>JBJMWM010000008.1:0-126741 GCA_045810105.1 Steroidobacteraceae bacterium | reverse complement strand
GATCGCACTCGACAACGAAGTCGACCGCCAGGCCGTTGGCGGGCTGCGTCTCGGGCGGCCCGACGATGGACACCAATGTTCCTCCGGCTCGAATCAGGCCTGCGGATCGCTTCCCGATCTCGCCACCGATGACATCAAACACCAGATCGATTTCACCGACGTCTTCCAGGGTGTCGTTCGCGAGGTCGACGAACTCCTGCGCGCCGAAGTCGAGCACCGTCTGACGGTCGGCGGCGCGGCCCGTGCCGATGACGTAAGCGCCGGCCTCTCGTGCGAGTTGTATCACCATCGACCCGACTGCGCCGGCGGCGCCGTGCGCGAGGACGCTCTGCCCCGCCTGGAGGCGGCCGTGCTGGAACAGTCCCTGCCACGCGGTGAGGCCCGAGATTGGCAGACTCGCGCCCACCGTAAAGTCAACGTCGCCCGGGAGCGGCGCGAGGTTGCGTGCCTCCATAGCTACAAACTCCGCCAGGGTGCCGTCGCGATACCAATCGGCGAGGCCGAACACTCGCTGTCCTACCGACAGCCCCGTCGAGCCGTAGCCGAGAGCGGTGACCACGCCGGCCAGCTCGTGGCCTGGGATCGACGGTGTTCGGTCACGGTCGCGGCGATCGGTCCAGGTGGAGGGCCACCCCATCTCTGTCGGGACGAATCCCGACGCATGAACCTGGACGACGACGTCGTTTATCGCTGCCTGCGGCTCGGGTCGCTCCACCAGCTTCATCCCGGCCGTTCCAGCAGCCTGGTCCGTCACCACAATCGCCTTCATAGTAGTTTTCTCCTCGGTCATTTGTCTCTTCAGTGGAAATGTTGCAGCGTTGGAATGCCACTTCGACATCTAATGCCAGGGCCATCGGTAGCTTCCAGAAGCGAAGACGGGCACATAGAGTCATTCAACTGGGACGGCTGCGTGATGAGTGCCTGAATGTCAACAAGTTCATCTCGCTCGAAAATGCGCAAGAGCAGATCGAACGCTCGGTCACTGGAGCGCGAGAAGATTGCTCCGACTACACCTGCTACCACTGACGCCGTCATCGCCAGCCATCTCACGTACCTCACACGCATCGCTGATCTCCTTTCCATTCCGATCGGCATGATCGCCGACCGACATTCCCCAGAACCTCATCTTCGAAGGCCCAAATTGTGCGCGAGCACGCGTGCACTTTAGTTCGTACCTCCTGCACGGCCATGATCCGGATCAAGTCTTCTTGGTATCTTCAGGATTGTTCTGTGACCAGAGCATCACCGACAGTCATTTTCAAAGGCTGCGGGCTCCTTACTTGCTTGTTCAGAGTCGGTTGACCTTGCTCAATGCGTCAATACGAGTCACGACGATAGCCTTGGGGTCACGTTCACCATGGTTCTGCTGAACCAAGAGTTGTATTCACATGGTGGATTGGAATAAGGCCTTCGAATTTACATGGCGCATTCTGGTGTTCATAGTGGGCATCGCGATCATCGTGATCGTATCGACCAATTGGACCCGCTGGGAAAGCGGGGAAGGCTGGCAACGGACGAATGATGCTTATCTCCAGTCCGATCTAACGCCTATTTCGGCAAAGGTAACAGGCTACATTCGAGAGCTTCCGGCGGCCACAACGTTGTTCATGCCTAGGCGATGGATTGCTACGATCGCACCTGCGCCCTAGGCCCGATTAAGCGCAGCGCAGTTGCTGGGCGGGCGGTAGGCGGATAACTTTCGTACCGAGCGCTGCGAGGCGACGATGATCGATGATCCGCACTCTGCGCGTACCCACTAGTGCGATCGCACCCTGCCGGCGCAGCGCGCTAAGCGTGCGGCTCACTGTCTCGACCCGGAGCGCAAGGTAGTCGGCGATGTCGTAGCGGGTCATCGGCAGCGCGATGGGCTCGTGAGATATGCTTCCACAGCGCACGGCCATTTCGAGCAGGAATGCGCTCACTTTCTGCATGGCGCTGTTGCACCCGAGCAAGAGTGCGCGGCGCTGCAGCCGCTCAATCGACTCAAACGCCAACTGGCGGATGCCCCTGCCTACCGCAGCGTCGGCTTCGGCCAGCGCCTCAGCTCGGTGACGCGGATAACAGGCCACTAGCGCTGGCTCCGCAATGATTTCAACCGCCAGTCCTCTAGCAGCACCGTTGGAAAACCCGAAGACATCGCCCGGAAGCAGGAAATCTACGATCTGTCGCCTTCCATCTTCATTGACGGCGCACTCGCGAGCAGCCCCCCGCAGGATGCTATACCAGCAATCCGCTCGCTGGTCTTGGAAGTAAATCGTCTGACCGAAGCGATAGGGCGCCACGGAGGCGATGCGCTCCAGTTCACCGAACGGGTGCATCGATCTTGCGAGCATCTCCTGCCGCTCGGTCATCGCGCCTGCCGACTCGCTCATACTGCTTGCCTCCGTGGTCGCCGGACAACACCTTTGTGCCGTCGCACGCACCAAAGTGTTTCCTTTACAAGGCTCCAATGTGGATTTCCTCGTTCCGCCGGAAACCAACAGAGGTTCGGCGCGAATCCCGCGGGCTCGTTGCCCGCGGCGGTTACGAGGCGGCATGCGAGGCTGAAGGACGCATGTAAACCGTCCGGCTCCGATGTCAGGCGCCCGATTACCGACTTCGGGAGGTAAAGGCCTGCAGGCACGACGGCATGTGCGGAGGTCCCGCGTGACCCGCTTCGCACAGGGATCTGAGTGTCCAGGGGCCGAGCCGCAGAACCTTCAGTCTTCGTAACCGGCATGAGGCGCAGCCTGATCGCGATCTTCACCAGGTCCAGGAAGGAATTAGCACCCATCTTTCGCATCATGTTGGCACGGTGCGCTTTCACCGTGATCTCGGTGATGCCGAGCTTGGCGGCGATCTGTTTGTTCAGCCAACCCGACAGCACCAGCCCGATCACTTCGCGTTCGCGACGAGTAAGTGCCGCATGACGTTCCCGTAAGACACTCATCCCAGCCTCGCACCTCTGGGCGGCACGGCTCCGGTCGATGGCGTCCCGCATAGCACTCCTCATTACGTCGTTGCGAAACGGTTTTGTCAGGAACTCGACTGCACCGGCCTTCATGGCTTTGACCGTCGTCGAAATATCGCCAGGATCCCCGATAAAGATGATTGGCATGTCAGTTCGGTCCGAGACGCGCTGCTGCAGATCGAGGCCACAGAGGTCCGGTAGATCGACAGCTAGCAACAGACAGCAGGGAGCGTGGATGCGGGGAAGGGTCAGAAACTCTTGTGCCGATGACAATAGCTTCGGATGCCACCCTGCTGAGCGGATGAGCGATGCCAATGATTCACGCACAGATGCGTCATCGTCGACGACGAAGACGATGGGTGGCTCGGTCGTTATGGCTGCTTCCGCGCACGGAAGATTGTGTTCCGTGATGTTCATTTCCATTCCTCCTAAAGCGCATTGATTTGCGACCGTCCATTCGCTGGGGGTCAGAAATATTTAGGCAAATGTGGTGCAGAGATGCGAGTTATGCCTTGCGACACGGTGTTAACACTCGCAACCACCAGATGTTGGTTGAGGTCAGCGGTGGTAGGCGCTAGGTGGTGCTCCGAGGAGTCATCCCGAAGAAAGGGTTACGTCTCCTGAGCTGCCAGCCCGATCGTCAGGGAAACGGTTCCAACAGAGAAACCAGGGACTTACGGGCCGTTCAGCCTCGGCCCTCGCCTTTCAATCGGGTGCGTAACTACGCCGCGCGTGCTCCCCGCGTTAAACGGTGTTAAATGTTGTCATCCAGCCCCGGGGAATCATTGATCTTACGATTCCCCGACCCTAGTCTGCGTCCGAGCCCAGGTTAGTCCAGGCTGGATCGAGCAGTGATCACGGAGTCAATGAGTGGGGTTGCTTGAGGATGCATTGCACGCAAGTGGTGGGCTGCATCTGTGGCGGCAGGTGCAGCGCTTCACTGTGCACGTGTCGATTGGCGGAGCGCTGTGCACCCAGAAATGTAGTTCCGCGCAATTGAAGGAGCTTCTAGTCGAAGGGAGTACACGAGATCAGGTTCTTGAGATCACTGGGTTCATGGCGGCTGACCGGCGCGCGTTGTACCGACCAGATTGGGTGGCGCTCGAGGGATCGGACGGCCGCCGGCTGAAGGAGCGTAAAGCTACGCCGGGGGAGTTTCACGCCCTGCTTGCGAGTACCACGTGGGACGAGCTGCTGCTCGCGCGCTATTGCGGGTACTTCATCTGGAACTACATGAACGCGCCCTTCGTTCTCTCCGACCCGGACTTTGAGATCGAGGAGGTCGAGCCTAGGAGTGTGCGTGGCGAGATCTGGCGTCGCCTCAGAGTACGGTTTCCACCCCGAATGGTTACACACTCTGCCGAGCAGACCTTCTATTTCGATAGCCAGGGAATCATGAGAAGACAGGACTACCTGGCCCCGTATGACGGGCGAACTGGGGTCGCTCAGATGTTTTCAGCGCATCAGCGATTTTCAGGAGTCCTCGTGCCCACCCTGTGCCGGCTTCTTCGCTTGGAGTCTGATGGCGCCCCAATCGCCAAGCCGCCGTTGCTGGACATCGAAATCTTTGACGCCGTCTTCGACTAGGGCATGCGCTCGCTCGGCCGTGGTGCATAACCCGCGAGCGCTCCATTGCCGCTCACGCTTGCGCAATATCACACACTCGCTCATTGGCCTTTTTCATCGCAAGTCGCGTCGATCTCCGCCTCTAACTACCGCGGCCGCGTCACCGCTCGGGGTGGCGTTGACGCAAGTCGAGTGTCGGAGTTATGTTGGACTATTGCGGGAAATGAGAGAGCGCGGCTCGCCGGTGAGAGTCCGCTCTTACACCTTGGGCGTGAGCTGCTCTCAATGGCGAGACGCGATGGGGGTGAGAGGCTTGGCGATCGCGCACCCGAGTCCGCGGTACCCGGATCCAGATCTCACCCTGATGCGGGCGCGTCCGGCATGGCATCTCCGAGAGTCGCGTCCTTCGGCCCTTTTCGGCTGCGGGCAACGGAGCGCCTGCTCGAGCGGGACGGCGACGCGCTCAAGATCGGCAGTCGGGCTCTCGAAATCCTCATCATGCTCGTGGAGCACGCACCGGAAGTCGTCAGCAAACGGGACCTAATCGCACGCGCGTGGGGAAATCTGGTTGTCGACGACGGCAGCTTGCGCGTTAATGTCGCCGCCCTACGAAGAACGCTCGGTGATGGGGAATCGGGGGCTCGTTACGTTACTAACGTTCCGGGTCGCGGTTACTACTTTGCAGCTCCGGTTACCTGGACCGGGGCACTGGCAGCCACTGGTCAAGTTAAATCTCCGCAAGTAGCTGCGCCGAGCCTGCCCAGGCGCCTACTACGGATGGTAGGGCGGGACGATACCGTCCAACAGCTCGCGGTACGGCTGAGGGAGCAGCGCTTCGTATCCATTGTAGGCGCAGGAGGAATCGGCAAAACCACCGTTGCCTTGGCCGTTGCTCACGAAGTGCTATCCGATTTCTCTGGGGCAGTTCATTTCCTCGACCTCGCATCCCTCGAGGATCCACGGCTGCTGACAGGTGCCCTTGCGTCAGAGCTCGGCATCTCTGTGGCTTCGGACAATCCCCTCCCGGCCATACTGGCCTTCCTCGGCGAGCAGCGAGTGCTGCTGTTGTTCGATAGCTGCGAGCACGTCATCGAGGTCGTCGCCGCGCTCGCTGAGAACATATTCCGCGAGGCCCCTCAGGTTCACATTCTCGCAACGAGCCGGGAGTCACTCCGAGCGGAGGGTGAGCAAGTCCACCATTTGTCGCCGCTCGACTGTCCACCACCGAGCTCGGAATCAGTCTCAGCAACGCAAGCACTACGGTTCCCGGCGGTGCAGCTGTTCGTCAGCCAGATTGCCGCCAGTGTTCATACGTTCGAACTGAACGATAGCGACGCGCCGGTTGTCGCGGAGATTTGCCGCAGACTCGATGGCATCGCCCTGGCACTCGAACTCGCCGCGTGCCGCGTCGGTGTGTACGGAGTTCAAGGCACCGCATCGTTGCTCGACCACCAATTCAGGTTGCTCTGGCGAGGACGTCGTACTGCGCTGCCGAGGCACCAGACGCTGAGTGCCACACTTGATTGGAGTTATAACCTGCTAACGGACACTGAGCGGTTGACCTTACGTCGCCTGGCCATCTTCGTGGGTGCCTTTTCTCTGAATGCGGTACTGGACGTCGCCCGGGAGAACCTCGATCCGCCCGAGTTGACGGAGGCGCTCGCCACTTTGGTGGAAAAATCACTCGTGGCACGGGACAGCGCAGCTACGATGCACTATCGGCTCCTCGACACCACACGGTCCTACGCATGGCAGAAGCTCATAGAAAGCGGCGAGCACCTCGAGATCGCGCGACGTCACTGCGAGCATGTGACCCACGCTCTGGAGAGCCTTGGAGCCAGCATCTGGGCCGCCCCTCGCCCGGAGAATCGAGCTTACTTCGTTTCGAATCTCAGCAACTTGCGAGCCGCGCTAGAGTGGGCTTTCTCCGAGCCGGGGGACACCGCTCTTGGAGTGAGGCTCACCGCCGCTTCGGCCTGCCTTTTCTTTCAAACGAGCCTTCTGCCTGAATGCGCGACTTGGACCGAGCGCGCCATCAAATCTCTCGGTGCCATTGGGGGAACACGGCTCGAGTCCGAGCTCCAAGCCTGTTTTGCGCTCGCTGTCATGGTCACCAAGGGAAACGTGACTACGGCGCGCACAGCCTTGGCTCGCACATTAGAGGTGGCAGAGGGTCTCGGCGATGCTTCCATGCAGCTGCAAATTCTTTCCCATGGCCTTTATCGATGGCAACTCAGAAGCGGAGATCTTCGCGGCCTTAGCGAGCTCACGGCTCGGGTCGAGGCCGTGGCGAAGCAGATCGACGACCCATATGCAGATGCGATGGCGCACGACGCGGCTGCAACCAAGGAGTTCTTTATCGGCGATCAGCGCCAGGTACCCGCGCTCTGCAGAATGGCTTCCGATGCCCCGGTGTACTCAGCGAAATTCAATACGAGCGTTGTACAATGGCACGCTCGCAATGTCAGCTTCGTCCTGCCGCGCAGCTTGTGGCTGTTGGGATGTCCTGGTGAAGCGCTGAAGATGGCCAAAAAGGCGGTGCAGGAGGTCACTGGCATAGATCGTCCCTCCAGGTTTTGCTACATGCTCATGTCAGTCATTCTCCTTTTCCTGGAGATCGGCGACCTGAAATCCGCGGAGGATTCCATCGATTGCGTATTGCACTGGACAGCCCGAGACTCGCTCTTGACGTACTCTCGCGCCGCGGTCGGTTGGCAGGGCTGGCTCGCAGTGTTACGCGGTGACTCATCGCGCGGAATAGAGTCGCTGCGGACCGCCCTTGAAGCTCTGCATGAGGACGGTTACGAACTGTACCGCCCGGACATGAGTAAGGCGCTGGCTGAAGCTCTGCTCAAAACAGGACAGTGGGAGCTCGCATACAACAGAGTCTGTGAGGCGATCGAGTGGTGCGGAAAACGCCTTCGGACCCACGAAACGTGCGATCTTTTGCGGGTCAAGGGCGAAATCCTCATCAAAAAGCCCACGCCTGATATGCGAGAGGGCGAGGCATGTCTACTCAGCGCCCTTCATTTGGCAGAGCAGCAGGGCTTGCTGTCGCTAGAACTGCGTAGCGGAATCAGTCTCGCAAAGCTTTGGGCCAATCAAGGCTCAGCTCGCAAAGGCATTGCGTTACTCGGTTCGATTTATCATCGCTTTCCAGATGGCTCCCAGACCCGTGACCTCATTGAGGCGGCGAATCTGTTGGATGAGCTTCGCTCTCGAGGTTGAGCTACCGCTAGTCGCGATAATCGGTCGCAACGATCGTCACGGGAAATCATGTCTTCTGCAACGACGTGGTCCACACTCGCGAGATTGGTGCGCCGGTCGCTCGTCCGCCACATCGCACCACACCGTGCTGACACGGTGCGCAATCTCGATCGATGCTAACTAGCCTTCCATATCGTGCACGAGCGGAAGCTGTAGCTGGCATCGGAGGAGCGGGTGCGGGTATGTTGGGGGGGCTGTGAATGATGCCGCTGCCATCATCGCCGAGCGGGAGGTCCGCCGCCTGCGCGAGCTCCTTGAGCGCAGCCAGTTCGAGGAAGCGCTGCGGGCCGGGGAGGAGTTCCTTACCGCGGTCCCGGAGAACCGCGATGTGCTCTACATCGTGGCCGTCAGCCAGCGCTATCTCAAGCGTATTTCCGAGGCCCTTGCGACGCTCACCCGGCTCGAGCGGCTGTATCCCGAGTACCCTCGGCTGTTCCAGGAGCGCGGCCACTGTCACGTGGCGCTGCGGGCCGCGGGTCCCGCGATTGCGGCCTTCGAGCGGGCGCTGACCCTGAACTCGGCGCTGCCGGCGAGCTGGCGCTCGTTGAGCGTTCTCTATCGTCTCGCCGGCCGCGAGGCGGATGCGAAGGGCGCGGAGGAAAACGTCGCGAGGCTCAAGAGCCTCCCGGTCGAGATCAGCACGGCCTTCAGCATGTTCGCCGATGGCGAAATCGAGCTCGCCGAGCGCGTTGTGCGCGAGTACCTGCTGAAGCACGGCGATCACGTAGAGGGGATGCGGCTCCTCGCCCAAATCGGCGTGCGGCACGACGTACTCGATGACGCGGAGCTCCTGCTCGAGAGCGCGCTGCGGCTCGCCCCTGACTGTCACCCCGCGCGCTACGAGTACGCGGTCGTGCTGCTGAAGCGCCACAAACACGCGCAGGCGCGCGCGCAGATGGAGGAGCTGCTGCGCATCGATCCCGAGAACCGCACGTACCGCACCACCTACGCCACCGTGTGCATGGGCTTCGGCGACTACGAGCGTGCTCTGCCCCTGTACCGGGAGCTCGCTCGCACAATGCGGCAGGACCCGGAGCTTCATCTGTCGATCGGGCACGCGCTGAAGACCCAGGGGCAAACCCTTGACGCGATAGACGCGTACCGCACGGCCACACGCGTGAAATCGGACTGCGGAGACGCCTACTGGAGCTTGGCGAACCTCAAGACCTACCGCTTTACCGAGGGCGAGCTCGCGGGCATGCGCGCGGTCGAGGCGGACCCTGCCACGCGGCTCGCCGATCGCTACCACCTGTGCTTCGCGCTCGGCAAGGCGCTCGAGGACCGCGCCGAGTACGGCGAATCCTTCGCTTACTACGAGCGCGGCAATGCGCTCAAGAAGACCGAGTGCCGCTACCGGCCGGGCATCACCGAGCGCAACGCGCGCCTACAAAAGGCGGTATGCACCGCAGAGTTCTTCGCGGCGCGTGCCGGCTTTGGCTCCGGAAGCCGCGCGCCGATTTTCGTCGTCGGCCTGCCGCGCTCGGGCTCGACGCTCATCGAACAGATCCTCGCCTCACACCGAAGTGTCGAGGGCACGATGGAACTCGCGGATATCCCGCGGCTGGTGCAGGAGCTCGAGGGCCGGAGCGACCAGCACAGCGAGCCGCGCTACCCGGCGCTGCTCGGCGAGCTCACCGCCGACGATTGCCAGCGCCTCGGCGAGAAGTATCTGGCTGACACGCGCGTCTATCGGAGCGGCAAGGCCTTCTTCGTCGACAAGATGCCGAACAACTTCCGCCACCTCGGCCTCATCCACCTGATGCTGCCGCAGGCGAAGATCATCGACGCGCGGCGCGAGGCGATGGCCTGCTGCTTCAGCAACTTCAAGCAGCTCTACGCATCGGGTCAGCAGTTCACCTACAGCCTCGAGGACATCGCCCGTTACTACCGTGCGTACCTCGACCTCATGGCGCACTGGGAGACGGTGCTGCCCGGGAAGATCCTGCGGGTGCAGCACGAGGAGCTGGTCGGCGACCTCGAGGGCAACGTTCGCCGCATACTGGAGTTCTGCGGCCTCGATTTCGATCCGGCTTGCATCGAGTTCCACCGCACCGAGCGCCAGGTGCACAGCGCCAGCTCCGAGCAGGTGCGCCAGAAGATTTACCGGGATGGGCTCGAACAGTGGCGGCACTTCGAGCCGTGGCTTGGTCCGCTGAGGTTGGCGCTCGGAGACGAGTGAGCCACCTTCGCTGCGTCCTAACCGCGGCCGGCGGCGCGGACAGCGCCTGGATGGGCGCGGAAATCACTTGCTCGCGGCGCACGAGTCGTGCCCTTCCTGTGCTGCAGAGGCCGCCATCCGCTCTGTCGCGGTCCGCGGCAATGGCACGCCGGTATAGAACGCCGCAGGATCGGTCGTGCGCAGAAAGGCTGCCGCCCGGGCAGCGTCAGACTCGACGGGTATTGTAGCGACGTTCGGCAACGGCACCACCTTGCGGAAGGCGCCCCACAACGCTGTTGGCCCCGGGCCGAAATTGCGCTGCGGGTTTTGCGCCCGGCGTGCGTCCATCCATACGCTCCCGGTGAGTAGATCCTGCGCCAGGAGGTCGAGCGTCGTGTCAACCGCCCGCCGGGCATGCTCCACCTTGATGAACGTCTGAGCCTGCAGGTCCTCAACACTGCTCACGATCGCTGCGCCGAAAGGCGCCACCGGGTTCATGAGGCTCTGCATCTCCTGCTGAAGCGCGACTGGGAGGTAGTCGCCGGTCCACTGCGGGGCGTTAGGCAGAACGTCCGAGAGCTTCACGCCCGTGAAGAACGGGTTGCTGAAGCGGCCGATGCGCAACATCACCGCGATGTCCATGTTGGCCAGCGCAATGACGAAGCTCTCCAGCTTGTTCGCCATCGGATAGGGATCCCAGTTCGCGTTCGAGACGATGTATCCGTGCTGTCCGTGGCTGAGCGGGCCGCCTTTCACGTAGTAGCGCTTGAGCTGCGGTGTGGCGAGCTCCCAGGAATCCCCGGGCGAGACCCCCACGCGCACCGTGGGGTTGTGGTCGGATGAGTTCGCCTGGAAGAGCACCGCGTCATTGAGCGTTGCCCACTCCTCCCAGCCAGCGGCCTGGCGGATCGAGGATGCGCGGAGGCTCTCGGGGTCCTGGATGATGCGCGTCGGATCGGCGTCGAAGAGGTAGCTCCCCTTCAGCATGTTGAGTACCCGCGCGGCGTCCCAGTTCAGCCAGGCGCCCGGACGATCGAGCTGCACCACGAGGCTGAGCGGCGTGATGCTGGAGTTCATGCCGTCGAGGTCCATGGCGTAGATCAGGTCGGCCCACTCGAGAGCTTGCCGGGCGTCGTTCACCACCAGTGCCGCCTGTCCGGTCGCGTAAGCATCACTACTGGTGAGGGCGTTGTCGTCCGCAGCGAAGGGCTGAATCGGCTTGAGCCCCGCCTGCGGGAGGGCCTTGGCCGCGAGCGTGCGCACACCGCGGAAATAGACCTCCCCCGCTCCGACCATGGCGGCGCCGACGTTCGAGAGTTGCCCGAGGTCACCCTCGCCGAGCGTGCCGCGCGACTGCACCACCGGGGTGATGCGTTGGTTGAGCAGATCGAGCAGTATCTGCGCGAGCTGCGGGCTCGGCGCATTGAACGTCATGGCGTTGGCGCGCACGACCATCATCGCCCGCACGATCTCCTCCGCAGCGACTTCGGGCGCGTAGCCCCGCAGGGCGCCGCTGCGGAAACTTGCGAGCTGTGCCTGCTCGAGCTTCGATTTGTTCTCGGCAGAGGTCGCATCGCCTTCGAACATCACGAGCTCGCGCTGATCGCCCGCTCCGCGGTTGAACCAGTAGACCGACACACCCTCGGCGGCCGCCTCGAGCAGCAACCCGTAGTTATCCTGCTCCCGCTGCCGCGCCTCCGGGCTGAGCGCCACCTTGGCGCCGTAGCGCGCGACTGCGACGATCTGCTCGATCGTCAGATCGTGGCCCGTGAGCGTGATCGTACGATCGGCCATCGAAGGAGTGATCGGGGTGTACGCCGACGGAGAGCTCGCCGGCCCCGCATACCCTGCGGTGGCGAGTAGGGTGAGCGAGCCGAGCGTTGCGCAATGGCGGGTGCATCGGGAGACGTGCATGCTGAGATCTCTTGGCGGTCACTCCAGCCCTGTTGGTCATGCGGCAACGGCGGTTTGCTGCGGTCCGAAAGCAGCCGCCGCCGGCGCGAACTCTCGCGAAGCATCCTGCGCCTTGCGCACCTCCATCCTGAACGCGCCGTCGACAGATCGTACGCCTCGATCGTGAGGTCGGCCGGTGAGTGTGACGACGGTCGGCTCGCGCTACCTGCTCTGCGAGAACTTGTAGTCGAACCGGATGCCGAGCACGCGCGGGCGCACAGGAACCTGGACCAGAACGAACTGGAAGCTGTTGATCTCCGTCGGTGAGTTGACGTTCGTGAGGTTCTGGGCGTACAGCTGCACCGCCCACGGCCCCTTGGCGACCCCTGCGGCGGCGTCGTAGGTCGTCATCGGCGGTATGTCATAAGCGGGGACGTAGCCGGTCGCGGTCACCATGTGACCCTGATGCGCGACGCCCCCCTGCACGAACAGGCCGTAATTGCCCATGACCCAGTCGTAGCGCAGGCGCCCGGTGAGCTTGAACGGCGGCGAGTAAGCCGTCGGACTCCCGATCGGTCCGTACGGGTTGGCAATCGAGGTAATGGGCTTGCCGTACGATGGCGCACTTAAGGGATTCCCGAGCAGCTCGGGATTGTTCGCGATCAGGTACGGTGAGTTGGTTTGCTCCGTGCTGTTCCAGGACGCGGACACATCCACGGTCAGGCCCTGCGTCATACGCCACAGGGTGGTGAGCTCGATACCCCGCACGCGGTAGCTGGGTCCGTTGGTGGCGAAGGCGAGATTTCCGAGGCCAGCCTGCGGATCGAAGAAGCCGGTCTGCGCGTTGTCCCAGTTCATCTCGTAGAGCGCGCCGTTGAACAGCAGATGATTATCGAGCCACATGGTCTTCCAGCCGAACTCGTTGTTGGTCACGTTGTCAGGGTCGGTGGTGACCGGGATGCAGTATTGATTGATGCCCTGCGCGTCCGGCAGGTGGCATGAGGTCGAGCGATTGAACGAGCCGGCCCGGAATCCGTGCGAGTAGGTGTAATACAGCATGAGATCTGGCGTCACGTGCCAGGTGAGGTTGGCGCGCCCGCGGTTGCCGGTGTTGGTCGTCTGCGTCTCCCGGAGGGCGAAGTTGGTGCCGTACGGGTTCTGGCAGAACCCGAAGTAAGTCGTCGGGGTGAACTGCTTGCAGTAGAAGCTGCCCACATCGCCGCCGGTCTCGTTGCTGTCGTACTTGAAATGACGAATCCCGGCGGTAATCGTGAGCACCTTCGGGATAATGTCGAAATCGATCGAGGCGAACTCCGCGAGCTGCTTGTAGCCACGCTCCACATCGTCGAAGAAGCCGGTAGGTGGGTTGGGCACATTCCCGCCGGGCGAGCCGGGCCACGGCTGGATGGGCAGGAAGCAGTCCACGTTGAGCCCGGTCGGCGAGCAGGTCGGCACCGTGACGTACGCCCAGTGGGTGAAATCCTGGATGTTGTATTTCTCCCAGTAGACGCCCACCAGCCCGCGAATGCGCAGATGATCTGGAGTGCTGACACGCAGCTCCTGGCTGTTGTGTGTGTTGCGCAGATTCTCCCTCCAGATGGTGCTGGGGCTGTAGCACTGGCCGTCTGCCGGGTTGGTCGAATAACCCGCGCACTGGTAGTAGTAGCCGAACACGCCGCGCGCGTAGTTGGTGTAGTCCTGCACCTGCTCGACATTGCGATTCAGGTAGGCGCCGCTGTAGACGAGCTTTATGGGGCCGACCTTGCCATTGACGACCAGCGCGGTGTTCGAGAACTTGTCCTTGCTGAAGGAGTCGTTGAACAAGGTCACCGACAGCGGCGGCAATGGATATTTGCCGATCGGTGCGCCCAGCGCGTCGAACGTCGTCCCTTCCGAGCTGAAGGGCATCTGATAGAAGACCCCGTCGGCCTCGATGTTCTGGTAGGTTTGGGTAAGCAGCGCGTCCCAGTCATCATTGATCTTCCACAGCAGCGACGCCCGTATGCCCTGATAGGTTACGGGATTCATGTTGTTCGTGACGACGAAAGCATTGTTGATCACCGGGCTGTTCGTCGGAACGACACCGCCGTTGTAGCGCGCCAGGCCCTCGTCGGTGCCGAGGCGCGTGAAAGTGCTTGGCACGTTGTCGATGTAGCCGCCCTGGCGGTCGTTGTAGATGACACCGCGGATGGCGAGATGCTCGTCGACGAGCGGCACGTTGAGCACCGCGGTGATAGCGGTATTCGGATCCCCGTGGGCGGTGGTTCCGTAGCTCGCCGTGGCGTAGCCCTCGGTAACATCGATCTTCGGCTTGTTCGTGATGTAACGGAGCACGCCGCTCAGGGCGCCACCGCCGAAGAGCGTCCCCTGCGGGCCCTCCAGCACCTCGATGCGCTCGAGGTCCACCGCGTAGACATCGAGGTTGCGTCCCGGCAGCTGTCCGGACTGCTCATCGAGATAGACCGCGACTGCCGGAAAGGCCAGGGTCGTGCCGACGCCCTGGAGTCCGGCGCCACCGACGCTCAGGCCGCGCATGAAGATCTCGCCCTGCGCCGGACCGTTGTTCTCCTGGGTGACGTTCGGCAGATATTGGATGACCTGATTGAACGTCTGGACGTTCAGCTTGTTGAGCGTATCGCCGGTGAGCGCCTGGATCGTGATCGGCACGTCCTGGATATTCTCCACGCGGCGCTGAGCCGTCACGATGACTTCGGACAGATCCCCTGGCTGCGTCGCCGCGGCCTCGCCGGTGGGCCCCGCGTCAGCCCATGCGTGGGCCGCCTGCGCGCTGAGAATGGCCGCGACCGCCCGGGAAACTCTAGAATTCATTTTCGCCCTCCCCGGTTCTTCTCAGCCGGAACCGCCGGATGCCCCGATGCCGTGCTCCTGCGTGCGGGTTGATCGGGAACTACCCCCGATGCCCGACGATTGCAATTCTCCGAAGCTATCGCTCGGATCGAATCACGTCGATCACGCATTGAGATTGGTCCTTTCTCAGGGCGAATTCATCTCTCAAAAAAAAAGCAGCGCAGTCGTCCACCGAACTCGCGACCGCGCCACAGCCTATGAGCCATTTGCGCCGTGTGAGGGACGTTCTTGCTCGGCAAGCAAGCGGCACTCGGACACGAACCACCGATCAGGCCATGCTGGACGACCGCAACGCGGTGACTTGTCCTGGCGAATGTCCACGCGAGATATTTTCCCCTTCTTGTGAGCTCTTGGTCAGAAGTCAGGGAGACGATGTACCCGAGCACCACGAGTGCTGCCAGCCATGGCCCCAGCCTGACCGTTCTCGGCGCTGCCGGCGCGCCCAGGTCGAGCTGCTGACAAGCCCCGAGCATCAGCGCGACAGTTCCTCGACCCCAGCGCCTTCCTCCTCCGACACTCAAGGTGCTCTTGGCCTTTAATCGCATCGGCACTGTGCCGTCGGGCATCGGGTTGAAGTTGATCCCGTTGCGGGGCCTCAAGTGCAGGCTCTCGCGGATCGCCTTCGGACCGTGGGCTGGCCCTTCTGGTCAGGGTGCATTCGGTACTCATGAGAGTCTGCTTGCGAATGCAATAGCAACGATGATCACGTCGGCGCGCAAACCCGCCGCGCGCGATGGAGCGGACCCCCTCCGATTGAGTGAATGCCGCTGGTGCTGACGCGGGGAAGGCGGGCATTGACCGCACGACCGCCGCACCGGCATGCTCGTCAGGCAGATGATTCCACTCTCAAGCGGGTTGCGGGACTTGCAGATTCGCAGCAAGAATCACGCGGCTAACATTTATCCGTGGTACGTACTCGCGGTACTGTTCCTCGTCTACGTCTGCAACTTTACCGATCGCCAGATCATCTCGATCCTGGCGCAGGACATCAAAGCCAGTTTGCGGGTCAGCGACACGCAGTTGGGCTTCCTCTATGGAACGACCTTCGCGATTATCTATACGGTATTCGGCATCCCGATCGCGCGACTCGCCGACCGCTGGCATCGTGTGCCCATCATCGGTCTCGGCCTTGGGACGTGGTCGACGATGAGTGTGCTATCCGGACTCGCAAGCTCTTACGGCCAACTGATGCTGGCCCGGATCGGCGTGGCCATAGGCGAGGCGAGCGCTACGCCGGCGGCCTACTCTCTGCTGTCTGATTACTTTCCATCGCGACGGCGAGCCTTGGCGATTGGCATCTACTACACGGGTTTATCGGTCGGCGCCGGATTGAGCTTGTCGCTCGGCGGCTGGATCTCGCACACTTGGTCAAGTAGTTTCCCGGCCGGCGCGGCACCTTTCGGCCTAGCCGGTTGGCAAGCAGCGTTCCTGGCAGTCGGAGTTCCCGGCCTGTTCCTCGCGCTTTGGGTGTTGAGCCTGCGAGAGCCTGTGCGCGGCAGCTCCGACGGGCTGCATCTGCCGGCTGCGCCCGAGGGCATATGGCGCACTTTCGCTCAGGAGCTGGCTGCGATCCTGCCGCCACTCACCTTCCTCAGTGTCGCCCGCTTTCCGCGGGCACTGAGCCGTAACCTGCTGCTCTTCGTGGTGTTGACACTGGCTGTCAGCGGGCTCGCCCGGCTCTCGGGTGACTGGGCCCAGTGGATCGCCTGTGGTCTCGGAACGTATGCGGTCGGTTCCTGGTTGCAGATGCTTCGCGCCACGGACCGACCAACGTTCGTGCTGCTCTTGGGCACGCGCCCGGCTGTGCTCACGCTGCTTGGCTTAGGCGGCCTCGCATTCATGGCCTACTCGCTCGACTTCTGGATCCCACCGTACGTGATGCGTACTTTCGGCGTCCGGGCGGACATTGCTGGAATCGGGCTCGGCGTGCCGGGCATGTTTGCGGCAAGCTTTGGCGCAGTCGCCGGCGGATACCTTTCGGACAGATGGAAGGGCCACGACATGCGCGGCCGACTGTTCGTCTGCATGCTGTCGGTGGCACTGGCGGTGCCCACCACCGTCGCCATTCTGATCGCCGGCAGCGACCGCTCTATTTATGTGCTCTATCCGCTCTTGCAGCTTGTGATTTTTCTACCTGCCGGCTCCGGTGCTGCGGCAGTTCAGGAATGCGTGCTGCCCCGCATGCGCGCCACTGCCGGTGCGATCCTGCTGCTCGCCTACTGCGCTGGGCTCGCGCTCGGACCCTATGCGACAGCCAGGCTCTCGAGCCTGACAGGTTCCTTGCGTATCGGCATGTTGGGCGTGCTTGCGATGGCGCCCATCGCCCTGTGCATGTTCGGATTGGCCGCTCGTGACATAGGGCTCGACGAAGCTACGCGGCTGGAGCGCGCACGCGCCGCCGGCGAGTTCTGCTGAGCAGGCGACGGCCTAGTCGACTGCATCCCGTTGCGGCGCTGAGATGCCGCACGCGCGTCGCGCACGTAAAGCTTGGTCGGCGAAACTACCCGGAAAGCCGCGAATCTGCTGCGCCCAGCGATCGAGCAGTAGCCGGTCGTTCAGATCGTACAGGCGGGATGTTCGCATCTGCCGGCCTCATGTGCGTTGATTCCGGTCAATCCTCTTGTCTCACAGTAGGGGTGCATTTTTCTCTCACGTACGCATCGCTGTAGTGTTGAAACAGTCGCCCCCTTGATCACTGTTGCACCCTAATTCCTCGGGGCGGAATCGCTCACCACCTGCGGAAATTAAGTTGCCCATAGGAAGTCTTAATGGCGGTCTACCTGGGCGCCAAGACCATTGGCAATCGCGTTGATGGTGTCATAGGCCTTCGTTGTCATTTTCGGCGGGCGTGCCCTCAGTGGCGCACTCATCTCGCGTCGCGGTTAGTGTGAGCGATGCGACTTATACCTGCGCTCAATAGACTCCCTCGATCTGTTCTGAGCTAATTGTGTCCGCTGACCACTCATTACAAAGGAGTTTGCGCACATGACTCGTCCCTTGAATTTCTCCTTCCCTTCGCGACGGCAGTTCCTCGTTGGCAGCGCGGCTACGACGCTGTCAGCAGCCGCCGTCGCGCTGCTCGCAGGCCATCCGACACTCGCAGCCGCAAAGGGTGAGACTCACGGCGCCGCGGCGTCGGACGCGGGCACATTGAACACGGCTCTAGCGCTCGAACATGAAGGTATCAATGCGTACACGCTGGGGGCCAAGAGCAACCTGCTCCAGAAGCCCGTGTTGGCCCTGGCAGTCAAGTTTCAGGATGATCACAAGGCGCACCGTGACCGCTTAATCAAGGTCATTAGGACCCTTGGGGCGACGCCGGTGCAGGAGAAATCACTCGCCGAGTACGCGAAGGATCTCGAGGTCGATAAGCTCAAATCGCAGACCGACGTGCTCAATTTTGCCGCGGGCCTTGAAGATGAGGCTGTCAACGCCTATCTCGGCATCATTCCCGCGTTTCACGACCGCCAGCTTGCGCATCTAGCAGGTCAACTGGCGGCCGACGAGACGGAGCACTTCACGCTGCTCTCAAATGCGCTTGGGCGACCGCTGCCCGCCCCATTTAGCTTTGGTGCATGAGCGTGACCGCGATCACCGGGTGCGCACTCAGTGCCATGGTGAGTGCCCTCCTCGCGGCATCGCCCGCACGAGGCATCACTCCCCCGGACGGTGTCGTAAAAGGCGACCCCGTCCGGGGCCACGCGGTCTACCAATCCCGCTGTACGGCGTGTCACTCACTGGATCACTCGCGGATTGGGCCCTCCCATCGTGGAGTGTTCGATCGTCTCGCGGCCTCCGTGCCGGGGTTCGATTACTCACCCGCCCTCAAGCACTCCGACGTCCGCTGGACCGCGGCCAACCTCAACCGCTGGCTTACAGATCCGGAGGCCTTCATCCCCGGACAGAAGATGGGATACCAGGTTTCGGATCCAGTTGATCGGCGGGACATAATCGCTTTCCTCGCGAGTCCTCCTGCACGTTGAATGAGACGGACATGTTGGCCAAATTGAGTAAGCAATACTGCATCTGTCATCGCAACCTCCCGCATTCATGTCCACTACAGACTGCGAGCCAGAATCAGTCGTTAGAAACAATGGTAAGTGCATCGGTCGTGCCCCGATGTTCGAAACTACTTCGCGAAGATCCAGGCACACGCATAGCCAAACACGGTCTGTTTCTCGCATCGGAACGTACTCTACGGGTGCTCATTGCCGATGACCACCCGGTCATGCTGGATGGACTGCGCTACATGATTCAACCGGAGCCCGATCTGGAGGTCGTGGCCGAAGCAAAGGCCGACTAACAGCCGAATGGAGCAGCAATATGATTGGTCAAATCGATGCCGGAGCGTCATCTGTGTCAGAGCGACTCGAATCGCTCCTGAGCCGCGCGATTGAGTTGCTGGAGAAGGACCGCCAGGAGGCACGGAAATGCCTGAGCGATGTCTCCGTGCTGCTCCGGTTGCGGGACAGCGATGCGATTCCGAAAGAATCCGCGGCGATTTACAGATCTTTGGATGGTGGTCTATTACGTTGGCAAGCGAAGCGGATACTGATATACATCGAAACTAAAATCGGCTCGAAGGTAACGGTCGCTGAATTGGCCGCGAGGCTCACCCTCAGCCCGAGTTACTTCTCTCGAGCGTTCAAACGCAGCTTCGGGCTTTCCCCGATGACCTATGTGATAGTTCGCCGAGTCGAGCGGGCAAAGGTTTTGATGATGGCAAGCAGGGATCAGCTCAGTTCAATCGCACGGAGATGTGGATTCGCCGATCAGGCGCATCTGAGCAGGTCATTTCGGCGGGTGGTTGGCGTGAGTCCGGCCCTGTGGCGGCGATACAGTCAACTCGAACCCGAGCCTCGCATCGAGTCCTTCCGGCAAGCCGAAATCGAAGCGCTACGGTCCTCGAATGTACATCAAGATGCAATGGACCAACGTGATGACAGCGACCACGTCCAGTCACAACTCTGAGTAACACACACGAGCAAAGTGGTCGCAGAACACGCACCGCCCGCGCCGCGGGAGAAACCAGACAGGTTTGAAGTCGGCATGGGTGACCGCCTTCCGCGCATCATCCGTTCGATGGTGGTCAGGGAGAGATGACGGTTCGGGTGCTGTTGTGTTAAAAAGCGCAGGCAGGCTCTTCGTAGCGGACACAACGGATCTCATCCCAGGCACACACAGGGAGGCTGTCCGTCTGTATCGACGCGGCTGCTCCAGCATCCTTGTGGACAATCGTCTTGTGTTGTTAATTACGACCCTCCTGGTCCGGGCTTGATCTGCACTCTACGGTCAAGGAAGTCACGAATCAGAGTGAAGGCCCCCACCGTCGGGTCTTCAAGCACAAAATGCCCGGTATCGAGTAAATGAAACTGCAAATCCTTCAAATCGCGCTTGTAGGCGTGGGCACCCGCCACGGCACAAATTCGGTCTTGTTTCCCCCAGATGAGAAGCGTGGGCGGCTGCCGCTCGCGCAAGCAGGCCTGGACCTTGGGGTACAACAAAACATTGTTACGGTAGTCATAGAGCAGATCGGTCTGAATCTTCGCGTTGCCGGGGCGGTCCAGTAAAGGCTGGTCGTGCGCCCAGTTGTCAGGCGAGATATGGGACTCGTGGCGCGCGCCGTGCGTGTAGCGGAACCTCGTCGACTCGAGCGACATCCACCCCAACAAGCCCCGACGGTTCTCCTCGCTGCCATCGGCCCAATACTTTTTAACCGGATTCCAGAACTCCTGCAGAGCTTCCTCATGCGCATCACCGTTCTGGATCATCAACGCCAAGATACGCTCCGGATGTGCGAGAGCGAGGCGCCAACCGACGGGTGCCCCGTAGCCCACCACGTACATGGCATACGAGTAGACGAGCTTCTGCTCGAGGAGGCCATTGATGAGGGCAGAGATCCGGTCGAAGCTGTAGAGGAACGTTGCGGGATCGGGGGCGTCGCTGTCTCCGTATCCCGGGTAATCCGGTGCGATGACATAGTATCCGTCTGCGAGTGCGGGAAGCAGGTTGCGGTACATGTGCGAGGAAGTCGGGAAATCATGAAGCAACACCACGGCACGGGAACCACGATTGCCCACTTCGCGGTAGAAGATCCGGACGCCATCGACAGTAGCCGAGCCGTAACGCACAGGGTAGGTGTTTATGGCGACTGTGCTCATGGTAATTACCTCCGCAGATCGCACTGTGCATAACACGGTAACGCTGGAAATCCCCGGCCTCTTCACTCGTTGGAGTGAATCCATCGGCCGCAGGCTTGATCACCCGCAGGTCGCTGCCTAAGCAAGGCTCCAGACTCACTCCTCCGAGTAATTTCTCCTTAGTGAGACTCCCGTACCGTCCTTGTCTGCTTCCTCGAGACGACCCGAATCCGTGCCATTACCAAGTGAGTCGCACTGCCCGAGCCCCGAGCTTCAACAGCTTCAACCGCATTCCCGGAAGAAGACCCACTAGACGCAATCGGAGGCGGCAAAGTCCACGAAATGCCGACTCATGCCCTCCACCCTGCCAAGAGCTTACGATCCGTTAGCACGACGGCGGTGCCGGCCTGCATGGCGAGCAAAGAGTGGGTGCTCGCGGCCGCCGTACTCGGTACCTCGATGTCGCTCATCGACGGCTCGGTGGTGAATGTCGCCCTTCCGGGATCGAGGCGAAGCTACACGCGACGCTCCCGGCGATTCAGTGGGTCATCAATGCCTACGCGCTGTGCATCGCGGCGCTCCTGTTAGTGGGGGGAGCTGCGGTCGAGAAACTCACGCATCAACGACCCAATCCGATCCACTTCTTCTTCCAACGCGAAATGGCCCGTGTCGAGAAGATGGATCTCTGCCCTGGGAATATCTCTTTTAAAGAGTTCAGCACCCTCCACGGTGAAGATTCCATCGTTTTTGCCCCACGTGACCAGCGTGGGGGGCTGATGTTTACGGAAGTACTTCTGCCAATCGCCGTAAACATCCAGATTTCTCTTCGCGTTGTAGAGGATTGAAAGCTGGATATCCTTGTTTCCCGGCCGGTCCTGGTTGGCCTGGTCGATGACCCAATTGTCAGGGCTGATCTTCGACGGATCCCTGGCGCCATGCAAATAGTGCCACTTAGTTCCTTCAATCGTCAGAAGCCAGTCGAGTAGAACTCGCGCGTTCTTTTCGCTCCGATCCTCCCAATAGTCAAAAAGTCCCGTCAAGAACTCCTTATTTAGGGCCTCAGCATGGGCTTCTCCGTTTTGGATGATCAAAGCGGTCACTCGTTCGGGATGCATGACAGCTAACCGGAAACCAACCGATGCACCTATGTCGGAGAGGTATAGCGCATATGAAGAAAGATTGAGTTTTTCGGTGAACTTTTTGGTCACAGACGCTAACCGCTCAAAGGAATAGTCGAAATCGTCGACCGACGGTGCTGAGCTTTCGCCATATCCAGGGAAGTCTGGGGCAACGACATGATATCTATCAGCCAGCATGGGAATCAGATTGCGGAACATATGAGAAGACGACGGAAAGCCGTGCAAGAGCAGAACGGTGGGAGCATCGCGGGGACCGGCTTCGCGATAGAAGATTTCCAGCCCCTCCACGTTAAGCGTGCGATAGAAAACGGTCGGTGTAACAGATTGGGCCTCGGGCGGCATTAAATGTCTCCTTGAAAGAGTCCGTCTTCAAAATGGAAGTACGGAGTAGTAGTAGTCCCGTGATAAAACAACCAACATTGGGAGTCCCTTGGTTTTCTGGAAGTCTCTGGCCTCCATACCTGAGCGTCCACTTCAGCAGGCAGTGATCTCTGGGCATTTCGAATCTTGCCGAAGTGAGTTGCGGGTGAGGTCTCGCGAGTGTGCGCCGAGCCTGTCAAGATCGAATGAGCTTGCGGCAGACGAGATCTCACCGCTCAAACGCGGCCCGCCATGACGCCGCCATCAACATCGTGAATGGCGCCGGTCGTCCAGCCGGCTTTGTTGGACAGAAGAAACACAATGTGATGGGCCACATCCTCGGGGCGACCGACCCGGCCTATGGCGTGAAACGCGTTGAAGCCCTCCGTGAGCGTCTTCTCCACCTTATCGGGGTCAATGAATGCTTCGAACAGGGGAGTCACCGTCACCGCCGGCGCTACTGAGTTAACGCGAATGCCGCGACCACCGAGCTCGATCGCAAGATTCTTGGTCAACGCATGCAGCCCTGCCTTTTGCATCGAATAGGCTGAGGACGGTGTTGCCTTCACCGCCTGATGCGCCCACATCGAACCAATGTTGACAATCGAGCCGCCGCCATGTTTCACCATATTCCGCGCGACGGCCTGGGTTACGAAGAAGAGCGCCCGGTTGAGGTCCAGATACCCATCGTAGTCCGACTCTGTGTACTCCAAAAATGGCTTTGGAATGAAATACCCGGCGGCGTTGACCAGGTGTTTGATGTGCCGATTCTCTACGGCGATGTGATTGACCAGCGACTGCAGCGAAGCCGGGTCATACAGATCGGCCCTCACGGTTTCAACATTGCCACCGCAGCCATCGTGCAACTCGTCCTTGCGCCGCTCGAGCTTTTTGGCGTCTCGGCCGATTACCACGACGGTGGCCCCGTCGGCTACCAGCAGTTTTGCCGTGGCAAGGCCCATCCCACTCGAGCCGCCAATGATGTAACTGATCGATTTTTCAGATGAAGAACTCATGATCTATACCTCTTCGAAGTAGTCTTGATATGGAGCGATCCGGGCGCCCGGAAGGCGCCATGCACTGCGCATGTTCCGACGTGCAGCGCGACATCACTTAGCCGATGTCTGCTACTCATCGATTGGTAGCAGGTGCTTGAGCGGACGAACGCAGATGATCGTCTTCCCCACGCGTCGCTCGGTCGGATTTAAGGCGGCGACGGAATCGTGAAGGGTGGCGATGTTGCCGATGTTCGTCCGCAGTCGTCCGTCACGCACCCGCTGGACGATCTCACCCAGTTGGGCGCGATCAGGCACGAGAACAAAGTCAATCGTCAGGCCGTCGGCGGGCCGCGCCTCGGTCGGCCCAGCGATAGTCACCAGTGTTCCTCCGGCCCGGATCACGCCTACGGACTGCTTCCCGATGTCGCCGCCGATGACGTCGAAAACCAGATCGACTCCGCCGACGTCTTCGAGGAAGTCGTTCTCGAGATCGACGAACTCCTGCGCGCCGAAGTCGAGCGCCTTCTGACAGTCGGCACCGCGTCCGGTGCCGATGACGTAAGCGCCGAACTCACGTGCGAGCTGCGTCACCATTGAACCGACTGCGCCGGCCGCGCCGTGCACGAGGACGCTCTGCCCCGCCTGAAGACGGCCATGGTCGAACAGTCCCTGCCACGCAGTCAGGCCCGGCATCGCCAGGCTCGCCCCCACCGTGAAGTCAACATCGCCCGGCAGCGGTGCGAGGTTGCGTGCCTCGATGGCCACATACTCCGCCAGCGTGCCGCCGCGATACGAGTCCGAGAGGCCGAACACCCGCTGTCCCACCGACAGCCCCGTCGTGCCATAGCCGAGGGCGGTGACCACTCCGGCCAGCTCTTGCCCGGGGATCGACGGTGTTCGGTCACGGCCGAGGCGATCGGTCCAAGTCGAGGGCCACGTCAGCTCACCCGAGGTGAATCCCGACGCATGAACCTGGACGACGACGTCGTTTATCGCTGCCTGCGGCTCGGGCCGCTCCACCAGCTTCATCCCGGCCGTTCCAGCAGCTTGGTCCGTCACAACGATCGCCTTCATGATCATTTTCTCCTCGGTCATTTGTCTGTTTGATGGAAATGTTGCAGGGATGGAAAGCCCGTTCGACATCTCAGCCATCCATCGTGGCGGCCGCGGCTGCGCGCTGGCCGATACTCGCGCCTCCGCACTTCGCAGCCATTTCTTCTCCAGTCTGCGCACGTAGCGCGGAAGCGATCAACAGCAAGGCGAACAGCTGCAGCACGTACGCACGACATGAGCGGAGGGCGTGTCGTCGCGCTGATCATCACTGGCTCCATAATTACTGTGTGCAGACGGACAACGATATCTATGCTGGAGCCTTGGCGGACTTGACCAAACCAGTCCGGTGCGACTCCAGGGGCAGTCTCCCCAATGGCAACATCCGAGACCATGAGCTGAATCAAGTCCCACCACATTTCCGCCACTACCAGTGATGAGACTCGATCGCGTTCGAAAACAACCCGATCGGCAAGGTCGCCATTGTGACGGGCGCGTCTTCCAGGATTGGGCCGCGCTGGCCAAGCGTTTCGGAGCATCAGGAGCGGCGGTAGCCGTGAACTATTCCTCCAATAAGAGGGAGCTGAGCGGACGGTAGCGGAAATAGTTCACAAAGGCGGCCCGTGCAATTGCGATTCACCCAGATGTCTCAATGGCGGCTGACGTAGTGCGGCTATTCCAACAGACCAGGAAAGCCTTTTTGGTCGGCCAAGCGTGCTGGTGGACAAGGCTGTCGTTATGACTTCGGTCCGATCGATACGGTTATCGAGGACGCGTTTTACCGGGAATTCAACCTCAATGTGCTCGAGCCGATCCTACTGTTAAGGAAGCCCTGAAGTATTTTCGTGAAACGACGCTCACTCGCGGCGGCTGCGGCGCATCGACCCAGCGACATCGAGCGCGCAGAAGCCAAGGCGCCGTTCAGGGTCCGCCGCGATCAATTGATTCAACGCATGGTACTTCGGGGAAGTGAGAATTATCGTGTCAACCCGGCTCGGCGCAGAAGCCATCACTCATCAGACCTGGAGTGGGACGACACCACGCGCTATGAAGACTGGAGTGTTCAATGGACGCAGAAAATTTGGCGAATGATTCAGCGAAGTCAGCGGAGCCGGAACGGACTACCGATATGGACAGCGTAGACCCGGAGTCTCTAAGCGATGTGGGAGCGAAGTTAGAGCCGGAGCACAGTGAGTTCGACGACCCAGGATTCCGATCCGCTTGGGTGATGCCGGTAGGCCTAGGCATCTTTCTCGCAGCTGCTGCACTGGTCATCAGCATGACCTAGAGAAGCGAGTCATGGAGCATTCTAGCCAAATGCAGCATACCGAGCAGCTGAATCAGCGCCAGCGGTCACCAATGACAAAGCGAGCGGCTCGCGCCAAGTTACTCGCGATCGCCGACGCCCTCTCTACTTCTCGGAAGATCCGCACACACTCGGTACTTCGGAACGGGTTTGCTGCAAGTCGTCGGATTGCCTTGAGTAACACATCTACAGAAGGAGAACTTCTATGGTCACTCTGGACGAAGCACGGAAGATCATTTCAACGGCGGAGAAGAAGGCGAAGGAGTTGCGCCAGCCCATGAACATTGCCGTAGTGGACGGCGGCGGAAATCTGGTGGCTCACGTACGCATGGACGGGGCGTGGTTCGGCAGCATCGATATTTCGATTAACAAGGCCTTTACCTCGCGCGCCTTCGATATCAGCACCCAGGATCTTGCGAAGTACTCGCACTCCGGCGGTCAGTTCTTCGGCATCCATGCCTCCAATGGCGGGCGCGTGATGATATTTGCCGGCGGTGTGCCATTGCGGCGCGCAGGCAATGTAGTCGGCGCCATCGGCGTGAGCGGTGGTTCTGGCGAGCAGGACCAAGCCGTTGCGGAAGCAGGCGCGCAGGCATTTGAGTAAGTCTGCGAGGAGTAGCAAATCATGACAAGTAATCGTGGTGTCGTTTACGTCGCTCCCGGCAAAGTTGAGGTCCGGAGCATCGACTTTCCCAAGCTAGTCGATCCGCAAGGCAAGCGGGCCGATCATGGAGTGATTCTCAAGGTCGTGAGCACAAACATCTGCGGCAGCGATCAGCACATGGTGCGAGGACGGACGACGGCACCACCCGGGCTCGTCCTCGGACACGAGATCACGGGTGAGGTCATCGAAGCCGGGCGCGATGTGCAGTTCATCGGTGTGGGGGATCTCGTATCGGTGCCCTTCAACGTGGCGTGTGGACGCTGCCGCACGTGTAAGGAACGCGCGACAGGCGTGTGCCTGAACGTGAATCCGGCGCGCGCAGGCGGCGCGTACGGTTACGTCGACATGGGCGGATGGACGGGTGGACAGGCCGAATACGTCATGGTGCCGTACGCAGACTTCAACCTGCTGCGGTTTCCGGACAAGGACCAAGCTATGGAGAAGATTCTGGATCTCACGTGTCTGACCGACATTCTGCCGACCGGCTATCACGGCTGCGTCAGCGCAGGCGTCACCACCGGTTCGACAGTGCTCATTGCAGGCGCGGGTCCAGTGGGGCTGGCGGCGGCGGCCTCGGCCCTGTTGCTTGGTGCCGCGGTAGTGATGGTGATGGACTTCAGCGAAGTACGTCTTGCTCAAGCCCGTTCATTCGGCTGCGAGACGATCGATCTGACGCAAGGCGGCAGCGTGGCCGACCACGTCGAGCAGATTCTCGGCGTGCGTGAGGTGGATTGCGCAGTTGACTGCGTAGGTTTCGAAGCCAAGGGGCACGGCGGGGACGAGCAACCGGCGGTGGTGCTCAACCAGCTCATGGATCTGACACGAGCGGCGGGCGCGATCGGAATTCCGGGCCTGTATGTGACGGAGGACCCGGGTGCGAAGGACGAAGCGGCGCGCAAAGGCAGTCTCAGCCTGCGCTTTGGTCTCGGGTGGGCGAAATCTCACTCGTTCTACACCGGGCAGACACCTGTCATGAAGTACAACCGCGCGCTCATGATGGCGGTGCTCCATGATCGCATCCGGATCGCCGCTGCCGTGAACGCGACGCTGATCACTCTCGATCAAGCGCCGCAGGGTTACGCGGAGTTCGACCGGGGTGTTGCGCGGAAATTCGTAATTGATCCGCATGGCTTGCTCGGGGCCGCGGGTTAGGGGAGACCAACCGATGTCACGTCAACGATTTTGGATCCGCTTCCTTTCTGCAATCCTCGCGAGCTCGAGTCACCTCGCCGTTTCTCAGAACCCTCAAGCAGTCTCGCCTATCGACACGGCGACTTCGAGCGCCATGGCGACGCCTGAGGGAACGGCAAGTGCCCCGCCGTCGGGTGGCCCCGACGGCGGGCTCTACACAGTCAAAGATGGTACCAAGGTGGACCCCAAAACCCTGCAGGGCTGGAAAACGTGGCGCGCGATGGACTGTGAACGTTGCCATGGCGCCGAGCAAGAGGGCCTCGTCGGTCCGTCGCTTGTTGAAGCACTGCGGACACTAAGCAAGGACGAGTTCCACATCACAGTCATCAATGGCCGTCCGGACAAGGGCATGCCGCCGTTCGGTGGCAGCAAACTGGTGACGGAGAATTGGGAAAGCCTGTACATCTATCTGAAGGGCCGTTCGGATGGCCAGATCAAGCCGGGACACCTCTATCCAATCCAGGCAGGAAATTAGCATTTCATATTCGAGAGAGTGATGGCCCGCAGAGGACCGGAGATGATCGTCGTCTCCAATTGTGCCCTCGTGCATTGGCCGTTCTGAAGCGACACCTGCTCTTGCGCGCACGCATGGTAGCCGAGGGGAAGATCCATCACGACTATGTCTTCTTTTTGGACTCAGGCGAGCGCATCGAGGATCTGGGCATCGCGCAAATTCGATGGCGCCGTACATTGCGCTCGCTAAAGCTGCGCTACCGCCGGTCGTATACTGCACGCCATTCTTCCGTGAGTTGGAGCCTGATGATCGGCAAGAACATCCTGTGGGTCGCCAAACAACATGGCCACAGCACGGTGACCATGCTCCGCATTTATGCGTCCTGGGTAGACGGGGCGCTGGACGCCGACGTCGAAGCGATCCAGCGATCAATGTACTTGGTACCCAACAGCAAAGGTTCGGCCACCCATTCCACCGCGTGTTCTCGCTGCGGCCAGCGGGCCCCTTCCGGTGAGAAAAGGTCATCCATCCTCGGAAGTCTGGCAGTAAATCTGCCAGTAGAAGACCTCATCTACGTCCCGAGTCTTCACGCTGCCGCCTCGTCAACGGGCTCGCCCGGACTTAAGCGATTGTTTTGATGAGGAAAACTTTGGATCTGGAAGTTGGCTGGGGTGGAAGGATTATTCGGCCCGGGACGGGCCTCACCCCTTCGGGGCCGCCCGCGGCGCGTTAACACGAGTAACGGCGCGAACCAATCAGCCACCACAGCGTGACCGACAAACACTGGCCGCTACACCGAGCACCGCGGCCGTTATCCTTCCACCTCGCCACAAAACGCGAAAAGCCCGCCGGCAGGCGGGCTTTTGCGTTGTGTGGCTGGGGTGGAAGGATTCGAACCTCCGAATGGCGGGATCAAAACCCGCTGCCTTACCACTTGGCGACACCCCAACAAAAAAAACAGTCAACCCGCACCGCTCCGCGCACGCAGTAGCTCGTGCACGGGCGAAACATTCAGTCCACGAGCAACGTAACTCGTCCAGCGATCAGGCACGCGCGCCGCGAGGCGCTCGGCGTCGATCGCGGTGGCGCAGGGCGCGAAGATACAGGAACCCGTCCCGGTAAGTCGGGCCGGCGCGAAACGGCCGAGCCAGTCCAGCGCTTCCGCGACCTCGGGGAACCGCGCCCGCACCACTGGCTCGCAATCGTTCCGACCGCCTGACTGCAAAAAGTCGCGTATTGTGATGACGGGGGAATTTCGTGTCAATTCAGGGCTCTGGAATACATCACGGGTGCCCACAGCCACCCCCGGATGGATCACCACATACCAGCTCTCCGGCAGCTGCAGCGGCTGGAGATCCTCTCCGACCCCCTGCCCCCAGGCTGAACAACCTCGAACAAAAACAGGCACATCGGCACCGAGCGGCAGCCCGAGTCCGGCCAGCTGGTCCAGGGGGATCCGGCAGCCCCAAAGCTCATTCAGGCCCAGCAGCACGGTAGCGGCATCCGAGCTGCCCCCACCCAATCCTCCGCCCATGGGTATCCGCTTCCGCACGCGCAGCGTCGCACCCTGCCGGCAGCCAGTCGCGACTTGTAACGCCCGCGCTGCTCGCACCGTGAGATCAGCCTCCGGATCGACGCCCGGAGGCCCATCCGGTCGCTCGATCCGGCCATCGGGGCGTACCGAGAGCGCGATCGTGTCGCAAAGATCAATCAGTTGGAATACCGTCTGAAGCTCGTGGTAGCCGTCAGGCCGGCGACCGGTGACGTGCAGAAACAGATTGAGCTTAGCGGGCGCTGGCCACAATGTTTCGTCGGTCACGAATTCCAGCCATCCACAACCACGCGCAGGCGTACGCCTTGCCGCTGAACCGTCAGTTTCGACGGCAGCCACTCGCCGCGTACGGACATGTACTCCGTATATTGAATCTGCCACCCGTCTTGCTGAAGAGCTGCCAAACGCTGTTGCGAATCCAGCGTCTCCTGTGCGGGATGTCCGGGCTCGGGCACGCCCTGAATCCAATAGCGCAGACTGCCCAACGGCGGATCGAAGCCCAAGCGAGTCGCGAGCTCCGCGCGCGCAGCATCGTTATCCAGGCGCTCGCCATGGGAATTGACGATGCTGACGGCAGAGCCGTCCGAAGTCACTTGAACTCCCCCTGCACCCAAAGGACCATCAAGCGACATTCGCGTCTGCTTGCCTAGCTGCGTCCAACGCAGACGAGCGTTGAACCCCTCGCCAGCGGCAGCTACAGCAACCCGCCCTTTCAATTCGAAGCTATCGCGCGCCTGCAATTGAGGCCGTCGTACTTCCCACGAGGTTGCGGGGGCTTCATGTACCGTAGGAACTGTACGGCAACTCGAGACCATGACAGCGAGGACCACCCACAGAACCTTACGGAGCATCGGTTAGAAACCGCGCCATCGTCGCCTTGAGCAGCGGTGCATCTGGCCCACGCGCAACAGCAGCCGCCCAAACACGGCGTGCCTCTTGGTGTTTACCGCTGGTCCACAAGGCCTCGCCCCAATGAGCTGCGATGTCTGAATCGTGTTCCAGCGAATAAGCGTGCTCGAGTTGCGTCACGGCACCCTGCGTGTCGCCTTGGCGATAGCGCACCCAGCCAAGACTGTCCAACACCGCGGGACTGTCGGGCGTGGCGACCAAAGCCTTGTGGATCAGCCCCTCTGCACGCCCGAGATCCAGACTGTGATCGGCCAGCGTGTATCCGAGAGCATTCATCAATACCGGATCCTCCGGCCGATCCTGCAGCAGCTTCTCGAGCACGTCGACCGACTCTTTGACGTGTCCTGCGCGTTCGAGAATCACCGCGCGGTCATACTCGATCGCCGGATGCTTTGGATGCTGCTCGAGCGAAGCCGAAAGCAACTTGAGACCTGTTTCCGCATCGCCGTGATCGGCAAGCAATCGCGCCTCCGAACGCCGAGCGTCGAACTCCGTGTCCGGATGGTCGGAAACGTAGTCGTCCAACAACAGCATCGCCTCGGTCCGTTTGCTCCGCGTTAACAGAATTGAAGCCGCCTTCGACCTGGCCACGAGTGCGAACGACGAATCGGCGAGCCTGCGATACCCGGCGAGGGCCGCGTCTGCATCGCCGTCGCGTGCTGCGATATCGGCCAAATACAACAGGGCGGCGTCCGTAGCCTCCCCATGCGTGGCGAGGTCGGCGAAGCGTTGTTGCGCTTCCTTCATGTCACCGGCGTTGTATGCAAGCAAGGCGAGACGCCGATCAATTTCTCCGGGAGATGCCTTCGTGCCGCGCAGGCGCTCCAACTCCTGGTGCGCTTCCTCAATACGATCCAGGGCGACCAGCACTTCAGCGAGCTCGAACGCTCCGCGCGTAGCGTCTTCGCGCATTATTTCGCGAGCGGTAGCAATCGCCTTCGGCGCATCTCCCCGCACGACATACGAGCGTGCCAACACCCGCTTGGCGCCAAACTGCTTCGGGTCTCGCTCCAACGCCTGTTGTGCATAGCGTGCGGCACGCTGCGAATCGTTAGCAGCAAGTGCTAGCTCAGCCAGAAGAGCATCCGTATCGGGTGAAATGGCAGCCGGATCCAACGCGCTGCTCATGGCAGCCAGCACCGCAGGCGCATCCGACTGCTCCAGCAGCAGGCCCGCAAGTTCGCCGAGCCCCGCTGAATCCGAAGCGTTCTGCGTCTTCGCATAGTCGGCGATCGCAGCGCGTGCGTCGGCGATGCGATAAAGCTTTATCGCGACAGTCGCATACATCGCAGCCGCTTCCCGATCGGCGGGGGCCAGAGCCCGCCATCTCGTGGCGGCCTTCCAGGCAGCCGGCACGTGCTCGCAGGCGAGTGCGACCGTGCTCGCGTGCCGGGCAAGGGGTGCTGCCCCGTACTGGGACGCCTGTGCATAGGTTTCGGAAGCCGTCTTGCAATCGCCCCGTGCCAACGCAATTTCGGCAATTATGGTGAGCGCCGCCGGGTCGTGAGCGTCCGGACTCTCCTTCGGCGCCGGCGCAGCGGCACAGCCGACGAGCAGGACGCACCCGGCAATCAGTAGTTGGGCGTAGCCCATGACTAAATTTCTATGCACGAGCACTACTTTACGGCAACGCCCGCATATTGTGTGCCTTGTCAGGGGCGCCAGCGATCCCGGAGAATGCCGCGCCCTTGATCTATGGGCGGAAATCGCAAGCGATTTCCGCAGAGTTGGCCGCAGCGTCTCAATTGACGCCCGGCAAAAAGCGCGGTTTTTGCCGGGAAGGTACCGGAAAGGCGATTTCCGCAGAGTTGGCCGCAGCGTCTCAATTGACGCCCGGCAAAAAGCGTGGTTTTTGCCGGGAAGGTTAATGAAGGAATCCATACGCCAGCGCCTGGAGAAGATGACCGACCGGTTCGAAGAGGTCGGCCGGTTGCTTGCGACCGCTGAAATTGCCGGCGGATCGCAGCAATTTCGGGATCTGTCCATGGAGTACGCGCGGCTGCAGCCACTCGCGGAGGGCTTCCGCGGATACCATAATCTCGAGCGCGATCTGGCCGCAGCCCAGGAAATGCTCGCCGACTCCGACCCGGATATGCGCACTTTGGGTGCCGAAGAGGTCACCCGCGTCGGGCAGCATATCGCTACGGCCGAGGCCGACCTGCGTAAGCTGCTCATCCCCAAGGACCCCCGCGACGATAAGAACATCTTCCTCGAGATTCGCGCCGGTACGGGCGGCGACGAGGCGGCCATCTTTGCGGGCGACTTGTTTCGGATGTACTCGCGCTACGCGGAGGATCACGGTCTAACTGTCGAAATCGTGAGCGAAAACCGCGGTGAGCACGGGGGATACCGCGAGATCATCAGCCGCGTTGCCGGTCGGGGCGTCTTCTCACGGCTGAAATTCGAGTCGGGCACCCACCGCGTGCAGCGTGTTCCGGCCACCGAGGCGCAAGGGCGTATTCACACCTCGGCCTGCACGGTTGCCATCCTGCCGGAGCTCGATGAGGTCGAAGAAATCGATCTCAATCCGGCCGATCTGCGCATCGACACCTATCGTTCCTCGGGCGCGGGCGGCCAGCACGTCAACAAGACCGATTCGGCGATTCGCATCACACACATGCCCAGCGGAATCGTCGTCGAGTGCCAGGATGAGCGCTCCCAGCATAAAAATCGCTCGCGGGCGATGGCGTTACTCAAGGCCCGGCTGCTGGCGGCCGAGCAGGAAAAACAACAGAGCGAGCAAGCGCAGTCACGCCGCCTGCAGGTTGGAAGCGGCGACCGGTCAGAGCGTATTCGTACGTACAACTTCCCGCAGGGCCGCGTAACCGACCACCGGATCAACCTCACGCTGTACCAGTTGCAGAAAGTGATGGATGGGCAGCTCGACGAGTTGCTCGATGCCCTCCAACAGGAATACCAGGCAGAGCAACTCGCCGCCGAAGAATAGTGATTCATGAACCTCAACCTGACGACGTGAGCGCGCTCCGGCGCGCAGCGCATGAAAAGTCTGGTAGTTGATAGCGTCACGGGAGTAGACGTTGCCCTGCCGATTGCCGGCCCCGGGGCCAGATCGTTTGCCTTCATCATCGACTGGCACATTCGCACGATCCTGAGTGTCGCCTGGTATATCGTCGCCGCGATGTTGCACAACGGCAGCCTCTACGTTAACGCGCCCCTGGCTCCCGATTCAGCCTGGTTCGTTTATGTCATCGCGCCACCAGCCGCGATTTACTTTCTCTACCACCCCGTGTGGGAAGTTGCTACCCGCGGTCATACGCCGGGCAAGCGAATGGCGGGCTTGCAAATCGTGAGCAGAGACGGCGGAGCACCGGGTGTGGGCTCCCTGCTCGCCCGAAATGTGTTCCGCCTGGTCGATAGTTTTCCTGTTGCGTACGCCGTCGGTCTCGTCACGACCATGGTGACCCGAGACCACGTGAGAATCGGCGATCTCGCGGCGGGCACTTTGCTCGTGTATGTCCATGACGGCGCGCCGCTGGCCCACTACGGCGATGACCGCCCGGCTGAAAAGCAACTCGACGCCACGACCGCAGAAGTTGTAACCGAGCTGTTGCAGCGCTGGGAGACATTGGATGACGCACCGCGGCGCAGAATGGCGCAGCGAATCCTGGCCGACACGACCGCTGATGATGCAACCCTCCGGGCGAGACTCGAAAGCCTCGCCACCGGCGGACGGTCATGAATGAGTCGCCCCGCGACCATGCGCTGAAAGTTACGCTCCTGAGGCGTTCGGAACTGTGGAAGCAGGCTGCGGACCGTATGCGCCGGCTTGGGGGCAGAAAAACCAACGATGCGGCCGATGCCTTCTGCATGGCGGATGACTATCGAATGCTGGCCCACGATGTCGCGAAAATCAGGCGGCTGCTGCCCGATTCGCGGGCACGGGAATATCTCGAGACTGCGTATGCACAGGCGCATGCCAGTCTCCACAGACCCGCATGGCACCCGGGCCATGCACTACTCAGCTTGTTTCGGGACGAGATTCCAGCTGTCGTCAGCTGGCTGCGCCCCCACATCCTCTGGGCGACCGCCTTATTTCTACTGACCGTCATCGCCGGCTACTGGATGGTGCACACTTATCCGGACCTGATCGCACTCTTCGCATCCCCGGAACTGATTGCCACGGTAGAGCGCGGACAGCTCTGGACCGAGGGCTTGTTGAATGTGGTGCCCTCGTCCGTGTTGTCGCTCCAGATCCTGACCAACAACATCGTGGTCAGCCTGTTTGCCTATTGCGCCGGTTTCCTCTTTGGCCTGGGCACGCTGTACATCCTGGGGCTGAACGGCTTGATGCTCGGCGCGGTATCCGCATTCACGAGCCTGCACGGGCTGGGTGATGACCTGTTTGCCTTTGTCGTGGCGCACGGATGTGTGGAAATCTCCGTGATGTGTCTTTCCGGGGCCGCTGGCGCGGCAGTGGGCGAAGCGCTCATCCGACCCGGGGACGCCACTCGCGCCGAATCATTCCAACGCGCGGCATTGCAGTCCGGCAAGCTGATCCTCGCGTGCGTGCTGCTGCTGGTCGGCTCTGGAGTGATCGAAGGTTATGTCTCACCCAACCCGGTATTTCCGCTCTGGACCCGGATCGTGATCGGGGTGAGCTACTGGGTGCTCATGATCGTGCTGCTGAACGGATGGTTCTTCGGCTCACGCCGCCGCGGCAGCAATCTCCCCAGACCTGCAAGCCTGTCTGATTAGTCACCGCCGACCGCGGCGATCCACCCTAGACGCGCCGCGACCTGCGCAGCGACTCGTATTGCGCCAGCACCCTTTTCTCCAACAAGTCTTCGCTGGCGGCAATGACGGGTGCACCGAGCCGCCTCAGCAGCGCACGCTGAGATTCGGCCCGATCCTCATGCTCCTGTGCTGCAAGCGATATCCACGGGTCCTTCCAGTCATGTGCCTCGCTGTGCGCCAGCTCGGCAATCTCCGGGCTGCGGATTCCCGCGACGACGACCAAGTGTGGCGGGGCAAGCAGCCGCACGGCGCGCACCAGCTGATCGGCAACACTCGCATCATCAATGTCGGTCAGCAACACGATCAGGCTGCGATGCTTGAGCATCCCGCGAATCCGGATTGCCGCGGCAAGCGGGTCCGATTCCGCTGGCTGCACGGAAAGTTGCTCGAGCGCCCGGCGAATGCGCATGACTGCCGGCAAGCCTCGATCCGGCGCGCATACGGCCAGTGGCCGGTCAGCAAACACGAGCATGCCGATGCGGTCATCGTTTGGAATTACGATCTCGGCAAAACGCGCCGCCACGTTTGCATACAGCCCGAACCGATCCAGACGGCCGGCCCGCACTCGGCTGAAGCGGCCCGCGTCGATCGCCACGAGTACATCCAGGTGCTGGTCTTCGCTGAACTCCCGAGTGACGAGTTGGTGCGTTCGCGCGGTCGCCTTCCAATCAATCCGCGCAAGTGGATCCCCTTGAACGTACCGGCGCAACTGATGCAACTCCGAACCTGCGCCAATCACGCGGCGCGGCCGGATCCCGGCGGGATTTCCCCGTGGACGGCCCCGACCTGTGCGAAAGGTATCGGGCGCAACCGCGATTCGCACGTTAGGATGCAGATCACGCGACCACCAGGCCAGGCCGAGCGGACCCAACAGCCTCGCTGGCACAACAGGCCATCTTTGGGGCCCCAGGCGTGTCGCCAGCAGCGTGAAGGGATCCCTGTTCGCAGCCCCCGCGGGTGTTACTAGTCTGCGAGTCGTTGTGCTTATGGGCTCCACGCCGATAGGTGCTACCGGTGCGTACTCCATTGAAACCGCTCGCGATGACCTATTATGAAACGCAAATGCCGCCGGCTGCTCACGGCCGAGAAAGGCGCGCGGTGCCGTCTCCACGTCCGCTGTGAAGGACGCCCTGCGAATGAGCAGGCCCTCATAAGCGAGTCCGACCAACAGCAGCGCGGCAGGAATTCTCCACCAATCCGCAAGACCAGGTTCGCTGGACCAGATGCCGGCCACCGCCAATACAGCGGTCAGCACGAGAATCACGTAGGCACGTTGCGCGAAATGCATCGACCGTCAGCGAGGCACTGCCGTATCTGCAAGAAGAGTTTTGACGACCTGCAGATCAGTGAGCCCTTCGAGAGCCGCCTCGGGCGTCAGAACGAGGCGGTGAGCCATTACCCATGCGGCCGCTTCCTTGACATCGTCCGGAGCGACGAAGTCGCTGCCGCGTAAACCGGCGGTAATCCGGGCGGCCTTCAGCAGAGCCAAGGCTCCGCGTGTTGACAATCCGAGAGACAACCGAGCGTGCTCACGTGAAGCGCGGGCAAGGTCCAGCACATAACCTGTCAGTGCTTCGGATACGTGGATGCGATCAGCCTCCTCACGCGCAAATCCGAGCACCTCCGGATCCAACGTCCCAACACTTTCCAGCCTCGTCTGTACAGCCGTCAGCATTCCTCCATAGCGCGCCAGGATCTGCGTCTCAGCCACCCTTTCAGGATAGTCAACATCGATGCGCAACATGAAGCGGTCGAGCTGCGACTCGGGCAGCGGGTAAGTGCCTTCGAATTCACGGGGATTCTGCGTCGCCAGCACGAGAAAGTCCGCTGGCAGGGGGAACGCCTCTCGCTCGACACTCACTTGCCGCTCTTCCATGGCCTCGAGCAGCGCTGACTGCGTTTTGGGTCCGGCGCGGTTGATTTCGTCCACCAGCACCACGTCCGCGAACAGGGGTCCCGGGCGGAAGACAAAGCCACGCTTGGATTCGTCGAACACGTGCACGCCAATGATGTCGCTCGGCATGAGATCCGGCGTTCCCTGGATGCGCTTGAATTCGCCGCCCAGCGTACGCGCGAGTGTTTTTGCCAGCAGCGTCTTGCCGAGGCCCGGCACGCCCTGCACCAGAACGTGGCCACGGGCGACCAGCGCGATGATGAGTGCCCGAATCGAGCTGTCGGCGCCGACAATTACCCGCCCCAGCTCCCGCCGCAGCAACGACTCGACTTCCTGGATCGCTGAGCTCATGAATTCAGTTGCCTGTTGATTCTGACAATGAGGTTGTGCAGCCGGGTCAATGGGACGCGCGCGGTGTCCAACTGCGAGTACCACGACTTCAGCTGCTGCAAGTCTGCAGATGCAATGCGGGGCTGATGCTCCAGAAGCTCCCACGGCCAGCGCCGCAGAAAGCGATCGAACATGCGGCGCGCGGCCGCGGCGGGGCTCAGCACACGGGCGAGGAACCCACCGGTGGCGCGCACCAACTCGGCTTCGCGCGGAACAGGAGTTCGTGTTACCGGCATGCGCAGTCTCGTGGCTCCCAGAACCCATGCAAGCCACAACCCGGCAACGATACCGATAGTCATATGGAAGCGCGGATCGCGGTAGAACTTGCCTGGATCGTAGTTGGCGCCCAGCCCCTGGTGCACGTCATCGAACAACACAGCTCCCTGCGGACCCAGGTTGGCGCCAATGATGTTTGATAGCAGACGCCCGTTGTCCCCCAGTCCCAAGGCCCGATTCGTGAAGAGCGTACCCAGTGCACTGACCACAATCCGGCCATTGCCCAGAGGGCGCGTCCACAAGGCGCCTTCGCCGCTCTCGCGCTGGCGCCCCAAAGCGAGGACGAACCCTTCATAGGGCACTTTGACCGTCCAGGGCTGCGCCTCGTAATCCGACAACGCAATTGCCTCACGCACGCCCCTGAAGTAAGCATGATCGCGATTGGGAACGAGCGTTGCGCGCCGCGGCTGTGGCAATTCGCGCGTTGCAGCCGCGAGCTGCGCGGTCAGATCCTTAGGCTCTCGATCCCGCGGTGTCGTGTCAGTCGCCTTCCTGGCCCGCAGATCGCGGATCCGGGCCGTTTCAAACTCCAGCCCCGTCAGGAGGTTCAGGTCACCCGCGGTCATGCTCGCGAACGAGAACGCCCAAGCGGGGTTGTCAGACAAAGCTGCGAGCACGACCAGCGTGTTACCTGCGCGAACCCAATGGTCCAGCGGGCGGAATTCCTCGGTCTTGAACACGGCGATCGCCGGCAACGTGACAATCAACACATTGCCCGTGGCAGCCAGTGACTTCTTCTGTGGCAGTTTGTCGAATCGGTCCCGCAGCGAAACAGCTCGAATATGCTCGGCGTCCAGCCATTGCAGCGCCGCGTGATAGCCGTTTCCGCCATGCTCCTCCGTCGTAGGCCGCGGAATTTCCTTGCCCCCGATGCCCGGTTCGCTCTTGTGCAGGAACATCGTGAAAAAGAGGGCAAGAGCACCCAAGGCACAAACAAAGGTGATGAGCCGTTCTCTCACCCCTGGGTACCCGCATCCAGGCGATCGAGCAACTCGCGCCCTCGGACTACAGACTCATCGAGTGCCGCGGACTCGAGCTCGCCAGCCGAATAGCGGACTTGCTCAGCCGTCAGCGCAAGCTCCGTCAGCCGTGTGCGGTCCTCGGGCTCCGGCAGCCGCACAGCTCTTGTCAGCTCCCGCACGGTCAGCGCGCCAGCCGCAGGCAGGTAGCCACGATCGCTGAGCCGTCTAACAATCAATTCCAGCAACAAACGAGGCTTGTCTGGAAGCGCAGCCCGCTCGATATCACTCCATGCCATACTCGGTGCGCGCGTATCTCGGGTTCCATGCATCCTGCGCGCCCCGCCGCCTCGCTTTGGCAACACGCCAGCCGCCCGCACCTCGTTGATCACGATGCCGGCGGCCAACACTATCACTGCAGTCAGTGCGGCATATGCAATGAGCTGCCGTAGCGACTGTGAAATGCCGACATGCGAGACCATCCGACTGAACCAACTCTCATCACTTGGCTGCTCGCGCGTCTGCAGTATCGAACGCAACCACGCCTTGAACCGCGACCACCAGCCTTCGGTATTCGGGCCCGCGAGGCCGTTGAGGACGCTCTTCAGGTGGCGGATATCGGGAGCCGCTGCAGAAGCGCTCGCCACACTTTCGCGCTCCACGAGCTCGCGAAACTCCCTGAGGCCGCCGGCCGAGAGGTCATTCCCCGGCTCCTTCCAACCTCGTGGCAGCCAAGGCGCCCAGGCGCCATGGTCGAGCTGCTTCGCAAGCTCGGGGCAGCGCGCGGTAATGCGGTCGTAACCAATATCGAGCTCCGGATCGAGCCGACCGAGGCAGGCGTCCAGCGCCGGGAGTTGCGCAGCCCCAGCCGGATCCCGCGCGACCGATGCCCCCGCTGGCCGATCCTGCGCGATTGCCGCACCGATGGCCAACAGGCACACGATCAAGGCGCTGCACAAATCACGCCTGATCATTTCAACTAGCTGGCGCGCCCGCAATTCGCCGTTCCAAATCAGTCCCCTCCCTGCGCGCCTGCAGATCTCCATACAGAGCCAGCGTCATGGCCGTGATGAATGGCATGTAGATCGCGCCTGACGCCACCACCATTACCGCCGAGACGGCGGTGGTAACGGCCAGATCTCGCTCCGCTCCGAACGCCGCAAGGACACCAACAATCATGCCCGCGGTAACCGATAGAACGATGATCATCGTCACAGCGACGGCATAGATCATCACCGTACGCCACCAGTTGCCCCTGACCAGATTGGCGCTGTAGCGCAGGCTCCCGATGATGCCTTTGCGCCCGATCAGCAATGCGGGCCAGGAGCAAAGAAAGAACACGCACAGAAAAAGCGCCGGCAAGCACAGCGCAAGACGACTCAGCGGCTGGTAAGGGCTCGGGATCACAAGCAGAGGAATGAAGCATATACCGGCGGTCGCAGCGGCAAGCAGGCCCATCGCAATGGCAGCCGGTGTCTTGCGCAATCCGTCCACGAGCGCCGCCGAACCTATTGGCGACACGCCAGAAGCGACCGCGGCCTGTCGGATGAGAATCGTATTGACGAGCATCGTGACGATGCATGCCCCCAACACATAGAACATCCACCACCCGGGCTCGGTGTAGGCGGCCTTGTGCAAGGTCCGCCCCGTCACGATGAGGTAGATGTTTTGAAGTTGCCCCGCCACGGTCGCCAGCACGCTATAGGGCAGGCAGCGCAGCAAGGTCGCTTTGAAAATCCGGAACGCCGTATCGATGACTTCGCCAATCGATTGGGGCCGCGCGGGGGGATACAAAACGAGTGACATCCGCGAATATTACGGACTATGGCAGGCAATCTCACGATCGGCGCGCTCCTGGCCCAGGGAATCGGACGTCTCCGAGACGCCGGGGGTCCTCCCAGTGCCGCTGGGGACCCTCTCGGCGCCAGCTACAGCCTCGATGCCGAGCTGCTCCTAGCGCATGCGCTCTCGATGAGCCGGACGCAACTCAAAACGCATCCCGAGAACGTCCCGAGCCACGATCGCGCCCGCCGGTACACCGAACTGATCGATCGACGCGCCGCAGGTGAGCCGGTTGCCTACATACTCGGCTACCGGGACTTTTGGACCTTGAGACTCGCTGTGAGCCCCGCCGTCCTGGTGCCGCGCCCCGAAACAGAGCTCCTCGTTGAGCGTGCATTAGCCCTAGTGCCCAGCGGTCGGGCGCAGGTTGCCGACCTCGGCACCGGCTCGGGAGCTATTGCGCTGGCGCTCGCTAGTGAGCGACCAGAATGGGCCGTCGCCGCAACCGACATCTCAGAAGACGCGCTCAGCACCGCGCGTACCAATGCCTCGATGCTAAGCCTGGGGCGCGTCGAGTTCCTGAAAGGTCAGTGGTTCGCGCCTCTGGCCGGACGCCGGTTTGACCTCGTCGTCAGCAATCCCCCCTACGTTGCAGAGGGCGATCCCGCCTTGCAAGACGCCGCTCTCAAGCATGAACCCCACATAGCGCTTGCTTCCGGCGTCGACGGAATGTCCGCGATTCGCGAGATCGTCCGTTCGGCACCGCAATACCTCGAGCGTCGCGGTTGGCTGCTGCTGGAACACGGCTCCGACCAGGCCGCAGCCGTAGCTCGCGAACTTGTCGTACGCGGCTTCGGTCACGTACGCTCCCACCGCGATCTCGCCGGCCACGAGCGAATGACAGAAGCTCAGTGGATTTGAACGAGCGCATTACCAGGAAATACTATGATTAAATTTGAGACATCCCACGGCAGTTTCACGGTCGAGCTGTTTTCCAAAGAAGCGCCGCTCAGCGCCGAGAATTTCCAGAAATACGTCGACGACAAGTACTTCGACGGCACGATTTTCCACCGGATCATCCCGAACTTCATGATCCAGGGCGGTGGCATGACCACCGACTTCGCCAGCAAGGAAACGCGCGCTCCCATCAAGAACGAGGCCAAGAATGGCCTGAAGAACACCCGCGGCACCTTGTCGATGGCTCGCACGAGCGATATCAACAGCGCCACGTCGCAGTTCTTCGTGAACCTCGTAGACAACGCTTTCCTGGACAACGGCCCGCGCGATTACGGGTATGCCGTTTTCGGACGGGTGACCGAGGGTATGGATACCGTCGACAAGATTGCGGCGGTGAAAACGGGTCGCCGCAAGGGCTATCAGGACGCGCCGCTGGAAGACGTCGTGATCCTGTCCGCGCGCACTGTCGAGAAGTAATGGTTCCTGCCGGCGCGTCCTCGCGCCGCTACTCCCGGGGGGTCGCGAAGCGATCCCCCTTGAACCCTGCGCGCAGCGCATGAAAACCCTCCTGAAATGGATCCTCTTTGCGATCCTGGCAGGCATAGTGCTGTCTGCCTTGATCGTACTGTCGCTTCGATGGGTTGACCCGCCGACGAGCGCGTTCATGTTGGAAACGCGCCTTCAGGCCAAGTCCGAGGGCGATCGGACCTATCGCACCGACTACGAATGGGTGAATCTCGAGCGCATCTCGCCCTATGCGGCGATTGCGGTCATCGCGTCCGAAGATCAGCAGTTCCCCTTTCACGCCGGTTTCGACCTGAACTCTATCCGGGAATCAGTCCGCGCCAGTGAAAGGGGCAAGAAGCTGCGCGGCGCGAGCACGATTTCTCAACAGGTCGCCAAGAACCTCTTTCTTTGGAATGGACGCAGCTTCGTGCGCAAGGGGGTCGAAGCATGGATGACCGTACTCATTGAGCTCACGTGGCCGAAGGAGCGCATTCTCGAGGTCTATCTCAACGTCGTGGAGTTAGGCAGAGGCGTTTACGGCATGGAAGCAGCAGCGCGGCGCTTCTATCACAAACCCGCGGCACGTCTGACCTCGAGCGAGGCGGCCATACTGGCTGCAGTGCTACCCAACCCCGTTCGCATGCACGCGGACAGACCCTCGGCATACGTGCTTTCGCGTCGTGACTGGATCCTCGGTCAGATGCGGGCGCTCGGCGGCGCGTCCTACCTGCAAGCCGTGGAAAAAGAGCAGCGACCACGCCCGCATTCGTAGGTCGACCCACGGCCCAGGGGCCGCAGTGCCCCTACCCGCACTCGCACGCGACCCTACTTCGGCTCATACCCCAAGTTGGGCGACAGCCATTTCTCCATCTCCCCGAACGCCATCCCCTTACGCGCCGCGTAATCCTCCACCTGATCCCTGTCTATTTTGCCGATACCAAAATAGTGAGCATCCGGATGCGAGAAATACCAACCGCTCACCGCAGCAGTCGGATACATCGCATACGACTCCGTGAGCCGCACGCCAGCGTTCTCCTCCGCATCCAGCAGCTTGAACAACTTTCCCTTCTCGGTGTGATCCGGACACGCCGGATATCCGGGTGCCGGCCTGATCCCGTGATACTCCTCGCGGATCAACTGAGCATTGGTAAGCGACTCCTGGGCCGCATGCCCCCAATACTCACGCCGCACGCGCTCGTGGAAGTGCTCCGCGCAAGCCTCCGCAAGCCGATCCGCTAACGCCTTGAGCATGATGCTCGAATAGTCATCATGACCGCGCTCGAATCTCGCGATGTGCTCCTCTATGCCGATCCCAGCCGTGACGGTGAACCCACCGATGTAGTCACGCACGCCGCTGGACTTCGGCGCGATGTAGTCGGCCAGACACTCGTGCGGCTGCCCGGGCGGTTTGCCCTTCTGCTGACGCAGGAATGACAGTTTCGCAATCACCTCATTCCTGTTCTCGTCCGCGTACACTTCAACATCGTCGCCCACGGAATTCGCGGGAAACAGCCCGACAACCGCGCGCGCCTCGAGCCACGATTCGGAGATGACCTGCTTCAGCATGCGCCGCGCATCTGCGTAAAGATTGCTGGCTGCCTCACCCTTGACCGGATCCGAGAGAACATCGGGGAATTTCCCCGTGAACTCCCAAGCATTGAAGAACGGCATCCAGTCGATGTACCCCAACAGCTCCTTCAACGGATAGTCGCGGAATACCGTAACCCCCGGTGTCCGGGGCTGTGTAGGTGAGTAGGCTGCCCAATCGATTCGCCGCCGATTAGCGCGCGCCTGCGCAATACTGAACTCCGGCGCCTTGATCTTCTTCCCGGCATGCGCCTCGCGCCGCCGCTCGTGCTCCTCATTGATCTTCACGAGAAATTCGGCGCGTGCGGTTTGGGTCGCGAGTGTCTGACAAACACCCACTGAGCGCGAAGCATCCTTGACATAGATGACCGGTGACTTGTACTGCGGCGCAATCTTCACAGAAGTATGAGCCGGCGAAGTAGTTGCGCCGCCGATCAGCAGCGGCAGCTCAAATCCCTGCCGTTGCATTTCCTTCGCGACATTCACCATCTCATCGAGGGACGGTGTAATGAGCCCCGACAAGCCGATGTAGTCGGCATTCTCACGCCGCGCGGCATCGAGGATCTTGTCGCAAGAGACCATGACACCGAGATCGATCACCTCGAAGTTGTTGCATTGGAGCACAACACCGACGATGTTCTTGCCGATATCGTGCACGTCGCCCTTTACGGTCGCAATCACGATTCGGCCGTTCGAGCGCGCCATGCCACCCTGCCCCTTTTCGATGAACGGGACCAGGTGAGCCACTGCGCGCTTCATCACACGCGCACTCTTGACGACCTGTGGCAGAAACATCTTGCCGGATCCAAACAGGTCCCCGACGATATTCATTCCATCCATCAGGGGCCCTTCGATAACCTGCAAGGGGCGTTCGAAGGTAAGGCGCGCCTCCTCTGTATCCTCAATGATGAAGTCGTCTATTCCCTTCACCAACGCGTGCTCGAGACGCTTCGCCACCGGAAGGTTCCGCCATTGCGTGTCCGTCTGTCGCTTGGCTCCGGCCTCACCCTTGTATTTACCGGCCATTTCCAACAGGCGCTCCGTGGCATCCGGCCGCCTGTTCAGAATCACATCTTCCACCACATCACGCAGCTCGGGATCAATCTCCGCGTAGATGGCGAGCTGCCCGGCGTTCACAATGCCCATGTCCATACCAGCCGAGATGGCGTGGTACAGAAAGACTGAGTGCATCGCCTCGCGAACAGGATCGTTGCCCCTGAACGAGAACGACACGTTACTGACGCCACCGCTCACCAAAGCATGCGGCAGCGATGCTTTGATCTGACGCGTGGCTTCGATAAAGGCGTGGCCGTATCCGTTGTGCTCTTCGATACCGGTGGCCACTGCGAATATGTTTGGATCGAAGATGATGTCTTCGGGCGAGACACCCGCACGCTTCGTCAGAATGTCGTAGCAGCGCTTGCAGATCGAGAGCTTTCGCTCGATGGTGTCCGCCTGCCCCTGCTCGTCGAAGGCCATCACGACCATCGCGGCCCCGTAGCTGCGGACCTTGCGCGCATGGGCGATGAAGGCTTCTTCGCCCTCCTTCAGGCTGATGGAGTTCACCACCGCCTTGCCCTGGATGCATTTTAAACCAGCTTCGATGACCGTCCACTTGGACGAGTCGACCATCACAGGTACGCGCGCGATATCTGGCTCGGCGGCCACGAGATGCAGGAAGCGGACCATGGCCGCTTCCGAATCAAGCATACCTTCGTCCATGTTGACATCGATCATCTGCGCGCCGCTGACAACCTGCTGGCGCGCAACGTCCAGGGCAGCAGAGTAGTCACCGGCTTCGATCAACTTGCGAAACTTCGCGGAACCGGTGACATTCGTGCGCTCCCCCACGTTGACGAACAGTGTGTCATCGTCGATGTTGAGCGGCTCGAGCCCCGCGAGCCTGCATTTAGGCTCGATCGTCGGAATGCTGCGCCGCGCGAACTTCTTCATCTCTCCGCTGATCAGCCGGATATGCTGCGGAGTTGTTCCGCAACAACCGCCGACGATGTTGAGAAGCCCCGAGGCGGCGAAGTCGCGCAGAATCTCAGCAGTCTCCTCGGCGGTCTCGTCGTATTCACCGAAAGCGTTCGGCAACCCCGCATTCGGATAGGCGCATACAAACGTGTCCGCAACACGGGATAGGTCCGCCACATACTGCCGAAGCTGGGCCGCTCCAAGCGCGCAATTCAATCCGACAGCGAGTGGCTTCGCGTGCCGGATGGAGTTCCAGAACGCCTCGGTGGTCTGCCCCGACAGCAGGCGCCCCGACGCATCCGAAATGGTGCCCGAAATAATGAGCGGGACCTCGATTCCGAGCTCGTCAAACAGGCTGTACGTTGCGTAGATCGCCGCCTTCGCATTCAGAGTATCGAAGATAGTCTCAATGAGAAGCAGATCGACTCCGCCCATCAGCAGCGCCCGGCCCGCCTCCGTGTAGGTCGCGACGAGGTCGTCGAAATTCACGCTTCGGTAGCCGGGGTCGTTCACGTCTGGCGACAGCGAAGCCATACGGCTCGTCGGGCCCAGAGCGCCGGCTACGAATGCCGGACGGCCTGCGGTATGTGCAAACTGATCCGCGGTCTCGCGCGCAATACGCGCCGCTCGATAGTTGATCTCGGGAACGAGTGCCTCGGTCCCGTAGTCGGCCTGCGAAATCGAGCTGGAGTTGAAGGTGTTGGTCTCAATGATATCCGCGCCAGCTTCGAGGTACTCCCGATGGATCCCGGAGATGACCTCGGGCTTCGTCAGTACCAGGATGTCATTGTTACCCTTGAGATCGCGGCCATGCGCCCGGAAGCGCTCGCCCCGGAAAGCTCGCTCGTCCAGCTTGTGCTGCTGGATCATGGTGCCCATGGCACCATCGAGTAATACGATACGCTCGTCCAACAAACCTTTCAGACGCTTGGCGCGTTCGCGCCTTTCGGTCTCATCGACAGGCGCTACACCAAATGGCACCGCTGTCGCCCGCGGTGCGGCGCCCTCCTTCAGCGCATCGCCATGCAAGGCCCTCGGAGCGTCTGCGTCAGCGCCCATCACGTGCGCGCCGCTTGCTGAGGCCTTCCCGTGTGGGGCGCCTGCTGAGGATTTCCCGTGAGCGTCTGCTCCATGCATGTCATGACGGCAGCCGCTCATGCAACCGCTCGCTGTTTGCTGGGGGCCCGCACTCCGAGTGCATGACAGATCGCATACGTCAGCTCAGCCCGATTCAACGTATAGAAGTGGAAATCGCGTACACCCTGGCGCTCCAACTCCTGCACCTGCTCGATCGCAACACTCGCTGCAATCAAGCGGCGGGTCTCCGGATCGTCGTCCAGACCGTGGAACCGATGCTTCAGCCACTCGGGAATGGTTGCACCGCACCGCGCGGCGAAACGCAGCACCTGCGGAAAGCGTGTGATAGGCAGAATGCCGGGCACGATCGGTGTGGTCAGTCCCGCGGCCTGACAGCGGTCGCGGAAACGCAGGAACACGTCCGTGTCATAGAAGAACTGGGTAATGGCACGCGAAGCGCCCGCGTCGATCTTGCGCTTCAGGTTTTCGAGATCGAATTGCTCCGACGGCGCCTCCGGATGCACTTCCGGATAAGCGGCTACCGAAATGTCGAAGTCGGCAACACTCTTCAATCCAGCCACCAGATCGGCGGCATATGCAAATCCGTCCGGTTGCGGCACATAGGTTGTCTGTCCCTGCGGCGGATCGCCCCGAAGCGCGACCAGATGGCGAATACCCTGGTCCCAGTATTTGCGGGCGATGTCGAGGATCTCGCCACGGCTCGCGCCAATACATGTCAGATGCGGCGCACCGATGAGCGGTGTCTCCCGCTGTACGCGGGTTACGACATTGTGGGTGCGCTCCCGAGTCGAACCATCCGCGCCGTAGGTAACGGACACGAAACGGGGTGCCAGCGGCGCGAGGCGCTCCACCGACTTCCACAGTGTCGCCTCCATTTCAGAATCCGCGGGCGGAAAGAATTCGAATGACACTTCGATCGCAACAGGCTTGGCCTGTGCGGGTATCAATTGGGGGTCTGTAGGTTTCATGCTCGCCTCACCTGTTCCCTGTTTGCCGGGCCGCCGAGGCCACGGGCGCGGCCACCGCGGCCAGGACATGTTCGTCATCCTCTTCGATCGGACTCAATCGTTCGCAGCTCAAGCTCTGGTCGCCGAGCACGCGGCGCAGACGCGCCAGAGGATGCTCAACGATTTTCTCTTTGGATTTCTCCCTGGGAATTTCCAGGGATTCGTAACGTTCAAACAGCCACATCCGCCCATTGGGCGCGAGCGCGCGCCGCCCGCAGGCAAGCAGCCGGGCAAATTCGGTGCTCGCCGTGGCGAGGTGGTCGAGAATGACCGCATCGAATGAGTGGCCGGCACGCACGAGATCCCGCTCGCACAAGCCATCGGAGCTCGCAGCAAGCAACACCCGGCAATTGAATCCACGGCGCTCGGCGAATGCGCGGGCGCCCTGAGCAGCCCGGCGCGAGTGTGCAATCGCTGTGCACTCGGATGCGATCGACGCAGCGCTCTCGAGCAACTCGAGATGCTCCACACCCACCAGCAGCGCCGAACCCACTCTTTCGGGCGGCGTATTGATTTCGACGAAGTCCTTGAGTGCCCGCCCGAGGCGGGACTCAAAGGTGCGTAACGTGGAGTCTTTCGAGGCTCCGGACTCCGCTAGTGCCCGGTCAAGGTCCCGCGCAAAGACCGCATCACCCCGATCGACTTGCGCCAACAGCCCCTTCACGAAACTCGCCGCAGGTGCGCTCGCGGCCAGACGATAGTGGACCCACTGACCGTTCCGCAGTCGTTCGATGAGTCCTGCCTCGCTGAGGATCCGCAGGTGCCGGCAGACCCGCGGCTCACTTTGACCCAGCGCCTGCGCCAGATCGCAGACGCTCAGGTCCCCCTGCTCACATAGCGCAAGCAGCCGCAGCCGGCTCGGCTCTCCGGCCGCGCGCAGCCAACTGAGCAGTTGGGGAGCTTGGATGGGCATTAATTAAAGGATTGCACAAATCTTTAATTCCTGCACGCCAGTTTGCTCAACCGTCTAGGTGCTGAGTCAATTGACTCAGAGGCGAGACAGTAGTCGGTAAGCGTCGCGTCAGTGAATCGAGGGTGATCCGCGCAAACCAGCGGGATCGGAGAATAGGGTATCGACGTCGGCCGCCTCGAAGCGATAGGGCCGATGGCAAAACTCGCACGTCACCGTCACAGTCCCCTGCTCTTGCAGAATCTCACGAACCTCTTCGGCCCCCAGTGCACGCAACAGTCCGGAGACTCTGCCCTGGTTACAGCGGCACTCGAATTGCACCGGGGCACCCCGGAACAGACGCATGTCGTGCTCGGCGAAGCCGCGCTCCAGCAATTCCTCTACCGGGCAGGCCAGCAAGTCGGCCGCACTCAGCTTTTCAATGCCCCGCTGCGCATCCTTCCATGTCTCTTCAAGCTCAGACTCGTCCGCCTTAGCTGCACCTGGCACCTTCTGAACCAGGAATCCCGCGCCGCGCTCATCATCCGCGGCGAGAATCAGGCGCGTGGGGAGCTGCTCAGAAGACGCGAAGTAAGCCTCGAGCGACTCAGCCAGCGAACCGCCGCCCAAGGGCACCACGCCCTGGTATCGCATGCTTCGCTCGTCCGCCTCCACGGTTACAGCCACCCGCCCCGAGGTCCCGACGAGCTGCCGAAACATCTCCTCGCCATGCTTCGCAGTGCCCGAAATAGCGCCAACCCGCTCTTCATCGAACCGCGCAACCGCCCGCAGGCGAAAATCGTGCGTGCACTGCGCTACAAGCAAGCTGATCGCGCCATCACCCTGCAGCTGCAGCGTCAAAGTCCCCCGAAACTTCAGCGTCGCCGCAAAGAGCACCGAAGCGGCGACAGCCTGCCCTAGCAGCTCCCGAACCGGCTGGGGGTACTCCGCATGCGCGCACAACTCACGCCAAGCCGAATCCAGGCGCACCCAGTGCCCCCGAACCGGCCGATTCTCAACAATAAACCGCCGGACGATATCGCCCGCAGCCCGAGTCTGTTCATTCATGCCCCGAGAATGGGGCACGCCCCGCCGCAACTCAACCCGCCCCCATGCTCGGTTCACAGCCGCCCAAAGAGTCCCACCGGCACAAGCCGCTCAGAAGGCGAAGCCTGACCCGCCTTCTTGTTTTTATTCCCTACCCCGGCAACTTCTTCTTCAACAACTCATTGAGCTGCGCAGGGTTGGCCTTCCCCCCCGTAGCCTTCATGACCTGCCCCACGAAAAACCCAAACAGCTTGTCCTTCCCCGCCCGAAAATCCGCCAGCTGCGCCGGATTCTTAGCCATCACCTCGTCGATAGCCTTCTCAATTGCCGAGGTATCGGTAATCTGCCTGAGCCCCTTCGCCTCGATGACCGCATCAGCCGCGGCCCCGCCGCCCCACATCCCCTCAAACACCTCCTTGGCAATCTTCCCCGAGATCGTCTGATCAGCAATGCGCTTCAACAACCCCGCCAGCCGATCCGCAGGCATCTTCCCCGCCCCGACCTCCACCCCATCCTTGTTCAAGGCCGCAGCCAACTCTCCCATCACCCAGTTAGCCGCCAACTTCGGCTCTTTCGGGACCTCCCGAACGACCGCCTCATAGTAGTCAGCCAATTCCCGGCTAGCCGTCAGCACTCCCGCGTCATAAGCCGACAATCCATACTCACTGGCGAACCGCACAGCCTTCTCATCCGGCAACTCCGGCAAACTCGCCCGAACCGACTCGACAAACTTGTCATCCAGCTCCACCGGCAGCAGATCCGGATCCGGGAAATACCGGTAGTCGTTCGCCTCCTCCTTGGACCGCATCGAGCGCGTCTCCCCCTTGTCAGGGTCATACAAACGCGTCTCCTGCAGCACCTTGCCGCCGGACTCCAGCAAATCGATCTGCCGCTCCACCTCGTAGTTGATCGCCTTCTCGACAAACCGGAACGAATTGAGGTTCTTGATCTCCGCGCGCGTGCCGAACTTCTCAGCACCCTTGCGGCGCACCGATACGTTGGCATCGCAGCGGAAGGAGCCTTCCTGCATGTTGCCGTCACAGATCTCGAGATAGCGCACCAGCGTGTGCACCTTCTTCATGTACGCAACGGCTTCCTTCGCAGAGCGCATGTCGGGTTCCGACACGATTTCCACCAACGGTGTGCCGGCACGATTGAGATCGATGCCGGACACACCCGGCAGCCCCTCATGCAACGACTTGCCCGCATCCTCCTCGAGATGCGCGCGAGTGACACCGACACGCTTCTTCGTACCGTCATCCAGAACGATATCGATCGAGCCGCTCGCCACGATCGGCAGCTCGTACTGGCTGATCTGGTAGCCCTTCGGAAGATCCGGATAGAAGTAGTTCTTGCGCGCAAACACCGAATGCCGCGCAACCCGGGCGCCAACGGCCAGCCCGAATTTCACGGCCATGCGCACCGCCTCGCCATTCAATACCGGCAGCACGCCCGGATACCCCAGATCCACCAGGTTCGCCTGCGCATTCGGCGGAGCACCATAGGCCGTCCGCGACCCCGAAAAAATTTTCGACCGTGTCGCGAGCTGCGCGTGAATCTCCAGCCCGATCACCGTCTCCCACTCCTGGGTACTCATGTGAACGCCTCCGGCATCCTTGTGTGCCAGTCCGTCTCCCGCTGGAACACGTGCGCCGCGTTCAACAGCTTTCCTTCACTGAAATGCGGGCCCACGATCTGCAAGCCCACCGGCAGACCCGCTGTGAAGCCGCACGGAATCGACATGGCGGGAAGTCCGGCCAGGTTGGCGCCAATCGTGTAGATATCGTTCAGGTACATCGTGATCGGGTCAGACGTCTTCGCACCGATGGGAAATGCCGGCGTCGGTGTCGTGGGCCCCATCAACACATCCACCTCTGCGAAAGCACGCTTGAAGTCCGCAGAGATCAGCTGGCGGACCTTCTGCGCCTTCAGATAGTACGCATCGTAGTAACCCGCGGAGAGAACATAGGTCCCCGTCATGATCCGGCGCTTCACCTCGGCACCAAATCCTTCGCCGCGCGAGCGTTTGTAAAGATCCATCAGATCGCGTGGATCCTTGGCGCGGTGCCCAAATCGCACACCATCGAACCGCGCAAGGTTAGACGAACACTCCGCGGGCGCTACCACGTAATACGCGGGCACCGACAACGGCAGGTTGGGCAGGCTTACTTCGCGCAGCGTCGCGCCGAGCCGCTCGTAAATGGCGAGCGCCTCGCGAATGCGCTTCTCATTCTCCGCATCCAGCCCCTTGTCGAAGAATTCCTTCAGCAGTCCGATCTTCAATCCGGCCAGCGGCGCATCGAGCCCCGCCACGTAGTCCGGAACCGGCATCTCAACGCTGGTCGAATCGTTGACATCGAAACCAGACATCTCACGCAATATCAGCGCCGCATCCTCAGCGGTTGCGGCGATTACTCCACCCTGATCGAGACTGGATGCAAATGCGATCATGCCGTATCGGGACACGCGCCCATACGTCGGCTTCACGCCGGTGACACCGCACAGGGCCGCCGGCTGCCGGATGGACCCACCCGTGTCAGTTGCTGTCGCAGCAGGAATCAGCCGCGCGGCGACCGCCGCCGCCGAGCCGCCCGATGAGCCACCCGGGACCAGGCCGGTGTTCCAGGGATTGCGTACAGGTCCAAAGTAGCTCGTCTCGTTGGAGGAGCCCATCGCGAACTCATCCATGTTCGATTTGGCGAGCGTGATCGCGCCGGCCGCCTTGAGCTTCGCGACCACAGTGGCGTCATATGGCGACACAAAATTGTCGAGCATGTGCGAGCCGCACGTGGTCAGAACACCTTCCGTGCAAAACAGATCCTTATGCACGATCGGCAGGCCGGCGAGCGGGCCACCACGACCCGCGGCGAGTTCCCGGTCCGCGGCCTGCGCAGCAGTGAGAGCCTGATCACGCATCACCGTGATCATTGCGTTCAGAGTGGGTTGGTGCGCATCGATCCTGTCCAGAAAGCCGCGCACGAGATCAACGCTCGAGAATTCCCTGGCCCGCAGCCCTTTGGAGAGCTGTGCCAGCGTCAAAGTGTGAATCTTCACTCAATTACCTTCGGGACCAAGTACAGTCCTGCGGCCACCTGCGGCGCATTGCGCTGATAGATCTCGTGACGGTCGGTCTCGGTCGCGACATCGGGGCGCAGGCGCTGCGACAGGCCCGGCAGCGGGTGGGCCATCGGCGCGACATTGGCCGTGTCGGCCCTGTCGAGCTCGCCGACGAAGTCGAAAATCGCCGACAGGCTTTGCTGATAGACAGGAAGCTCGGCAGGCTGAAGCGCAAGGCGCGCCAGGTGAGCGATGTTTTCGATCTGTTCGCGTGTCAGCAGCATAGGATTTCGTGGGACAACAAATGCGAAAGACAGCCCAAAATCATACATGTTGCCTTGCTGAATGTCCTGTCGGTTGCTAGATTACGCGCCACTTTGGGGGTCCCCCGCCGCACTTTAATTCCGGTCGCCAATTCATGTTCAAACGCTTGCGCGGCTATTTCTCCAGCGATCTTTCGATCGACCTGGGAACAGCAAACACTCTCATCTACGTCCGTGACAAGGGAATCGTGCTCAATGAGCCGTCCGTAGTCGCAGTGCAGGACGAGTCCACCCGAGGCGGCGGCAAGATCATCGTCGCCGTGGGATCGGAGGCCAAGATGATGCTGGGGCGCACGCCCGGGCACATCACGGCCGTTCGTCCCATGAAGGATGGCGTCATTGCTGACTTCACGTACACCGAAAAGATGCTCCAGCACTTTATCAACAAAGTGCACGGCAACCGCATGCTCAAGCCTTCGCCACGCGTGCTGGTGTGCGTTCCGTTCGGCTCGACGCAGGTCGAGCGCCGCGCGATCCGCGAGTCAGCCGAGGGTGCGGGCGCACGCAACGTTGCGATCGTAAGCGAGCCAATGGCCGCCGCGGTAGGCGCAGGATTACCCGTGCACGAGGCGCGCGGCTCGATGGTACTCGACATTGGTGGTGGTACCTCCGAGGTCGCCGTTCTGTCGCTGAACGGCATCGTCTATGCCAACTCGGCGCGCATCGGTGGCGACCGCTTCGACGAAGCCATCATGAACTATGTTCGCCGCAATTACGGCATTCTCATAGGTGAGGCGACGGCGGAACGCATCAAGATCGAAATCGGCTCCGCATATCCGGGCCAGCAGGTGCGCGAGCTGTCCGTGAAGGGACGCAACCTCTCCGAGGGCGTACCGCGAAGCTTCACATTGAACAGCAACGAGATCCTGGAAGCCTTACAGGAGCCTCTGCAGAGTATCGTGAGCGCCGTGAAGCAGGCGCTCGAACAGACTCCTCCCGAGCTTGGCGCCGATGTTGCCGAAAGGGGCATCGTCCTGACCGGTGGCGGCGGACTGCTGCGCGACATCGACAAGCTCCTCACTGAAGAGACCGGCCTGCCAGTCGTCGTCGCGGATGACCCCCTTACGTGCGTCGCACGTGGCGGTGGGCGCATTCTCGAGCTGATGGACGAGCTGGGGCCCGGTCACTTCGGTCTCGAATAGCACGGGCGCGGGCAGCTTCGCATGGCCTTCGGCACAGGGGCCAGCTCCGCCAGGGGTGGCTCTCCCGGTTTCCGCTTCACGCTGTACGCGACCTTGTCGATCATCATCATGTTCCTCGACCAGCGAGGCGCGTGGCTCGAGCAGGTTCGGTACGCGCTGAATATCGCGGCGTACCCCATTCAGCTGGCCGTCAGCTCACCGTCAACAGCCTGGCGATGGATCCACGAAAGCGTCGCAACGCGCGATGCGCTCAGAGCCGATAATGAGCGCCTCATGACCCGGAACCGGGAGCTCGAGCTCCGGTCCATGCGATACGAGGCGCTGGCGCACGAGAACGATCAGCTGCGGGGGTTGAAGGACGCTCTACCACCGGTTGCGGAGCGCTGGCTCGTGGCCGAGGTCGTGGATATCCAGCTGAACAACTTGCGCCAGCGTGTGCTGGTCGATCGGGGAACGCGCAATGGCGTGTTCAAAGGCCAAGCCGTATTGGACGACAAAGGCTTGCTCGGCCAAACCACGCATGTAGGCCCTTGGAGCGCAGAGGTCATTCTCATCACCGATCCTGAACATGCGGTGCCTGTGCAGATCGAGCGCACTGGCCTGCGGACGATCGCCGTGGGCACGGGCGACTCGCTCTCGCTTGCGCTTCCATATCTGCCTGCCAATGCAGACGTGAAGACCGGCGATGTGCTCATGACGTCGGGTCTTGGAGGCGTATTCCCCGCGGGCTACCCCGTCGGGCGTGTCGTCGAAGTTCACCGGGATGCCGTGCAGCCTCTAGCTCAAGTCCGTGCTGAGCCATTCGCCAGCATGAACATCGACAGAGAGGTCATGCTGGTCTGGTTTCGCGAGGGACATCCAGCGGCGCCAGTCACCCCCACTGCTGGTGGCGAGGCGAAAGGCGGCAACGCCGCTATGCAACCGCAAGCGGTACCACCGCGTCCGAAACCGGCTGCACCAGCGGCCGTTCCCGCCCCGGGTCAGCCGGGCAGCGCACCATCACCAGGGGACGCCGCCACCCAGCAGGTTAAGCCGCCTCCGCCCAAGCCAGCGAAAGCCGCCACGCCAGAGTCGAAGGACGAGGAGGAAGGCCCGCCGATCGAAGAAGATGTGCCTCCCAAGCCCGAGCCCAAGGGAGCTGCTAGTCAGACGGACGCCCCGCAAGCCGCAGCTTCGCAGGCTCCCCCTTCGCGGACGGCAGCTCGCCGGGCGATGGGATTGGGTTGGCCATGGCTTCCGGCACCGGCCCCGCACGCCGGCGCTCCGCGGCCCGGCACCGTGGCGCCACAAGCTGCAGCTCAGCGGCTTGCCGCGGCTACACTGACCGCCCCGAGGCTCCAATGAACTCCGAGCCGCGCGGGGCAATGCTTCTGACAGCCCTGATAGCACTCATTCTGACGGTGCTGCCGCTGCCGACCTATCTGGCGCTCGTGCGGCCAATGTTCCTCGTGCTGACCGTGCTTTACTGGTCGATCGCCTCCCCCCGTGCCGGCGGCATCGCGCTGGGTTTTTTCTCAGGTCTGATGCTCGATGTGTTTCAAAGCCCCGTACTGGGCGAGCACGCGCTCGCGCTCTCGGTAATCACCTACGTTGCAGTGCGCGAGCATCAGAAAATCCGCTCCAAGCCGGCATTTCAGCAATCTTTGATCGTGTTCGCGGTCCTCGTAGCCTACGAATCCATACTCTTTGCGATCGACGGCTGGACACACCACCCGATCTCGAGTCCCCTGCGCTGGACCCACACCGTGACCGGCGCCATTTTCTGGGCTCCGGTGGCCGCAGTCCTCAACGCAACCAACGACCGACGTCGGTAACGACAGGACCTTCCCCGCATGGCGCGCGGCGTGCACATCAAAGATCACTGGAGCGAACAGCGCCTGTTTGACCAGCGCGCCATTGTCGCGGGCGCGGTCATCATTCTCCTCACCCTCGGGCTGCTGGGTCGCCTGTTCCTGCTACAGGTGATCCGCCACGATTACTACGCCGATCTGTCGCAAGGCAACCGGGTGCGCACGGAGCCCATCCCAGCCGCACGCGGCCTCATTCTCGACCGGCACGGAGAGGTAGTCGCAGGCAACCAGCCCGCCTACCAGCTGGAGTTGGTGCCCGAGGAAGTCCCCAACCTGCAGGCGGCACTCAATGGCCTGGTCCAACTCGACCTGATTCGGGCGGAAGACGTAGACGAGCTGAAGAAGACCATCAGGTCACGGCGCGCTTTCGACAGTGTGCCCGTGCGGCTGCGCATGTCCGACGAGGATGTCGCAAAGTTTGCGGTACGCCGCTTTGAATTCCAGGGTGTGGACATCAGAACGCGGCAGACGCGCTCCTACCCTAACGGCGACATGGCAGTGCACGCGTTGGGCTACGTTGGCGCGATCAGCGAAGCGGACCTTGCGCACATCGACCGCGCCGCCTATTCCGGCACCTTCCTGATAGGCAAGCAGGGCGTTGAGAGCGCCTACGAAACGAAGCTGCACGGCCTCAACGGCTCACGCGAAATTCTGGTCAACGCCCAGGGCAGGTCTGTCGACAAGCAAGGCGCGTTCATCCCGACCCTGAATACGCATGCGCCCAACGCGGGCGACGATATCGTTCTTGCGATGGATCTGAAGGTACAACGCGCCGCCGAGAATGCGCTGGCCGGTAGACGCGGGGCCCTCGTCGCGATCGACCCAAACAACGGCGATGTCATTGCAATGACCAGCCGGCCCGGATTCGACCCCAACATGTTCGGCCGCGGCATCACCAGATCCGAGTACGGCGGGCTGAAAGATGATATCGACACGCCGCTGCTCGACCGCGCCATGCGCGGCGTGTATCCGCCGGGTTCGACAGTCAAGCCGGTCATTGCGCTAGCCGGCCTCGCCTATCACGTGGTGGACCCGGACCAGACCCGCTTCTGTGCAGGGCAGTTTCATCTGCCGGGCAGCGCCCACCTGTACCGCGAGGGCAAAGGTGGCCGCCACGGCTACATGAATCTCGTCGAGGCCATCGCCAAATCCTGCGACGTTTACTTCTACGGCCTGGCTGACAACATTGGTGTGGACCGGATTGCGGCGTTCATGTCGCCCTTCGGCTTCGGAAGACCCACCGGCCTGGACATCAGCGGTGAGCTCAAGGGCCTGTTACCAACGCGCGAATGGAAGGCCTCGTACTTCAAACGGCCGGCCGACAAAATGTGGTTCCCGGGCGAGACCGTGAACTTTGGTATCGGACAGGGCTATCTGAACGTCACGCCGCTGCAGATGGCCCACTATGTGTCCGTGCTCGCCTCGCGCGGCAAAGTTTTCAAACCGCGCCTCGTCACCGGCTTCCGGGACGCGCTCAACGGGAAGTTGGAGCCTCTAGCACCCGTGCGCGAACCCGACATCACCCTGGCCACTCCGGAAGAGTGGGCTCGGATCTACGCCGGCATGGTCGGCGCAGTGACGCACGGTACTGCGGCTTTAGCGGTGGGGAAGAACGCGGCGTATGCCATCGCCGGAAAGACCGGCACCGCGCAGGTGTTCAGCGTCGGTCAGAATGAGAAGTACAATGAGAAGACGGTCTCCGAGCGCTTGCGCGACCATTCGTGGTTCATCGCTTTCGCGCCTGCCGAGCAACCCCGCATCGCGCTGGCGGTTATCGTAGAGAACGGTGGCTGGGGCGCCAGCGCCGCTGCCCCGATCGCGCGCAAGGTGTTGGATGCCTACCTGCTGGGCGATGACGGCAAACTGAAGCCGCCCGAGGCGATTGGACAGTCGATATTACCGGCCACGAAACCGGTGGACCGTCCAGCCCTCGTCCCGGACCAGAAACGTGCTGCGGCCGCACCGGGCAACTCCGCGGGCGGTGTGAGATCGCCCCCTTGATGCAACAGATATGATCTACCAGGAAGTCACAACAGGTTCACGCACGCGGCGCACGCTCAGCGGTGCGGCACGCGTGCTGTTTGCACTCAAGCTCGATGGACCCCTGATCATCGGACTGGCCCTGGTTGCCGTGTACGGCCTTATCATTCTATACAGTGCATCGGGCCAGAGCTTGCCCACCATCTATCGCACCCTCGGCCGCCTGGCGCTCGGCACCACGGCAATGTTGGTGCTTGCCCAGGTCAATCCCAATTTCCTGCGCCGCACCTCTCCCTGGCTGTATGTCATCGGCGTCTTCCTGCTGTTCATCGTGTACGGAATGGGACACATCGGCAAAGGCGCGCAGCGCTGGCTCGATCTGGGAATCATCCGCTTCCAGCCCTCCGAGCTGATGAAGCTGGCGGTGCCGATGACGGTCGCCTGGTTTCTGCACGAGCGGGCGTTGCCACCGAGCTGGCCCCTATTGCTCATCCTGACCGGCGTGGTCCTCGTGCCTGTGGGGCTGGTGGCCATCCAACCCGATCTGGGCACCGCCGCGCTGATCGCCATCGCCGGGGCGCTGGTCATCGTCATGGCAGGTCTCTCCGTACGCATCATGGGGGCCCTCGCCGCACTCGGTGCGATCGGCGCCTGGTTCGGCTGGAACTTCATGCACGACTACCAGCGCAAGCGCGTGCTGACCTTCCTCGATCCACAAACCGATCCCCTGGGTGCCGGCTACCACATCATCCAATCGCAGATCGCCATTGGATCCGGCGGTGTGTTTGGCAAGGGTTGGATGAACGGCAGCCAGGCACAACTCGAGTTCCTGCCGGAGCGCTCCACGGACTTCATATTCGCGGTCGTCGGCGAGGAGTTCGGCCTCCTCGGCCAGGGTTTGCTCCTGTTGCTCTACCTGTTCGTCGTCAGCCGGGCACTGTATTTGTCGACACAGACCCAGGACACTTTTGCGCGCCTGGTGGCCGGAAGCCTGGCACTAACCTTCTTTGTGTATGTCTTTATCAATGCCGGCATGGTCAGTGGCCTGCTGCCGGTGGTCGGTGTGCCACTGCCGCTCGTCAGTTATGGAGGCACCTCCGTGGTGACCCTGCTGGCCGGCTTCGGTATTCTGATGGCGCTGTATTCACACAGGAAATTAGTAAGCTCGTAGTGACTGCCGTACGTATCTGTCTCGCAATGCTCGCGCTGCTGCTCGCTGCACCCTCGAGTGCGCGGCACAAGGCCGTGCAGCAACATCCGAAGTTCGATCTCCAGCGCCCTGAGATCGTCGCGTTCGTGAACGATGTAGTGGCACGCAACCAGCTGAAGAAGAGACAGGTGCTGGCACTGCTGCGCAAAGCCGAGCCGCAGCCCAAAATCATCGAAGCCATGACCCGGCCTGCGGAAAAAGTGACGCCGTGGTGGGAGTATCACGACCGCTTCCTGACCGAGGAGCGGATCTCGCAAGGCGCACAGTTCTATGTGGAGCATCGCGAGTCGCTCGAGCGGATTGCGAGTGCCCGCGGCATTCCACCTGAGTACCTCGTTGCGATCATGGGCGTCGAGACGAAATATGGCCGCGTCACCGGTCACTACCGGGTGCTCGATGCGCTGATGAGCCTCTCATTCGACTACCCGCCACGAAGCGACTACTTCCGGGGCGAGCTCGAGCAGTTCCTGCTGCTCTACCCCGCGGAGCACCTTGACCCCGTCAAAGTGACCGGCTCGTACGCGGGGGCCATGGGTGTGCCGCAGTTCATGCCCTCGAGCTACCGGCTGTTCGCGGTAGATGGGAACGCGGATCAGCAGCGTGACCTGTGGAATGATTGGGATGACATCCTGGCCAGCATTGCCAACTATTTCGTGGAGCACGGCTGGGAAGCCGGCGGCCCGGTGCTGGCCGAAACCAAGCTCGATCCCGAGCCGAAGTTCCAGATCGACACGCGCAATCTCGAATTGAACGAGACCGTGGAGAGCTTAAACGCCCAAGGCGTCGAAATCCTGGGAGGCCAGGCCGGCACGACACCGGTCGTGCTCGTCTCCGCCGAACAACAGGACGGACCCGCGTACCGGGTTGGCTTCAAAAACTTCTATGTCATCACGCGCTACAACCGTAGCGCGCGCTACGCAATGGCCGTTCACGACCTGGCCGCAGCGATCATCCAGCGGGTCAACTCCGGTCAAACGTTAGAGGCCGCACGGCCTTGACGCCCAGCCCGGCACCCGGCCTGCCGCTCACCGCGCGGTCCGTGGCAACAGCCAACGCCGCGCCAACGCCGCATCGTGTGGCAACGGCCCAACCCGCCGCAACAGCCCGGCTCATTGCGGCAGCCTGCATCTGCGCAGCGCTGCTCGCCGGCTGCTCAATCGCCGGCAGAAAGGCCCGACCCGCGCCGTCGCCCGAGATAGTGCCGCCTCCGCCGGCCAATGTTGATTCAACTCCTGATGCGACTCCCCGCCGTGAGCCGCGCAGCGCACACGGCAACCCGCCCTTCTACAAGGTTCTTGGCAGGCGCTATGTCGTTCTTGCTACCGCGGACGGGTACCTCGAGCGGGGCGTCGCCTCCTGGTACGGACCAACGTTCCACGGTGAAAGCACATCCAACGGCGAGAAGTACGACATGTACGGCATGTCCGCGGCGCACAAGACACTGCCGCTGCCTACTTACGCGCGCGTGACCAACCTGAAGAACGGGCGCAGCATCGTCGTCAGAATCAACGACCGCGGGCCATTCGTAGCGAATCGGCTCATTGATCTGTCCTACTCCGCGGCAGCGAAGCTCGACATGCTCAAGGAAGGGACTACCCTGGTGGAGGTCAAAGCTCTCACCGTGCAGGAGCCCGACAACCTGACTCGCTCGGCGGAAGTTCCGCCACCTGCGCTGTATGTTCAAGCCGGCGCATTCGCCGACCAGCGCAATGCGCAACGCGTGTTGGATCGCCTGCATGCTGGAGGTTTGCCCGGTGCCTTCATTTACGCACCGCCGGAGGGCAAACCTCCTGCGCAAGCATCCGCCTGCTCTGCGCCGGTCCAGGGCGATTCTCCCGGCGCATGCGCGCACGCGCTGTACCGCGTCCGCCTCGGCCCGATCAGCAGCGTCCCCGAGTTCGATCAACTGGCCGCCAAACTGCGGGCACTCGGCTATCCCGATGCGCGCCTGGCGACAGATTGAGTAACTCGGGCAGGTTCAAGCTAGAATCACGAATTCAACTTTTTTCGCTCAGGGGATCTCAACGGATGTCGCGCTCGTCGTTTCTCGCACTATTGACCGTTACTGTTGCCGTGGCCCTGGGCGCGGCAGGCGGTCCAGCCACTGCTGCAGTGCCGATCCCCAAGCCGCCCGAAGTCAGCGCCAGAGCGTACATCCTCGTAGATCACTTCAGCGGGCGCGTGCTGGCGGCGGACCACGCGGATGATCGCGAGGAACCGGCCAGTCTCACCAAGCTGATGACCTCCTATGCGGTATTCAAGGCACTCAAGGAAAACCGGCTGAAGCTCACCGACCCCGTCACCATCAGCGAACACGCGTGGCGATCGGAAGGGTCGCGCACATTCGTACAGGTCGGCAGCTCGGTGCCTGCGGAGGTTCTCATCAAGGGCATGATCGTGCAGTCCGGCAACGACGCCACGATCGCCCTGGCCGAGAAGATCGGTGGGACCGAACCCGCGTTCGCACAACTCATGAATGAATACGCCAAGCGTTTGGGGATGAAGGCGACCAACTTCGTCAACGCCGATGGCCTGCCGGCGGCGGATCACTACACCACCGCGCGCGACATGGCTATTCTCGCGAATGCGCTGATCAGCGAGTTCCCCGATTTCTACCAGTGGTACAGCATTCGCGAGTTCACGTGGAACAACATCACTCAGCACAACCGTAACGGCCTGCTGCTCCGTGATCCTACCGTCGATGGGATGAAGACGGGCCATACGGACAGTGCCGGTTACTGTCTCGTTACGTCCGCGAAACGTGATGGAATGCGGCTGGTATCGGTCGTGATGGGATCACCGAGCATCAAAGGTCGCGAGGACGCGAGCGCGGCACTGCTCAATTACGGCTACACGTTCTATGAAACCGCGAAGGTAAAATCAGCCGGCGATATCCTGCTGAAGCCGCGCGTGTACAAGTCAGCTCAAGAGTACGTGACCCTGGCCGTTCCCCGCGACATCGTCCTCACAGTCGGCCGCGGACAGGCCGCCTCACTGAAGAGCACGGCTCACCTGTTCAAGGAACCCTTGATCGCGCCTTTGGCGGCCAACCAGGCGATTGGCGAGCTCACGATCAGCGACCCGGCGGGCCAAATCGTCACACGTGTGCCCCTGACGCCGGGCAAGCCTGTGCCCGAGGCTGGACTGTGGACTCGCGCCACTGACAGCGTCCGATTGTGGTTCAATTAGGACGAGCCGCGTAGGCACTCATGGCCGATCCTCTTCCCATCAGTTATCTGAATGGCGAGTTCGTGCCTCTTCGCGAGGCGCGGATCTCGCCGCTCGATCGTGGATTCCTCTATAGCGACGGGGTCTACGAGGTCATGCCCGTCTATGCCGGGCGGCCTTTCCGCTTCGAGGCGCACGCCGAGCGGCTGACCCGCAGTCTCGCCGCGATCAAGATGGAAGATCCGCACACGCGAGGCGAGTGGCGTCAGCTGTTTTCAACTCTGATCACACGCAACGGTGGCGGCGATCAGTACGTCTACTGGCAGGTTACCCGCGGAGCCGAGTTCGGCAGAACTCACGCCCCGCTGCCTGACATCCCGCGTACCGTGTTTGCCTTCTGCGCCCCATTGCCCGTCATACAGCCGACGACTCTCGAAAACGGAGTCGCATGTGTTACCGCGCAGGACACGCGCTGGGCACAGTGTGATATCAAGTCAGTATCACTGCTTGCCAATGTCCTGTTACGCCAACTGGCAGTCGATGCCGATGCCGCGGAAACCATCCTGCTGCGCGACGGCGAGTTGATGGAAGCTTCGTCGTCGGCCGTACACGTCGTGTTGGGCGGTGTGGTCGTAAGTCCGCCCAACTCGCGCAAAATTCTTCCGGGAACTACGCGAAGTGCCATGGAGGAAATTGCCAAGCGCGCCGGCATTGCCTACAAGGCGGCCGCGATCAGCGAGCAGCAACTGCGAACCGCTGACGAGATCTGGATCTCTGCCGCCACGCGCGAGGTGCAGCCGGTGACCAAACTCGACGGCAAACCTGTTGGCAGCGGCAAACCGGGTCCGCTCTGGCGGCGCATTCACGAGAACTGGCAAACTTACAAACGCGAGCTGGCGGGGCAGCCATGGTAGATCGTCCACCGGATCAGCCATCCCTGCTGCAATACCCAACCGACTACCCCATCAAGGTGGTCGGGCGGCCCTCGGACGAGTTCCGCGCGCGGGTGCATGCGATCATGCTGAGACACGCGCCCAAGCTCGATGCTGACCGGGTCACTGAACGCCTCAGCGAGAACGGCAACTTCCTGTCGATCTCGTATGTAATCGTGGCCGAGAGCAGTGAGCAGGTCATTGCCCTGGTCAACGACCTGAAGGCCACCGAAGGCGTCCTGACGATCATCTGATTATCAGGACCTAACTATCAGGCCTGGCCCGGGACCTGATTGTCACCGTTTTATAACCATCGGCCTTGGTAGCATGGCTTCCTTTTTGGGTCCAAGAACTCCAAAGACATGTCGATCACACTCGACCAGGTCACCAAGCGCTACCAGGGTCTGCCCGTCGTCAATGATGTCTCGCTGGACATTGGCGACGGGGAATTCTTTGTCCTGCTGGGCCCCAGCGGCAGCGGCAAGAGCACGTTGTTAAGGGCCATTGCCGGCCTCGCCGGCGTGGACCATGGCCGGATTGCGCTGCATGGCCGGGACGTTACTCATGTCTCTGCCAAGGAGCGCGGCGTAGGCCTCGTCTTCCAGAACTATGCGCTCTTCCGGCACATGACGGTCTCGGACAACATCGAGTTCGCACTTCGAGTGCGACGGATGAAGGGGGCCGAGCGCCGCCAGCGGCGCCAGGAACTGCTCAGGCTGGTCTCACTGGAAGGAATGGACGAGCGTCTGCCTGCTCAGCTTTCCGGCGGACAACAGCAGCGAGTTGCAGTGGCACGTGCACTCGCCCACAAGCCTGAGGTACTGCTCCTCGATGAGCCGTTCGGTGCGCTCGACGCCAAGATTCGGGAGGAGCTGCGACGGACCATTCGACAGGTGCAGCGCGAACTCGGCATTACAACGGTGCTGGTGACGCACGACCAGGAAGAGGCGTTCGCACTGGCCGACCGAATCGGCGTGATGAACCTCGGCCGGCTGCTCGAGATTGGCAAGCCGCAAGAGCTCTACGCACGGCCGGCTACCCGATTCGTGGCAACTTTCCTCGGCGCCGCTAACCTGATCCTCGCACGGCAGACCCGGGATGGCATCCGGTTCGGCAAAACTGCGGTGAACGCCAGCGCAGCCGGCCCCCTCCAGGGGTCTCGCGAGCACGAAGTGGTTGCCGTCGTCCGTCCTGAAGAAATCGAAATTGCCCCCACCCGCGAGGACCTCGCAGCCGGCTACCTCACGCGCGGCGCAGTCGAGGAGATTGTCTTTACGGGCGCTCTGGAGCGAATGCGCATTCGCATCGAGGATGGCCAGGAGGCCGCGCCGCTCTCCAACGGCAATGGCAACGGAAGCGCATTTCTCGAAGTCACGCGCACCCAACACGAGCAGCGTGCCTTCCAGATTTCGACCGGCCAGCACGTAGCGATCGGCGTGCGCCGGATTCACATCCTGCCTACGCCGCTCTCGAGTTTCACAACGTGTGCAACGAGTGAATCGTTAGCTGAAGCCCTCGTCCATCAACCTTTGCTCGCCGAGCTTGTCTCGCGAATGAAGACGCGCATCTCAACCCGTGTTGAACCTAAATTGGGTATGCCGGGGGCAAACTGCGAGGGAGCGCCCGAGTTCAGCGGCACGACGGTAATCGCGTCTCATACCGATGTCGTGTACCAGGTGCAATGGCTCCTGAAGATGGGTGCCGAAGAAATATTGGTGCTGCCGCAGAACGCCAGCCCTCCGCAGCGCGTGTTGATTCACTGGGAGGATGAAGCCGTACGTCGTGCGACGCTTGCGGTATCCGCCAGCATTCTGCGGCACGTCTCTGCAGAAGCCATCTACATCGGCATCCTGCCGCAACAGACACCAATAGCACAGCGGCCGCATGGCATGCGTGCGCTGCTTGACGCCCGCTCCGAAGCGCAGGCGGTGCACGGACTGGAGATGAGAACCGAGTTGCGTTTTGGGGATGTGTCCCATGAGTTGGCGCGCCAGCTCGGCGAGTCGGCCGGACAGATGCTGATCTTGGGTATTCGGGGCCATACTGACCTGGCGGAGCGGTTCGGCTCGCTGTTTGCCGAAAGCCGCTGGCCGGTGCTCATCGTGCACCGCCCAGGCGAGAGCGCAATGGGCCGGGCGTAACGCATGGCTGCTATTAAACAACCCAGCGTGCTTCCTGGATTTGGATTGACGTTTGGGTTTACGACGTTCTTTCTCAGTGCCGTGGTGTTGATTCCCCTGGCGGCGCTGGTGCTCATGGCTGCGTCAATGACCTGGCACGACTTCATGCGCGTTGTGTTCAGTCCGCGTGCGCTAGGCTCATACCGTCTGTCCTTTGGCGCGTCGTTTCTGGCCGCGTCCATCAATCTCGTATTCGGTTTCATTATCGCCTGGACACTGGTGCGTTATGAGTTCCCGGGCCGGAAGTTGATCGACGCCCTGATCGATATGCCCTTCGCTCTACCGACTGCCGTGTCCGGTATCGCGCTGACCACCGTTTTTGCCGAGAACGGCTGGATCGGACAGTACCTGGCGCCGCTGGGCATCAAAGTGGCCTACACGTGGATCGGCGTTACGGTCGCATTGACCTTGATCGGCCTTCCGTTCGCCGTTCGGTCCGTCCAACCCGCCCTGTTAGAAGTGCAGCGTGACCTCGAGGACGCAGCGGAAACCCTGGGCGCGGGACGACTATATGTCTTCCGCCGGATCATTCTGCCAACCGTGCTGCCTGCGCTGCTGACGGGCTTCACCCTCGCCTTCGCACGTGCGGTCGGCGAATATGGCTCCGTCATTTTCATCGCCGGTAACTTGCCGATGAAAACCGAGATAACGCCGTTGCTGATCGTCATCCGCTTGGAGGAATTCGACTACAAGGGCGCTGCCGCCCTCGGCTTCGTCATGCTCGTCATCTCCTTCGTCATGCTGCTCACGATCAATCTGCTGCAGGCTTGGGGACGCCGTCGAATCGTTGCGGGGGCACGCTGATGGCCGCTGGAGCCCAAAGCGCTTCACTGGACGATATCTCCACCCGTCCAGGCCGCGACACGATTCGCAGCTCGATCGTGCGATGGACTTTTATCAGCTTGTCGCTGCTATTTCTGGCTGCCCTCTTGTTTGCGCCCCTGGCTACCGTGTTCGTGATGGCCTTCGAGAAAGGCTGGCAAGCGTACCTGCACAGTTTCAGCGATCCCGATACTGCCGCCGCGATCAGACTCACACTGATTACCGCCCTGGTCGTGGTTCCCCTCAATACCGTGTTCGGACTCGCCGCGTCCTGGGCAATGGCGAAGTTCGAATTCCGTGGCAAGAGCTTCCTCATCACCCTGGTCGATTTGCCGCTCGCGGTCTCGCCGGTCATCTCGGGAATGGTGTACGTGCTGCTGTTCGGATTACATGGCTGGTTCGGCGTCTGGCTCCAGGAGCACGACATCAGCGTAATCTTCGCGCTGCCTGGAATCATCCTCGCAACCATGTTCGTGACCTTCCCCTACGTGGCACGCGAGCTCATCCCCCTGATGCAGCAACTGGGCAATGACGAAGAGGAAGCGGCCATGACCCTGGGTGCCGGTGGTTGGATTACCTTCTTCCGGGTGACCTTGCCGAAAGTACGCTGGGGACTCGTATACGGTGTCATTCTCTGTAACGCTCGGGCGATGGGTGAATTCGGCGCAGTTTCGGTCGTTTCGGGCCACATCAGGGGTCTGACGAACACCATGCCGCTGCACATCGAAATTCTCTACAACGAGTACAACTTCGTCGGTGCCTTCGCGGTCGCGTCACTCCTCACGTTGCTCGCAGTCGCGACGCTCGTAGTGAAAACGTTGGTAGAACGAACGGGTTATCGACGGCGATGATCGACTCGATGCTGGAACGCATCCGAGAAATATGGGCGAGATTGCGCCCGGATCCCGCGAAGACGAGCCTCGGATGGTGGATGGTTGCGATCCACGTTGCCATCGTGCTCCTGGTTGGCGGAGGAATCTCCTACTCCGCGATCCGAATGCTCCACGATCTCGCCGACGAGCAAGGGAAGTCCCGCGCGCAGCTTGCAGGTGCGATGGCACGCGAAGATTTACGGCGAAGTGCAGAGGACGCGCTCACGGCGGCGCGCGCGCTCGCCGAGCGCCCAACCCTTCAGCGGTTACTAACCGAGGGGCGGACTGACGCCGTCGCACCACTGCTGCGTCGTTCCTGCGAAGCAGCGGGCGTAGATGCATGCGCAGTATTCACGGGAATTCAGCTCATAGCGCAGAGTGGTCCGGCCCTCGATTGGGATGGAATTGTCACCTCAGCCACCGAACAGGGAGCGACGTTTCTGGCGCTACCCGCGAACGCCCGAACTCCAGTGCTCGGCGCGTACGGTAACCTCGGCGACGCTGAAGCGAGTCGCGTCTACGTCGTGCGGCTGATGAACGAGAAATTCGCGAGGACTCTGAGCCAGCGAGTAGGTCTCGAAATCAAGATTGTCGATTACCGTTCGTTCACGAACGATCCCGTCAACGCCTTCACCCCGCTCTACTCCGCGAGTCTCGCCGACGGCCGCTCCGCGGTTCAGCGCATCGACTCCAAGGGCCTCTACGCCTCCAGCGTTCCCGTTTTTGCCTCAACGGGTGAGGCTATCGCCTTGGTCCAGGCGCTACTTCCCACAACGGCGATCGATAGCTCAGCCGGCCGCCTGATCCGCAAGCTCCTGGTAACAGCGCTCATCCTCGCTGCCCTCGCGGTCTTCGGAGGGTTGATCCTGACCGAGTTGATCGCGGGACCTGTGAAAGCGCTGACAGAGGCAGCAGTGCGATTGGGACAGGGAGATTTCTCAACGTCCATTCCACCGGGCGGCGCAGCCGAGGTCGGGACGCTGGCGCGAACGATGGAGGACATGCGGCGCAATCTTGTCGAGCTGACAGGCACTCTGCGCCGCCGCGAGGCGGAAGCGCAGGCCGTGCTCGGTGGTGTGGTCGAGGGAGTCTATGCCGTCGATAAGAGCCGTATGATTCGCTATCTCAACCCGCAAGCCGCCCGCCTGTTGAATGTGACACCGGAGCAGGCCGTCGGTCAGTTCTGCGGAGACGTCCTCAAGCCGCGCCTCGAGGAAGGCCGGCGCCCCTGTGATTTCCGTTGCCCCATACTGCAGGCACGAATCGATCGGAGCGCCAAAGCGATCGAGCACCTTCAGGTATCTGACGCTGAGCCGCGCACGACGGTGATCACGAGCTCCGGCATGGTCGATGGGCTCCAGGTGCAGGTGATTCGCGACGAAACGGAGCTCGAAGCCGTACGCCGTGCCCGTGATTCTGTGCTGGCCAACATTTCGCACGAGTTCCGCACGCCGCTGGCAGCGCAGCTGGCCTCCATCGAGCTGTTGATGGAAGGGTTATCCACTCTGCAGCCGGAACAGCAACACGAGCTGGTACGCTCCCTCGAGCGCGGCACCTTGCGCCTGACACGATTGATCGACAATCTGCTGGAGAGCGTGCGCATCGAATCCGGTCAGCTCGGAATCCGGCATCAGAGCGTGGACTTGCACGAGGTGGCCGAAGATGCACAGGCCTTGGTGGGATCACTTCTGACGCTGCGGCACCAGACGCTCGAAGTGATTATTCCCGAGGACCTGCCCCTGATCGAGGGCGACAAACCGCGGCTCACGCAGGTGTTTGTCAACCTGTTGGCAAACGCCAATAAGTTCGCGCCGGAGGGAAGTGTTGTACGGATCGGAGCGGAGGCTCACGATACCCGGGTGTTGTGCTGGGTCGAGGACGAAGGCCCTGGCCCCGCGGCAGCCGAAACTGACACCATCTTCGCCCGCTTCCAGCGCGGGTCAGAGGAAGAGCCCGAGCCCGGAGGGCTGGGGCTGGGATTGTGGATTGTAAAATCCATCATCGACCGCCATGCCGGTAGCATTACGCTGGTCCGCACTGAGCAGGGGCGGACCCGGTTTACTCTGTCCTTGCCACGGGAGATCTCGGAATGAAAATGCTCGTCGCGGATGATGATCGCGACCTGCGCGAGTTGATCGGGTTCACCCTCACGCAGGCCGGTTTTCTCGTCGTGAAGGCCGGCGACGGTACTGCTGCGCTTCGTATGTTCGAGGCAGAGACTCCCGACCTGGTCGTGCTCGACATCAACATGCCAGGAGCCAGCGGTTTTCAGGTCTGCGAGGCCATTCGAAAGCGCTCGCGCGTGCCTGTCATCATGCTCACCGTGCGTGGCGAGGAAGAGGATCTCGTGCGTGCTCTCGAACTGGGTGCCGACGACTACCTCACCAAGCCGTTCAGTCCTCGCACCTTGCTGGCGCGAATCAAGGCGCTGTTGCGGCGAGCGGGAATGGAGAATTCCGCGCCCCTCGCGGCCGGCCGTGTTGCCCTGGACATAGACGAGCACACCGTCCGGATCGGGACGGCTGAGCCGGTACGGCTCACCAAGCTCGAATTGCGACTGCTGCAGATGCTGCTGGCCAACGCCGGCCACACCGTCAGCACCGACAGACTGCTGGTCCAAGTCTGGGGACATCGCAACTCCGCCGACCGACAGCTCCTCAAGCAGCTGGTCCACCGGCTGCGCCAAAAGATCGAGATTGATCCCACCACACCTCAGCTGCTGCAAACCGCCTCAGGCGCCGGTTACAAACTGGTGGTGGAGTAGCGGGTCCGCGCACCGCCGGCCGCTCGGCTGCAGCCTGGCCACGGTGACATTTCTATCATTCAGTTATAACCCCATCACTACTGGTTTGATATCGGCCCTGCAGTAAGCTGGCCCTCAGTCATTGCAGAGGCCAGCCAATGTCTCCACAACGCACGATCGTGATCGTCGGCGCCGGGTTCAGCGGCACCCTCGTTGCCGCGAACCTCCTGAGATCGCAACATTGGGCCACCACGCGGATAGTGCTCATCGAGCGCTCAACCGCCGTGGCACGCGGCAAAGCTTACGCAGATCGCGAATACTCCTATCTCTTGAATGTGCCAGCGGGGCGGATGTCCGCCGACCCGAGCGTGCCGCTCGATTTCCTGTCGTTCGCCCAACAGCGGATCCCCGGTGCGACGGCGGAAGATTTCCTGCCGCGTGCGCTCTACGGGCAGTACTTGGAAGCCACCCTGCTGGATGCAGAAGTCACGGCACCGCCCCACGTGCACTTTGAGCGCCTGTGCGGCGAAGTTTGCGCTGTCGAGAAGATCGGTGACAGCTCCGCCTATCGCGTGCAACTGTCGAGTGACCACGCCTTGGCCGCAGATGCCGACGGCCGCACCATTTATGCCGACGATGTCGTATTGGCTACGGGCAACCCACCGCCTGCCACGTTGCCCGGCACCGAACAGCTGCAACAGTATGTCTGCGACCCGTGGGCACAACCGCTGCGGTTTTCCCCGGGCGAGCGCGTGCTGCTCATTGGCAGCGGCCTAACGATGGTCGATGTCGCGACCGCGGCTGCGGCCTCCTCCAACGAGCAGGCCGTTATCCATGCGATTTCGCGTCATGGTCTCGTACCGCCGTCCCAAACACAGTTTTCGCATTCCGCGTGTAAGGGGGACAGCGCCACGATGCTTCGTGCCGCGTCGTTCTCAGCGCTCACGCTGCTGCGAACCGTCCGAAAACTGGCCGACGAAACGGAGCAACGCGGTGGAGATTGGCGCGAGGCAGTAACGTTCATCCGCAACATCGCTCCCACCCTATGGCAACGCCTGCCCACGCGCGAAAAGCGACGGCTGTTAAGGCATGTGCGGCCCTACTGGGATGTACACCGCCACAGGCTACCCAGCCAGACGCTGGCGAAACTGACACACCTCAGGAGTCGCCAGAAGCTTCACATCCACGCCGGGCGGCTGCTTAAATTTGAGAATGTGGGCAGCCAGGTTCGGGTCTCATGGAGAGCGCGAGGTGCCGACGACGTACAAACACTGATCGTGGATCGGGTCGTGAACTGTACAGGCCCCGACTACAACGTGAGTCGGTCGCAGGACCCCCTGATACGCTCGCTCCTGGCACAAGGGCTCGCCGTTTCAGATCCACACAACCTTGGAATACGAACCGGTCCCTACGGAGCGTTGGTCGACGCACAAGGACGTGCAGCGGCCAACCTGTTCTATGTCGGCCCCATGCTGCGCGCAGATCACTGGGAAGCAACGGCCGCACAGGAATTGCGCGGCCATGCCGAGCGCCTGGCAGGTTACCTGTCGGCACCCGTGGGAAGACTGCGAGCGGCCGCGACAGCGTAGCCGCTCGCTAACAACTCAGCGAGGCGCCGCGCTCGCTGGCGGCGCCAACCCAGGCCCTACGCGCCCCTAGGGCGCGTATATCTGATCAAACACCCCGCCCTCGCCAAAGTGCGTAGGCTGCACCTTCGACCAGCCGCCAAAATCCGCGACCGTGAAAAGCTTCAGCTTCGGATACTGCGCGGCATACTTCCCGGCAATCTCAGCGTCGCGGGGGCGGTAGTAGTTCCTCGCCACAATCTCCTGCCCCTCCTTGCTGTACAGGTACTGCAAGTACGCCGTCGCCACTTCCCGCGTGCCCCGGCGCAGGACCACTTTATCGACAACCGCAACAGGCGGCTCGGCGAGCACACTGATGGTCGGAACGACAATCTGCAGCTTGTCCGCGCCCAACTCCTTGACCGCGAGCAGCGCCTCGTTCTCCCACGCAATCAGCACATCACCCAAGCCACGCTGCACGAACGTGGTGGTCGAGCCACGCGCGCCCGTATCCAACACCGGCACGTTCTTGTAGAGCTTGCGGACAAACTCCTTGGCCGTGGCCTCATTACCGCCCGGTTGCTTGATTGCCCAGCCCCACGCCGCGAGATAGTTCCAGCGCGCACCGCCCGAAGTCTTCGGATTGGGCGTGATCACCGCCACGCCTGGCTTGATCAGATCGGCCCAGTCCTTGATGCCCTTGGGGTTGCCCTTACGGACCAGGAACACGATCGTTGAGGTGTACGGCGAGCTGTTGTCCGCCAGGCGGCTTGCCCAGTTGATGGGCAACAGCTTCCCCTGCGTCGCAACTGCATCGATGTCAGCCGCCAGGGCGAGCGTCACGACATCCGCGGCGAGCCCGTCGATAACCGACCGCGCCTGTTTGCCCGATCCGCCATGCGACTGGTTGATTTTGACATCCTGACCCGTCTTGCCCTTCCAATATTTAGCAAACGCCGCGTTGTAGTCGACGTACAGCTCACGGGTCGGATCGTAGGAAACGTTGAGGAGCGTCACCTCCGCGGCTTGCGCGAGGGACCCACCAAAAAGCGTCGCGGCACCCAGACCGAACGCCGCAATGGCCGCCACGCGTGGCAGCCAGTGTTTGAACTTCATCAGCCTTCTCCGGAATTATTCTTGCTTTTAGATGCTACGGGGGGCTGGTGAGTTTGTCAGTCTACCCGCGGTTACAGAATGGTTATATAGCGGCAACTCGAGCTGTGGCGCGGAAACCCAGCGCGCGCAGCAAATGCGCTTCGAGTGCGTCCGCAGCACTCGCCACCGAATCCGGCCCTCCCAGCTCGGCCAACTGCGTCATCTGCAAGCCCTCATAGCCGCAGGGATTGATCCGGCTGAAGGGTTCCAGGTCGAGATTCACGTTCACGGCGAGACCGTGATAGCTGGAATGGCGTCGGACACGGATCCCGACGCTGCCGAGCTTCTTGTCGGCGACGTAGATCCCGGGGGCGCCCCGCCGTGTCTCGGCAGTAATACCGTAGTCGCCCGCCAGTTGGATCACGCTCTGCTCGAGAGCCGTAACGATATCGCGGACACCTAACTTTGCGCGCCTGAGATCGACAAGCGGATACACCACGAGTTGACCAGGGCCGTGGTAAGTCACCTGCCCACCACGGTCGATCTGCACCACAGGGATATCGCCAGGAACCAGCACGTGAGCGGGGCTGGCGTTCATCCCTAACGTAAAGACGGGCGGATGCTCTAGAAACCAGATTTCGTCGGGAGTTGCAGCGTTGCGCTCGTCAGTAAACCGCTGCATGGCGCGCCAGGTGGGCTCGTACTCAACACGTCCGAGACGGCGCACGATCGGCTGCGGTTCAACCTGATCGGCGACGTGCGCGTTCACTTTCCAGCAGCCAGCGCACCGGCCTGCAACGAGCCATTATTCAGCCCGGCGTTGTTACGATTGAGCGCCTGTTCTGCCCGATAGCTCGAACGCACCAGCGGACCCGAAACGCACTCGAGAAAGCCCCGCGCCAATGCCCATTCACGGTACTTGTCGAACTCTGCCGGGGTAACGTATCGCTCGATCGGCAGGTGATTGAGCGTTGGCCGTAGATACTGTCCCAGAGTGACGATGTCCACGCCTGCTGCGCGTAGATCATCCAGTGTCTGTGCAATCTCTTCGTCCGTCTCACCAAGTCCGAGCATCAAGCTGCTCTTGGTCAAAACCTTCGGGTTATGCCGCTTGGCATGCTCCAAGACGCGCAGCGTCTGCTCGTAACCGGCGCGAGGATCCCGGACCGGATGCGTCAGGCGCCGCACCGTCTCGATATTCTGAGCAAACACTTCCAGACCGGAGTCCACCACGGTTTCCACGTCCGTCAGAACGCCTTCAAAGTCCGGGGTCAGCGCCTCAACAGCGGTGGAGGGATTCCGCGCCTTGATCGCACGAATGCACGCGGCGTAGTGGCCCGCGCCGCCATCCGGCAAATCGTCACGGTTCACAGATGTCAACACCACGTACTTCAGCCTCATCAGCTCAACGGTTCGGCTCGCATTCTCCGGCTCCTCAGCATCGAGCCAACCACGTGGATTACCCGTGTCTACTGAGCAAAATCGACAGGCACGCGTACATACGGCACCCATGAGCATGATCGTGGCCGTACCGGCGTTCCAGCACTCTCCGATGTTGGGGCACTTGGCTTCCTCACACACCGTTGAGAGACGGTGCTCCTTAACCAGGGCTTTAACGCCCTGAAAGCCGGCTCCAGAGGGAGCCTTGGCGCGAAGCCAGGGTGGCTTACGCAGGATCTCGGTTGGGGCTACTACGGACCCACCGCCCGCCTTCACTCCGTCCCGGATCGCAGTAAACCCTTGAGGAGTAACGTATTTTTCGCCGCTACGAGGCCGGACGGCCTCCGCAGCATCAGCAATGGGATTCGGCATGCCCCCATTGTACTTCGCCTACCGCCCCGCTCCTACCCGCTCATCCAGCTCGTGAAGCCGCTGCGGCGTACCCACATCGCACCATTCGCCCTCGTGCAACTGCCCGCGCAGGCGGCCGGCTGCAATGGCCCGCTTCAACAACGGCAGCAGCGGGAATTTGCCCGCCTTGCAGCCCTCGAACAACTCCGGCCGGTACACCCCGACACCGGAATAAGTGAACCGGTCGGTCGGCCGCTCCACGACCTGCTCGCCTTCGAGGCCAAAATCACCCTGTGGATGTTGAGTTGGATTGGGCACGAGCACGAGCCGGGCCAGCGCACCCGAACGGGTGTCAGCATCCGCACGCGCCTGCAACGCCCCAAGATCGATATCGGTGAACGTATCGCCGTTGACGACCAGGAAGGGTCCCGGCGCCAGATGTTGGATGGCGTTGAAAATCCCACCGCCCGTTTCGAGGGCCACCGGTCCCTCATCCGTATAAGTGATGCGTACGCCGTAATCGCTTCCATCGCCCAAGGCTGTGCGAATTTTGTCCGCCAGCCAGGACAGGTTGATGACGACATCACGGACCCCGGCTCGTTCCAGCGCCTGCAGGTGGTAAGCGATCAGCGGTTTGCCCGCCACCCGCACCAGCGGCTTCGGTACGGTATCGGTAATGGGCCTTAGCCGTTCGCCGCGACCCGCGGCCAGCACCATAGCTTTCATTTGGGCGCGTTTGTCATGGACGCGGGCACATTCGCGCGGGGCAGCTCCGACACGATTCGCCTCTCGAGGACCCCGGCAAACTCTGCAAGCTCCGGATAGCGCCTGCTCGTATCGCGTACGTACTCGAGCGTCAGCGGTAAATCACGCAAATACCCCGGCTTTCCGTCGCGGTACCACAGCCGCGAGAAAATCCCGAGCACCTTGATGTGCCGCTGCAATCCGATCAGATCGAACCACCGCAGGAACTCGCGATCGTCGCGCCCGCCAGGGCCGCCACGCGAGCGGACCAGGTTGCGATAGCCGCTGACCCACTTTTCGACTCGCTCGCGCGGCCACCCGATATAGCAATCCTTGAGCAATGACACGAGGTCATACCCGATAGGGCCACGCAACGCGTCCTGGAAATCGATGACGCCCGGATTGCGCTCCGCCATGACCATCAGGTTGCGCGAATGATAGTCACGGTGCACGAATACCAAAGGCTGCATGAGGGCCTCGGCGATCAGAAAATCGAACGCGTCAGCGAAGATCTGAGTTTCAGCATCGGTCAGGGTCAGCTCCAGATGCCGCCGGCAAAACCATTCCGGCATCAGCGCGAGCTCGCGTGCGAGCGGCTCTCTGTCGTAGGGACCCAGTTCACGTGCAGCATCCATGCCCCGGGTTTGAATCTCTGCAAGGGCGAACAACGCATCCCCGTACAGCCGATCCGGATCGTCACCCGCATTGAGACGCTGCAGGTACTGAGTAACCCCCAGATCCTCGAGGAGCAGAAGACCCTTGGCGACGTCTGCCTCGTGCACGTGAGGCACATGCACGCCTAAAGATTCCAGTAACCCCGTCACTTTCAGGTAAGGACGAACGTCCTCCTTGTCTGGCGGCGCATCCATGATCACGAACGTCTCGCCGTTACGAAACGCCCGGAAATAACGGCGGAAGCTCGCGTCACTGGAGGCCGGCTCGACTCTCTCGGGAGGTATTCCGAGGTCCTTGGTCAACCAGCTGTGGACAAGCGCGAGTCGAGCGTCGTTCTCTGGCATGGGTGGGATGAGCTTTTTTCGGCCCGCGTTGCGGGGGCACGCCATTATAATGCCGCCCCTCATGCTGCAATGGCGCCCACTTCACATCACCGTATTCTCTTCTATAGCGAAAGGCGTGACTTTCGCCTCACTTGCTGCCGTTGCGTCCACCGCAGGGGCCGCCGACGCTCCGCTGTGTCCTTCCCAGCCGACACCACCGGTTGCGCAGTCTCCCGCGCCTACGCCGGATGAACGGGCCACCGCACCTAAGGAACGCAAGCCGGAAGGTGCGATCGACATCCAGAGTGACCACGCAACGCTCGGGGTCGACGGCAACGCGGAACTGAAAGGAAACGTGACGGTGCGTCAGGGTGATCGGCAGATCCACTCCGACGAGATCCAGTACAACTCAAAAACCAACGGCTTTAGAAGCGATAGCGGCCTGCAGTACGAAGATCCGATCGTGCGCATCACGGGAGATGGGGGCAACTATTCGCCCAGCGAAGGCGCCAACTTCCGTTCAGCGACCTTCGACCTTCGGCAACGCGCGGCCCGCGGCTCGGCTGACGCTTTGCAACTGACACCACAGGGCGTGATCGATTTAAAAGGCGTGCGTTTCACGACGTGTCCGAAGACCGAGGCAGCGTGGGAAATCCGCGCGAAGAGCGTAACCCTGGACACGGGGTCACGAATCGGCGAAGCACGCTCCGCCATAGTGGATTTCCAGGGCGTGCCCATCCTGTATCTGCCCTGGCTGTCATTTCCGCTGAGCAGCGAGCGCAAGAGCGGTTTTCTATTTCCGACGCTCGGTAACAACTCGCGCAGCGGTGCCTCCTTCTCTGCACCGTACTACTGGAACATCGCGCCAAACGCCGATCTCACCTTCGAGCCCATCGTCTATTCGCGCAGAGGCATCGATCTTGGCGGCGAGACACGCTTCCTCAGCTCGAACGATCATGGTTCCCTCACCTGGAACTATCTGCCCTACGACAATGTGTTCAACTCCGGCAGAACCCGCGTCAAGCTCGTCAATGCCATGGAGCTCCCGGGCGAATACCGCTTCTCCATCGATGCGGAGAACGTCGGCGACACACACTATTTTGAGGATTTCGCACAGGGCCCGGAAGGCACCAGCACCGCTTTCGTGCAGCAGCAGGCGGCCCTGACCTACCGCGACGAACACTGGAGGGTGGACGGGCAGATTCAACACTACCGGACCACTGACTACACCCTTGCGGAGGCTGACAGGCCCTACGCCCGCCTGCCCAGCCTGGCCGTCACCGGCGACTTCGGGTGGGGTCCCGCCGAGCAGGTGCGCTATGGGTTCCAATCCGAGATCGTCAACTTCCGCCGTTCGATCGATGCCATCGATATCGTCAGGCAACAACGAACCTGCACGGGATCTGCGCCTACGCCCTGTGTCAATGGCTGGCGCGTTGACGTCATGCCCGAGGCCTCCCTCAACTTCGATGCACCGGGCTACTTTGTGCGGCCGGGAATCGCCTGGCGAGGGACGCAGTACCAGCTGGACAACACCGTGCCGGGCGAGGATCGCTCACCTTCCCGCACCTTACCCATCGCGAGCCTCGACACAGGCTTGATGTTCGAACGCGAAGCCGGCTCGCACAATCAGCGCACGATCACCCTGGAGCCGCGGGCGATGTACCTGTATGTCCCCTATCGCAACCAGGACCAACTACCGCTGTTTGATACAGGCCTCCCCGACCTTGACCCCGTCGAGCTGTTCCGCAGCAACCGCTACGTCGGTGCGGACCGTGTCGCAGATGCAAACCAGGTGAGCGTCGGCGTGACCAGCCGGCTGCTGGATGCTGGCACCGGCAGACAGTTCCTGACCGCGACCGTGGGGCAGATCTACTACATCACCAATCCACGCGTGTTGCTGCCGGACCAGGTCGTGGACGGCCAGTTGGTCCCGCTCGAGGTTCCACGGACGGATCACCGGTCCGATTTTGTGGCGCAGGTCGCCCTCACGGCTTTCCAGGACTGGAGCGCGGATATCGGCCTGCAGTGGAACCCGGAGAGCTCCCAGACTGAGCGCTCCGAGGTGAATATCCAGTACAAACCCTCCGGTCAGTCGGTCGTGAATGTCGGCTACCGCTACCAGCGCAGCGTCCTCGAGCAGGCCGAAATATCCAGCTCCTGGCCCGTCGCCGATGCCTGGAACATCTTCGCGCGCGGCATCTATTCATTGAAGGATCACAAGCCGCTGGAGCGGTTCGCCGGCTTCGAGTACCGTGCGTGCTGCTGGCGGGTACGGTTCGGGGCCCGCAGCTTCGTCAGCACCAGAAGTGGCTCGTCGGATACCGGCGTGTACCTGCAATTGGAACTCACGGGCCTTGCAAGTGTCGGATCTGAATCAGATTCTTTCTTGACTACAGCCATCCGGGGCTACGTACCCACGGACAGCCCCACTCAGAAACCAAGGGTCCCTTAAGGGGCCACGATGAAGGAAGACCCCATGCGGCGGATAGTTACGCTGGTTGCTCTCGCGGCCGTGACAGCAGGACAGTTGATTGCCCTGCAGGGACAAGGAGTTGCGCGCGCCCAGACGCGTGAGCTGGCCACCAAGGGCGTCCTGCTGGACCGCGTCGCGGCCGTCGTGAACGAGGGCGTGGTCCTGAACAGTGAGCTCGATGACCAGGTAGCCAGCATCAGCGAGCGGCTGCGTGCTCAGAAACTCGAGTTGCCGCCGCAGAACGTCCTGCGCCAGCAGGTGCTCGAGCGCCTGGTGCTGCAGGAGATCCAGGCTCAGCGCGCGAACCGGGCCGGGCTCAAGGTTCCGGACGATGCGCTGAACAGCGCCCTTCAGGAAGTCGCACAACGGAACAACATTCCCCTGTCACAGCTTCCGCAAGCGCTGGCACAGCAGGGAATCGATTACGCCAATTACCGCGAAGAGATGCGCAAGGAGCTCACGCTGGGGCTGCTGCGCCAGCGAGATGTGCTCCAGCGGATCAGCATCACGCCCCGCGAGGTCGAGCAGTTCCTGGCAAAGCAGGCCAATACCCCCTCGGAGAACAATCAGTACAACGTCTCCCACATCCTGATTGCGGTCGGGCAGACGGCGACCCCGGAGCAGCTTGACCAGGCCGGGAAACGCGCCGCGGAGGTCTCGCAGCGCGCCCGGGGCGGCGAAGACTTCGCCAAATTGGCAGTAGCCTATTCGAACGCGCAGACCGCCCTAGAGGGCGGCGCACTCGGTTGGCGCAAGGGTAGTGAGCTGCCGACGTTTCTCACGGACGTGGTCACCAGACTCAAGCCCGGCGAGGTCAGCGAGCCGCTGCGCACACCGACCGGCTTCCACATCATCAAGCTGAACGAAGTTCGCGGTTCCGAAGCGAAGGCCATCGTGAACCAGACGCACGTCCGCCACATTCTCATGAAGACGAACGAGCTGGCCGACGATGCGACGGTCCGCCAGAAGCTCGAGCAGCTGCGGGAGCGGATTCTGAAGGGTGAAGATTTCGCGGGCCTGGCCTCGATCACCTCCGAGGATCCGGGCTCGGCAGCCCAGGGCGGCGATCTGGGCTGGGCTGGCCCGGGCAGCTTCGTGCCGGAGTTCGAAGAAGCGATCGGCAAGCTGAAAGACAAGGAGATCAGCGAGCCGTTCCACACGCAATACGGCTGGCACATTGCCCAGCTGATGGGTCGCCGCGAGTTTGACAATACGGATGAGATCAAGCGCCACCAGGCCATGGAGGCCATCCGCGCCAGCAAAGCCGACGAAGAGACCGAATTGTGGCTGCGCCGCCTGCGCGATGAAGCGTACGTCGAAATGAAACTCTAGCCGCAAGGAGCGCATCTGACCCAGGCACGCCCCATCCGCATTGCCTTGACCTCCGGCGAGCCGGCAGGCATTGGCCCGGAGCTGTGCCTCGCCATCGCGCGCACCTCGGTTCCGTGCGAACTGGTTTGCCTGGGTGATCGCGACCTGCTCGCCGAGCGCTCGCGGCAGCTCGGCTGGCAGATCGCTCTGCGTGACTACGGTGCGACGCCTGCGTCACATCCGCACGAGCCCAACACCCTCACAGTGCTGCATCAGCCCCTCGGCACTCCAAGCAAACCCGGCCAACTCGACAAGCGCAATGCCCCTTACGTGTTGGGACTGCTCGACCGGGCGATCCATGGCGCGCTCAGCGGGGAATTCGCGGCCATCGTGACAGCACCGGTGCACAAGGGCGTCATCAATGACGGCGGCGTTGCGTTTACCGGCCATACCGAATATCTCGCGCAGCGCACAGGCTCTACACTCCCAGTCATGTTGCTTGCCGCCCCAGGAATGCGTGTGGCGCTGGCGACTATCCATTTACCCCTCAAGGCGGTCAGTGCGGCGATCACCGTGGACTCATTGTTGGCTGTTGCGGCAATCCTGGATAAGGACCTGCGAAAGTGGTGGGGGATCGGCTCACCGCGGATCGCGGTGTGCGGTTTGAATCCGCACGCGGGCGAAGGCGGCTACCTGGGCGATGAAGAGATCAAGGTCATTGCACCGGCGATCAACCTGATGCGCGCACGCGGTATCCATGCCACAGGGCCGCTACCGGCTGACACCGCATTCGTACCGCAAATGTTGGCTGAGTGTGACGCGGTGCTTGCCATGTATCACGACCAGGGGCTGCCGGTAATCAAGCACGCCGGGTTCGACCGTACTGTCAACGTCACACTGGGTCTGCCGATTTTGCGCACATCAGTCGATCACGGGACTGCGCTCGATCTGGCCGGGACCGGACGTGCGGACCCTGGCAGCCTTGCCGCAGCAGTGCGACTGGCTAACGAGATCATCGCTCGCGCGGCGTGATGCGCGATCGGTCTTCCATTTCCCGGCCACCACGTCGCAAGCGCTTCGGTCAGCACTTCCTGCACGACCCTGCGGTGATCGAGCGGATCGCGAGTGCCGTGAATCCGCGCCCGCAGGACCGGCTGGTTGAGATCGGCCCCGGACGTGGGGCACTGACCCGGCACCTGCTCGCCGGGTCCGGGACCGTCGACGCAATCGAGATCGATCGTGACCTCGCCGGGCTGTTGCGCACCGAGTTTGCGGGCTCGCCAGGATTCACGCTGCACGAGGCAGACGCGCTCAAATTCGACTTCGCGGCCTTGGCGCACGCGCGCGGTGGACGTCTGCGGGTGGTCGGCAATCTGCCCTACAACATCTCGACGCCGATTCTGTTCTACCTCCTGCAAAACACGGGCGCCATCGAAGACCTGCACATCATGCTGCAGCGGGAAGTCATCGCGCGCATGGCCGCAAAGGCAGGTGACCCGGACTACGGGCGCCTGACAGTGATGCTTGCACCGTGGGTGAGCATCGAGCGGCTGTTCGATGTCGGACCCGGTGCTTTTAAGCCCCCGCCCCGTGTCTGGTCCGCGGTAGCGCGCCTGACCGTTCGTGCCGAGCCGGCGTTTCCCATCAGCGAGCACTTCGGCGCTGTCGTAGCCGCCGCCTTCGCCCACCGGCGCAAGACCATCCGCAACGCACTGCGCGAGTTGCTCAGCCTGGAGCAGATCGAGGCAGCCGGCCTGGATCCGGGTGCACGTCCGGAGACGTTCCCCCCCGAGGCTTTCAATACGCTTGCGCAGAAGATTGTAAGATCACCCCCGAGCCTCTGAGGAGAGCCCCCAGAGAATGGATTTCCTGCCGGCGCGTAGCCCATGAGAAGCAAACATGCCCGAATATCGTCGCATTCTCCTGGTCGTGGATCTGACCGAAGACAGCCTGCTGATCGGCCGGCGGGCACAGGCGCTGGCGGCCGCCCTGGGCGCCGAGATAGATATGTTGCATGTGGTGGAATACGTTCCGGTCGAACCGATGGGCGAGACACTGATGCCTGCTGTTCAGATCGAGGACGAGCTACTGGATCGGGCCAAACAACGTCTGACCGCGCTATGTACCCAGCTCGGCCTGCCTCCTGGAGCGTGCCGCGTAGAAGCTGGTAACGTAAAAGCAGAAATCGTGCGCATAGCGCGTGATCGCCATACAGATCTCATCGTGATGGGCAGCCGCGAACGTCATGGGCTGTCAATTCTCGTAAACTTCACAGAAGACACGGTGCTACACGCTGCGCCGTGTGATGTCCTCGCCGTACGCGTCGGACGTTCCTGAGTTGACTGGTCTGTCGATGGAACCAGTCCCGCACCAGATTCGGATTGAAGTCGAAACGGCATACCTCGACGAGCAGTCCGACCCCAAGGAACGCCGGTATGTGTTTTCCTACACGATCACGATACGCAACGAGGGCTTGGTACCCGCCCGCTTACTGACTCGTCATTGGGTGATTACGGACGCCAACGGTAAGGTGCAGGAAGTTCGTGGCGATGGTGTAGTAGGTGAGCAGCCACATCTGAAACCTGGTCAGGGATTTCGATATTCCAGTGGCGCCGTGCTGGAAACGCCTGTGGGTGCGATGCAGGGCAGCTACGAGATGGTCACGGACGACGGGATGCGCTTTGATGCTCCCATTGCTGCCTTTCGCCTTGCAATGCCCGGAATCCTGCAGTGACCCGCTATGCGATTGGCGACGTCCAGGGCTGCTACGATGAGCTGCAAGCCCTCATAGCCCGCCTGGATTTTTCCGCCGACCGCGACCAGATCTACTTTGTCGGCGACCTGGTGAACCGAGGACCTGCTTCGCTGCAAGTGCTGCGGTTTGTACGCTCTCTGGGTGACAACGCAGTCGTCGTACTCGGCAACCATGATCTGCACCTGCTTGCAGTGGTGCATGGCGTACGTCGAAATCGCAAGTCCGACACCTTGGATGATGTCCTGACTGCGCCTGATCGCGACGTACTGCTCGAATGGCTCATAACACGCCCCATGGCGCATCTGCATACTCATAGTGACGGGCGTGCTGATTTGATGGTGCATGCGGGAGTCATTCCGCAGTGGACGGTCGAAGTGACTCTCGGCCTTGCTCGCGACGTAGAATCAGCCCTGCGCAACGACGCATCACGCGTCTTCAATCACATGTACGGCGATGAACCTGATCGATGGAGCGATGAGCTTAGCGAGAAGGACAGGCTTCGTTTCACGATCAATGTGCTGACGCGATTACGGGTCTGCACGCCCGATGGCCGCATCGAACTGAAGTGGAAGGGCAAACCACCGCCGTCCAACTCACCGTACCAACCCTGGTTCGATATAGAGCGCCAAAGTCATGACAGCCGGATCATATTCGGACACTGGTCTGCGCTGGGCTTCGTACAGCGAAACGGTGTAGTGGGCTTGGACTCCGGTTGCGTGTGGGGCGGCTCGCTCACGGCGTTCGACCTCGATACTGACCGGCCGCCCATCACCGTCGCCTGCAGCGGCTATCAGCTGCCCGATGACTGATCCGGCAGCGCTGGGACTAGGACGCGCACGGCAGCGCTACGACGCGCTGCCCGGCCCCCATGAAACGGCGATCTGAGGCGATTTCATGATGAAGACGCCTGCCGCCAGCTCGAGATCCACAGGCTTCGTACCCACCGTCGTTATCGGCAGCACGGCGCGCTGTGCGGCACGTACTTCGAGTGCACCGAATTGCCCCGGCATCACCCGAAAAGCGAGCCGCACGGGCCAGACAGTGTGCTCGCGGGGCTTGAGAACCGCGTGTCCCTGCCCGCCTGCCAATCTCATGTCCACGATGAGCGTATTGCCCTTCCAGTACTGCGGGAAAGCCACATCCGCTCCCTCTGGAGTCGTAATGACCAGCTCATGGACTATCTCGGGGGCGGGCGCGGGCTTGCGGTGAAAGGGCCAGTGCGGGTGAGGCAGGTGGCTGCAGCCGGCTGCTATTGTTAACAGCGCCCCCAGCAGCATGGCTGTGGTTACGGCGTGTACTGGGCGATCAGTCATTTACAGCGCTCCTCCCGCGGGTCGTCCCCCGGATTCGAGCGCGTAACATACGCGAATAGCGCGTTGAGGACACACACTGTATGCAGCCGCTTCAAGCCTTCAATTTCCGGCGCTGGATCGAGGATAACCGGGCCGCATTGCGGCCGCCGGTGGGGAACAAGCGAGTTTTCCGTGACGGCGATTTCGTGATCATGGTGGTTGGGGGCCCGAACGCCCGCAAGGACTACCATGTCGATCCAGGCGAGGAATTCTTCTATCAGCTCGAAGGCGACATGGTCCTGAAGACGATGCAGGACGGACGCCCCGTCGACGTGCCGATCCGCGAGGGCGAAATACTCCTGTTGCCGCCTCACGTACCGCACTCTCCGCAACGCCGCGCCGATACGGTGGGGCTGGTAATCGAGCGCCAGCGCAGGCCCGGCGAGCTCGACGGTTTCCAGTGGTACTGCGAGAACTGTGGGCAGCTGTTGTACCAGGAGTACTTCGAGCTGACTGACATCGAAAACCAGTTTCCGGCTCTGTTCGAGCGCTTCTATGCGAGCACCGGGCGGCGTACCTGCGCGAATTGCGGCACAGTGATGGAGCGGGCGCGTTGAAGGCACGCATCCAGCTGACAGGCGGGGCCGAGATTGTGACGGATCTATCCAGACCCCTCGAGATTGCGATACCCCTGAATTTCACGGCTGATCAGCCGCGGCACTTCGGCGCGCCAGCAGCAAGCACACAGCCGTTCTCGGTACCTGGCTTCCCGGGCTCGGTCGCGGGCGGCGCGAGCTGCAATTGCAGTGTCATCACCCTGATTCCTCATTGCAACGGCACTCACACGGAATGCGTTGGCCACCTTACCGCTGAGACACTCGATGCGCATCGCCAGGTACCCCCCGGGTTGCTACCCGCCCTTCTGACTACCATCGAGCCTGTTGATGCACAGCGCGCATTCGAGACGACTGAGCCCGCCCCGCAGCGGGGCGACAAGTTGATCACCCGGCGCGCGTTGGAGCATGGCTGGCCCAAGGCCCTGCCATTTCAACCCCGAGCCCTGGTCATTCGCACCCTGCCCAATGAGGCTGCCAAACCACGGCGCGACTACACCGACAGCACACCACCGTATCTTTCGCGCGAGGCAACCGAGTTCCTCGTCGCTCGGGGCGTCGAGCATCTCGTTGTGGACCTGCCGTCGATCGATCGCGCCCATGACGAGGGGCGGTTGACCGCGCATCGGGTTTTCTTCGGCTTACCTCGCGGATCACAGTCGCTCGAGAGCGCCGGCCGTCGGGGCTCCACTGTCACGGAACTGGCCTTCATACCCGATGAGATCCCGGATGGTCCGTATCTTCTGGAAATCCAGGTGCCCGCAATAAGCGGGGATGCCGTACCGAGCAGGCCCTTTCTGTACATGTTCGAATCCCTATGAAGCCAACACTCGAATACGCCCACGCCCGCGACGCGGCAGACGCGTTGCGCACGTTCCGCGAACGCTTCGCGATACCTACTGATTCGAACGGCACCCAGCTCCTGTACCTGTGTGGCCATTCACTCGGCCTGATGCCTCTGCAGGCACGCCAGCTGGTCAACCAGGAGCTCGATGACTGGGCGCGGTTGGCAGTACTGGGTCACGAAGAGGCCACGCGCCCGTGGATCCCTTACCACGAGAATCTGACCGCGGGACTCGCCTACTTGGCAGGGGCGCGGCCCGCTGAAGTCGTGGCAATGAACTCCCTGACAGTCAACCTGCACCTGATGTTGGCCAGCTTCTACCGGCCGGCCGGCCGGCGCGTGAAGATCCTGATCGAGGCCGGCGCCTTCTCATCCGACCGTCACGCCGTCGCCTCGCAGCTCGCCTGGCATGGCCAGGATGTGCAGACGGGCCTCATCGAGCTCACTCCCGAGGCAGGCGCGGAAGGTATCTCGGAAGAGGCCATCGAGGCCTGCCTGGAGCGGCACGGCGGTGAAATAGCGTTGGTGCTGTGGCCCGGTGTGCAATTCCGGACCGGTCAGGCGTTTGACCTCGCACGCATTGTGCGTGCCGCGCACCGCGCGGGTTGCATTGCGGGGTTGGACCTCGCGCATTCCATCGGAAACATGCCCCTCGCTCTCCACGAGTGCGACGCGGACTTCGCGGTCTGGTGCAGTTACAAATATCTGAACGCCGGGCCGGGCGCCATCGGCGGATGTTTCGTCCATGAAAGAAACATCCGCGCTGCACCCGCGGCGCGTCTGCATGGCTGGTGGGGACATGAAGCCGCGACCCGCTTCCGGATGGAGCCGCGCTTCGCCGCCGCAGCCGGCGCGGCTGCCTGGCAGATCAGCAATCCCCCCGTCCTGTCGGCCGCACCGTTGCTCGCCTCGTTGGAGTTGTTTCAGCAAGCCCGCATCGAGCGGCTGCGCGAGAAGTCCGTCGCGCTGACCAGCTTCCTGGAATTGTTGCTGCGGCCGCTCGAGCCTGCGGTGGAGCTCATTACACCCCGCGCGCCCGCGGCTCGAGGTTGTCAGTTGTCCGTACGAATTCCGGGCGCCGGCTCCCGGGGCAGGCGCGTACTGGACCGGTTGAGCGAGCTCGGTGTCATCTGTGACTGGCGCGAGCCCGATGTCATCCGTGTTGCACCGGTTCCGTTGTACAATCGCTTTGCGGACGTATTCACCTTTGGCGAGCGCCTCGCGCGGGTGTTGCAGGAAATTGTTTGAAGTTGGCCGAAGAACGGGTAGCGGCTTGCGAAGTGACTCAGACCAGCCTGTCAACATAGTTGGCGCCGGCCTCGCGGGTGCGCTGCTCGGGGTCATGCTGATGCGGCGCGGCTGTGGCGCGCTGCGGTTATGGGATCGGCGACCCGATCCACGGCGGGCCCGTACCGAGCGCGGCCGCTCGATCAACCTGGCGCTTGCGGCACGCGGCATTGCCGCCCTCGAGCGAGCCGGTGTAATGGATCGCATCCGCCCCCTGTTGATCCCGATGCGCGGACGCATGATCCATGAGCGGTCAGGTGCCGCAACCCTCCAGCCCTACGGTCAGCGTGAGGACGAAGTCATCTACTCGGTGGGCCGCGCGGCTCTCAACCGTGTATTGATCGAAGAGGCGGCTCGCCACCAGGATGTCACCATTCGCTTCGATCAGACCTGCCTGGGGGCAGATCCCGCGGGCAACCTCCTGAGATTTCGCAATGAAATATCCGGCGCGCACTACCACGTCGAGCTCGCTCCGACGATTGCCACGGATGGCGCAGGGTCCGCGGTGCGAACCAGTCTGGCCTCCGCGGGACAGCTCTCCGTGCGCGAGGAGTGGCTGGATCATGACTACAAGGAGCTGACGATCCCGCCAGCGGCGGGCGGCCCTGCACTCGATCCCAACGCCCTGCACATCTGGCCGCGTGGCGGGTTCATGCTCATTGCGCTACCCAACACGGACCAGAGTTTCACGGCAACTCTGTTCCTCGCTCGTACAGGTCCGCGCAGTTTCGAGGCGTTGTCCGACTCGCAGGCGGTGCTCGATTTCTTTCTGGAAGAATTTCCCGATGCCGTTCCCCTGATTCCCAACCTGATGGCGGAATTCAGGGCACATCCGGCCGGGCAGCTCGGAACCGTGCACACGGCGCCCTGGCGAATCGGCGGACAGGTGCTGCTGCTCGGGGACGCCGCCCACGGGATAGTTCCTTTTCACGGCCAGGGGATGAACGCAGCGTTCGAGGACTGCCTCGTGCTCGACTCACTGTTGGAACAGTGCGCGGACTGGGAATCGCTGTTCGCGGAAGTGGAGCGCGTGCGTCGGCCGAATGCGGCCGCCATCGCGCAGATGGCGCTCGAGAACTACACTGAAATGCGCGCCACCGTGCTCGATGCCGGTTTCGTGCGGCGGAAAAACCTTAGCCTCGAGCTGGAACGACGTTTTCCGGGCCGCTTCATTCCGCGTTACGCGATGGTCACTTTCCATCCTGAGATCACGTATGCCGAAGCGCTACGGCGCGGCGGCGTACAGGAACAGATACTATTGGAACTCGATCGCGGGGACGCCCCCGTGGACTTTACGCTCGCAGGGAAACTGATCAGCGAGCGGCTGCCCGCACTCGCTCCAACGTAACGAACCTCATGTCGAAGGCGTTGCGCTCGTCAGCGGCGAACTGACGGCTCTCGACCTCTTCCCACTGGGTGGGATCAATGGACGGAAACACGGTGTCGCCGGGAATATCCGCATCGATCCGGGTCAGATGGATGCGGGTTGCCAGGGGCATCAGCAGGCGAAAGACTTCAGCACCACCAATGCCAGCCACCTCCGGCGCATGGTGAGCGTACCCCAAGGCTTCGTCGAGGGCATGAGCCACGAGCACCCCGGCGGGCGCCAGCCAGCCCCTGTCACGAGTCAACACCAGATTGGCGCGGCCGGGCAGCGGCTTACCGATGGATTCAAAGGTCTTACGGCCCATGAGAATGGGCTTGCCCCAGGTGACGGACTTGAAATGCTTCAGGTCCGCTGGCAACCGCCAGGGGAGTCCGTTATCACGCCCAATGACGTGGTTGCGTGCCATCGCGACCACCAACGAGATGAGGGGCACCGTCAGATCTCTATTGCGGTGTTGAGCACGATCACGCCTTTGTTGGGCATGCGGAAGAACTCGGCAGCCTGGGTGCTGTGACTTTGCATCGCGGCGAAGAAGCGGCGCTGCAGGCCCTTCCAGCCCGGTAGCGGACGTGCGCGTACGAGGTGGCGGCCCACGAAGAATGAGCTGTCCTCGGAGAAGACCCGCATACCGCGGGTGCGACAGGACTTCATTGCCTGAGTCACGTCCGGGGTTTCCATGAAACCGAAGCGCGCGGTAATTTCATACACTCCGGGCAGCGCTTCTTCGATATCGACGCGGCGTACGGGATCCTGCCGCGGGGTATGCGCGATTTCGATGTTGAGTATGATGACGCGCTCATGCACTACCTTGTTGTGCTCGACGTTGCGGATGAGTGCGGAAGGGACCAGGTCCGGATCGCTTGCCAGGAATATTGCCGTGCCAGGTACGCGCAGCGCGCCGTCGATCAACTTGGGGAGGTCTTTGCGCTGCACAGCCATCTTCGCCAGCGCCGCGCGCAGCTCCAGGCGGCCGCTGCGCCAGGTCCAGAACACGAAGTACAGGACTGCGCCCAGCGTGAGCGGAATCCAACCGCCCGTTTCCAGCTTGGTCAGGTTCCCGGCCAGGAACACGGAATCCACCACCAACAGGGGCACGAATACGGCGAAGACCGCCCCCCGGTGCCAGTGCCACTGGGTCGCCGCGACGAATCCCCCCAGGATGTTGGTAATGAACATCGTGCCAACGACCGCGGCTCCGTATGCGCCCGACAGCGCTTCCGACGAACGAAAGCTGAGCACAAACGCGCCCACCGCCAGGAACTGCAGCAAGTTGACTATCGGCACATAGATCTGGCCCTGCTCGAGCGCTGAAGTCTGCAGCACGCGGATGCGGGGCAACAGGTCGAGTTGCACCGCCTGGCGCGCAACGGAGAACGCGCCCGAAATTACGGCCTGCGAGGCTATGACGGTGGCGGCCGTGGCAAGAATCAACATCCACGGCAGCACTTGCGCAGGCACGAGTGCGTACAACGCATGCGGGATCGCGGCGCCGCGATCCAACATCATGGCCCCCTGGCCGAAATAGTTGAGCACCAGCGCCGGCCAGACCAGCGCGAGCCACGCGATTCGAACCGGAGTCTTGCCGAAGTGGCCCATGTCGGCATACAACGCCTCGCCGCCGGTCACGGCCAGAAACACGCCGCCCAATATGGCGAGCGCCGTCCCGGAGTGCGTCGCCAGCAGAATGATGCCGTAGCGCGGATCGATTGCAGCCAGCACCGACGGATGCAGCATGATCGCCTGCACACCCGTGACGGCCAGCACGATGAACCACACGATCATTACCGGCCCGAACAAGCGGCCCACCCGCGCCGTCCCGCGCTTCTGGATCATGAACAGCGCCGCCAGCACGACCAGGGTCGTCGGAATGACGGCCCGCTCGAAGTCGGGGTCCAACAGCTCGAGCCCCTCGACCGCGCTCAGCACCGAGATCGCCGGTGTGATCAAGGCATCGCAGAAGAAGAAAGCCGTGCCCGCGAGAGCCAGCGCCACCAGCCACCGGAACCACCCGCCCGCCGCATTGGGCACGCGCTGCGCAAGTGCAAACAGGGCGAGAATGCCACCCTCGCCCTGGTTGTCGGCCCGCATCATGATGATCACGTATTTGAACGTGACCGACAGCGTCAGGCTCCAGAAGATCAGTGACAGCACTCCCAGCACGACGTTGGCATCGAAGCTGCCGGTTGCGTTGAGAGCGGTCTCGAACGCATAGAGTGGACTGGTCCCTATGTCCCCGTAGACGATGCCGGTGGCCCCAATGACCGCCGGCAGGCTCCAACGACGCGAGTCGTGCATGTCAGGTCAGCACATCAGCGGCTGCGGCCGCCCCTCTTGGATTTTTTCTTGGGCGTGGCCCGCTTGCGCGGCGCCGCGGCCCGTTTCTTTGCAGTGGTTTATTTCTTCGCGGTCTTCTTACTCTTGCCGGCCGTTTTGCTCTTCGCCGTCGTCTTGGTATTCTCGCGGGTTGCGGTTTTGGCCTTCTTTTTTGCTTTCTTGCGTTTCGGCTTGCGCTCGGTGGGCCACAGCATCGTGCCGCGGCACTGCGCAAAACCGCAGCGGCACGCGAACACTTCGTCGATGTTATCCGGATCGTCGTCTTCGCGTTGGATCTGGTAGTCGTAAGTCAGCTCGGTGCCCGGCTCGATGTCACGGAGCGCCTCGATGTAGACGCGCCGCTTCTCCACGGTCGACTCGCAGTTCGGGTCACACGAGTGATTGAAGAAACGAGCATCGTTGCCGTCCACACCTGCATCGATGACCGTCTTCGAGTCAACGATGAACAGGAAGGTGTGGCTGTCGTTCGCGTCTTTTTCCTCGTAGCGGCGATCCGCTTCGTCGTGTGACACGCGCTCGCCAACGTACTCGATGATGCGAGTGCCCTTCGGAATGCGCTTTGCCGCGAACACACCGAGGCCGTGCACGTCGGAGCGCCGGACTTGGATCAGCTCGGAAGTGGTCAGGTCAGGCCCGACTCCGGAAGAGGCTGCCACGGTCAGACCGCCACCGGCGCCGTAATCGCCGCATGATGTTGATAATTCACGAATTCAAAATCCTCATAGTCATAGTCGAAAATACTCGGCGGCCGCCGCCGCAGGCGCAGCTGCGGCAGCGGCAGCGGCTCGCGCCCGAGCTGCAGGTCGGCCTGTTCCAGGTGATTCAGGTAGAGGTGGCAGTCGCCGCCCGTCCAGATCAGCTCACCGGGCTCCAGCTCGCACTGCTGTGCAAACATGTGCACGAGCAGGGCATAACTTGCGATGTTGAAAGGGACGCCCAGAAAGACATCCGCGCTGCGCTGGTACAACTGGCAGGACAGGCGCTTCGCGGCGACGTGGAACTGAAAGAAGGCATGGCACGGCATTAGCGCCATCTGTTCCAGCTCACCGACGTTCCAGGCACTGACGATGATCCGGCGGGAATCCGGGTTGCGTTTGAGCTGCTCTACAGCCTGAGCGATCTGATCGACGCTGCGTCCGTCAGGCGCGAGCCACTGCCGCCACTGCTTGCCATAGACCGGTCCAAGCTCGCCTTTCTCGTTGGCCCACTCGTCCCAGATCGTCACTCCATGCTCACGTAACCAGGACACGTTGGTGTCGCCACGCAGGAACCACAAGAGCTCATACACGATGGAGCGCAAATGCACGCGCTTCGTGGTGACGAGCGGAAACCCGGCACTCAGGTCGAAGCGCATCTGGTGTCCGAATACGGAAAGTGTGCCCGTTCCGGTGCGATCGTCCTTGGCGATGCCGGTGTCGCGGATCCGGCGCATCAGCTCCAGGTAGGGCTTCATTGCGCGGTGACGAAGTTTCCGGACGGCGCCCGCGCGCGATACGCGTACGCAAGCAGTGCCAGGCCGAAGATGACCATCGGGAATGACAACACCTGCCCTTCGGTCAACCAACCGCCGGCCAGGTAACCGATGTGCTCGTCCGGCACGCGCACGAATTCGATTATGAAGCGCACCACGCCGTAGACGACTAGAAACAGACCTGACGGCGCGAGCCTCGGCCTCGGACGCGCCGTGAACAGCCAAACTATAGTGAACAGTATGAGGCCCTCGCAGATTGCCTCATACAACTGAGACGGATGGCGGACTTCACCATTGACGTTGAAGCCCCAGGGCACTGTTGTCACTTTGCCCCACAGCTCGCCATTGATGAAGTTGCCGATGCGCCCGAAGAACAGTCCGAGACCTGGCAGCGGCACCGTGAAGTCGAGCACGTCGGCCACGTTGCGGCGGCGGCGCCAGGCAAACAGGGACACGGCGACGATCACGCCGAGCATGCCACCGTGGAATGACATGCCACCGTCCCAGATTTTGAGCGGATACAAGGGATCTTTCGCCCAGAAGCTCAGGCCGTAGAACAGCACGTACCCAATGCGGCCGCCCAATATGACGCCCAGCATCGCGAAGAAGATCAGATCGTCCACGTCCTGCGGCTTCCAGGAAGAGCCGGGTTTCGCGGCGCGCAGCCGCGCCAGCGCCCACCCAGCCCCGAAGCCCAGCAGGTACATGATTCCGTACCAGTGGACTTTGACCGGTCCGATTGAGAACGCGATGGGATTGAAGCCAGGATACTGGATCATGGCGGCGGATTTTATCCGCTATTTCACAAGAAAAATGGCGTGCGGCCATTTTTGTGCCTGATCATCCCTGAACGGCACCCTTCGGGCCGACCTCCGGTCGTCCAAACGCGCTCCTGCGCGTTTGTCGGACAGTGGCTTCGTTTCCGCCGGCAAAAAGCGTGGTTTTTGCCAGCTTCGCGGTAGGGACAAATGCGCGGTCGCAAGTCTGACAGGCTGACTATTCACGCGTGACGCGGCAGAAGAACGCCTTCAGGTACCGGGTTTCGGGGATAGCCGGATGAACCGGGTGGTCAGGTGACTGTCCGCCGGCCTCCAGAATCTGCACGAAGCGCCCCGTATGGCGGGCAGCTGACTGGATAGCGGTCACCAGGTCGTCCGGGGCGAGATGGTACGAGCAAGAGCAGGAGACCAGCAGCCCATCACCTTCCATGAGCCCGAGAGCAAGCTGGTTCAGCTTGCGGTAGGCCGCCTGTCCCTGCGGGACATCCTTCTTGCGCTTAATGAACGCGGGGGGATCCACAACCACGACATCAAAACGCTCCCCACTCTCGTGCAGCGCTTTCAGCGCATCGAATGCATCGTCATGCGTCGTCTGGATGCTGACCCCATTCGCCTGCGCGTTGCGGCTTGCAGCCTGCAGCGCGGCAGCGGATGAGTCGATGCACCGTGCTGAAGCAGCGCCATTCTTCAGAGCAGTGATGGCCCACGCGCCAACGTAGCTGCATACGTCGAGGACTCGCGTCCCCGGCCACATGTACCGACCGAGGCGCTGACGGTTAGCTGTCTGATCGTAGAACCAACCGGTCTTCTGTCCGGCAGCGAGCGGCGCCATGAAACGCAGCCCCGATTCGAAGACCTCAATTTCTTCGGGAACAGTCCCGAACGCGGTTTCCGTCGTTTGTGGCAGATGCTCGAGGTCACGCGCACCAGAGTCATTCTTCCAAAACAGTGCCGCAGGATTGAGCACCTCGCGAACGGCGCCCTCGACGTCCGCCTTCAATGCTTCCATTCCCGCCGTGGCGATCTGCCCCACAATAACGTCGCCATAGCGATCGAGCACCAGGCCCGGCAGACCATCGGACTCGCCGAACACTAGCCGATAGTACGGCTCGGTGGTCAGCCTCTTGCGTAAGGCAACGGCCACGTCCAGACGCTGTGCGATCAGCGCGCGATCCAGTGGGTGAGCAATGTCACGTCCAACAATTCGCGCGCAAATGAGCGCGTGTGGATTGACGTAGGCGTAACCGAGGAACTGTCCTCGATGAGATTGCATCTGCACCAATGCACCGGTTGGGAGCGCGGTGAGAGGCGTATTGGCCGTATCGACTTCGTTACTGAACACCCACATATGTCCAGCAGAAATGCGCCGATCCTCGCCGCGCTTAAGACGCAGCACAGGCAGGGGGGGATGCTCAGGGAGGATTTGCGCGGGCGAAGGAATCACTTGAAACTCGCTGCGATGGCAGCCATGGCAGCCCTAAGTATACGAGACCCCGGATGGCCAATCACCTGATTTCACAGACGAGCCCATATCTACTTCAACACGCCCATAATCCAGTCGACTGGTATGCGTGGGGGGAAGAGGCGTTCGAGCGCGCACGTGGTGAACGGAAGCCGATTCACCTAAGTGTAGGATATGCTGCCTGCCACTGGTGCCACGTCATGGCTCACGAATCGTTCGAAGACGACGAGGTAGCCAGCGTTCTCAACGAACGCTTCATCAACATAAAGGTCGATCGTGAAGAGCGGCCGGATGTCGACCGCATCTATCAGATCGCGCAGCAGATGTTGACGCAGCGCTCCGGCGGTTGGCCGCTCACGATGTTTCTGACACCCGACGATCATCGGCCATTCTTCGGCGGCACGTATTTCCCGAAGGAAGCACGTCATGGCTTGCCGGCCTTTACAGACATTCTGCGCAGAGTCAGTGAGTATTATCGGCTTCACGAAGCTGATCTACGCCAGCAGAACGAGGCGCTGATGTCGGCATTTGCCGAGCTGACCCCGCCGCCAGCGCCTGCCGATACACAACTGACCGACGCGCCAATCAAAGCGGCCCGCGAACTGTTGGGGCGCACGTTTGATGGCCAGTTCGGCGGTTTTGGCCAGGCACCGAAGTTTCCTAATCCGAAAACCATCGAGCGCCTGCTGCGGGACTGGCACGCCACTTCCGGCACCACCCAACCGGATCTGCAGGCACTGTATATGGCAACCCTCACCCTGCGGCGTATGGGTGAGGGAGGAATAAACGATCAGCTCGGGGGCGGCTTCAGCCGGTATTCAGTGGATGGATACTGGATGATTCCACACTTTGAAAAGATGCTGTACGACAACGCTGGACTGCTCGCCGTGTTCGCGGATGCAGCCGTGGCAACCGGCGATCGCTTCTATGCCGACATAGCGGCCCGCACCGCGGAATGGGCGATCCGGGAGATGCAATCGCCGCAAGGCGGCTACTACTCGAGCTTCGATGCCGACTCGGAAGGGCATGAGGGGAAGTTTTACGTCTGGAATCGCGAGGCAGTACGCCAGGCATTGGATGAGACACAATATGCCGTATTCGCCGCTCGGTTTGGTCTCGATCGCCCACCTAACTTCGAGGGCCAATGGCATCTGCATATTTTCCAGTCAATCGAAGAGATCGCACAGAATCAACAACTGCCGCCTGAGAAAGTGGAGTCTTTGATCGAAGCCGCGCGCCGCAAGCTGCTCCCGATCCGCTCCGCCCGGACCTGGCCCGCGCGCGATGACAAGATCCTGACTTCGTGGAATGCGCTGATGATCCGTGGGATGGCGATAGCGTCGCGCGCCCTGGGACGCGCCGACCTGGCCGAGTCGGCTGGCGCCGCGCTACGATTCGTTCACAGCAAGCTCTGGAGCAACGGCAAGCTGCTCGCGACCTACAAGGACGGGCTCGCACATCTTAACGCGTACCTCGACGATTACGTATTCCTCGTCGATGCCATCCTCGAGCTCCAGCAGACACGATTCAACAGCGCAGAGCTCAAATTCGCAAGTGAGCTCCTCGAAGTCGTGCTCGCGCATTTTGCGGATGCTGGCGCCGGCGGTTTCTTCTTTACCTCGGACGATCACGAGACCCTCATATATCGTTCCAAATCCTTTGCCGACGATGCAACGCCAGCCGGCAACGGCGTTGCCGCATTAGTGTTCCAACGGATGGGACACTTGCTTGCAGAACCACGCTACCTCCAAGCGGCAGAGCGCACCCTGCGTGCAGGATGGCTCGGTATCGAAAAATACCCGCATGCGCATACAACACTGCTCAACGCCCTCGATGAGTTACTGAACCCGCCGCAGACCATCATCCTGCGGGGGGACGAGTCACAGATCACAACCTGGGCAAAAGAGCTCCACAAACTTTACTCACCTCGCCGGCTGGTACTGGCCCTGCCCGCCGCTGCTCAGGGACTGCCGCCCGCGCTGGCGCAGAAGAGCTTTCCCCCCGCATCGAGCGGTGCAATCGCGTATCTCTGTCAGGGCAACACCTGCTCGGCACCCATAGATTCACTCAGTGGTCTCGTGAGCCGTTTGCGCGCGGGTCTGCCCGACTAAGGTCGCATCCCGCGGCCACTATCCCTGTAATAACGCAGCTCCAGTGCCTCCCAGGTGCCGCGGAGACATCGACCCGTGCGCTGCCAACGCTTGCAGGTCGCGCCAAGCGCGGGCCAACTCTGAGTCCTGCTGAATTGCAGTCATGCCTGTCAGCGCGATCAGCTCGCCGATAGCTGCCCTCAGCTTTGCCACAGACAGGACGCATCCGCCGGTGATCTCAGCGAGGTCAGTAGGTGAGAACGCGCGGCTTGCGCGTGCGGCATCCCAGGCCTTGTGTGCGAGTGAATCGAGCAAGGATTTTGCGAGCTGCCAGGCCGCATGCGCCGCTCCGAAAGTGACCTGAACGACCGGATCGCTCATCAGCAGGGCACCCACACCGGGAATCTTCTTCACGTGTGCGAGCGAGGCGAATGCATCGAGAGCATGCCGCGCAATACCCAACGCGACTGCGGTTACCGGCAACTGCGTCAACACATTGAAAGGCACCCTGTACAGGGGGCCCTGCTCGCGCGGCGCATCGGTAAACACGGAAAAGCTGCGATTCTCCGGAACGAATGCATCGCGAACTTCGAAATCATCACTGCCAGTACCGCGCATGCCCGTCGGATCCCACACTGGAAGGATGGCAACCTGGGCAGCCTCGAACGCCATCGCGCGGACGAGCGGCTTGCCATCGGCACCGAATACCAGCGCCCCATCGTCCATGACGAGACAGTTGGCAGTAAACGTGGTCGCGTAGTGAGCGCCGCTCGCATAGTGCCAACAACCGCTCACGCGATACCCGCCCCGCTCTCGCTGTGCGCGGCCATCGGGGGCGCCCGATCCGGCAACCACGGCTTCAGGGCGCGCATAGATTGCATTCGCGGTAGAGGCGTCGAGGTACGCGGCAAACAGGCCACCGCCCGAGCCGATCATGACGGCCCAGCCAATGGAGCCGTCCAGGCGGGCTGCTGCCTCATAGATCTGCAAAGCTTCCGGCAGATCGAGCTCAAACCCAGCACAACGCTTGGGAATCCACAACCGAAACAGCCCGTGTTGCACGAGCGCGCGCACGACATACTTCGGCAATCGCGCGAGGCGATCACCTTCAGCGGCGCTGTCACGGAAGATGCTCGCGAGATCGTCCAGCCGCGCGAGAATTTCTTGCACGGGGGAGGTTTCGAGCGCGGGCCGCAGTTGCATCATGCCGGCGATTGTATGAGGGACCCGGTATCGCGCGCACTCCCCGATTTGCAAGAAATCGGTGACGCGTCCGCGTTGAGGCCCTCAATCAGCCACTGAGCGGCAAACTATTAGATCCACTTTGCCGGTATTGCCGATTTGGCTGAAATTGCTCCCGACAATTTCAGCGGACATTACTCCGTGGACCGCCGGCAAAAAGCGTGGTTTTTGCCGGCTGCGCTGGCGAGGGGCGCCTGGCGCTCAAGCGCCAATTTTCGTCACATCAGGACAACAATTCGACGTTTCCACCGACCGCGACTGTATTGATAGTCATTGTCCGCTCGTTGGCGAAACGCAGCAAATAGTGTGGGCCGCCCGCCTTTGGCCCGGTACCCGACAAGCCTTGCCCGCCAAAGGGCTGAACTCCAACAACCGCTCCGATCATGTTTCGGTTCACGTACGTGTTACCCACGGGCAGCGAACGGAATACATGATCAGCCACACTTTCCAGGCGGCTGTGCACGCCCAATGTGAGGCCGAATCCCGTGCGGCGAATGGCCTCGATCACCTGGGGCAACTGATCGGCTTTGTAGCGGGCCACGTGCAGAATCGGTCCAAACTCCTCGGTCTTGAGCTGGTCCAGCGACTGCAGCTCGAACAGGTGCGGCGCGAAGAAGTAGCCTGCCTCGTGCTTCTCATCGAGTGGGCACGCGTACAGGAGCCGGGCCTCCTGGCGCATCCGCGCGGCGTGGTTGCGCAGCCGACCTCGGGAAGCCTCCGAAATGACCGGGCCGACATCCGTCGCTAGCTCGTTAGGATCCCCAACGACCAGGCACTTCATCGCGCCCGTCAGCATTCCGATAACCCGGTCGGCAATCTCTTCCTGCAAATACAGCACCCGCAGCGCCGAGCACCGTTGCCCCGCACTCGTGAAAGCCGACGCGATCACATCATCTACGACCTGTTCGGGTAAAGCAGTCGCATCGACAATCATCGCGTTCACACCGCCGGTCTCCGCGATCAACGGAACGATCGCGCCATCACGATTCGCCAGGGCCCGGTTGATTGTCGCAGCCGTAGCAGTAGATCCTGTGAACGCAACACCGGCGAGCGCCGGATGCTTCAGAGCGACTTCGCCGAAGGCCGGCCCGTCAGCCGGCGTGAGCTGCAGCACATCACCTGGAATACCGGCCTCGTGAAGCAATTCGGTCATGGCGTGGGCAACCAGCGGTGTTGCCGGCGCCGGCTTCGCAACAACACTGTTCCCCGCCATGAGGGCGGCAGTGATCTGACCTGTGAAAATCGCCAGCGGAAAATTCCAAGGGCTGATGCAGACAAATACACCACGCCCGTGCAGCGACAGGAGATTGCGCTCGCCTGTCGGACCATTGAGCTGCTGTGCAGCGCCGAACAGCTCGCGCCCTCGCGCGGCGTAGTAACGGCAGAAGTCGACCGCCTCACGAAGCTCGGCAACGGCATCCGGCAACGTCTTACCCGCCTCGCGAACCAACAGGCTCAAATACTGAACACGCCGCTCTTCGAGCAGATTGGCGGCGCACTCGAGGCAGTTGGCTCTCTCATCCGCGGGATGCGCATTCCAGGCTGGCTGCGCCCGTGCGCCTGCGTCCATGGCCTTGTTGATCTCATCCACCGTCGCATCCCGCGATAAGCCGACGATTTCCAGGCAGTTCGCGGGTGACAGGACCGGCACATCGGCATCCCGAACGGACTTACCACCGAGGATCGGGCCGCCGACATTCATTTGCGCTGCGCGCTTCTCGAGCTCCGCCTTCAATACGGTGAGCTCAGCCGGATCGCCCCAATCGGGACCGTCGGAATTGCGCCGCTCCGGCGCATACAGGGCCTGCGGCTCACGAATCCGGGAGGCGGCCGCGGGCGGTTGCTGCGCACTGTCACTCAAAGCCGAAACGGGATCACGCACGACCTGCTCCACGGGAACCTGGGGGTTGAGGAATTGATGGACGAAAGAGGTATTAGCGCCGTTTTCGAGCAGCCGCCGCACGAGGTACGGAAGGAGATCCTCGTGTGTGCCCACCGGCGCGTAGGCGCGCACAGGCGGCAGGTTCGGAACATCCGCACGCACGGCCTCGAAAAGCACCTCACCCATTCCGTGCAGACGCTGGAATTCATACTGCGCCTTGGCGGGCGCCAACTCCAACACGGCTGCCACCGTGAATGCATTGTGAGTGGCGAACTGAGGGTAGATCACATCGTTAGCGGCAAGCAGCCGCTGCGCGCACACCAGGTAACTCGCGTCGGTTGACGCTTTGGCCGTGTACACGGGGAAGCTAGTTAGACCGCGCTCCTGTGCGCGCTTGATTTCGCTATCCCAATACGCGCCTTTGACGAGACGCACAGTCATGCGCCGGCCAGTCGTCCGGGCGAGCTGCGCCCCCCAGTCAATAACGAACGGAGCACGGCGACCATATGCCTGCACAGCAAGCCCAAGGCCGTCCCAATCCGCCGTGACCTCGTCGCGCGCTAACGCTTCAATGATGTCGAGGGAAAGATCGAGGCGATCCGCCTCCTCGGCGTCAACCGTCATGCCAATACCGACGCGAGCCGCGCTGCGCGCGAGTTCCATCATTCGTGGCACGAGGGTGCGAGCCACGCGCGCGCACTGCAACAAGGTATACCGCGGCTCCAGCGCCGACAGCTTCACGGAGATGCTCGACCGCGTGTGCACTGTTCCTAAGGGTTGGTGCCCTAGCGCTTCGATAGCGGCGGCATAGGACTCGAAGTACCGCTGAGCATCGGCCTCAGTCCGCGCGCCTTCACCCAACACGTCAAACGAGCATAAGGCGAGGCCGGGATTGGACTTACCGCGAGCGAGCGCGCTTTCGATCGTTTCCCCAACGATGAATGCTTCCCCGAGCATTTGCATGGCGCGCCGAAGCGCGCCTCGCACCGCCGGAGCGAGGATGGGCTTCGTGAGGGATGCCGCAGAGAAACGACCCGACAGCTCGCTCCCGACATCCGGCAGCAGCCGGCTCACGCCCCCTAGCAGCGCAAAGCCAACACGCAACAGAAGGGTGTCCTTTGGACGATTCGCGCCGGCGTCGTGACCGCCGCGTACCTCTGCCAGCCGCTCAGCGATCAGCTGATCCGCCCGCTCCGGATCCGGTGTCCGCAACAGCGCCTCCGCCAGGCTCATCAGCGCTCGACCCTGTGCGCTGTCCAGCGGAAACTGCTCCATCAACGACTCGGCAAAAGGCCGCGACCGCTCGTCAGCGCGCGCCGCCTCCACCCAACGAATAGCACGCTCCTTGGCAGCGTCCAGCTTGCCTCGGACGGGCTCCAATCCGCTCCGAAGCTCACCAATCGCCTCAGGCTCAGGGCGGAGCGTAGCCGCGCTGATTGCCTCCCGGATGGCGCGCAACATCTCACCGTCCCGCGGGATCTTGATTCGTTGCGCAGCGCTGCCACCAGCCATGTCGATCGCCTTTGATTGTTTCCACCGGGGGGAGTGGATTCTGCTTATGATAAAGCTCCTCACAGAGTGAATTTTCTGGTTTTGGCTTCCATAAAAGCGAAATCGACTATGAGTGATGCACCTCCCGGTGAGCGTGGCCTGGATCGGATCGATCACAAGTTATTGATTCGGCTGCAGCAGGACGGTCGCACCGCGATTTCCAAGCTGGCGCGGGAAGTGAATTTAACTGTCACGCCGACGCTGGAGCGCGTCCGACGGCTGGAGGCTGCGGGCTACATCGAGGGATACTTCGCCCGCCTCAATCCACGGAAGCTCGGCCTGGGCCTGCTCGCCTATGTCGAGGTGTCCCTGGACCGCACGACGCCGGACGCGTTCGAGCGATTCAAGCAGGTCATGCTGGCCCACGACGAAGTGATGGAATGTCACATGGTGGCAGGCGGCTTCGACTATCTGCTGAAAGTACGCGTCGTGGACATGGAGAGTTATCGGCGTTTCCTGGGTGACCGCATCGCTTCAGTACGCGGCGTGCAGACGACGCACACGTACTTTGTCATGGAAGAGGTGAAATCGACGCACACCATCGTCGTGCCCGAGTAGTTACGTGCGTGGCTTGAGAATGGCGGCCAGGCGATCCGCAGTCCTCTCAATGCGCTGCAGCTGCGGATACTTCAGACCCTCGAAGTAGGCGATGCGTACCGTTCTGTACCGGTCCAGATCCTTGACCAACAGCTCGATGGGTTGCTTGTTGAGTTTCGCAAGCGTGATGGCGCTCTTCAGCCGTTCTGAGCGGTACTCGCGGCCGTTGACCGCAATCAGTGCGGTGCCCATGGTCAACCCCACCTCATACGCAGGCCCTCCCCAGCGCACCTCGGTCAATTGACCGGTCAGCGCCGACACCGCAAATCCCAGCGAGTAGGTGAAATCAATCGCCCTGTGCTGATCCTCCAGGCTCTTGAGGTATTCCGACGGTGTTTCGGTGAACACCAGCTTCCAACCACCGCGCGTGATTCCATCCAAGGGCGCGCCAGGCCCGTGACCATACAAACGCTCCGTCAGGTACTTCTCCCAATCAAACGGCGCGACTCTTTCGAGAGCCTGCAGGACATCGGCGAACGTGTAGGTTACCGGTCCGAGCGAGCGGGGCTGCGCGGCCAGGGCGGCCGGACCTGCGAAAAACGCATGTGCGAAGTCGTCCAACGAGCGCCTGTCGCGCGTGAGCTCGCGAATCCGTGTATCGATATCGAGCCACAGCAGCTCACCTTCGGTGTAGTAGTCCTCGGTGCGCTGCCATGAGAGCCACGACAACGGCCGCCGTGCGGTGATGATCGGCTGCTCGGTCGTATCCTGCAGAGCGCGCCAGGCGCGCCCCGCTCTGTTGTGATCCATGTTGGCGGCAAGGCTCGCCCACGCCTCGCGCCCGAACTCCTCGCTCCACAGCCCGGATCTCGTAGCCAGGACCGCCCCGAGGTAGTTGGTCAGCCCCTCATACACCCATAACAGCGAGTTACGCATCGGCGCATTGAAATCGGGCGTGGCAAGTCCCGCTGGCCGCCGGTACTTGCCGTTCCACGAATGACTGAACTCGTGCGGCAACAGATCGCGGCCCGCGCCCACCTTGTCCCATTCGACGAAATATCCCGGCGGCCGGCGGTTCTCGCTCGAGCGGTGATGCTCCAGCCCGATGTCCCCGAAATGATCGCTGAGCGCCAGCAGAAATTCATAGCGGTCGTAGTGCGGCGCGCCCAACAGCGCATAGGCCTCCTGCACCAGCTTGTGATGTGCCGCGAGCTGCTGCGGGCGCACCTCCAGGCTCTCCGGGCTATCCGCAAACAGATTCAGGTGCACGGGATTGCGGGCACCCGGATCGAGGTCCAGGCTTTTGAAGTACCGCCCCGCAAACAGCGGCGAGTCCACGAGCATCTCCAGCGTCGTCGGCTTGAACCGGACCGCAGTTGCCTGGCGGGACTCCACATCCAACGCACCCGCAAACTCCCAGCCTTCCGGCAGGGTGACTGCGGACGCCACATTGATCCGGCTGGCGTAGAAACCGGCGGGATACAACAACACCGTATTCCACTGGAGGCCGACCATGTCGGGCGTCACTACCGTGCGCCCCTGGTCTCTGACCAGCGGAGAAGCAAATTCAAACTCCAGCTCCAGGCGGCTCGCACCCGCCGGCACCCGCACGTGAAACGCATACACGTTCACGGGATCGCGCACCCATTCAACCGGCTGACCGCCCGCGGTAATGATCAGTCCCGCCAGGCCGTCAATCGGCCCGCGCGGCGCGTGATTTCCCGGCAGCCATTCCGGATACAACAAGGTGAGTGGCCCCGGCTTGACCGGAATACTCTCGTGCACGCCGAGCACGCGTCGCTCGAGGTCAGTGAGGTCCACTTTGAGAGTCAGGTTGCCCGGGTAAGCAACATCCTGCGCGGCAGGAATGTGGGCACCGTAGGATTTAGGCGCCCCGGCATCCGGCATTCCGCCGCCCGCACCTGCCTCCGGCGCGCCGCTCGCGGAGCTTTCGGTTGTGTTGGCGCCCGCCTCGGCGGAAGGCGGTGCACTGGAGCCCGGCACGGCCCCCTTCTCTTCCTGCGCATCTGCAATCGACAACAGTGCAGCAACTGCGGCCAGCGCGGCCACCCTGAAACGCTTCATGAACCCCCTTACGACTTGCGCCCGCCCGAGGCGTTCCTAGTTCCGCAGCACCTGGGCCACGGCCTGCGCGAAATACTCGAGGTTGTCGGCCGACAATCCCGCGATGTTGATACGGCTGTCATCCGTCATGTAGACGTGATGCTGCTCGCGCAAGGCACGCACCTGTCGCGTGTCCACTCCCAGGAAGGAGAACATGCCGCGCTGCTCAGCGATGAACCCGAAATCCCGCTGCGGACACGCCCGGGCAAGCTGCTTCACCAGCTGGTGACGCAGGCCGGTGATTCGCTTGCGCATGGCGCCCACTTCCTCGATCCATTGACCGCGGCCGGCGGCGTCGCCGAGGATTTCGTGCACGATCGCGGCGCCATGGTCGGGCGGCATCGAATAGATGCTGCGCGCTATGCGCACCAGGTGGGTCAGGATTGCATCACCGGCCGTCGGCGAATCACTGATCACGTGCAGGCAGCCGGTCCGCTCGCGATACAGCCCGAAGTTCTTCGAACACGAGACCGCCACGGCCACTTCAGGCAGCTCCGCGCAGAATAGCCTGATGCCGAATGCATCCTCGGCGATGCCGGTGCCCAGGCCCTGATAGGCGATGTCAATGAACGGCAGCAGCGAGCGGCGCTTGAACAGGTCCAACAGCTCGCGCCACTGCGCTTCGCTGAGATCGGCGCCCGTCGGATTGTGACAGGAGGCATGCAACAGGACCACGGAGCGCGCCGGCAAACGGTCCAGGTTGCCCAGCATGGCATCGAACTTCACCCCGCCGGTGGCCGGGTCGTAGTACGGATAGCGCTCCAGCTTCAGTCCGCAGCCGGACAGCAGGGGGACATGGTTCGCCCACGTTGGAGTGCTCACGTGAACGACTGTTTCGGGTTGCGCCGAACGGAACAGCTCGGCTCCCAACCGCAGCGCCCCACATCCGCCCGGAGCCTGGATCGAGCGTACGCGATCCGCAGCGAATACCGGGTGGTCATCGCCCAGCACGAGCCGGGCCATTGCCAGGTTGAATCCGAGGTTACCGGCGGGTCCGACGTACGACTTGGTGGCCTGTCGGCTTAAAACGGTCTGCTCAGCGTGCCGGACGCACGCCAGGATGGGGGTGTGACCCTGATCGTCGCGGTAGACACCCACACCAAGGTCGACCTTGCGCGGATCCGTATCTGCCCGAAACAGGCCCATGAGGCCGAGAATCGGGTCGATTGGAAGGCGCTCCAGACGCTCGAGCATCGCGAATCTCCATCACCACGCACCGTGCATGGGGGAGATCGATATTACCTGAGGCAGTGCTCCCCTTCCGCTCACACTTCCTCGTGTTGACGTAGCTCCTCTGCGATCGTGTGCCACGGAGGCTTCGAGCCAACGAAGCGATGACTCTGTCCCTGGATGCCGAATTCGCCGTCCAGATTGCCGGCCGGGCAGAACACGACACCTGTGTCCGGCTCCACCACAGGCGTGACCGACCCGCATTTGCCGCAGAACGTGCGCTTGCCATAGTTGGACGACTGATAGGTGGAGATCTCGTTCTCTCCAGCCACCCAGCGAAAGCCGCTCAACGGCACCGACACAAAGGTGGCAAACGCGGCACCGTGATGCTTGCGGCACATGGAGCACTGGCAGTGGGACATCACTTCAAAGGGCCCGTCAATGTCGTAACGCACGCTGCCGCAGAGGCATGAACCATGAATCACGGCGACGTTCTTGACGGGCTCGGCCTCGGGAGGATGCGGCTCAGACAGAGCGGCTAACAGCAACTCAACGAGCTCGCTGTCCCACATCCGTTGCTCGGGGCCATCCGCGACGACAGTAGGCACCTGGAGACTTGCCAACAGCAGCTCAACCGCGCTGTCGAGATTGCGGAGTGCCAGGGAGCCATCGCGGCGACCCTTGTTGAGCAGCCGCTTCAATCGCATCCGGACCGTCGTATCGTGTTCGTGCAGTCGCCGCTGCAGTGCTTGCGGCAGGTCACCGCCGCGTCGGAATGATAGGAATGCTCCGCGCGCACGGCGGATCTCGAGCGCTGCCACGAGAAAAGCCGCAAGCTTGTCGAGCGCGGTCCCCGGCGCGGTTTCGGCTCGCAGCAGACTGTCCCCCAGCCCGTGTGACGTGCGCGAGTAGCATTCGTCGATCAGCGCCGAGAGGTCTTCAAACCATTGAGACGCCATTACTGCCTGAGCATTGCCGGCCTCGTAGGCGATGGCAGCCCAACGCATGCGGTGATCGCCACGGCGGGTGATGACTCTGGCGGCAGCATCGATCACATCCGCACGTGAGACAGGTCGCGGTGGAGTCGTACTGTCGGAAGGGCCGGGAGCAGGTGTGGGGCGCGCGGTCATGGGGATTCCCTCCATTGGAAACTGCAAGCAACAGCTGTGCCAAACGCGTTGCGTCGCGCAGGTGACTGATTTACGGCTGGCGACGGTGAGACAAAGCGCGAGCTTGGTGCACGGCAAAGTATCCGTGCCCGCACTGGGTGCACCGGCGAAACTTCCATGTTGCAGTGCGGTATGCAGCGTGCTCATTGCGCAGATCTCCAAATGCCAGCGCATTCAACGCCTATGCTGGTCATGCCCTGAGAGTTCCGTCACTACCCTACGCGCCGCGCGCAGCCATCATCGCCCCTGACTGACGGACAGGTAAAGACGGTCGGGAACCCGCCTAAACAGAGCCGACCGGCACGAGGGAATGTGCGCGCAAAGCTCATAAACTCAGCGTTGACGGCCCATTCGTGATTCAAATAATCGGTTCGTTTGTCGTGGTGGGATGCGTCGTTGGCGGCTTCATACTCGAAGGCGGCCACATCCTCGCCCTCTGGCACCCCACTGAAGTTCTCATCATCGTCGGCGCGGCTCTGGGCGCGTTCATCACGAGTAATCCCCCCAAGGTCTGCAAAGCCGCCTTCAGCGGCGCGATCGGTTTCGTGAAGGGCCCGCGGTACAAGCGCGAGGACTACGTGGCACTGCTCAAGCTTCTGTATGAGATCCTCGTCAAAATCCGCAAGGAAGGCCTGATGGCCATCGAGGGCGACCTGGAAGCCCCCGACGGCGGAGCCTTATTCAAGAACTACCCCCGGATCGTCGCGGACCATCACCTGATGGATTTCATCCGTGACTGCCTGCGCCTGATGGTGGGCGGCAGCCTGGACCCGCACGAGCTCGAGAGCCTGCTCGAACAGGAAGTCGAAACTCACCACCAGGAAGTCCACGAGCCTGCCGGGGCGGTGCAGAAGGTCGCTGACGCTCTGCCCGGCTTCGGAATCGTTGCGGCCGTGCTCGGTATCGTGAATACGATGGCCTCGCTCGAGGGCGCCGACACGGCGACGATCGGCCACAAGGTAGGCGCCGCGCTCGTAGGCACGTTTCTGGGAATCCTCGTGTCATACGGGTTCGTCGGACCGATCGCGGCCGCGATGACACACCATGCGAACGAGGAGACCAAGGCGTTCGAAGTCGTAAAGATGGCGCTCGTCGCCACGGTACGCGGTTACGTTCCGGCGGTGGCGATCGAGTTCGCGCGCAAGCTGCTGTGCACTGACATTCGTCCGACGTTCGGCGATCTGGAAGCCGAGCTGAAGGGCAAAGCCAAGGCCGCTGCCTGAGGCTCGAGGACGTACTCGCATGGCATCCAGGAACGAACGCCCGATCATCATCGTCAGGAAGAAGAAGAAAGCCATCCAGGAGCATCATGGGGGCGCCTGGAAAGTCGCCTATGCTGACTTCGTGACCGCCATGATGGCGTTCTTCCTGGTGATGTGGCTGGTGACCGCAGTCTCGAAAGAGCAGCGCGCGGCCATCTTCGATTACTTTAAAAATCCCAGCATGGAGCCCGGCAAGAGCGCGAAACCCGCGCCGGGCCAGATGGGACCTGGAGGCGCGAGCACCAGCCCGATCGATTTACATGGCGGGTTGAATGCCATACGGCCCGTCATCACGCGGGCTCAGGACATCGCGGGCACGGCGGGACCCGTGCGCTCGCGCAATGACAAGAGCCTGGATGGCTCTCCACAGATCCCAACCGTCGAACCCACTCCGACGCCTGAAGAGGCAGCAGCCGTTCAACAGGCGGCCGAGCACAAACAGCTCGAGTCACTGATGGCGGAGCTGCGCGCCGCCGTCAACAAGAGCCAGGCTCTCGAGCCTTTCAAGGACCAGTTGCTGTTGGATATCACACCCGAGGGTGTGCGCATCCAGATCGTCGATGCGCAAAACCGGCCGATGTTCGACGTGGGCAGCGCGCGCCTGCGCGGCTACACCGTCGATATCCTGCGCGAGCTGGCGCCGTACCTGGATTCGGTACCAAACCGGATCAGCGTCACGGGCCATACGGACGTCCGGCCCTACCCCAGCACGAACGGCTACACCAACTGGGAACTGTCGGCCGACCGCGCGAATTCGGCCCGTCGGGCGCTCACGGCCGGTGGCCTGCCCGATACGAAGATCTCGCGCGTGGTGGGCCTCTCATCCTCGGTGTTGTTTGACAAGCAGGATCCGCAGAACCCTATCAACCGTCGCATCAGCATCGTGGTGATGACCCACCAGGCGGAAGAAGCGGCGCTGAAGACCGACGTTGTCGCCACGGCGCCGGCGCCCCCACCGGCTGTCAGCCCGCCGGTCGCGGCGGTAGTTCCGCAAATTGCGGCACGGAATCCGTGATGTCGTACCAGGAACCGGCACGAAACCCGGGCCACGTCGCTCTGTTTCGGTTCTATGCGCCTGGGCCTGATCAATCGCGGTGCATTTCGGCACCCTGAAACAGCATCTGGAGATGGCCGCGGCTTCATTCAGCCCCAATAGAGCCACTCAACGCGGTTGGCATCAGTCTTGCTTTAGTCACTGCGTGGCGCGATGAAGCGAAGTGCTGAGCGCCACACAGGTTGCTAGCAACGCGGTGCGTGCTCGTCGTGACCCCCTCGCGAGGGGCACGCACCGCGGATTTTGATAGTAGCGGCGCTACGCGCCGGCAAACCTAACTCTCCTACCCCTATGCCGTCCATGCAGCACTGAGCAACCGGTGCAGACCTGTGATCGCGTCACGCGGGCGCAGATACACAGGGGCCGCGGCCTCCATCTGCAGCGGCTTGCGCGCCGGCAGATTCGTGATCGACAGGATCCCGACGATATCTTCTGTGTGCGGCGACCCGATGCTCTCGTCATTTGCCGCAATGGGCGCCGGCGCCGCGGTCACCAACGTCGTTGTGCCCGCCATGGGCGCATTGACCGGCGCAAAAGTCGTAGCCGCCTTCGGCGCGGCCAACGAAAGCGCGGGTATCGAAGCCTCGACCTTCTGCATTGCGAGGAGTGGCTCATCAGCCATCTGCTCCTCCAAAGCCGCGAGCTCGGCCGGCGTGTTGGTCTCTTCGGGAGTCAGCAGCAACCCCCCTCTGCGCATCCATCGGCCAACACTCGTACGGCTCGTGAGCATGGTCAGCGGCACGGACAGGATCAGTCCGGACAGAATCGGCATCAGCCACCAGATATAGCGCGGGGCCATCAGCAAGATGGCCCCGCCCCAAATCAGCCCCAGCAGAATCTGCCATTTGTGGCGATCCAGCGCTTCGAGGAACGTGATCCCGCGATCCCCCCGGTCCTGGGCATTCCAGGTGACCGGCTTGCCGGCGAGCGTGGTAATCACGAACGTGGTGTGAAAGATCATCATCGCCGGGGCCAGCAGCGTGCTGAAGACCTGTTCGACCAATACACTGGCGATCAGCCGCGCAGCGCCACCAAAGCCGCGCCGCAGCCGCGAGTTGACCATCGCCAGCGTCGCGCCCAACACCTTGGGCATCAGCAGAATGCTGAGCGTGATACTCAGGAGCGCCACGATCTCAGTGGCACGCGATTCCGGCCAGCTGGGGAACAGTGAGTAGGAGCCCGGCTCGAAGTATTGAATGCCCTGCACCGCCTCCATGCAGATGATGACGGAGCTCAGAGCCAACACTATCAGCCAGATGGGCGAGGTCGCATACGAGAGCACCCCTGTGATCAGATGGATCCGGCTGAGCCAATGCAACCCGCGCATGGGCAGCAGGCCGAGGTGTTGCAGGTTGCCCTGTGCCCAGCGCCGGTCGCGCGCGGCATAGTCGATCACGTTGGAGGGCACCTCCTCCCAACTGCCACCGAGGCCTGCCACGAGCCAGACCTGGTAACCGGCACGGCGCATGAATGCGGCTTCGACGAAGTCGTGGCTGAGGATCTCGCCGCCGAGCGGCGGCTTGCCGGGCAGCTTCGGTAGATCGCAGAATTCCGCGAATTGACGCAGCCGCAGAATGGCATTGTGGCCCCAGTAGTTGCCCTCGCCGAGCTGCCAGTACGCCAGTCCACTCGCGAGCATCGGGCTGTTCAGGTGAGCCGCGAACTGGATGAGGCGCGCAAACAGAGTTTCCCGGCCTGCGGGCATCGGCAAGGCCTGGAGGATCCCCGCCTCGGGGTGTTTGTCCATGAGCCCGGCCAGAGTCACCAGCGTGTTGCCGGTCATGATGCTGTCAGCGTCCAGGACGACGGCGTAGTCGTAGGCGCCGCCCCAGGAACGCACGAAATCCGCAATGTTGCCGGCCTTGCGGCCGATGTTCTGCTCGCGCCGACGATAGAAAATCCGACCCTTCCCGCCTTGGCGCTCGACCAGCTGCTGCCAGGCGATCTCTTCGGCAGCCCCGATCTCCTGCTTGCGGGTATCGGACAATATGAACAAATCGAACATCGCCTGTTGCGGCTCGGCCTTGAGCGACGACCAGATGACATCCAGGCCGGCAAACACGCGCTGGGTGTCTTCGTTGTAGATGGGCATGATGACGGCCGTGCGGCCGACCAGCGTATGGCCCACGACTTCATTCGGATGGATGGCCGCCTTGTCTTTGCCGCGCAGCCGGATCACGAAACCGATGAAAGCCGTCCAGAACGCGCCCGTGATCCACGTGACGAGGATGAAGAACAGCGCAAGTCCGGTCTTCTCCAGCGCGGTAAAACCGTTCGCCCGGAGGATGTCCCACATGAGCCCGGTCAGGAACAACGACGTCATGAACGTCAGACTGAAGAACAGCGCCCGGCGGCGTGCCGCTACGCGCCGCAGACGTGCAGAGGGGGGCGCCGCCGACATGTTCACGTTCCTCCCGTGGGCTTCCAAAGATAAGTCCAGGTCTCAGTCAAGGCTTCCCCGTACAGTGTCAGGTAGCAGCGCAAATCAACCGGCTTGTCACTCCCTGGCTTGAGCTTGAATGCAACTCGCCAAGTGGCCGATTGGGGCAATCTCTGCACTGTGACATCTTCGACTTCCCCACCGTTCGACGTGATCTGCGCCTGTACCGGTTGCGCGGCATACAGGTCATCGAGGTCGCCGCCAGCGAAGTCGATGACCATCCGGCGCGCTCCCTGCAAGGCCTGACCGCTTGGCCCAGCAAGAATCCCGCCCGTCCGTGTCCCGATCACCCGGCCGCCTGGTGGCCAATGATTGGAGCGCGAATAGGCATATAACAAGTACGAGAATGGAATCGTCTTTTTCGGTTGTGCCGGCGTCTCCGGCACCCAGTAGGCGACGATATTGTCGTGGATTTCCTCATCCGTAGGTATCTCCACGAGCTCGACCCCGCCCTTGGCCCAATCACCCAGCGGCTCGATCCAGTAACTCGGGCGCAGCTGGAAATACGATTCGGCATCCTGGTAGTGAGTCGGATCGCGATCGCGCTGCACCAACCCGAAGCCCCGCGGGTGCTCGTCCATGAACCGGTTCACGCGCAAGCTGTGCGGATTCACCAGGGGCCGCCAAGCCCACTCCCCCGTCCCGGTCTGCGTTTGCAGACCATCGCTGTCATGCACTTCCGGACGGTAATCGTCGAAGTGGCGGCCTGTCGAATTCTCCCCGTAGAGATACATCGAGGTGAGAGCACCGATGCCGATCTTCTCGATCGCGCGGCGCGGGTAAAGCTCCCCGGTCACTTGCACCTGTGTCGTCGAACCCGGCCGCAGCTCGAACTGATAGGCACCCGTTACGCTCGGGCTGTCGAGCACAGCGAAGATGGTCAGGGAGCGCTGCTGCGGTTCCGGACGCACCAGCCAGAAATCCGTGAAGTAGGGAAATTCTTCGCCAGCCTCGGTGGCGGTATTGATGGCAAGGCCACGAGCCGACAGGCCATATAACTGGTTACGCCCCAACACTCTGAAATAGGAAGCACCGAGGAATACGAGCACCTCATCCTTATACGCCGGCGTGTTTAACGGGAAATGAACGCGGAATCCAGCGAACCCCAGCTCGGCGGGCAGCTTGACGGGCGGAACGAGCTTGCCGAACTCGAACATCGCCGGGTTGTAGGGCACCGCGCGTACCTGATTCCCGACGAGCTCATAGATATTCACTCGCCGATCGAACGTGAATCCGCGATGAAAGAACTGCACTTCGAACATCGCGTGGTCGTACCAGAGTGCACTTGTCCGACGGAATCGGATGTCCCGGTATTGGTCGTACCCGAGCTTTGAAAGCTCGTCAGGTAACTTTGATGAGCGCTCCCGGTAGGGCTTCGTGGCACGATCCTGCGCGAGACGCTGCACCGTCTCGAAGGTAAAGGGCTCGTTGAGCCGCTGCGGCCTTTGAGGCTCGGCGCGCTGCTGTACAGGACGCTGTTGCGGAGGTCGTTGCTGCGCAGCGCGTTTGGCGGGCGCTGCTGGAGGGCTTTCCTGACCTGCTGCGGGCGGTTCCTGACCAGCGGCGACCGCCACGAACAACGCCGCAATCACCGCAGAAAAATTCAACCAATATCGCCTACGCACCAAGTCCTCCGAGCCTGCAACCAAACAAGGTTGCTCAGCTCACAGCAAAAAGAAAGATTGTCGCCAAGTGGCGACAGACAGGCGCCCTGCGAAGGCGGAGCGGATTGTCGCAGCCGCCCGCTGCTGCAGGGTCCGAAAAGCATGTCAGACAATCCCTTACATCGTCGATCTTTCGCGCGCCGCCGCCCTGGCGCGCACAACCAACAACCGCCGCGGCCGCCGCCCACCGCCGTTGCAGGCCATCCGCACCGAACGTGGCTGCCGCGCACCACTCTAGTGTGCGAGCCCGCAGTGCCGCACTATTTTGGTGCGAAAGCCTTGGCCGGGCACACGTGAAGTGGAGGTATCGCCCTAATAATTAACATAAATTTTACTTGGCATGCTTGATGCTTGTGCACCGGGGCCCGACCTACGTCGGGGCATGGGAGGGTCTGGGGGCACAGGACTGTGTTGTAAAAATCCCAATACCAATGTCACAGGCCTGGCGAAGCAATGGTCCAAGCCCTCCTCCATCATAAAACTCAGGAGATTGATCAATGCGCCGATATCGAAACCCAGCGGCAGTAGCCGTTGCCACCTTGCTGGTCACGGCGTCTGCCGCCGCGCTGGCGGCTGACCCTCCGGCTGAAAAGCCCGCTGGCTCCAAGTTTGACGAGATGCTGGATTCCGCCGGACTGACTGTCAGCGGTTACATCGCTGCCTCTTATTCCGCCTCGAACGGCTATCCGTTCAACATTCACCAGTTCGACATCGAGCACAACACTTTCCAGCTCGACCAGGCCGGACTCACGATTGCCTACCAACCGAAGGAAGGCTTCGGCGCCCTCGTGGATGTGATGGCCGGTGAGGACGCCCGGGTACTGCATCTGGCCGAGGACGGCCGCGACAACTCTGTTGACATCCGGCAGGCCTTCCTGCAGTACGCCACCGGCCCGCTCACTGTCATGGCCGGCAAGTTCGTGACGTTGGCAGGCGCGGAAGTCATCAATCCAACCCTGAACACGAATTTCTCGCGCTCACTGTTGTTTTTCGATTCCGAACCCCTGACGCATACGGGCCTGCGTGCCACCTATGCGCTGACCGGCGAGCTTACCGCGACTGCTGGTGTCAATAACGGCTGGAATTCCACCTCTACTTCATACGGCTCGAAAACGGGTGAGCTCGGCCTGGCATACGCTCCGGCCAGCAAGCTGTTCGCGCTGGCAGCGGCAGCCTATTTCGGCAAGGCCGAAGCCTTCGACGCCGAGAAAACGTTGATTGACCTCGTCGGCACCTACAACGTGACCTCGCAGTTGTCCGTTGTATTGAACTTCGACTGGGATCAGCAGAAGCAGGCATTCACCGACGGTTCCGATGCCTCATGGCACGCGGCAGCCCTGTACGTAAACTATGCGATCAATGATCAGTTTCGCGTCTCGGTACGAGCAGAATACCTCGATGACCAGGACGGCTTCGTTACGGGAGCCGAGCAGACTCTCAAGGAAGGTACGGTTACTTTGGGCTACGCGCCGGTGAAGAACTTCGAGCTGCGTGCGGAATTCCGCTACGACAAGTCGGGGGCCAACACACCGACGTTCTACAAGACCCGTGAAGCCGCGACTGCCTTGACGCCTGACAGCAGCAACCTGAGCGAGTTTGCGCTGCAAGCCGTTTACAAGTTCTCCGCGCCGCCGCCTGCGCCCTGACCTGAAAATCCCAAGGACATCCCCGCGGCGCCTCGACTCTTTCGAGGCGCCGTGCAGGCAGATCAGCAGCCTTGGGCGGACTGCAGATCACCACGGATACAGTTGAGATACAACTGCTCGAAATCACGCTCCGTCATGGGCAACGGATTACCGCCCGTGGACGGATCGGCCAGCGCCGCCGGCGCAAACTGCCGGGCATGCTCTATTCGAACACCCAACTCGGCCAGCCTGTCGGGTATGCCGAGCTGGCGCCGCAGCTGCAGCACCCAGTGTAAAACGGCGTCGAAGCCGGGGTGCTCGAGGCCCAGATAAGCAGCCAAGCGGCGCATCTTGGCCTCGATCGCCGGCCGGTTCCACACCAGCACGTACGGCATGACCACCGCATTCGTCAGCCCGTGATGGGTATTGAGATTCGCGCCGCACGGATGGCTCAGGCTGTGCATGGCGCCCAAGCCCTTCTGAAAGGCGGTCGCGCCCATGGAAGATGCGATCAACATGTGCGCACGGGCCTCCACATCACGGCCGTTTGCAACAGCCGCGGGCAACCACTCTTTGACCAGCCGCATCCCTTCCACTGCGACACCCTCGGCCAATGGATGGTAGGCAGGTGAGCAGAACGCCTCGAGGCTATGAGAGAGCGCATCCATACCCGTCGCGGCAGTGATGTTGGGCGGAAGCCCGAATGTCAGCTCCGGATCTTCGATGACGGCAGCAGGCATCATGCGCGGATGAAAGATGATCTTTTTGACGTGCTCAGCCGGGTCGGTAATGACGGAGGCACGACCGACCTCGGAGCCGGTGCCGGCAGTCGTGGGTACCGCCAGCACGGGGGCCATGCCTGAGACATTCACGCGCAGGAACCAATCGTCCCGGTCCTCGAAATCGAACAGCGGGCGCGTCTGTCCCACCATCAAGCCAACAGCCTTGCCCACATCGAGCGCGCTTCCGCCGCCAAATGCGACGACTCCGTCGTGAGCACCTGCCTGGTAGGTTGCAACTCCATACATGACATTGTCAGCGACCGGGTTCGCCTGCACGCTCGAATACACGCCGCAGCCGAGGCCCTCCTGGGTGCATAGCCGAACGGTGTCAGTGACCAGTGGCAACTTGGCAAGGGCCGCATCGGTTACCAGCAGCGGCCGCTGCATGCCCAAAGTGCGGCAAACCTCCGGCAGCTCACGGATGCGTCCCGCACCAAAACGAATGGCGGTCGGATAGTTCCAGTTGCCTTTGAGTTCCATGGGTACCATGCCAGTTGAGTTTTCAGCCCAGGCGCAGATGAAACGACTTCGGCCGTGTCAGGTACTCGTAGCCCACCCGGGACAGAGTACAACCCCGGCCGGAATCCTTCACCCCTACCCAGGCGAGGGCAGGATCCAGGTAGTCGCAGCGATTCATGAACCAGGTGCCGGTCTGCACGCGCTCCCCCAAAGCCCGGGCCGTCTCGACATCCCGCGTCCAGACGGCAGCGGTCAGGCCAAAGTCACTGTCGTTCATCAAGCGCACTGCCTCGTCATCGCCGCTCACCTTCATCACACCCGCGACCGGACCAAAGATCTCCTCCCGCATCACGCTCATACCGTGATTGACGTCCAGTAGGAGTTGCGGAGCGACATAGGCGGTACCGGCGCGGCTGGCAGTGAACTGACGCTCATCGACAGCCGCGCGGGCGCCCTTCGAGACGGACGAGGCAATCTGTTTTCGGATCCGCTCAGCCGCGGCAGGCCGTACTACGGGACCCAGTGTTGTCGCAGGATCCGTTGGGATACCCAACACGTACTTTTCGGTCAGCGCAACCGCGCCGCTGACAAACTCATCGTAGACGCGCTCGTGCACGTAGATTCGCTGAATACCGCAACAGGATTGACCGCTGTTGAAGAATGCGCCGTCCACGAGATTCTCGATCGCATCCGCAACATCCGCATCCTGGCGCACATAGGCCGGATCGCAGCCCCCAAGCTCGAGGCCGGTTCCCGCGAATCCAGCGATCGCGGCACGCTGAATCGCCCGCCCGCCTGCCACGGAACCTGTAAATGCAACAAATGCTACACGCGGGTCGCCCACGACGCGCTCGGTGTCCTCGTGGCTCAAGTGCAGAAACTGGAATACGCCCTCGGGTAAACCCGCGGCCCGCAAGCACTCAGCAAAGCGTTCCGCGCACAGGGGTGTCTGCGCCGAGTGTTTCAGCACCACCGTGTTGCCAGCCATGATTGCCGGAATCACGCTGTTCACCGCGATCAGGTACGGATAATTCCAGGCAGCTACCACAAACACGACACCGAGCGGCTCCCGGCGAATGAAGCGCTCGAATCCCGCCTTCGGCGCAGGGTCCACGGCGGCGAGCGCTTCGGGAGCGACATCGATCATGTAGCGCGCCCGATCGAGCATCCCCGAGATTTCAGTCGTGGCATAGCGTACAGGCCGGCCCATCTGCCAGGTCAATTCGAGCGCCAGTGCGTCGCGCATCGTTTCAAACTGCTCGCAGAACTTACTGCAGATAGCGGCTCGTTCCGTCAGGGGGACGGTGCGCCATCCACGCTGCGCGTATGCCGCCCGTCCGAGCACTGCGTTTATCTCATCCGATCTGGCCAGGACTCGTTCGCAGTACACGGTAGCATCCACGGGGCTGATGGTTCTTTGTGAGGGCATGGATTCGGTTCTCGAGTGTCGATCTCGTGTTGCGCCTCAGATGATTTCAAAATAGCGCGCCAGTTCCCAGTCGGTCACGTGCCGGCGGAACTCGCGCTCCTCCCACTCGCGGCTGGCGGCGAAATGCTCCACGAACTCGTCGCCGAACCATTCACGGGCTGCCTGCGACTGTTTGAGGCGCTGCGCTGCCTCCCACAGAGTGCGCGGCAATGCCAGCTCGGGCGGAAGTTTGCTCTCGTAGGCGTTACCCTCGATCATGGGTTGCGGCTCGACCTTGTGATCGATGCCCCACAGGCCGGAGGCGATGCCCGCTGCCAGGCTGATGTAGGGATTGGCATCCGCGGCAGCGACCCGGTACTCCACACGTTGCGATCTCGGAGTTCCCGCAATGACCCGTAATGCGCAGGTCCGGTTGTCCACGCTCCACGTGGCATCCGTGGGCGCCCAGAATCCAGGCACCAGGCGCGTGTACGAGTTGACGGTCGGGGCGATCATCGCCAGGAATTCGGGCATGAGCTTCTGTTGGCCGCCTACGAACCAACGCATGATGTCACTCATGCCATGGGGCGCATTCGCATCGTGGAACACGTACCTGCCGGCCAGGTCGCGCATTGACATGTGGATGTGCCCGCTCTGACCCGGCCAATCCGCGGACCACTTCGCCATGAACGTCGCCATCAGGCCCTGCTTCTGCGCGAGCACCTTGGCGAACGTCTTGAACAGTGCCGCCTTGTCGGCGGCGGCCTGCGCCGAATCAACTCCAATGGCCGCCTCGATCACCCCCGGCCCCGTTTCCTCGTGCAGACTCTCCAGTGGGAAGTCCATGCGCTCGCAGGTTTCCAACAGCGAGCGGTAGAACTCGCTCCATACGCTGTTGCGCAGCACGCTGTAACCAAAGTTGCCCGGTGCGATCGGCTTCAGATTGCGGTAGTGCTTCTCGCGCACGGAATCCGGCGTCTCGCTGAACACGAACAGCTCGTACTCGAAACCGGCATATAGCTGGTACCCGAGCTGGCGGGCGCGATCCAACACGCGGCGCAGCAGTCCCCGCGGGCAGATCTTTTGCGCCGCGCCGGTGAATTCAGCAAGAAATAAGAGGACGGGCTCTTCCCACGGCAGCGGCCGGCAGCTGTCCAGGATGATGCGCACCATTGCATCCGGATAGCCGGTATGCCAGCCGGTATAACGAGCGTTGTCGTACAGATGATCCGCGCTGTCCCAACCCAGCACGACATCGCAGAAACCGAAGCCGTGCTCGAGCGAGGAATCGAATTTTGCGCGCGACATGTACTTGCCACGCAGAATGCCATCGATATCGAACGCGCCTACCTTGACGTGCGACAGCTCGCGCTGTTCGACGATGGCACGTGCATCAGCGACGGTCCGGACCTGCCTCGGGTTGGTCACGATCCGAGTATAGGCGCGGAATCATGCCCCGGCGCGCGCACCGGCGCGCTTTCGTCAGCTCAGCTCGAGGAGGGGGATATGGTAGCTGGCGAGAATGCTCTTGATCTGCTCGCGGTGTGAGCCGATCCACTGGTCCAGCGTATCCTGCCAGTCCTTCTCACCCTGACGCAGGCCCATGGAGATCTCGTAGTCGAACTTGATCTTCGGGTCGGGCTTGAACGGCAGCGCGGTCCAGGCTTTCGGCCCGCTGTGCGCACTCACGAGCTGACCGGCGACGGGGCCCCATACGATGGCCAGGTCGATCTTGCCGGAGCTGAGGTCCCGATCGATGATGGTGTTGGGAGTCTCCTTCGGATCGCCGCTCTGCGGCGCATACATCTCGGCGCGCTCGATCAGGCCATTCTGCAGCAGCCAGTCGGCGGCCGGCGAGCGACCGAATATTCCGATCCGCAGGGAATGCAGCTTCTCGGCTGGCAACGCGAGCAGGTCGGTCGGGTCCTTGAAGCTCTTGAACTCGGGACGCTCCGCGAACACCATCGCATACGTCGAGCGCATGTAAGGTTGGGTGGTGGCCGTCAGCTCGTAGCCCTTCGGCACGCCGATGATGAGGTCGCACTTGAACTTGAGGGTGTTCTCATTCCGCGCCCGCAGAGTCATGCGGACAAACCCCATGCGCTGCGGGAAAAACGTGTACTCGACCTTCTTGCCCAGATCGCGGGCCAGGGCCTCGGCGATCTTGTTCTCGTAGCCCTCGCCGCGGTCGTTCGATTGCGGCAGGCTGCTGGGATCGGCACAGACATGCAGCACGGGATCGGACTTCTCGGGCGCCGTGCTGGTACCGCCCGCCTGGGCCTGAGCCTCGATCTGCTTCTGAGCCTGGGCGTCGATATTCTGTTTGCCCTGGGCGCGGGCAGCCTGACACGCTGCAAGCAACACTACCGCTGCGAGGATGTTGAATCTAAGGCTGTGCATATGGTCCTACCTGGGCGCTCTACTTGGGCTTCTTCCACCCCTCAGGCGGCGGCGGCGCATCGGCCTGGCTCATCGGATACAGGTGTCCGGGGGCAATCTTGCCTTCGGAACGGCCCTTCAGATAGTTATAGAGGTTTTCCCAGTTCTTCTGCACGGTGGGGACGGCGCCGAAGTTGGGCATGCCCTTCTCTGGTCGGCCATTGGTGATGGTGGTGTGAAAGTCGTCCTTCGAGAGAGTCTTGAGGGAATTCACCAGCGAAGGGCCCACCAGCCCTTCCTGTTCGGGGCCATGACACCGCTCGCACGCCATCGCACGCCACGTCTTCCAGCCTTCCAGCGTCTTGTCATCGACCTTGTTTCCATCCTTGACGGTGTAGACGCCCGGCGGCTGATCTGCCCGGGCCGCTAAGGATATCGACATAATCACGGCCACACTCATGGACAACGCAACGAACGCTGAACTGCTCTTCCGCATGATTTCCCCTGGTTTCGACACGATCGCGCCACGCCCCGTGAGAGCGGCGTGGCGCGAACTCTTGGCTCGATCAATTAGACGCTTGGGACCCGCCTAAGTTTCCTCAGGTCGCATCCGGCAGCGAGAACACAAACAGGGAGCCACCCAGTGTCGTGTACTTGGCAAGGTCCTTGTACCCACCGACCGCACCCAGGCCTGCGGTGGACTCGGTGAGACCGGCCGCCATGCCGATGCCCGCCCATCCGCCGATGCCCGAGTACACGCCGACGTACTGCTTGCCGCCGTACTCATATGTGAACACGTTGCCGATGATTCCGGAGGGCGTCTTGAACTTCCACAGTTCCTTACCGTCCTTCAGGCTCACCGCTTTCAGGTACCCTTCCAATGTGCCGTAGAACGCGACATCGCCCGCAGTCGTCAGAGCACCCGACCAGACCGAGAAGCGCTCCGGCTTCGACCAGACGATCTTGCCTACAGCAGGATCCCAGGCAATGAAGTTACCCATGCCGCCATGGCTGTTCGGAGTGGGGAACATGGTCAGCGTGGCGCCGACATACGGCTGACCCGCTGTGTACTCCACCTGGAACGGCTCATAGGTCATGCAGACGTGGTTCGTAGGAACAAACACGAGCCCGGACTTCGGATCATAGGCTGAGGGCTGTTCGTCCTTGGATCCCAGAGCGGCCGGACAGATGTCCTTCACGTTGACATCAGGACCCGTCGTGCCCGGCGAGTACTTCTTATCAACGACCGGACGGCCCGTCTTCATATCGACCTTCGTGGCCCAGTTCACCTGCGGGTCGTACTTCTCGGCCACCAACAGCTCGCCCGTCTGGCGATTCATCGTGTAGCCGAAGCCGTTACGATCGAAGTGCGCCAGCGCCGGGATGGCCTTGCCGCCCTTATTGATGTCGAGCAGCACCATCTCGTTGACGCCGTCAAAATCCCACTCGTCGTGGGGCGTCATCTGGTACACCCACTTCGCGGCACCCGTGTCGAGGTCACGCGCCCAGATCGTCATGGACCACTTGTTGTCTCCAGGACGCTGCGCGGGATTCCACGTGCTCGGGTTGCCGCTTCCGTAGTACACCAGGTTGAGTTTCGGATCGTAGGCATACCAGCCCCAGGTGGTGCCGCCGCCCAGTTTCCATTGCTCGCCCTGCCAGCTCTTCAGCGATGAATCCTTGCCGACCGGGGCCATCTTGCCGTTGGTCCAGGTCATCGTCTTGGCCGGATCGATCAGCATCTCGTTGTCCGGACCCGTGCTGAAGCCCTTCCAGACCTGCTTGCCGGTCTTGATGTCATAAGCGACCACGCGGCCACGCACACCGAACTCACCACCGGAGATACCGGTCAGCACCTTGTCCTTGAAGACGTGCGGTGCATTGGTGTTGGTCTCGCCGATCTTCGGGTTGCCATTCTTGGCGGTCCATACCGGCTTGCCCGTCTTCGCATCGAGAGCAACCAACGTCGTGTCGGCCTGCTGCAGGAAGATCTTGCCGTCACCGTACGCAAGCCCGCGGTTGACGGTATCGCAGCACATGACCGGAACGACATCCGCGTCCTGCTTCGGCTCGTACTTCCACTTGTAAGTCTGATCCTTCAGGTTGACTGCATACACATTGTTTGGAAACGGCGTGTGGATGTACATCGTGTCGCCGATGACGAGCGGTGAACCCTCATGGCCGCGCAGCACGCCCGTGGACATCGTCCACGCAACTTGCAGCTTGCCCACGTTGCTCGCGTTGACCTGTTTCAGCTCGCTATACCGATGGTTGGAATAATCGCCGGCCTGCGCAGCCCAGTTGGACGGGTCGGAAATCTTTTGATCCAGATCGGCATCTGCGAGGGCTGAAGTCGATGTTGCCGCTGCTGCGGCCAGCACGGCGGCCCTCATTAGAAATGAACGATACTCGTATCTCATATCTCCTCCAGCTTATGGTTCTCGAGCAATTCGACGGTCTCCCCTGCAGGCAAACCAATACGAGTGATGTGCAGGTGAACCCATCCGTGGCACTACACGCTGGCGGGCGCATGTGTGACACGCTCTATTTTCGGCGCATATCAATACACCCGCTCAGACCCGCCTGCAACCGCAAACATTGGAGGAACGCGGCGCTGCGGCGTAGGATGAACCCTAACGAGCCCGACACTGTGTCAGGAATGGGAATGTCATGGCTGGACGAACCGATTGCGCGCGGAAAATGGCCATCCAGCGAACCCGGATACCGACCCTGGTCGCGCTGCCCACAGCAGCCGCGCTATGTTGGTGCGCACTTCCGGCACACAGTGATCCATTGCCGAACGATTACCCGACCACCGCCCGCGTCGAGTTCGTTCAGGATTGCATGGGGCGCCGTGGCGGGAGGCTCGAGGACCTCTACAAATGCTCGTGCGTGATCGATAAGTTGGCGGAGAAACTGAGCTACGACGAGTACGTGGAAGCCTCTACGTTTGCCCACTATTCAACCCTTCCAGGGGAAGGCGGTGGCATTTTCCGGGACCCGGATCGGGCCAAGGAGCGCGCGAAGCTCTACCGAGCTCTCGAGGCGAGCGCTTATAAGGCGTGTAATTTGCCGCCGCTGGGAAGCAGCGGCAAATAGCTGCAGCACCGCACCGTGCACCGGCGTCTCACCATGAGCTCAGCCGCGGCTGTCGAGCACGACACCCCACGGTGATTTTCCTACAGCAATCTTCTTGAGCACCTGGAGCGTCGTTGTATCAATGACGGTTACATCGTTAGATGACCCATTGGCGGTATAGAGCCGCTTGCCATCGTGCGACAGCGCAATCCCCCAGGGGCGCGCGCCTACCTGAATCTCCGTAACTAACTTCGGGCCACCCTCAAGAGATACGACTGCGACCGTGCCGCCGCGGCCAGTGCTGACAAAAAGGCGTTTGTGCGGCGCATCGAAAACCACCCCCATAGGCTTCGCCTCTGGTCGCAATTGCAGCAATTTCGTCGCGCTCGCCGAGGCGGGGATGCTCGCCGTGTAGATCGACGCATCAAACTCGCCGGAGATGTACACCGTCCTGCCATCCGGCGCGAATGCCACATCGCGCGGGCGCTTTCCCACAGGGATTGACCTGACCATCTTCAGCGTGTGCGCATCAATCAGGTAGATCGCGTTACCTGACTCACTCGTAACCACGATCCAACGCCCATCAGAGGTGACGCGCACTCCCTCGGGTTCCTTCCCCACCGGCACGCTTGACTCGACCGCACCGTTCGCAATGCCCACCACGGTGAGCGTGCCGGTGTCTTCGTTTGCAACGAACAGCCGCTTGCCGTCGTGACTCAGATCGAATTGCTCGGGATCGGATCCGGACTTCAACAATCGATCCAGCTTCAGCGTTGCCGTGTCGATGACGGCAATGCCGTCGGCTGTCAAATCGCGCTTCAGCTTTGCACATTCCTCGTCAGGAACCGACGGCGGACATTTAGGCAGGCCGCTGACCGCGACGAACAGCTCCCTTCCGTCAGCGCTCAACTTCATGCCGCGCGGCCGCTTGCCTACATTCACCGTTGCAACGACCTCGGTCTTATCCGTATCTACAACGGAAACGCTCTCCCCATCCTCGTTCGTGACATAGGCACGGCCGGCCTCGGCGCAGAGGGGCATCGCCAGGAGCACGACGGCTGTAAGCGACCAAAGCGCACGCGACGTTGGTAGCGGATATGAAAGGGCTGCGATACGAAACATGAATTTTCCTATAGAGCTCAAAGACTGTTCCATGAGACGCGCAAGTGTTCCAGTTGGTGAACACGCACATGGCTGGGATTCTCGTTGCGCCGGCCATCATTCAGATCACTGCGTGCGCGTGCAAGGGAATTCGAAGGGGGCGCCTGGCCGCAAGACGCTTGGTCGAGACGCCTGGCTCGGGGCGACTTGGTCGCGGGGCGTATGGTGCCGGCGCGCGCGCCGGAGCGCCGCACGGCCGGCGGCATTCGATGGATAGAGCAATGACACTCGATCATCCGTGAATCAGTCCCGGCCCGTTCCTTGAGTACCATTGCGGTTCCCGACCGGAACAGGTGACCTGCGATGCAAGACTTCAAAGACAAGGTGGCCTTCATAACAGGCGGCGCGAGCGGAGTCGGACTGGGACAGGCAAAGGTTCTCTCGGGGTTGGGCGTGAAGGTCGTGCTCGCGGATATCCGCCAGGATCATCTCGACCAGGCGCTGGCCTGGTTTCGCGAGCGCTCCCGGCCGGCGCACGGCATCAGGCTCGACATCACCGACCGCGCCGCCTTTGCGCGTGCGGCCGATGAAACGGAGCGCGTGTTCGGTGCGGTGCAGCTTCTATTCAACACCGCGGGCGTCTCCGCGTTCGGCCCGCTGGAGAAATCCACATACGAAGACTACGACTGGATGATGGGCGTCAACTTCGGTGGCGTAGTCAATGGCATCCAGACATTCGTACCCCGCATGATCGCTTCCGGCCAAGGTGGCCACATCGTCAACACCGCATCCCTGGGGGCATTCACCGCCAACGATCCGGCGGGAATCTATTGCGCGTCAAAGTTTGCCGTGCGGGGGCTGACCGAAGCGCTGCGCGGTGCGCTCGCCAAATACAACATTGGGGTCTCCTGTTTGTGCCCTGCAAACGTCAACACCAACATTGCGGAGGCGACATTCACCCGTCCGGCGGCTCTCAGCAACACCGGTTATCGGTTCGACGATGAAGTCCTGACTTCGTTGCGCACCATCTATTCCGCCGGGATGGATCCCGAGGAGCTCGCCGAACACGTTGTGACAGCAATCCGGAAGAATCAGCTGTATGTGATCCCCTATCCGGAGGAACGTGCCGCTCTGCAGGCGAGCTTCGACGCCGTGCTCGCGGTACTGCCGCCAGAGGACTCGGACAGCCAGGGGGTTGCCAAGCGTCGGGCGGCCATGGCGCGCTTCATCCAGGAGCGCAAAGACCGGGAGAAACGCGAAAAAGCGTGATAAGTGGGCGAACGCGGTGCGGCGCTGGACCTTGGGCTCGATAACTGTGCAGCTTCGGCCCGCGTACCGCGGGTTCCAGGCACCTCGGGAGCCGTCGAGGCGTTTGGCACTCGACTTGCTTGTATGAAGTGGAGAGCTTCATACAACGAGGTCCCGTGCGAATGAATCGTCTAACTTTACTGGCGGCTACCATCACTTTCGTGACGTTGGCAGGCCAAGCACCTGCGCAGCAGGTTGCAGGTAGCAACTCCGACGCAACACCTGGCGGACGTGTGACACCCGTCGCACATGTAACCGAGGTACCTGTCGAGAAAGAAGCACCGAAAGTGGAGGGCCATCCTTTGACTTCGGTCGTTGTCACCCAATGCAATCTGATCGTCGCCGTGTACATGACGATGCCGGATGGACGGCTGCTCCGTTTTGATAAGAGCGCGGCAGTACCCTCAGAACAATTGATGACAATGGCGTACTCGGCGACTCGCAGCGAGCGCGTGGAAGTGTCGTGTAACGACGCGGGCGCGGCGGGGTATGAAAAGCACGAGCCGGTGTAAGGACATGTGCTTGCGCCGCACCCAGTCGGGTGGGGGTTGCCCGGTCGGGCCGCGCCGCCGTATTGGTCTGCCCGCCAGCGCATCAGCGCACGGGCGGAGCCCCCCAGGCCGGGCCGCGTGGCTGAGCTCGGCCGAAGCGTAAAGTCGGGCCAAGGGTAAGGTCGGCGGAAAGCCGAAGGGTCAGGTCGGCTGAAAGCCGAGGCGCAACACGGGAGGCCGCGCGTTTTCCGCCGCGTGAACCTGTGGGTCAAGGGCAAGCTGCGGAAGGCCCGTCGCAGCTGATGTGCTGCTGGGGCGACCCCTTGTATAAGCCTCTACCGATCTCGATATAAGGCTTGGGATGAATGTTGCGCGCTGGCCAATCCGCGACAGGCCGCGCGCGAGGGCTGTGCCGCGGCGCTTCCGCGACTGTGACCCGCTGAGCGCATTCACCCAAGTCCCCACAAATCGTTGCGGGACGTGCTACGTTACCGCCGCGTCCGTATCCCACACAGGTACCCCATGTCGAATACGAGTTCCGCCGAATCACATTCCGTGGTGGCGTCACCGCGCGCACCCCGGATCTGGTCCACCACTTTGATGTTCGTGACCACCCTCGTGGCAGCACTGGTTCTGGTTCCGTGGTTTGGCCTGACTCACGGGTTTTCGGCGGGAGCCTGGATTCTGTTCGTCGTGTTCCTGTATGCGAACGGCATGTCCATCACCGGTGGCTACCATCGGCTCTGGGCGCACAAGTCGTACGATGCTCACTGGAGCCTGCGGCTGATATATCTGGTCTTCGGAACCATGGCGCTCCAGAACAGCGTCTTCATATGGGCCAGTGGCCATCGCACCCACCACCTGAATGTGGACGACGTCGACAAGGACCCCTATTCGATCAAGCGCGGCTTCTGGTTCGCGCACATCGGCTGGATGGTGCGGGAATACGAGAGCGGCAAGCCGAACTTCGCCAATATCCCCGACCTGCGCCGCGACCCCATGCTGGCCTTCCAGCACCGCTTCTATCTGCCGCTGGCTCTGCTGTTCAATTTCGGGCTTCCGCTGCTGGCCGGCTGGCTCATCGGCGACGTATGGGGGACTTTCATCCTCGCGGGCGTTCTGCGCCTGGTCGTAAGCCACCACGTGACGTTCTTCATCAATTCGCTGGCGCACATGTGGGGCAGCCGGCCGTACACGGACGAGAACACCGCCCGGGACAATCCGATTCTGGCGTTCTTCACCTATGGTGAGGGGTACCACAACTACCACCACATCTTTGCGCACGACTATCGCAATGGCGTTCGCTGGTGGCAGTGGGATCCCACCAAGTGGCTCATCGCAGGGTTGCAGTACGTGGGCCTGACGAGCCGCCTGAAGAGGACCGCTCCCTTCCAGATCCAGCGTGCGCTGCTCGCGATGCAGTTCACCCGTGCCCAGGAGAAGCTCGCCAAGCTGCCCCAGGCGGCTGGACATTCGAATATCGAGCAACTGCGCCAGCGCATTGCGCACGAGTACGAGACGTTCCTGGCTGCGCTTTCGGAGTGGGCGCGAGTCAAAGAGCAGTGGCTCGAGGAAAAGAAGCGCGCCGTAGTGGAGCACTGGGAACACTCGGAAATTCAGCAGCGCCTGCAAGAGATCGAAGCTCGCCTGCGGACCCAGCGGCGCCGGCTTCGGTTGATCAGCGCGTCTATCTAAGCCCGCCTGCCGGGGGGGATGGGTGACCCGTCCCTGGAGCTCAGATCCGGCCCGCCATTGCGCTGCGCATTCCATGCTTCGCGCAAGCCCAGGGTGGCCATCCTTGGCCACCCGCTCGCCGCATGCGGCGAGCCCATGGCGGGCGTTCGGCCCCTT
>JBJMWM010000007.1:0-187996 GCA_045810105.1 Steroidobacteraceae bacterium | reverse complement strand
TACTCCTCTTGCTATTCGTCTAGGGCAACAGAGCTTTACGATCCGAAAACCTTCATCACTCACGCGGCGTTGCTCCGTCAGACTTGCGTCCATTGCGGAAGATTCCCTACTGCTGCCTCCCGTAGGAGTCTGGGCCGTGTCTCAGTCCCAGTGTGGCTGGTCGTCCTCTCAGACCAGCTACGGATCGTCGCCTTGGTAGGCCGTTACCCTACCAACTAGCTAATCCGACTTCGGCTCATCCATTGGCGCAAGGTCTTACGATCCCCTGCTTTCTCCCGTAGGACGTATGCGGTATTAGCCAACCTTTCGGCTGGTTATTCCCCACCATTGGGTAGATTCCGAAGCATTACTCACCCGTTCGCCGCTCGCCGGCATGTATTGCTACACCCGCTGCCGCTCGACTTGCATGTGTTAGGCACGCCGCCAGCGTTCAATCTGAGCCAGGATCAAACTCTTCACTTGAAGAACTTGAAACATCGAAATGAATGGCTCAAAAAAGACTCATTGCTGGACTTTCTTGGTCACTCGGTCAATTGCACTAAAGGCATCGACGCGAGTCCCCACACAAATTACCTGCCAAACTTTTAAAAAGCTTCCCGGCCGCTGGGACTGGGATTTTCGACTTCAGCGTTGCCGCTTCGTCTCACGCGCTATCGCGCGTGCCCTTTCACAAGGGGGGCGAAGTATATCCCTCGCCAATTTTCCGTCAACCTTCAAATCTCATCTTTTTCTCCCGCCGCCGCTGCCGCTGCTTTCAGCTGCCGTGGCTGCGAGAGGGCGCGCAGTATAGCCGCCCTTTGGGGGCTGTCAACTCATTGTCATGCGCGGGCTGCGGGCCCTTTGATCCGAGCTGCGCGCGGGCACCGCCAACGCCCTCTCCATGGGTCTTTTTGCCTGCGAATCAAGACTTTAGCTCAAGCTTGAGGCGCGCGAAGCGCTTCGAGCCTAGCTGCAGAACGTGGTCCGCCCCTGCTCGCAGGGTCGTTCCGCGGTCACTGACGCGCTGACCGTCGATGCGCACGGCCCCTTCATCGATTTTCCGATTCGCCTCCGACGTACTGGCGGCGAGCCCGGCCTCTTTCAAGAGGTTCGCTAGCCTGATTCCAGCCGCTTCCACGGCGACTACCTTGGGCGGCAGGTCGGCAGGAACCCCTTTTTCGCTGACACGGGCGATGAATTCCCGTTGGGCAGCTTCCGCCGCGGAGGTGTCGTGAAAGCGCGCCACCAGCTCCCGTGCCAGCTCGAACTTCACGTCGCGTGGATTGCGGCCTGCAGCGGTTTCCTGCCGCAGTGCAGCAATATCACCCAGCGGGCGGAAGCTCAGGAGCTCGAAGTATCGCCACATGAGCTCGTCTGAAATGGACATGATCTTGCCGAACATCGAGCCGGCGTCTTCGGCAATCCCAATGTAATTGCCGAGTGATTTGGACATCTTGTTGATGCCGTCGGTGCCCTCCAGCAATGGCATGGTGAGCACGATCTGCGGCTCCTGCCCGTAGGCCTCCTGCAGGTGCCTGCCCACCAGAAGGTTGAATTTCTGATCGGTGCCCCCGAGCTCCACGTCCGCGCGCAGTGCCACGGAGTCGTAGCCCTGGGCAAGCGGATACAGGAATTCGTGAATGGATATGGGCTGGCCGCTCTTGTAGCGTTTGGAGAAGTCGTCGCGCTCGAGCATGCGCGCCACGGTGTAGTGGCCGGCGATTTTCACGAACTCCGGCGCGGGCATGGACGAGAGCCAGCGTGAGTTGAAATCGATGCGCGTGCGCTCGGAATCGAGGATCTTGAACACTTGCTGTTGGTAGGTGACCGCGTTGGCCTGTACCTCCTGCGCCGTAAGCGCCGGCCGCGTCGCATTGCGGCCGCTGGGGTCACCGATCAGGCCGGTGAAGTCCCCGATCAGGAAGATCACTTCGTGTCCAAACTGCTGGAACTGCCGCATTTTGTTGAGCAGCACGGTGTGACCCAAGTGCAGATCCGGGGCGGTCGGATCGAAACCGGCCTTGATGCGTAGCGGCTTACCTCGACGCAGCTTGCGTACCAGCTCGTCAACGACGAGCACCTCCTGGGTACCCCGCTGAAGCTCCGCCAGCTGGGCCTCGAAATCAGTCATGGACGTGAAACCTCGATCGACAGCATAAAGGGGCGGCATTATTCGGCCCGTCCTGGGCCTCACCTCCGCTGCCGCGGAGGCCGACACGCCCAAAAGGGCGCGTCGTTATGAATCCGCTCCCGGGGATTCATTGACCGGACGTTCGCCGCTCGGGTAGGTTTTCAACCCCCCGCCTGGCAAGTGTAGTCGATGACATTCAGCTTCAAACCAGCGATTCGCAAATTGGCCAGTGTGGGACTCGCGGCCTGCATTCTGGCTGCCTGCCACCCAGGAACGCAGCAGGGAACATCTGCCGCGGCGCCTGGTCAGCCCACTGGTGGGCAACGCGCGCAGCCTCCCTCTGAACAGACTTCCGCTTTGAGGCCCGCCGGCGGCGGAGGTGGGGCCCCCTCAGGGGGGACGGGGGCAGGCGCCGCGGGGGCAACCGCTGTAGCAACAACGGCGGGTATAGGCGCCGAGGGAACAACCGCGGGGGCAAACACCGGCGCAGCCGCGGCGCGGGTAACACTTAACGCGGCCGACATCATCGTCGGGCGTAACGACACGCTTGACCGGATCTTCAGGAAGTTGCAGTTGAATCTTACGGACTTGGCCAACCTGCGCGACATGCCGGGCATCAAGACCCACATGGACAACCTGCGGTTGGGGGAATCACTGCACTTTGTTTACCGGGACGACGAGCTCGAGGGGTTCGAGCGCAGATTGAATGAAAACGAGACGTTGAAAGTGGTGCGTGGACCAGACGGTCTGCGCGCGGATGTCCTGCAAAACCCGCTGGAAGGTCGCACGCGGACCGTGCGCGGCGTGATTGATCACTCCTTGTTTGAAGCAGTGACGGCTGCCGGTGCTCACGATCAGACGGCGGTCAACCTGGCTGACATCTTCCAATGGGATATCGACTTCATCCTGGATGTCCAACCGGGTGACTCGTTTGTCGTGACCTATCGCGAGCTGTATCAGAACGGTGTGTATGTAAAGGATGGGCCCGTCTTGGCTGCCTCCTTCGTCACCCAGGGGAGACCCTACTTCGCGGTGCGTTATGTTGATTCGGAGGGCGCTGCGCGGTACTTCACACCGGACGGGCGTAGCCTTCACAAGGCGTTTTTACGGGCGCCGGTGGAGTTCACGCGCATTAGCTCCAAGTTCAACAGCGTGCGTTATCACCCTATTTTGAACCTGATTCGCGCGCACAAAGGGATCGACTACGCCGCGCCCATGGGCACCCCGGTACGCGCGGCGGGCGATGGCCGCGTCGGTTACGCGGGACCGAAGGGAGGCTATGGCAATGTAGTGGAGTTGGAGCATTCCAGGAGCATTACCACCGTCTACGGGCACCTTTCGCGGTTTGCCAAGGGCACGCGGGCGGGTGCGCATGTAACTCAGGGACAGGTCATCGCCTATGTCGGCATGACGGGGCTCGCAACCGGCCCTCACCTGCACTACGAATACCGCGTCAACGGTGTCTTTAAGAATCCCCAGACGGTACCATTGCCGGACGCCTCTCCCATCGAAGCCCGATTTCGCGAGGATTTTCTAGCGAAATCGGCACCCCTGTTGGCAACGCTGCAGGCGCCCGTCGGCCCAGCACTGGTATCACGTTAATGGACGCGCCTGACCTCAAAGCATCCCAACACTACATCAATCGCGAACTGTCGTTTCTCGAATTCAACCAGCGGGTGCTGGCGCAGGCGTTCGATGCCTCGGTGCCGCTGCTCGAGCGGTTGCGATTCCTGTGTATTTCCTCGAGCAATCTCGATGAATTCTTCGAGATCCGGGTGGCGGGGCTGAAGCAACTCCTCGAGCTGGGCAGCGGCCAGTTTGCAACTGACACCTTGTCGTTGCAGGAACAATTGTCCGCCATTCACCTGCGGGCCATGCGTCTGTGCAGCGAGCAATACCGGTGTCTGAATGAGGTATTGCTGCCCGCTCTGCATGCGCAGGGCATTTCACTGCAGGGGCGCGCCGCCTGGAGTCCTGCCGCCGAGAAGTGGCTGGAGCGCTATTTCGAGGACGAGATCGAACCGGTCCTGAGCCCGCTTGGGCTCGATCCGGCGCGGCCTTTTCCGCGAATCCAGAACAAGAGTTTGAACTTCATCGTCCGCCTGAGAGGCAAGGACGCATTCGGCCGCGATAGCGAGCACGCCATCGTGCAGGTGCCTCGCTCTCTGCCACGGGTCGTGCCTGTGCCCAATGAGGGTTCCGAACGGACCCTGATGTTGTTGTCGGCCATCGTTCACACCTTCGTGCAAAAACTGTTTGCGGGCATCGAGGTCCTCGGCTGCTACCAGTTCCGCGTCACACGCAACAGTGACCTGTTCGTCGACGAAGAGGAAATCGACGACCTGCGCCGTGCGCTGGAGGGCGAGCTGGCACACCGGCGCTATGGCGCGGCCGTCCGCCTGGAGACCTCCAGCGACTGCCCGGAGGACATGGTGCAGTTCCTGTTGCAGCAGTTCGCCCTGACCGACGTTGACATGTACCGCATGCCGGGGCCCGTCAACCTGAACCGTCTGTCGGCCATTTACGACCTCGTCCAGCGGCCCGATCTGAAGTACCCAATCTTCACTCCCGGGCTGCCGAAACGGCTGGTGGCCAACAGTGACATGTTCGCCGTGATCCGCCAGAACGATGTGCTGCTGCATCACCCCTACCAGAGCTTCGCGCCGGTAATGGACTTCGTGCGCCTGGCGGCCGCGGATCCCCAGGTGTTGGCGATCAAGCAGACCCTGTATCGGGCCGGGCACGAATCACCCGTCGTGGATGCGCTGGTTGCAGCATCCAACGCCGGCAAAGACGTAACGGTGATCGTGGAGCTGCGCGCACGCTTCGACGAAGAAGCCAACATCGAGCTTTCCAACCGCTTGCAGGAAGCCGGCGCGCACGTCATGTATGGTGTCGTCGGCTACAAGACCCACGCCAAAGTAACACTCGTCGTGAGGCGCGAGCCCGGTGGAATCCGGCGTTACTGCCACCTGGGCACCGGCAACTATCATCCGAAGACGGCGCGCGCCTACACGGACTACGGCATTCTCACCTGCAATGATGAGGTCGGGCAGGACGTGCACGAGCTGTTCCTGCAACTCACAAGCCTCACTCAGACTCCGAAGTTACACCGGCTCATCCAGTCGCCGTTCGGAATGCATGACGCGGTCATCTCGAAGCTGGCGCGGGAGGCCGAGCACGCGCGGGCGGGACGCCCGGCGCGGGTGATTGCCAAGATGAATGCGCTCGTCGAGCCGCTGGCCATCGAGGCTCTCTACCGGGCCTCATGCGCGGGCGTCAAAGTCGATCTGATCATCCGGGGAGTGTGTGCGCTGCGCCCCGGCGTTCCGGGTGTATCGGAAAACATCCGGGTGCGCTCGATCGTGGGGCGCTTCCTCGAGCACTCGCGCGTGTTTCACTTCGATAACGGCGGCGCGCCGGAAATGTTTTGTGCGAGTGCCGACTGGATGGAGCGCAACTTCTTCCGGCGCGTGGAGATCGCGTTTCCAATTCAACGCGACACCCACCGTGAGCGGATTCTGCGGGACCTTGAGTTCTGCCTGCGGGATAACACTCAGGCCTGGGAACTGCAATCAGACGGTAGTTACAGGCGTGTCGAGCGGCGCCAGGACGAGCGGCCGGTCATCGCGCAGAACGAGCTACTGGCGATGTACGCGGCGGGGCCGGGGCCGACATTTGTCGTTTGAGGATGGAGCCACGCACATTTGGCATCAGAGGCGGCGGCGGGCCGGGCCGTAATCGCTGACGACGCCGCGGCTGGGGGCGGCACGACGTGGGGCGCGGCGTCAGCGGCCGCGGCTGAAAACTCGGAGGCGGAAGCCGGCGTCGCGCAGGTATTCGGTCTCTTGCTGCAGGTCGGCCGAGGTGAGGGGGTGGTCTTTCAGCCACCGGCCGGGAAATTGGACTTCCAGCGACTTCGGTGTGGCGCTCAGCTCGATCTGCGGCAACGCCACCGGACTGTGACCTCGATGCAGCAGCACTGCCAGGCGCAGCAGCACGACCAGGTAGACCGTCTTGCTGTCCCAGGGCGGAACCAGCTCTTCGACGCCTTCGAGATCCAACTTGCGGCGATGGCCGCCGACGAGACGCGCGAGCAGGCGTTGTTCCTCGCGGGGGAATCCGGGCATGTCCGCATTTTCCAGCAGATAGGCGCCATGGCGGTGATAGCCGCTGTGGGATACGTCGAGACCAATCTCGTGGAGGCGCGCGGCCCACTGGAGGCCGAGATCTGCGAGCGGACCTTCCAGGCGCCAGGTATCCCGTGTCTGGTTCAAGAAATCCAACGCTGTGGCTTCGATACGCTCGGCTTGTGCGAGATCGACGTGGTAGCGCTTCTGCATGGCGCGCACGGTGCGGTCCCGGGCATCTTCGTTCTTGAAACGCCCGAGCATGTCGTACAGCAGGCCTTCGCGCATCGCACCGTCAGCGATCCGCATTTCCTGCACACCGAGTACGTCGAAGATTTCGGTCAGGATGACAGTGCCACCGGGAAACACCGGGCGGCGATCTTCTGTGATTGCGGCGAGCCGCAACTCGCGGATGTGACCCGCATCGACCAGATATTTGAGGGCGCGCTCGAGGCCTGCGGCCGTTATGGTGAGACTTTGTGGTTCGAGCTCGCGAATGGCCTCGCCAATGGCGCGTACGGTTCCGGAGCTTCCGGCACAGTGCTCCCATCCGCGGCGGCGGAACGCCGCTTGTACGGGCTCGAGCTCCAGGCGCGCCGCCATCCGCGCACGCTCAACTCGTTTAGCGGAGATTTTGCCATCCCGGAAAAATCTCTCGCTCAGCGACACACACCCCATTTGCAGGCTTTCCAGTTCCAGCGGGGTCAGCCCATCGCCGATGACGAGCTCGGTGCTACCGCCGCCGATGTCGGCTACGAGCCGCCGGCCGGGCTCGCTTGGCATGGTGTGCGCGACGCCCGAATAGATCAGGCGCGCTTCTTCCATGCCGGAGATGATTTCGATGGGGTGGCCGAGGGCCTCGCGGGCACGCTCCAGAAAGGCCTGCTTGCGATGCGCGACCCGCAGCGCGTTCGTGCCGACCACACGCACGCTGTCGGCTCGCATGTCTCGCAGGCGTTGCCCGAAACGTTGCAGACAAGCGAGGGCCCGTGCGGCGACCTCCTTGTCGATACGCCCGTTCTCTTCGACGCCCGCCGCCAGGCGAACCATCTCGCGCAATCGATCGACGATGACGAGTTGGCCGTGGGAGTAACGCGCCACGACCATGTGAAAGCTGTTCGAACCTAGGTCAACGGCTGCGAGGACGTCCGGAACGGAGCGGGAAGAGGAACTGGCGCTGTTGGGTTGCTGGGCCGAGCGGGCCGAAGCAGCTGAGCTCACTCAGATAACGCCGTCAGGCCGTGAATGAGGATCCGCAGCCGCAGGTCGTGGTGGCATTCGGATTACGGATCACGAATTGCGCACCTTCCAGGCCCTCGCGATAGTCGATCTCGGCACCGGTGAGGTACTGCACGCTCATGGGATCGACCAGGAGCTTCACTCCCAGGTTTTCCACGCAGGTGTCGCCATCTTGGACCTGCTCGTCAAATTCGAATCCGTACTGCAGTCCGGAGCAGCCGCCACCCTGCACGAACACGCGCAGCATCAGGTTCGGGTTGCCTTCCCCGCGAATGAGGTCGCCCACCTTGCGCGCGGCCGCGTCCGTGAACTGCAGCGCCGGGGTTTCAAGGAGGGCTTCGGTAGTGCTCATCAGCTTGCCTTCTCATGGCGCTTCGCGCCGGCCAAAAAAACCTTTGTTCAGTCTATCACGTCGATTCCGCGGCACCTTCCGGCAGGGGGTCGCCCTTGCCCGAAACGCGGGTCAGCTTCCCCATGATCTGCGCTCCGAGCGTCATTTCAATGACACCGTAATAAACGTTTCCCTGGACGCGGGCAGTAGCCCCGAGCACAACGCGCTCGCGGGCAATGATGTCTCCCAGGACGCTGCCATTTAACATAACGTTCACCGCCTCCACATTGCCCTCAATGGAGCCGGTCTCACTTATTGACAAGCTGGAGCCTTGGATGGGGTTGGCGCGGACGTTACCGGCAATGCTGCCGTCCAGGTGCAGTCCACCGGCAAACTCCAGGTCTCCATGAACGCGCGAGGCCTTGCCAATGAGCGTATCGATGCGGGCCTGCTTGGTGTCACGGTTGAACATGTTTCACCTTAGACTTTCACCTTACGACGCATCGACGCTCCAGGGGAAGGATTGACTCGCGGGTGCAACGTCCTTTTTGTTTGAGCGCACTTCGACCGCCACCTTTTCGGGCTGGAAACCCGCGGGCAGCGCGACGTCCTGGTCCAGATTTTCGAAGTAGCGGAAGTTAAAGGGTAGCTCCTTCTGCTTGCCCGGTGTGAGTGAGGGCAGGTCAAAGGTAGTGGCTTTGCCATCAGCCATCGCTCCATCAATGCTCAAGCCAAGGCTACCGATCGCCACGCTATCCGGACGCACGGTACGGACGAGCGCAATGTGCACCATGAACCGCTGCGCTTTGCTCCCGGGTGTAATGTGCACTTTCTGAACCTTCACTCCTACCGCGCCGGCGCCCTGGGCGACAATCCCACGGTAGAAGGCGAGTTCCTGAGTCTGACGGGCCACTTGTGCCTGTAGATCTCCGATTGTTCGGGTGACCTCTGCTTGCTCGCGCGCCCGTCCGATTCGGATGGTATCGAGCTCTGCGAGCTGCGTGCGCAGGTCCCGGTTGGACTTGCCGAGCCGCTCGATTTCAACCTCGAGCTCGGTGCGCTGCTGTGCAACGGCGAGCCGGTCGTAGCCTGCGTTGAATCGTCCCAGCTCATAGACGATATAAAGTGCAAATGCCACAAGCACGCTCACTACGCCAATGATCACGAGACGGCGCGCGGGCGAGTGAGTGCGAATAACGAGGCTGGATCTTCCGTCGGTGCTGCGCATGGTGAGCGAAGGTGGGACCCGCAGCGCCGTCAGTCGATGGATGCAGTCGCCGAGGGGGCTGGATTCAGCCCCCTCGCCGCCATTTCGGCCCACCACACCGGATGCGGCGGTGGTCCGTCTGGAAAGGCGAGCGGCGCCAGCTCAGTCAGCGCCTGCACGTACACCGCCCGCTTGAAATAGATAACCTCACGCACCGGCTCCCAGAAATTCACCCAACGATACTGATCGAACTCAGGCTCAGGCGTGCGCCCGAAATCGAACTGCGCCGTGTCCGCCCTGAGGCGCAGTAGAAACCAGCGCTGCTTCTGTCCGATACACATAGGGTGCCTGTTCCGACGCACATACTTCGCCGGCAGACGATATCGTAGCCAACGCGCGGTCTGTCCGATCAGATCGACGTCAGATGGCGACAGTCCGATCTCCTCGTGCAGCTCTCTGAATGCCGCCTGCTCGAGCTGCTCGCCGGTCAGCACTCCACCCTGGGGAAACTGCCAGCCCCGGCCGCCGACCTGGCGACCGAGAAATACGTCCCCATCGCCGCGGATCAATACGATGCCGACGTTAGCGCGAAAACCGTCCGAATCTATGACGTCGCCCATGAGTTGCGTTGTGCCGTGAGGCATCCGAGTCTGCCACAAGGTGTAGGGATGCGGGATGATACGGGTCGTGAAACACGCAGCACTCGACATTGGCCGCTTGAAGGGCCTCACGCTATTGCTCGCCCTGGCCGCCGCCGTATGTCTGGCTTCGCTGCTCAACGGGGGCTCCGGAATCACTGCCCGGCAGGCGATTGCCGCGTTGCTGGGCGCGGGGGACGATGCTGCCCGCAGCGTGATGATGGAGGTGCGGCTACCGCGGCTGCTGGCGGCGTTAGGTGTAGGCGGACTGCTGGCACTGGCGGGGGTCTTGCTCCAGGCGCTGTTCCGGAATCCGCTCGCTGATCCGTATGTAATTGGAGTTTCTGGCGGAGCCGCCGTAGGTGCAATCCTTGCCATGATTGCGGGGGCGGCGGCCGTCGGTGTGCAGTCCGCGGCGGTGCTTGGAGCGTTCGGGGCCATTGCCCTCGTGTACTTGCTCGCCCGCGGTGGGGGAACTTCGCGCCTGCTGTTAACGGGCGTAGTGATCGCTAGCGCGTGCGGTGCGCTCGTCAGCGTGTTGCTCGCCCTGGCGGATACCGGGCGGCTGCGCGGGATGGTGTTCTGGCTTGCAGGAGATCTCGGGTGGGCGTTGAGTCCCTGGAGCAGCGTGCTGGCAGCAGTGTTTGCGGCAGGTCTCGCGCTCCTGGTTGCGCGGCCTTTGAACGTGTTGTCGGCTGGCGAACTGCGCGCGCGGAGTGTGGGTTTGCAGATTGAGGTGTGGCGCACGGTGCTGTTCATCGCGTGCGCGGCGCTGACGGCGATTGCGGTTATCAGCGCTGGGACTGTTGGGTTCGTCGGGCTGATTACCCCGCATGCCATCCGCCTGTCGTTTCGGACCAGTGACCATCGGGTCGTTGCGCCCGCTTCCGTCGTACTCGGTGGAACGGTGCTGGCCGCCGCGGACCTGGTCGCCAGGACGATTGCGAGCCCGCGTCAGCTACCGGTGGGGGCCATCATGGCGCTTGTGGGCGCACCGCTGTTCATTGCCTTGTTACGTGGGCGGGGGACTGCGGGACGGGTGATCTGAAGGAGCAGGCGGCCCCGCGATGCAGATGTGCCCAGACAGGGGAGCTAACTGACGACGCTGTGCGAGATCTCAACTCGATTGCGGCCGGCACTCTTCGCTCGGTACAACGCGGTGTCGGCTTCGGAAATGAGCTTTTCGGCCAGCTCGCTGAAGTCGCGAACGCCGTCGGCGGACGGGCAGGCAGAGGCAACGCCGATTGACAGTGTGACGACCTCGGTGCGCTGGCTCGCCACGACGATCGGTTCGCTTCGGACCGCATCCAACACGCGCAAGGCCACCTTCTCGCCATCGGCAAGGGAGCCGTGGGGCAACACGATTGCGAACTCGTCGCCACCAAAGCGGGCGCCGGTATCGCTGAGGCGCATTTCATCGTCGATGCGCTGCGCAACTTCGCGCAACACAGCATCGCCGGCGAGGTGTCCGTACTCGTCATTGATGCGCTTGAAGTGATCGACGTCGATCATCAGGCACGCAATGGGCTGATGATTGCGCTGCGCCCGCGCCAGCTCCTCGCACAACCGGGCGTGCAGATAGCGGCGATTGTGAAACCCGGTGAGAAAGTCGGTCAGGCCGCTTCGCACCAGGCGGGCCCGATTCACGGCGTTTTCCAGGCAGATCGCGGCCACGACACCCAAGTGAGCGAGGAAATCCGTGGCGAGCTCCCGATTGAAGCGGAAGCGATCGGCGCTGGAGAACACCAGCACGCCATCCAACTGGCCACTGCGGCGCAGGGGAATCAGCGCAAGGCTGCCATTCTGCCGGGACTTCGGGACCAGCAGCTCGTGATCGGCCATGCGGAAAGGCCCGAGCCAAGGCCGCTCGAGGTTTCCGAGACGCGGCGCGATAGTGGCCAACACATCGACGAACTGCACCTCCGAGAGCTCCTCGAGCAGGAACCCGTCACCTGCGAGGAGATGGCGTATCTCGTGATTGGGGTCGTGCAGGATCAGTGTGACGGCATCGAGTTGATAGGAGGTGCGCAATCCATGGATCAACCGCTCCAGTAGCTGTGCCAGCGAGCCGGCTCGCAACAGCTCGAGCTCGCGCTCCTGGGTTTTGCGCAGAAGTGCATCGTTACGGCTGACTTCCTCGGTGAGCTCAGTCAGCCGAGCCTGCAGCGAACGCACTTCGGCGTTCAGCTCACTGACACGATCGGTGTTCCGTTCTGAAGAGCGACGCATTTCGGATCAGGCGCGCCGCTCTGCCACGCTGCGGCGGTCTTCGAGATAGTCGCGCCCCTGGCGCATCAGGGCGACGAAGGCATCATGGTCCTGCGAGATGACCGCGGTGCGAATCCGTTCGACGGCCTGCGACAGCGCCTCGAGCGATTCGGCGCCGTAGTCATTCAGGCTCTGGATTTCGTAATACAGGTCCGGGCTTTCTTGTGCGACCCGCGTTGCCACATCGAGCTGCGAATCAAAGGTAGTGCTCGACATACGCGCCAGCTTCGGCGCTGCCTCACCGCTCTCGGCCAGGGCGGTGAAGAATGCGATGTTCAAGGCGTGTGACAGACCCAGAACATAGGCAATCAGCCGATCATGATCATCGAGACTCATGACCACCTGTTCGGCCATGGTGGGTGAAAATAACTCGCGGGCGCTGGCGAGTGCCTCCGCGGAGCCCAGATCCACAAACACGACGTGCCGGCCGGACAAAAGCTCTGTATCGGGGCCGAACATCGGGTGCACGGAAGTCACTTTGCACCCGTGCGACTTCAGAGCAAGCAGGCCTGCGCGCAGGGGCGACTTGAGTGAGCCGACATCGAAGATCACACCCGTCGGGCGGCGCAGGGCCAGCTCGCGAAGGATGGCATCGGTCACGCCGAGCGGCGTCGCCAGCACAATGTAGTCCTGCTTCAAATCGGTCGTGCGCCAGTCATCCACCCGTGTGACACCGGCCGGAACCAAGCCGGGATCCGCAATTTCGACGCTGAAGCCCTGGGAGGTCAGAAACTCCACGAACCAGCGCCCCATCTTGCCGCCGCCGCCGATCACGAGAACACGGCGGCCGGAGCCTTTGCCCCGGGCGGCTACACTCGCCTGCTCCTGGGTGGTCAGGGAGGAGCGGATGAGCAGCCGTATCAAATCCTCGGCGAGCGCCGGCGAGACATCCAGTTCGGTCGCCATCGTCCGCACGCCGAGAATGACCTCCCGCTCGCGCTCAAAGTCTCGGGTTGGATAGCCAGTTGCGCGCTTGACGCGGGCGACCTCGCCGCTGACGCGCTTGCGCTCCGCAACCAGGGAGATGAGCTGACGATCAATGTCAGTCACGCGCTGGCGTAGGACGTCCAGCGTCACATCATCTGTCGCCATGGCAAACGGAGCCTCTGTCGGGATAGTGTATTGTCGCGGGCTGGCCCACTTGGGCCTGCGGCCGTCTCGACCCGCGGGCAGTGGCCCGCAGGAACACCCTTTTATCGGGTGGTTTACGATTAAGCAATGAGCCACCCTACAGAGCTGTTACCTGATCCGCTGCCTGCGGAACCCCTCCTGGTCGTGAACCGCTGGCTGGCGGAGAGCTGGCGGGTTCGCCAGCAGCCGAACCCGAACTCCATGGTCCTCGCGACCGTGGGCCCCAACGGGCAGCCCTCAGCGCGCGTCGTCCTCTGCAAAGAGATAGTGCCCCTGCCCGGGTACCTGGTGTTCTACACGAACTATCTGTCGTACAAAGGACGGCAACTCGAGCAGAACCCGCGTGCAGCAGCCGTCATGCATTGGGACGCTCTGCACCGGCAGGTTCGTGTCGAAGGAATTGTGGTGAAGTCGCCGGAAGCCGATAGCGACGCTTATTTCGCGTCGCGCCCCTGGCAGAGTCGGCTTGGCGCGTGGGCCAGCGCGCAGAGTGAGCCCATCGGCTCTCGAAGTGATTTGCATGCCGCAGTCGCAAAAACGGCTGAACGGTTCGGCACACCGCCGCCCGACTCGGCCGACCCAAACGACATTTCCGTGCCCCGCCCCCCTCATTGGGGTGGCTATCACCTTTGGGTCGAGAGCGTGGAGCTGTGGGTCGAGGGCGAGGCTCGGATTCACGACCGCGCGCGCTGGACGCGATCGCTGAGCCGCCGGCGCGCTGAGGCCAGCACAGGCAGCACGGACGAGACCTACATGGACGCGGGACCTTGGACAGCTACTCGCCTACAACCGTAGCGTGCGACGCATGCGTCGCACGGGTGGTCCGCAAGGAACACCCCGGGGGGACGGTGAGCGGGCGGGCGACCGCCCGCGTAAGTCAGACAGGCTCCTGACCGTCGTGTGGCGGAACATACGCGTAGCGATTCTGTTGCTCGTGCTGATCTGGGCTGCGAGTCACACGTGGCTCGAACGGATCACGAGCACAGGTTGGAAGGAGCCGCTGTGGGTTGGGGTTTTCCCCGTCAACGGCGACGGCAGCCCTGCGACACAGAGCTACATCGACGGCCTGGGTGGCCGCGAGTTCGCCGACATCGAAGACTTCATGGCGCGCGAAGCACACCGCTATGGCAAGGAACTTGAGCAACCAGTACACGTCCGGCTCTATCCGCAGGTGAAGCAAACGCCGCCGGAGCTCGAGCGGGGCGCTGGGATGTTGGGCACGGCGCTGTGGAGCCTCAAACTGCGCTGGTTTGCGTGGCGTGCTGTGGATGTTCGTGGGCGCGCGCCGCCGCGAATCCGTATGTTTGTGCTGTATCACGATCCTGTTTCGTTGCAGAGCGTCCCGGATTCTCATGGGATGCAGAAGGGTCTGACGGGAGTGGTGCATGCGTTTGCTGTGCGGTCGATGACGGGGAGCAACAGCATCGTCATTGCGCACGAGCTGCTGCATACACTCGGTGCCACTGACAAGTACGAGCCGGGGAGCGGCCTGCCGCTGTTTCCGGCAGGTTTTGCCGAACCGGAGCGCAAGCCGCTTTATCCTCAGGAGAAGGCGGAGATCATGGCCGGGCGGCGCGCAGTGTCGGCGCAGGACGCACAGATGCCTGTCAGCCTGGCTGCTGTTGTGGTCGGGCCGGCAACGGCGGCGGAGATCCGATGGACTCGCCAGTGACATCGAGCACGCAGAAATTCGTCGCGCTCGCGTCGAAAGCGACCGCAGCTGCGGCGGCGCCGCTCGCCACGAGGAATGTCGCGGTCAAGGTGGGCGGGCGGGCGCTCGTCAGCAACCTGACTGTCGATTTCGCCGCGGGCGAGTTTGTGGCTGTGCTTGGGCGGAACGGCTGCGGCAAGACACTCACACTACATACGCTCGCAGGTTTGCGCGAACCTGCGGTTGGGACCGTCCTCGTTGACGGTCTGCCTTTGAACCAACATAGCAGGCGCAACGTCGCTCGCAGGCTGGGATTGCTGGCTCAGGATCTCGAGGACGGGTTTGTCACTACTTCAATGGAAACCGTGCTGGTTGGGCGGCATCCCCACCTTGCGTTCTGGCAGTGGGAGACTGCGGAGGATGCGCGGCTCGCCCGCGAAGCGTTGGTCGCATTGGATCTGGAAAATTTTGTTGATCGTCGCACCGATACGATATCGGGGGGTGAACAGAGGCGGGTTGCCATCGCAGCGTTGCTGGCGCAGGCACCTTGTGTGTATCTGCTCGACGAGCCTACGAATCATCTGGATCCGCACCATCAGCTGGCGGTGCTCGAGTTGTTTCGAGGGCTGGCGCGAAATGGCAATACGGTGATTGCGACGTTGCACGATCCGACGCTGGCGGCGCGATTCGCGGATCGGGCGTTGCTGTTGTTTGGTGATGGGAAGTGGGCTACGGGGCCTTGCAGCGAGACGATTGACGCGGGGAATCTCAGTGCGCTGTATCTGACTCCTATGGTGGAGGTGCGCCAGGATGGACGGCGGATTTTTGTGCCGCGGTGACTGGGGGTGACCGCGGGCGGCCGTGCCACCACACGATCACGTGACCGCGGGCGGCGGATGACCCAGACGATCCGGTGGCGTGAGCGGCGGCGACCGAGGCGGCCTGGGGAAGGGCAAGGAGCTGGATTGTGCGCGTGCCAGCAGCCTGGTGACCGCTGGCGGTCCTTCGGTTGAGGGGGTCTCAGGGCGCCTGCCTGCGTCAGTCCCTGAGGATCATGCCCACCAACAGTCCGATACCAGCGCCGATGCCTACAGCTGCCCAGGGGCTTTCATGCACGAAGTCGTCCACCGAGGAGGCTGTGTCGCGAGCCTTGGTGATCGTTTCGCGTGCGTTCGCCACGAATGAGCTACCTAGCTCTTTCTTGACGTCCGCTATCGTCGTTTTCAGGCGGCCACGCAACTCCTGGACGGCCTCGCCTCCTTCATCGCCCACGGCGGCGAGCAAGGCCTCGGTGCTCGCCACTACTTCGCGGAGCTCCTTCTGGCTGACATCTTTGGCGCTCTGATATTCCTGTCTCATGGCACTGAACCTGGTTGAGCGGGGGGTGATGAGCCTTAAAACGCGGCCCGGAGGCTGCTGTTCCGTCAGCTCAGCCCCAGCTCCTGTTGGACGGTGCCGTGCAACACGCCATTCGTGGCGAGCACCGTCGTTGTGTTCAATCCAACCGCCGCGCCGCGCAAGTCGGTGAATGTGCCTCCCGCCTCCCGCACGATGACAGTCAGAGCGGCCACATCCAGTATGTGCACATCGGATTCGATTACAGCGTCGATCGAGCCGCGCGCCAGCAGGTGGTAATGCACGAAGTCCCCATAGCCCCGGACCCGGCTCACCTTCCCAATCAGATCGCCGAATCGGCCCCAAGCGCTCGAGCGCGTCAACGTCTTCAGGTTGCCCGTGGAGAGAATGCTGGCGGACAGGTCCCCGACGTGGCTCACCCGAATCGGCTTGCCGTTCAGGAAGGCGCCGCCGCCCTCTTCGGCCCACGCAAGCTCGCCGTACGCCGGAGCGCTGGAAACGCCTAATACGAACCGCCCCTCGCGCATCAGAGCAATCTGGGTCGAGAAGAACGGGCAATCGCGCACGAACGACTTGGTGCCATCGATGGGATCGACCAGCCAGACGTTCTGCGCATCGATGGCGTGCTGTCCGGTCTCCTCGCCGTAGAAGCCGTAGCTTGGGAAGCGCTCGGTGAGGACAGACCTAATCGCCTCTTCCGCGCGGACGTCGGCTTCGGTGACGGGGGTCGCGTCCGCCTTGGTCGTTACCTGCAGATTCTTTTGGTAGAGGGAGCGGATGACCACGGCCGCGGCCTCTGCCGCTTCACGCGCCGCCTCGAGTTCTTTGGATGGCATGTCTGGCAATATGGGGTAAACGGGAGAGGGATGATGGGCAACCGCCTCAGCAAAATCTATACGCGCACCGGCGACGATGGCAGCACGGGCCTAGGCGATGGTACGCGCGTTCCGAAGGACGGCGAACGCGTCGAAGCGTACGGGACGGTCGATGAGCTCAACAGCGCGATTGGTGTGTTGCTGGCCGTTCCGGGACTGCCAGATTCAGTGGCCTTGGCTCTGACCGAGGTACAACACGAGCTGTTCGACATGGGTGGGGAGTTGTGCATTCCGGGACACCAAGTCATCACTGCCGAGCACATTTCGCGGCTCGAGGTGGCTCTCGATGGATTCAACGACTCGCTGCCGCCACTGAAAGAATTCATTCTGCCGGGTGGGGGGCCTGCCGCGGCGGCATGTCATCTTGCGCGGACGATCGCGCGCCGTGCGGAGCGGCGGGTCTTGGCGCTTTCACGGGTTGAGTCGGTTAGTCCTGAAGTCATTAAGTACTTGAACCGGCTGTCGGATCTGCTGTTCGTGCTGGCCAGGGTGTTGGCGCGGCAAGACAGAGGTACTGAGGTGCTTTGGCGGCATGACCGGACCAAGCCGGCATGAACTGCAGGGCGGGATGATCGCTGCGGCTGCTGCTGGCTAGCGTTTTCGGCGCTCGCCCCGGCCTTGTGCGCGCAGGATGGAGCGCCACTTTTCCCAGTCGAACGAGGGGCCGGGGTCGGTTTTTCGTCCGGGTGCGATGTCGCTGTGACCAACGATGTGATCGCTCGATAGCGACGGATAGGTCGCAAGGAGCGCTTCGACCAACGCTCCGAGGTGGTCGTATTGCGGGTCGGTGTAGGGCGTTTCGCCCGTGCCTTCCAGCTCAATGCCGATGGAGAAATCGTTACATCCGGCACGGCCCCGGTAGTGGGACTGGCCAGCGTGCCAGGCGCGCTGACCGAATGGGACGTATTGAATGATTGTGCCGTCACGGCGGATGAGCGCATGGGCCGAAACGCGCAGACGCGAAGCGTCCCGAAAAAAGGGATGCACGTCCGGGGGCAGTCCTCCCGTAAACAGCCGGTCTATCCAGGGTCCGCCGAATTCACCGGGCGGCATGCTGATGCCGTGCACGACAATGAGCTCGGGGAGTACGCCGGACGGCCGGGCATCGAAATACGGCGACAATACCTGCCGCACACCGACCAGCAGGCCAGTCGCCGGCTCGATTTTCAATGGCGTCTGCATATAGGGCTGATCATGCCACTACTCGCGCAATCGCGGCGTGTTGAGGGTGGCAGGGTTCTGCTGCGCCGGCCCAAACATGCCGCATTTTGGGAAGGAAGTCGAAGCAGCCCTTGCAGGGGCCGATCGGGGCCCCCTCTGGCGGGCTAGACGAGCTCATAGGCTTTGACTGCAAGTGACCGTGCTTCATCGAGCCAACGCTCGCGCTCCTCGGGCGTGCTCGTCGCGACCACGCCAAAAAGGGAACGGATAACGTGCTGAACTCCGCAGTACTGAAGCACGCAGTCTCGCCAAATCCGCTCCAACGGGTCGCCAAACAGGGCCTGCTCGCGAGAGCTGGGTGTGTTGCCCGTGTTGATGACCAGTGCCGCACGAGTGCGCAGCAGCCCGATCGGCTCGTCGCCGGCATCGCTTCCTTTGGCGAACGTGTAAGCCGCATTGGGCGCAAACACCCGATCTATCCATCCCTTCATGATCGCGGGCGGCGCGCCCCAACAGTTGGGATGGATGACGGCCAACAGATCACTGGCCCTCAGCTCCCGGATATGAGTTTGGACCAGAGGGTCCGCGCTTGGACTTCCCCGCGCCTCCTCGGAGGTCAGTCGAGGGTCAAAACCCTCTGCCGTCAAGTCGTGATAAGAGACTTCACACCCAAGACTTCCCCACGTGGTCGCGATCGCAGCCGCGAGCGCCTCATTGAGGCTGGCCGGGGCCGGATGCCCCACTACAATGAGAGCGTTCATTGAATTGATGTCGTCATTTCACATCCCGTGGCGGCAGAAGCCATCATGCCTGGGGGGATTTTATGAACCAATTTCGAATCGTGCCACAATTGGGCATGACTACCGCGAACACGCCTTTCGTAGAAAGAGATCTGGCGCACGTCTGGCATCCGTGCACGCAAATGAAGGATCACGAGCAGCTGCCGCCGATTCCGATCCGCCGCGCGCGGGGTGCCTGGTTGGAGGACTTTGACGGGCGGCGTTACCTGGATTGTGTCAGCTCCTGGTGGGTCAACCTGTTTGGCCACTGTAACCCGCGTATCAACGCGGCGGTACGCAATCAGTTGGAGAAACTGGAGCACGTCATTCTTGCCGGCTTTACGCACGAGCCGGTGATCGAGTTGTCTGAGGCCTTGGTCAGGGTTTTGCCCGCCGGGCTGACACGTTGCTTCTACGCGGACAATGGGTCGTCGGCGGTTGAAGTGGCGGTGAAGATGAGCTTTCACTACTGGCGTAATGTGGGGCGGCCGGGGAAGCGGCGGTTCATTACGCTGTGCAACAGTTATCACGGTGAGACCCTCGGTGCACTCGCGGTTGGGAATGTCGAGCTGTACAAGGAGATCTACAAGCCGTTGTTGATGGACGTGATCACGGTGCCCTCGCCGGACTGCTTCGAACGGGAGGCGGGTGAGAGCTGGGCCGACCATTCCCGGCGCAAGTTTGCGGACATGGAGGCTGCGCTGGCTCGGTATGCCGATGAGACTGCGGCTGTCATCGTGGAGCCGCTGGTGCAGTGTGCAGCGGGCATGCGGATGTATGATCCGGTGTATTTGGAGTTATTGCGCGAGGCTTGTGATCGGCACGGCGTTCATCTGATTGCCGATGAGATTGCGGTTGGGTTCGGGCGGACGGGGACGCTGTTCGCTTGTGAGCAGGCCGGGATTCGGCCGGATTTCGTTTGCCTGTCCAAGGGGCTGACGGGGGGTTACCTGCCGCTGTCCGCTGTTGTCACGACCGAGAATGTCTACGCCGCTTTTTACGATGAGTATGTAAAGCTGAACGCGTTTCTGCATTCCCACAGTTTCACTGGGAATGCGCTGGCGTGTGCGGCTGCGGTGGAGACTCTCAAGATCTTTGCTGACGATGACGTATTGTTGCGCAATCGTTCACTGGCGCAGCACATGGGAAGGATGGCGGGCGGGCTGGAAGAGCATCCACATGTCGCTGAAGTGCGCCAGCGGGGCATGATCCTTGCGATCGAGCTGGTTCGGGACAAGGCGCGTCGCGAGCCGTACGCGTGGCAGGAACGCCGCGGACTTCGCGTGTATCGCCATGGGTTGCAGCGTGGACTACTGCTGCGGCCGATTGGAAACGTGATTTATTTCATGCCACCCTATGTTGTATCTCATGACGAGATCGAGTTAATGGTAACGGTCGCGCGCGAAGGAATCGAGCTCGCTACATGCGGCTGACGCGAGTCTACGTCGATGTTGAACTGCAAACTGGCCGCCGCCTGACGGTCGAGGGAACTGCGGGAAACCATATCGCGCGGGTGCTGAGGTTGCGGGTGGGCGATACGCTCACTCTGTTCAACGGACGTGGTGGCGAGTACGCGGGATCGATTGAAGAAATACGGCGCGATACTGTCGTTGTCAGTGTGCTGGAACGCCGGGACGTTGACCGGGAGTCGCCTTGTCAGCTCTCACTCGCTCAAGGAGTCTCGCGTGGCGAGCGAATGGACTGGGTCGTGCAGAAAGCGACTGAGCTGGGTGTATGGCAAATAGCGCCGATCTTCACGGAGCGCAGTGTCGTGCAGCTCGATGCGAAGCAGGCGGTCAGGAAGCTGCAGCACTGGCGCTCAATCGCAGTCGCGGCATGCGAGCAGAGTGGGCGTAACCGTGTGCCGCACATCACCGAGCCGGTCAGGTTGTATGAACTGCTCGAGCAGCGTACATCGAGCGGTACTGCGCTGCTGCTCTCGCCGGGCGCGCCGCTGCGCATCGCGGACATCGCGAGCGCCACCGCCGACATCACGGTGCTGATCGGACCGGAGGGGGGACTCGCCGATGTCGAGCAGGAAGCAGCGATCAAGACAGGCTTTGCACCCGTTCGCCTGGGACCGCGCGTGCTGCGCACGGAAACAGCGGCTGTGTGCGCCCTGACTCTGCTGCAGCAGAAATTCGGGGACCTATAAAGCCATGAAATACGTCGTCATCGCCTTGCTGGCCCTCGTTCTCGGCGGGCTGATCGGTCATGCGATCTGGAGCGAGAAACCGGCGCCGCCCGTCGATCCGGTCCAGGTGATTGTGACTCAGTTGAAGACGCATGCCATCGTTGCTCATGAGCGCCAGCTCGCGATCTGGTACCGAGCCTGCCCCTCCGTCTGGGGCAAGACACCACAGATCTTCATCGCCTGGCCGGCGAAACTCACGTACGAGCTGGAGTTGAGCGACGTGCAGGTCACGCGCGTCGGCACGCTGATCAAGGTACGCACGGCGGCCATCCATCCGAACGAGCCGGCCGTGCCCACCGATTTCATGGATTACCTGTCCACTACTTCCATATTCACGTTCGCGAACGAGCAGGAGTTGGTCAACCACGAGATCGGCAAGGCCTCGCCGATCGCGCGGTATCTGACCACGTATTTCCTGGCGCGAGACCCCTCGTTGCAGGGTGATTTTTCTGAGGAGGTGCAGCGCTTGGTCGAGCATCTGGCGTCGGCTCTGGGCGTGCCGGCCACGCGAGTCGAGGTGGACGTACCCAAGCCGCAGATCACTTGGCCGAAGCTGCCGAAGCTCGAGTTGTGTGAGGGCACCATGGCTTCGGTGAACGGGCTGCCGTTCGCGAAAGTAGACTCTGGTTCGACGGTGCCGATTGGATTTCGGCCACCGCAGCCGTTTCATGCTGGCAGCACGCCATCCAGCGGGGATGTGCCGAAGGGGATAGCGTCAATTTACGGGAATGGGGCTGTCAGGCACTGACATTGCAATCATGCGCGAGCCAGGCACGGGCGCCGGCCCCCGTTTCGGCCTTTAGGCGCTGACGCGCGTTTCGTCCGCGATCATTTCTTCGAGGCGTTCGAGGTCCGGGACCATCGGGGTTTCGTTCACCATCCTGACTTGGCAGATGATGGGCGCGCGGTCGGGGAAAACGCGCGAGTTGTCGGGGCGGACCACGTCTGAGCTAACGCGCACGAGTTGCGGGAACCCCTGCGACACGATGCCGAAGTTGCCGCCTTCGACGCGCGTGCCGAGCGCGTGGAAGATCACGACGCGGGTTCGGCCTGAGGCCGGCGGTATCATCTGGCCGCACGCGCCTTCAAAGGACACGAGTGGAATGGCCTTCCCATTCCAAGGCACGGTGCCGATGTACCAGGGCGGTGCCCCGGTCATCTCTGAGGGCACCTGAAAGCCAACCACCTCCGCGACGCAAGCGCGCGGGACGATGAGTCGCCCATCGGTGATGGGAACCAGCAAACTGTAAATTTCGGTGACGCGCTCAGCCATTCGAGTTAAACCCTTGCATCGCTGACGCGGTCGAATGTTCCGGTGCCGGCGCCTTGTGAGCCGCGACGGCGCTCAACGAGCGGCGCTATTGCATCCAGCAACTGCGCTTCCTGGTACGGCTTGCCCAGGTAATCATCGACGCCGAGCTCGATCGCGCGAGCACGATGCTTCTCGCCTACGCGTGATGTGATCATGATGATCGGGACGTCCTTGAGGCGTGGATCGTTGCGAACGTGGGCCGCAACTTCGTAGCCATCCATTCGTGGCATTTCGATGTCGAGCAGGATGACGTCAGGAATGTTGTCCTGAAGCAGCGTCACTGCATCCATTCCGTCGCGGGCGGTAAGTACACGCATCCCGTTGCGTTCCAACAGACGCTGAGTCACGCGGCGCACGGTAATGGAATCGTCCACAACCATCGCGAATGTCCGCTTGTCGCTCTTGTCTTTCGGTGCGACGGGTACGGGCTGTGTACGTCCGCGCCACTCGGCACGCACCAAGGCACCAATGTCGAGAATGATGACGATGCGACCGTCACCCAGAATGGTGGCGCCGGAGATACCGCGGATGCTGGATATTTGTGGGCCTACTGATTTTACGACGATCTCACGGCTTCCAACCAACTCGTCGGCCACGAGACCGGTCGAGTGTTCGCCGGCCCGCACCAACACGACCGGGATGGTCACGTCCTGCTCGGGCAACGGAGAGGGCTCCAGCCCGACGAACGTAGCGAGATGTTGGAAACGATACTTCTGTCCGCCGTAGTCGAAGGCGGAAGCGTCTTTGCCGAGATGTGCCAGCACTTCCGCCTTGGAAAGGCGCAGCACGCCTTCGACGGTAGGCAGCGGCAACGCGTAAAACTCGTCGCCTGTCCGTACGACCAGCGCATGGCTGATCGCGAGCGTGAAGGGCAGCCGAATCGTGAATACGGTGCCTTGGCCCGGCTTCGTCTCCATGTGGAGCGCGCCGCCGAGACGTTTGATCTCGGTTGCGACAACGTCCATGCCGACGCCACGGCCAGCCTGTTGAGTGATCGTGCCGGCAGTCGAGAAGCCAGGCTCGAGGATGAGCTGCATCGCATCCTCGTCACTGAGAGTCTGTCCGGGAGCAATGAGTCCGAGTGCGGCGCCCTTGTCACGGATGGCTTTCAGGTTCATGCCGCCACCGTCATCGGTTAGGCGGACCATGACTTCGGCGCCTTCGCGATGCAGCTCGAGAACGATGCGACCTGCTTCGGGCTTACCGGCTGCAACACGGTCGCGTGGCTTTTCAATGCCGTGCACGACAGCGTTACGCAGCATGTGCTCGAACGGCGGCAGCATTCGTTCCAGAACCTGACGATCGAGCTCGCCCGACGCGCCCTCCACTGTGAGGTCCGCACGCTTGCCGGTGTCATTCGCAGCCTGCCGAACGATACGCGCGAGGCGCTGAACGTGGCGCTGGAAGGGCACCATCCGCGTGCGCATCAGACCATTCTGCAGCTCAGTAATTGTCCGAGCCTGCTGCTGCAGTAGGTTCTGGGTTTCTTTGCCGAGGTTCTCGAGGAGCTGCTGAATGCTACCGACGTCGTTGGCGGTTTCCGCCAGCGCGCGCGAGAACTGTTGGATGGAAGAGTAGCGGTCCAACTCGAGGGGATCGAAATCGCCGCGATGGCTGGATTCGTCTTCATGGCGGTGCAGGATCTGCGCCTCGGTTTCAATTTCGAGGTTGCGCAGCTGCTCCTTGAGACGCGTGACGGTGCGTGACAGCTCACCGAGGTTGAAGTCGATCGAGCCCAGCTGCTGCTCGAGGCGAGAGCGGGCGATGCTGGCTTCACCGGAGATATTCAGAAGTTGGTCGAGAAGCTCAGCGTCAACGCGAGCCATTTCCTGCCGCTCGGCGGGGGCTACGGGCTCGCGGCCGGGTGGCACGGCTTGCGGAGGTAACAATCCTTCGTCCGCCGCGCGAGGCTCGCTGGCGCGACCGAGGGGGACGGACACTGCCACAGACGCAACGCTGGTCGGCTGCTCCGCAACAGCTGGCGCCCGGCCGGGCAGCGGGGGCGGCTCAACTGGCGCGGAAGCCTCGTTCGCGGGCGGGGCTTCTGTGTACGCGGGCTCGTCTAGCGACCGGTGCTCCTGTGTTGACTCGGGCGTCCATGGCCGTGCGCTTGCGACTTCTTCGTTGGCGGCTGAGTCGCGTGCGGCCATGTAGTCGGCCGCGATTTGGTCGGAAGAGAGATCTGCGGGAGTTGCGGGGTCGCCGTAGGGTGTTGGCTCGCCGTTGTTGGCTGCTACGCCGTAACCTGCGGGTGCGGGCTCGCCGTGAGCGGATTCGCCATAAGTTGCGGGGCCGCCGGCTGCGAACTCGTCGTGACTTGCGGGCTGGTCATCAGCGGGGACACCGCGTTCTGCGGGCTGGCCGTAAGACGTGGATTCGTCCTGAGTGGCTGCGCCGTAGGCTGCGGACTCGCCGGCAGCTGCCGCGCTGTCCTCGCGCGGGGAGTCGCCGTCAGTGCTCGCTTCGTCGTAACGCGCGGTCTCGCCGTCAGTCGCGGTGTCGCGAGAAGTGGCCGTGCCGTTGTTGCCGACGGGGGTACCCTCAGCTGTGCGCGCCCCGTAAATTGCGGGCCCGCTGTCGGGCGTGGGCTCGCCATACGAGGTGGGCTCGGTGTTGGGCGCGGGTTCGCGGGGTGGCGGCGCAGCGTGGGCTGCGAAATCCCCGTAGCCGGGGGGCAGCGTGTTGGCTGCGGCTTCGTATTCAGCGGCGGAGCCGTCGTTCGTCGCTAGCTCGCCGGGTGCGCTCGAGAAACCGAGTTCTTGGCGTGCCCGACGGTATCCCAACTCGTCTTCTGCCTCCGACGGGTGCTCGGGCGACCCATCGTCGAGCTCGGCGGCACTCAAGTCATAGGTCCCGGAGTCGCTGCCGGCAGGCTCCAGGGTTTCACTTTCCGATTCGTCTGTCTGATCGGATTTCGCGGGATAGCTGGCGAGCAGCTCTGCTGCGAGGTCCCCGCTCATGGGATCGGTGCCGCCCACCTCATCCAACGAGAACGGCGAGGCCGGTGCTTCCGGCAAATCCGAACCTTCAGCAGCTTTGAGTGCGCGCGCTACTTGGGTCTCGGCATCCGAGGTCAACTCGGGCTCGTCCGTCGGTGGGCCCTCAGAGGCAGCTTCCGCTTGCGGTTCGCTGATTGCGTCCGTTTGCGGTGGCTGCTCCGCCGGCGTCAACGCGGGCGGCGGCGGAGCAAAGGATTGTGGGGCTGGGGGTGCTGCCGGTGTTGGTGGTGCCGCCCCTGGTGGTTTTCTGGCGTCAGCGCCGAGGGTGGGGGCCCTTCCGGCGATGCCTCCGACCTGTGCGGCAGCGTGGGCTCCTGCGCCGCGGGGTTTGGACAAGCTGTGAATGCGCGCGATCATTGAGCGCGCGCTGGAAACACGGCGGCCGTTCGCAACGGCCTCTCGCATTCGGGCGAGCTCGTCGAGACTGGCCTGGATGACGTCGAACATCGCGTCGTCGGTCGCTACGGTCCCGTTGTCGACCTCCATCACGAGCGTTTCCAACTCGTGGCTCAGATCGCCCATCGCTGTGATGCCCGCCATGCGGGCGCCACCTTTCAGTGTATGCAGCGGACGCTTCAGGGCTGAGCGGTACTCCGCGCTGCCCGGATCCGAGCGCCAATCGCTGAGGGCGCTTTCGGAGAACTCGATGAGCTCCATCGCCTCTTCGGTGAAGATGGCCGCGACCTCAGGATCGAAGTCGCCGGCGTCCTCCGCCAGCTCGTCTTCGTCGCCCAGCACGTTCGTATCGGTCTGGTGCTGCGCGGCCTCGGCGATGCGGTGATCCAGGGTCTTCTCTGCCTGGGTGAGCCGCTCGTGCAGCGCTACATGAGTGTGGAAGTAGCCGGTGACCTCATCCAGGTGAGAGACCACTGCCTCCATGGCCACCATGCAATCGGCCAGCAGCGCCATGTCTTGGTTCTGCAAACCCAGTCCGCTGGTGAATACCCGACGCAACCAATGGTCGAGCGGCTCGGCGAGCCGCGTGCCGTGGCGGGCCTGTGCCATCTTCGAGCTGCCGGACAACGTATGGCAGGCTCGGTAGACATCTTCCGGAATGGCGTGGGGTTCGGACATCCCCTCTTCGCGTTCGAGATACGCGCGCACTGTCGCGACATGCGTACCCGTTTCGCGAGTGTAGATGTCACGAAGTACATCGTCGGGGCCGGGTTGCCCTGAGTCGGAAGCTGGCGGTTCTGCGCCCAGCGAAGAACCCAACACGGGTGGCTCACGATGCGACGCAGCAGCGTTTTGGTCGTCGGCTGCAGCGGCGAGGGATGCTTCCCATCCGTCGGCCGACTCGGCCACGGGCGGCTCTTCAGCTACGGGCTCCTCGGGCAGAAGCAAGTCCAGGTCGTTGAGGCCGGCGGCCAACTCGGGCGAATTCCAATCGGAACCGGCCCGCCCGGCGCCGGCGTGTTCGGAATCAGCACTGTCGGGTGCGCCTGCCAACTCGGGGAACTTGAGGTCGGAAGATAAAGCGTCCGCAGATCCGGGCGCCGAGGCGTCTGGGCGCGCTAGGTCAGAGCGCGCCGACGGAAGGTGCGCGGCCGTGCCGACGTTACCGTCGGGGCGCGAATGGCCGGGGGCCGTCCCGAAGTTGCTGTCTGAGCGCGACTGGCCAGGGGCCGTGCCGAAGTTACTCTCGGGGCGCGAGTGGCCGGCGGCTGTCCCGAAGTTACTGTCTGGGCGCGAGTGGCCGGCGGCCGCGCCGGCATTGCCGTCTGGGGCCGACTGGCCGGCGAAGGCTGAGAAGCCTTTCGGGTTGAGTCTGGTCGAGGTCTCTGCGGCAGGATGTGCGCTGACGGCGGTTTGCGTGTGCGAGTTACGATCTGCTGCGAACGGCGGGGCTGGCTGCGCGGCTGTTGCGCTCTGCGCAGCCGCCACACGGTCGCGGTCGGTCGACTTCGGTGTTGAAATCGGGATTACGTTGGGGATCGCCGCGGTGCTGGTCAGCGTGGAGCCGGGCTGCGAACCGACGGTTGGGATCGCGGCGGTGCCGGTCGAACCTATGTTGGGGATCGCTGCTGTGCCAGTGAGCGAGGTCGCAGACTGCGGACCTTGAGGCGTCGCGGCGCGCGCGGTCGGGCTGGGTGCCGGGCGGCCGGCGGCGAGGGCTTGTGCCCGTGCGGCAATTGAGCTGGCGTCGACGCGTGGGGCGCGGCCGGTCTCAAGTTGTTCTACGAGCTCGGGGAGCGCGTTGATTGAGTCGCGCAGCACTTCGACAATCTGCGGTGAGCGCGTCAGGGTATTGTCGAGTACGCGGTTCAGCAGGTTTTCGATGGACCAGGCGAACTCGCCTAGCTCGCGTGCGCCGACCATGCGTCCACTCCCCTTTAGGGTGTGGAATGAGCGGCGCACGGTAATGAGGGAATCGCGCTCCATCGGGTTCTGGTCCCAGGCTGGGAAGAACTTCTTGATCTTCGCCAGCTCTTCGTGCGCCTCTTCGATGAAGAGCTTCACGAGCTCGGGATCGGCGGTTTCCGCCAGCGGTGGAACGTTGCTGCGTGTGCTCGTCGGGGCTGCTGCGCCAACCAGCGTCGAGCCTGGATCTGTCTCTGTTCCAAACACCGCCGAGGGCGAAATCTGCAATGTGCGCGCGTACGCGGACGGTTCTACTGCAGGCAGTGTGGGGACGACCGGCGCTTGTTGATGCTCGAGTGCCTGCACGCAGGCCTGGGCGTTGTCGAGCATGTACCAGGGATCGCTGCGGCCGGCCTGCAGGGTCTCCATGTAGTACTCAACACTGACAATCGCGTCGGCGAGGCGATCCATAAACCCTGGCGGCAGCCCCTGTGCCCCCGGCTGCATCACTCGTTTGAGTTGCCCAGTGACTCCTTCTATGACTTCGACGGCGCGGGCTTTGCCCAACATGAGCAAACCGGCCTTGAGGCCGCGCATCAGCTCCTGCCAGCTGTCGAGTCCGGCGGCATCCAGTGTGCCACCGACGTTCTGGGTGATCGCTTCCTTGATCCGGGCCAGGTTCAGGATGCATTCGCGCAGAACCGCGGCCTGTACCTGTTGGAATTCGTTATCTTCGTCCTCTTCGGGCTCCGTGACGCTCTTGGGACGAATCAGGCCGACGAGTTGGCCGTCGAGGCGATCCTCGACGCTGATGACTGTTGCAGCAATCTGAACGAGGGCTGCCTCGTCGGCCGCCAGCGTTCCGTCGACCATTTTCTCGAGTCGTTCAGTTTCAACCTGGATGCTGCCGCGCAACTCGCCGAGACCCAGCACGCCGAGGGTATCGCCGATCTTGCGCAGCATCTCCACCTGGGATGCGAGCTCTTTCGGCTGTCCGGCTCCGCGCCGAACGAAGATGTCCAGTACGTCTTTGACCTTCGAGAGGTCCTCGCGGATCGCGATAGCAACTGTCTGCATGAGCTTCACGCTCGGTGCCGACAGGTTTTCACGCTCCTGTTCGATGCTCTCGTCGACCGGCAACAACTCCGATAGGCGGAAGGAAGCCCGCACGGCCATCACGCGTGGGCCGGAAGACTCGGCGCGTCCGACGTAATACAGCAGGTTGTTCAGCAGCTCGACCGCGGGCGTCTGTGCGTACCTCGGCTCGCCTTGTTCGTACAGACGTCGGATCTCGCGATCGCCGAGACCCAGCAATCGTTTGATCGAGACGCCGCCTTCCAGGCCGTTCTCCTGCAAGGCTTCGATGACGGCACCCGTCACCCACCACAACTGGAAGACGGGCTGGCGGGTGGCGATCTGCTCTAGCTTCTGGGCGACGGCAGCGAGAATGTCGAGGTTCTGCTCGATGCGCTCGCCGCGAATCCAACCGATCAGACCTACTTGAAAGCGTGCGCGCAGGCGACGTGCCCACTGCTCGACGGTGAGCGGGGGCTCGCCTGGAGCCGCGGCGACTGGCTGTGCCTGTTTGTCGGATTTGAGGTTGAGGAGCAGCAGCGTACCTTCCGACAGCAACGCACTGCCGCGCACCGCGCGCAGATCGTTCAGCAGCGGAAGCAACACGAGCGCCAGATCACGGCCGCCCGCGAGAACGCGCTCCAGATAACTGGGCAGCTGCACCATCGCGCGCATCAGCGCGTCGAGGCTCTCCGCCTGGCTCTTGCGCTCCGAGGCAGTCTCGAGCAGGTAGCTCGCCACCTGCTCCATTTCCTCGGCCAACAGCGCCGCGCCATAGATCTCGAGCACGCGCAGCACGCCCTGGACCTGGTGAAGCTCCTGGGTGCAGCGCTCGAGCAGATTGACGTTGTCAGGCTGCTCAACGTAGTTCTCGAGAGCTGTACGCGCCTCCGCGAGCGTGACGTTCAGCTCGCGACCGACGAAATCCAGCGTCTGGGAGGCGACTTCCGGCATGAAAAGCCCTAAAGCATTAAACCAATGGCGTTATCAGGTGCCGCCGAGCGCGTGCTGGCGCAGGGTGGCGGCGGACTTGTTGTCGTCCAGTCTCTTGAACGCTCCGGTGGCTCCGATCGGCTCGGAGCTGATGCCGGGCAGGCGGAAGCCCGCGGCCGCCTTGCGAAGGCCGGCGGACAGTTCGGCCAGTTTCGCGATCGCGGCCGAGGTGGCGTTGGTGGATTCCGCGGTCTGGGCACTGATCTCCTTCAGAACCTGCATGTTGCGCGCGATGTTCTGGGCCGCGCCCGTCTGCTGACGGGAGCTGCCGGAAATGTTCTGCACCAGGCTGGCAATCTGGTTCGACACCTGTTCGATCTCCTCGAGGGCCGCGCCCGCATTCTCGGCAAGCAACGCTCCACCGACAACGTCAGTCGTGCTGCGTTCCATCGAAACGACCGCCTCGTTCGTGTCCGTTTGAATCGTGCGGACCAGCACTTCGATCTGCTTGGTCGCGTTGGCCGCCCGCTCGGCGAGCCGCTGCACTTCGTCCGCCACCACGGCGAACCCGCGTCCCGCCTCACCAGCCATGGAGGCCTGGATGGAGGCGTTCAGCGCAAGAATATTAGTCTGTTCGGCGATGTCGTTGATCAGCTCCACGATGTTGCCGATTTCCTGCGAGCTCTCGCCCAGGCGCTTGATGCGCTTGGACGTCTCCTGAATGGTCTCACGAATCGTGTTCATACCATCGATGGTGCGTCGCACGGCGTCACCGCCCTTGTGCGCGACTTCCACCGAGTGCCGCGCAACATCCGCAGCGCGCTCGGCGTTGCCGGACACTTCCTCCGCTGACGCGGCCATGCCGCCTGCGGACTCCGTGGCCGAGGCGATCTGCTTGGACTGGGCGCCGCTCGCCTTCGCGAGGTGTCCCGAAAGGGCTTGCGTTTGCCGGGTGGCGCTGTCGAGCTGGATCGCCGACTGGTTAATCGTGGTCACGAGGCCACGCAGGGCATCTACTGCGTAGTTGATGGAGTCGGCGATGGCTCCGGTGATGTCTTCTGTAACGGTCGCCTGCACTGTCAGATCGCCATCGGCGAGGCTCGACAGCTCATCGAGCAACCTCAGAATGGCCTGCTGGTTACGATCGTTCTCTTTGCGCTGCGTTTCCACTGCCAGGCGCTGATGGTCGACTGTCTGGCGCAAGCGCGACGCCGAGACCAGGCAGACCAGCACGAACAACAGCGCGGCAGCCGCAACTGCCAGGGGAATCCACTTTGGCAGTTTGGCGCCGTCGGCCTCGGGCAACGGAGCGGCGGACGTGGCATCGGCAGCCAACGCGCGTGCGTCTGTTTTGACAGCGCGAGCTGCCGTCTGTGCAGCCGGTAACGCAGGTGCCGCAGAGACCGCCCGGCGCACGGCCGCATTGAGATCTGTGTAGAGAGAATCCAGCGACTTCAGGCGCTTTTCGCCCTCGGCGCCGGTCAGCCGGGGCAACCCGAGACTCGGGCTCGTGCCCATCAGACCCTGAATGACCTGACCCAGGTAGTCGGCGCTCTCGGCAAGTCGTTGTGCGGATTGACTGGGATTCGCCGCACCCGCGGCCAATGCGGTGACGTCGAGTTGCAGACGCTGCGCACGCAGCTCAAAGCGCTCTAGCGCACGGGTCGCATTCTCAAGGTTCGGACCCGACAGGCCACTCGCAACTGAGGACATCTCGGCGAGCAGTTTCGGCACGAGCTGGCGGGTCTCGCGCGCGGCGCTACTCGCGTCAGTCAATGAACTCTGGGCCTGCAGTACCGCTGCCGCATTCGCGAGCAGGCGTATGAAGCGCGGGTCCTTCGTGTAGGCAGCACCAGCGTCCCGCGCAGCGTCTTCCTTGAGTTGGCGGAGTTGAGTCTGGAAGTTGTTGAGCCCGGCTTCGTCGCCGCCAACGGCATTCTCGGCGTCGATGGCGATGCCGTAGAGCGAGTCGGCGGGTACGGCCGCCGTGGTTACAGCTGGGCTGGACCGGCCCTCCAGCATATAGAAGGCGATACCGCTTCCCAGGACCAGCACGGCGACTACCGCCAGCAGGGCTGTGAGACCGCCACCGACTCGAGGCGTTGCCACTGCGGTGGTCATGCGGCTGCCTCGGAGAATGCCGAGCTTTCGAGCACGGCTCTGAGGTTGAGAACAGGCCACGTTTCGCTGGCGCGGCGGAAGGCGCCGGCCAGGAAGCGCTCACAGCGCGCGACCGTGGGTGGTGCATCACCGGAGAACTCGCCCTCGGCAAACCGTCGGAAGCCGAGTACCTCGTCTACCAGCAGTCCGGCAGGTATTTCACGGTGGTTGACGACGACGATGCGCGTATTCCGGGTAAGAGGCGTCATGCCACTTCCCAGGAACAGGCGCAAATCGATAATCGGCAGCAGTTGTCCTCGAACATTCGCAAGTCCCTTGATCCAAGCCTTGGCGCCGGGCACGCGGGTCATGCTCGCCGGCACGCCCAACACCTCGCGCGTTTCTTCGCGTGCGACCAGGTACAGGTCCCCGGCCATACGCAGCGCTACACCAACCCATTCGCGGCCTGTTGCACCCTCCTGGCTCACCTGAGCGGAGACCGCGCGCCCGCGGCGCTCGAGCTCTGCCAGCAAGTCAAAGGGCCGGTCGCGAAGCGCCTTGAGAGTCGGACTATCCATGCGCTGCGCGCAACTATTCACGGGGATCGCGCTGCGCGCGACCCCGTCCATGTAGCGGCGCTACGCGCCGGTAAGAGAGGCTTCTGTTATTCATGCTCATTACGCCGACAACGTCGCCTGGGCCTTGGCGACCAGCTGGTCTGGCGAGACCGGCTTCACCATGTAATCGATCGCCCCTTGCCGCAGGCCCCAGATGCGATCGGTCTCCTGACCCTTCGACGTCACCATGATGATGGGAATCGTGCGGGTCTTGGGATCGTTCGCCAGCGCGCGCGTCGCCTGGTAGCCGTTCATGCCGGGCATCACGATATCCATAAAAATCAGGTCGGGACTCATCTCGCGCGCCAGCCGGACGCCCTCGGCCCCATCGGCAGCGGCAGCCGTGCGATAGCCGTGCTTCTCGAGCGCCTTTTGCATCACGTGCACTTCGGTGGGAGAGTCATCGACGATCAATATCAGCGGCATTCAATCATCTCCCGATATGCGTCTCGATGGCGCTCAGGAGCTCGTCCTTGGTGAACGGCTTGGTCAGATAGTGCTCCGAACCGACGATGCGGCCGCGGGCACGATCGAACAGGCCGTCCTTTGAAGACAGCATGATTACGGGAATGGAACGGAAGACTTTGTTGTGCTTTATGAGGGAGCACGTCTGATAACCATCCAGGCGCGGCATCATGATGTCGACGAACACGATGTCAGGCTGGTGATCCGCGATTTTCGCGAGTGCATCGAAGCCATCGATCGCCGTAAAGACCTCACACCCCTCTTTCGCGAGGAGTGTTTCGGCCGTGCGGCGAATCGTTTTACTGTCGTCGATCACCAGAACCTTGAGGCCCTGGAGCTTCGTGTTGCTGCCGGTCACGATGTGTGGCAACTCCTTACCTTTACTTGCCTGCATATAGTGACGGTACTACAGACAAGCGCAGCGCGGGTTTTAACATATCGGTACACCCCCCGCTATGCAATGCGCGTCACGTTTTTCGAAGGTCGCAGCACTTCGGGCCGCCAACGCGTCAGCGGGCGGACATATTCGCGTGGCAACTAGCATAATCGGGTCTCTAGTCAAGGAACCTGCAGGATGAGCGAACACTTTCGTCTCGGTGTCGTGATGGATCCCATCGATGACATCAAGTATGCAAAGGACTCCACACTTGCGATGCTGCTTGCTGCACAGGCTCGCGGTTTCGTACTCACTTATTTTGAGCAGAGCGACTTGTCGCTGCGCGACGGGGTCGCGTTTGGACGCGGGCGACCCCTCACAGTGCGTGCCGACGCTAACGACTGGTTCACGTTAGGCGAAGCTCGCCTGGAGAAACTGGGTCAGCTCGATGCAATCTTGATGCGCAAGGACCCGCCGTTCGACACAGAGTACATCTACAGCACCTACATCCTCGAAAGAGCCGAGGGACAGGGCTGCCTGATCGTCAATCGGCCCCAGGGGCTGCGCGACATGAACGAGAAGGTCTATACAGCCTGGTTTCCGCAATGTTGCGCACCCACTCTGATTACCCGCGATATGAAGGAGATGGAGAGCTATCTCGCCGAGCACGGCAAGGTCGTCTGCAAACCCCTGGATGGCATGGGTGGCCGTTCCATCTTTGTCCTTGAGCGTCATGATAAGAACATGAACGTGGTTTTCGAGACGCTGACGGACTACGGGCGCCGCTTTGCGATCGCGCAGCGCTACATCCCGGACATCGTCCAGACGGGCGATTCGCGCGTGCTGCTGATCGACGGCGAGCCTGTGCCCTATGCCCTCGCCCGGATTCCTTCCGAGAACGACAATCGTGGCAATCTCGCTGCGGGTGCACGTGGCGTGGGCAGGCCGCTGAACGATCGTGACCGTTGGCTTGCGGGCCAGATTGGGCCCGTGCTGGCGGCCAAGGGGATGCTGTTCGTGGGGCTGGATGTCATCGGTCATTTTGTCACTGAGATCAACGTCACGAGTCCGACGGGAATCCGCGAGTTGGATAAGCAATTCGACCTGAATATCGGCGACCTGCTGATGCAGGCAATCGAACGGCACGTGCGCGCGCGCGCGGCCGGAGCCTGAGCGTCATGCCACCGCGCGCCCTGGCCCTCCGTGAAGGCAAAGCACCGATCCGGGACCGGTTGCTGACGATGCTATTCCTGGCCGCCCTGTTGCACGGGCTGGTGATCCTGGGGCTCACGTTCAATTCGTCGGCCAGCGGCAGCGAATCGGCTCCTGGGCTGCAGGTGCTGCTGGTCTCGGACGAGGTACCGGAAGCCGACCGGAATGATACGGCCACGTACCTGGCGCAGCGTACGCAGCTCGGATCGGGCAACACGCAGGATTCGGTGGCGCCGCGCAATCCGGCTTCCACCATGCCCATCCCGCAACAGGACGGTGTTCCGGGCGGAGACTCGCTCCGCAAGCGCGGCGACATGGCCGGCAACCGGTCGGACAGGATCATCACCACGACTGGATGGAATACCGAGGTCCACTACCTCGCGGACGCAGGGAACACGGGAGCCTCGCCGGACCAGCCACTGCTGCTGGAGCAGCAGACTGCCAGCCAGCCGGGACCGGAGGACGAGAACGGGCCTGCCACTTTGCGAGGGCCGAAGCGAGACGAGCTGTGGATCACGCCGGACACCCGGGCGGCCACGCTTGCGCCTTACCTCGATGGGTGGCGCCGTAAGGTGGAGCGTATCGGGACAATCAATTACCCGACTGTGGCTCGCACGCTAGGAGCGAAGGGCGCGGCTCCTGTCCTCGAAGTCGGCATCGCGGCCAACGGCACCCTCGACAAGGCGATCATTCGGCAGTCCAGCGGCTATCCGGAGCTCGACAACGCCGCGCTCGAGATTCTGAAGCTGGCCAGTCCCTTCGATCCGTTCCCGCCGGAGCTGGCGCACGAGTACCGGGTGTTGCGCTTTGCCTACGAGTGGCAGTTCGTGGGCGGCCGCATGCGGGGCGGGGCGGTCTCAGCTGTTCCTTGAGCAACTCTCGCGTCATCCGCATACTGAGGGCATGGGCGCAAAGAGCAGCAGGGGAAGCATTCTAGGCGGCGGGACGCCGCCCACTGACGTGGAGGACTTGCCGCCCGATGGGGCGAGCCTCACCAATCAGCTGTTGATTGCCATGCCTTCGCTGTCGGATCCCAACTTCTCGCAGACGGTGGCGCTGATCTGTGAGCACACCGACAAGGGTGCGCTGGGGATTGTGCTCAACAAGCCTTTGCCGATGAAACTATCGGACGTGCTGTCGCAGATGAAGCTCGAGCCTTCGAACGATCTGATTGCGGAGCTGCCGGTATTGCGCGGCGGACCTGTGAATACGGACCGCGGCTTTGTGCTGCATCGGCCGGGTGGCAAGTGGGACCATACTCACAGGGTGTCTGACAGCATTCAGGTCACTACTTCGCGCGACGTGCTGGCCGCCATGGCGCGTGGCGAGGGGCCGACGGATGCGTTCATCGCGCTCGGTTATGCAGGGTGGGAATCGGGACAGCTCGAGCGCGAGATGCGCGAAAACGCGTGGCTGTCCATGCCTGTCGATGCACGTGTCGTGTTCGAGTTGCCGTTTGAAGAACGGTGGCAGGGCGCGTGGCGCTTGATGGGGATCGACGTTGAGCGGTTGAGCCTCGTGGCTGGGCATGCTTGAAAGTCAGTCAGTTCACACAGTCGCCGCCTTCGATTTTGGACTCAAACGGATTGGACTTGCCGCGGGTGATTCGCTCACCGCGACGGCTGCGCCACTTCCTGCCATAGCTGTTTCGCAAAGCGGGCCCGACTGGGGCTCGATCGAGCGCCAATTGCGGGCGGTGCATCCTCGGGTTCTCGTTGTGGGGGCGCCATATAATGCGGATGGCACCCCGGGTCGGCTTGCGGCTGCCGCGCGGCGCTTCGCTTCTGAACTCGAACAACGGTTTGGTCTGCAGGTCTTCATGGTGGATGAGCGCTGGTCGTCGCTCGAAGCGAATGAGGCACTGAAGGCTCGGCGTGCGAGTGGTGAGCGGCGGCGGCGGATTCGGCGTGAGGATATCGATAGCGCGGCAGCGGCGGTGATTCTGCAGCGTTGGTTTGCTGGGGAAGGCCAGCAACAGCCACCGGAAAAGAAGGAAAGGTAAGAAAGTGGAAAGTTGGGCGCAGCCCATGAATAGCGAGATTGATCAGCGGCGGTCTGATGGGACCTTGCGGCATCTGCTGACGCTCGAGCAGCTTTCGCGCGCGGAGGTCGAGCGGCTGCTGAACAAGGCACAGAATTTCGTTCGACCTGTGGGGGCACCTCCGCCGACGAGTAACACGCTCGCGGGGATTACGGTCGCCAATCTGTTCACCGAGCCCTCCACGCGCACGCGGGTGTCATTTGAGCTTGCGGCTAAGCGACTTGGGGCCGATGTCGTCAACCTTGAAGTGCAGCTGTCTTCGCGCGTGAAGGGCGAGAGCATGCTGGACACGGTCTACACTCTCCAGTCGTTGCATGTCGATGTGATGGTGATACGCGATGCCGAGGCGGGTGTTCCAGCTCTCGTTGCGGCGAATGTGGCGCCTCATGTAAGCGTGTTGTCCGCCGGCGAGGCGCACCTCTCGCATCCAACGCAGGGTTTGCTCGACGCGCTCACGGTGCGGCAGCACAAGAAGCGCTTTGAGGGGCTGGGTATAGCGATTGTTGGAGATATTCGGCACTCGCGGGTTGCGCGGTCATCGTTTCACGCGTTTCGCACATTGGGTGTCGGCGACCTTCGGATAGTCGCCCCTGCGGTGTTGATGCCGGAGGAAGGCGAGTTTGACGGGTGTTCGCGCCATACATCGCTCAGCTCGGGGCTCAAAGGCGTGGACGTCGTGATGATGTTGCGGATTCAGAAAGAGCGCATGGGGCAGGCGGATTTGCCGGCCGCGGATCGTTACTTCGCGCAATATGGTCTGACTCCGGAACGCCTGGCGCTCGCGCGTCCTGATGCCATCGTCATGCACCCACAACCTATGAACCGCGGGATCGAGATCGCATCAGATGTGGCGGATGGCCCCCAGTCGGTGATCCGTGATCAGGTGCGCAATGGGGTGGCTGTGCGCATGGCGGTGCTGGCTGATGTCATTGGGTCGCGGACCAGTGCAACTTGAGTGGCTGCCGCTGCTGGGGCGGTCAGCATGACTAGCAAAAACCGCGGGACGATTTTTCTCGAAGAGGCGCTCGTCCTGCAGCAGACGGCCTATGACGGCGACCAGTTCGTGTTGCGGGTCGAGGCGCCGAAGTGCGCGGCCCGGGCTGAACCCGGCAGTTTCGTACATCTGACGTGTGACCCGGCCATTCCGATGCGGCGTCCGCTTTCGATCATGCGAGCCGACGCTCAGGCGGGATGGATCGAGATTCTCTACAAGGTGGTGGGGCCTGGGCTGCAGGCCCTGGCTGCGCGCAAAGCCGGGGAGCGAATCAGCACGTTGGGACCTATCGGGCGGCCGTTCGTACCGCACCTGGAGCGGCCGCGTGCGCTGCTGATCGGTGGGGGTGTTGGGATTCCGCCGATGGTTTTCCTGGCCGATCGGCTGCGTGTCCGCGAGGACGCCTCATGGAAACCCTTAGTGCTAATGGGGTCTGAGATTCCTTTCCCCTTTCGAACGCGGCCTTCACGCATCGTGGTTGGGGGTATTCCCGATGGCAGCATCGCGTGCATGCCGTTGTTGGATGAGTGGGGCGTGGGCAGCCGCCTGGCTAGCCGGGCGGATTTCCCGGGCTGTTTTGACGGGTTTGTGACGGAGCTTGCCAACCGGTGGCTGGAGCTACTCAGTTCGGAAGCGCTCGCGGAAGTTGAGATCTTTGCCTGCGGTCCGACCCCTATGCTGGAGGCCACGGCCAAAGTCGCCCGGCGCTTTGATGTGCCGTGTCAGGTCTCGCTCGAGGAGTTCATGGCTTGTGCCGTGGGGGGCTGCGCGGGCTGCACCGTGTCGGTTCAAACTCCGGAAGGGCCTGCCATGAAGCGGGTCTGCGTGGACGGCCCGGTGTTTGATGCATATACGGTGTTTTGAGCGCAGAATGGCTGTGGGTTTTCCCCCAGGCATTTTGCCTGTAGCCCGGGAGAACGCGCCATGCGCTTCGTCCTGTTCTATCACTCGCTCGTTTCCGACTGGAATCATGCGAGCGCCCACACTCTGCGGGGCATTGCCAGGGAGCTGCTGAGCCAGGGCCATTCGGTTCGGATCTTCGAGCCCGCGGATGGCTGGAGCCTTCACAACCTGCGCGAGCAGGCTGGCGATGGGGTGATCAAGGCATTTCACGCCATTTATCCCGCGCTGCACAGTGATGCTTACCACCCGTTGAGGATCGATTTCGACGTTGCGCTGGCTGACGCGGATGTTGTGATCGCTCACGAGTGGAATGAGCCTTCGTTGCTGCGGCGCCTGGGTGAGCACCGCGCGCGGACGCGCAGTTACAGGCTCCTGTTCCATGACGCACCTCACCGTTGGTTTCGGACTGTGGACACCCCTCCTCCGCTGGAGGTGAGGTCGCGGGTGCTTTCGCATTACGACGGTGTGCTGGCTTCGAGTGATGGGCTGCGGCGGATGTATGACAGCCATGGGTGGGTTGAAAAGGTTTGGACGTGGCGGGATGGGGTGGATACGCGGGTGTTCCGGCCGCCCAACCAGGGCGAGTGTGTGCCTTCTCTCGACCTGGTTTGGATTGGGACGTGGGGGAGTGCCGAGCGGGCTAGCGAGCTGGATGAGTTTTTGATCGAGCCCATTCGGGCGCTGGGTTTGCGGGCGCGATTTTATGGGGCGCGGTATCCGCAGGAGGCTCTCAACACGTTGCGCGCGGCCGGGATCGACTACGGGGGATGGATTCCTGACTTTTCAATTCCCGCGGCGCTGGCTGCCGGGCGGTTTACGGTGAACGTTCCACGTCGCATGCGGGCCGATGGCCTGCCACATACTCCCGCGATTCGCGTATTGGAGGCGCTTGCGTGTGGGATTCCCGTTGTGTCCGCGCCCTGGGATGAATGCGAGCAGATGTTTACCCCGGACGTGGACCTGCTGATTGCGCGCGATGGCAGGGAGATGGAGCGGCGTATGGAGGCTCTCCATAGTGATCCGGAGTTTGCGCGGTTCATTGGCGCCAACGGGTATCAAACTATCGTGAGCCGGCACACCTGTGAGCATCGGGTGCAGGAGCTGTTGGCGATTTGCCATGATCTGGGCGTTGGGCATGGGCGCGGCAGGGACGAGCTGGAGAACACAGCGAGCAATCTGCCGCAGCTGAGTTTGATGCGACTGGGGTGCGCGTCGCAGGTGCCGGCGGCGTGGAGCTGAGTTAACGAGACCAGGGTGTTGCGGCTGAGCGGGTTGCGGCGTGCGCCGCTGACGCCGGTCAGGGCGCTGCGGACGTCGAAGAGGTCAAGGGGGGCCAGGAGCGGCGGCTTCCCTAACGCTCCGGCCTGCGCTAGCCGAAGTTGATTTTGGCTTCGAGGTTGGCGCGTGAGTCGGCGTTTGCCAGGGCTTCTTCCAGCTCGATGCGGCCCGTTTTGAACAGGTCGCGTAGGGAGACGTCGAAACTTTGGATGCCGCGCTCGCCGCTGGAGGTGATGGCTTCCTTGATGCCCATGACGTCGCCTTTCTTGACGAGCTCCTGGATGTGGGGGGTGTTGATCATCACTTCGACAGCGGCTACCCGCTTGCCGTCGCGACCCATGATCAGGCGCTGGGCGAGGATGGCGCGCAGGTATTGGGACATGTCTAGGAAGATCTGGTTGTGCTGTTCGCGGGGGAACATGTTGATGATGCGATCCAGGGACTCCGCGCAGTTGTTGGCGTGGAGGGTCGCGAGCACGAGGTGGCCGGTGCCGGAGAGATTGATCGCGGCTTCCATGCTCTCGCGGTCGCGGATCTCACCAATCAGAATGACGTCGGGGGCCGCGCGCACCACGCCGCGCAGCGCGCGGCTATAAGACTTCGTATCGATGCCGACTTCGCGCTGATTCACGATCGAGCGCTTGTTGGTGTGCAGGAATTCGATCGGGTCTTCGATGGTGACGATGTGGTCGGAGGCATTCTCGTTGCGATAGTTGATCATGGCCGCGAGCGAGGTTGACTTGCCGGAGCCGGTGGAACCCACCATAAGAATCAGGCCGCGTTTCATCAGCACGAGGTCGGTCATGACCTCGGGCAGACCGAGCGACTCCATGCGGGGCATGTCGGCCGTGATATATCGAAGGACCATGGCGGGAAAACCGCGCTGCATGAATACGTTCACGCGGAAGCGGCCGAGCCCGGGTTCGGAGATCGCAAAGTCGAGCTCGAACTCGCGCACGAAATACTCGCGCTGCTCGGGGCTCATCAGTGCAAACGCCGTCTGGCGTACGGTCTCGGGGGTCAGCACCTGCTTGTTGACCGGCAGGATCTGGCCTTCGATCTTGATCTTGATGGGGGCGTTGGAGGTGAAGAAGAGGTCCGAGGCCTTCTTCTCCACCATCAGTTTGAACAGGGGCTTGGTGTTGAGGGTCGGATGAGCGCCCCCGCTGAAAGCGTCGGCGGGTGCCAGGGTGGCCTGCGGGCCGGTGGTGGCCAGTGTTGTATCGAGCTGCGATTTCGCCGCTGGCACCGGTGCCTTGTCTTTCGCCGAAGCGTTGGGTTCCATCTATTAGGGCGCTCTACAACGACCGGCCTTCATCTTCTTCAACAATCTGCAGCGCGCCGCCATCGTCAATGGCCTTGGACTCGCGCTTGCTCTCGAGCTTGATGCGCAGCCGCAGCTCGTTCTTGGAATCCGCGTTGCGCAAGGCGTCCTCGTAGGAGATGAAGCCGGTTTCGTACAGCTCGAACAGCGACTGGTCGAAGGTCTTCATGCCGAGGCGCGTAGAGCGCGACATGACTTCTTTGATCTTGGCGACTTCGCCCTTGAAGATCAGGTCCTGGATAAGCGGTGAATTGAGCATGATTTCCATCGAGGCTATGCGGCCGGCGCCCGACTCGCGGGGAATCAGGCGCTGCGAAACCAGGGCCCGCACGTTCAGCGATAGATCCATCAGGAGCTGCTCGCGGCGCTCGTCAGGGAAGAAGTTGATGACGCGGTCGAGCGCCTGGTTGGCGCTGTTGGCGTGCAGAGTGGCCAGGACGAGGTGGCCTGTCTCGGCGAATTGGATGGCGTACTCCATCGTCTCGCGGTCACGGATTTCGCCGATCAAGATGACATCCGGCGCTTGTCGCAGCGTGTTCTTGAGAGCGGTGTGCCACGAGTCGGTGTCGACTCCCACCTCGCGGTGTGTGATGACGCAGCCCTTGTGCTGATGGACGTACTCGATGGGATCTTCGATGGTGACAATGTGGCCGCGGGTCTTCTCGTTGCGGTAGCCCACCATCGCGGCGAGCGAGGTTGACTTACCGGAGCCTGTGCCGCCGACGAGAATCACCAAGCCGCGCTTTGACAGCACCACTTCCTTGAGGATGGGTGGCAGGTCGAGCTCTTCGAAACTGGGGATCTTGGCGTTGATCAGACGGATGACACAGCCGACGGCGCCTTGCTGAACGAATGCGCTGACGCGGAAGCGACCAATGCCGGGGGGCGCAATGGCGAAGTTGCACTCTTTCGAGGCGTCGAACTCCTTGGTCTGGCGGTCGTTCATGATCGCGCGGACCAGGGTGGCGGACTGCTCCACTGTCAGAGCACGCTCGCTCTGGGGCCGGATCTCGCCATCGATCTTGATCGCGGGCGGAAAGCCTGCGGTGACGAAGAGGTCGGAGGCTTTCTTCTCGGTGACGCGTCGCAGGAGGTCCTGCATCAGCTTGATGGCTTGATCGCGATCCATAGTGATCCCTTACAGAGCGTCTTTGTTCTGAGCTTTGTAGCGCGCCTCTTCCTTGGTGATGAGGCCTTTGCTCATCAACTCCGTGAGGCACTGGTCGAGGGTCTGCATTCCCTGGGCCTGGCCGGTCTGGATGGCCGAATACATCTGAGCGATCTTGCCTTCGCGGATCAGGTTTCTGATGGCGGGGGTTCCGATCATGATCTCGTGCGCGGCCACGCGGCCGCCGCCGGTCTTCTTCAACAGGGTCTGGGAAATAACCGCGCGCAGCGATTCGGACAGCATGGAGCGCACCATGTCTTTCTCGGCCGCGGGAAAGACGTCCACGATACGGTCGATGGTCTTGGCGGCTGAGCTCGTGTGCAGAGTACCGAACACGAGGTGGCCGGTTTCCGCGGCTGTGAGGGCCAGGCGGATGGTCTCGAGGTCACGCATTTCGCCGACCAGCACGACGTCGGGATCTTCACGCAAGGCAGATCGCAAGGCTTCGGTGAAGCCGAGGGTGTCGCGGTGGACTTCGCGCTGGTTCACGAGACAGCGCTTGGATTCGTGCACGAACTCGATCGGGTCTTCAATCGTAATGATGTGGTCGGGACGATTGTCGTTACAGTGGTTGACCATGCCCGCGAGCGTCGTGGACTTGCCCGAGCCGGTGGGACCTGTGACCAGCACCAGTCCTCGGGGCAACATGCACAGGTCGCGGAAGATCTTCGGCGACTGCAGATCGTCCAGGGACATGATGACGGAGGGGATGTTACGGAACACGGCGCCGGCGCCGCGGTTCTGGTTGAAGGCGTTGACGCGGAAGCGCGCCAGCTTGGGTATCTCGAACGAAAAGTCGGTCTCGAAGAACTCTTCGTAGGCCTTGCGCTGCTTGTCGTTCATGATGTCGTAGACCATGCTGTGCACTTCTTTGTGCGCCAGCGCGGGCATGTTGATGCGCTTCATATCGCCATCGACGCGGATCATCGGCGGAACGCCGGCGGACAAGTGCAGATCGGACGCATTGTTCTTGACGGCGAAGGCCAAGAGTTGCGCGATGTCGACAGCCATGGAAGCTCCTAGAACCTGCTCGCAGTTGCCGGCCGCGCGTTCAGCCCACCTACCGGGCAAAAGCCGCGCCTTTTGCCCGGCGCCAAAGGGGCACGCTGAGCTTGATTCCGCGAAAATTGCCGCAGGCAATTTCGCCGGTGGATTATAACGGAGGGGTTCCGTATCCAATATGTTAATGGGTCCGCAGAATTTGCCGGAGCAGGTACGAATCGTCCGTAATCGCATCAGTGCGGCCGCCAGCGATGCGAGGCGGAATGTCGACTCGATCACACTCCTGGCGGTGAGCAAGGCGCAGCCGGCCAACAAGGTGCGCGCGGTGGCTCAACTGGGGGTGCGCGACTTTGGCGAGAGTTACGTTCAGGAGGGCCTGGACAAGATCGAGGCGCTGCGTGATCTGTCCCTGACCTGGCACTTCATTGGCCGCCTGCAGGCGAACAAGACGCGGGCGGTGGCAGCCTCTTTTGACTGGGTCCACGGAGTCGATCGCCTGAAGATCGCGGAACGGCTTTCGGATCAGCGGCCGTTCCATGCGCCACCGCTGTATGTGTGCCTGCAGGTGAACGTCGGCGGTGAGGCTTCCAAGGGCGGGGTCGAACCTGCGGAATTACCTGCTCTGGCCGCGGCCGTAGCGGCGTTGCCGAGATTGAAGCTTCGCGGGCTGATGTGTATCCCACCGGACGAGGAAGATCCCTTACGGCAGCGTGCGTGGTTTGCGAGCCTGCGACGCGCGTTGGAGTCACTCAATGCTGCGGGGGCACAGCTGGACACGCTGTCGATGGGAATGAGTGGAGATTTCGAGTCTGCGATTCACGAGGGCGCCACGATGGTGCGCATCGGAACGGCGCTGTTCGGCCCCAGAGCAGCCGCAACAAGTGTCACGCAGACATAGCACGCGGCATTGCAGTAACCCGATACAATCGACGCGAATGGGCAATAAGAACCTAGCCAATCATGTAACGATTCTCGGTGGCGGCAACATGGGCCGCGCACTGATTGGCGGAATGCTCCGCTGCGGGACTCGGCCGGAACACATGACGGTCGGGGAGAGCTCCGAAGCTGCGCGTGCGGCTCTTTCTGCTGATTTCGGCGTTCAGGCCACCGCTGACAATGCCGCTGCGGTCGAGGCGGCGTCGGTCGTTGTTATCGCGCTGAAGCCGCAGGTCGCCGGGACCGTGCTGGCTCCACTCCAACCTGCGTTACAGCGCAACCGCCCTGTAGTTATTTCCATTGCGGCGGGCATCCGCCTCGCAGCGCTGGAAAGCTGGTGCGGCGCAGCTGTGCCGGTGGTCCGCGCGATGCCTAACAGGCCCGCGTTGGTGGGTGCAGGTGCAACGGGCCTCTACGCGCCCGCGAGCGTTGCCAGCGCGCATCGCGAAGTCGCCGAGCGAGTCATGCAGGCAGTCGGCGAAGTTATATGGGTCGCCGCCGAAGACGATCTCGACGTGGTGACGGCGTTATCGGGCAGCGGACCGGCTTATTTCTTCCTGCTGGCGGAGTTACTGACGCAGGGCGCCATTGATCTCGGGCTCGAGCCCGCGGCCGCGCGGCGCCTCGCGATCGCTACTCTGCACGGCGCAGGTCAACTCGCTCACGCCAGTGATGGTGATCTGGCACGCATGCGTGCGGAGGTGACTTCCAAAGGTGGCACGACCGAAGCGGCGCTCAAGTCCTTCGAAGCTGCGGACTTGCGCGGGATCGTCGCTCGCGCCCTCCAGGCTGCAACGCGCCGCGGCCGCGAGCTTGCCGCACAATTCGGCACCCAGTGACTCGATGAGTCAACGGGACTCAATGACTCAACGCAGGAGCCTGTGCCTCGCGATAAGCGATCAGACGACCGCGAGGGGCGGTCGTCAGTAACACAGGACCCAGGGAATTCCATGAGCGCGCTCATTTTCATCGTTGATACGCTGCTGTCGCTGGCTTTATTCGTCGTCCTGGCACGACTTTTGTTGCAGTGGGCACGTGCTGACTTTCGCAATCCGATTGCGCAGGCCATCGTGCGGCTCACCAATCCCTTGATTCTGCCGCTGCGGCGCGTATTGCCGCCGGTCGGCAAAGTCGACACGGCCTCGGTGGTCGCTGTTGTGCTCGTGGCGATCATCAAAGTCGGAATTCTGCTCGCGTTGCACGGCTATGGCTCACCTGGAGTACAGCTGTGGGTGCAGAGCGTTGCGGTCGAGCTGGTGCAGGCGCTGCTGCGCACGTACTTCTACGCGATTCTGCTGTACGCATTACTCAGTCTGATCGCTCCGGGTGGCTATTCGCCGCTGCAGTCGGTGCTCGCGAGTGTCTGTGAGCCGGTGCTGAGACCGTTCCGGCGCCTGATTCCGCCGATCGCGGGCATCGATCTATCGCCGCTGTGGGCAGTGATCGCGATTCAAGCCATTCTGCTGCTGTTGCCGTCGGCCATCTGACCGACGCGCGAGTGACACCGCCAAACGTTTACAGCCTCGCGGAACGTTGCCAGCAGCCGCGCGAATAGCACTTGAACGGCAAAGTGCTGTTATAAAACACGCGCTTAGCGCTGACTCCGCAGCGTAAATCGAAGCCTCGCAGCAGCGCCACGCACAGTTTTACAACGCTGCCGATTCGCGTGGCAAGTGGCCCGGATGCGACCTTGGTTGCGCAAACCCTGAAAAAAAAGGCATTTTTGCACCATCTGAATCGAAAAAGTGCTTGCGAAAGCGTGCTGTTGTGCTATTTTTCGCGGCGATTAGCACTGCGCGGGCGACACCGCGCTTACTGACATACATTTGAGGAGTAGCGAACAATGGCGAAAAAAGGTGGCGCACCGACCAAGTCGGAAGTCCTGACGCAGATTTCGAAGGACACAGCCCTGTCACGCAAGCAGGTCGCATCGGTGTTCGATTCGCTGGGGGGCGTGATCAAGAAGAGCCTGCGCGGCAACGGTCTGTTCACAATGCCGGGACTCATGAAGTTGAAGGTCGTGAAGAAGCCCGCAACAAAGGCGCGTGAAGGCGTCAACCCGTTCACGGGTGAGAAGATGACGTTCAAGGCGAAGCCCGCGAGCAAGAAGGTCCGCGTGCTGCCCTTGAAGAGCCTCAAGGCGATGGTGAACAACTAACGGTTTTTCGCCCTTCGGCTGACGAAGGGTTGCACTTCGTACGCGCGAAGCTGCAATGAACCCGGCAAAGAGTGCACTCCTTGCCGGGTTTTGTTTTTTTAAGTCTGCGCTGGTTATTTGATCGACAGTAATTCGATGTCGAACAGCAGAGTGGCGTTCGGGGGAATGACGCCACCGGCGCCGCGAGCGCCGTAACCGAGCGTCGGCGGGATCACCAGGCGGCGTTGACCGCCCGCCTGCATTCCGACCACACCCTGGTCCCAACCGCCAATCACTTCACCACCGCCCACCGAGAAGCTGAACGGATCGTTGCGGTCACGTGAGCTGTCGAACTTCTTGCCCTTGTGATCGTGGGAGGCTTCCGAATACAGCCAGCCTGTGTAGTGAACGACGGCGGTTTGGCCTGCGGTGATGGCAGGGCCTTTGCCTACCTTAACATCTGTTATCTGGAGGGTGGTCGGTGCGGGCGTGGACACAATAGGCTCCTTAGGCGCGGCTGCAATCGTCACTCCGGCTGCAATCGTGCATGCCGAAATGAGCAGTGCAGCAGTTAGTATCCGATCCTTGGCGGATCGGCTGAGGGGTCGAACGCGCATGTTACCTCGCTGCGTCGGCTGGGCACGCCCGTTAATTCGCATGGTCCTCACCCGGCGGTGTCGCGTCTGCGGGTGTCGCAGGGGGCTGGGTCGCGTCTTGGTCTTGTGATGTCGTGCCAGGCAGCGGCGCGTCGGAGACGCCTGCCAGCCGGACGAGAAGGCGGTTGAGACGCTGCACGTAGTCGGCCGGGTTGGCGAGCTGGCCACCTTCGGCAAGTGAAGCTTGATCGAACAGGAGCTGCGCCAGCTCGTTGAACTGCGCCGCATCGCCGACACTGTCGAGATATTTCACGATGGCGTGCCCGGTGTTGATCTCCAGCACAGGCTTCGACTCGGGCACTTTCTGGCCTGCAGCCGCCATTATGCGGCGCATGGCCGCGCCCATATCGTGCTCTCCCAGCACGAGGCATGCCGGTGATTCGCGCAGGCGCACGCTCGTGCGTACTTCCTGCACGCGATCACCCAACGCATCCTTGACTCGTTTCAGGAGACCCTTGTTCTCCTTGCGTGCCTCTTCGCGCTGCTGCTTTTCGAACTCGTTTTCGAGGCTTCCGAGCTCCAGGTCGCCGCGGGCGGCGTCTTTGAACTTCTTGCCTTCGAATTCATCGAGCTGGCCCATCACCCATTCGTCGATTCGCTCGGACAGCAGGAGAACTTCGAGTCCGTGCTCCTTGAGCTGTTCGATATAGGGGCTGGAGCGGGCTGCGGCGACACTCTCGGCGATGAGGTAGTAGATTTTCTCCTGGCCGGGCTTCATGCGCTCGACGTACTGCGCGAGGGTCGTCGTTGGCTGATCTGCGGCGTCGTGCGTGCTGGCGAAGCGCAGCAACGGGAGGATTTTGTCTTTGTTGGCGGTGTCCTGTGCGAGACCTTCCTTCAGGACTGTGCCGAACTCCTTCCAGAACGTCGCGTATTTCTCGGCGTCGTCCTTCATCAGCTTGGCGAGCATGTCGAGCACGCGCTTGGTGAGACCGCTGCGAATTGCGTCGACTTCGGGGTCTTGTTGCAGCAGCTCGCGCGATACGTTCAGCGGGAGGTCGCTCGAGTCGACGATGCCTTTCACGAAGCGCAGGTATTGCGGCAGGAACTGTTCGGCATCGTCCATGATGAAGACGCGTCGCACATAGAGCTTCAGGCCGCGGGCAGCGTCGCGTTGCCAAAGATCGAAGGGTGCGCGGCCGGGTATGTACAGCAGGCTCGTGTATTCGCGCTTACCTTCTACTTTGTTGTGACTCCAACTGAGTGGATCGGTGTAGTCGTGCGCGATGTGCTGATAGAACTGCTTGTATTCCTCGTCTTTGATGTCCGTGCGGGGCACTGTCCACAGGGCCTTCGCTTCGTTGACGATCTCGTACTCGAGGGAAGCTTCGCCCTCTTTCGGCATGCGCACAGGGAAGCCGATGTGATCGGAATAACGGCGGATCAGGGAACGGACGCGGTATGGGTCGGCAAACTCTTTGGCGTCGGCCTTGAGGTGCAGCGTAACGGTGGTTCCGCGTTCGGCGCGCGTGATGGTCTCGACCGTGAAATCGCCGTCGGCGCTGGATTCCCAGTGGACGGCGGATTCGGGGGGTGTCCCGGCTTTGTGTGAAATGACTTCGACACGGTCGGCGACGATGAATGCTGAGTAGAAGCCGACGCCGAACTGCCCGATCAGGGCGGAGTCTTTTTGCTGGTCGCCTGAGAGGGAGCGGAAGAACTCGGCTGTGCCGGAACGGGCGATGGTGCCTAGGTTTGCTATGGCGTCCTCGCGCGTCATTCCTATGCCGTTGTCACGAATGGTGACGGTGCCGGCTTTGGGGTCTGCATCTATGCGGATTTCCAGGTCGCGGTCTTCGCCTAGCAGTGTGGGGTCCGCTATTGCGGCGAAACGCAGGCGATCGTTGGCATCCGATGCGTTTGAGATTAGTTCGCGGAGGAAGATTTCCCTGTGGCTGTAGAGGGAGTGGATCATGAGTTTCAGCAGGTCGCGGACTTCTGCTTGAAAACCCAATGTCTGTTTTTCTGTGGCGGTGGTTTCGGCGGTCGACATGGCTGCTTCCCCTGCTCTTCGTGTGGCGTGCAAGCGTGCGATCTTGGGAATCTGTGGGGGAAATTCAAGGGGGGGCGGCGAGCCGCTAAGAGCGGCCGCCTGAGAATGAGGGGGGCAGGAGTCGTTGGAAGACTGGATTCTCTGCGGGGCTAGCTGCCGAGGTCCGCTAAGACGGGTGAGATCGATTTGGGGGCGGGGCCTCGATTGGAGAATGCGCGCACCCGGACGGGGCGCCTTTGGGGGGGCGCGAAGATTTTGGACGGGTGATTGTGGGATTGCGTTGGGTGAAATGAGGGGGTGTGGTGGGGTTAGGCGCAATGCCCGGGTGCGCGCATTCTTCAATCAAGGCCCCTGTGTGCGAGCGCGCGGGGCGTGGAGGATGCGGGGTTGGTTTGTTGGCGCCTTTAGGTTGGGGGAGGCCGTGGTGTCCGCGAGCGCATCAGGTGAGGAAAGCGTGGGATTGCGGCGCCTCAGATTGGGAGGCCGTGGTGTCCGCGAGCGCATCAGGTTAGGAACGCGGGATTGCGGCGCCTCAGGTTGGCGGAGGCCGTGGTGTCCGCGAGCGCATCAGGTGAGGGGCGGCGTGGGATTGCGGCGCCCTGCCAGGCGCGGCATTTTACGGAAACTGTTGCGAGGCGCTCAGGCTTGTAGGCGCAGGAGGAGCCACGCTAGTACGGCTGTGAGGCCGGTTGCGAACGGGGCCAGGGTCGCGGCTAGCTCCGAGAACGCGGAGGTCGCGAGGTGGCGACAGGCGTGGGTGAGATCGTCCAGGTCGTCCCACCAGAGGAGTAGAAATTCCATGGGAAAAGATTACGGGGCGTGTGTGACAGTTGGCGTGCTCGAACTCACAGTCATTGCATGCTTTGGGGCGCAAATTCACGGCTTGAGTGTCGCCGCCTTGCGCCTTATTCCGGGGCTGCGTACGCTTGAACAGAATCAGGTCAGTACCTGACAAACAAGGTCACTATGCAGCGCATCGTCGTCATGAATCCCAAGGGGGGTTCCGGTAAGACGACCATCGCAATCAACCTGGCAGGCTACTACGCCTCGCGGCAGCAGCGGCCTACCCTCATGGATTTCGATCCTCAGGGTTCTTCGGTGCGCTGGGTTAAAAAGCGTATGTCGACGCAGGCTCCGATCCACGTGATTGCTGCATTTGAGAAGGACAGCCGAACTACTCGGGCGTTCCAGCTGCGCGTGCCTGAAGATTCGACGCACGTGATCATCGATACGCCTGCGGCGGTCGATTCCAAGCAGTTCCCGGAGGTCACTCGGGATGCTCATAAGATTCTCGTGCCTGTGCTGCCTTCGGATATAGACATCCATACATGCTCGCGCACCATCCGCGACCTACTTCTGGTTGCGAAGATTCGGCGCGAGGATGATCGCATTGGGGTCGTCGCGAATCGCATTCGGCGCAATACGCTCACGTACCAGGCGTTAATCCGCTTCCTGCAGACGCTGGGTATTCCGATTGTCGCGACGATCCGGGACTCGCAGAACTATGCGCGAGGGGCGGAGCTAGGTATCGGCGTGCACGAGATGAAGACCTACGTGGCGCGGGAAGACGTGGAGCAATGGGAGCCGCTCGTTCAGTGGCTCGAGGGCTCTCCGGCTCCTCGCGAGTCGGCAGATGGAGCGCCGACTCCGGCCATTGTCAGTGCGTGACGGCCGCGACTGCGGCGATGGTCAACACCTGCCGTACTTGTCGCCATTGCCCGCGCTTGAGCGTGACTGCGGCAATAGCTAGGGCGTCTGTCAGCGCTTGGCCGTTGGCGGTTTTGGGGCGCCGTTGCTGCCGTCCGGCTTGGGCGCGGATTCGTCTTCGAATGAATCCCGCATGCGGTCCGCCCAATTCTTGTAGTTGGACCACGTGTACAAGTTCTTGGTGATTGCCGCGTGACGCGCACGTGCGCGCTGCATGCGATCCAGCCAATTTGCATACGGGTCCGCGGCGTCCGCGGGACCGGGTGTTGTCGCAGGAGGAGGGACCTCCGGATGTGCGGTGCGGTCTCCTCTGCCCCTGTCTGATGAGCTCATACATGCTCCCTGAAGATATGCCAGCAGAGTACGGTTTAGCTGGAAGCTCCGCAGGTACTGGTTCACACGCATGTCGCGGCCCGCATACGCTGGGACGCGCCTCTCGCGTTAATGCAGATGAGTGCGAACTGTGCGCAACGTTATGTCACGCAACCAGGCGGTATACAGGTCTGTAGGTACTGCCAGGCAACTTCATACGGCGCTGCGAGACAAAAGCCGCGAGCAAGTCATCGAGCAGTTTCATCATGGTGGGATCGCCGGCCAGCTCGTATGGGCCGTACTTCTCGATGGCCTTGATGCCGGATTCCTTTACGTTGCCCGTCACGATGCCGGAGAACGCGCGGCGCAGATTGGCTGCGAGCTGATGCGGTGGTTGCGCGCGATCGAGCTCGAGAGCCCGCATCGACTCGTGGGTTACTTCGAACGGTTGTTGGAAGTCCGGGCGCACTGACAGCAGCCAGTTGTAATTGTATGAATCGCTGTGATGGCGACGAAACTCGCGCACTTGCGCCATGCCGCGCACCATGTGCCGGGCGACTTCAGCCGGATCATCGATGATGACGGTGAAACGGCGCACCGCTTCCGAGCCGAGCGTCGCGCCTATGAAGCTCATGATCTGATCGAAATAGACCGCGCTTTCCTTGGGTCCTGTGAATACCACGGGAAAGGGTTGCTCGCGATTCGCGGGCTCGAGCAGCAGACCGACCAGGTAGAGAATTTCTTCCGCGGTGCCGGCGCCGCCCGGGAAAACAACTATGCCGTGCGCGAGGCGCACGAACGCCTCGAGGCGCTTTTCGATGTCCGGCAGGATCACGAGCTGATTGACGATCGGGTTTGGAGGCTCGGCGGCGATGATGCCCGGCTCAGTGACTCCGATATAACGGCCATGCTCGATACGCTGTTTGGCGTGTCCGATGGTCGCGCCCTTCATCGGGCCTTTCATGGCTCCGGGGCCGCAACCAGTGCAGACGTCTAGTCCCCGCAGCCCCATCTGGTACCCCACCTTCTTGGTGTACTTGTACTCCTCGTTGCCGATCGAGTGACCGCCCCAACACACGACGAGGTTCGGCCGTGACTTGTGGTCCAGGACGCGCGCATTGCGCAGCACATGGAATACAGCGTTGGTGATGGACGCGGAGTCGCTCAGGTCGAACCGGCCGCTCGCGATGATTTCGTTGGAGATGAATACGACGTCACGCAGCACCGCGAACAGATGTTCCTTGATGCCGTGGATCATCTGGCCGTCGACGAATGCGGCAGCGGGGGCATTGTGCACCTCGAGCTTGACGCCCCAGGCCTGCCGCACGATCTTCACCTCGAAATCGCGGTAGCGATCGAAGACCTCTTTGGCGTTGTCGGTATCGGCGCCGCTGTTCAGGACGGCCAGGGCGCATTTACGAAACAGCGAGTACAGGCCGCCCTGCCCGCTGTCGAGGAGCTTGCCGATCTCATCCTGGGAGAGGTTCTCGAGGCTGCCCCGCGGGCCGACGCGGGCATCGACGAATTCTGAAACGACTACGCTGCTATCCACGCGAACAGTTTACGGGAGAATTTCGATCGGCGCGTTGTCCGGCGTCAGCAGCCAGATCTCGAGCATGTCCGAGTTCGATACGGCGATGCAGCCATCCGTCCAATCGACGTTCTCGTAGTAACTCGGATCGTGCTTCAACTGGTTGGGCAGTCCATGAATCATGATGGATCCGCCGGTGTCCCAGTGATTGCGCTTTGCGTGCTTCAGGTCCGCATCGTTGGGGTATGAAACCTGCATCGAGAGGAAGTAGTCACTGCGGGGATTGCGCCGGACGAGCCGGTAGGTGCCTTCCGGAGTACGGAAATCGCCGGAGCGCTCTTTGGTCCCAATAGGATTCAGGCCGAGCTGGACCTTATACGTGCGTACAACGTTATTGCCATGCATCAGGAACAGCTTGCGGTCGGCCTTGCGGACGACCAGGTGGTCTACCGAGGGGAGGCTTTCCGTGCTGCGCATCGTTACGCGCTCGGATTGCGGCAGAGTATCGGCCTGCGCAACGACGGCTGCCGCGGCCAGCAGGGCGGTAAGGAGGAGTTGTCCTGAAATCGACTTCATTGTCCGGCTAAACAAGCACTTGCACACTTGGCTATGATTATAGGCACGGAACGTTTACCGAGCGATGTACATTCATCACAGCTTGGACTCTCCGTCACGGTTCGGGTTCGGTTTAGGGGATTTCATAATGAATAATGCTGGTAATGCTTCCATGTTTCCCAAGCTTGGCCGTTCCCGGCCGGCGGGAATTGCGGCTGTGGGAACGCTGCTGTGTGGGATGGCGGCGGGGCTGCTCGCGGCTTGTGCTGCCACGCCCACCGAGCCCGTGAGCGAAAAGCTGGATCCTGATACGGCAACGACGGTCACGACTCTCAGTCGGCCGATCGAGCTGCTGTCGCAGACCAACCGCAACAAGCAGACGGATCCGTTTGCATATATTGCGCCGTTCGAGACGAATCGGATGGGAGCGCGGGATTTGTTCTTGTGGGTGTCGACTCCGCAGGCCGTGGGGCAGCTTACGCAGCCGCAGGTGCTTTGTAATGGGCAGCCCTTGAGCTTGGAGCCGTTGAGCCAGGAGAGCGGCTCAGAGGTTGCGCATGCGGGGACTGGGGGGAATGTTGCTCCGGGCGCTGCGCCGGGAGAGACCGTTAAAGTTGATTTGTCGAAGCTGAGTTTGTCGCGGGCGCCTTATGAGGCGCCGGTGCCTTGGAGTACACAGTGGTATTTCAGGTTGCCGGCTGAGAGTTTGAAGTGCCTGGCGGATGCGGAGGGGATTTCGCTGGCGGCGCGGGCTGCGGATGGGGGGGAGGAGCAGTTCACTAGCAGTGGGGGGCGGAAGGAGCTGGCTTCTTTGGATGTGTTTACGCGGCGGTAGTCGCTGGAAGTCGCTAGGAAAAGATGAAGAGAAGAAAAGAGGCTGTGGTGGGGGCGGAGCCTCGATTCGAATAGGGCGCGCACCCGGACGGGGCGCGCCTGGGGGGGCGGGAAGAGCTCGGCACGTCGATTGTGGGTGTGGTGTTGTGGATGGAGTATCCGTGCGGGTGCGGGCGCACGCCCGGGTGCGCGCCCTATTCGATCGAGGCTCCGAACAGAGGGCGCGGCGCTAATACGGACACGGCTTTGGAGTATTGGTATCGCTCGTTGCTCGGGTTGGAGCGCGGAGCGGTACCTGTGCTGCTGTGCGATTCACCGAAGGGCCGCCGTCCTGGCGGCCTTGTTAGCCGGGGCCGGCGACTACGGTTTCTACGCGGGGCATTACTATTTGGGTGCCGGGGTGCAGGTCGGCCAAGTCTACGTCGGGGTTGTATTGTTGAAGTAGCCAGATGGGGAGTTGGTTGAAGCGTTGGGTAACGGTCCAGAGGGCGTCGCCGCGGCGCACAATGTAGACCTCGGTGCCGATGATGCGGTGCTCCGCGAAGTAGGTCGCCTGGAGCTCTGCGTGGTATTCGCGGCGCTTGGTTTCGAACTCTTCGCGGGAAACACGGCCGAATTCCAGCTTGATTTTGTGGCCGATCAACACGGGTTTGGCGAAGCTCATCTTGTTGAGCTGGCGCAGGCGGCCGGCGGAGACGCGTAGCCAGTCGGCGTAGTGGCCGAGGGTTTCGGCGGCGGCTACTCGGATTGTGTTTTCCTTGCTCACTGAGTAGTCGGTTGGGTCGGCGCTTTGCTGGGTGTCGGCGGTTGGGCCGAGTGCGGGGCTCAGTTCTTCTGCCTGGGCTGCGTTTACGGGCTGCGCGTTCTGTGTGGGGACTTCGGCCTTCGCGACGGCCTTGGCTTCTTCGACGCTTTCGCGCGCGGCTTCTTCGGTCGACACGGCGCCAGCGGCTACGACTGGAACCGGTGAGGTGTCGACGGCGGCGGCGCCGGTCAGCCGCTCGCGGCTGGGTACGTTGGTGCTTGGGACGGCTGTGCTCGCGACCGGAGCGCCGGTTGCACCACCTTCAAATGTCTTCGCTGGAGGTGTTCCGGATGCTGCAGTTGAAGGGAAGCCAGTGCTTGGGCCGCCTGTTGATGCAACGGCTGACGGCGGGGTCGCTGTGACCAATAGCTGCTGGCCTTCAAAAATGAAGTCGCGGTTGCGGACTCCGTTGAGCTTCAGGAGCTGCGCCTCGGTCATGCCGAACTTCGAGGCGACGTCGGCGAGCGACTCGCCCGTCTGGACGATGTAGATACCCGACTGCGATGAAACAATCCGGCGAGGGCCACCGGCTGGCGAGGCGGCGGGAGCGCCCTCTTTGCCTGCGGACGAATTGTTCGCTTGGGTGCCAGCACCAGGAAGGATCCCACTTGAGGTCGTGTCGGAGGTGCCTGCGGCGCCACCATTCAAGACGCCGATGCCGGCGGTTGCAGTCGGGCTGCGGCTATTGGCGGCCAATATTGCCGTTGAGGTCCTGCCAGGAGCTCCAACAGCGACGGTACCGGCGGGCGGACCGGCAACTGCCACCAGAGTGCCAGCCGTGGACTCCGGCAGATTGATCACGCGACCCACTTTGAGCTTGCCGCTGGTTCTGATCCGGTTGAGACGAGCCAGTGCCTCCGCCGTCACACCGTACTGGTCAGCAACGCTCGCAACCGTATCGCCCCTGCGAACGCGGTATCGACGCGGTTCAGGCTGGCCCGCAAAGAAATCGCCGGGTGACAGACGCGTGGCGAGTAGATCGCTGGTCCATTTGTCACCGTCGATGGGCAATCGCAGGTGGTATGCCTTTGGAACGTGGCGCTGGCCGTCCCAGACGGAACGCAAGAGCGCGGGATTCAGCTCGCGGAGCTTTTGGCGATCGATTCTGAGAGCGCGCTCCAGAGCCGCGATCTGCACGAAGCCGGGGACAGTCACTTCCTGGAAGCGAGCCTCGCTCTGACGCTCCACACCCGGGAAATATTTCTCAGGATTCCTATCGATTTCGAGAGCGGCCAGGAACGAAACGTAGAAATTGCGAGAAGCGAAACCGAACGTGCGACCTTTGTAAGTTCGCACGATTTTAACGATGTCATCGGTTCCGAGAGTTTCCTTCGCGCGCCGGACACCTTCTGCACCGTGGTTGTATGCCGTGAGAGCCAGTGGCCAGGATCCCAGCAGACGATAGTTGTAGGCGAGCAGCTGAGCAGCAGCCTCGGTCGCCCTGAACGGGTCCATTCGATCATCGACGGCGTTGTCGATGCGCATGTAGCGCCGACCCGTCGAACGCATGAACTGCCACAAGCCTGCAGCACCGACTTTCGAGTAGGCGGCCGGGTTGAAGGATGACTCGACGTGCGGGAGTACTGAGAGCTCGGCGGGCAGGCCTAGATTCGCGAGAGTCTCGGCAATGTGGGTTTCCCATGCACCCGAACGGATCAGACCTGCCCGGAAGCGATCGGATTGGCCCAATTGGAAGCGGATCTCGTCAGTGGCTTCCAGCAGCCGGGCCGGCGTGCCTTCGGTGCCCCACATGTCCAGAATGTGCTGATCCCCTTCCGATAAGGGGCCGCCATTGGCTGCGGCAATCCGCCGCAGAGCTGCCGTGTAACGCGCCTTTCCTTGGTCGACGATCTTCTCGCGCTCGCGCGGCGAGGTATTGGGTGCGAAGTGCAAAGTCTCGTAGACGACACCGAGATTGTGCTCGTCGTGGAGAAAGCCGCCGTTCGTGTCGACTTCCGAATAGACGCGAAGCCAGAACTGCACATCGCGCTCGAGCGCGGGCGGTCGCGGCATCGGATCTTCTGCCGCCAGAACGCGCGTAGCCGAGAGCACGACCAGCACACCACTTAGTAGCAGACGTGCGATACCTGCTCGCGCCACCAGCTTCCCCCATGTCGAGTTCATTTACACCCCGGTTAATCGCAAATTCGACTGTGCATTCAAGGATTTGAGCCGCGCGAGACTGTATGGCGGTCCCGGCTTCGAGCGCAAACGTGTCGATGAAGTTGACACCACGCACCGGGTGCGACCGATCCAAGCCCCTGTGGCGACCCGCGGCCCCAGCCGCAACAGGGGCGAAAGCCTCGCATAACGGGCATTGCGTCACACTTGAACCATGTCCCAGATACAACATGTCACATCAAATGAGCTGCCGCGGGCGCTGGCACGGCCATTGCTTATATAACTGCAGACAAGGCTGAAACAGCCGTAAGGCGAAGGTAAGAAGCTAGGGATTCGAAGAAAGCATGGGTTCGGGTAAGCAGGATGGCCCAACCGGATACCGTGTCATTGAATAACAACGAAAAGACGCTCCTCCACACACAAGCAAGCGACCGAACGCCCCGCGAATGCGGGGCGGTTTTTTTGTGGAGCCGAGCATTTCGACACCTCAAGGGTGAACCCCCCTCTCCTCGGTGACGGCCCGAATGATCCTGCGCAAGCAGGGCAAGGGAGCATTCGGGCGGCAGCTTGCTGATCTCGTGGGAGGCGCGGAAGTTTGCCGAGGCCGGGCTCAGCGAGGAGTTCTAGATCAATGCTCAGCAGGCACCCACGACTACCCAACCGTCGCTATTCGCCGTTCCGGAAGCCAGGTGCGCAGAGAAGCGTCCCGTAAGGCAGAGCGCGACCGGGTTCGTCTGGACTGACCGGGCTGCGCAGCCGCTATCACGTTTGTGGGAGCCCCGCGCAAGCCACTGCGGAAGGTAGGCAGCGATGCCCGATATCTCGCCGACTTTATCGTCCGACAGGTCTCGCCTTCTCCGTGGGGATCGCCAGCTCCCTGCCCGGCGCGAGGAAATGTTCTAAGTGGTGGTCGTCGGTGCGTGGTGGGAATCAACGTAGTTGACCAATGCTGTCCTCACCTGAACCTGCGCTCGTTCTGTTGTATTGCCTCGAGCAGGTACTCCATCGCACGCTCAACCAGACGCCTCGCACTGTGTGTCTTGATACCGAGCCTTTGACCGACCTCCTCATAACTCAGTCCGTCCTGCCTGACCATCAATAGAGCCATTTTCGTTCTTGGAGGCAGTGCCTCAATACCGCGTTGAAGGGCCGCCAGCTCCTCCCTTGCGAGCCATATTTGCTCAGGTGACGGCGTCTCCTGCGGCGCTCTGAGCGGCGCCTCCTCCACATACGCCTCCCGAACGATTCGCTGGCGGATCCAGTCAGTCGCGATGTTCTTCGCGGTCTTGTACAGGTAGGCACGCAAGTGACTGATCATGTGCGGTTCGTCCAGACGAAAAATCCTGCAATACGCCTCCTGCACGATGTCCTTGGCATCGGCGCGGGAGCGAACCCAGGAGTAGACGTAGTTGACCAACGCGTCGTTGTGTTGGTTCAGGAGTTGCTTGAGTTGTACATGCCGCTCGTCATTTTTTGACGGCCCGGATTCCAACAGGCGCCCCTCATCCGCCTGCGGCGCGATCTCACGCTCTTTCAGGCGGTTCTCTTTCTTATTACCTGTTTGATCCTGCTCCGCGGAATGCGACAAGCCTGGATCGATGCAGATGGTGCTTCGCAACATCGAACCCCCCGTTGCGTTGGCCTCGATAGTGGGGATGTTACAGAGACAGCTGCACGCGTTAAAGAGGGTTAGCTCTGTAGTGGAGAAAGATTTGTGAAGATGATAGGACCCCGAATGGTTGAGTACTTGAGCCGCTGTTTAAATATGTCTCACGAGATGTGTTGCAACACGGTAACTGATTGATCAAGCGTGTAGATGGAACATTGGAGTCCTCATGGTTTCTCAAAAACCTTGAGGTGGCAGCGCGCGATGGCGACGGTGGTGTTACTGACGCCGGCGTCGCTGCAATCTCAGCTCGTGTGAATTCGCGCGGACCAGGCGGTCTCACCGCGAACTCGCAAGAGCCCTCTTTGAGGCACTCACCGCCACAGGATCATTTGATCCTCGCCTCCAGGGGCGCCAGGGTTTCTGGGTGAGCTGGATTTTCGATGTTGATTCACACCATGGATAGACGAGTTCCGCGGGCTTCCACAATCTCTAACAGTGGAGCGGCAGCGATTAACTGCTGGCGGAGGAGCCTCCAGAAGGAGCGAGCGGGTTGGAAGGGTGGCGTGATCTTGTAATGCGCTCACCCGGGCGTGAGCCTAAAACCACCCCCGCTGATCCGCTCGCTGCACAGCACCTCACAATCATCTCTCGGAGACCTTCGCCCCACGGTGCGCCCCGGCCGGGTGAGCGCATTACAAGATCACGGCCACCCGGGACTAATCGCACCACTCTTCTTCCGGCTTCTTCCGGCAGCACACTAAAAATCAAGGCGGCCCCTGAACCGGTTGCCGCCATCAGCCGACGGCGTTGTACACCTGGGTTTGGATTCGAGGAGATAACGAGGTCCGTGACGAGTGCCGGTGGCCGTTGAATTCGACCCCTAGGCGGTACCGGTGAGAAACGCTACAGTCGTGCGACCTAGCGCTCGGCGCACCCTTGAAAGAGTTCGAAATACCTATGTGGACAAAGCTACTTGCCCTCACCGCTCTCACGTTGGCCCCGCTTACAGGATGGACCGTAACGCCAACTGCCGAGCCCTGGCACAGCAAGGCGCGAGCGATGCTCGAGCACCTGGTGAACGTACCGACCGTGATCGGGCGCGATCGGGTTCCGGAAGTCGCGAACTGGCTTGCCGAGCAGTACCGGGCCGCGGGTTTTCCGGCCGACGACATCAAGGTAATGCCTTACGACCATACGGCAGCGTTGATCGTCCGTTGGCGCGCGGGCGGCAAGCCGAAGTTGAAACCCATCATGCTCATGGCTCACATGGACGTGGTCGAGGCGAAACGCGAGGACTGGACGGCTGCCGATCCGTTCGTGTTCACCGAGAAGGAGGGTTACTACTACGGCCGTGGCACGATCGATATCAAACAGGGAGTGACCGCAACGACTATGGCGTTGTTGGAGCTCAAGGCAAGTGGGTTCAAGCCTGCGCGTGACATCATAGTCTTCTATACGGGAGACGAGGAAACCGTCGGCCAGGGCGCCGAGCTGGGTGCCACGAAGTGGCACGCTCTTCTCGATGCCGAATACGGGCTGAATGCCGACGGCGGTGGCGGGGAGTTCGCGCCGGACGGTCAGCCGATTGGCTTCATGCTGCAGTCGGCGGAGAAAACGTACGCGGACTATACCTTGACGACGCACAATCGCGGCGGCCACTCATCGAAACCGAGAGCCGACAACGCCATCTATCAACTCGCTAACGCGCTACACCGTCTCGAGACGTATCGTTTCGAGCCAAGCTTGAATGAGACCACGCGCGCCTACTTCTCGGAGCGCACCAAGCACGAGCCCGGTGCGTTAGGGGAGGCAATGCGCGCGTGGGTCGCGAACCCCGCAGACGGGAAGGCCGCAGATATCATTGAAGCCAATGAATTAACGTCTGGACTTACTCGGACTCGGTGCGTAGCCACGCGCCTCGCGGGTGGTCACGCGGACAACGCACTACCGCAGCTCGCGACGGCAAACGTAAATTGCCGGATCATGCCCGGCGTGTCGCCCGATGCGATCAAGGACGAGTTGGTCAAGATCGTCGCGGATCCTGGCGTAGTCGTCACTCGCAAGGACAACAACGTCGCCACCCTCGCCTCGCCACTGCGAACGGACATCGTTAAAGCCTTCACCGACGCCGTCCACGCGCTCCATCCGAACGCGCCGATTCTGCCGGAGATGAGCACCGGCGCTTCCGATGCGCGTCCATTCCGCGTGGCGGGTATTCCCGTGTATGGCGCGGATGGCTCCTGGGTCGTATCACCTGTGGACCTGCGGGCGCATGGTCAGGACGAGCGCCTTCCGATCAAGGCGCTCGGAGATGACGTGGATCACTGGGTGTTGTTGGTGTCGAGGCTCGCAGGCGGCCGCTGATCCCACGATCCTTAGGCCGATACGGAATTCCGTACCGGCCTAATGATGCTAGTACGCGCAGCCGGCCTGTAATGCCAGGGCCGGCGGTGCAAGCCGTACCGGGATTAAGCGCTCTTCTCTTCCGCCAGGTCCGCACCCTTACGGCCACCGCAATGGCGCACCCGTACCCGTCAAGGCGCGGTACACCAGCGCTGCCGAGGGGCGCCCAGTGCACTAATGCACGTCGGTTTTCATCTCAAGTATTCGTAGCGACATCGATCTCCATCCGCGTCGCATACCCAACGCCCTTTATGTCGATAGTATTCGTTGCTGGCGTACTCGGACCGGCGCCAACACTGGTCCGCATCTCTGTCGCAAGTAACGCGCACACAATGCTCGCCATTCAGATCGCAACGCTCGTAAACGCGAGCTACGAGAGTGGTCGTAGATCGGGCGTGATGCGGGCTCGAGTAACACCCTGCTAATGCCCCAGATATAGCGGTCGCTAGAAGCACGACATGTAAAGTGCGGGACATACTCGCCTCCAATGTGCCTGTTCGCTGAATTCTTAACGCGAAGGGAAGGCTTTCGGTTCCGCATTGCCGGTACGGGCCGGATGTCGGAAAGCGAGTCCCGGATTCGTCTTTCAGTCAGATAGGAGGTACGAGAATGAGTGGGTCAGGTCTTTCCAAGCTGGGACTCGAGCGGATGGGGCGAGTGCTTGCCGCTCACATCGAGCGCCGGGATATGCCGGGGCTGGTCGCTTTGGTGGCTCGCCATGGCGATGTGCACATCGAGGCGCATGGCACTTTGGCGTTCGAGCGCTCCGAGCCAATGACGCGCGACACGATCTTTCGTGTGGCGTCGATTACAAAGCCCGTCACCGCAGTCGCGGCCATGATTCTCCTCGAGGATTGCAAGCTACACCTGGACGACTCGATCGAGGCGTGGCTGCCGGAGCTGGCGAATCGCCGCGTGCTGAGGTCGCTCGGATCGGAGCTGGACGATACCGTGCCTGCTGTGCGTTCGATCAACGTGCGAGATCTGCTGACATCGTGCATGGGATTTGGCAGCGTGATGGCAATGCCTGGTACCTATCCCATCCAGAAGCTGATTCGGGAGTACGGCATCGGTGGAGACGGGCCCAAGCTGCAGTCTCAATGGCCACGGACGGACGAGTGGCTGGCGAAGCTCGGTTCGCTACCTTTGCTCGCCCAGCCCGGACAGCGGTGGATGTACGACGTGAGTCTCAACGTGCTCGGCGTGCTCGTGGCGCGCGTCGCTGGCAAGTCGCTTGGTGCCTTCATGCGGGAACGGATTTTCGACCCGCTAGGGATGAAGGACACCGGCTTCGTCGTTCCTGCGGAGAAAGCGCGACGGCTCGTTGGCTTCTACCGCTCGGACGCGCAAACGAACGCGCTCGAAGTGTTCGAAGATGCAGAGAAGAGTTCCTGGCTTACAGAGCCGCCATACGAGTCGGGGGCGGGCGGGCTCGTCTCTACCATCGAGGACTGGTTCGCGTTCAGTAGCATGATGTTGAACAAAGGGCGCCACGGCCGCGAGCGGATCCTGTCGCGCGCTTCGATAGAGCTCATGACGTCAGATCAGGTCACTCCAGAGCAGCGAGCGGGGGCGGAGATCTTCTTTGGCACACACAGCAGCTGGGGATTCGGGTTGGCTGTCGATACGCGCCGTACCGAGGTGTATCAAAACCCGGGCCGCTTCGGCTGGACCGGCGGCTTTGGGACCACTGCCTATGTCGATCCCTCAGAAGGGCTCATCGGCATTCTGTTCACGCAGCGCATGATGACCTCGCCGGAGCCGGCGAGAGTGTTCACCGACTTCTGGACTACCGCGTATGCGGCAATCGAGTAGATGTCCACCGAATTCGTGTTGCCGCTGATGACGCGCTGGCGGGGGGCGGTCATTTGATCGCTGCACACAGAGCGGCGAAGGTGTCGAACCCAAGGTTAGATTTGTTGTTCGGATCCGGCGGGACAGGATCGAGTGCAGAGACGGCGGTCAAGTCCGGACCGAAGATCGCGAAGGTCAGCCCGCCGGTTGGATCGCCAGCCGACTCCAGAGCGAGGCCACTGTCGAGATCGGCTCGCGACGAGAAGGCGCACACCCCCGCGTCGCCCGTAGTTCGACTGATATCAAACACAGCGTCTGCGATGCCGCGCGCGGCGCTGTAATCTTGCGAGGCACTTGCTGCCGAAATCTGCAATTCCAACGGCGACCACTCGACGATTCCATACCGTGACCCGCCGCCGGCGCGCACTTGGGTGAACAGCGGTGCGAGAGACGTGATTCGCAGGTCAGCAAAACGCAGCGGTCTGACAACCCTGAACAAGTAGTACTTTGTCCCGGCCTTTGGCGGCGGTCCGCCGGCTCTGAGGTCCTGCATGAAGGTCCTCGTCTGGTCCACGGTTCCGGGCTTCCACAGTGAGGGCTTGGCGCTCTGCAGCGGGGAAGGCGCCGCGCCGAGAAGTGCATAATGTGCATGCTCACGCAGCACGCCTGCGATTGTCCCAACGTACAGCGCGCCCTGGCCCGGCCGCCCGTCGGGACGCGGGCCGCTGAAGCGATTGGCCCCATTGGTGGAGCTGCCGGGAGGGATCGTGCGCGGATCGTACGCCCCACCCATCACACGCACCACGAGTCTTCCTGCCGGCACGGTCAGGTGTGGGAATCGGCCGTCCCGCAATGCCTCGTACGCGATGTCGTAGTATCGATCGTAGCGCTCTACATCCTCGATCTTGCCGGTGATGACTGTTTGACGCCGCTGCTGGTAACGACTTTGGTAGGACGGCATGTTCCCGCGCCTCGGTTGACCGGTCCGCACGGCTTCTACGCTGCGGATTCGCTCAGTCTATTGGACGAGCCGCTGGTCGTCGAGGCTGACAACCGTCGCATCGCGACTACAGTTGCCAAGAAATGCTCTGCCCGACGATTGCCGGTAATTAGGTCAAATTGTTGTATCGCGTGCTGGCGCGGAGCGTCCGCTTACGGAGGCATGCCGATGTAGTTTGTCGTGCGCGGATGATCTCAGCGCAGGTCGGTAACAATTGGCTTTTCCATGAACACGCTGAGAGGGTCTGGATTGTATTCACCAAAGGGGCCAATTTCGACGAATCCGGCCGAGCGATACAGAGCGAGTGCCTCGGGTTGCTTTATGCCTGTTTCGAGGCGCAGGAGCGTGGCGCCCCGCTCTGCTGCGATCACCTCGAGCTTCTGTAGCAGCAGCCGGCCGAGCTTCCTGCCTCGGGCCGCCGGTGAGACAAACATGCGTTTGAGCTCTGCCCAACCCTCTGCCGACTGCACGACCGCCCCACAACCGAGAGCCTGCCCGTTTTCACGCGCTACCAGGAACGTGACCTCTGGCCGTTGCAGAGCATCCACGCCGAGTATGTGATTGCTTTCGGCTGGATAGAGACTGACCATGTACGCAGAACTCGCCTCCAGGAGCGCTAACGTTTCCGGGTGAGCTGGATTTTCGATGTTGATTTGCATCATAGATAAGCTACTCGCATTCTCACCGGGTCGCGAAGCGAACAACGACCGCGCTCGCCGCGGGAACGTTGATCTTCAACTTCCCACCGCCGCCGCGATCAGGCAGCGACTGCCAAATTCCCTTCCAAGTGCCGTCTTTCTCAATGGCCGCCCCGCCGAGGGTGATGCCTGTCGTCGCGGCAACGTCTCCGTGGGGCACCCGTAATGCGATCATCTCCGCCTTCCTCCATTTGACCGTTCTGGGCACCGCGATCGTGACAGAGGCATCGCGCGCGCCCTCTCCGTGCTCTTTGTTGATTATCGTGACGCACACATTGTTTTCGTTGGCGAGCGCAGCGAATGCGGTGAGATTGACTGAGGTCGTGTTCTCGAGGGCGAGCGGTATGACATGGCCGTGCGCGCCGAGATCGAAGACCTCGAAGGCGTAAGCGAGCGGACGGATGTCGAAGCCATCCGGCGCGGTGACAAACGTCGCATAGCGCGGCGCCTGGTAGTCATTGTTCATTGAAACGCGATCGCCGGTGTGAAAGTTCAACCCGGCCGCCTGGTGGTTCGCCCACCAGTACATGAATTCGAGACCCCACAACGCAGAAGCGAAGGTGTTGCTCGCGTCCTGCGCGCCGCCGTTGAAATAGCTGTTCACTTCTTCGAGTCGATAAGGCAGCCCGACCGCGCGCACGGCCGGCACAAAGCCGTCGTACAGTTTCTCGTACACTTGGAAGAATTCGCCGGAAAGCATACGGTCGCGACCGATTTGTGCGGAGGGCAATTTGCCCGCCGCTCCGCCCGGATAGAGATGCTCGGTGATCAATGCGACCTGATGATCTCGACCGAAATCGTCTATGAAGCGGCGCGTCCAATCAGCGTTGTTGTGTACGCCGGGGCCGGCGAACTTAATCTCGGGTGCCGCCGCCACGATTTTCTCGGCGAACGTTTTCCATTCATCCCGATAAACCGTGTAAGGAAATTTCTCTACCGCCGCACCCATGCGTTCGCTCGGTGGCCGCGTATCCACCACTTGGACCGGATACGCACTCGGCTCTTGGCCGATCGAGATCGAATCCACCAGCGGCGCATAGTGATCGAGAATATATTTCGCCGTCGCTGCATCCAACGCCGGATCACCCTCGTGCAGCCGCAGGCAGTAGATGACTTTCACGTCCGCGGCTTTCGCAAAGCCAAAGAGGTTGTCCAAGTCTGCGAACTCGGGCAAACGGCTCACGTTCCGATCGGACGTGTTGCCGCCGACGCGGAGGCTCTTGATCCCGAGAGTGCGAAACAGCGTGATGAGCGGGCCGTTGTCGGCACGGAAGTAACGCGCGCCGTCGGTCGGCAGGATCGATGCGACCTCGTAGCTCAGGCCCAAGAAATCGGGCCCAATCGCGGCGGCCGGATGCGCTACGTCGAGCGTAAGGGTGACGGGCGCATTGGCTGCGTGAGTGACTGAAATGAAGGTGAGCCCAAAGATAATGAGGCTGGAACAAAGAGCTTTCATGAGCATGGACGTATTTGTGTGACCGGGTCGGATCGCGAAACCGCTCGCTTTGTTGTACTTCCGTTGTGGATAGCGACACTGCCCCCGCCGCAGGGCAAACGCTATGGTGCGGCGCAGGATAATGCACCCATTATGAAGCAGCTTTGTCGCCGGCGCACGCCACCGGAATGTTCGCGAGAACGGGCCCTTTCCTGAATGGCCGAATTTTCCCGGGCTAGAGCGCCAATTGGCAGTCGCACAGGGCCTTAGGCGCCGGCCCAGTTTGCGGCAGAAGCGGCCCTCCCGGAACCAGTAGGGAGCCGGGGCGGTGCGAAATTTCGTGCCTAATGCAAGGTCCGCGCACTTGGCCGGTGATACCTACCTCATGTCAATCACAGGCTCCTGCCGCCGCACTTCCTGTGTATCGAAGGTGTCTGGAACCTGACAACCGTATTCTTCTGTAGCGCGTTTCGCCGCGTGGAGAGTCTGCCGCGCGAATGCTGACTTCGTCGCAAGCTCTATGAGCTCCGAGAAGCCCTCCACCTTCCACTGTGGGTTTTGCTTCCCCCACAGCAACCAAGCCGCTTGGACCGCCAGATCATCCGGTGCCGCGGAAACGGAATTAGGGGGCACCTTTGCGGGCTTGAGCTCGATGTGAACGGCCTCGGTGTCAGGCTGCTGGGCGGGCCGAAGCCTGATATTCGTTGTGCCGGCGCTATCGTAAGGAACTTCCACGACCGGTGCTGCCAAGTTCCGCGAAGTAGATGCCGACGAGGCGTTCGACCACGCGCCTTGCGAGTTCTTATACTCGACGTGCATCAAATCAGATTGCCATCCAATGCTCGCCTTGGCGCGCTCCTGATTCACAAAATAAATGCCCGGCGCAATCTGCGCCACCGTACAGGGGGTGTTGAGCGTCGATTCGCGCTCGAGCACCTCGCCCGCGCTGTGGAATCCAACGAACCCATACAGTGACCAGGGCCCGCCGGGGCTTGCCGGCTCGGTGTTCGCTCCGATCAGGTTTACAGGCTTTTTCTCAGCAGGCTGCCTGTTAAATATGATGTCCAGAAGCGGGCGAAGGTCTTCTAATTTCTTCTGGATTTCGGCCGGAACCTGGCCCGGGTCGAAGCTCATGTCGCGCGCTTGGACGATTTCGAAGCGTCCCCCGAAATAGGCCAACTTCACCTTGGCTGACCCTTTCACGCGCAGTGTGTCGCCCGCATAGAAGAATTGACCGGCCGCAACGTCACAGCGTTGATGATTGCGCTCGAGAAAGGCACCGCCGAAATCGAACCTGTTATCCAACACAACATCGGTCACGAAAGCCGCAAACCGAACACCATGAGCCGCTTTGGCGCACGCAGGCCTGACAGGCGCGGTTAGCGGGGCGGCGAGTGCTGGCGAGTTGGTGGAGGGCGGCGGCTGTTGCGCCCAAGTCTGCGCATTGGCTAGTGTCGCTGCGATCGAAATTGCTACACATTTCAGGGAATCACGCATGTTCATGGGTCTCCCGCCTCCACCCCCGCCGCAGCGCGACGCGAGAATCTCTTGATCAGAGCACCGATCGCTTCGTAGATTGTGTCAGCCATCTGCTCGAACAGCTGAATGACGCGCGCGACGATCTCGACGCTGATAGCGAGCACTGGCACCGTGAAGTCCAGCTGATAACCTGCGGCACGCACTTCACGTGATACGAGTGCTCCGCCCAGGAAGATGAAGATGACTAACAGCGCACCGACAGCAATGAACACGAGGGTCACGACAAGGAGCGCAGCCAGTTTCCTGACTCCACGAGCAAGGCTCTCGTGTTCGTGCGACTTCACTATTACGGCACCAAGCCTCGACCCGTAGAGAAAATAAGAAAACCATGAGATGCATAGGAGAATGAGTAGAACCTGCGCAGCCTCCAGGACAACGTGATGCCACTCCGGTGACTCCGATACAGTGCGTCCCGTCAGCACTGAACGCGTCGCATATGCGAGCGCGATAACCCCTGGCAGGTCCTCGTGAATTCTCGAGACGCTGACGCTATCTCGAGCAAACCGGTGGGTCGTCCCTACAAACACGAGACTGCCCGGCGGCAGGGCTTGCAACGATGAAACGTTCGTCGCCGGAATCACCACAAGCCCAGGCCAGGGCGTCTTCTGCGAAAACTCTCTGCGGTCTGGCAGGTCGATCAGTCTTTCGAGTTCACCCCGCTCACACGCGGCCGTACACGGCTTCTCAGGCGCAGGTGCGCCAATGCGGGCCGCCATACCCGCAGCAATCGCATCGTGGAACAGGGGTCGTTCGGCAAGATGATACCCCGCGGCAGGATCACCGACTGTAGCGAGGGCTGCAGTCAGGAGCGGAATGGAGGGAAGCCACTCCTGGGCCTCGGTGCGTCCATCCTGCGCCTGAACTCGCCGCATAACGCAGAAGGATCTGGCCACCTCATCTGTATCGACTTCGAACTCGACAGATCCGAAGTAAACCGAGCCAAATTGCGCCTCCCCCGTGCCAAAGGCGGTCGAGGCCATGCCGGGGGCACCTGGGCGATCACCGCACTCGTGGCTCCTCCGTGCCCCCGTCGAGAGCAGGCGTGGGATAACGATCTTCAAGCCATCGGAGCGGCATTTGTGACTATCGGAAGTGCCACACAACGCATCGCCGAGTTTTTCACCTGCACGCTGTCCCGAAGACAGATCCAGATCGATGACCAGAACAGCTGCACTTGTTTGCCTGACGCGACTGACAATATCCGCAATGAAATCATCGGAGGTCACGGCACTGATCGAGGCTCCATGCTCTTCGAGAGTGGGGTCATCGATTGCGATCACCACAATATACTGAGGAGGTGCTGCTGATTCCTCGCGCCCAAAGCTCCGGGCGAAATCAAGCCCCTTCAGTTTGATGTTCTCGATGAGCGGCAGCTGGAGTCCATCGACGCCGATGGAGATAAGGCCCATGAGAGAGGCAACGAGAGCGCCCGTCCAGAACACACGCTTGGCGCGAGCAGCCGCAGCGCGGCGCAATTGCACCACGCCAGGCGAACCGGGCATTCCACTATTGGGCGCCATCGGAGCTTCCGTCTCGTTTCCGCATTCGCTCGCAGTTTGTTGGAGGTCGCGCCGAGGCCCCAAGGCGCTTGATAGTGGCGAAGCGGGTTCGTATATGTAGCAGGACGAGAGGTTTGAACGCAAGATTCTCTTGACATGTCAGCTGAGATCCAGTCCGGTGCATGCCCTGTCCGATTCGGTGCGCTGCCGCATGGCAGAAGCACCGAGGGCTTTGGATTCAACTTCCAAAGCTGCGGACGCGCTGGAACTCGTTGCGTGGGTATCCAACCGCCTCACTCTCTGCGGTTTCGAGCCAGCCTTTAGTTTAGCCGGCGGTCCAATACCCGCCGCCTGAGGCTACCTCCAGGATTGCCAGCACTAACAAACCCAGTGCTGGCGCCAATCGTTGCCGTCTGCACATCGAATGAGTCGCAAGGCCGCTGCCGAGCGGGATTTGCGCGGTCTCGTCACACCTCGGGAGATATGAAATGAGCAGCAAGGTTCTCGCGCGGCGGCTTACGTTACTGGCCGCCTGCCTGGCGTTGATTTCCTGCGGTGGCGGAGGTGGCGGCAATGCGGGCCCTACCATCGCCGCCCCCAGCGGTCTGAGCTATCCCAGTCCAACCGTGCTGGCAGCGGGTAGTCCCGCAGCCGGACTCAATCCTACCGTCACTGGATCTCCGACACGATATTCGATCAGTCCCGCCCTCCCGCCGGGACTCACCATCGATGCTACTACCGGCGCGATCACTGGAACGCCCAGCATCGGATTTCCGGATTCCACCTTTACTGTCACGGCGTCCAACGGGTCAGGCAGTACCACGTTCAGTCTAAAGCTCGCAGTCAGTGTCGGTCCTGCCGGCGAAGTCAAACTCACTGGGAATGACGGGCTACCCGTCGTCCAGGTTTCCGACCTCTCGCCTGCTTCCGGGGCAACAGTGACGGTCACCGTATTTTTGGCCGGCGCAACCGCAATATCACTGTCGACCACGGGCTCGGGATGTGGCGCCATATCCGGAGGCACACTGATGGGTTCCACAATGACAGTGACCGGTGCCGTTTCGGATGCCGGGTTGTGCGTCCTCGAGGCGGAAGTCACATTGCCCACGGGAACCGCAACCTATTCGAATCAGTTCCAAGTTGTGCCGACGCACGTGCCGGCGACCGCGGGTGGTCTTTCGTTCGACGGGGGCACCTATCTTCCGAGCGGTGATCTGTCCGTGCTACCGGCTTCAACGACGCTCGCCATTACAGCGGCCAGCGCACCCCAACACTTCATCAACGGCGGAAACGGGTCAATTCTGATTTCGAGCAGCAGCCCGGGCCAGGTCGCCAAGGCTATCGTTTCGTTTGAAGGTATTCCCGGGTACTACACAGCACCGACAACGCTGTCAAATGGCCAACTGCAGCTCAATCTCGCAGTAAGTCAGAACTTCATAGCGAATTTGAGTGGCGCGGGAGCACGGCTGCATCTACAGAGGCGCGCCAAGCTGCCGACTCCTCAGACCTCGGGCGGCGTCCTCAACAAGAATTCGACCAACGCGCACGCATTCGCCGCGGCGACCCCGACAACCCAGCTCAACGCCTCAATCCAATTGATGGGGACTGACGGAACTGTCAGCCCGGCTCGCACCCTGCCCCTTACGTTCCAAGCGGTCGGCTCCGGACCCATCCAGGTGTCATTGTCCTGGGGGCTGCCTGTGGACGTCGACCTGCATGTCGTTACGCCGGGCGCCGAGGAGATTTATTACGGCAGCCGCAGCGACTCGACAGGTGGCAGTCTGGACCTGGACAGCAATGCCGGGTGTTCGATAGACAACGTTGACCAGGAAAACATCGTGTGGCCGGGGACGGCCACTGCGAAGGCCGGAACCTACACTGCGCGGGTGGACTACTGGTCGAATTGCGGTATTCCACAGTCGGTGCCTTACACAGTACGAGTATCCCTCTGTGGAATCTCCACCGTTTACACTGGGACATTGAATGCGGCGCAGGCTGACAGGGGCGGCTCAGGTTCCGGGGTGGCGGTCGCCAGTTTCCCCTATACACCGTGCGCTGGACTCTCAGTGGCTGGTTCCGCCACGTACGAGGATTATCCGCAAACAACCTCAGGACTTGCGGCGACAGCCCGAATTCTGCCAATCCGCCATGCCACCGTTGAAGTGCACGACTCGTCCAATGACTCGATTTTGGCGACTGGCCTGACCGATGAGACTGGAGCGTATGCGCTCACCTTCGCCATGCCTACGCCTGGTCCCTACTACGTCAAGGTGGTTGCGTCCTCATCAACTGCGAGCGGCGCTGCCTACGACCAGAGCGTCGTCAACAACCAGGGAACAACCTACGCCGTGAAAGGTCCGCCGATCGATGCTTCGACAACTCCAAATGCAACCGGGATCGCGCTCGCGGCGACCCGATCAGCATCCTTCGCCGGGGCCTTCAACATTTTCGATGTCGGCCTGAATGCATTCACGTTTGTTCAGGCGCAATATGGCACGCGCCTCCCCGCGCTCAAGTGGCAATGGACTCCCGGGGTGATCACCTGCATCACCCCGGGCAGTCTGGACCCGGGAGCCAGTTGCTATTTGGATGGCACCGTGTACGTCCTGTCCAGCGCGGCGGACCCGGACGAATACGATGATGCAGTTCTGTTGCACGAGTTTGGACATTTCTTCATGTCAAAGCTGTCGCGAGTCGTCTTCGTAAAAGGAAACCACGGTCCAAGCATGCAGGTGGCGCCGCTGCTGGCGTGGAGCGAAGGAGCCGCCACCTTTTTCGGCCAATCGGTCCTGCATAGTCCGCTTTATATCGATACGTCCAGCACCGGGCAGATCCTGCTTAATCTGGAGACACCTGGACCGGGGGTTACGCTGGGAACTGCGGACGGCACGCTATCGGGATCTGTGTCGGAAGCGAACATCTATGCACTACTTTGGGACCTTGCCGATCCCGGGCAGGACGCGATCGCCTTGCCAACCGGGAAGCTCACAGATGTGATGTTGCAACGCGAGAATGTCTTTTCAGCATTGGGAGCGTTGAAGTCAGCGTCACATGACCGCGGTGCGGCCGGCGCAGATCTCGTGGATTTCCTCGATCAATGGCTCTGCTCCGCCTATTCTGTCTGGGACCCCACGCCCGGCAACAACTTCCGGGGTGTGGTTACTTTGCTGGACAAGTTCGCATTCACTCCCCAGGTGCCAGCCACTTGCAACTGAAGAACACAGGCGTGCGGCGGCCGGTTGAGGAGCAAGCGAGCTCAGAGGAGGCCGCCGTCTGCGATGTGGTTAAGCGAAAGTTTAGCAACCTTGCTATTGGCCCGCGCCGCGTTAGGAGATATCGTTTCTTTCGCCCGGTCCCACCCATTTGCTGAGCAACGCACGGATGAATCTGCTTCTCGTGGATGACCATGCCCTGTTTCGGGAAGGCCTGCGGGTGTTGCTGGCCAATATCAGTCCGGGCGTCGCCATCCACGAGAGTGCCAGCATCGAGGGAGCCATCGACGAGTGTCGGGACACCAAGTTCCGCATGGTGTTGCTGGATCTGCATTTGCAGAGCACCGAGGGCCTTGAATCGCTCCAGGCCTTTCGAAACAGCGTTGCGGAAATACCGGTGGTCGTCTTGTCGGGTGATCAGGAGCCTCGTTTGATCAAAGGGGCCATCGACCGGGGGGCAGTCGGATTTGTGCCGAAGTCGCATACCTCGGACCAGATGATCGCGGCTCTTCGCCTCGTGCTCTCCGGTGGAATCTACCTCCCACCGCACGTCCTGCAGGAGGACTCCTCCGAGCATACTGCGTTCGCGAGGCTGTCACCGAGGCAATGGGAAGTCACAGAGCGCCTTCTGAAGGGCTACTCGAACAAGGCCATCGCGCGGGACCTCAAGTTGTCCGAAGGAACCGTCAAGGCGCACGTATACAACACGTTTCAGATCATCGGGGCCAAAAACCGAGTCGAGGCGGTCATGATTGCAGCCAGGAGCGGCATAAAAGTCATGTAACCCCAACCTGTCGTCGATCGCAGGAAGCAGCCACCCAATAACCATAAAAAGGGCGTTCACATGACCTTGGTGCTCTCACGACCGATAGAGGAGTTGTTTCTTTCTGACAAGCCGCTCGAATACGACGTCGTTATCGTCGGGTCCGGCTACGGAGCTGCAATGACCGCTCTCGCGCTGGCGATGCGCGACAACGAAAAGCTGCGACGCCGCAGGATCCTGGTCCTGGAACGAGGTAACGAGTATGTTCCAGGAGACTTTCCGAAAACGATTTCGGATCTCCCAGCGCATATCTCGACACAGGGCAACGGCGAAGCACGGACGGGGTACGCCGACTCGCTGTTTGACGTCCGTGTCGGAAAAAACGTCAGCGCAATCGTCGGGAGTGGCCTTGGGGGTACGTCTCTCATCAACGCGGGTGTCGCCATCGACCCGGACGCGCGCATTCTGGATGATTGGCCCGCGCCCCCGTCGCCCTCTGCCTCGTGGCTCGAACGCCTCGGCCCCAGTCTTAAGTTCGTGCGCACCCTTCTAGGGGTACAACAGCATCCGAATGGGTACAACCTTCCCAAAGTCCGTGCCCTAGGGAAACTCGCGGACAGCGTAAACGCCAGTCTTTCCAACCGAGGTAGCAAAAAAAGTAGCCATAACCTTGCCGACATTGCCGTGACCTTTTCGGACGGTCCAAACAATGTCGGCGTGGAGCAAAAACGGTGCAACGATTGCGGCAATTGTTTTACGGGCTGTAACACCAGTGCCAAGAATACGTTGGCGATGAATGCATGGCCGTTGGCCAAGAGCCTCGGGGTGGACATCGTGACGGGGGCCACAGTCGATCGACTGTGCAAGCAGGAGCAGAACGGACGACCGTGGACAGTCGTGGTGCACCGCACAGCCGACGTCACCAAGACGTCTATCGATATCAGAGCCGGACTAGTGATTCTGGCTGCAGGGACGTTCGGCAGTCCCGAAATTCTGTTGCGCTCGCGGACCCCCCTGGGCAAATACGCCGGTCTTCCGGTTTCCGACCAGGCGTTGGGGCGTGGATTCTCACTCAATGGTGACGGCATCTCCTTTGGGTTCGGTCAGCGAGGACGCGTCAGCTCCTACGCGAAGGTTCCTTCCGCTACCGGAATCAACCCAACTCCGGCGGAGCAGCCCGGACCCACCATCGTGTCATTTCTCAAGGTGGAGCATCCGGCGGATAAAAAAGATCCCGCATTCTCCGGCCTGATCGAAGATGCGACCGTGCCACAGGCTATCAGCCGGATGTGGGGCGAGGTGCTGGCGACCCAGGCCCTGACTCGGCGCTATATCGACAGTCCGGAGTCGGCTTGGCACCACGACAACCCCCACGTGGATCCCTTGTCCGTCTCGGCTGATCAGATGGATCACCATCAGGTCCTGCTCATGATGGGCACTGACAACGCGACCGGTTGCTTCGAGCTGGACCCGTGCTTCGATCATCTGAACATACAATGGCCCGCCAGTGCGCCGCGACCCAACCACAGCGCCGGCACCAGTGCCGCGGACCAGTTCGACGAGATACTCGACTCTGCTTACAAGCGCAGTGGCTTCGACGGCGGACTGTATCTCGCAAATCCGTTCTGGAAGCCGTTCCCACATGAATTTGAGCACGTGTTCGAGGGCGCCAGTAAATTGGGCGGACTTAACTTGTGCAATCATCCATTGGGTGGTTGTCCGATGGCCGCGGACGCAAGCCGGGGTGTGGTCAACACGCGCGGTCAGGTATTTTCATCCTCGGCAGGTAGCGCCGTCCACGATGGACTATATGTCCTCGACGGATCAATCGTTCCGGGCGCGCTGGGCATCAATCCCTATATGACGATCGCTGCGCTCGCGCACAGCCTGGCACTGCAGATTGACGGGGGCCCGGAAGCCGACACTTTCACGCTGCCGCCCGTAAAAACTTCGCTGGTTCTGCCGCGGAAAAGCGGACGAGTGGTTGATTGGCCAGTCCCAGCTCTCGCGTTCACTTTCAGGGAACGTCTGTTCGGATGCTCCACCCCGGCGCAGACGCGGGCCATATCCACCTTACTCCAACTCAGTACCCCAGCGGTCAAAGGCAATGACGGGGTCAAAGATGAGGGCCCTATCAATCGGATCGTGATCGACATCGATATCGCGATATCCGACATGTATCGGTATCTGGAAGACCCCTCTCAATTGCTCGCAGCAACGTTCACGGTCTTCGAGAACACCAAACCCGAAAGCACTATCGATACGATTGCGGACCGGGATTTGAGGGAGCTGGCGGTAAAGCAAGCCGGCCACGTTCAGTTATTCGCACGGGACGCAAAGCCGCCGAGTCTGTGGCGGCGCGGACTGTTGGCGTTGTGGCGGTTTTATATACTCCGCAGGGACGAATTCGGCGGCATGGCCACCGGTTCGGAGTCGAGCGGCCCGATCGAGACACTGAAGGGATTGTGGCGGGTTGCCCGCCAGCACGGTCATTGGCGCTACTTTCGATATTCGGTCGAGGCTACGATCAATAAGAAGAAGGTGCGGATATCCGGCGAGAAGCGCCTGGCCTACGACGGATCGCGCGATCGAACCGACCGAGACGGGTCGAACCTTTGGACCTCTCTCGGAAACATCGAGCTGACCTTCCAGGATGTCGAGGGTCCAAAACACCACGCCGTCGGATGGTTCCGCGTCGATCTCGTGCGAATGGCACGGCATGTCGACCCTTTACAATGCATCAACTCTGCCGAAACGCCCCAGATCGCGGCCGCGGTCGCCGGCGTCGGGGCACTTGCGCTGCGCGCATTGATTCAGACACATCTGTGGTCCTTTGGTGCGCCGTCCTACAAGCTCTTCCCGACTCGCAAGGAGATTGAGGTCCACTACAGACTTTACGAAGCACCGACCACGATCAGTTACGACGGAAAGCCAGTCGCAGACGTGAGCGTCGAAGTTGAGCCGGGAGAGCCCGGCGAGTCGTTCTGGCGATTGATGCGGGCGGTACCACGAAAGCCGCTGCCGGGCGGTGCGCCGCCAGTCCTGTTAATTCACGGTATTTCGCACAGCAGCCGGATGTTCTACACCGAGAGCGTCCATCGGCCACTTGCGGGGTTCATTCTCGAAGCCGGCTATGAGGTTTGGATGCTGGACCACGGTCTCAGCACGGCGTTGCGGCCTCCTCCGGGGTACCGTCCTCTGCTCGAAGACATCTCCGCGCACGTCACCGCCGCAGTGAAACATGTGTACCACCATGCACCCCGGCCGGAGGATAGAGGTGTGTTGGTTTTCAGTCATTGCATCGGGGCCGCCTCGCTGTCAATGGCCATCCTGAAAGGCACTCTGGTGGAAGGCGGTAAACAGCTGATCGAGGCACTAGTCATGCATGCGGTCCCGCCCTGGATTCATGCCTCAGAAGCCAATCTGGTTCGCGCCTATATGGGAGTTTTCTTTCGGCAACGCTTTTTTCCGGATGTCATCGATCCGATTCCCGCCAGCACCAAAGACGGGACCGACGGACCGACTGGCATCGAAACCATATTGGACCGGGTCGGCAGCTCGCTCCCTTGGACCGCGTCGGAGTTTGATGGCCACAAGGGCTCGCATCCTTACGGGAAACTGGCCCGGGCGATCTGTAATCGCATGACTTTGTATTACGGCTATGAGTGGGCACACAGTAATCTCGGGCCCACGACACATGATGCGTTTCCCTCGCTTATGGGCGCCGCCAATGTCGATGCGTACAGAGAGCTGTATTTCCTCGTCGACCGAGCGCGCATAACTGATAAGGAGGGTGCAAACAGTTTCCTTACCGATACACTGGTCTTCAAAAATTGGCAGTTCCCCACGCTGTTTCTGCACGGCCGCGACAACTACGCCTTCAATGTGGAATCCTCGCGGTTATCGAGGTTCCAGATCGATTCGATCAACCTGTTTGCACACATTAACTACAAGATGGCGAGTCAAAGCATTCGTCTGAAGATCGTCGATCACTACGGGCATCTGGATACCCTGATTGGCAAGGATGCGTGGCAGGACGTGTTCGGCCACATAACCGACTTCTTTCGCGACCACGCGTCGGCCGCGCCATACATCAAATATGAAGAACCGAGGACGGCCACGTCACCCATTGACAGCCTCAAAACGGGCCCGATCATCAGTCACCCCAAACGCCTTCCCGATGGCCGGCGGCAAATCAGAATCTGGGCTGAGACGGATGAATTCCAGACCAGCCCGTCCATTGCAATGAAGTACATTTCCACGGCGAGTGCCAGCGGAGAGTTGGATCCGATCCATTGGATTCGAGATGCCCAGGGGGGCTTCGGAACACTCATGGACTATTTCCCCAACATTCTCGGTAACTCCACCTTTTACCTCGGGGACTTCCTCTGCGACGCCCGAACCCAGGATGTTGTGCCAAACGTAAAGAACAGCCGCTGGAATTGGGCCATGGTAGACACTTCCGCGCATCCGGATGGGATTTGGGTACCGGCACATTTTCGTATGAACTGGTCCCGGTTGCCTTGGTACCGGCGCTTCATCCGGGCCGAGGAAGAAGCCCGGTTAGCCTTCGTGGTAGGCTCATGTTGGTATCCCGGATCCTGGTTTGATCTATGTACAGCGGATCGCGTTTTCGCGGTGATTCGAGATCACGTGGAGAGGGACTCCGGCATCGATCATCTGTTGCTCGTGGGTGATCAGATCTACGCCGATGCCAGCTATGCGATTTTCGACATAGCCGAGAACCGCGAGCGATACCAGGAGAGTCACAGACATGCGTTCCTGAGCAAGAACGCGCGCTGGGTGCTTGCGCACATACCGACCTATTTCGCAATCGATGACCATGAGTTCCGCGACAACTACCCGACACGTCGCGCAGGTGATGAGGACGCCAAGTTCGCTGAATTGGGCGCGGTGGCGGCCCAGGAAGCCTGGAACTACCAGATGCACCATGAATCGCGGCCAGTGCCACCTCACCCATCGGGGCCGGCGCCGGGGCCAGCATCAGGCTCGACATGCGGGTTAGCACCGGGGCCAAGGCCCGCGCTCAACAATCACCTGTGGTACTCATTCGACAGCGCGGGATTCTCGTTCTTTGTCTTCGACACGCGTAGTGAGAGGGGTTCCTCAAACACGGGCACGCTCAGAGTCATTGCAGATGAGCAACGAGAAGGCTTCATCGCCTGGGTGAGATCCCTGACGGATAAGGCGCGACCGTTATTCCTGGTGACCGGCTCACCCCTCGTGCCGATACCGGACGATGAGCGCACCCATCCGGCACGTGCGATGAGCAGCGATACACTCCGCTCATACCCCGAGTTCGTAAAAATGGTTGCGAGCACCCTGGCCGACGCGGACGTCCGAGGTTCCGTTGTGTGGTTGAGTGGTGATCCCCACTTCTCGTCCGTGACTGAATTCAGCGTGCGCGATCCCGTCAGTGGTCAGGAGTTACTCAGTAGCATTGGGATCATTTCATCGGGCATTAACGTGCCGCTGCCATTTGCCAACGACACGCCGGATGAGTATATGTGGAATCATCCCTCCATCACAGAGTTGGGGGTGGGCAGCGCAGCCATCCAAATTGAAGTGTCACAGTCGCATGTACTGTCGACCAGGCGCTCACATGCCGTCAGAGTCGAGCTGCAGAAGGAGCTGAATTCTCGTTGGCAGCTCAACGTGGCGGCCATTGAGTCGGACCCTGGACTCAATCCTACGAGCTTCACCTTTACCCTGAAGTAGAGTTCACTGTGTCGAGTAGTATTCGAGCCACGCAAAGCAGGCAGCAAGCACTCAATGAGTTATTCATTCGCGCTTCCATGCGCATTCGCGCGACGCAGGCGCTACGGACTTTGCCGGTCCTCGTCGTTTCACTGATCGCCATCGAATTCGCACTGCACGGCCGCGTTGCGTCGCTGCAGCTTCATGCCTGGGAATTAGCCATGGCCGCGGTCGCGTTCGCACGTGCGCTGTTGTGCGGCATGATCCGCGGTTCCATCGAAACGGCCAGCCTCGCGAAGCTCAGACAATATGAGATCTATCTATGGGTGAGCGCAACTGCCAACGCGATTGTCATCGGCTCGTCCTTCTGGCTGGTCGCTGCCAACGGCGATCTGACAGTCAGGCTCGTACTGACATTGATTTCCTGCTTTTATGCGATCGGCGCGCTGATCAACGCGTCCAGTCATTTTCCCAGCTTTGCGATGGTCACCGCCGTACACCTGGGTCAGGGCACGCTGTTCTGGCTAGGCGTCGGCTCGAATAGCCCGCCGCTGCTCGCAGTGGCGTTTCCCTATCTCGCGGTGGCATTGCTGATGATCGGATTCGGCCGCGACTATTCGCGCCAGTTCTTCGAGTCGCTGCGCATCCGCACCGAGAACGCCGAGCTACTCGCGCAAGCGGAGGCTGACAAGAAGATCGTCGAGTCTGCCCTGGCGGAGGCCCGATTGGCCAGCGAATCCAAAAGCAGGTTCCTTGCAGCAGCAAGCCACGACCTCCGGCAACCGCTCCATGCACTCACCATGTTCCTCGGGACGTTGACATTCCACGTGACCACCGACGATGCGAGGCGATTGCTCGGACGCATCAAGGATACTGCGGGCATGTTGGAGGAGCAGTTCAACAGCCTGCTGGATTTGTCGCGCTTCGACGCGGGCGCCGTGGAGATTGACAACAAACTATTCAGATTGGATACCGTCGTGGAGAAACTTGTCGAGGAGCTCCGCCCGGAGGCGGAGGCGAAGGCGCTCGACATCCGCGCCGTGGTATGTCCCGCCACAGTGAGGTCGGATCCCCTGCTGATCGGCCGCTTGCTGCGCAATCTGATCGGCAACGCCGTCAAGTACACCGCATCCGGCTCGGTCCTCATCCGAATTGCGAGGACGCCAGCGGATTTCCTGGTTGAGGTATCGGATACGGGACCCGGAATTGCGGAGGATCAGCAAGCCCGGATCTTCGAAGAATATGTGCAGCTCGCTAACCCAGCCCGACAGCGTCGTCACGGAGTAGGTCTTGGCCTGGCGATTGCGAAGCGAATAGACTCGCTGCTGAAACTAGGCTTGATCGTGCGGTCGACACTCAACGTGGGCTCTCAGTTCAGCTTCCATGTTACTACGGCGGGCGCCGGTGAGGAGTTGGGTTCCGGCCTTGCGGAGCACTTCGACGTTACCGGTTTTCGGACGAGCGCCAAGATTTGGGTCCTCGATGACGATCCCATCGTATTGGACGGACTGCAGGAGCAACTGACCGCGTGGGGCGCGAGTGTGCGGACCTATTCGCAGCCGAGCGAGCTTTTGTCGCAGCTGCGAGCTGGCACCTCGCTGCCGCGATGGATTCTCACCGACGACATGCTGGGATCCGCCCTGACAGGCCTCGAGACGGCGCAGCTTCTGTCCAGTGAGTTCGGTTTCGGCAATGTGTGTCTGATTACCGGGAATACGGAACCTAAGCGCTTGGCGGAGCTTCGCTCGAGCGGATTCCCGGTCATCGTCAAGCCGGCCAAGCCGGAGGCGCTGATTGCGGTGCTCAACGGCTGATCGGTTGCATCGAATCACTTTAACTCGTAATTGTATTGCGCACTTAGCACGTCGGCCGCGACATCGAAATGACCGACCAGCGCGCCGGGCACTCCGGCAATGGTATCGTTGATGGCCGCGTTTCTTACAAAGTCGTGCGCATATGCAACTTCAATGGTCGATCTCGCACGCACTCGCAAGCGAGTTCCTATGCTCAATGTGAACCGGCGCTCGTCGGGGAGGCGTGGGGTACGCTCCGCCGTAGTAGAAACCGCCGGGTCGGAAGCGAATCCAATACGAACCTTCCAGTCAGGCGTGACGTTGTAGTTTGCACCCACTGACAGTGTCACGGTGTTCTTCCACGCAAACGGAAGTACGGATACCGTACTCCCGTTGGCACCGAGCGCAGATCCTGACGTGCGGATCACGGAGAGGGCCGCCAGTCTGCTCCAGCGGGTCCATACACCCCCCATCATCAGCTCCAATCGGTTGGAGAGCGCACTGAATACGGACAACGATGCATTTTCCGGCACACTTAAATGCGCCCGGATGCTACTGTCGAAGAGGCCGTTGCCTTGGGAAAACCGGGCGGTGCCGTGAAGCGAATAGGCGAATGACGAGCGATAAGCAGCACTGATGCGCGTGGAATCGGACAGACTGTAAAGCGCCCCGAGATTGAATCCCCAGGCCGAGTCGCTGGCTTTGAGTTGGGCGACCCCAAGGGGTCCTGCCGCGTTGGTCAGGTCCGCCGTGAACCTCTGCCAATCTACACCGGCCCCGACCGAGAGCCGATCGCTGATTCGATAGGCCAGTGACGGATCGAGGTTATAGGACCTGGCCTCCGACTTCAAAGCGGTCAACTGGCCACGCCATCCGGCCGGATACTCGGTCTTGAGCCCGAAGGGCGTGTTGAAGGCAAGGCCGAGTGACCAATCCGGAGCGATATGGGCTGACGCAAATAGCTGCGGCACCAGCGCGGTGCTGCCGCCGTCTCCGCCATCGCCCGCTCCGGGTGCAGCGAATGCCCCGCTTGAAGCGGTATTTTCGAACTTGAATGAGGTTCGCACCAGACTGGCGGACGAAACCACGTTTGTACCCGACAGACGAGTCATTCCTGCGGGGTTAAACCATACGACGCTAGCGTCATCTGCTTCCGCGGTCCCTGCAAAGGCGTTGCCCAGGGCGCTCGCGCTCTGAGCTGTGATTGCAAATCCCCCGGCGACAGCCGCGCCATGACCGAATGCGAGAAACGATGCAATCCCGAACGAGTACCTGAACGACGTGCTGCGCATTTGAAGCGTCTCCTTCGTGTTCTTTTGGCACTTTGCCCACCGTCTTTCGAGCCGACGCGCAACGATGGATTGTGCGTCGTTTGTTGATGGAAGTTACTCAAGACAGCGAGCCGCGATTGTATGCGAAAAACCAGGAGTTGGAGATACTTTAACTCGCCATCCTAACCACGATGACTGGTCGTTAGTTTAGACGCCGCTCCGATTGTCGCCCTTGACTCACTCGTCCGACACTCCCCTGGACCGACAGATCAAATACGGGGAGTATTGACATGTACAGCGAATCAACCGACATAGGCGCACGGGGGAGACCTTCCCTACGATGTTGCGACACACCAGGCACCCCTCGCGCAAACCGCGGCAAGTCACTAAGCCGGCGTACTGCGGTATTGGCACTGCTTACGGCCCTGTCCGCAGGCTGCGGTGGGGGCGGTGGAGACGGCGGCTCGGGCGGACCTGCGCCTGCACCTCCAGCCGCGGCGCCTCCGTCGGTAAAGTTGTCTATCAATAACAGTGCCGCGCGAGTTGGTGACTCGGTCACGCTCACGTGGTCCTCAACGAACGCGACTTCATGTTCAGCAGGCGGTGCATGGAGCGGCGCCCAGCCCACGAGTGGCTCAACGGTCGTCTCGGTGGCCCAGCCCGGCTCCTTGACCTACCAGTTGAGCTGTTCCGGTGGTGGAGGTACTGGGTCTACCTCTGCGACACTCAGCGTAGGGGCCGCGTTGAGTCAGGTCACGGTACCGGGTTTGCCTGCCCCCGTGGCCCTGGCCTCCGGCGCCTGTGTTCCCTCCACCGACCCGAATTTCACGATCACCTGCATTACGGCACCCACCTCTATTCCTACCGTGTATGACACTTTTTCCAGCTCACTGAGCGGCCAGGTTGTGATTGCCGGCTCGGGCGCGCCAACGGTCAACACTGGAGGAAACTGCACCGGTGGCTACGATCCCACGCAAAGCCAACTTGCGCTGACGACGCCCTTCGGAAACGAGGCTCTGCCCTTTACCGGCGCGGAGGTCATGGAAATCGTTTACAGTCCCACATTCCTGGCATCTCTGGGTTTACAAGCGACGATAACCGACATGAAGGTGCTCGTATTCGTCGATGGCAGTAACGCAAATCACATCGGGATCGTCGCATTCGTGAATGGACCGTCAGGCCCCCTCACATTCGTCGTTGCCGGAACTGTTTCGACGGACAGTTCGCTGCAGGCAAATTTAAAGGAATGCCTGGGCACTACCGAGGCGACACCGCCTGCCCCGGGCCCGACGACGCTCGCCTGCACCGCTGCGCGCGGCTCAGGACAGAATGGACTCGGCTTTCCCTCGGGGCAGAATCTCTTGTACAGCGTCTCGACCACCAGCGCCAGTCGACCGGCCAATTACAGCATCACTTGGGGCGTGTCATATGACAACCCCCAACTCATCTCCAGCTCCTATACCGGCAGCCTACGGGGCTCCCTCTGGGCCGTGCCCTACAATTTCACCGGCTCAGGGACCATCCAGGGATTTCTGTTGGAGAAGGCATCGCCGAACTTCACTGGCGCCGGCGCCTACTCATCCAACCAGCTCTACAATGGGTATACCGTCAGCAACATCCAATCGTCCAGCGGCGGAACAAATCCGCCCAAAGGCTCGTATTGCGTCGTCCTTGCACTCGATCAGTTCACTACGAACCCGGCTTGCTCTGCGAACGATCACTTCTGCTACGTGGATTGGGCGCAGTTTCCCCAAACACTCACGTTCCAATGAACGATGCACCAGTTAAGAGCGCTGTGAGCTGCAGATAATAATCAGGGACCAGGCGGGGATCGGGTGCTGACATGAATCGCATCGCGCATGAGTTGGCAATCGTCTGTCTGACATCTGTCATCGTCATCGTCCTGACATTCTGGAGGGAGTGGAACTGTCGCGGTGGAATTTGGCCGCGCCGGCTAGGCAGCCGCCGGGGGGCCCGCCTTGCGCGGCTCCCCCGGCAGTCAGATGAACCCAGCCGCCTCACGCCGGGCGGCTATCCGGATCCGCCCGCTACCGGCGAGGCTCGATCACGGGTCTGCGGTGAGTATTCGACGCCGCAGCGATCTATTGCCGTTGGATCAGGACAAAGAGACTAATCATCAGGATCCACGCATGCTCGTTTGCATTAATAGCCCTCGCCACGCTCGCGATCTTCGACCCAGTACTGGATGTATCGGTCAAGATCCGCACGATCGAATGTCCTCATGTCGTCATCGCACGAGTTACCACCCTTGTAGGACTCGAACATCTGCAGTTGAAATTGCTCCTCCACCTGATTCACTGACAAGCCGCGATCGAAGGCTGTTGTAGCTGCATGCACTGAGTGCGACGCAAAGCATGGAACCGTTGATCAGTCGAGTGTCAGAGAGACCTCGACAGACCGACGCGGAAGGCCTTCGCGGCCCAACCCCCTTTCTCCAATGGACTCCTAATGATCTCCGGCGGCCTCTCTATGGCCATCGAAATGGGATCTTTTGGAAGTATGAATTGGTACGTTTTCGGGTCCCGCGGACACTTGTGTCGTACGGTTTCATGCCGGACGGCGCGGATCTGCCTGTCAATCGTCTTCCAATCGACTCGCCACCACAGCGCGGAATGAAAGCTCTTGAACTGAACGGTTTGCACGCAGTGTCTTAGTAGACGCCTGAAAGGCTTGAGCCAGCTTACTCGGGCGGCCCCCGCAAATGCCCGGTACAGATCTGCGAACCGGTCGATATGCGCTGTGAGATCGTTCTGTACCTCCGCTTCGCGTACGAGTCCCAAGATGACTGTGAATCCGTCGAGATCACCTCGCTGGACGAGCAACGACGTCTCCGTGCGAAGTGGCGATGCGACGACACCTCGCTCCTCCTCATCTCCAAACCACCATGAAGTATGACGCGGGCTCGAGGAAGTGTACCGGCTGAGAAGCCTGTGAATCTCTGCAACCTCCAGGGAGGGCTCACGAAGAAGCTCGAATACAGGGTGGGAATGAATTTGATAAACACCGGCCACGCGTGCGTCCAAACGACGTGCCATGTTCTCGCTCATCGAAGTCTCCCCGCGAGCCCAGCGGTAGATGAGATTCGAGCTGCCACTATAGCGTCGATCCACGTGCTGACGCGCGAACGCATCAAGGCTCAATCCCGTTTTATCTATTGCGAAACGCAGTGTAGCGAGAGTTCGTAGTATATCTGCCGGATCTCGGTTGGGCGCTCGCTGCCCGGTGAGTCGCCGGATGACATCTTTTATAGAGTGCATTTATCTCTCCGCGTGCTCTTTGGCAGACGTCCTGCCAGTTGCAGCGGATTCTACTTTTGGCCGCGTTCCGCTTGAACTGGCAACTTTTCAGCGGTTTCTTCCCTGATTCTTTTGTACCGGGCTCTCAAGCGCGCGACACTGTCGGCGGGCAAAGACCGCGATCTCGCCTCTGCCGCTAGGCCCTGGAGCAGAAATTGGCGAATGGCGCATGACTGACCGGTGGGCAATTCGCGCTTCCCTTGTTGAGCACGTCATCGACGATGACCATTACCGGCTGGCTTCAGGGTGTTGGCAGCTGTGCCAATGCACCTTCATAGATTTGTCCGAGCGGCAGTGACAGGGCGATCGAGCGAAATTCCGCAGTCTCCTCGAGCGAGCTCAGAATCAGCGGCGTCCAATGCTCGCTTCGACGATAGATTGTGACCTCTGTCGTTCGCTGGGCGACGAGCGCGGGATGCTTACGTCGGCAACATCCCGATCCACAGATTCATCCTCTCTCTAGTGCCAGCGCTTTGCAATCTCATCCAGCCCCGCCTTGCCGAGATCCTCAGGCGTCATACAGATCCGGAAGCGGCAATCCGCGTTGAAGTTGAGAAAGAACGGTTCCGGGAGCGCAGGGATTCTCGACGGATCCGACACGTTGACGATCAGTACCGCTCCTCTATTGCCTTCTTGTTCGGTGAAGTAGGCCGCTTCGGGTTTGATCTCCTCAAGAATTCTCTTGAGGATCGGGCCCAATTTGTTATCCGTGATGAGGGTATTGCATGGCTCGTGAGGAATGCTAGCAGTTAACATCATACGCACGACTTGCCCTCCTGAACTGATAGTGGCCGGGGTCGCCGCGCGCTGGGGTTACCGCCTCTCTCGGCGCGGCAATCCCGATTCTCGACCTCGTCGATTCTCTCGTCTGCAAGCTGAGCGGCCGAACAGAAGCATCATGTCGCACCGGACAACCTGCCAAGCGACCTGCGGCAACGCACCACATGGCACCGACGTTCTACGAGCAGGGGATGGGCAACCACAAGGTGACGGCGGGCAGTTGCTGGAATTCCTTAATGCTTGGCAGAAACCCGTGTTTCCTTGCCAGCCATGTCAAATCGCGGTCACCGCGGCGCAGGGCCGTGCCGCCCGTGCCCTATGTCGCTCGACCACGCACCGTCTCGCCAACCCACGACTTCACACAGCATAAAGTCCCGAGAGGTAATCAACACTGAATGAACACTAGTCCGTCACGATAAACTTCAGCCCCGGACCGCGGGGTTCCTTACGTTGCCATACCGCGCTCGCATCCGCCTCAGTGTTCTCCGTCCGTGTTCTCCGTCCGTGCTCTCACGTCCTCAGTAACACGCAACCGCGTTGCACGCGTGACGCCCTTTATGCGATGGCCATCGTCTTTGTCAGCACCTTTACCGATTTCTATGTCTCGTTGCAGAGTGACTCTGCGACTACACTGCGTTGCGTAGCTACCCAAGGTAACGCAAGGAGAATGAAATGACTAAGTGGCTACGATGCAGGCTCGATTTCGGAATGTTCAGCGATGAAGCCGCTGTAACTTACCCAGCATACGCGAATAATTCATGGCAGAAATCCGTGTTCGTGCCACGCACTTTCGTGCGTGGTGAAAACGGAGGCCAAGGTGAAGTGTTGGTAGACGTTGTCGTCAGGGATGGGACGCACTACGCGGTATTACCGAGTTCTCAGTTTGACATCGTTAAGGCCGAAGACGCCGACCTGAGCCAGCAATGATTCTCTCCAATGTCGAAATACAGCGCGCCATTGATGCAGGGTGGCTTGTATTAGATCCGGAGCCGCTTCCAAGAAAGCCGGGACTCGACGGTGCCGATTGTTTTTATCAGACCAGTGCGGTTGATCTGGGAGTCTGGCAGGCCGCCTGAAACTAGGAGGCCGAACGCCCCTGCTCAAAGCGGGGCAGTTTGTTTTGTGTTCTTCAGTCTGTTGAAACAGTTGCTTGCGCTTTATGGGCGCTAGTCGCGATTTATGCGGACCAAGTCGCGACTTATGGGGTCCCCCACAACAAGGGAACCCCACAAGCTCACCCGACCGCTACCCGCACTTCGAGTCGCCGCAACTCAGGCAGGTCATGCAGCCGTCCATCATAACTACAGCGGCGGTGGAGCATTTGGCGCAAAGCTGCGCGCCGTCAGGAAAGTGAGACTTCGAGAACGCGTCGGTCTGCTTGGCGCGTGCTTCAAACTCGGCGCGCTTCGTGTCGACGAGCTTCTGCTGGTGCTCATCGAGCTGCGGCTTGCGCATCAGCCCGATGGACTGCAGGTGCTTCTCAATGACGTAACCGAGCTCCGCAATGATTGAAGGCATGAATTTTCCGCCGGGCTGCCAATAGCCGCCGCGGGGATCAAACACCGCCTTCAGCTCCTCGACCAGGAAGGTGCTGTCGCCACCCTTCCTGAACACGGCCGAGATGATGCGCGTGAGCGCAACGATCCACTGGAAGTGATCGAGGTTCTTCGAGTTGATAAAGACTTCGAAGGGTCGGCGCTGCTCGTACTCGGTGCCTTCGTTCAGGACGATGTCGTTGATCGTCACGTACATCGCGTGATCTGAGACTGGCGTCTTGATCTTGTACGTTGATCCGATCAGGACCTCCGGACGCTCGAGCTTCTCGTGCATCCGGATGACTTTGGCGGTCTTGCCATTCTTGTCACGGAAGACGTCCGGATCGTTCGCGACAGCGGACGTCTTTGCGTCCGCGGGCTTATCGTCCGGCTTACGTACGCGATACTTGACGATTTTCTTGTCGATTTTCATGGCGTGTTCAACTGCGGGCGACTCAGAGACGCCCGTAGAACCCCTCCTTCATGGCATCGTAAAGATTGGCGGCCGTGTGCTTCTCGCCGTCGTACTCGATCTCCTCGTCCCCTTTCACTTCGACCTCGGTGCCATCCTCCAACGTGAAAACGTAGGTGGTGTTCTTCAGGTCTTCTTCCTTCACGAGCACGCCCTGGAACGCCTCTGGGTTGAAGCGGAAGGTCGTGCATCCCTTCAAGCCCTTCTCATGGGCGTAGAGGTAGATGTCCTTGAAGTTCTCGTACTTATAGTCGGTCGGCACGTTCGCGGTCTTCGAGATGGACGAGTCGACCCACTTCTGTGCGGCCGCCTGGATTTCCACGTGCTGCTTCGGAGTGACATCGTCAGCAATCGTGAAGTAGTCGGGTAGCTTTTCGGCCGCATTAGTCGAGCCAGGTGTCGCCTTCGCATTCACGATTTGCCTGTAGGCCAACAGCTCGAATGAGAAGACGTCAACCTTCTCCTTCGACTTCTTCCCTTGGCGGATCACGTTGCGGAAGTAGTAATGAGCGAACGAAGGTTCGATTCCGTTCGAGGCATTATTCGCCAGCGACAGTGAGATCGTGCCGGTAGGAGCAATCGAGGTGTGATGCGTAAAGCGTGCGCCCGTTTCAGCGAGCTCGTGTACGAGCTGTGGCGCAACTTCCGCCACGCGCTGCATATAGCGGCTGTACTTGGCATGCAGCAGCCGACCCGCGATCTTCGCGCCGACCTTCCATCCATCCTTCACCATCTCGGGCCGCTTGCGCAGCATTTCCTTCGTGACGGTGAACTCTTCGTTCATGATCGGTGCCGGCCCCTTCTCGCGAGCGAGCTCCAGGCCTGCTTCCCAGCCGGCCACGGCCATTTCGCGGGACACATCCTCAGTGAACTTCACTGATTCCGGTGAGCCGTACTTCATTCCCAGCAGCGTGAAGGTGCTGCCCAGACCGAGGAAGCCCATGCCGTGACGGCGCTTCCGCAGGATCTCGCCGCGCTGCTGCTCGAGCGGCAGGCCGTTGACTTCCACGACGTTATCCAGCATCCGGGTGAATGCTTTGACGACTTCGCGATATTCGGTCCAATCGAATTCGGCGTATTCGGTGAAGGGATGTTTGACGAAGCGTGTCAGATTCACCGAGCCCAATAGGCACGAGCCGTAGGGCGGAAGCGGCTGTTCGCCACAGTTGTGCGCGTGAAAGCCGCTTGCGTCGAAGGTATTGATGCCGGGTACTTGGACGTCGTAGACCGCCTCGACACCCTCTGGGTTAACGCTCGCTACGGTCGCCGCGAATCGCTCTCGGTTCAGAGTCCGCCGATATTGACCCAGAGCGTGATCGAGGCGAGCCAACTTTTCTGCGTCTTCAAAGCCAACAATTTCGCGGAACCGGGCAATGTTGTTGCCACTGATGATGAGCTCATGCTGCGGCAAGGTCGGATAAAGCGCCTGTCCACCGCGCCCGTCAGGAAGACGACTCTCGCCCGCGGAACGCCGCAGATAGATTGAGCTCGCAATACCCAATCGCAGCAGCATCCTCTGCGCAGCTTCGAGCAGAGCACGATCCGATTGCGCGAGCCGCACCGAAATGCCTTTCGCTTGTGTCCCCTGGACCGACCCGTCCGCATCGAACAGTCCGCGCAGCAGTCCAACGTAGAACTCACTGGATGTGCGTTCGATTGCTGGAGTAATTGTCTTGTGTCCAGGAGCGAGTCCCAGTTTTGCTGCCAAATCGCGCAACCCGGTCGAGTTGAAACGGTACTCCCCTCGTCCCGGGATTAGCGACCAGCTTGGCGGTGCGGCACGACGGGTGATCGAGCCAGCGGCGCGGTTGACCGCGTTCATGATGCTCTGTGCTGCTGCGCTGGGGGCGTCGCTACCATTGACAACTGCGGCAGTGCTCCACGTAGACAGCACCGCTCGGTCGTCCTTCAGCGTGCCGTCCCCGATCAGGAGACCAATGAGATACCCCTCGTCGCTGGTGTATTCACCAGCCCAGTGCGCAGCGGCGCGATGATCGTGAAGTAGGACGTTGTCGCCTGGACGCAGGTCGCCAGCCGCGCACCATTCAGTCTCGGACGCCCAACGTGTTAGGTTTGCGAAACGACGTACGCGATGATCTGCCGTTAGCTTCAGAGAGTAGCCCTCGGCCGTCTGGAGACGGACGACCGGCTTATGTGCCGTAAGGAAAAATCCCTCTGTACCGGTTGCGTGGTCTGTGCCATTCACACGGGCGAGAAACGGATGCCCAATCAGTTCCGATACCTGGCGAGGACCTTCGCCGGTCTGCACCCAGGTGTCAGCAGTGACGCACGGGTTAGTAGCGCGGATGTTCTCGCACCACCAGTTGTTATTCATCTCATTGACGCGGTCAATCAGGATGAACCCTGGCTCTGCGAAGTCGTACGTGGAGGACATGATCACGTCCCACATGCGACGCGCAGGAAGCGTCTTATAGATCTTGCACGCAACGAGGCCTTCATCGTTCGCGACGTAGTTCTCGTGCACGGGCCACTCGCGCCACAGGAATTTGCTGCTGTCGGTGAGGTCGGGCCGCTCGGTCTCGTATTCCTTTTTCGAGAGCGGAAATGCGAGCTTCCATTCGCGATCTTCACGCACGGCCTGCATGAAGTCGTCGGTGATCAGCAGCGAGAGATTGAACTGCCGGAGGCGACCGTTCTCGCGCTTCGAGCGGACGAACTCCATCGCGTCGGGATGCCCGACGTCGAATGTGCCCATCTGAGCTCCACGTCTACCGCCAGCGGAAGACACCGTGAAGCACATCTTGTCGTAGATATCCATGAACGACAGCGGGCCGGATGTGTATGCGCCTGCGCCGGAGACATATGCGCCTCGAGGCCGCAGGGTCGAAAACTCGTAGCCGATGCCGCATCCGCTCTTCAGCGTGAGTCCCGCCTCGTGGACTTTGCCAAGGATGTCATCCATCGAGTCGCGAATTGTGCCCGACACGGTGCAGTTGATGGTCGAAGTGGCCGGCTTATGATCCAAGGCGCCGGCGTTCGACGTGACGCGACCGGCAGGAATGGCGCCACGACGCAGCGCCCAAACGAAATGCTCATACCACTGCTCACGGACATCGGGCAGCTCTACGTCCGCAAGTGCACGCGCAACACGCTTGTACGTATCGTCCATCGTCTTGTCGATGGGAGAGCCGTCCTTCGCGGTGAGCCGATATTTCTTGTCCCAGATGTCGAGCGAGGCCTCCTGGAAGGAGATGCCATCGATGTCCTTGGGTTCGATCTTCACGACGGTATTCATGAATCCGTGGCGCTCCGAAATGTTTTACGCCTGTGTAACGGATCTCAGGTGCCTGGACGCCACGGACTGCTTCGAAAAGCCGGCCGCGGGTGCCTGGATAGCGTTGCGCCAGACCCCCTGAACCTCCCCGATCGTTAATCTTGGGTTGCCGATACGCAAACACAAGATCTTGTGTCGGGGTCAAAAGACTAATCACGGTGCCCACGGTCGTCAAGGTTTGCAGCCGTATTCTGTAATACCAAGTTCCACCTATGAAATCAGATATTTGCCGCGTTTTCCGCAGTAACACTCCCGTAATTTTTGCGCAGCCGCATATACAGTCCTTGCCACCACTGACCCTAGATATTGTGTGCCCAGGATACCCACAGGGTTGTGCACAGAGTCGTCCACAGGGATCCAGCCACGAGCCGCATCCGCTCGCTCGGCCTCGGTCTCGGTCTCGGTCTTCTCCCTGTAATCGGTGAGAGTGTTCGGCGCGGCAAGTGGGTCTAGAAGGGAGCCGCGATCTTGTAATGCGCTCACCCGGGCGTTGCGCCCGCACACGACCGGCGCGCTCCCATCACAAAGCCCCATCCCACAATCAGCCCCCCGACCCTTTTCCGCCCCCACAGGTGCGCCCCGTCCGGGTGAGCGCATTACAAGATCACGGTGGCCCGGGGCTCACCGTTCTTGGCCCGCTCCTGGTTCTTGGGTGGCCAACGGTCGTGCGTCGGCCCCTTGAAAGCTTTCTGGCCGGCCACAGATCTCCGTCAACATCAACGCACCTGCCTTTCGAGGAGATTTAACATGGCTATCGTTCGTTACGAGCCCTGGGCTGTCGTCAACCGTCTGCATCAGTCGCTCGATCAGTTTTTCAATGAAACATTGAGCTCCCCTGAGGCGTCCAGCTCGCCCAGTGTTGCCTGGGTCCCGCGTGTTGACGTTCACGAGGAGAAGGAGCGCTTTGTTGTGCTGGCTGACGTGCCGGGCGTTGATCCCAAGGACATTGATATCACTGCCGAAAACAGTGTATTGACTGTCCGTGGCGAGCGCCGCACGGAGAAGCGCGAGACCGACAATGGGTATGAGCGTGTCGAGCGTGTGTCGGGTACCTTCCTCCGCCGCTTTACGCTACCTGAGGGCGCCAACACCGAGTCGATCAAAGCCAAGCAGACCAATGGTGTGCTGGAAGTGACGATTCCAAAGACGCCGGCCGTGCAGCCCCGTCGCATTTCCATCGACAGCTAACATCCGCTCTTTCCCGGCCGCTACTCCTCGGGGGTCGCGTCTTCGCGATCCCCCTGGAAAGGTGGCCGCAGGCCTGACGACAGGCGCTGCGCGCCGAGGAGGAACGCATTTTCCGGACTAAAGATGTCTCTGCCGTGGCGGCACAGACGCCCTGTGCCGCCACGGGTATGATCAGGGCATGAAACCCACCCTACCGGCCTTCGCGGCCTGGCTCGTCCTCGCTGCGGTCGCTCCCAGCGCTCCTGCCGCCATGCCTTCGGCGGTTGGCGACACTCCCGTTCCTTCGCTGTCGCCGATGATCAAAAAGGTCTCGCCGGCGATCGTGAACATCGCTACCCGCGGGACCATCCATGAGAAAGGGCCGCAGAACCCTCTGCTGGACGATCCTTTCTTCCGACGCTTCTTTGATGTACCGCAGGACTCAGGTCCACGCGAGCGGCCGTTCCAGAGCGCCGGCTCAGGGGTCATTTTTGATGCAAAGGCTGGGTACATTGTCACCAATGCTCACGTGGTGGAAAACGCCAGTGAGATCACCGTAACGCTGCAGGACGGCCGCGATGTGAAGGCCGATATCGTGGGCAGTGACGAGCCCTCCGATGTTGCCGTGCTCAAGGTCAAGACAGATACCCTCACCCAGATCTCGCTGGGCGATTCCGGCAAGGTCGAGGTGGGGGATTTCGTGGTGGCCATCGGCAATCCCTTCGGCCTGCAGCACACCGTAACCTCGGGAATCATCAGCGGTCTGTCTCGCTCGGGCATCAACCCGGATGGCTACGAGGACTTTATACAGACCGACGCCTCGATAAATCCCGGTAACTCGGGCGGTGCACTGGTCAACCTGCGGGGCGAATTGATCGGTATCAACACCGCGATCCTGTCCCGCAGCGGCGGCAACATCGGCATCGGGTTCGCGATCCCCGTCAATATGGCCCACAGCGTCATGGACCAGCTGATCAAGTACGGCTCCGTCAAGCGCGGCCTACTCGGTGTCAGCATGTACACGGTGACGCCTGATATCGCGCAGTCGCTGGGCCTCGCCAACGCACAAGGCGCCCTGGTTTCACAGGTTGTTGATGGCTCGCCTGCCCAGAAGGCAGGCATTCACACGGGCGACGTCATCACTTCCGTGAACGGTCAACCGGTCAAGTCGAACGGCGAGCTTCGCAATGCGATCGGGTTGATGCGGGTCGGGGACAAGGTTGAGATCGGGTTGCTCCGCGAAGGTAAGCCGTTGCGGGTAACTGCCGTCATCGCGGACTCATCAACACCGCAAGCGGGCACACCCACAACACCCGAAGGAATCCATAAAGCATTTGAAGGCGCAACGCTTGTCGATGCTCCCGATGGGGGCGGTGCGTTGGTCAAAGCCGTTGAGCCGGGAAGCGCGGCCGCACAGGTTGGCTTGCGCAACAACGATGTCATCATCGGCGCGAATCGCGGCAAGGTGAGCACGGTGCAGCAGCTCAAGGAGCGTGCGAAGAGCGCGGCGGTGCTGGTACTCGAGGTTCGGCGGGCCAACGCAATTGTTCTGATCCCGCTGCGGTGATGCTTGTCAGGAGGCGCGCAGGACTTTGGAAACGCGCCAGCCTGAACTCACCGTATGCGTCCTCGGCGGGACCGGTTTCGTGGGCACGGAACTGGTCACTCGCCTTGCGCGGGACGGCCATTGGGTCCGGGTTGCTACACGTACTCTGGGTAACAACGACCGGCTGCGGGTGCTGGACACGGTCCGCCTGATCAGGGCGGATGTACACGATCCCCGCGTCCTCACGCGACTCTTCAGTGGCGTGGACCTCGTTGTGAATCTGATTGGGATTCTGAACGAACACGGGCGCGCAACATTCAAATCGGTGCACGTCGATCTGGCAGGGAAGGTCGTTGCTGCCGCGCGCACCGCTGGCGTGAAGCGGTTGCTCCACATGAGCTCTGTTGCCGCTGACGCCGAAGCTGCTCCCAGCAAATACCTGCGTTGCAAGGGACAGGCGGAAGCGCGGGTGCGCGCCAGCGCTGCACCGCTAGGATGGACCATCTTCCGGCCATCCGTGATATTCGGTGAGGGCGACTCGCTGACCAACAGATTTGCACGGCTCCTGCGCCTGTCGGGCGGGTTTCTCCCGCTCGCGCGAGCGGGAGCGCGGTTCGCGCCTGTCAGCGTGGAGGATGTCGCGGAGGCGTTCCGCCGCGCGGCATACAGCAAGGCAGCCATCGGTCAGACATACGAATTGTGCGGACCGCAAGTGCTGACGCTGGAAGAGGTCGTACGCATTACCGCCGAGGTTGCCGGCCTGCGGTGCTCGATTGTACGGCTGCCGGATTTCGTAGCTTTTGCACAAGCAGTCTTCATGAACTTCCTACCCGGCAAACCGTTCTCAGTGGACAACTACAAGTCGCTGACCATTGACGCTGTCTGCCGCGAGGATGGATGTGCACGGCTCGGAATCAAACCGCATCCGATGCTGGCGGTGCTACCCACGTACCTGGGAGATGCGTCCAAGCGGGTGCACCTCGACTCCTATCACGCGAGGCACTGACCGTCAGCCGGTGGGACTCGGGACTGGGACGCTCGAATCTGGCACCGGCGCCTGACATAGCCCGGCATGGCGAACTGCCCGCGGCTGCTTGGCCAGCTCTCGCGCTGCCGCATAGAAACGCTGCAGGTCGCCGCCCTGCTCCGCCAGCAGCCGCTCGAATCCCGGCACGCATTGATAGTACGTTGCTATTGACGCCAAATGGGCGTTGTTGAGCCCTTCCTTCAACCAAGAGTCGTAGTAGTGATCTCCCTGTTGGCTCTGCAGTGCACGGACCTTTTCGGTCAGCGAGGCAAACACCGCAGCTTTCTTCTGTCTCATGTCCTCTTGCGGCAGGCCCGACGCATAGAGCTGCTTGAGTTGGGCGCGAGTACCGGCAAACAACTCGATGAACGCCCGCTCTTGCGTATTCTCCTCCAGAAATGTCCGCATCAGGTCGGGGTGCCCCCTGGAGACGAGCCAGCGCTCCAGGCCCGCATCCTCCACGGTCGTCGCGAAAGCCTCGTTGAATTCGGTATCGTTTTTGACGTACAGCAGTTGATGAGCCAGCTCGTGAAAAATGATGGCGGCCAACTCGCTATCGCCGTAGCGCATCATGCTGCTCAGGACCGGATCGGCGAATTTCCCCAGCGTTGAATAGGCGGGCACGCCTCCCACAGCCACATCGAACCCTCTCAAGGCGAGCCCGGCTGCGAACTTTCGCGCGCTCTTCTCTTTGAAATAGCCGCGATAAGCGACGCATCCGGCGATCGGGAAGCACCAGTGTTTGGGTTCCACCGAGAATTCCGGTGTCGCGACAACATTCCAGACAACGAACGGACGCTTGACGTCGGCATAGGTTCGATAGCTGCGATTGTCAGGCAGGTGCAGCTCACTAACCGCGAAGTCACGAGCGGCGCGCACGTCCATGAGCCGGGAGCGCAGCGGCGGCGGCGTGCTGGGGTCCGCAACGACCTTGTCGATGGGCCGGCGCGCGTTCAGCACATGCATCTGCCCACTGGCCGCCTGCGCGAGGTAGAGCGTCCCGCAGCCGGGCAGCGTCGCGAGAAGGATGGCGGCGAGCGGGACTCGGAGGTGCGATAACATGTGCATATGGAAGTTTACTTGGTCGGTGGCGCTGTAAGAGACCAGTTGCTCGGCCTGCCGGTTCACGAACGCGACTGGGTTGTGGTCGGGGCGCGCCCCGAGGATCTCGAGCGGCAGGGCTACGTGCCCGTGGGACGGGAGTTTCCGGTCTTCCTGCACCCGCAAACCAAGGAGGAGTACGCCCTTGCCCGTCTGGAACGCAAGGTTTCGCCAGGTTACAGGGGATTCACTACGCAGTTCTCCCCGGACGTCACGCTGGAAGAGGATCTCAAGCGGCGCGATTTGACGATCAATGCGATGGCGCAAGCGCCTTCCGGCGAGATCATCGACCCGTACGGCGGCCAACAGGATCTGCAGGCCCGAACGCTGCGGCACGTGTCTGAAGCATTCGTGGAAGATCCGGTAAGGATTCTTCGGCTGGCGCGATTCGCGGCTCGGTTTGCGGATCTTGGCTTCAGCGTTGCCGATGAGACTCTGACTCTCATGCGGGAGATGGTGAAATCGGGCGAGGCAGACGCGCTGGTCCCAGAGCGTGTCTGGCAAGAGACCGAGCGCGCGCTGGGTGAGTCGCGTCCGGATGTGTTCTTTCAGACACTGCGGGACTGCGGGGCTTTGGCTGTGATCTTCCCTGAGATCGATGCTCTCTATGGCGTGCCACAGCCGCCTAAGTGGCATCCAGAAGTCGACACCGGGGTTCACGTCATGTTGGCAGTGCGTTACGCGGCGCGGATCGGGGCTCCGACTTCGGTTCGCTTTGGGGTGTTGATGCACGATTTGGGCAAAGCACGGACTCCGCAAGAACAGTGGCCGAGCCATCGTGGGCATGAGGAGGCCGGTGTGCCGCTGGTGGAGGCTCTTTCGCAACGGCTGCGAGTACCCAACGGGTTCCGGGAGCTGGCTGTGTTAGGCGCCCGCCATCATGCAGTGGTGCATAGGGCGGCAGAGCTGAGGGCGGACACGGTGCTCAAACTCCTGGAAACAACAGATAGCTTTCGGCGACCGGAGCGCTTTGCCGAGTTACTCCTCGTGTGCGAATCGGACGCGCGGGGCCGCACGGGGCTCGAGGACAGGCCCTATCCGCAGGCTGAGTATTTCCGGCGCGCGCGGGATGCCGCGGCTGCTGTGCAATTGTCGGATGAGGATCGAACAGGCCTGGTCGGGCCCGCTATCGGCGCGAAAATCCGGGCGAAGCGGCTGGCGGCAGTGACGCAAGTCAAGGCGGAGTTTGCCGGGCAGTTGAGCTGAACGAGCAGATCACCGCCCCGAGGACGTAGCGACCAACTTCGTGGCAGCGCTGCCACCGCCCGCCAGGCACTTAGCGCACCGTTCCCTGATGCGCCATCGCCAGCAGCGCCACCCCCAACACAATCCGATACCACGCAAACACAGTGAAGCGGTGAGTCTGCACGTACCGTAACAGCCACTTCACCGCAATGAACGCCACCACCCCCGAGACTACGAATCCAATCCCCAGCTGGCTCCAATTCTCGCTGATGGGCTCATGCCGCACCTTCAGCAGCTCGTACGCGGTGGCGGCGAACATTGTGGGAATGCCGACGAGAAACGCGAATTCGGTTGCTGCTGGTCGCAGTGTCATGCCTACCAGCATGGCGGCGAAGATGGTCGCCGCGGAACGGGACGTGCCGGGGAAGATCGCTGCGAGGATCTGGCACAGTCCCACCCAGATGGCTACTGACCAGGTGACCTCGCCTGAGCTGGGCTTTTTGGCGACGTACGCTTCAATGACGAGGATTGCCACGCCGCCGACCAGCAGTGCCAGCGCCACCGGTACTACGGTTTCCGGCAGTTTGAAACCCATCTTGGTGGCTGCGAATCCGAGCACCAGTGTGATCAGGACTGACACCGTCAGTTTGTACAGGTAGTCGCGATTTTCCGGCTGCCGGGAATTCAGTAGCAGTTCGGTCAAGCGGCGCTGGTAGATAAGCACGATCGCGAGAATGGCGCCGGCCTGGATGGCCACGTTGAACAGCTCCGAGCGCGCGCCGAGAAATTGTTCGACGATGAGCAGGTGTCCCGTGCTGGAGATGGGCAGGAACTCGGTGATGCCTTCGACGATGCCGAGGATGATGGTGTTCAGGGTTTCGGACACGAGGGTTCTCGCTGGAATTGGGGCGCGGGTATGTTAAACGGTCAAAGGGACGTTCTCAGGTCCTGGTAGGCAAATCCGCGCAGCGGCTGCACCAAGTTGCGGCAGAGTGCCATCACTTTGAAGGATTCGCCCATCTCGCCGGGCAGGAGGAGTCGCCGAGCTTCGCCGGCGAGGCGAGCGCGGTCGGCGAGGTCGGGGGGCTCTGCGGTTAGCGCTTCGATGCCTGTGCCAAGGAGGAAGGCGGCTTGCGTAGCAAAGCCGGCGACTTCGAGTTTGGCATTGAGCGCAGCTTCGCCGACGCGAGTGAAATCGACCCAGGCGGTGATGTCCTGGACGGCGATGTTAGTAAAGGGATTGTCGTGCGCTCGCTGTTTGAAGTAGCAGCGCAGCGTGCCGTCGGTTCGCTGGGGATGATAGTAGTGCGCACGTGGGAGGCCGTAGTCGAACAGAAGGAGCATGCCTTGCTCGAGGCATTGACTAACACTGGTTACCCAGGGCTCGGCGCGAAGGCAGATTTCGGACGTGTAGCCATCAGGGAGGGCGAACGGAAGTTCACCTATCAGCGCGTTGGCGGCAGCAACGAGCGCATCAGGCGCGCCGTGCTGAGTGCCGTCAGCGGGAGTGCCGTCACCGACCGAGCTGCCCGGCCTCTCTCGCCACACAAATGACTCCCCTTCGACCCCGACTCCCATCTCCCGCACACTGCCGCCGTGTACAACGAACCGTCTGAACGGCAGCGCGTCCACGACTTCGTTAGCCAGTACAACGCCACGAATGGCCGTCTCGGGCAAACGGTCCAGCCAGACCACTCGCTCACGGAGCTCGGCGGGAAGTTGCTGAATTCGGGTGCGCTGACGGTCGGCGAGATCCGCACTGACTTCCAGGATCGCATACCGCTCGGGCAGGACGCCGAGCGAAGCGAGCGACAGCAGCACAGTCGCTGCCATTCGACCTGTGCCGGCACCCAACTCGAGGATTTCGCCGCCCGTTTCGACCAGCACATCGGCACACTGCCGCGCTACGCAGCGGCTGAAGAGGTCGGAGACCTCAGGGGCGGTTACGAAATCACCGCCCGCGCCGATCTTTACGCTGCCGGCACTGTAATAGCCGACGCCGGGAGCGTAGAGCGCCAGTTCCATGAATTGCTCGAAGGAGAGCCACCCACCGGCGGCAAGGAGCCGCTCCCTGATCAGGGCCTCGGCAGCTCTGGAGTGGCGTTCCTCGTCGGCGGATAGTGACGGCAGGATTGAGTGCGCAGCAGATGCGGTCATAATCGCACTCGATGTCAACGAATCCGCATGGCGCACTGACCGGCAAGGCTGCGCTGATTACTGGGGCTGCACGCCGGGTGGGGGCCACCATCGCACGCAAGCTGCATGCGGCGGGGGCTAATATCGTTCTTCATTATAGGAGCTCCGCGGAAGCGGCCCAGGCGCTGGCGGGTGAGCTGAATGAGATACGGCCCAATTCCGTGGTGCTGGCCGAGGCCGATCTGCTCGATCTGAGTCAACTGCAGATGCTGCCGGCGATCGCCGCAAGTAACTTTGGCACGCTCGATATTCTCGTCAACAACGCGTCGACGTTCTACCCGACACCGGTGGGCGATATCACGGAGATCGATTGGAACGATCTCATCGGAACAAACCTCAGGGCGCCGCTGTTTCTCTCTCAGGCAGCCTCGGCCGCGCTTCGCATCAGCAACGGCCTGATCGTCAACATTGCGGACATTCATGGAACGCGACCGCTGAGCCGTCATCCGGTGTACAGCATCGCGAAGGCTGGGGTGATCATGCTGACCCAATCGCTGGCCCGGGAGCTGGGCCCGAGTGTCAGGGTCAATGCTGTTGCGCCCGGGCCGGTCATGTGGCCGGAAGACGGCATGGATAAGGAGCTGCAGGGCAGGATCGTCGATCGCACGGCATTGAAGCGCCCTGGCTCGCCCGACGATGTTGCACGCGCGGTTCTTTTCTTTGCAACCGAGGCGCCGTACATCACAGGTCAGATTCTGGCGGTGGACGGCGGTCGGAGCGTTGGTGGTTTGTAAGCTCCGCGGAGTCAATGCGGGTCATAGCGTGCGCATCGCGGTCAAACCGCTGCCATAACTCTCCGATACTCAGACCTGCGGTGGGATGCACGACTTCCGGGGCGATCTCCGCCAGCGGTCCCAGCATGTACGGACGCTTCAAGAGGTCCGGCCGTGGCAGGGTCATTGTCGGCTCCGCACATACGACGTCGTCGTATAGCAGAACATCAAGATCCATTGCGCGGGGAGCCCACCGCGGTGCGTTCCGCGGCCGTCCGCAGTGCCCTTCCACTGCATGCAACTTTTCGATTACCGAGCTTAACGGAAGGTCAGTCGTGAAACCGACGACGCCGTTTACGAAATCATCACCATCGAAACCGACGGCTCTATTTCGATACCATGAGGAAAAACGTGCGTCTGGGAATAGATGCTGCAGCTCGCGTGCGGCCTTTGCGATGTTTTCCTCTGGGTCGATGTTGCTTCCGATGGCGACGTAGACGTGCGACATGCTTTTATCGCGCAGCCGCCGGTGGGAGATCGGCACGTGTACGTTCGATAGACACACCGACGTCGCGAGAGCCGCGGATTGCGCCCGGCTTGTTTACAGAGAGCCGGATCCACGCGATGCCAAACTCCTCTAACACCAGAAGAGCCAGGCGGTGTGCCAGGGTTTCGACCAGTTTGAACTCGGACGCTTCGACGAAGGCGATGACTCTCTTCGCAACTTTCTTGTAGTCGAGTGTGTCTTCGACTTCGTCGCGCATTGAGGCGCTGCGGCAGTCAACGGGCAGCTCGAGATCGAGCACGACCGTCTGTTTGACGAGCCGCTCCCAGTCAATGAAGCCGATGGTGCATTCGACGGCGAGACCGTGCAGGAAAATGGTATCGCCGGGAGGTATGAGGCTGGTCATAGTCGGGAAAGTGAACTTAGATCCCATTGCGCCCGGGCGCGAATAGCCAAAGTATCGTGCTGCCCTGCCGTCAACCGCGCAAGGCCCGCCACTGCAATCATCGCCGCGTTGTCAGTGCAAAATTCGATGCGCGGATAGTACACGCGACCGCCCCTGCGCCCCACCCTCTCGGCCAGTCGTGTGCGCAAGGTTCGATTGGCGCTTACGCCGCCCGACACAACCAGAGCATCCAGCCCGGTCTGCTCCAGCGCACGCACAGCTTTGGCCACAAGAGTCTCAACAATCGCCTCTTGGACCCCATGCGCAACGTCGGACTTGAGTGCAGGCGTCATCTCCTGGGCGCGAACCGCATGCAACACTGCGGTCTTCAGTCCCGAGAAACTGAACTCGAGGCCAGGACGGTCCAGCATGGGGCGGGGAAATTTAAATGCGCTGCCGGTAGCGGCATCTGCCATGCGGGCAAGCTCCGGTCCGCCTGGGTAAGGCAGACCCAGCAACTTTGCGGTCTTGTCGAATGCCTCCCCCGCCGCGTCATCGCGCGTTTCACCCAAAAGCTCGTACTGCCCGATCCCCTGCACCTCAATCAGCATCGTGTGGCCGCCGGATACTAGTAGTGCGACGTGTGGAAACGGCGGCGGATCGTCCTCCAGCAAGGGCGCCAAGAGGTGGCCTTCTAGATGATGCACGGCGATCGCGGGGACGCCCCAGGCGTAGGCAAGACTGCGCGCCAGCGCAGCGCCGGTCAGAAGTGCACCGATCAGACCGGGTCCTGCGGTGTACGCCACCCCATCCAGATCGCCCGGATCGGTCCCCGCCTGCTTCAAAGCGCTCCGGACGAGTGGCAGGAGCTTGCGCACGTGATCGCGGGATGCCAGCTCCGGCACCACGCCCCCATAAATGCGGTGAAGCTCGACCTGGCTGAACAGTTCGTGGGCCAAAAGGCCCCGTTCGGAGTCGAGGACGGCCGCGGCGCTCTCGTCGCAGGAGGACTCCAGAGCGAGAATGCGCATGGTTTTTGCCTTTGCCCCAAGGCTCATTTAGAATCCCCCGCCCTTTTGACCATCCCCACCGCTGAGGTTTCGATGCCGAGCGTCCGAGTTCGAGAAAACGAGTATTTCGATGCCGCCCTACGGCGTTTCAAGCGCGCCTGCGAAAAGGCCGGAATTCTCACCGAGCTGCGCCGGCGCGAATTCTACGAGAAGCCGACCCAGGAGCGGAAACGCAAGAAGGCCGCGGCAATCAAGCGGCATATGAAGCGTATTTCGCGCGACGGGATGCGCGTCTCACGGTAAAGGTCTTCCACGGCGCGAAGCGCCGGCTGCATTTCGCGGTTCGCGCTTTGGCGAACCGCAGGAGAGGTGGGCCGCAGGCCCTAACGATATGCTCAAGGACCGCATCACCGAGGACATGAAGACAGCGATGCGGGCCGGCGAAAAAGAGCGGCTCGCGACGATTCGTCTCATTCTGTCGGCCGTCAAGCAACGGGAAGTGGACGAGCGCATCACGCTCGATGACAGCCAGGTACTGGCAGCCATCGAGAAGATGATCAAGCAGCGCAAAGAGGCCATTACGCAGTTCGAGGCCGGCGGGAGAGCCGATCTCGTGGCCAAGGAAACGGCCGAAATCGCAATTCTCCAGACGTACCTGCCGGCGCAGATGTCGGACGCCGAAGTAGATGCGTTGATTGCGGAAGCCATTGCCTCGACCGGCGCAGCCTCCATCAAGGATATGGGCAAGGTGATGGGCGCCGTGAAAGCGAAGGCTCAGGGGCGCGCCGACATGGGTGCCGTGAGTGCCCGGATCAAGCAAAAACTGAGCGGCTGAGCTCAAGCTCTTGCCGGGACGTGGCCTTTTAGCTGTCGCGTGCCTGGTATTCATTGCTCTTTGCTGTATTTCTGTCGTTCGAAAGCTCGAACGCGAGCGGCGTCTACTTAGAAAGCTGCGCGCGCGAGACGCGGTAGAACCCGGAAGTCCGGTACTGCTGCGCGAGCTCACCGAAGACGAGCGAGATTGTGCGGAATCGCTCGCTACCGCGGGCGTTTTGACTATTCGGCAGAACGGGTGCTATTTGCGCTCCACCGAAATGCCTGTTTTCCGGCGAAAGCGCGTGCGATTGGCTCTCTCGGGTGGGTTCGCTGCCCTGGTCCTGGCGTTGGTCGTGGCTGTCCTGATTCTTCACCGATAGTGCGGGGAAGCCGCCCTTCCCCGGCGCAGCCGGCAAAAACCGCGCTCTTTGCCGGCGGTCTACGAGGTAATGTCCGCTGAAATTGCAGGAGCAATTTCAGCCAAGTAGAGAATATGGGATTGATCCCCCAAACCTTCATCGACGAGCTCATCGCCCGCGCGGACATCGTGGAGGTGATCGGGTCACGCGTGCAGCTGAAGAAGGCCGGGCGTGAATTCAAGGCGTGCTGCCCGTTCCACAACGAGAAGTCGGCCTCGTTCTGGGTGAGCCCCGAGAAGCAGTTCTATCACTGCTTCGGCTGCGGGGCGCATGGAACGGTCCTGCGGTTCCTGATGGAGCACGACCACATGCCTTTCCCCGAGGCGGTCGAAGAGTTGGCGACCCGTCTGGGACTCGAGGTTCCTCACGAGGGCAACAACACCCCCGGGGGTCCGCGCAGAGTCGATGAGCCGTTGTATGACGTCATGGGACGCGTTTCGCGGTTCTATGTGGAAGCCCTGGGGCGCGACGAACGGGCCCAGCAGTACGTGGCACGGCGTGGCCTCGATCGGGAAACCGTGGAGAAATTCGGCATCGGATATGCACCGAATTCGTGGAGTGAGGTCCTTCGCCGCTTCGGCGGGAATGACGAGGCACGGCGGGTGCTGGCCGATCTGGGACTGATCATTGAGCGCGACCGGGGTCAGATACGGGACGGGGATCGGCACTACGACCGCTTCCGTGACCGAATCATGTTTCCAATACGCGATGGGCGTGGACGAATCATCGCGTTTGGGGGCCGCATTCTCGATCAAGGTGAGCCGAAGTACCTGAACTCTCCGGAAACTGTGCTTTTCCACAAGGGACGCGAGCTGTATGGGTTATACGAAACGCGGCGCAGCCGCTCCAACCTCAAACGCCTGGTGATCGTCGAAGGCTACATGGATGCAGTTCGGTTGCATCAGTACGGCATCAACTACGCGGTCGCGACGCTGGGCACAGCCACGACGCCCGAACACTTCAAACGTATCTTCAGGATCGTCAGTGAGGTCGTGTTTGCGTTTGACGGGGACCGCGCCGGGCGAGCAGCGGCATGGCGCGCTCTTCAACACGCGTTACCGGAGGCGCGTCAGGGGCGCGAAATACGATTTCTCTTCCTGCCGGACGGGCACGACCCTGACTCGCTGGTCGGCGAGGAAGGCGCTGAAGCGTTCGAACGGCGGCTCGATGCGACTTTGCCGCTGTCGGAGTACCTGATACGGGAGCTTTCGGAGCAGTCGGACCTTACACATGCGGACGGACGCGCCCGGTTCTCGGAAAACGCGCGCCCTTTGTGGGCGAAGTTGCCGGAGGGTGTGTATCGCGAGCTGATGCTTGCCAGGATTGCCGAGGTCGTTGGGATCGCGCCGCAGCGGCTCCAGGAGCTGTGGGGTGCCGGGCAGGCCGTTTCGGTTGCGGCCCACGCGCCCACGCAACCGAAACGCGTTCCCGCGCGTAATGTAAGTGGGGGTCGCGGCAGTCTGGTGAGACAAGCCGTTTTGCGGCTGGTGAGCTATCCCGGTATTGCGCTTGAGGTCAGTGAAGAGGAAAGAGCAGCCCTGGATGCATGCGAAGAGCCTGGAATCGAGCTGTTGCGTGAGCTGATCGATAACCTGCGGGCCCACCCCGCACAGAACGCGGCGCAGGTCATCGAGCGCTGGTCCGGCAAGCCGGGCGGCGATTCGTTGGAAAAACTGCTTCAGCGCGAGCAGATCGTGGCCGATGCAGTCGCTGCGGCCGGTGAGCTGCGGGCTGCGCTCGGCAAATTGGCCGATCTGGTGGTTTCGCGGCGCTTGGAGGCGCTCGAGGAGAAAAGTCGCTCAACCCGCCTGGAACCGGAGGAACTTCTTGAATTTCAACGCCTTATGTTACACCGGGTGCCCCGCGACGCGCGCGGCGGGTAGCAACGGAATTTGGCGTTTGGACTCCTGTCAAATAGAATTGCGCGCTTTGCTCAATGAGCCCGAGCCCCCCTTGAGTTGCGCCTTTGTGACCAGCACATAGGGGATCGTCTCTCTTCGTCATTTCCACACCATGACACGCAAGCCAAAGCCTTCCATAGCTGCTAAGAAACGCCCTGTTGCTGCTGCTGACCCGCGCAAGCCGGTCAAAGCGGCCGCGGCCGAGAAAGCCGTGGCCCCTGTGGCCACGGTTCGTGAAAAGGACCGTACTAAGCCTGCCACAACAGTGCGCAAGGCGCCTGAGGAGCCCGTAATCGCTTCTGTCCCCGTTCATACCGTAGAGCCTGCCCGTACGCCTGAGCGTCCGGTGGATGGAAAGAGCGAGTCGTCCGGAGCGATTCACACCGATACGCGCAAAGCGCGTGTCGCCTCTCGCGTGAGCGGGGGCGAGGGACACGAGGCGCCGAGTAATGGCGCCGCGAAGAGCGAGCCGCCGGCAGCGGTTCACAACGACGCGCGCAAAGCGCGCGCCGGCGCCCGCGCAGCCGGGGCCGATGAGGGCTCGACTAATGCTGCCGAGAAGTCCGGCAAGACTTCTCTGGGTTTAGAGCGCCGTCCAACCGTGATGCCTGAAGATCGCCAGTCTCAGCTCAAGCTTCTGATTGCCCGCGGCAAGGAGCAGGGCTACCTGACCTATGCCCAGGTCAATGACCATCTGCCATCCGAGATTGTGGATCCGGAGCAGATTGAAGACATCGTCAACACGATTAACGACATGGGCATCCCGGTGTACGAAAAGGCACCGGATACCGAGTCGTTGCTGCAGACGGAGCCTTCGCAGCCTGCTGACGAAGAGGCTATCGAAGAGGCGGCCGCGGCCCTGGCAGCGCTCGATGCGGAGCTGGGTCGCACCACTGACCCGGTTCGCATGTACATGCGCGAGATGGGCACTGTGGAATTGCTCACGCGCGAGGGCGAGATCCGCATCGCCAAGCGTATCGAGGAAGGCCTCGATGCCGTGCGCGGTGCATTGGCGATGTACCCGGCCACTTATGATTTCATCCTGAAGGCTTACGAGCCGGTGAAGGCCGGTCAGGCACGCCTGGTCGACGTCATTGTTGGCTTCATCGACCCGAATGCGCCGGATGTGATCGCGCAGCCCCAGAATCCAACGAAGATGGAGTTGGTCGAGGCTGACGACAAGAGCGACGAGGAAGAGGAAACCGAGGAAGGCAGCGGCGACACTGAAGAGGAAGCAGTCGACACCGGTCCCGATCCGGAAGAGGCTGCCGCGCGCTTCCTGTCCATCAGCAAGGGCTACGTGGGCGTTCTCAGCTCGATCGAGAAGCTCGGCGCGAAGGAGCCCAAGACGCTGAAGGCGCGCAAGAAGCTCGCCGATGAGTTCATGGAGCTGAAGCTGTCGCCGCGCATGTTCGATGCGTTGATTCTGAATCTGCGCACGCACGTGGCCGAAGTCCGGCAGCTCGAGAAAGAGATCATGATCATCGCCGTGCGTGACGCCGGGATGCCTCGCAAGGATTTCATCTCGACGTTCCCGAAGAACGAGACGAGCCAGCGCTGGCTGCAGAAGCATGTGAAGAGCGGCAAGAAGTACTCCGCGCCGCTCGCGAAGTTCAAAGACGAGATCGAGCGCCGCCAGAAGAAGCTCGAGCAGCTCGAAGTGCAGTATCACCTCACGATCAACGACATCAAGGAAGTCAACCGCGATGTATCGATCGGCGAGGCAAAGGCGCGGCGGGCGAAGAAGGAGATGGTGGAGGCCAACCTGCGCCTCGTGATTTCGATTGCCAAGAAATACACGAACCGCGGCCTGCAGTTCCTCGACCTGATCCAGGAAGGCAACATCGGCCTGATGAAGGCGGTGGACAAGTTCGAATATCGCCGCGGCTACAAGTTCAGCACGTATGCGACGTGGTGGATCCGGCAGGCCATCACGCGCTCGATCGCCGACCAGGCCCGCACCATCCGTATCCCGGTGCACATGATCGAGACGATCAACAAGCTGAACCGCATTTCGCGGCTGATGTTGCAGGAGATGGGCCGCGAGCCCACCCCTGAAGAGCTGGCGGTGCGGATGGAGATGCCCGAGGACAAGGTGCGCATAGTCCTGAAGATCGCCAAGGAGCCCATCTCGATGGAGACTCCCATCGGTGATGATGAGGACTCACACCTGGGCGACTTCATCGAGGACACCTCGGTGTCCTCGCCGATCGACCAGGCGACGATGGAGTCGCTGCGCGAGACCACGCATTCGGTACTCGCTCAACTGACTCCGCGGGAAGCCAAGGTCCTGCGCATGCGGTTTGGTATCGACATGAACACCGACCACACGCTCGAGGAAGTGGGCAAGCAGTTCGATGTCACGCGCGAGCGGATCCGACAGATAGAAGCGAAGGCGCTGCGCAAGCTGCGCCATCCGAGCCGCAGCGAGCAGCTGCGCAGCTTCCTGATGGATGATTGACTGATATAACGGTAAAGACCTGACAAAAGGCCCGGCGCTCCGCAAGGACGCCGGGCTTTTTGCTTTTAGCGGCTGACCCGCGGCCGCGCTCCAGCCCTCAGATCCCAGCTTGACCCAGCAAAGTACCGATCTGCCGCAGCAGTTGGGCAAGTGCGGGATGCTCGGCCTCGAATTTCACCGCGAGCGCTTCCAGAATTTCCATGCGCGGAGTTCCAGTGGCAACCCGGGCCTCCGGCGAAACGGGAGGAGCAGCGACATGCGGCACGGATGACGTGCCAACGGCGGCGGTCCGCGCACTTCCCTGGGCCCCAGCCGACCCCTTGCCGAGCGCGCTCTCGATGTCCCGCATGACGGTTGCGAGCAGCTCGCGCGCGTCAGGATCGATCGTGCTCGAGCTGCTCAGGCGCTCGTGGACGCGCGCCAGGAGCTGGCGGAGGGTCTCTTCAGTCATGGGCGGGTCCCGTTTCGGCTGTGCGGGACCATTCTAAACAACTCCCGCCCCGTGTGCGCCGGCGCTCACGTCAGGCTGCTCCCCTTCGTCTCGTGAAGAAAAAAGAATCCGATGACGGCGGTGACGCTTGCGACGATGACGGGATACCAGAGGCCGTTGTAGATACCGCCGGTGGCTGCGACGATCGCGAATGAGGTTACGGGGAGGAAGCCGCCGAACCAGCCGTTGCCGATGTGATACGGCAGGGACATCGAGGAGTAGCGGATCCGCGTGGGGAACATCTCTACCAGCCAGGCGGCGATTGGGCCGTAGACCATTGTTACCAGGAATACCAGATAGGCGCAGAGCGCGATGACCATCGGGTATTGCACACGCGACATGTCGGCCTTCGCGGGGTAATCGGCGGTGCCTAGCGCTGCTTTGAGGCGCTTGCCGAAGTCTTCGCTGGCTGATTTGAAGTCGGCCGCGGATAACGTATTGCCCGCGAACGAGTCAACGTACACGGCTGCGGCCCCAGTGCCGATTCTCAACCGCGCAATCGCACCCGAAGACGCATCTTCATTGGAATACGGCACGCCGGCCTTGGCGAGCGATGACTTGGCTACGTCGCAGGAGCGCCTGAAGGTTTTCTTGCCGATGGGATCGAACTGAAATGAGCAATCCTTGGGGTCGGCGACAACTGTCACGGGATTGGAGGCGACCGCCGCTTCGAGACCGGGGTTGGCGTAGTGAGTCAGGCCTTTGAACACGGGGAAGTAGGTCAGTGCGGCAAGTACGCATCCGGCGAGCACTACTGTCTTGCGGCCAATTCGATCTGACACGGAGCCCCAGATCACGAAGAAGGGTGTGCCGATCAACAGTCCGGCGGCGATGATGAGATTCGCCGCCTTGGAGTCGAGTTGGAGGATCTTCTCGAGGAAGAACAGGGCGTAGAACTGGCCTCCGTACCAGACCACCGCCTGCCCGGCGGTGGCGCCGAGCAGGGCGAGAATCACGAGCTTGAGGTTGGACCAGCGCGCGAAGGCTTCGGTGAGGGGTGCCTTGGAAAGCTGGCCCTGGTTTTTCAGGTCGAGGAAGGCGGGCGATTCCTTCAGCTGCAAGCGGATGTACACGGAGATGGCTAGCAGCACGATGGAGACCAGGAACGGGACGCGCCAGCCCTTAACTTCGAACTGATCGCCGAACGAGATCCGGCACAGCAGGATCACGACGAGTGAGAGGAACAACCCGAACGTGGCCGTGGTCTGGATCCAACTCGTATAGAAGCCTCGGCGGCCTTCGGGCGCATGTTCAGCAACGTAGGTGGCGGCTCCGCCATATTCACCGCCGAGAGCCAGGCCCTGCAGGAGGCGCAAAGTGATCAACATGATCGGCGCTGCGACGCCGATGGAGGCGTAGCTGGGCAACATGCCGACCAGGGCAGTGGAGCTGCCCATGATCACTATCGTGACGAGAAACGTGTATTTGCGTCCTACGAGATCACCGATGCGGCCGAAGACCAGTGCTCCGAAAGGACGCACGAAGAAGCCGGCGGCAAAGGCAAGGAGCGCAAAAATGTAGCCGGTCGTCTCGTTGACGCCGGAGAAGAACTGTTTGGAGATGATGGTCGAGAGCGAGCCGTACAGGTAGAAGTCGTACCACTCGAACACGGTGCCGAGCGAGGACGCAAAGATCACTCTGCGGTGGGCGCGGTCGATGCCTGTCACATGGCCGTTCTGGGCGTATTGCGCTGGTGTGGCCATGCTCCCCCTGCCGTTTCTTCGATTCCTGTCCGGGCGCGACTACAGCAGGTTTCTTCGGCAGCGTCAGCCCTGCAGGTGGAATTCGAACAGAACCAGCTCGTCGAAGGGCTCGCTCAGGCTCATGACGCTTTGCAAGCCGCTGCGGACACTGCTCACTGGCAGCTCGGTCTCCTTGCGGCTGCCCCGCTTGCGCGCCTTGATGCGGCACCCCAGGGAGCGGGCATACCCGTTGGTGACGAGCAGGGTCCGCGTGGGGCCGCTCTGCGTCAGCTGGATGGTCACTACGGCGTCGGGTCCGTCCGCATTGGGCAGGGTCTTAGGGCTCACCAGGCTGTCGCCGTTGGGCGTAAACGACACGAACAGCTCCTGACCTACCTTGATGGTCACGGAGTCTTCGGAAACGTCCGCACGCGTGGGACCGGCTACTGCCGCCACGAGAGTAATCAACGCCACACAGATCCTGCGCCGATTCATAACCCCTCGGTAATCCGGCAGACCGCGTTCCTCGCAATGCAGCAGAAAGGGTACGCAACCTTCACAGGCAAGGGAACCAAAATGAAGGTAACCGGTGTCATTTTTGACACTATCGCTAGAATCGCTATAGGACGAACGGAGTCCAGGCGGGCGATATCGTAGGACGGCTCGACTTGAGGGCGGGAGTATCGTAGAACGTTCGTTCTTTGCGTGAGTAGGGCACGGAACGGTATGGACCAAATCGATCACCGGATACTTATGTCGCTGGAAAGCGACGCTCGCTTGTCACTCTCTGAACTGGGGGAACAGGTGGGACTGTCCAAAACCCCATGCTGGCAACGCGTCAGGGAGCTGGAACGATCGGGCGTGATCCGGGGTTATCGGGCGGAAATCGACTCGGCCCAACTCGGGTTGGCCGTGGAGGCGTTCGTGCAGGTCACCTTGAGCTCTGTCCAGCACGTGGAGTTTGAGGCGGCGGTGCAACAACACCCGGCTGTTCTGCAGTGCTTCACCACCGCCGGCCAGGCGAACTATCTGATGCACGTCCTCGTGGCCGGCATTGCGGAACTCGACAGCCTGCTGCGTTTGGAGATCTCGCAAATGCCAGGAGTGCAGAGGATCGAAACGACGGTGTGCATGAAGACCATCAAGCACCGCACGTCCATTACCGGGTGTCTGCGTCAACAACTGTGAGCAGGGTCACCAACTTGCCGCCTTTGGTCTAATGGTTATAAACCCGGTTGATTCCTAACATCTGCCTCACTCAAGGAGTCAAGCGGCAAGCCAGAGGAATTCGCGCACGGAGGCGCTGGCAAGGGTACGTGCGGCGTTCAGCGGAACGACTCGAAGCGGGCTGCGACTGGCTGCAAGCCATGGACCTCGCAAGGAGCCGCCGTACCCCCGCCAAGGATTACGAGCCCGTGTGTTCGGCGCCGGCGGATTCTGACTCGGACTCGGAATCAGACTCGGACTCTGACGCACCGCCGCTCAGCGACAGAGCCGTCGCGGCCTCGCCGTTGACCAGTCCCTTCCAGGAAACGCCCTGCCCTTTGCGTTTGCCCTTCTCAGTCAGCTTCACCCCATCCGGGGAAAGCGTGACCATATACGGCTTGCCGTCGATGTCGATCTCGCGCTTCAGCAGCTTGTCAAGCTTGGTAGCCATTTCACCCTCATTAGAATCCGTCGAAAAACGATTTTACCGCACTCAGGCGGAATGGGACCGGGATGATACGCCTCGAACCCGCTGTGTTGGTGTAGTTGTTGCCAAGCCTTAGAATGCTCCGCCGTGTGCTAAACATGTATTGCTGAGCGCTCTGCCGGTAGACTGCGGCAGTTTGCGCGCACCTTGCGGCGAGCCTTACGCTTATTCTAATAACGACCGGTCGCTTGATGAACAAAACAGCCGATGCCCCACGCGAGCATGCAGTCGAGATTCGCTTTGGCCAGGTAGGCCTGGTGCACGTGAGACTGCACACCCTCGATCCTGGCTCCATTCTCGATGAGCTGACGGGGCGCACGGCTACCGCGCCGCACTTTTTCGAGCGCACGGCGGTGTGTCTGGATCTCAGCTCGCTCGCAAAGCCGGCGAGTGTTGAGGAGGTTCGCGCGGTCGTTGACGTCGTGCAACGCGCTGGAATGTTGGCAGTCGGCCTCGCCCAAGGCGGCGCTTCGGTGGAAACGTTGGCGAATGCGCTCGAGATGCCTGTGTTTACGCACATACGGGCGCCGAGCAAACCGGTCCCGGTGGTGCAGGCCGCCGCACCTCCTCCTGAGCCAGCGTTGCCAGCTCTCATGCAGCATCAACCGGTACGATCGGGCCAACGCGTGTACGCTCGCAATCGCGATCTCATCGTCACGGCGACCGTTGCCGCCGGGGCAGAAGTAATGGCCGATGGTTGCGTGCACATCTATGGTCCGCTGAGAGGGCGTGTCATGGCCGGTGTTCACGGTGACACGGAAGCGCGTGTGTTCTGTCAGACGTTCAACGCGGAGCTGGTGTCGATTGCCGGCGTGTTCCGTGTGTTCGAGACGATTCCCACGGATCTGGCGGGAGTGCCTGTGCAAGCGTGGCTGCAGGGAGAGGATTTGCGCTTCGCCAGGATTGGCGAACAGTAGACGAGAGCCAGAATTGGCGAGCAATAACCAATAGAGATAGGGTGCAACGCATGCGTTGCACGGGTGGCCCGCAAGGGGCACCCTGGATCGACGAAAAGCAGGCGAATGCCTGCGACAGAGGAGACCCAAGCATTGACCGAAATCATCGTTGTCACTTCCGGCAAGGGGGGCGTCGGGAAGACGACTACCTCGGCAAGCCTTGCCTGCGGGCTCGCACGCCGCGGTAAGAAAGTCGCCGTGATCGACTTCGACATCGGGCTGCGCAATCTCGATCTGATTATGGGTTGCGAGCGGCGCGTGGTTTATGACTTCGTCAACGTCATTCAGGGCGAGTGCACGCTCAAGCAGGCGTTGATCAAAGACAAGCGGCTCGAAACTCTGTACGTGCTGGCGGCTTCGCAGACCCGGGACAAGGAAGCCCTCTCCCCCGAAGGCGTTCGCCGTGTGTTCGATGACCTCACGGCGGACGGCTTCGAATACATCATCTGCGACTCGCCCGCGGGCATCGAGAAAGGCGCGCACCTGGCGATGTACTTTGCCGATCGTGCGGTGGTCGTCGTGAATCCAGAGGTTTCGTCGGTCCGTGACTCCGACCGGATCCTCGGCCTTTTGTCCGCCAAGACGTTGCGTGCGGAGCAAGGCAACGGTCAAGTGAAGGAACACCTCCTGCTGACTCGTTACAGTCCAAAGCGAGTAGCGACGGGAGAAATGATGAGCGTCGGGGATGTGAAAGAGATTCTCGGACTCGACGTGGTCGGCGTCGTGCCCGAATCCACTGACGTGCTGGCTGCATCCAATGCTGGCATTCCCGTGATTCTCAATGAGGATAGTGACGTCTCGCGCGCCTACGAAGACGCTGTTGCACGTCTACTCGGTGAGACGGTGCCATTGCGATTCGTCGATGAGCCCAAGAAAGGGTTCTTCGCACGCGTGTTCGGAGGCTGATGATATGGGGCTGCTCGCTTTGTTTCGCCGATCGCCCCCCTCAGCGCATGTCGCGAAAGAGCGGTTGCGCATCATCATCCAGCAGGAGCGCAACGCACGGGGAGGCGGGCCTGATTATTTGCCGCTGCTGCGCCGTGAGCTGCTGGAGGTCATCCGCAAGTACGTCAACGTGGACCCCGCGGCGGTCCAGATCAATGTGGAACGCGAGGACGGCCAGGAGGTGCTGGAATTCTCCGTAGCACTTCCTGAAAAGGCGCGCTGATTGCTCGAGTTGCCAAGTCCGGCTCCGCTGGCGCCCGGACGGCTACGGCTGCTCGAACCGGACGGCAGCTCGCAGTCCGCGCTGCTCAAGCAACTGATCGACGGTACGTACGACAAACCGTTTATCGAGGACACCGGTCCTCTGCGGTACCTGCACTTCGACCTCGATAACGTGCAGAGCGTGATGCGCCACGACGATCCGGACGCGTTGTGCCTGGCGTACACCCGCAAGATGATGACATTCCTGCTCTTTAATGCTGAGCCGCGGCGCATTTTGCAGCTCGGTCTGGGTGGCGGGTCGCTGGCTAAGTTCTGCTATAGGCACCTGCCCGGTGCGCGGATCACGGTGCTCGAGATCGATCCGAACGTGTTGGCGCTGCGCGAAGAGTTCCGGGTGCCACCAGACGATGAGCGCTTTCGCGTGGTTCAGGCTGACGGCGTTGCGTACATCATCGACCGGGCGTATCGGACCAAAGCGGACGGTGGTACGCAGTCCGAGCGCACAGCGCGTGAGGACGTGATTATCGTAGACGCTTGTGACCGCCGCGGCCTCTCGCCTACTCTCGCGGCGCCTACCCTGTACGCTAGTCTCCGGCGCCGACTCGCTGTGGGTGGTGTGTTGGTCATGAACGTGTGCGGTGAAGACCGTGAGATCGAGAGTCATATCGCCCGGATTCGGGGCGTCTTTGGCGAGCGGCTGATCAGCCTGCCCGCCAAGGAGGACGGCAATTTGATCGTGATGGGCTTCCGGACCGAACCCACCGAGTGGGAGGGCGCGGAGCTGGACAGGCGCGCGCGCAAGCTGGAGCAGCAGTTTGGGCTGGCTTTCCCGCGGTACGTGCGGCAGATGGTCTATGGGATGCGTGGCGCTATAGCGATTTAATACGCGCGGAGGTGCATTGGGATTGGATGCGCGGCTTCGGTGTCGGCACGGACGTCGCGGTCGGGGTTCGATGTGTGCCCCGTAATTTGACCCGCCCCGGCGTGCCCCGACTCAAATCCGCGGACTGAAAAGCGCCCGTCGGGAGGCGGTGACACACCGGTGCGAGTCGGTCGGATTCCTTCCCGCTCGATGCCCTCGAGCTCGCTCCAATGTGGAGTCGGTTGGGAAGGTGAATCCTGCGTTCCGGTCTTCGGGACAGAGCATCGCGCATCCATGCTGAGCAGAACCTGAACGAGCGGCGCGATTCTCCAACACAGGCATTTGCACGCGTCGCGCGTTATGCTGGAAATCGTGCTGGCTGGCCTCGATGGGCCAGTTGAACTTTCCCACACAGACGTGTCCCTGTGCATTCAGATATTTCTTTAGTCGCAGTGCGCCGCATTTTGATTTTGCTGCCGTCCAACGCAGCCAATGAGGCATCGCTCGCGCGCAGTCGCCAGTGCTTAGTGGGCGCCCGCGCTGAGCGGGCGCTGGCGGTGAGTGGCGCTGGCGGTTAGCAGGGGTCTGCGGGTGTGTCGCGGTCGAACTGGGAGAAGCCGCTGTAGTTCCAGGGTCGCACTGCCAGGACAAACGCGGCGCCGTTACGTTTCTGGGTGGTGGAGCGGTCCCGTTCGATGATCTCCGCGCACTCACGTGAGGCTCCTCGCAGGGCGCGTTTGAGTTGGGCCAGTGCCTCATCGGACAGCCGCCCGCCGTGAAAGAAAAACTCCTCCTGCGGGCCTGCGAAGGGACTGGCGAAGAATTCTCGTAACAGCTTCTGGTGAATGTGTTTCTGCACGGGCCCACCCGGCCGCCAGCTGAAGTGGCGGCTGACGAGCAGGCGCACGCGATTGCCAGGTTGCAGCTCGATCACTTTGAGGCGGTCGAGCCGGATGAGGTACTGCAGGGCTTCGCGCTCGGTAAACCGGTAATCCTGGATCACGTCCTCGAAGGGCGTGCGCAGCAGTACGAGCCAGGTCATGAAGAGCAGTTTGGGATCGGAGACCACCTCACTTTCCTGGGCGAGGGTCAGTTGATTCGTGGGGGCCGTGCGGTCAGCCGCCCGCTCGAGGATCTCGCGCAGGTCGAGGCCAATGAGCTCGCAGATCTGGTCGACCCGCTCGAGTGACAGGTCTTCTGTCGAGAACAGCCGCTTCACGCTCGCCACGCTCAATTCCAGCTTGCGCGCTACGTCGGTGTAGGTGTGTCCGCTCTCGCGCAGCGCCTTCTTCAACTCGGCGACGATTTGTGCTCGCTGTGCCAATGGCTCTCCTTTGGCTTGGGCGGCCTGCCCCCGCGGCCCGGCCGCCGGCCTGGCTTCGCGAGAATAGTATCATCCGATAATACCTTCTGGCCAATTCATCGCGACTTTTCGCGAGAAAGTGGCGACATGCGTGACCATCGATGAAATTAGCCCCGCACTGAAATTCGATGGGAGGCAGTTATGGGCAAGCGGTTGTGGGTTTACGTGGGGGTCGCGGCGGTGGGGCTCTCGGTCTACGCGAATCCGGGTTGCGTGAGGCGCTGCGGCTCACACGCATGTGATGTGTCCAAGTTGGTCGAGCTCGCTGTTGTGAGTGAGGCAGCAACTGCCGTTGGCGGTGCCGCCACCGTGCAGATGAGCGGGCAATTCGACGCCAGTTTGACAAAATTGAGGCGGATGTGAGATCGGGCAAGGCGCCTTCGCGGGTGGTGCGCAAAAATGACTCGGGGCTGACGCGCGCGCCGGACGCGCGTGTCGGGGGTGCCCGCGGCACGGTTAGGTTGGCCGATCCTGGCAGTGCTTCTGTTAGTCACATTTCACCGCTGCGTGCGGTTCGAAGGAAGGGAGCCATGAAGAGCCCGAACGACTTTGGCCCGCGAGTGGTGCGATTCCTGTTCCGGTTGCTTTTGCGGCCGCTGTTTCGGGTGGAATTGACCGGTGATCCGCGGGAGTTTGCCAACGAGCGCACGTTGATCGTGGCTAACCACGAGTCTTTCCTCGATGGTGTGCTGCTCGGCGGCTTCCTGCCGGTGGGAGCCACTTTCGTGGTGCACGCCCAGGTTTTGACGAAGTGGTACTTCCGCTGGTTGTTGAAGTACGTGCCGCACCTGGCGGTGGACTCCACCAGCCCGCTCGCGATGAAGCTCATCTGCAGACTGGTCGAGACAGGCACTCCGGTGGTCATTTTCCCGGAGGGGCGCCTGACCATCACCGGATCGCTGATGAAGGTGTACGACGGGGCGGCGTTCGTTGCCGCGAAAACGGGCGCGACCGTGGTGCCGGTCCGCATCGAGGGTGCGGGCCGCAGCTACTTCGGACGGCTGGCGGGAATCTACCCGCTCAGACTGTTTCCGAAGATCCGCATCATGATTCAGCCGCGCCGGCAGATTCCGATGCCGCAGCTGCCCTCGGCGAAGCTCCGCCGCCGCCGCGCGGGCGAGATCATGCGCCGCATACTGCTTGATATGCTGGTTGCTACCCGGCCCCGGCGCACATTCTTCCAGGCTTTTTTGGATGCGAAGGCAACGTTTGGGTCGGGTTACAAACTCGTCGAGGACATACGGCTGCAGGAGGAATCCTATGGCTCGCTCCAGCGGCTGGCACTGGGCCTGGGGCGCCTGATGAGTCATGCGACCCGACCAGGCGAAATTGTCGGCGTGATGACGCCGAACGCGGCTCCTACGCTCGGGTTGGTCCTCGGATTGTCGGCAACCGGGCGTGTGCCTGCGATGTTGAACTACACCGCCGGTGCGGAGGGCTTGCGCGCGGCCTGCACGGTCGCCCGGATATCCAACATCGTCACGTCACGAGCCTTCCTGGAGAAGGCACGATTGACGCAACTGGTGGAGCAGCTTCCCAACATCCAGGTCCACTACCTGGAGGACATGAAGGCTCGTGTCAGTGTGGCGGACAAGCTTTGGATTGTGTGGCACCAACTGTTTCCGGGTTCGCTCGGCTCCAATCAGAAGCCGGACGATGCGGCGATCGTGCTGTTCACGTCCGGGTCGGAAGGCCGGCCAAAGGGAGTCGTGCATTCGCACAACTCCCTGCTATCGAACGTAGCACAGGTGCGCGCGGTAGCCGATTTCAACCCACTCGACAAGTTCATGATTGCGCTGCCGGTGTTTCATTCGTTCGGGCTCACGTGCGGTATCGTCATGCCGCTGGTGTCGGGATGCAAAGCGTTCCTGTATCCCAGCCCCCTGCACTATCGGATCATCCCGGAGCTGGTGTACGACCGCAATTGCACGGTGCTGTTTGGAACTTCCACCTTCCTCGGCAACTACGGCAAGTTTGCGCATCCGTATGACTTCGGGCGCCTGCGATATGTGGTGGCGGGCGCGGAGAAGCTCTCCGAGGACGTGCGCAAGATGTGGATAGAGAAGTTCGGCATCCGGGTGCTCGAAGGTTATGGAGTTACCGAGTGCGCGCCGGTCATCGCGGTCAACGTGCCGATGGCCTGCCGCATCGGCAGTGTCGGGCAGATTGCGCCGGGGATGAATTATGAGCTCGAGCCCGTGCCCGGAATCGAGAATGCAGGCGTGCTGCATGTCACCGGGCCGAATGTGATGAAGGGCTATCTGCTGTATGACAAGCCGGGCGAGATTCAGCCGCCGGTGTCGATTCACGCGGGATGGTATTCAACGGGCGACATTGTGCATGTCGATGAGGATGGATTCGTGCACATCCGCGGGCGGGTGAAGCGCTTCGCGAAGATTGCCGGCGAGATGATTTCTCTGGAGGTCGTTGAGCGGATCGCGGCAGCCGCCTCGCCGGGATTTGCGCATGCGGCTTCGACCCGCAGCGATGCTGCCAAGGGCGAAGCGCTGGTGTTGTTTACTACGGATCCGAGCTTGCGCCGCGAACAGTTGGGAGCTGCTGCCAAGAGCTCGGGCGCGCCGGAGCTCGCCGTGCCGCGCGTCATTCAGTTCGTGAACGAGATTCCGCTGCTCGGAACGGGCAAGACCGACTACGTGCAGTTGAAGAAGCGCGCCGAGGCGACCGTTGCGGCGGCAAGCGCCGCCTGACCGCGAGCGCCTGAGGAGCCAAAAGTAAGCAAATTATGGATAAGTCGAACATGGATTCCAAACAGTCTGGTGGGTCTTTGTGGTCACGGGGCATGCTGGCGGTGGTCGCCGCGCAGTTCCTGTCAGCCATGGCGGACAATGCGCTGTTGTTCGGGGCGCTGGCGCTGCTGCGCATCGACCGCTACCCCGCCTGGACCGAGCCTTTGCTCCAGGAGTTTTTCGTCGGGGCCTACATCCTCATTGCGCCTTTTGCGGGTCCCTTCGCGGATGCGTTACCGAAGGGCCGGGTGATGTTGATCTCGAACGGGCTGAAGCTCGCAGGCGCACTGGGTATGTGGCTGGGGCTGAATCCCTTCCTGACGTACGGGTTGGTGGGACTGGGCGCTGCCGCCTACTCACCGGCCAAATACGGAATTCTCTCGGAGCTGGTGTCGGCCGACAAACTCGTGAAGGCCAACGGATTGCTGGAGTCGTCGACCATCGCCGCCATTCTGGCGGGTGCCATCGCTGGCGGTGCTCTCGCTGACTGGAACGTGTGGGGCACCCTGGGTGCCGTCACGGCCTGCTACGGCGCTGCTGCGGCTGCCAACTTGCTCATTCCGCGGCTGCCGCCGGCTCACGTGTTGACCTCGTTCTCGCTGGGCTCAGTGTTGCGCGACTTTGGCAACGCGATCCGGGTGATGGTGAAGACATCGGACACTCGATTCTCCATGATTGGCACCAGTTTGTTCTGGGGCACCGGCGGCACGATGCGCTTTCTGCTGGTCGCCTGGGTACCTGTGGCGCTGGGGATCACCAACAACAAGATGCCCGCGTTCCTCAACGCAATGGTGGCGGTTGGCATCGTCATCGGCGCGGGATTGGCCGCAAAGTTCGTGACGCTCGAGAAGGCCGACCGGGCATTGCCGGCGGGCGTGCTCATCGGACTTGCGGTCTGCGTCCTCTCGGTCACGACTAACATGCCGGCGGCGTTCGCTGTCCTGGGGCTGGTCGGTGCGTGTGGCGGATTCTTCGTAGTGCCCTTGAACGCGTTGCTGCAGGAGCGAGGGCGGGAGAGTGTCGGTGCGGGACACGCCATTGCCGTGCAGAACCTCGCCGAGAACACGGCCATGCTGGTGATGATCGGGCTGTACACGCTGGCGGTTCGGGCTGGCACGCCGATCGGCGGCATTGCGGGACTGTTTGGTGCGGGTCTCGCCGTCGCGATTGGCTGGTTGTGGGTGCATCGGCTGCGCAACCGCAGTGGCCAGCCGGTGCAAGTACGCTAAAAGAGCGCCGCTAGCCGAATCAGCTCAGGCTCGGTGAGCTGGAATTCGAAAATGGCGAGGTCGTCGCTCATATGCCTCTGGGAGTGCGTGCCGCTGAGCGGCGCCACACCGATCTGGGTCAGATAGCGGAACAGGATTTGCGCAGTGGTGCGCCGGTACTGGTCGGCCAAAGCGGTGACGGCGCGGTGGGTCAGGATGTGCGGATTCGCGGTCAGCGTCCAGAAGCTCTGATAGATGATGTTAGTTTTGCGGCAGTACGCGCGCAGCTCGTCGTCGTAGTGGGTATCGGCATGGAATCTGTTTTGCAGCACCGCGGGCTTGATGCGAGCTTCGCTGTACAGTGACTCGAGATGCCGCAGTTGGTAGCAGTTGCTGATTCCGAGTTGGCTTGCCTTGGCGGCATCGACCAGCGCCTCCATTGCGCGCCAGGTTTCAAGTGTTTGCCGCAGGGTCGGCAGTGGCGAATGCAGGACGAGGCAGTCGAGGCGGTCGGTTCGCAGGTTGCGCAGTGAGACTTCACAGGACTGCGCCACTTGTTGTGCAATCGGGGCTTTGGGGTCGTACGGAATGCGTTGCGGGTCTTGGCCGGACAGCGGTGTGAATTTTGTCTGCAAGTACAGCTCGTCGCGGGTCACGCCTCCCGCTGCGAGGGCCATGGCTACGCCCGCACCCACGCCCTCCTCTTCATAATGCTTTGGCTGGCAGGCTGTATCGAGGCCGCGAAACCCCTGGCGGATTGCGGTCGCGACCAGCCGTTCGGTGTCGGCCTTCTTCCATGCGGTGCCGTACAGGATGCGGGGCATCCGGACGCCGCTTGCGCAAGTGAAGCTGTCCACCGGCTAGCCTCGCTGGGAAGGTAAACTGGCCCGCGGAGTGTAAATCTTCCTGAGTGGGAAAAGGCCCCTCGCCGGTTCGACCCAGCGCAAATATGCTCAACAGACAATTTAAAGTAGCGATTTTGGGGGCCGGCGCGATCGGCTCGATCATCGGTGCGCACCTGGCTCGAGCCGGACACCCGGTAGCCGTGCTGGCGCGCGGCCGGCGAGCGGAGCACATCGCGACGCAGGGGCTTGCGATCTGCGGGCTGACGGAATTTTCCACCGTGGTGCCTGTTCTGCGCGATCCAGCGGAGTTGCGCAGCGCGGATGTGCTGATCGTGGCCACCAAGACGCCGGGTACAGCGGAGGCGCTGGCTCGCCTGCGTCATGTGGACATTGGACTTGCCTTTTCGATCCAGAACGGACCGTTGAAGAACGAGCTGCTGTCTGCGGCGTTCGGGGCCGATCGCGTGCTGGGCTCGCTGGCCGATACCAGCGGTGAGATGTTGGCCGAGGGCCGGGTGCTGTTCACCCGGAATGTCAACATCCTCCTCGGCGAACTGTCTGGCCAAGACAGCTCGCGGGCACGCGATGTTGCCACAATGATAGATTCGTCCGGCGTGCGTGCAACCGCGGTGCCCAACATATTGAGTCTGGAATGGTCGAAGTTTGTAACATGGGTGGGCATGTTTGCGTTGTCTGTCATTACCCGCTCGGTGACGTGGCGCTACCTGGTCGATCCGGACGCGGCGTTGGTCCTTGTGAGAATCACCCGTGAGATGGGCCGCCTGGCGCAGGCGCTGGGAATCGAGCTGACGGATAAGGCAAACCTTCCGGCGGCGAGCCTCTGCGGCGGCACCGAGGAAAGTGCGGTGCAGATTGTCCTCGAGGCGGGGCGCGCCTTCGAAACACGTGCGCCGGAGCATCGTATGTCGTCGCTTCAGGATGTGAATGCGGGACGCCCGCTCGAAGTTCATGAGACGTTGGGTTATGCCTTGCGCAAGGCGGACGAGTGCGGCGTTGTGATGCCACTGCTCGATGGTTTTTATCGTGTCATCGCGACTGCGGAGCGGATTCGGGAGAGCGAGAGACAGGCTGCGCGGCAGAATTCCTAGGCGGACGGGGCCGATGGGGTTTGAGCCAGCGGCCGTCGGCGACTTTCTTGCCGCGGCGCCACACGGACTCGATATGGTCCACGGCCGAGATGTCCCTGGACGGGTCACCGTCCACGATCAGCAGATCGGCCAGCTTGCCAGGGGCGATGGTGCCGCGGTCGTCCAGGTGAAGTAGCGCGGCCGCATTCTTTGTGGCGGTCTGGATTGCCTGCAGGGGCGTCAATCCCGCATCGGTCAGCAGCTTCAGTTCCCTATGTTCGGCAAAGCCCGCCAAGCGCAGGGGTGTGGCGCCTGAGTCCGTTCCAAAACCGATGTTGACACCCGCGTCGAAGAGGGTCTTCACGTTCTTCATGTTGGTTGCCAGTGCCTGCTTTGCGGCCGTCACTGTCTTGGTATCGGCGAGAACATTGGCTCGCCAGGCGCTGTCATTCAACTGCGCGGCGAGGGAGGGTTGCAGACTGTGGCGCAGGAATGGTTGCTGCAACCAATCCGGGTGTTCGGCATAGATGTAGGACGACTCGTCGAGGCCGAGGGTCGGAACGTACCACGCACCGCGATTCTTGATCGACTGGGTGAAGTCGGGATCGACTGGCTTGTCGCGGACTCCATGCGCGAGGATATCGACGCCATCGCCGACCAATTGCCTGGCATCGTCAAGGTAGTAGACGTGCGCGGCGACGCGCAGACCATTTGCATGTGCTTCGTCGATGACGGCCTTGTAAACTTCGGGGTTCATTTTGACCGGAAATCTGCCGCGCATATCGTCCACCCAGATCTTGACCAGATCTGGATGGCGCTGCGCGGTTTCGCGCACCTCGGAGCGGGCTTCCTCAGGGGTCGAGGGTCTGTACACCTGTGTATCCAGAATGCCCATGGAGGGCGGCGGCGCGCTATTGGGGGCGCCGAAGCCCCTGTCGGCACCGAACAGGTCGGCGGTTTGCGTTCCGCCGCTGTGAGCTTGGGGTTGGACGTCGTAGAACGGCTTGAGATTGAGACCCAGGGAAGTGACGGTAGTCACGCCGTAGGCGGTGTACTGCTTCAATTGCCGCAGGATGTTGGCCCGGGTAATGTTGTTGCCCGAGGCGGTGGTTCCCTTGACGAGGCCCACGTGCGAGTGGTTGGAAATGAGGCCTGGCAGCACTGTCTTGCCGGTGAGTTTGATGACAGTCGTGTTGGGTGGAGACTTGATGCCAGTGCCAGTCTGCGCCTGTGAAATTGCCGTGATCTTCGACCCGGTGATGAGAATGTCGGCGTGCTCGAGCGGTGGACCGCCATTGCCGTCGATGAGGCGAACGTCCCGCAGCAGGACCGGCTGGGAATGGGCACCGTTCGCCCAACAAGGGACGAGAACCGACGCAACGAGACCCAGGATCGCGAAGCTGAGGACGGCGGTGATTCGGGTGTTCATTGAAAGCTCGTGAGTGCCGGCGCGATGCTAGCATGCGCGGGTAAATCGAAGGCACGATCCGGCGAACGCGTCCCGTGAATGACTCTTCAGGTGATCCTGGCCGCAGGCTGCGCCAGGTTTTTGGCGACTCCTTGTACAGCGCGGGTGAGCGGGCAGCTCACGGCGGCTGTGTGCTGGAGGTTCGCGTTCTGCAGGGTGGGAACGTAGTTACTGGTGTCGTTGGGGCGGCCGCAGGGACTGGTGGCCCGGCTGATGCGGGTGACTTTGCTGGTGGGCGTGATACTGCTGGCGCTGCTCGCGCGGCTGGCGTTGGCGACGCCGCTCGTGTCGCGGGTGCTTCTGGCGGTCAGCGTGCGGTGAAGTTTCGCGTCTACATCCGAAATTTGACTGCCAAGTTGGAAGGGGAATGCAGTTGCGGCGAACGCGGAGTCTGCGTTCACGTTGCGGCGGTCGCCATTGTTGCGGTGGGGACGCTGAATGCGGGGGCCGCAGACGGGCGGCACGGAAATGTTCGGCCAGTGCGGGCTGGAGCCGTTGATTCAGCCGTTGCAGTCGATTCGGGCGCTGGAATTGGTCGGCGTACCGCCGCGGGTTTGGCGTTCGAGTCTGCGTCCGCACAGCGGGGTGTTGCGGACCTACCCTCGGATGCGCAGCGGCGGCGAGTGGGATCCGCCTTACAGAGCGGGCCTGCGCAGCAGCTTTGCTATCTGCTTGAGAAGACGCCCGCCGCCGACGGCGGCGCGTTCAGCGAAATTCAAGCGTCTGTCTGGGTAGGTCAGCGGGGAACGGATGTTGGCTCGATCATACCGGGCACTGCCTGCGCGTTCGCGCCACGATTTTCGCGAGGCGTATCGTCCGCCGGTGCGGAGTTAGAACTTCCACGCTATGTCGATCGGCAAGACAGGGAAATTCTGGAGCTTCTGACACCAGGCTCCGCTGGACCTTGGATGCTGGGCGGTGAAGTTGGAGCTGGGCTGTTGATGCGGATGGCGGCGACGGGTCGCGCCTTCTGGCGGTCCTTGCAGAGTCGGCCTTTGCGTGCCGGCGAGCCGCGGCCAGTGACTTTTGTCTGGAAGATGCTGGCGGGCGGAGAGCAGATTCTGAGTTGGGAGGCGCGAGCGAGCAATGCCGGAAGCGATGGGGAACGCCGACCACCACCGCCCGCTGAGTCGCTTGACATTGTGGTGGGCGTGGAGCCGCCTGCTTATGTTGATTCCTTATCGGGCGAGGCGGGAAAGATTGATTTGGCATGGCCCGTAAGTTTGCTGCGTGAGCACGCGCGCCTTGGCGCTGTATCGCCCGAACAGGTGACTGCGGTGAACGACCGGATTGACGAAGCGGCTGGCAACTTGACCTTCCCTCGTTTGCGGAGTGTGTCCGCGCTGGCGCAAGCACTGGTGGATGTGAAACCGCGGCTTGTACTGTCCGCTGACGAACAAGCTGTGGTCTATTTCATCTACAACGGCGTTCCGGTTGACAGCCGGAGATTGCTCCCGCGGCAGGAAACCGTGCGGTTGACGGTGGGGGACACGCTGTACGAGATTCCTCGTAACCTCGGTTGCGAAAGGGTGTTTGAATCGCAACTGGCTGGTGTGCTCGGAACCGTTCCGCAAGGCCGATCTGCCTGGCTCACGTTCATGATGGATGGAGTGCCCGCGCTGCAGACCGCGGACTGGGAGGTAGTGGTTGATGAGCACTTCCCGTATCGCGTGGTGGCTGCAGACCAGTGGTATGGGGACCTGGGAGCGGATCTGCGTCAGTCAGCGTGGTTCAATCTGCGGCTGGGTGTAATGGTTGATGGCCAACCGGTCAATCTACTGCCGGCGCTGACTCGCTACCTGCAATCTTCGCTCGGTCAAGCTTCACAGGGTCAGTTGTTACCCGCGCGGTCATCGCCGGATGACGCGGCTGAGCTTGGCGGCGACGCCGAGGTGGATGCTGCCGGCTGTCGAGTCGGAGAGTTCTGGCTCGTGCGTTTGGAAGACGGGCGTTATCTGCCCGTAGCGTTGGAGCGAATTCAACGCATTGCCAACACACTTGTGGAGCTGTTTGACCGCGAAAGCTTGAATTCCGAGAAGGCGTTGTCTCTGCCGCGCACTCAGGGTGGTCGGCTCGCCCAGCTCGCCATGGAGTTGAACGGACCCTCATTGAGCTCGGATGACGCATCACTAGCGTCCCTGATCGAGAATCTGCAGAGCTTCTCCGGCATCCGGGCCTTGCCAGCACCCGCCGGTTTCCGCGGCGAGTTGCGGCCGTATCAGCAGGAAGGGCTTGGGTGGCTGCAGTTTCTGCGCAAATTTCGGCTTGGTGGGATCCTTGCGGACGACATGGGCTTGGGAAAGACCGTACAGACCATCGCTCACATCGCACTGGAGATCGAGACCGCGCGCTTGAGCAAGCCTGTGTTGATCGTGGCTCCGGTCAGCGCGTTGGGGAACTGGCAGCATGAGTTTGCGCGGTTCGCTCCCGGCCTGAGTGTGTGCACCTGGCATGGCGCCCAACGACGGAAATCGCTGTCGAGACTCGACGGGGCGCAGGTAATCATTACTGCCTATCCCTTGCTGCTGATCGACAGCGAGGTGCTGTTGGCTCGGGAATTCGGCCTGGTGATTCTCGATGAGGCGCAGATGATCAAGAATCCGGGCGCGAAGGTATCGCAGATCGCTCGAGCCCTGCGCGCGGAGTGCCGGTTATGTCTGAGCGGCACGCCGATCGAGAATCACCTGGGTGAGCTGTGGTCGCTGTTTGAGTTCCTGCAACCCGGATTATTGGGCGATGAGCGGCACTTTCAGCGGCACTATCGTACCCCGATAGAGAAAAACGGTGATCGCGGGCGCGCGGAGGGCTTGAGTGCACGGCTGGCGCCCTTTCTTTTGCGTCGAACCAAGGACTCTGTCGCGAAGGAACTGCCGCCGAAGGTTGAAATCGTGGAGTCCATTACGCTGGATGAGAAGCAGCGGGATTTCTACGATGGTGTTCGGCTGGCTATGCATCAGCGCATACAGGAGGTGGTGCGGCAGCAGGGACTCGCGCGCAGTCAGATCACCATATTGGACGCTTTGTTGAAGCTCAGGCAGGTGTGTTGTGATCCGCGGCTTGTCAACGTTGGGGTGAGCCGCGGGCTGACAGATGGTGCTGCCGGTGGTGCTGGTGCTGCCGGTGGTGCTGGTGGTGCTGGTGGTGCTGGTGGTGCTGTTGGTACCGGCGGTGCTGGTGGTGCTGGGGGTGAGCCCCGAGCTGGTGGCGAGGGCGGCGCCGGCCGTGGTGCTGGGACTGCGGGCAGTACTGCTGGCACCGGTGCTGCTGCCGACCCTGGTGAGCTGATCCGGGGCGGCGGTATTCCGTCTGCGAAGCTGGAGTGGTTGGCGACGGTGCTGCCGGAACTGGTCGCCGAGGGGCGGCGCATTCTGTTGTTCTCGCAGTTCACTTCGATGTTGCGCCTCATCGAGTCGCTGGTGACGGAGCTGGCAATTCCGTACTGTCTGTTGACCGGCGAGACCACGGATCGCACGGCGGTGGTGCAGCGGTTTCAGTCGGGGCAGGTCCCGTTGTTTCTGATCAGTCTGAAGGCGGGTGGGACCGCGCTGAATCTGACCGCTGCCGATACTGTCATTCACTATGATCCGTGGTGGAATCCTGCGGTCGAGGCGCAGGCGACGGATCGGGCGCACCGCATCGGGCAGACTAAGTCTGTATTCGTGTACAAATTGATCGCCGAGGATACGGTGGAGGAAAGGATGTTGCAGCTACAGGCTGACAAACGTGTGCTCGCTGGACGTCTCTATACCGAGAAGAGCGCGTCGCCGACTGCACTCGGCGCGGATGATCTTGAAATATTGTTTGCACCGTGATGGCGATTGAGGCGGAACTGCAAGCGCAGGTTGATGCGCAGCTCATGGAGCAGGGGGTGTTTGCGCCACTTGACCTTCTGTTCAACTCGGGCCGCTTGGTTTATAGCGACTATGAAGCCTGGCGCCGTCGGGAAATGGATTTGCTCGACGATGTGCTGATGGGTGACCGAGGGAGAATTCTCGCGGAATTGGAGCGCGCTGCGGCTTACGCGCGCAGCATTGGGCTGGTGGAGCAGGTGCAGGAGTTTTTTGCGTGGGGGGACGGTTCTGCGGGAGCGACGGGCAAGCCGCTGCGGGTCAGCGCTGAGCCCAGGTTGCACCGGCTGATCGGCTGCCGCTATCTGCCGGCGCAGAACGCACCGCAAATGGACTTGTTCTTCGACAATCCTGTCGTCACCTTGACCAACGGTATCGCGCGGGCGCTCTGTGCTCGCAATGTGCTCGAGGGTCAGCGGCAGCTCGACCGGTTATATGTTCAGGCGCCAAATCATCAGGACCTCGCCGCCTTCGATCGGCTGGTGGGCGCCCTCGATGATCTGAGTAGGCCAGTGGAGGATTCGGCGGCTCGGCTCGTTTTCCTGGAGTCGATCGCGCCCACTGCCCGGCATTTGTTGGGTTCAGGATCGCGGGATTATCTATCGCCCTTGTGGCGGCATCTGGCGGACGCACTCGCGGGCTACGCATTCAGGCCCGATGAGCCGAATCTGCATCGCAGTTTTGCTTTGAGCCAGGCCCGGGACTGGGTTGGCGTAAGCGAGAGTATTGTCGCCGAGGCTACGTGGTGGGCGCATCCGCCGCTCTGTCTGCGACTCGCAGACAGTGCGTTTCGGCGACGGCGGCGTGTTGAGGCGCTGACCGCGTGGTGTTACCTGTGTTGGGTGGCCCCCGATCAGGTTGCCGCGGCAGTGGAACGGCTCAGGCAATCGGATTTGAGTGGGTTGTGGCAGGCCTTTTTGGATTGTGAGGAGGATTGCCAGGACGAGTGCGCGGAGGGACCATCTACAGCACCCACGCTGACCGCCCGTGACTTTCCCGCGTGGCTGCTGCTACGTGAGCCGGGGCTGGCCCGGCAGCTGAGTGTTGATTTGCCGCGCGGCGACTCGCCGGCGGAGGAACGCTACCGCTGTGTCCACCGGTGGATACATGCGCATCGGGCACACCGCCAGGATGAGGAGATGGCTCTACGCAGGGACTTGCAGCAGAGCCATCCGGTGTTGTTTGCGGTGTTGAAGAAGAGTGTCGCGGCCAAATGAGTTAGCACGCGATGGGCCGGGCCCGGAGGCGGAGCGCCGTGGCGTGGCCACGGGCGGCAGAGCCGCAGGGCCGGGCCGCAGAGGGCCCGGCCACGACGGCAGATGTTAGTGCGTGGGTTTGCGGAACTTCAGCACGTAGCGGTCGGATTCACCGATCGCCAGGTACTTCTCCCGGTCCTTGTCACCCAGTGTCAGGGAAGGCGGCAGTGTCCAGACACCTTCCGGGTAGTCCTTCGTGTCCTTGGGATTGGCGTTGATTTCTGAGGCGCCGACGTATTCAAAACCTGCCTTGCGGGCAGCTTCAATCGTGTAGTCCTGGCGCACGTACCCGGACTTGGCCTTCGGGTCCTGTGGCTTATCGTTGGAGCCACGATGGTCTTCGATGCCCAGGATTCCGCCTGGCTTGAGCGCGGTGTAGAAACCCTTCAACGCGTCGTCCGCATAACCTCCGTCCATCCAATTGTGGAAGTTCCGGAAGGTGACGATCAGATCCGCCGTACCTGGTGGCGCCACGTCGTAGTGACCTTTACCTAGGCCGGTGACGGTGATCTTGCCGTAGCGATCCTTTTGCTCGTCAACATGCTTGCGCCATGCGACGGTCCCCTTATCTTCTTCCGCGCTCTCGCCCCTAACGGGTACGGCCGCATAGTAGTGGCCCGAAGACTTCAGGTACGGGCCCAGGATCTCGGTCCAATAACCGCCACCCGGCCACAACTCCACAACTGTCATGGTCGGTTTCAGCCCGAAGAACGTGAGCTCCTCGGCTGGATGCCGGTAGCGATCCCGAGCCACGAACTTCGGACTGCGAGCGGGGTCCGCGACTACCTTCGCAAGACCTTGGTCGGGCGCCTGTGTCTGCGCGGCGGCTGTCATTGCGGCTGGCTTGGTGTCAGCTGCGGCTGCCAAGCCGCTCAAGGCGACACAGAGCGATACGAGAAATACGGATTGCGTGGCGGTGTGATGCTTCATTGCAGAGCCCCTTGGTTTAGCGTGCGGAGCTTAACAGGTACTGATTGAACCAGGCAGCCGCGCGCTCAGCGCGATCCTTCAGGAAGCTCGGACGCGTGAGCGTGTGGTACTGACCGGGGTAAACGATGAGCTGAGCTGGAACGCCGAGGGTGCGCAGCGCGAGATACATCTGCTCGCCCCCGACGATGGGAACGTTGAAATCCTTATCGCCACCCATGAACAAGGTCGGCGTGTGGATCCGGTCCGCATGCAATAACGGGTATGCCAGTTTCAGGTAGAGGTCCGAGCTTGTCCATGGATCACCCAGCTCCTTGTTGTATTGGATGTAGTATTGATCGGCGGCATACATGCCGAGCGGATTGGCGGTCCCGGCACCACTGAGCGCCGCCTTAAAACGCTTATCCGAGGCGATCGTGTAGTCAGTCAACATTCCGCCATAACTCCAGCCCCCGATGCCGAGCTTTTCCGGATCGGCAATTCCCTGTCGCACCAGGTAGTCCACGCCGGCGAGGAGATCTTCGACCTCCTTGTGTCCCCAATCGGCAAAGATCGCCCGGGAGAAGGCATCGCCGCGTCCACTGCTGCCGCGATAATTGACGCCGAAGACCACGAAACCATTGGCAGCCAGCACCTGCCGTTTGAACTGATAACCGTCGAACGCAACCGAGTGGTCGTCCTGAAGGTTGGGGCCACCGTGTATCCACAGTACGGCGGGATACTTCCGGCCTGGCTGGAAATCCGGCGGCTTGACGGCAAGGCCGTGAATGGGCGTCCCGTCTGCGCTTTTGAAACGCATGTCTTCGATTGCGCCAATCTTCAGTTGCGCCATGAAGGCATCGTTATGCCGGGTGAGCCTGCGCAAGCGGTCGCCCTCGAGCGCATACACCTCGGTCGGTGAACTATCGTTGGAAGACAATACTGCTGTGTGCCCGTTGACGGTGGAGAGATCCGAGACGACCGACAGGCCCTGAGTCAACTTCTTCACCACGTGGCTTCGAGAGTTGAGTAGCACCGGATAGCCTGTTCCGTCGTCTTCGATGATGACAATGAAAGCTGCAGAGTCCTTGTTGAACGCATAGGAGGACACGCCCCGGTCAAGGGAGTCCGTCAGTATCTGCGGGGCGCCACCGCTCGCGTTTACAATGGCCAAGCGATCCTGAGCGTACTGTGCATACTTCGCCTCGACACCCTGGAGAAAGGCCAAAGTGGTCCCATCCGGGCTCCACGCGAGTTTTTGCTGATTCGGGGCGTGGATGCGCAGGAGCTTGGTCGGTTGCGCTGCCGGCTGGGCAGCGATTAGCTCGATGTCTTCCATTCCGTCGGCATCGGAGCCCTTCTCGCGCGTGCGGATGAAGGCGATACGGCGGCCATCGGGTGACCACGCTGGCAGATCTTCATTGAATGCAGGGTCGGTTGTCAGCGGTTCGAGCTTCTTGGTCTCGACATCGAGCAGGTGCACGTGACGGTTGTGCCCAACACCCAGGTACCCGTCCTTATCCTCCTTGAAATGCATCGAGTCGATGACGATAGGTTTGGGAATATCGGCTGCCTTCTTCGTGGAATCCGCTGAACCAGCTGCCGGATCGACCGTCATTGAATCCTTGCCGGTGTCCGGAGGTTGTCTTGTCGCCTCGGGAATGTTGCTCGCGGGCTTCGGGGGTCTCCCACCTGGTTCACCCGTACCGCTCGGGGGCTTGGGGTTGCCTTGCTCCATCACGAGTACGAGGCGCTTGCTGTCCGGGGACCACTCGTAGCTCTCGATGTCATCGGTTACGGCAGTGAGTGCCCTCGCCTCTCCGCCGCGGCGATCGAGGAGCATGATTTGGCTTTTGTCCGTCCCGGTGGGAATGGCCATGTATGAGAGGTAGCGGCCATCGAGACTCCATCGAGGTGAGCTGATGTCGTGCGCCGGGTTCGTCAGCGGGATCTGTTGCGTACCGTCCCAGCTCACCATCCAGATCGCGCTACGATCCTCGTCGGCTCCGCGGTCGTTGGTGCTTACGACGTAGGCAACCCATTTTCCGTCCGGCGAGACATGCGGATCGGTGACGATTTGCATGTTGTAGAAATCGTCGGGTGTCAACGGGCGACGGGGTGGCGGCGTCTCTGCGGCGTGGACCGGGACAGTTGCGCTCAAAAATAGGACGGTGCTGGTAAGAACTTGCGCTGCAATCTTCATTCTCGGCTCCGCCGGTGATTAGTGGGGTCACTTGCGAGGCTCCTCTTGCAAGGCGTCCAGCTTCTCGGACCAGAAGCTGCGGACGCGGGCGATCCAGTTGGCCAGCTCCTCCACACCTTCCGGATCGAGCTCGTAGAACCGCATTTGCGCTTGCGCGCGCACGCGAACGAGCTTCGCATCACGAAGCGTACGCAAATGCTGAGAAATCGCGGGCGCGCTGACGTCGAAGCGGCGAGCGATATCACCGGAAGACATGGCGCCTGTGGCGAGCATCTCCACAATCCGCTGACGCGTGGGGTCGGCGAGCACGTTCAAGGATCGCATAGGCCATCATGTAGCAATTACTTAATTAAGTCAAGGCGCAAATTAACATGCCACCACAAATGCGCGTTGCCGTTTGCTAGGCTTTTAGCCCCCGCGGTTGCGGCACACTGGAACGGTTACAAAATCGATACTGCATCAGCCGAATCGTCCCTGACGGCGACGGATCTGCCGTGACTGCGAAGGCGCGGCCGGTATTCCGCTCTCACGCCCAGCCCGGCTACTCCACTGCTGTGAGCACAGATCCGCGACGGGTCTTGGCACGTAAGGTGGTTCGTGAGGTCGAGGTGCAATTCACCTCTGCTGCCTGCACCGTGCAGACTCACGAAGGTGTGGTCCACGCGCGCCCAGGGGATGCAATAGTCACCGGAGGCGCGGGAGATCGGTGGCGTGTCTCGCGCGGGCACTTTGCCGAAAAGTATCGGGCGGTGCCTCCGACCTTGGAGGGTCAGGCGGGACGGTATGTCAGTCTTCCCAATACCATCATGGCCGTGTCGATGCCCGATGCGTTTGAAGTCCTGCTTGCGGACGGAGTGTCGCGTTTGACGGGACGGCCGGGCGACTGGTTGGTCGATTATGGCGATGGAAGTCTCGGCATCGTGTCGCAGGCGATCTTCGCTGCAACCTACGAAATGCTGGACTAAGCCACTCGTGGCGCTGCATCAAGCCATACAACGTCTGTTGCTGTTGGGCGTGCGGCTGGAAGCGTACGAGCCACGACGGCCACCCAAACCGCCGCAACGGCTGGTACCCCTGGTCGAGGCCATCGAGCCCGAGCACCAGAAGTTTGATCAACAGGCGGTACACTTCGGGCATCGCTATCGCAGCGGGTTCTGGGCTATCTACCTGTTGAGTGCGATTGCAGTCCTCTGTGCAGTACTGCCGCTGGCGCTGGGGTGGGATAGCCCGCGCAATTCATTTCATTCCTATGCCGGTGTATGGGCTGTCATCGAGGTGCTCATTATCGGGACAGTGAGCACGATCTACTGGTTGGGGCATCGGCGCGACTGGCAGGGTCAATGGCTGCGCGCCCGCACGACGGCCGAATTGGCCTGGTACCTGCCGATGCTCGCCCCTCTGCTGGAGTTCACTTCGCCGGGCGGCGAACCCAACTGGTACGTGCGCGCCTTCGATCCCGGTCAGCATCTGCGCACGGCGGATGATGTGTCAAAACTGTGTGCTCGCGTTGAGCCTCTGGCCCGGCAGGTACTCGCGGCCGCCTGGTCCGATTCCGATTTCGTGAGCAGTTATGCGCGTTGGACGCTGGACATCCTCGAACAGCAGCGGCGCTATCATTCGCGTGTCGGGGTCCGGCAGCATGCGCTGTTGCATCGGGTCCATTCGATCAATGGATATCTGTTCGGCTTGACGGCGCTGGGAGCGCTATTGCACCTGGCTATCCATACCCTGTGGCTCTCCTTGGTCACAACCTTCTTCCCCGCCCTGGGTGCCTCGCTGCATGGCGCGTTGGCGCAATCGGAAGCCTATCGACTCGGCTCTACTTCAGAGCGTCTGGCGAGGGAGCTGGGTAACTCGAGCGAGCACATTCAAACTGCTCTGGCGGAAGTGGCAGCTTCAGGCAATCCCCTGGCGCTCAAGGGCGCAATCGAGGGTGCCATCGCGCTGATCCTCGAAGAACACCAGGACTGGAACCTGCTCGTCCGGCCGCACCACCTGCCGCTCGCGTAAGTGTTTGTGGGTGCCCGCACGGGAGTCAGAAAATACCCAGGTCGAGGCCGGCTGCGAGCGTGGCTCCGAGCTCCTCGCAGCGCGCCAGGTCGGCGGGTGCAATGTGTTTCGGCTTCAGGATCTCTTGCGGTGTCTGGGCGTGCGTACAGATGATCAGGGGATCTGCAATTGCCTTGAGGCGCCAGCCGGTTGCGATTCGCTCGATCTGCCTGGCCGCGTTGGTGCCATCGCTGCCGGCGCAAATGAGAGTTGCGTAGGGGCGGCCCTGCAGGTTTTCCAACACCGGGTAATAGGTGCGGTCGAAGAAGTCCTTCATCATTCCTGACATGGCAGCGAGATTCTCGGGACAGGCAAACAGGTAGCCGCTCGACTCGAGCAGTGCGTCGGGGTCGGCGTCGGCCGCCGTTTCCAGCCGCACTCTGACTGTCGATTCGCGGCTGCCGCCTGCCGCGGCCGCGCGTGCCATTTGCAGCGTACCGCCGGTGACTGTGTGGTAGACAATCAGGAGTTGCTTCATTGCCCTGGGTGCCTCCTCCCAAGAGTCGCCTTGCCGCGCAGTTTAGCCGTGTTCGGCAGTGGCCGCCCGCGCTGAGTGCTGCTGGCCGCCCGCGCTTCTGCACCTGACTGCTCACGCAGCCTCCATTGGCTGCTCGCGCTGCCTGCGCCTGGCCGGTCACCGTGCTGCACCTGACTGCTCACGTTGCCTGCAACCGGCCGCTCGCGCTGCCTGCGCCTGACCCCCCCACCCTGCGGCGCCTCGCAAAACGCGCTGTCCAGTCGGACCCTGCTCGCGCGTCGTACTCATTGGGCCCGAAATTTCTCTGGTGGTCGAGCCGGTGGGAGGGTCCGGATTTTCTGCATGTCCCAGGAAGGGGAAGCTTTTGGTTGCGATGTTCGAGAGGGTCGGCAGTCCGGCCTGTGCTGCTGAATTACCTGCCATGCCCCGCCCTGCAACGGGGCGGCCGTACCTGGTGTTTGTGAGGGCGGGCCGGGAGTCATGGCACCGGCGGCTGATTCTGGAGGATCCGGAGCGTAACTGGGACTGTTGCGTCAACTGGTACCAGGAACCCACGGACGAGGGGCTGGCGGAATACTATTGCGGCTCGGCAGACTCTCGAACCGGTAATAAGCTCGAGGGATTTCTGGAGTTCTGGGAGCGCCGGCCGCGGCCGTGGGACTATCGTTACATCGCATTGTTGGATGACGATATTTATCTGAGCCCGGGCGAGTTGTCGCATTTCTTTCGACTGTGTGATTTTTACGGTCTCTATCTGTGTCAACCTGCTTTGCGTTGGCGTACGCATACAACATTGAACTCGCTGGTTCGCAATCCAATGTGCGTGCTACGCAGGGTCGGCTTCGTCGAGGCCATGGCGCCTTGCTTCTCCAACGCGGCCCTCGACAGCCTCATTCACACGTTCCGCTGGACCCGCAGTATCTGGGGCATCGACTGGGCGTGGGGTGCACTGCTCGAAGATCGCAAACCCTTATACGTCGTAGATGCCGTATCCATGGAGCACACGCGAACGGGCAACGGCCGCCCGACTACTTTCTACCGCAGACTGCGCGCGGCGGGCATCGATCCAGGTGAGGACCTGCAGCGAGTGCAGAAAATGTTTCCCGAGTACGGCGGACCCGGAACGTTGCGGCAGGGTCACGTGTTTCGGGCGCAGCTGCCAAGGCCATTCGCCTTTGGGTTGATGCTCCTGTTCGAGCGCATGAAGTTCATCGTGAGGGCGCGCAAGAAATTTCTGCGCGCATGGCGCACTACCCGTGCCCGCCTCGAAGATTGGGCTCGTAAGAGAAATCCGAGCTGAAATTACGCCACACGCAAGCGCCTCCTCTGAGCCACAATGCCAAGCCATAATGTTAAAGTCGGTACTGACATCCGGCTGGCAAGATGCCAACTTGAATTCGGTGGACCGACTCACCCGTAGTTTTCTCGAGGCTCGTGACGATCTGCTGCGCTTTCTGAAGCGGCGCGGCCGTAGACGCCGGGGCGGCGCGGACGAAGACATCGTGCAGACTGTCTGGCTCAAACTGCGCGAGCGCGATGACTCGCAGTCGTGGCAGGAGCCGCGGGCGGTGCTGTTCAAGACTGCGGCCAATCTGGAAATCGACACCTACCGGCGCGAGGTTTCCGCCGATAAGGTCTTTGCCAGCGAAGCCCGCGATACGGAAACCGCGTGTCCGCGCCCGGACCCGGAGGCTCAAGCCGATGCGGCCGGCCGCCTGGAGCGATTGGCTGCGGCTCTCGAGCAATTGCCGCCGCAATGCCGTGAGGCCTTCCTCTTGAACCGGCTTGAAGACCTGAGTCACACCGAGATCGCTGCCCGGCTCGGCGTGTCCACTAAGACAGTTCAGCGCCACATCGAGCGGGCTCTGCGTTTATGCGTACAGGTGTTGGAATGACGACCACCAAGGTATGCATGGAGCACGCCATCCGCGTGTGGACACGACGCTACTCGGGCACATGGCTGGAATCGGACGAAACTGAGCTCCAGGCGTGGCTTGCCGCCGCAAGCGAGAATCGTGAAGCATACGAGAAGGTCGCACGCGCGTGGAGTGTTGCCGGCAGCCTGAAACGGCCTGGGATTGCCGATCAGCCAGCCTCCTCGGTCGAACTGACGGCAAGCGCGTCGGGCGGGCGGATGGATGTTCCGGCCACCGGTGAGCAACACCGCGGATTCTCCCCGCGGCGGCGGATTGCCCTCGCCGCGTGCGCCGCCGTTCTGTTGGTGGCGATGGCTGCACCGCTATGGCGGATTGGGACCCACTGGTGGAACGGTCCTGAGGTTCATCTGTCAACCAGCAAGGGCAAGCCGGCGTCCTTTGTGCTGGATGACGGGACAAAGGTCCTGCTCGATGCGGATTCAGAGGCCACTGCGAGCATAGGGGCGCATGCGCGACGGCTGTTGCTGACGCGGGGCGAAGCGCTGGTTACCGTTACGCACGACGCGTGGCGGTCGTTTGAAGTCGTTGCAGGCGCCGGGCGGATCAGGGACTTGGGTACGCAGTTCGACGTTGACGTCCTGGGTGGTACCACGCGGATTTCGGTGCTCCAAGGACGTGTTGAAGTGTTGACTTCGCGCAGTGACGCTCTACTCGTTGCGGGACAGGTGGGCGGCTATGACGGCAATGGAACTCTGCTGATGCAAAGACCTCTCGACGCAACCGCCACGCGCTGGTCCACCGGCCAGAGACACTTCGAGGACGAGAGACTCGCGGACGTTCTCGTGCGCCTGACGCGCTACCATTCGGTGACGTTCATGCTCAGCGACGACGGCCTGCGGGATCTGCGAGTCAGCGGAACGTTCAGGACCGGCGACCTCGGGCTCTTTCTACGAACGCTCAGCGCGGCGTTGCCCATCGACGTGCGCTATCTCGATCAGGAGCACGTCGAAATAACTCGCCGTGCCCCGGCTCGAACCAGCCCAAATCAGCGCACAAACGACCGGCGCTGATCGTGACGAGCCAGGGAGGGATGTGTGGAACCTCACGCCGAGGGCTGCGATTTATTCGGTGGCTGATGTTCTGGTTTTTTGTCGGCAGCCCGCTGTGGATCCCACCAGCGGTACTCGCGGGCAACGAGGCGCCGCCCCGGATCGATATCGAGCCAGGCTCGCTGCAGCGCGCGCTACAGCAGTTGGCTGACCTGACCCAACTGCAGATTCTGTACGATCCAGGGCTGGTCCGCGGACTTGCCAGTCAGGGTGTGAAAGGCGCCAGAACGCCATCAGAGGCACTCAAGGAGCTTTTGACATCGACGGGCATCACCTTCGAGTTTACGGCCGATGATGCCGTTGCGTTACATACTGCGGCTCGCAGTAACTTTGCTGGATCTTCTGACTACACGGGATCATCCCGACCCAAGACGATTACAATCAACGCAGATCGGACTGCGCAAGGGCGTTATTCCTCGGACGGAACGGTTTCCGGATTGAAGGTTGATGGGCCTTCCCTGCTTGTCCCGGTTACGACCCAGTCTCTGACCCAACAGGTGCTGCGCGATCAGCAGGTGACCCGGTTGGAGGACATGTTGGAGTACGTGAGCGGCACGGAGATAGTGCCGGACGGTCAAGCGGCTCCGGGCTTCGCGATGCGCGGATTTCCGACCTACCAGTACTACGTGGATGGCGTCAGGAGCTCACCCGACGTGCATCACGACGGACCCAGGGACTTAGCCAACATAGATCATGCAGAGATCGTGAAGGGGCCCGCGTCGCTGCTCTATGGCCGCATGGAGCCCGGCGGTCTCGTCAATCTGGTGATCAAGCAACCCCTGTCGACGCCCCTGCTGTCGCTCGAGCAACAGGTGAGCTCGTTCGAGCGGCAGCGCACGCAGCTTGATACCGGCGGTCCGCTGAGTTCCGGCGGGGCACTTCTCTATCGTTTCAATGCCGCCTGGGAACGGGGACACTCCTTCCGCGAGATTTCCGGCTATCGCCGCATTTTTCTGGCGCCGGCCGTGACCTGGAAGTTCTCGGCGGCCACCGAGGAGAGCGCGTACCTGGAGTATCTGGACAGTCATGATCCCAGTGACTCGGGCCTTCCCGTCGTTGGCAATCGCCTGCCGTCCACACCGATGGAGCGCAGCCTGGACGAGGGAGGCGAGGTACACACGAACGACCTTCGGTTCGGCTTGCGAGGCAGGCATACATTTGCCGATGGCTGGGTGCTTCGGCATCACCTCGAGGCGCGCCGGCTGCGCGCGCCTCAGTCACCGCAAATTGCGCTTGCCGCGGATGGACTCGATCCGGCCTCGTGCAGTGTAAACAGCTGCCCGGTGAACCGAGCGTTGGTTTCGGTTCTCGACGCTAGCGGGGAGACCGAGTATGGGTCGATGGATTTGACCCGCGACTTCTCCGTGTGGCGAACCCGGCACTCATTTCTGACGGGATTGGAGGCTTTTCAATCCCTGGAGAAGAGCATATTGCTTTCGCGGAGCGATCCGTCCCTGGCGACCGATCTCTTCGCTCCTCCTCTGAACATGACGATACCAACATCGCTGCTGGATAATCCAGACTGGTCCTCAAATCTGAGGACCCGGGAATTCTGGGCAGGAGCCTATATACAGTATCAGGTCTCCCTGGCGGACCGATTGTATCTGCTCAGCGGTTGGCGCTTCGATAACGTCTGGAATAACATCAGATTGGGTGTAAATGCCTCGAAGAACAACATACTCATTCCCGATGGCTCTCAGGCCAACAGACTTCGCAGCCTGAAGCAGCGCGAAGGAATTCTATGGCACCTTGCAGAGCCACTCAGTATTTACCTCAGCTACGCGGAGAACTTCGGCGCCGCCCCGGGTCTGTACGTGAGCGCCGACGCCAGCACCGGTCTGATGGTGGGCGAACAAACGGCTCATGAGTGGGAAGGGGGCCTCAAGTTAGAGGCTGCGGGCGGCCGGGCCTCCGCCACAGTCACATGGTTCGATCTTACGAAACAAGACATCACTCTGCCGCTGCTCGAGCCCGCCCTGAACCAGTCGGGTGTGCTGTTCCCGACCGGCAATGCGCGCAACCACGGACTGGAATTCGATTTTCGAGGGGAGATTGCGTCCAATCTGCAGCTCACGGCGAGCTACGCCTACATACAGTCGCGCATTCGCAATGCTGAGCGCAGATTTCCTGCCGGGTTCAATGGCTACGAGTTGATCGGACGCAACCGGAATCAACTGTTTGGCGTGCCTCACCACGGCGGCAGCCTATGGGGTACATATCTTTTTACGCATGGCTCGTTCAGCGGCTTGAAGCTGGGAGCGGGCGCCGTGATTCGCGGCGTACGGGAAGGGGACAATATCAACGACTACCAGCTTCCTGGGTTTACCAGAATCAATACCATGGCAGCCTACACGTGGTACACCGCGGATACGCGGATGAGCGTTCAACTGAACGTCGACAATCTCTTCGATAAACGTTATTTCGAATCGCTCAGCGGGACCCGCACCGTGATGCCAGGAAGCCCGCGCCATTGGATCGCGTCGTGGCGAGTGGAGTTCTGACTTGACCGGCGCTGCTTCCTAATGAGCAAAGGGGAGGCGCGTGCAACCTCACGCCGATGCAGGCTCGCTGCAGAGCGGAGCGGCTCGTCACGGGTCGATTTTTGACGCAAAGGCTGACTACTTGTGGCGATAGCCCACTCGAAAAGCGCCCCAATGCCGGCCGTTGACCATGATTGGCGAGGACAGATCCTTCATCAGCACGAATTTGCCGCCACCCATGTCGCGCCGATACGTCTGCAACAGAAACGGCTTGGTGTTGGCAGCCACCTTCTGCACCGCGCGATCATCGAACAGGCGGCGATTGCGGCTGTAAGCTGCATTCCAGGCGGGATCCTTGCCTTGCGGCTTGGAATACTCTGGATTGTGTGTGGGCAGGTAACCGCCCTTCGCCCAGGCTACACAGAAGACGATGCGCGGATCCGCCTTGCGCAGCGGATCCTGGATCGGTGGCAGCACCCGGTCGGTGAATTGCACATAGTCGGTCAGGTATTGCTTAGGGTCCGTGCCGGGTATCTCCCGGTAGCGCTCGTCAAACAATCGGGCCATGGTGATTTCGCCGCGGTTGATCGCAGCTTCGAACTCGGTGCTGATCCTTTTGGCAGCCTCCACGCCGAGTCGGATGATCGCGGTGTCGTCCGTCTCAACTCCGCTTTCCGCAATGAACTCGATCAGATTTTCGCTCAGCGCGAGCAGTCGTTCGAGACGTTCGTCCGCTTTGCGCAGGTTGGTTGACGACAGTTCCACGCCGGTGGCGAGCTCGGAGAGTTGGGAAAGGGTGGTATCGCAGGCCTCGAGATTGTCTGTCGTGGCTTTGGCGATCGCATCGACCTCGCGGCCGACCGTGTTGAATGCGTCATGGGCCCGATGGATGACGCCTTTGACTTTTTCGGCGCCCTCCGCGGCATTGCCGGAATGGCGGGTCGCCTCACCGCTCTCCTTTATGAGGCCTCCGATCTGTTCGCCGAGCGCGCGCACGGTGTCAGTGATGTTAACCGTAGCCGTGCGAGTTTGCTCCGCCAGCGCCTTCACTTCACCCGCCACTACGGCGAAGCCACGCCCGGCCTCGCCGGCACGCGCGGCCTCTATGCTCGCATTCAGAGACAACAGCCGGGTTTGCCGCGCGATCGTGTCGATCGTCTCGGCCACGCGGCCGACCTGTTTCAACAACGTGCTGAAGGAGGCCAGGCGCTCCTGGATATGGCTGACGGCACCGGTGAGCTCACCGATGTGCTGCACGGCGCCGCCGATCAGCAGGCGTGATTCGGCAATCTCGTTCCCGGCCGCCGAGGCGGCCTGCTGAGCGCCCTTGGCGGCCCGGTCGATCTCGCGGTTGCCACCGACCATGTGTTCCGCGGTGCGCTGCAGCTCCTTGAACTGGTCTGATTCGTTGGACACACGGCCGCTGACCTCATCCAGATTGCCGGCGACATCCGCGAGCTCCACTCCGAGGGAGCCAATGCGGCTGGCAAGCTCCGACACCAGGCGCGAGCTGGCGTTTGCCGATTCGGGTCCGGTAGACGACCCCATATGCGAAGTCTGACCCGATGGAACGTTCATGCTTTGACCCTCCGATTCCTCACCGCAAAGTATGCTGCATGGGGAAATCAAATGGCTGGCCATGTTCGGCTGCTCGCGAACGGCGCAACGCTGTTCCGATTCAGCGCCAATGCTGCCCCCCGGCGGCAGCCGCGGTCGTTGTGTTGCTCCGCGGAAAAAATGGCGCAGGTCAAGTCTGCGTCTATAGGAACATGACTTGCGCCCACCCTTGCGTGCGCAGACTTGCATGACCACGCGGGAACTTCGGCCATGGGACAGACCGTCGGGGACTTCCTTGTCCAGCGGCTCCACGAATGGGGCGTCCGGATCATTTTCGGCTATCCGGGTGATGGCATAAACGGTGTATTCGGGGCGCTGAACCGTGCGGGCAGAAAGATTGAATTCATCCAGGCCCGGCACGAGGAGATGGCAGCTTTCATGGCCTGCGCCTACTCCAAATTTACCGGGGAGCTGGGTGTCTGTATGGCCACTTCCGGGCCCGGCGCGGCGCACCTCGTGACGGGGCTCTATGACGCCCGTCTCGATCATGTACCGGTCCTCGCCATTGCCGGCCAACAGGCGCGCTCCGCGCTGGGCGGTCACTACCAGCAGGAAGTGGATCTGGTCAGTTTGTTCAAGGACGTGGCGGGCGCTTTCGTTCAGCAGGCATCCCATCCTTCACAAGTTCGTCACCTGGTGGACCGCGCGATCCGAACTGCGATTGGCGAGCGGCGGGTCACCGCGATCGTTCTTCCGAACGATCTGCAGGAAATGCCTTACAAAGATCCTCCCAGGGCCCACGGCAGCGTGCACTCGGGAGTTGGATACTCTGTGCCGAAAGTAGTGCCGTATGAGGCTGACCTGTTGCGCGCGGCGGCAGTCCTCAACCGGGGCAAGAAAGTTGCGATGCTGGTCGGCGCCGGCGCGCTGGGAGCCACGGATGAAGTGATAGCGGTGGCGGATCGATTGGGCGCCGGTGTGGCCAAGGCGCTGCTGGGAAAGGCTGTCTTGCCGGACGACCTCCCCTGGGTAACCGGCTCCATCGGCCTGCTCGGGACCGAGCCCAGCTACACGATGATGTCTGAGTGTGACACGTTGTTAATGGTCGGTTCTGGATTCCCCTACTCCGAATTCTTACCGAAGGAGGGCCAGGCGCGCGGAGTGCAGATCGATCTTGCACCGGACATGTTGTCGCTGCGATACCCGATGGAGGTCAATCTCGTAGGCGATGCCGGCGAGACTCTGCGCGCTCTGCTGCCGATGCTCGATGCGAAGGAAGATCCTGCCTGGCGCAATGAGATTGCCAAGAGCGTTGCCAAGTGGTGGCGGACGCTGGAGGAACGCGCACTGCAGCCCGCCAACCCGGTTAATCCACAACGCGTGGCATGGGAACTGTCGCCGCGGCTGCCCGACCGGGTGATTCTGACGAGTGACTCTGGGTCCTGCGCGAACTGGTACGCACGGGATCTGAAAATCCGTCGCGGCATGATGGCCTCGCTGTCCGGCGGGCTCGCCTCGATGGGAGCTGCGGTTCCGTACGCCATCGCAGCAAAGTTCGCTCATCCCGATTGCCCGGTGATCGCCCTGGTCGGTGATGGCGCCATGCAGATGAACAACATGGCCGAGCTGATCACGGTTGCAAAGTACTGGCGGCGCTGGGCGGACACGCGGTGGATCGCCTGTGTATTCAATAATCAGGATCTCAATCAGGTCACCTGGGAACAACGGATCATGGAAGGTGACCCGAAATTCAATGCGTCGCAGGAGATTCCCGACGTGCCCTATCACCGCTTCGCAGAGTTGATTGGGCTGAAAGGTATTTTCGTCGATCGAGCGGATGCTCTGGGGGCCGCGTGGGATGAAGCTCTCACGGCAGACCGTCCGGTGTTACTGGAGGTCAAAACGGATCCCGAAGTACCTCCACTGCCTCCCCACATCACCTTGAAGCAGGCGAAGAATTTCGCGCATGCCCTGCTGAAAGGCGACCCGCACGAAGGCGGTGTAATCAGGGGTACGGCGCGTCAGCTGTTGAGCAAATTGTTCCCGGGCAGGCGCAAGGGGGAATAGGCAACGGATGCACGGCAAGCCGCATCCGACATGAGCTTTTGGGAACTACACAGGCTGTTATGAATTTGATGCAGTGACGGTTTGGACGGAGGCGGTATGTCTACGACGACCATTCTGATCATCGTGCTGGTACTTCTGTTGGTGGGCGCTCTGCCAACGTGGCCGTATAGCGGCGGGTGGGGGTACTACCCCAGCGGTGGCCTGGGCCTGGTTCTTCTGATTCTCATCGTCCTCCTTTTGTTGGGGCGCATATAGCGTTGGGTGCGCGGTCCGGAGGTAGTAGTCCGGGCCGCATTGCTGCGGGTTGCGAGCGATGATGTGTTGTATAGATGGGCAGCTTGCGGCGCGGGCGCAACCCGTGGTGGATGCACTCCGGCGCGGCAAACTTTGCGTGGTGACGGCGGAGTCCTGTACGGGAGGCCTGATCGCGGCGATCTTGTCCCACGGCGTGCAGGCAAGCGATTGCCTGCACGGGGGCTATGTCGTTTATACGAAGACACAGAAGAGTGCGGCGCTTGGAGTGGATGCGGCGCTGCTCCAAACCCGAGGCAGCGTCAATGCTGAAGTGGCTCGCCAGATGGTACTCGGCGCGTTGGGACGGTCACCTGCGGACGTCGCCGTTGCGGTGACCGGTGTTCTCGGACCTGATCCGGACGAGGATGGCAACCCGCCGGGCCTAGTCTACCTGGCAGTCTGCCTCAAGGACCAAGCCCCCGTCGTGGTTCAACGGAACTACAATCCCTCGGACCCCGACGCTGTAAGGCGTGAAGTGATCATTGAGGCGCTCGGGATGCTCCAACGGAGCGCGTCGGACTAGGCGGGGTCGTCAGGATTTTGTCCAGGGTAATCGGCAGGTCGCGGACGCGCTTGCCGGTCGCGTTGTAGACAGCATTGGCGATGGCTGCAGCAGCTCCCGTGATGCCGATCTCTCCTATGCCGTGCAACCCGAGCGGCGCCTGCGGATCGGGAATGTCGTTCCAGATGATGTCGATTTCGGGTATGTCGAGATGAACCGGAACGTGGTACTCGGCCAGAGAGGCATTGACGAAGCGTCCGCTGCGTTCGTCGAAGAAACTCTCTTCGGTGAGTGCCATACCGATACCCATGACGATACCGCCCCGGAACTGGCTGGCCGCCGTTTTAGGGTTCAGGATACGGCCAGTATCGAATGAGCCCAGCCAGCGGGAGATGCGGATTTCGCCAGTAATCTCGTTGACGCGCACCTCGCAGAATTGTGCCCCGAAGGACTGCATGGAATATTTTTTCATTTCGGCCGGCATGGGAGCCTTCGTCGTGCATTCCAGGTGATCGCGACCGGCCCGCCGGAGAATCGCTTGATAGGACTCGCCGCGAGTTGGATCGTCAACCCGATACAGACCCCCGTCACGAGCGTGGACATCGCCCGCCTTGGCACCTGCCAGGGGTGAGTCTTTACCGCACAATTTGAGCAGCTGCGTCACCATCTCGTTGGCGGCGGCGGTCACAGCGGCAACGATACTGACCGTTTGATTCGACCCACCGGCAATCGGGCTGTCCGGCAGATGAGTGTCGCCGTATTCGAATGACACTCGCTCAATTGGAAGTGCCAGGCGATCCGCCGCGTGCTGCACCTGTACGGTCGCGGTGCCCATTCCCATTTCGTGTGCCGCCGCTTGTACGATGGCACGGCCATCGGCCGTTATGCGAAGCCGGGCTGAACCTCCTGGCATTCGATAGTACGGGTAATAGGCTGTCGCTACGCCCTGTCCGATCTGCCAGACGCCGTCGCGTTGTGATCCGGGTGACGGACTTCGCTGCGCCCAGCCGAATCGCTCCGCACCGCGGCGATAGGCCTCGACGATATGACGACTCGAGAACGGCGTGTTCCTGGTCGGGTCTTTCTGTGGCTCGATGCGCCGTCGCAGCTCAATAGGATCCAAATCGCATTCGATTGCGAGCTCGTCAAGTGCGGACTCGAGCGCGAATGTTCCGATGGACTCACCTGGCGCCCGCATCGCTGTGTTGGCTACCATGTCCAGCTCAACGGTCCTCTGTTGAATCAACATGTGTTCCGCTGCGTAGAGATGCCGCGCAGGGAAGGTGAATTGTTCCGGGAACGCGTTGTGTGAAACGACACCCGTTGTTCCCGTATGGATGAGTGCGTCCAGCGTCCGATTGCGGTTGGCACCTAACGCCACGCGCTGCTCGGAGAGTGTGCGGCCGCCTGTGATCCGAAAGACTTCCTCGCGCGTCGGCACGATCCGCACCGCCCGACCGATCAGTTTCGCCGCAGCAATGCATAGGAGCGTGTGATTCCACACGGTCTTGTTCCCGAACGCACCTCCAACGAACGGCGCCCTCACCCTGACTTTCTCGGGCTCGAGCCCGAAGACCTTGGCGATCGTCTGACGAGTGGCCGCGAGCGCCTGCGAAGCGTCGTGGACGTCAACCGTGCCATCGTCCACCCATTTGGCCGCAGTCGCATGCAACTCGATGGCGTTATGGTTGTAGCGCGGCGTGCGGTAGAGTTGATCAACGCGGTACGCCGATCTGCGTAGCGCATCCTCCGCTGTGCCAATGGTGACATCGGGGGGCTCACCGAGGATATCTTTCGGTGGCTTGCCTTCGGACTTCTTCGCGTCAAACGACAAGGTGGCTGTCGCAGACTCATACTCAACGCGAATCAAGGAAGCCGCGTAGTCCGCCGCTTCCTGTGATTCAGCCATGACGAGCGCAACTGGCTGCCCGTTCCAGTGGACTCGATCATCCTGCATCACGGGTAGGTTGCTAGCCGCCGCAGTGTCGGGATTGGTGAACATTTGGGGCGGCGCGTTCATTCGGGGTGCGTTTTCGTGGGTCATTACAGTGATGACGCCAGTCACGGTGCGCGCCGCGTCGCTGTGAATCCGCACGATGCGACCTTTGGCGATCGTGCTCAGTACAAGCGATGCGTAAGCGAGATTGTCAAAGGGAACCTCAGCGGTGAAGCGCGCCATACCCGAGACTTTGAGGGGTCCGTCGAGGCGTGACAAGGGCTGACCGATGACACCTCGGCTCTCCAACAGTGGGTCGGGCCCCTTGTTGGGCATGACCTTCGCCAGCGCTTCCGTCACCTTCCCCAGGACGCTCATGACTTGTCTCCGGATTGCTGAGTCAACTCCTTCAAGGTTGCGATGATCACCCTCCTGGTCAGATCAATCTTGAAGTCGTTGTGCGCATGACCAACGGCCAGGGCCATTTCGGCCTCGGCTGCCTGTCGAAAGCTTTCCTCGGTGGCGGGCGCTCCCTGAAGGACTTTTTCGGCCAGGTGCGCGCGCCACGGTTTATGCGCAACACCGCCGAGCGCTACTCTCGCTGCACGGATTGTCTGACCGGGCTCGTCGAAATCCACCGCTGCAGCCACTGAGACGAGCGCAAATGCGTAGCTCGCCCGGTCGCGAACCTTTTGATAGACCGACCGTGACGCGAAAGGTAGCGGTGGAATTTCGACTTGGGTTATCAGCTCGCCTGCGGCCAGCTCGGTTTCGACGTCAGGTGCATCGCCGGGCAGCCGATGCAGGTCAGTGAGCTTCACCTTGCGAGCGCCGTTCGAGCCCTCGATGTGAACTATCGCGTCAAGTGCCGCGAGCGCGACACACATGTCGGAAGGGTGCGCCGCGATGCAGTGGGCCGAAGTGCCCAGGATCGCATGGATCCGGTTGAATCCCTCCAGCGCATCGCAGCCACTTCCCCTGACTCGCTTGTTGCAATGTGCCGCGCTGTCGTAGAAATAGTAACAACGCGTCCGCTGCATGAGATTGCCGCCTACCGTGGCCATGTTGCGGATCTGGGCCGATGCACCATTGACGATCGCTTGCGCGAGCATCGGATAGCGGTCGCGTATGTCCCAATGACTGGCCACCGCGGTATTCTTGGCGCCCGCGCCTAACAGGATTGTGCCGTCCGCGCGCAACTCGATGCCTTGGGATATTCCGCTGACGTCAATAATCGTTCCCGGCTGCTCGATCTGCTCGCGCATCAGGTCTACGAGGTTCGTGCCGCCGCCGAGATATTTGGGATTGCGGCCTGCCGCGAAGAGCTTCACGGCGGCAGCGGGGTCGGCGGCGCGTTCATAGCTGAATACATTCATCGGTGCGCTCCTTAAGGGGAGGTCTGCGCCAGGGTCTGCTGCACGGCCTGGACAATTCCGTTGTACGCCCCGCAGCGGCACAGATTGCCGCTCAGCCGCTCGCGGATCTCATCGAAGTTGAATTCGATGTCGCGTGCGCGAATGTCGCGCGTGCGGGCACTGGGGACGCCTCGCTTGATCTCACCGGCCATGCCCAGAGCCGAGCAGATCTGACCCGAGGTGCAGTAGCCACACTGGAAGCCATCGCATTCGATGAACGCCCGCTGCAGCGGATGCAGATCGTGGGGAGAGCCGATCCCTTCGATGGTGATGATGGAGCGGGTTTGATACTGCACAGCCAGCGCCAGGCACGAATTGATGCGCTCGCCATCAACGAGGACGGTGCAGGCACCGCAGGCGCCTTGATCGCAGCCCTTCTTCGTTCCCGTCAGTCCAAGGTGATCCCGCAGAAGATCCAGCAGGGAGGTCCTGATGTCGCACTCAACGTTATGCGGCCGGCCATTGATCGTGAACTGCATGGCTGTGCTCCGAGCTTCGATCCTGTTGGGATTGACTCAGGTCAACGCACCGAGCGGCGTTTCCGTTCCAGCGGATACCCGGAGTATCTGCTGGCGCGAGTTCGAACGTGGCCGTAAGGGATTTCAACCGACCTCAGGGTCCGGTCTGCTGCCGAGAGCGGCTAGGTCTTCCAGCGTAAAGACATGCAGGATAGGCCGGCATCGACTTTGCCGATGTCGCGGACTGACAAGGCTTTGACTGTGTAGCCACTACGTCGCAGCAGGTCGAGGGTCAGGGGAAACTCTTCGCCGACTAGCACCGTGTCGTTCAGCCGGAGCGAGTTGGCTGCACGCTTCTCGCTTTGCGGGACGATCAGCTTGCGGTAGTCGTCAAACAGGCCTGAGGCGGCCAGGGTGGCTGTGCAGAGGATATGGTCTTCACCAATGAGGGAGCAATCGGATTTCAGATGCAGGGTGTCAGTGGGGGTGTTGACTACCCGTGCATTGATTCCAAGCTGTTGAAGCAATCCCTGGAGCTCAGTGGCGCCGGCTTGGTCCGTTCGTTTAGACAGTCCGATGAACATGCCGTGAGGGGTGAGGAGCATGTCGCCGCCGTCGGCGAAGCCGGTTTGTAGTCGCAGGACGCGATCGAAACGCCGGCCGAGGGCAGACTCCATCTCGGTCACTTCGCCCAGCCGGGTCGGAGCACCTGGGCGCAGCAGGATGGCGGCGTTGCCAAACACGAGGGCGGGATCCTCCACGAAGATGGAGTCTGGATAATCTTCGAGGGGAGGCAGTGTTTCGACTTTGAGGCCGCAATCCTCCAGTGCCCGAACGTATGCGGTGTGTTCTCGCTCGATCGCTTCAAACAGGGGCCGCGTGCCAGTTTGGGAACTCAGACCGTTTATTACACTTCGTGCGGGTGCACGCACGAGCGCGCTGTCGAATTCGAAGATCATAAGGCGTGAAGACTATCACGGCCCCTGCGAGGTCTTGGTGTGGCTGTGCGGCGCTCGAGCACCCGTTAGCGGGGCCCCAAGGGGAGGCTAAGGCGGGGCTGTCAGACGTCGAGAATTCCCCGCTTCACGGCGATCATCACGGCGTGGGTACGGTCCTGCGCACCGAGCTTCGGCAGAATGCTCTTCATGTGCGCCTTCACGGTGCCTTCGGAAATCTCGAGCTGAGCGGCGATCTGCTTGTTGGAATTACCGGAGCCTACCCGGCGCAGGACGTCGATTTCGCGCTCGGTGAGCGCATCATCCGCGGCATGCTCCGCAATCTCGGAGGCGATCTCCGGTGGAATGCGGCGCTTGCCGGCGTGGACCATGCGGATGGTCTCCAGCAGATCTTTGCGCAGCATGCTTTTGAGCAGGTAACCCGAGGCGCCCGCTTTCAAGGCACCCAGTGCCTGAACGTCGCCTGCGTACGTTGTCAGCACGACGATTCGCGCCGTCGGGAATTCGGTCCGGATGGCGCGGATCGCTTCGATGCCGTTCATGTCCGGCATGCGCAGATCCATCAACGCTACGTCGGGGCGGTGCTTGCGGAAGGCTTCGATTGCCTCCAATCCGTTGGTCGCCTCGGCGGCCAGAGTCATGTCTGGCTGGCCTTCGATCACGGCGGCAATACCTTCGCGCAGCAGCGGATGATCGTCGACGGTGAGTATGCGAATTCGCGTCAGGCCGTGCATGGTGGTTCTCCCTGCAGCAGTATGCCCAACGCGGTGCGAAGAATCATTAATCTATCAGATGCTTGCATTTCGTTATCGGCCCCACCGCTGGCGGTGCTCCAGATCCGGTCAGGGAACATCGCGCTGGGCGCGCCGCTCGAATCCCCCAAAAGGGTGGGGTGCACATTCCCTGAGCTTGGGTAGGGTTGCGGGCCCGGCGGGACTAGCCTGTCCCCATCGTGCAAAGACTCTTTTCAATGTTCCCGGCCGGAGCGCCGGGCTGCGGCATGTTCATTCTGCGTGTGGGCGTTGCAGCCTCGCTGCACATTGATCCTTCCGGCCACTTCGCGGTTCACCCGAACATCCCGGCATTCGTTGCTCTCGCCACCTTGTCTGGCTCACTGACCGTGGGCATTCTCACACCGCTCGTCTCGCTGCTGGCAGGGATCGTCGAAGTGACCGTGCTGCTGACGGGTGCAACCAGCCTGGTTGCCGCGGTCCTGCTCGGCCCGTTGAATGCTGTAGTTCTGTTCTTGCTGGGTCCGGGAGCCTACTCGTTGGATGCGCGGCTTTTCGGGCGGCGAGTTGTGCTCCTGCAGCCAACAGCAGCGCCCGTTGAGAGGCGTTGATAGTGGTCATTACAGGTTACCGACGCAGAACTACCCGAAAGGGGGAGCTGCGGGCAGCACTTTGTGGAATACGGTAATCAACAGAGGGGGTTGAATATCGTGCAGCGCACTACCGCGTGTATCAAGTCGATTGGGAGCGGGTATGTTAGAGCAAAGCTCAGGGGAATTCGCAGTCGTGGCCGCGCAGCTCGTCGAAGCTGCGTGCGCCGCATTGAACGGCGATGGCGAAATGACCGAGGCACGGATTGCGCGGGCGGTTGCACTCCTGCGGGGCAAGTCAAACTCGGTATGCACCATCGTGCGCCCGCGCGAGACTCCCGCGCGTCAGATCTTTCGCGGTGGTCTCGCAGGGTGGCAGGCCAAGCGCGTCGAGGCGCACATCGATGCCAACCTGGCACGCAAAGTGCTCATCGACGACCTCGCTCGCCTCGTGGGCTTGAGCAACGGCCAGTTCTGCCGTGCCTTCAAGAGCACGTTCGGTATGCCGGCGCACGTGTATCTGATGCATCGGCGGATCGAAGTGGCGCAGGGGCTGATGTTGCGCACGAGCGCGCCATTGAGCGAAATCGCGCTGCGCTGTGGAATGAGTGACCAGGCTCATTTCACGCGGACTTTTCGGCGCGTGGTGGGCGAGACGCCCTGTTTGTGGCGGCGCACGCGGCGTAACGCGATGTTGGATCAAAGTGTGGTGGAGATCCCGGCGCTGGCGATGCCTGCCGTGCGGCGTTCTGGATCGGGGCATTCCGCGCTGACGAGTATTCGACTGATTGCGTGAAGCCGCGGAACTCGGGCGATTCGCGTTGCTCTCGGTGCTGTTGTTTGCACCGGTGGTGACGTTAGCGCTGGATGCGACTCACTCGATATCACAATATGGCCACACAACGTGGACGCTCCAGGAGGGAGCACTTCCCGGCGTGCCGTCGGACATGGCGCAGACTACGGACGGCTATCTTTGGGTCGGGACGCGGGCCGGTCTCGTTCGTTTCGATGGGGTGCGTTTCGTTCCGTTTGCCCCACCCAAAGGTGAGGAACCGCTCACCTCGAGAGTCTTGTCGCTTCGAGCGGCCCACGACGGCAGTCTCTGGATCGGCACGCGCACTGACCTCGAGCATTGGCAGAACGGACATCTGAGCCACTACCCGGATGCACTCGGGACGGTCATGTCGATTCTCGAGGATCCGGGCGGCAAAGTCTGGTTCACACGGATTCGCCTGCATGAGCGTGAGGGGCCCCTGTGCGAAGTAGCGGGCGCAAAATCCGTGTGCCACGGGGTCCAGGACGGCATATCGATCCGGCAGGCGCATCAGTTAACTCGCGACGCGCAGGGAAATTTGTGGACGTTCTCCGCTAGCGAGCTGCTGCGTTGGAAACCCGGATCGGTCCGGACTTATGTGGCAGCGGAGTTGGGCGGCAAAGGCGAGGCTGAAGATTCTTTCGAGGTATTTCAGACTCTCGCCGCCGCACCGGATGGGTCGATGTGGGTGGGCGCGACGCAGCCCAGTCACGGGCTGGGGCTGTTGCGGGTCGTTAACGACAGCTTGGAATCGGTGGTCACGCCGGAACTTGATGGCCGCAAGCTTTCGGTATCGGCTCTGCTCCTGGATCAGCGGAACGCCCTGTGGATCGGTACGCCTGGCGAGGGTCTTTTGCGCCTGCATGATGGAAAGGTCAGCCGCTATGGAACCAGGGAGGGTTTGTCCAGCGATACAATCCAAGGTTTGTTTGAGGATCGCGAGGGGACGCTGTGGGTGTTGACCGCACAAGGCATCGACGCGTTTCGCGATCTGCGCGTGAGCAGTGTAACGAGCCGCGAAGGACTGAGTGCTGATGTCGCGAACGCCGTACTGGCCACACGCGATGGCGCCGTCTGGATTAACAGCTGGCACTCACTCGACGTCCTCCATGATGGGAAAGTCACGTCACTGAGTGCACACAAGGGTTTGCCGGGGGAGGAAGTCACTGCACTGTTCGAGGATCGTACGGGAACCCTCTGGTTGGGAATCGATAACGACCTCATGGCATTCGAGGGTGGCACGTTCAAGACCGTCAAGCGGCCCGATGGCCGTTCGATCGGGTACATCCAGCAGCTGACGCAGGACACGGCAGGCGATATCTGGCTGATAGAATCCAAGACCAGTCAGATGTTGCGCATTCACGATCGGCAGGTGGTGGAGACGATTCCGCGGTCTGAGATTGCGTTTGCATACGCGCAAAGCATGGTCCCAGATCAGCATGAAGGCGTCTGGTTTCCGCTGACGAATGGGGATCTCGCACACTATCGGCGCGGGCAGCTCGAGACGGTGGAGTTTCATCGTGCCCCGCACACGGGTTTGGTGTCGGGACTCATTTCAACTCCTGACGGCTCGATCATCGGCGGCACCTCGCTGGGGTTGATCGGTTGGCGTAATGGGAGGTCGCAGACGATGACTGCGGCGAACGATCTGCCCTGCCAGGACATTCACACGTTGCTGCGCGATCGTCACGACAATCTCTGGCTTTATGCAGCTTGTGGAGTCATTTTCATGGCCAGCGACCAGGTGCAGGCCTGGTGGAGGGATCCGGGCGCGCGGCTGAGGTTCCGCGTGTTCGATGTGCTCGATGGCGCACGTCCCGCACTTGGCGCTTTCTTCCCGCGATCATCCGTCGGGCCTGACGGGCGGCTGTGGTTTGTGAACGGTAGCATGGCTCAGGTGATAGAGCCTGATCGCCTGGTCGCTAACACACTTGCGCCGCCGGTTCACATCGAGGGACTCGTCGCCGACCGTAGAGCCTTCTCGCCACAAGCGGGCCTGCGACTTGCGCCGCATACACGCGACCTCGAAATCGACTACACGGCGCTCAGCCTGGTGGTTCCACGTAAGAATAATTTCCGTTACAAGCTGGTGGGGCACGATACCGATTGGCAGGACGCTGGCGCGCGGCGCCAGGCGTTCTATACGGATTTGCGGCCGGGTGACTATCGATTTCAGGTTATTGCCAGTAACAACAACGGTGTCTGGAACGAATCGGGCGCGAGCCTCGACTTTGCCATCACACCAGCCTTGTATCAGACGACTTGGTTCACGGCGCTTTGTATCTGCGCCGGAGCGGGTGCTCTGTGGCTGTTGTACCTGGTACGGGTAAGGCAAATTGAAATGCGCATCCGTATGCGCCTCGAAGAGCGTGTGATCGAACGCGAACGAATGACGCGCGATCTGCACGATACGCTCCTGCAGAGTATGCAGGGACTGATATTGCGATTTCAGGCTGTGCTTGCGCGCATTCCCGAGGGTGGGGAGCGTGCTATGCAGATGATGGAACAGGCGCTCGAACGAGCCGATCAGGTCCTCGCTGAGGGCCGTGAGCATGTTTATGGCTTGCGCAGGTCAACTCATGCGAGCAACGATTTGCCGCAGGCACTGCAGGCTCTTGCGAAGGAGCTCGCAGAAACCGCGGACCACACTAAATTTCGGATCATCATCGAGGGCGCTCCTCGCCGGCTGCATCCGGTTGTTCGCGAGGAGGCTTATCGGATCGGCGCCGAAGCGCTCGCCAATGCGGCCCGGCATGCGGTGGCGACGCATGTGGATACGGAGATCGCCTATTCACGCAAGGGACTGACGTTGCGGGTTGTTGACGACGGTCGCGGCTTTGACGCGGCTGTACTAAGTGAGGGGGCGCCACGCGGGCACTTCGGGCTCAGTGGGATGAGGGAGCGGGCGCGTAGGATTCGGGCGCGATTCGAAGTGTCCACTCGACCTGGGTCGGGGTCGGCGGTGGAGGTGCAAGTTCCGGCGTCGATTGCTTATGAGGTGTTGGAGGCGGTTGGAGGCGCAGGTGGTGTGAGGCTGGCACTCTCGGCGAGGGGCCGCGTGGATCTCGAAGGACTGTCGGAGCAGACCGCCGTGGCCGCGAACGGCCGCCATGGAGCTATCGCAGGCAAATGGCGCGAGGCGCATTACAGGGGCAAAGGCGAGTAGGATGGCCACATGCAAGACCGCGATGCTTGGTTGAGGGCGCTCAAGGAAAGCAGCGCCGCGCTTCAGGGTGTATTGGCCGCCGTGCTGCGCGCCGAATCCCTCACGTCCCCGCAAGCCTCCCCACTGGAACGTCTGCAGCAGATTGCGGCCGACCCCCAATGGGTGTGGTTGCGTCCGTTGTACCAGTTGATCGCCGACATCGACCATGTCGTTGCCAAACATAAGGACATGCCTGCGGCTGAGGCAGCGGTGATCGGTGCGCAAATCAAGGAGCTGCTGTCTACCAGCGAGGCTCCTGCGCAAGCGGAATTTCTCCGGCAATACCGAGTGCTCTTGCAGGCTGATCCAGGAGTCGCCATGGCCCATGCGGCGGCTTTGCGCGCAATCCAGGGGGTGCCCGCGGAACCGGCGGATGAGTCCGAGCGGCTGCACGCGCGACATCAATGGAACGAACGCCGCAGACTCATGCGTGCTGGGAACCAGCCGCGCCAGTAACTGTCCGCGTTCAGGCGGGCTTATTCCGAACGTCAGCAAGCCATCGCTGCGGCAAGTCTGTTGGTGCAGTTCGCCTTAGTTATTCCCGTCCGTTCAGAAAGGCACGGTTTAAACCGACTTCACCCCGCCGGCTCAGGTGGGTGAGGACTCCAACAGCGAGCGAAATTTCTCTTTGGCCTGAGCGCCGAGGTCGCTGGTCTGTTCAGGTCCGGGAAATTTGCCCATGAGCACATCGCCCACGTACTGGCGCGCCGCTGTTGATATGTCCTGTGCGAGGTTCAGATACTGGCGGGTATGGCGTGGCACGAAGTCGGCATAGAGTCCAAAGAGATCGTGGAAGACCTGTATCTCACCATCGCAATGCGGCCCCGCGCCAATTCCGATGGTCGGGATGGAGATCCGCCGGGAGATCTCGTGCGCAACCGATGCCGGAACGAGCTCCAACACGATCGCGAACGCACCCGCCAGCTCCAATGCTTTGGCATCCGCAAGCATAGAAACAGCATCCGAGGGTTCGCGCCCTTGGATGCGCGGTCCGCCCAACGCATGAGCTGATTGCGGGGTGAAGCCCAGGTGGCCGCACACGGGGATCCCAGCAGTCACTATTCTCCTGACCGTGGGCGCTATCTCGGTGCCTCCTTCGATCTTGACGGCACCGGCTTTGCCTTCTGTCAGCAATCGCGCAGCATTGCGGAGCGCATCCTTCGGGGAGATTTGATATGTCATGAATGGCATATCTGCGACGAGCAGTGCTCGTCGGGTTCCTCGTGAGGCGCATCTCGAGTGGTAAATGATTTGATCGAGTGTCACCGGAAGCGTCGTGTCCTCCCCTTGTACGACCGTACCCAGCGAATCGCCGACGAGGATCAGCGGCACGCCCGCTGCGTCGATCATTTGCGCCGAGGTGTAGTCATAGGCGGTAAGGGCCGCAATACGTTGGCCTGCGCGCTTCATGGCAACGATGTCACGTGCCGTGAGCTGACCCGTTTTCATGTCCGACGGCTCCGGTAACTGGCGATCCGTCGGGTGAGGATTTCACTTTCCCACCTCATCGGTCAATGCTAAGGGTTTTTGCATTTGTAGTAGTAAATGCTTATATAGCTGCATGACCCTCGAAGACCTGCGCATCCTGGTCGCGGCCTGCGAGGCCGGCAACCTGAGCTCGCTGGCGCGGGAGCTGCGCCGGACGCAGTCCTCCATCAGTCAACACATTGCCCGGCTCGAGGCGGAGTTAGGCGTGAAACTGTTTGAACGGCATGCGCGCGGGGTTGCGCCTACGGCGGCTGGCAGAATGCTCAAAGATTCGGCGCTCGAAGGTCTCGATGCCATTGAGTTCGGGTTGCGGCGCGTCCGGAGCCTGAACCAGGGGGAGTCAGACACGGTGACCATCACTACAGGAGGCACGACGGTACGGCATTTCATGCAGGGGGCTATCGTGCGCTTCCGGCGGGGCAATCCGACGGTGAATCTGCGCTTTCTGCCGGCCAATTCAACCAAGCGGTGTGTTGAGATTCTGCGGCTCAGCCAGGCCGATCTCGGGTTTGTCACGACTGGCGATCCGGCGCGCGGCGTCAAAGAGCGGACGGTCGCGCGGCAACGATTATTTCTGCTCGTGGGGAAGTCCGATCGGCTGGCCAAATTCAAGCGGCTGCAAGTGAAGGACCTCCAGGGGATTCGTTACCTGGGACTGTCCGGGAGCACGACGCACCATAGTGCCATTGAGGCGGCGGCGCTCGAGCGCGGTGTGGAACTGAAGCCCGAAGTTGTGTTCGATGATTTCGATACGGCGAAAATTTTTGTGGAGCTCGATCTGGGGCAGGCCATCGTGCCTGCGGTTCACGCGCACAACTTCGCGAAGGGTGGCGGGGTGAAGGCTGTTCTCATCAGCGATCTGCCGCCAATATCGATTGGGTGGGCGTTCCGGAACTGGCGGCATTTGCCGCCTGCGGCGTTGGAGTTTGCGACGCTGCTGGAACAGGAGTTGCGCAGGATGCAGGGGATTGTGGGGCTCGAGCTGGCTTGAGGGCGAAGGCCCGGGGGCCAGGAGCAGATGTGCGTGACTGGGGTGTCGGTGCGTGCTGGCGCAGCGGGCAGCAGATCAGGGCGGTGGTGTTGCGGGCGGTGGCCGCAGCTGTTCAAACATCGAAAATACCCATGGCCGCACGGCCAACAACATTGCCACGCTGCGTTTGTCCTTGGCGGGCAGCGCCCGATCGAGCTCGGCTACGTCACGGAACTCGGCGGCCAGCCGCTCTATCCTGCGCAACAGGACGTTGAAGGAGGCTTGGCACAGTTCGGCTGACACGAAGTGCAAGGCTTCTCCCGAGGATGCGAAGGCCGATTGCAGGAATTCATGGCGTATCTGCCTTTCGTAGCGTCGTCGCAGCGGTCCGTCTCTGCGCCAGGCAATGACCGATGCGGCGCGAGCGCGGGCACGAAGCTTAGAGCGCATTTCGATCAGCCGGAGTGCATCCAGCCGCACCATCCAGCGACGCACCGACCGCTCGTCGGCGCCCAACTCAACAGCGATTTCCCGTCCCGTGCGTCCATTGGCAAGAAGGTAGAAACACGCGAGTAGGTTGGGATCGGCAGCGAGCGCAGTCTCCTGCTCCAGTGTCAGCTGCTCAGCCGCGTCGCTGGTCTGCTCCGCAGCGAGGCGTACGACCTCCTGGATGCTGACATCCAGTGCCTGGCAGATCTGCTCGAGCCGGGCGAGGCTCAATGTTGCACGGGAGAAGATCCGCTTCATTGATGCCTCGCTCAGGCGGATCCGCCGTCCCAGCTCGGCGTACGTGATCTGGCGCGATTTCATGAGCCGCTTGAGGCTGGTCATGATTCGGGCTGCGGCGCCGCCCCGGGTTGCTTGTGGCATACAGACTCGCTCCTGCGTCCAACGGTATCAGATTTCGATACTTCGTGGGTCGGTATTGCATACCGCTATGGAGCTTCTAGGATCGGCGCCATGAAACACATGCAGCACTGGCTGAACGACACCCACTCCGCCCTGAACCGTACGCGCATCTCGCGGCTGATTGAGGCGCGCACCGTCGATGACGTAGTCAGGGCTATTCAGCGCAGCCGCGCGCAAGGGACTCCTCTGGCAATTGCTGGAGGCAGACATGCCATGGGCGGTCAGCAGTTCCTGAGCGATGGCTCGCTGCTGGACATGCGCAGGCTCAACCGGGTCCGCGCGTTGGATGAGGCGCGTGGATTGCTCCAGGTGGAGGCAGGAATTACCTGGCCGGATGTGATTCGTGGCTATCTCGCACGTCCGCAAGGAAAGACCTCTGCCTGGGGAATCCGGCAGAAACAGACCGGGGCTGATCGCCTCACAATCGGGGGAGCGGTCGCTGCCAACATCCATGGACGTTGTCTGACTGCCCCACCCTTCATTGCGGACATCGAGTCGCTGGAAGTTGTCACCGCTGATGCCGAAGTCGTGCAGTGCAGTCGGGAGCAGCGGCCCGAACTATTCCGCCATGTCGTTGGTGGATACGGACTGTTCGGGGTTGTCACCGCTGCGACCATTCGGCTTAGCCCCCGTCGGCAGGTCGAGCGTATCGTCGAGATGCTCGATATCGACGGCCTGGTGAATACGCTGGAGCAGCGTATCCGCATGGGTGCCCTGTATGGTGATTTCCAGTTTGCGATCGATCCAAACAGTCCGCAATTCATGCGCACGGGCATTCTGTCCTGCTACCACCCTACTGGGGAATGCAGAGTCATTCCGCCGCGGCAACGCCGTCTTGCGCAGAGTGACTGGAACCGCTTGCTCGAGTTGGCGCACCTGGACAAACGGCGCGCATTCGAGGAGTTTGCCGCCTTCTATCTGAGCACCTCCGGCCAGATCTATTGGAGCGACACGCACCAGCTCAATCTGTATCTGGAGAACTATCATGGCGCGTTGGACGAGCGCCTGGGTGCGAGTACGGACGGCGGTGAGATGATCACGGAGGTCTACGTACCTCGCTCGCGTCTGGCCGTGTTCATGGATGAGATCCGTCGGGACTTTCTGCACAACTCGGTCGATTTGATTTACGGCACCATCCGGCTCATCGAGGCGGATCGTGAGAGCGCTCTACCCTGGGCACGGGATAGTTATGCTTGCGTAATATTCAATCTCCACGTCGATCACTATCCGCGGGCGATCCTGAACGCGAAGGACACGTTCGTTCGCTTGATCGATCAGGCTATCGCGCAGGGCGGCAGCTACTATCTGACATATCACCGGTTTGCCCGGCCGGATCAGCTGGTTAGCTGCCATCCGGCCGTTCATACTTTCATCGAAACCAAGCGACGCCTCGACCCGGCGGGACTCTTTCAAAGTGACTGGTACGGTCACCTGCTCGCACAGACTTCGGGCGAGGGTTGGGCCGCATGTTGAATTGCGCGGTCCTGTGGGTCTGCATTGGATTGTTCTTTGCTCGGGTCGTGGGGCAGATCGAGGTGCTTCTGGCGGCGCCGAGCTGGCTTCCCGCAATGCAGGCGTGGTACTCGGGCCTGCTGCCCTACCCGCTGCTATTGCCGATACAGATCGCACTATTGATGGTGATGTGCGTGTTGGCGATCGGAGCTGCGCCACGCATGAGGGGCGCGGCAGCACGTCCCGCCGCGATCTTGCGTACCCTGGCCCTGGTGTATGTTGCGGTTATGGTTGTACGTCTGATCGTCATCGTGCATCGGTATGCTGGGGATTTCTATCTGCACGGCGCAATCCCGGTTGCGTTTCATTGGGTGCTGGCGTTGTTCATTCTGGTTTGGACACGGTTGACGTACGGCCGCTCACCGCGAGCCGAAGATCATCAGCACGGCTGGTCCCAAGTCCCGTCGCCCTGCGTACGCTAGCGCACGTCAGGACCGCAATCGTCATCACTCGGTGGATCAGCAGCCATGTCGCTGGCTGCTAACCGCGCCTGCAACGCGATCGAATCTGCGAATTTCCGGATTGCCATCAATGAGAGCCACGTGAAGTACAACGTCTGCGGATGACGCAGAATTACGGCTCAGGCGAACTAACTCGTGGGCGATTTCATTCGGGCGCAACACGGCATCGACGCACCCAGTTTCAATGGCGCTGATCGGCATGCTGGGAAAGCGCGCAGACCCCGGGTACTGCGCAAATGTGGTGCCACCGGCCTTCCTGATCGCTTGTATGCCCAGAGCACCGTCGGAGCCTACGCCTGAGAGGACCACCCCGATCGCGCCCTGTGCACGGTCCTCAGCGAGAGAGGCGAACAGTGTATCTCCAGGGCGATGGAGTCCGCTTGCGCTGGGTGTCAGGCTAAAACGACCGGCAATGATTGTCAGCTTGGTATTTGCGCGCATCACGTAAACGTGATCCCGCTCCGGCATGACACCGTCCTGCGCGTGAACCACCGGAAACGCCGTTCTCTTGGCGAGAGGCCCATCCAGCAGCATCTCGCGGCCTCCGTCGAGATGTTGAACGATAACCACGGCCGCACCGCACGCAGCCGGCAAAGCAGACAGCAGTTCGGAAACGGCCTCGCGGTCTCCTGCAGAGGACGCCACGGCTACGATACGAAATCTATCCATTCAATACTCGCGCGGCCCCGTGTCGACTCATACAACGCTCACCAGAAGCGGTTCGTCGCATTCCAGCTTCCAGATCTCGAAGCACACGCGGTGGAACCTGGCCGATGCTGGCTGCACGCCCAGAACGAAATCCACCGAATAAGATGCCTGGGCCGATGTGATGCGCTCACCACATCCATCACAAATACTCCCGCCTGAGTATTCACCGAGGCAGCGCCACAGTGCGCCGTTTGGGAGACTTCGATCCAACAGTCGCGCTCGTATCGCGGACGTGGCGGCAACGTTATTCATACAAGTGCTCCTCGATCGCTGGACACATCTATCCTGGAGCCAATCCTGCGACGGTGCGCTTTGTCGAGGAATAACGCAACGTATACCAGCTGGTGGAGGTGCAATCGTTTCGTCGCATCGCCGTGCGCCGTTGACTCGGGCTCGGGCAGCGAAATCCGGTCTATGTGTGTAACAGCACAGACAAAAGGCACTCCGTGGCTCAGGGTGTGCCAATGTCCGCTCAAAATAACTCATTGCAGCACATCGCTGCCCTGGTCCGGCCGGCGCGTCATCATGATTTGACGAATTCACCTGAGGAATCCGCACAACTGTACGCCTTTCCGGGCGAAAGACGGCATACGCCGTCGAGTCCGCCACTCACCGGAACATCCATTGAACCAACACGCATTCTGATAGTAGATGCCGTCCAATCAGCTGTGTCGCTACGCCGGATACTACGTGGCTTGGGCTACTGGACGACGCAGATCGCGGCCAGCGGGGCTGCCGCTCTTGAAATGGCGCGGAGCTTTTCCCCTTCTATCGCACTGCTTTGCCTCGACCTGCCCGATATGAGCGCTTATGAGCTCGCCGAGCAGTTGCGCGACGGGGTTGAGACGCGGCGCCTGCGCCTGATTGCACTCACCGGCGACTATGCGCATGCAGGTCGCGATGAGGCTCGTCAGGCCGGCTTCGAACGCTATCTCGCAAAACCCGTCAACGTCCCGGATCTGCGGCAACTGTTAAGAGCGAAACTCGCCTAGCCCCAGGGTCGCCCAGCGGGCGATTACCGCCTGGGCTGGCGCGCGCCGCTCAGCAAGTGAGCGGTCGGTGGCCTACCGAACACAAACTCACCCGGCCATTGGCTCACAGTAAGACATGGGAATAGACGCCGCTCGAGACGCCGGCAACCGGGTGGACGGTCAGCCGTTCGATGGTGTTTCGCTGACGCGTCGTCGTCTCGGACCCAGTCCACGGCGAAGCGTGCCGGGATGTGAGCGCGGCCGCCTACCGCGTAGAGGACGCGCCGATGGCCACGTTCCCAGGCTGGGCTGTGAACGGCGACCCAGGGACCACCCTTCAGCGGTGGCCCTATAGGCTGGCGCGTAGTCGTCACTAGTGCGACTTCCCCGGTCATCAGTGTGTTTCTGGCGGTCATTCCTTCCGTCGTAAATTCAAGTTCATGGCGAAGGGCGCGGGGTGGGTGCGTGCCCTGGATCGCAAGTTCCAAGTAGATAACGGCACGTTGACCCGGGGAGATCACGATGCCGCCGCGTGCGGTCTTTGCGGGTGCGGGTGCGGGTGCGGGTGCGGGTGCGGTTGGGGTTGTCCCGCCGATCACGCTTTCGCGACTTCTCAGTTCTGAGCCGTCGTACTGCGCGAGTAGCGCGTTGTTCGTGGCATCCAGAGCGCGTACGCCGCGAATGATCTGGCCACTACTGCTGAAGTTGGTGAGATGCAGTTCGTAGACGAGCAGACCTTTGCCTTCAACCACGGTCATGGACGGTGGTTGTGGCACCACGATGTCGAAGGAGCTCTGAAGTGGCGACGCGTTCGCCGCTAACCGCATGGTGACCAGCAGGGTTCCTATCAACATACATTGCATGCGCTTCATTTCTTGGACACACCATCCGGGGCGGGCTCACGTAGGTGATGTGCGAGTGCCATAATTGCCAGGGAGAGTACGGCAAGAACACTCAATGCAGCACGCAAGCTGCTCGCCTGTGCAAGCCAGCCGACGAGTGGCGGACCAACGAGAAAACCTCCGTAGCCGACTGTGGCCATTGCTGCGATTCCGTGTCCGGCGCCGTGGCGCGCGCGCCGGGCTGCGGCGCCGAAGACGAGTGGGGCCACAGTTGCCATGCCAAAACCGATTAGGGCGAAGGCTACCATCGTGAGTCCAACATGCTGCGCCCACAGCGCTGCCGCGAGCACGAATGCTGCTACCACGTTGGTAGAACGGAGCAGAGGTACCGCGCCCCACTTTATCACCAGACGATCGCCTGCGAAGCGCATGCTCGTCATGGCCAGCGAGAATGCGGCATATCCGAGTGCGGCGCTAGCTGCTGTCGTGTGCAGCGAATCGTGCAGTAGCACTGCGCTCCAGTCGGCCATGGCTCCTTCTATGAGGAACGCGCAGAAGATGATTCCACTCAATCCGAGCATTGCGCTTTCCGGCCTGGCGAAATGTGCGACGGACTCGGGCGACGGATGGGATTGACTGGGCGGCAGCCAACGTCTCGCGACGGCTATCGCGGCCGCCAATATCAATGCAACCACGCTGAGGTGAAGCTGCGGCGAAATATCGTGCTTTGCAAACAATGCGCCTGCACCGGCGCCGGCCAGCCCACCTATGCTCCACATGCCATGGAAGGATGACATGATCGGTTTGCCGGCAAACGTTTCAACTTCCACTGCCAGCGCATTCATTGAGACATCCATCGCACCATTGGCCGCACCGAAGAAGAACAGTAAGAGCGCCAGTGTTATGAGACCGCTTGCGAAGGTCGGACCTGGCAGTACCACGCAGTAGGCGAGTCCGGTAGCGATGGTCAGTGCGCGCGCGCCATTGACTACACTGCTGCGGCCTGTGAGCGGGAATGCCACCAGCGCGCCTAGGGCAGTCGCCAACAGCGCCGTACCCAGGGCGCCGTCGGTCAGATTCAAAGCTTGTCGCACGGCCGGGATGCGCGACACCCAGCTGGCGAAACCGAATCCGTTGAGGAAGAAGATGGTCGCCATGGCGGCTCGGGCTTGGGACTTCGAGATGGGCTTAGTGGCGTAGGAGGACATCTTGGAGTTGCGGGAATTCTGAATAGGGGTGCACATTCGAGCGTATTCGAGTAGTATCGAGCATATTGGAGCACGCAAGCAAGCGCAGAAAGCCGAGCGGCTGAGGACACTCAGCGAAGTGCGCGCTTACGCCCGCGGCCCTGTGCGGTTGGTGAGGGTAGGACAATTATCTGAGGCGCCAGTGACTGATCCGATCTCGACAAATTCCGATCCGCCGCGCTTCGCCGAGGAGCGCCGCGCGCGACTCCTGGACGTGCTTCGGCAGCGCGGGCGTATTGAAGTGCTCGAGCTTGCTCAAATGTTCGGTGTCTCCGAGCACACGATCCGACGCGACTTGAATCAACTGCACGCTCAAGGCGTGCTGCAAAAGACTCATGGGGGCGCGGTCATGCTCGACAGCGCTCGTTTGGGATTCGAGGCGCGCTCTGCTCTGTTGGAACAGGCGAAAGGTGGTATCGGCAAAACCGCTGCCGCGCTGATCGAGCCAGGTAGTACGGTGATTCTGGACGCGGGGTCTACGACACTTGCTTTGGCGCGTGCGCTCACGGCGCGTCCGCTGAGCGTGGTGACCAACTCATTGGATATTGCGGTTTTGTTTGATCGCGATCCCGCCGTTCAACTCGTGCTCATCGGAGGTACGTGGATGCCGGATGCCCGCGCGCTGCGCGGCACGGCGGCCCGCGAGACGCTTGCTTTGTGCCGAGCGGACTGGGCGGTGCTCGGGGCTTGCGCCCTTGACGTTCGAGCGGGGGTGACCGCGTCTGATGAGGATGATGCCGCCGTCAAGCGCGCCATGGTATCCGCAGCGTCCCGCACGATGGTGTTGGCTGATCACTCCAAGCAGGGAAGTGTTGCTCCATTTCATGTGGCGGCATGGCAGCAGGTGAGCCTGCTCATGACGGATGTGCATTGGGCGGAAGTTGCTCTGCTGGGCGTAGACGTACGGCTGGCATCGCATTAACTCTCGCCGATACCGCGGCGCGTGTGCGCCGCTGGCATGTGATCGGGCGAACCCCTAAGGCACGCATGGGAGGTTGCAGGGACGACCTCGAGCATGGGCTCGATGACCCAGGCGGACGGGAAAGGGGTAGAATCCGGCATCACCAATCCCAAGAGCACTCCCGTCATGCTGTTCGAACAGATCGCTTCGGGTGGTTGCCGGTCCTATCTCATCGGTTGTGAGGAGAGTTGCGCGGCCGCGTTGATCGATCCGGAGTTGAGCCAGATCGATCGGTATCTTGCGCTCGCTGCGCGTCACAGTCTGCGTATCCGTCACGTGATCGATACGCACACTCATGCGGATCATTTCTCCGCCACTCGTGAGCTCGCTCGCCGTCTCGATGTACCCATCGCCATGCACCAGGCGAGCCCTGCTCCGTTTGTGGACATGCGCTTGGGTGATGGGGAATCCATCGTTTTGGGGCAACTGCGAATCAACGTGATGCATACACCGGGTCACACGCGGGACTCAATGTGTCTGCAGGTAGAAAATCGCCTCTTCACCGGCGACACTCTCCTCATCGGCGGCACTGGGCGAACGGACCTGCCGACAGGCGATCCTGAAGCGCTGCACGACAGTCTTTTCGGCCGCGTTCTCAAGCTCGATCCGGCGCTGGAGGTCTATCCCGCGCATGAATACAAAAACCGCAGCCACTCCAGCATCGCGCAGGAGCTCGAGCAGAATCCGCGTCTGCAGAAGCGCGATCGCGGGGAATTCGTGCAGATGATGCGCAATCTCAACCTCTCGATGCCCACTCACCTCACTGAGGCGTTGCGCACGAACCTGTCGGGCGGCAAAACCATTTCACAACTGCTGGCCGAAGCGGCGGCCGTGGTGCCGTTCATGGCGCTTACCGAGCTCAAATCCCGCATCGATGCGCACGATACAGACCTCATCATACTCGACGTTCGTGAACGGGACGCTTACGCAGCGGGCCACGTGCCCGGCGCGCGCCTGTTGCCGCGTGGTCAGCTCGAGCTGCGGGTCAACGAGGAGTTGCCTGATCCCACGATTCGCATTCTTACCGCGTGCGAATTCGGGCGCGTGTCAACACTTGCGGCGGCGACTTTGCGTCAGATCGGGTTTCAGCGCGCTATCGCGCTCGATGGCGGAATGAAGGCCTGGCGCGCGGCGGGGTATCCGCTTGCGTTGAGCTGATAGGGCGCAGGCGGTTGGCCGCATCAAACACCTGACAGGTTGAGTTGGCCACGATCTCCGGTCGTACAGGTTGTCGGGCGGGAGTCGTCGGACTGTTGGCGAAGCAGAAGCTTCGCACACCAAGCGCGAGGCGCAGCTTTGCGCCAGAAACGTCTGCGAATTGCGACGCATTTTCCTTGGAACTTCGCCGCTACCGAGCCCTTTACCTCTGGTGCTCAGGTGTATTCCTTTTATGGAGATTCGTTATGAAGACTTACATTGCATTGCTAGCTGCTGCGCTTGCCTCCTCCGCCGCGCTGGCGCAGCAGGAGCCTCAGAGTCCACCGGCGGAGACCAATGCCGCTACTTCACCAGCGCCTGCCTCTGCGGGCCTGGCGCAGATCTTTGACCAGCTCGATGCGAATCACGACGGGAAGCTCAGTCAGGACGAAGCGCAAGCGGCACCTACGGTTGCCACGAATTTTGCGGCAGCAGACCGCGATCATGATGGCGCCGTATCAAAGGACGAATTCCTCAGCACTTTCAAGGCTGGACCGCAGTAGTCGCGATCGCCTGTGACCTGCCCTGTCGTGAGGCGGCTCCCAGCCGCCTCACGCAGGGATGTTACGCTGCGCTCTCGATGCGCTGCTCATGCTCCAAAGCCCAACTCCTGTTTGAACGCATCATTCACATCGCAGTACCGTTTTTTTGCGCGCGATGATGTTGTGCTCTCAAAGTAGTAGAGGGGCCGCCCGATCTCGGCGGCGGAATTGTGCTTGAGGCTGAAGTAAGTGAATGTTACTTGGGCCGCGTCCGCGTAGCTGGTGCCAAACTCGCGTTGTGCGGTGACGAGCTGTAGATCGGATCCCGGGCCAACGAGAAAGCGAAAGTCCTGGAGTTTGCAGTCAGCGCCGCCGCTGACGGTCAACTCGAGCCGCTCCTTCTCTTTGCCTTCTTTTCCGACTTCCCACACCGGCAGAACAAGAAACTCGGCGTCTCGCACTTCGCTCGAATGCGCAAGCGCATAGATCGATAAGACATCGAATCCGTGAGCATTGCCGTTATCGCGCCTTGCCCGAACGAGCAAGCCCCGCACCCCATCAGGGGTCAACTGAACCTTTGTAATTCCGTAACCCACATGGATTACCTGCGGTTGTTTGTCTGCGTTGGACGCTATGCCTGCGGTGCAGAGGGCCCCGCATGCGATCGTGATTAGTATTCCGGGGGTAGCACTTGGAGATTTATGCGGCAGCCGGCTAACAGATAAGCGTGTCCTGAACATGGGCGAAATTCCTTTTTTGAGCGCATTGATTGCGAATCAGTTCTTTCATCCCATGCGGTGAAAGCCTGAGGGCAATGGCAAGCGGCCGGCGTTTTAGGGGCGGCTGCCGACTCTCGTCGGGTGACTGGGCTTGGTTCTGTGCGAAGTCATGGTCTTCCTGGTGGGCTTGCGGGTGGTGCTGGCTGATTTTCGGGCGACTCGTCGTTTGGGCTTTTCTGCTGCCAGGTCTGCATCGAGTGACGCTTGGCTGGTGTTGGTGATCTTCTTGATCGCGCTGACCAGTGACCGCGCGCCGTCGTCGTAGTCTTCCCATGGTTTGCTCTTGAGGAGTAACGCGGGTGCCGTTCGCAACGTGTATTTGAGTGGATCCAGGCCGGCGCGGACTTGGGACCAATGAATGGGCATGGAGACCGGCGCACCTGCGCGTGCTCGCGGTGAGAGAGGACCAACTGCGGTCGAGAGGCGATCGTTGCGCAGGTAGTCGAGGAATATGCGTCCCTTTCGCTCGTTCTTGGACATGTTCAGCAGGTACTTGTCGGGAGCGGCTTCTGCCATTTGGCGACAGACCTCGCGTGCGAACGCTTTGGCGACCGGCCAATCGAGCTCGGTGTTCTTTTCCTGCGCGAGTGGTGTTACGACGTGCAGGCCCTTGCCGCCCGTGGTCTTGCAGAAACTGACGAGGCCAATGGCGGCGAGCCGGTCTCGCATTTCGAGGGCGGCCTTGACGACGGCGTCGAAGCTAACATCGGGGGCCGGATCGAGATCGAACACCAGGCGGCCTGGCACGTCAGGTTTGTCTGGTACGCAGCCTCCGGGGTGCAGCTCGAGGCCCGCCGTCTGTGCTACGGCGATCAGACCTTCGACACGATTGATGGCCACGTATGGCTGGTGGTCGCCGGTTACTTTGATGAGATCGAGGAGATTGGACATGCCGGCCATCGCGTGACGCTGGAAGAATCGCTGACCGCTGATGCCGTCGGGGAGGCGAATGATGGAGCACGGACGACCTCGCAAGTGGGGCAACATCCATTCGCCGACCGTTGCCATATATTCGGCGAGGTCCTGTTTGGTCACGGGTTTGCCGTCGCCGTCATCCGGCCAAAGGACCTTGTCGGGCTTCGAAATGCTGACGCCCATGACGCTGCCCGGTTGTGAGGCAGTTGACCTGGAGCTGGAGGGAAGGGACTTGGCGCGACTGGAGGGCTTGTCATCTGGCGTCGTGCGATGCGTGCCCATCGTGCCGTGTGCGCGATGCGTGGCGCTGGCGGGCGAGGCCCCAACTCCTGCGTTAGATTGGTTGCCACCGTCGCGAGCTGATTTAGCTCGCCCGGCGGCGCGCTTGCGGTCGGATGTGTTTGCTGCAACTTGCTGCACCGGCGATTCTTCCAACGGCAGCAATGTCGGCTTCTCGGCCCGTACTTCGGCGGCGGGTTTGTCATCCCGCAGGCCCTTGAAGGCGGCCTGGCGTACGTTGCCCCCTTCCGTCCAACCGGCAAACTCGATTTCAGCGACTAACTCGGGCTTAACCCAGTGGATGTTGCGGCCGCTGGGCACTGCAACTTTGCCCCGGAAGGGACTGGTTTTGGTCTCCAGGGGTTTGAGCCGCTTCATGAGCGGGCCGATTTTATCGCGGCCGAAACCTGTGCCCACGCGGCCAACGGGAACGAGCTCGTTCCCACGATATACGCCCGCGATGAGCGAGCGCAGGGTGCCTTGATCGGAGGACCAGCCGCCGATGACGACTTCGTGGCCAGCGCGACATTTCGACTTGAGCCAGTTGCCGCTTCGGTCGGAAGAGTAGGACGCGTCGAGCCGCTTGGACACGATGCCTTCCATCTCGATGCGACAGGCGGAGCGCAGGACGGCGTCTCCGGCTGTTACGAAGTGATCGAGATACCTGATGCGTTCGGCGGTTTGCGGGTGCTCTTCGAGTAACTCTTTGAGCCTGGGTTTGCGGGCGCTCAGTGGCAGCCCACGCAAATCCTCGCCTGGCGCAAACAGCAGATCGAATGCAAAGAAGACGAGATTCTTCGAGTCGCCGGCGGCCAGAGCAGCCTGCAGCGCCGCGAAGTCCGGTACGCCGCGCTCGTTCAGGGCACAGACTTCGCCGTCGATGATGCAGTCGGGCAGACTCTGCGCGGCCTGGGCGACTTGCGGGAATTTTTGGGTCCAGTCGAGGCCTCTGCGGGTCTTCAAGGTCGCCTCGCCGTCCGCCACGCGCAGTTGGAGGCGGTAACCGTCGAGTTTGATCTCGTGACCCCAACCTTCGCCGCCCGGAGGGCGATCTACCAGCTTAGCCAATTGTGGGGCGATGAATTGCGGTAGCCGGCCGCGCACATGTTTCCCGACAGTTTTTGACGAACCAACATCTGAGGCGGCCGTGGCGGAATTGGGCGTTGGCTCGCTGGGATTCTCGTCTCTGTTGGAGTGCCAGACCGCGTTGGCTTTGGCGGCGCGGGCGCCCTTCTTCGCCAACATGAACGGTTTCGGGGCAGCTCCCTTGCCCGCCTCGATCTGCGCCAGGGGGCGGCCGGAAGCAACTGAGCGATCCGCAGCGAGGAGTTGGTCCTGAGCGCCCTCGCGGGCGTACTCGTCACGATGTTTGATGAACAGCCAGTTTGTGCGCTTGCCGCTGCCTCCGTAGCGGTCATTTTTCATGCGTACCAGGACCCAGCTGCCGTGCAGACGCTCACCCTCCAGTGTGAATTTGAGCTGGCCTGATTTCAGAGCCTGCTCGGGAGGCTCGTCGCCTTCGGCAGTCCAGTAGCCGCGATCCCACAACTGCACGGTGCCGCCGCCGTATTCACCTTTGGGAATGGTGCCTTCGAAGTCACCGTAATCGAGCGGATGATCTTCGACCTCAACGGCAAGCCGTTTGTCTTTAGGATCCAGGGAGGGTCCGCGGGTTACGGCCCATGACTTGAACACTCCACCGAGCTCAAGTCTAAGGTCATAGTGCAACCGGCGGGCGGCATGCTTCTGAATGACGAAGCGCAGACCTTTTGCGGGGGCTACCGTGCGCGCGCCACTGGGCTCGGCGGTTTTCCTGAAGTCCCGCTTGGCACGATATTTCGAGAGTTTCCGGTTGGCCACGACGCCCCTCCGGGGGAATCTGCTGAGGAATAACCGCCGACGCAAGAGTCGCGCCCGCGTCCTGGGCGGCCTTCCAGCGGCTGTTCCACCGGCCGTTTCCAGCCGCTATTTCTTGATCAACCCTTCCGCCGTCATTGCTTCGATGACCTTGGGGCGTGCCCGGATACGATCTACGTAGCTTTTGAGCTTGGGCCCGATATCAACCGCGACATGAACGCCCCAACCCAGAACCGTGAACAGATAGGCATCGGCTACTGTGAACTGCTCGCCCATCAGGTAGGTGTTATCTCCCAACGCGTTGTCTAGATAGACGAGACGCTTGGCCAGGTAGTTACGTGCGTAGGTCTTGGTGTCTTCGGTTGCCTCCGAGGAAAATAGCGGACTGAATGCCTTGTGTACCTCGGAGTTGATGAAGCTCAGCCATTCCTGTAGCCGATAGCGCTCCAGGGTTCCGGCCGCTGGCGCGAGTTTCGCCGCGGGATTCAGGTCTGCGATGTACTGGAGCACGGCCACGTTTTCAGTCAACACCTGTCCGTCATCTAGTCGCAATGCGGGTACGTAACCCTTGGGGTTGATGGTGACAAACTCGACCCCCTCGACCCGCTTCGTACGCTTGTCCACCTTGGACATTTCGAAGGGGATGCCGGCCTCGCGCAACGCGATGTTTGAGGCCAGGGAGCAGGTCCCCGGGGTTATGTACAGTTTCATCTAGTGCTCCCTCTGATACGGACGGCCATGCTAACGTTGCACCGTCGAATGGCAAGGGGCACGGCGTATGCGTCGTGCGGGGTGTCCGCGAGGGCAACCGTGGCGCGGGGTGCGGCCCCTATCAGGCGCAACGGAGGGCAATGCGTGCGTTGCTCAACTTCCCCGGGAGGTAGCCCTGGCGGGTCACGCGAGCCCGGATCAGGGGCAGCAGAGGGCAGCGGATGCGTTGCTCAACCTGCGCGGGAGGTAGCCCTGGGGACGTCACGCGAGCCCGGATCAGGGACAGCAGAGGGCAGCGAACGCGTTGCTCAACCTGCCCGGGAGGTAATCTGGGCCGCGACGTGAGCCTGGATCGGGCGCAACGGGAGGGCAACGAATGCGTTGCTCAACCTGCTCGGGAGGTAAGGCTGGGGCGTCACGTGAACGCGGATCAGGCAGCGGAGGGTGGCGAACGCGTTGCTGAGGTTGTCCCAAGCGGCGACGTGAGCCGGGATCGCGCGCAAGCTGATAGGCGACTTATGCGTCGCGAACTGGCCCGGAAGGACACCGGGAAGACTAGTGAGCAGGCGAGGCCTGCGTGGAGGAGCTTGCCCATGAAAGCGTTATGGGTCTTAACCCTGGGATTGGCGGCATTGGTCGCCACGGAGGGCTGCAAGCGCAAGGAGCCCATCCCGGGCCCGAAGGCTGTTTCGATGGCGATGGGCCATCCGTATGCTCCCGGGATCGTGTGGTTCCAGGGGGGCTTAGACGAGGCTTTCGCGAGAACGGCCCGGGTCTGCTCGAACGAGCGGCACTCCGCCGTACCAGTGACGCCTGATTTGGCGCGCATGCGCAGTCGGGCGAACTCCCCATCGCCGGCGGCGTGCCGCGGCGCGTCCTGCCCTCCCATGCCCTACCCCCGGCGTCCATTGGTCTAGCGAGCCGTCGCCAGGCACCGGTTCCGGCCCGCGGCGCTGCGCTGCTTGGTACAATTCGCCCCGGTTGGGCCTGTAGCACAGCGGTTAGTGCAGGGGACTCATCTATAAAAAGGTGCCTTCGCGCGGAAACGCGCGAAGTGGACGGGATGAATTCAGGGAAACCTTCGAGCGCCAGGCGCTCATGGCAATCCTGAGCCGAGCCGCCGGTACACCGGCGGAAGGTGCAGAGACTACCTGGGGGCTCGAGTGCCCTTAATGACAGGCAAGAGCATCCCGCACCCACACGCTTGGGTTCATGCACGTATCGCATGGGTCTGGCGCGGGTGAAGAGATAGTCCACTCCTGGCGGAAACGCCGGGAATCAGTGAATCCCTTGGTCGTAGGTTCGAATCCTACCGGGCCCATTACCTACCGCTCCGCAGACTTCCCGCTTGCTCACGCGGATTCGGGCCGCAAAGCCTGCTGATAAGCCGTACAAGGTCTTCGATGAGCGCGGCCTTTTCATGTTGGTGACCCCCGCTGGGGACATCTATGGCGGTTTGGCTACCGCCTCGGCGGGGTAGAAAGCTGCTGACCCTCGGCGCATACCCGACGTCTCGCTGAAGCGAGCGCGAGAGAAACGTGATGACGCTCGGCGGAGCGTAGCGCACGGAATTGACCCTGGTGCAAAACGTGGGGCCGAGCATGACGCCGAAATCAACACGTTCGTGGCCGCCGCTGACGAATGGCTGTTGACTAGAAGGACGCACTCACTCCCGCCGCGACCTCATCGACATTTGGTGATACAGTTTTCGAACAATGGGACGACGTGCAGGCGGACAAATATCTTGATGAGCTGAATGCCGCAATCAATTCCCTCGCCGCCAATCCCCATCCGGGCGTTATACGCGACAACATGCGTGAGGGTTACCGTGCATTATTCGTCAACCGTCACGCGATTTATTACAGGCTGACCGCGACAACGGTCGACGTGGTGCGCGTACTTCACGACCAGATGGACCCGGATAGGCATCTTGGGCCATCCGAAGATCAGAAATGATTGAATCGCGCTGGAGCTGAACCCGCGCTAGACTTTGCACGTCACAGATTACAATACCGGCAACAAGTGAAGATGGCATGTGACTCCCCTAGAACGAATCACTGAGCGCGTCACACGCAACGGGCACCCGGAGGTTCACGGCACCCCGGTACCGTTGCTGTCCATTGTGGAGTTCTTCGACGGCAACGCGCACACCGGTAGTATCGGCTGTAATCTCAGCGGGGCGCCGGCGCCAGCTCGGTTTTACGAATTATTTAAACGAATCGCACTACATCCCAGCGTCCAAGACGTTCGTGTTCAAATCACGGCCTTCGACGAACCTGCGTGGCCATTCTCCGATACCGTCTTTATCATGACGAGCGCAACCGCCGAGGAAGTCGGTCAATGGTTTGACGAGGATCTGGGTCCCGATGAGATCTGGGAGGGATTCCTTCAGAACGTACGCTACGAGCCGTACACCGTGCCCGCCGGCACCCGCCCAGTCGCCTGCTGGTGGGACTAACGCCGCACAGCAGGACCCGAATGCATTTCAATCGGCGCCTGGATCGTCTACGAACCGCGCGCCGGGAACAACCTGCTCCTGCTCGACGCCGAGCTGCGCGCAGATAATCTCAACGCCTAATCACCATCGCGCCCGATGTAGGCAAGGTGGGCCTGAACCGCTCCCAGACTCCTGGCGCCGCCGCTGATGGAAGTGAAAACGGCGCAAAACTTTGAGCGGGCAGCCGGTCCCCATTCAGAGGTGACGAAGGCCCGAATCGCAGCAGATACGGAGCGGATTCGGCGGGCCGGAGGCGGGCGCGCTGACGGGCCCTCTCGCCAAGCCCTACTTTCCCAACAAATTGCCCAATAACGCGGGACGCTCGTGAGGGTACAGTCGCCCAGGCAGGTTGCCTGAAGGTTGATCAGCTCACTTGACGGCCATACGGAATTTCCGTACGGTTGAGAGGAATCGCCATGGTCATGGATGACGATGGTCTTCAGTTCTGTTGGGACGATACCAAGGCCGCAGCTAATCTCGAAAAGCATGACGTGTCTTTCGAAGCTGCCACGTATGTCTTTGACGATCCGATGAGGCTTGAGCAACAAGACGCGTTCGCGGAAGGCGAGTATCGAAGCCGTGTTATCGGACGGGTCGATGGCATCCTTGTAGCCGTCATCTATACAGCTCTGGAGGACGATCTCTACCGCATCATTTCCGCCCGCTTTGCCAGTCCTTCTGAGCGCGATGGCTATTAACAAAACTCATTTCAGTCGTAAACGCGGGGCGCGATACCGATTTTCGCAAGCGCAGCAGCGCCGCTTTGGCAAGTTGACCGAAGCCGACATCGAGGCCCGGGCGGCGAGCGATCCGGACAATCCACCGGCAACGAGAGAAGAGCTGAGTCGAATGGTTTTGGCGCGCGAGGTCAGGCTCACTCGCGAGAAATTGGGCCTGAGCCAACCAGAGTTCGCGGCGCGTTTTCATATCGGTCTTGCTCGGCTGCGCGATTTCGAGCAGGCGCGCTCGGAGCCGGATTTTATCGTCCGCGTGTTCCTACGTATGATCTATGAAGATCCGGCGAAGGTGGATCGTCTGGTCAAGACTGTCGAGCGGCAAAGCGCCGTGAAGACATGAGATAGTCAACTCTCCCGACGCGCAATGGGGTTACTTAGTCAACCCACAGTTATGGTGCGGTGCCGCGATCGCGCCGCATTCCCTGCCGATGAGCTAACCGCTGCCTCTTGCAGTGCGCCGCTTGTGTCGCTGCGAAAAGCGGCGCAAGGTGGCGGGCGTTCGACTGAGGGGGGCGGTCGTGGCTAGAACGACGACATTAGCGACTGTGCAACTGTGTGTTGGGTGGACGCGCGGTTTGATTGCGCGCTGGCCCAGGCGCCATGTGGTCGTCGGGTTCACCTTCCTTGGGTGTGTCATCGCCTACACCGACCGAGTGAATATTTCGGTCGCGGCGCTCGCGATGAAGGAGCACTTCGGTTGGTCGCAGACGCAGAAGGGCTTCGTTCTCTCTGCTTTCTTCGTCGGCTACTTCTTATTCATGTTCGTGGCGGGTCTCCTGGCGACTCGCTTCGGTGGCAAGCGCCTGCTCGGTTACTCCGTTGCCGCATGGTCGGTGTTCACTCTTGTGACGCCGCTGGCCGCGACCCTGTCGCTTACTGCGCTCCTGTTCGTGCGCGTTGGTATGGGGGTTGGCGAAGCCGCCATGTTTCCCGCGGCATTAGAGTTATTCGGCCGCTGGGCGCCTCCCACAGAGCGCGCACGTGCCGTGGCAAGGTTGTACAGCGGCATTCCGATTGGAACTCTGATCGGGCTCATGGGAACAGGTTGGATCGTCGGGCGCTACGGCTGGCCTATGGCCTTCTACTGTTTCGGGGTCGCGGGACTCGTGTGGGTTATCTTCTGGTTCCTGGAGATACATAACGATCCCGTCGCGGACCCACGCCTGAGTTCACAAGAGCGCGCTCTTTTGCTGAAAGGAGGCTGTGCCACGGCGGTTGATAGAGTGTCTCTACCTCAGTTGCTACTGCACAAATCCGTATTAGCTATCGTTGCCGCGCACATCGCTACGGCGTGGAGCTTGTACGTACTGCTCTCGTGGCTACCCAGTTACTTTCGTGATGTGCAGGGCCTCAGTGTCGCGAACGCCGGTCTCTTCGCCGCCGCTCCGTGGGTCGTAATGTTCGCCGTTACTAACCTCGCTGCGGTTGTGGCCGACCGCATGATTCTGCGCGGTGTGCGTGTAGCGACGACCCGCAAGCTGATGCAATGTACTGGTCTCGTGTTATCTGCCTCATTCCTGCTGATTATCCGCGAAGCACATTCACCAGCGTCTGCTCTCGTGCTCCTGTGTGCAGCCACCGGCGCACTAGGATGCACGTGGTCAGGCTTTTCGCCCGGCTTTCTGGATATCACCCCGCGTCACGCGGCCGTGCTGTTTGGATTCAGTAATACGTTCGCCACCATTCCCGGCATCGTCGGCGTCGCTGCAACGGGGTGGCTCGTTGACTTCACGGGCACGTACTCAGCCGCCTTTATTTTGACGGCAATCGTAAGTGTCGCGGGCGCCCTGATTTTCGGGCTGTTTTTTGATGCCCACCCAATCGCTGACTGACTGCAGGTGCAGAGAAATGCCTGGTGGGCGCGAACAATCGACGCGCTGCTGAGGACGGGGAGAATCCAGAGGGCTAGAACGGAAGTGGCCGTATGTCCGGCTCAACCCAAGTCGTTCGCGCGGCAACCGAGAACAACAGTGGTTTGGACCAAAAGGCAAGGAGCCAGTCCGAACGGCCATACTCCGAGGCCAGCAGCTCGTTCAGAGCCTCGTGCAGCGCTCTGTCCGTGCGGGTTGCCAACCAAGCGCGCGTGGCCCGCAGGGAGCCGAGCGTGATAGTCTCGTGGTAACCACTTGTGTCTGTGTTAGGCACACCGGTGGCCTCGTTGTAGGCACGGATCAACCCTGGCATGGTACGCATCGCGTGCATGTCGGATCGTCGCAGCAGCCAGCAGGCGGCAGCGAAGTGCGCGGCGTGGGTCCATTCGACCTTCGGCAGCGAGCGGTCGAGCAGGCCTCGGCCGATACGGTCGATCTCCGAATCGGAAGAGAAGTGCACCATGATTGAGCTCCTTCGGTAGAGTGCCCGGCGGAGCCAAACGAAAACCCCGCCTGGCGGCGGGGTTGCGAGTTTGTTCGTTGAGACTTCAGACCGTCAGGTCTGGGCTTCGAGATGAACGCGTGCAACCACCGCCTTTGAGGGGCGTTGTTGTTGCCGAGTGCGCGTGATAATCCGAAGCATCCGCGCAATTTAGTCTTGCGTTTCGAAAATATCAAGCCCGAGAGCGGGTGCTGCTGATGGGTGGCCCACTCGCCGGTATCAATCTGCGTGCGACCGCCGGGGCTGCACCGCACGCTAGTAGAAGCGTACGCCCGGTCTCAACACAAACTGGAATACCAGAAATAGCACAAGCAGCGCGCCGAGTGGATACATAAGAGACCGCACTGCGGGCCTGCCACCAACCCTCACTCCGCTGACATTCCAGGCTCCGGCCTGGATCCAAGCGACTCCGACGACAGTAACAACCAACGGCAGCACGACGACTTCGATCCAATCCCGGGGTACACGGAAGGGAATGATCAGCAGGGTCCCCATTAGGGCCGGTAGTGTCGCAACACGGAAGGCGAAGCGCGTTCGTCCGCGACTGCCGACAACCAGGACGGGGGTTTCGGCGAGGCTGAGCAACGGACGCCGCAGCGACAGAGCGAGCGGAGGAATCGCGACTAGCGCCACGAGTGCCATCACCATTTTGAGCGGTGTGCCGAAACGGAGGTAGTCCATTGCAATGCCAACGTCGTTGCCTGGATTCACCGCTCCAACGATGACTTGCGGTAGTGACTGGAAGAAGCCGTTATAAGCCATCCAGATGAGAAACAGTGTTGCGGTAGGTGAGCGGCCACTCCCGCGTCGCAGGAGCAGTGCGCAGATGAAACCGGTGATGAGGATTGCGAGCGCGCCGGTGCCTTGAAACAGGCTCGCCAGGGGACTATCGCCTTCCCAGCTGTGGTTGTTGTGAAAAAGAGTGGGGCGCAAGCCTGGAGTGAGCGCCTTGGGGAGTACCAGAAACAGTTCTTGAATGAAGAACGTCAGGTTGAAAGCGAGCGCGTACAGCAGCGCCGAGCTAACCGTCAGTTTCCAGTTCCAAGCCGTGGGTGGGTCCGCGACCGCGGATAACGCCGCTTGACGGCCGGAAATCAGGCCGGCGAGCCGGAGTAATAGGGGCCCGAGAATGAGCACCGACACGACCGCGATGCCGAGGAGACTTCCGTTCATGAGTTGCGCCTAACTGTCCTGCGGCCTTTGGCGGCCCGCTCATATTAGTATTTTAGCGCGTATGCACGCGCGCACGTGCAGGCTGTAACTCTCGCGCACCCTTCACGGGATTGCAATATTTTTGGCGGCACTAACTATAAAGATGACGCGGATCATGTCGGGCAGCGCGACGGGTGAAGCGGCTAGGGATGCCAGCACGACGTGGCACCCACGATGGGGCCGCAGGCCCGTATCCAGCATCAGCACGCCCGTAAGGGCTCACGTACCTGTGGCGGCGAGTCGTCACGCCGCTCCAGGAAATTGTCGAGGCCCAGATCATCACCGCGTCCCCACCCACAAAATGCGCGCATCGTGGGACGAGCCTCAGGTTCGCAGCACGTCCAGCTCACGGCCAAAAATGCGGCCCACTCCAGTCTAAGCGGCGAAATCAGGGAGTCACTACACTGGTGCTCATTTCCCGCCGACCAGTTCTTACATAGGTATTGACCTAACTATTCGACTGTCGTATACATAGGCAACTACCTAAGTAACTTCGCGGACGGAGAAACCAATGACCGGCGGCAGCACATTCTATGCAAACGGGGAACTCGAGCGGGAGATCGTCCTTTCACGCGTCATCGATGCTCCCAGGAACCTCGTTTACCGCGCTTGGACTGAACCCGGACGGATGTTCCAATGGTTTGGCCCGAAAGGCTTCCGCTGCGAAGTGTTGCAACAAGGTGATGCAAAGGTCGGCGCCGTGTGGCGTTTCGACATGATCGCGCCCAACGGCCAACGGTTTGACAACCGCATGACATTTCTCGAGATCGTTCCGAATGAGAAGCTGGTGCTCGATCACGGCCACGACAAAGACGACGATCCGAGTCGCTTCCGTGTCACCCTCACGTTCGATCAGCAAAGTGATGGCAAGACGGTGTTGACATTGCGACAACTCCATCCGAGCAAGGCACAGCGTGATGCGGGGATCGGTTTTGGCGCAGTCGAGCTCGGTTATCAGACGCTCGACAAGCTGACTGAGTACCTCGCAAAGGGTTGATATGACCGCAAATCGACTGTCCGCGAGCCGGCGAGCTGGCGCCTCCGAGCGCCAACTCAGCCGAGTGTTCCACGCCCTGGCAGACCCAACCCGCCGGGCGGTCATCGCGAAACTCTCGCACAGTCCCGCCTCGATGACCGAGCTGGCGCGCCCCTTCAGGATGGCCCTGCCCTCTTTTGCCCAACATCTGTCGGTGCTGGAGAAATGTGGCGTGGTGCAATCACGGAAAGACGGCCGAGTACGCCGCTACCGGCTGGTTCCGCAACCTCTGTCTTTCGTCGAAGACTGGATGGTGGCTCAGCGCGCGATCTGGGAACAACGCCTCGATCAACTGGAAGAGTACATTGAAACAATGAAGCGGGAAGCTCGCTGAGCACGCCTACTGGAGGATTATCTACCGGCCCGTCAGGTCTCTTCGCCAGAGGCTGCAGGTGATACTACATCGCTTAGGCGGAATGAGTACTGAAACCACACGACTACGGCATCGCAGCGACCACTTCGGTAGATTAGACGTTACGAGCAATCCATCGGTAGGCCTCAAGCTCGCAGATAGAACGCCAGCCGTGCGTCGTGAACCCACACGCGTCGGCGACCATCACGTTGTTCTTCGCGTAGCAGTTCCAGCTCAATCAGCTTACGCACATGATGGCCGAACTCTTGCCCATTCGACGATCTCCGTCCACTACCGTCCAGAGTCGGCCAGAGCTGTACGCGCGAGTGAGATTGAGGTCGAAGGGGTTTAGGATCTGCATGGCACTGACTTTACCTCTTAAGGTAAATTATTTACCTTCTAAGGTAAATCAGCCTAAATCAACGCCGTAAACACGGCCCGGATCATGTGGAGGCCCGCTCATTCTACAGAGTCATTTTGAGTCGGGAGACGACTTTCCCTCTAAATCTAACATTCAGCGGGATCCCTTCGGTGGGCCTAAACGCCGCACGTCGCCGCGGCGCTGTCCCGTCGAATTCTCACGCTGGTATCGGGGTCGGTCACCGACGCCGCGCATCCGCCCATATGACCACGCCGAGAGAACCAGCGTTGAGGCTTCCGTGACAGCCAACCTACGAGCCTACGGTCAATCCTTTTTTTCAGAGACGAAGAGAGCGGAATCCCTGGGCTGTCTATCTACTAGCATCGGGAGCCTCGCGTGACGCTGTTGGGTCGGAATCCATCGAGGGGCGAAAGGACTCCACTGCGGCCTCATTTGCCAAGGCGACTGGACACGCCCAGGCTGCTGCTGATAAACCTCCGCGTAGACAGATCGTGATGATGTAGCCCCGCACCTCAGGCCCGGCGCTGGAAACCTACAGGCTAATCTTCTCTCTTCCGCTTATTGTTGAGTTCTTCCAAACTTGGCCAGTAGTGCTTGGGGTAGCGGCCGCGCATGTCTTTGCGGACATCTGCGTAAGAGCCGCGCCAGAAGCCGGCAAGATCGCGAGTCACTTGTACGGGACGCCGGGCGGGCGACAGGAGTTTGAATGTAATGGGCACGCGGCCGCCGCCGATTCGGGGCGTGGCGTCCAAGCCGAAGACTTCCTGCAAGCGCACGGATACGGCTGGGGCGCTTTCGTCCAGATAGTCGATGCGGATGTTGGAGCCGCTTGGAACCTGCAGGTGTGTTGGGGCGAGCTCGTCGAGTTGGCGCTGTCTGTTCCAGGGGAGCAGGGCTCGCAGAATTTCCGGTAGTGAAAGGCGGGCGAGATGATCGCGACGGGTTATGCCGTCGAGCCAGGGGGCAAGCCAGACGTCGGTCGTTGCGGCGAGGGCCTCGTCGGATACGGCGGGCCAGGAGTCGTCGTTGGGGGCGGTGGTTTCAGCGTTGGCAAACGCGGCCTCCTCCTGCCGCCGTACGAACTCCATTCGCGCTTGCAGGTCGCGGGCATCGCGCGACCATGGCAGTGCGTTGATTCCGAGTTCGCGTATGCCTTCCAGCATTGCCGTGCGAGCGGCCTCGAGCGGCACGTCTTGGAGCGGCTTCTCCTCCAGCGTAATGGCGTCTAGGCGGACGTAGCGACGCGCAAGGACGGCTTGATCGCGTGAGTTCCACTGCACTGATTCGCCGCGCTCGAGTCGATCTGAAAGGTGCTCCTCGATTTCATCGCGGGTAAGCGGCGCGGCCAAGAGTATGCGGGCGTCGCGCTCGCGGTCGTCCAGGTCAACCGCGACGATGAACTCCTGTTTGGCCAGATTTTGTATTTCGGCGAAGTGCGCACCCCGCCCATTGGCCAGGGTGTACCGAGCGCCGTCCGTGCCAGGACGACGGCGCCCGATGCGGTCGGGGTAAGCGAACGCGAGGAGAGTGCCTGCACTAATCACCGTGGCATCGGCGCCGCGGTCTGCAGTTCTGTTATGTAACTGCGCGGCAGGACGCGGATTGTCCTCGACAACGGATCTCACCTGTTGCGCCAGATCCTTGGCAGCACGGCGCGCTCGCTGTAGGCCTCCGCGATCGACACCTTGCGTTACCGCCTCTCCCCGGACGAGTTCGAGGCGACTGCGAACATCCGCGTCGCGTGAGCCGCCAGCAGCTCTCAGCAAATCGCGTTCGGACAGGAGCGCGGCCAGGTCTGCGGCGAGCGGTAGGCTGCGTAAATCGGTTGCTCGAAGCAGCATATGCGCAAGCCGTGGATGCACGCTGAGGCGAGCCATCTGTCGGCCATGTTGCGTGATTCGCCCTGAGGCGTCCAAGGCTCCGAGGCGCAGCAACAGATCGCGCGCGCTCGCGAGCATTGCTGGGGGTGGTGTGTCGAGCCACCGTAGCTCTGAGGCGTCGCGAGCACCCCAGCCTGCAAGCTCGAGCGCTAGAGGTGCCAAGTCCGCTTCCACTATCTCCGGCGCAGTGAACGGCGCAAGACTTCGCTGGGCACCCTCGCTCCATATGCGATAGCAGACGCCGGGCTCGACTCGACCGGCCCGACCCTGCCGCTGCTCGGCCGAAGCGCGGGAGATTCGCTGCGTTTCCAGGCGACTCATACCGGTGGCAGGATCAAAGACGGAGCGACGAACCAGACCCGAGTCAACAATGATGCGGACACCTTGGATCGTCAAGCTCGTCTCGGCTATGTTGGTCGCCAGCACCACTTTGCGGATGCCGTGAGCGGCGGGCCGGAGCGCGGCGTCCTGGTCGTCACCCGACAACTCACCGAACAGAGGCAACACTTGCACAGACGACCCGAGTCCCGAGGACTGCAGCAATGACTGTACGCGGCGAATCTCCCGGGCGCCGGGCAGGAACACGAGTATGTCGCCCTGTTCTTCGCGCAGGGCACGCGAAATGGTGCGCGCCACGAGGCCCTCAGGCGTGTCTTGTTGTCCGGGAACGAACGATGTCGGAGGTAGCAAGGGCGCACCTTTGCCGACAAACCTCGACTCGACAGGAAACATGCGCCCCGGAGCGGTGACGATCGGTGCATCATCCAGTAACTTCGCGACGCCCTCTCCATCCAGCGTCGCCGACATGACCAGGAGCTTCAGGTCCGGTGTGAGGTTATTCCGCGCGTCGATAGTCAATGCAAGCCCGAGATCTGCGTGCAGACTCCGCTCATGGAACTCGTCGAAAATGACGGCAGCGACTCCGTCGAGTGCTGGATCGGTCTGGAGCATCCTGGTCAGTACACCTTCCGTGACGACCTCGATGCGAGTGCCGCGAGAGACCCGCGTGTCCATACGCATCCGATATCCAACTGTCACACCGACATTCTGTTCGAGAGTTTGCGCCATCCTGTTCGCAACCGCTCGGGCCGCCAGCCGGCGGGGCTCGAGCATGAGGAGACGTTTGCCCCGCATCCAGGGTTGCTCGAGCAGTGCGAGCGGCACCACGGTGCTCTTGCCCGCACCGGGCGGCGCTTGAAGTACGACGGAGTGATTCGCTTCGAGCGCGCTCGTCAGGGCCGGTATTGCCTCATCGATCGGTAATCCGGATCTCACCAAGTCCGTACTCTGGTTTCAGGCGGCAGATACAGCTGATCGCCGTTCTTCACATCAAAGGCCTTGTACTCGGCTCGGTCTGCCAATTCGGCGAGCGAGCCCCAGCTCGTGCGATCCGGCGGAATTTGGCTGCTGTCGAGCCACTTGCCCTCGGCATAGCGATAGAGGAGTCCTGCGATCAGCCGTCCGCGCATGATCGGTCCTTTGTGCGCCATTCTTTGTGAACTATTGCCGCAACACTGTGGCCGCCAGCAGAATCCAACCGGCAATCAATGCGAGTCCCCCGACGGGCGTTACGATACCCACCAGCCGGGGTGCGCCGAATGTCAGCAGGTAGAGGCTCCCACTGAACAGTACGATTCCTGCCAACACCAACGCCGCCGACCAGCGCAGCAGCTCGCCATCGAGCGAACGCAACAGCACGCCAATTGCGAGCAGGCCGAGGGCGTGCAGGAAGTGATACCGCACGGCAGTCTCGTACACCTGCAGCTTATCCGGCGGCAGGTGAGCTTTGAGCGCATGCGCTCCGAATGCCCCCAAGGCAGTGGCCAAAGCAATCAACAGGCCGGCGATGGCCAGGGTTTTGCGTGCGTCCATCGGTTATTCGCGCGCCTATGAGCGAGTCATTCGCCGCGCGGGCCCAGCAGAGGCTTGATCAGATCCAGTGGTAGCGGGAAAACGATGATCTGGGTCTTCTCGTGGGAGATATCCGCAAGCGTCTGCAGGTAGCGAAGTTGCATGGCACTTGGCTGGCGCGCGAGTGATTCGGCTGCCTGGACCAACATCTGCGCCGCCTGGCTTTCGCCTTCCGCGTGGATGATCTTCGCGCGGCGGGTACGCTCGGCCTCGGCCTGTTTCGCCATCGCGCGAATCATGCTTTCATCGAGATCCACGTCCTTGATCTCGACGTTGGATACTTTGATTCCCCACGCCTCGGTGTTTTGATCGAGGATCTTCTGGACATCTGCGTTCAGTTTATCGCGTTGCGCCAGCAGGTCATCCATTTCATGCTGGCCCAATACGGAGCGCAGCGTCGTTTGTGCTACCTGGCTGGTGGCTTCGAATGGGTTGGCGACCTGGATGATTGCCTTGCCGGGGTCCACGATCCTGAAGTACACGACGGCGTTGACCTTGACGGAAACGTTGTCGCGCGTAATGACATCCTGTTTCGGCACGTTCAACACGATGACGCGCAGATCTACCTTGCGCATCTGCTGCACAATCGGGAATACGAAGACGACACCGGGGCCTTTGATACCCGTAAACCGCCCCAGGGTCAGCATGACCCCGCGTTCGTACTCGTTCAACACACGGATGACGCTGAACAGGAGAAACGCAATGAGTACGACGAGAACTATTCCGTAGGGCATGAGGATCTCCGTTCAGGTGGGATCAAACAGGCTCGACCCACAATGTCAGACCATCTACTTGGGTGATGCGTACGATCTGGCCCGCCCGCAGGTCCGAGGGGCCGCGTGCATTCCAAAGCTCACCGCCATAACGAATCCGACCCTTGCCGCCGAAGGCTTCCACGACTTCTGCCCGGTCGCCAATCATCGCCTGGACACCCGTGACGACGGGGCGGCGCAGCGAGCGGCTGGCCAGCCAACCCATGGCGACAATGACCAGCCCAGCCACCGTCGCGATGGCACCAATCACGGGTAATCCAATGTTCATTCCGGGAATATCCGAATCGAACAGGATGAGAGAGCCCACGACAAAGGCGACGAGACCGCCCAGGCCGAGGGAGCCGAACGTCGGGAAAAAGAATTCAGCGACGATCATTCCTACGCCGACGACAACCAGCGCCAGTCCGGCATAGTTTACGGACAAGATCTGGAATGCGAACAGGGCAACTAGCAGTGAGATGGCGCCCACTACTCCGGGGAAAACAGCGCCGGGATTGTACCCCTCAAACAGCAGGCCGTAGATGCCGATCAGGAGGAGCCCGTACGCAACGGTCGGATTCGTTATCACGGACAGCAGCTCTACGCGCCAATCGGGCTTGATGTTCTCGACCGCCAGGTCACGGGTAGCCAGCTTTACCGGGTTGTTGCCGATACGGACTTCGCGGCCGTCTATCTGATTGAGGAGATCCGGCACGTCACGAGCCACGGCGTCGATGACATGCTCTTTGAGCGCCGCGTTTGCCGAGAGGCTCGCGGCTCCGCGTACCGCTTGCTCCGCCCAGTCGGCATTCCGTCCGCGCAGTTCAGCGAGGCCGCGGATGTAGGCGACAGCGTCATTGACGACTTTGCGCTCCATTGGGGAGCTGGGAGGTGTTGTGTCCTTCGGCCAATCTGCGGGCGGCGTTTGATGCTCCCCGGACCGGTCCGCTGGTGCCGCGTCGCGACCTTCGCCTCCATTATCGTGCTTATCCGACGTGGGACGCGACGGAGGACCAGTCGGCGACGGTGTCGGCTGGGAATCGCCGCCGCCAATGGCAACCGGCGTCGCAGCGCCGAGGTTCGTCGCGGGAGCCATCGCGGCGATGTGGCTCGCGTAGAGAATGTAGGTGCCAGCACTGGCTGCCCGCGCACCGGGCGGTGACACGTAGCTGACGACGGGAATGGGCGACGCAAGGATGGCCCGGATGATGTCCCGCATGGATGTATCGAGCCCACCGGGCGTGTCGATCTGCAATACGACGATGCGGCTACCGTTGGCGCTGGCCGCGTCGAGGGCCTTTGTGACATATCGTGAGGTCGCCGGACCGATTGGTCCGTTGACTTGCAGGACCGTGGCGGTTGCTTCTCGCGCATGTGGAGGTGCGTTTGCCGCCCCCACGGATCTTGGCACTAGCGCCACCGCTGCCGTAAGGGCCAGCACGGCCAACGCAGTGAGGGCGGCGCTAACTCGGGCATGGGAAGGGGCGGAACTGGCGTTCACATTGCTAACCCTACTCCCAAGCTACGCTGGACGCAGCAAGGTGCTCTCCTCGTTACTATTTTCTAGGAGAGCCGGGCCGCGCACGTTGGGTTTTGGCCTTCGACGGGGTGCGGGGCGTGCTGGGAAGACCCGTGTGCTGCGTCTTGAACGGACGACCTGCGCCATCGTTGCGGCGTCCCTCGGCGTTATCGCCAGTGCCACTGGGTTGGTAGGACGGAACAAGTTGATGCTTGCCGCTGCCAATCAGGTCTGCGCGGCCCATTCGACGCAGGGCTTCGCGAAGAACAGGCCAGTTATTGGCATCGTGATACCGCAGAAATGCCTTGTGCAGCCTACGTACCTTCAAGCCCTTCGGAATACGCACTTCTTCGCCCGCCCGCGTGATGCGCTTCAGCGGGTTTTTGCCGGAGTGATACATAGCGGTTGCGGTCGCCATGGGCGATGGCAGGAAAGCTTGTACCTGGTCGGCGCGAAAGCCGTTCTTCTTCAGCCACAGGGCGAGCTCGAGCATGTCTTCATCGGTCGTGCCGGGATGCGCGGCGATGAAGTAGGGAATGAGGTACTGCTCTTTGCCGGCTTCCTTGGAGTATTTGTCGAATAGCTCCTTGAACCGATGATATGCGCCGATGCCCGGCTTCATCATCTTGGAGAGCGGCCCTTCAGACAGAGCCTCTGGCGCTATCTTGAGATAACCGCCCACATGGTGTTGCGCAAGCTCTTTGACGTACTCGGGCGACTCGATGGCGAGGTCATAACGCACCCCGGATGCAACAAGCACTTTCTTGACGCCGGGCAGACCGCGGGCGCGCCTGTAGAGTTTGATCAGTGGCGAGTGATCGGTGTTGAGGTTAGGGCAAATCCCAGGGTACACGCATGAGGGCCGGCGGCAGGCGGCTTCGATCTCGCGGCTCTTGCATGCAAGTCTGTACATGTTGGCCGTGGGGCCGCCCAGATCTGAAATCACGCCGGTAAAACCGGGAACGTTGTCCCGAATCTCCTCGATCTCGCGGATGACGGAGTTCTCGGAGCGGCTCTGGATGATGCGGCCTTCGTGCTCCGTGATGGAGCAGAAGGTACAGCCGCCAAAGCATCCGCGTTGAATCGCTATGGAGAAGCGAATCATCTTGTAGGCCGGGATGTTTGCGTCGCCATAGAACGGATGTGGCCGACGGGCATACGGCTTCTCGTATACCCAGTCCATTTCGCGTGTTGTGAGCGGAATGGGCGGTGGGTTCAGCCACACGTCCAGGTCACCGTGACGCTGCACGAGGGCGCGAGCGTTTCCGGGGTTAGATTCGAGGTGAAGAATGCGGGAGGCATGCGCGTATAACACAGGGTCGGCGGCGACCTGCTCGTAAGACGGCATGCGGATGGCGCTGTGATCGCGGTCTGCGTTTTTTACGCGGCGAACGAAGCGGACGACTTTCTCGACTGGTGGCGGCGCGGAGGCAGGGTTACCCGCGACGCAGCCGCGCGCGGCGATTGTTAGATGCGGATGCCCGACAGCGGCGGGTACGCTCGGGTCGGGCTGGCCAGCGACGACCGCAGGCTGTGCCATAACGGGGGCTTCGCCGGCGGCGACGCTCGCCGCAACGCCGTTCGGCGATGTTGGTTCCATCGCGTAGGGGTCAACGGGCGGGTTGAGTGGGCCGGGCGCGTCCAGGTGGGTCGAGTCGATCTCGATCCAACCTTCGGGACGGGTCTTGCGGACGAAGGCAGTGCCACGCAGATCGGTGATGTCGTTTATACGCTCGCCTGCGGCTAATCGATGCGCGACTTCGCAAATCTGGCGTTCGCCGTTGCCGTAGACGAGCAGGTCGGCTTTCGAATCCAACAGGATCGAGCGCCGTACTTTCTCCGACCAGTAGTCGAAGTGAGCGATGCGCCTGAGGGATGCTTCGATGCCGCCGATGACAATTGGAACGTCTTTGAAGGCTTCGCGTGCACGTTGCGCGTAGACGATCACGGAGCGATCCGGTCGCTTTCCACCCTCACCGCCTGGCGTATATGCGTCGTCGCTACGAATCCGCCGATCGGAGGTGTAGCGATTGACCATGGAATCCATGTTGCCGGCGGTGATCCCGAAGAACAGGTTTGGTCGTCCGAGAGCAGCGAAGGCGTCCGCACTGTGCCAGTCAGGCTGGGCGATGATGCCGACGCGGAAACCTTGCGCTTCGAGAACGCGGCCGACGATCGCCATACCGAAGCTGGGATGATCCACGTAAGCGTCGCCGGTGACGATGATGACGTCGCAGCTGTCCCAGCCCAGGGCATCCATCTCCGCGCGGGACATGGGCAGAATCGGGGCCGTGCCGAAGCGTTCGGCCCAGTACCGGCGGTAGCCCGTTATGTCGCGTGCGGTTTGCATGATGAGGCGCGGATTAGACCAGAAATACGGGATAGGAATGCCCTATTTGGGCAGGTTATGCGTACCCGTCAAGGGGTCCGCGGGGGCACGGGCAATGCGCTGATCGCGCAGGTCAGGCTACGGCTAGTGCCGCTCGTCCTTCTTGACCGAATCGGGTTGCTGCCGCGCTGCCGGTGACGCTTCCATCGCTTTCAGAGCCGTGGGCAGGCCGTCCACGTAGTCGGTACCGGCTTTGACCTGCAGGCTCGAACCTGCGAAGTCGTTGCCGATGGGTTCTGCCCGGCCACCCAGGCATTTGTTTAGGAAGCCTTCGGCGATGGCGTAGAACGCGATGCGGTTTTGAGGCCGGGCGAAACCGTGGCCTTCATCCGGGTAGAGAACATAGGTGACGGGCAGGTGGCGCGCTTTCATTGCCTCCACGATCTGATCTGCCTCGGCCTGTTTGACGCGCGGGTCATTGGCTCCCTGCCCGATCAGCAGGGGCTTGGAGATCCGGTCAACGAAGGTCAACGGGGAGCGCTGCTTCAGGAGCTCGCGTCCCTCGGCCGTTCGCGGGTCGCCGATGCGGCGGACCATGTCTTCATAGAATGACTTCCAGTACGGCGGAATTGAGTTCAACAAAGTAAACAGGTTCGAAGGCCCGACAATGTCAACACCACACGCGAAGCGGTCCGGCGTGAATGTCAGACCGACGAGGGTGGCGTACCCGCCGTAGGATCCGCCGTAGATGGCGATCTTGTCGGGCTGTGCGATCTTTTCCTTGATTGCCCACTCGGCCGCATCCAGCAGATCGTTGTGCATGTTGCGGGCCCACTCGTGGTCGCCCGCGTTGATGAATTTCTTGCCGAAGCCGGTCGAGCCACGGTAGTTGACGGATAGTACGGCGTAGCCACGGTTGGCGAGCCATTGATGTTCGCCGTTGAAGCCGTAGCTGTCACGGGCCCAGGGGCCACCGTGGACGTCGATCACCAGGGGGACAGGGCTGGCGGGGCGATCGGGCGCGGCAGCGGAACCGCCCTGGCTGGTTGCGCCTTGGCTGGTCGCACCGCGGCCGGCTGTACCCTGGCCCGTTGCGGCGACGGCGG
>JBJMWM010000006.1:0-156348 GCA_045810105.1 Steroidobacteraceae bacterium | reverse complement strand
TCAGACGGTGGTCGATTTCGGCGCGAAGGAGTTCGTCGATCTCGACAGCGACGCCCTGGAAGACGTCGGCAAAGTCGATCTGGCGTTGGATGTCATCGGCGGCGACATCGGGAAGCGGTCCGCACGCCTGATTCGAACCGGAGGAACACTAGTGTCCGTCGTCGGACCGCCCGAGGCGCGGCCCGCGGACGGCCTGGCCGTCGACTTCGTTGTCGAGTCCGATCGTGCCCAACTGCGTGAGATCGTCCAGCGGGTGCGGGACGGACGACTGCGGACAAACATCGGCAACGTCTCGACCCTCGACGATGCCGTCGCTGCACTCAACCCGACCGAGCGGCGCAAGGGGAAGACGATCATCCGCGTTCGCCCGCTTAAGCACCTGCTACCAATCGATGAGTAGCAGCCAGCGGCTAAGTGATGTCTCGCTGCACTACGAACATGCGCATCACATTGTGTTTCTTCTGTCAAACAAAGCCGGTTGGACGACTGGCGCCATTCACTGAACGCGAAAAGGAGAAGAGCGCCGAGTTGTTGACGACTGGTGTCCGGTCGCACGGCTGACTATTTAAGGAGGGCTCCGGCGCATCTTCCTCAGTATTCGTGAAAGTTGCTCGAGATCCCGCGCGGAAAGGCGCTGCACCTCTGCAGGCGGCTGATGGTACTCGCGCTGTAGCTCATCTCGCATCGCTGCACCCGCCGAGCTGAGAAACACGAGCTTTACCCGCCGGTCTGCCTCGTGCGCCTCACGGCGCGCCAGCCCCGCGTTCTCGAGCCTCCCCACGATGAACGTGGCGTTCGACGGATCGCACGCCCATTCGCGCGCGAGTTCGCCGATCGGGCGTCCCTGTTTCATATCGAGAGTCCACAGCGCGCGCGCATCGTTGGGCGTGAGTCTCCGGCGCGCAAGACTCGCCGTCCGATCGCCACTCGAAGCCATCATGACTTCGAACATGAGGCGCCAGGCTTTGGCCGCCGCGGGGTGGGGTGAAGACTTCTTACGCGTCATTGCGGGATGGAATCACATCTGCCCGTTCGCGGCGATAGTTGAAGTACTTCAAATATCGGCTAGACTGCGCCCCATGGTCAAAACTGAAGTCATCGTCATCGGCGGTGGACTCAACGGCCTCGCGGCCGCGGCTCTGCTCGCGCACCACGGCGTGCGTTGCATCGTCATCGAGCGGCATGCCGCCACGTCCATCCAGTACAAATTCGCGGGGATCTCGCCGCGCAGCATGGAAATCCTGCGCACGCTCGGGCTTGAGCCGGAGGTCCGGGCCAAGCGCACGGGCGACCAGCAGGGTGGAGGCTTGGGCCGCACGAGAAACTTGGCGGCTCCGGACTTGCAGTGGGACGACGCCGCCTGGCCCGATGCGAGCCCGTTCAGTCCGACGCAGCCGGCGACCTGCGATCAGCACGTGCTCGAGCCCATCCTCAAGGCGCGTGCCGAGGCGCTGGGTGCGGAGGTGCGGTTCGACACCGAGTTCCTGTCGCTCGAGCAGGATGCGCACGGCGTGCGCGTCCGCGTGCGCGACCGCGATTCCGCCGCTGACGAGCTCATCGACGCGGCGTATTTGATCGCCGCAGACGGCGCGAACGGCGGCATTCGCGAGTCCTTGGGCATCGCGCGTCAGGGGGCGGGCGTGCTCCAGCACTGGATGAACATCATCTTCGATACCGATCTGCCGCCCACGATCGGAGGTCGACGTTTCACCGCGTGCTTCGTCACGGACATCAATGCGACGTTCACGCCGCGCGCCGGGGGCCGCTGGCTGCTGTCGCTGCAGTACTCACCGGAGAAGGGTGAGAGACCGGAGGACTTTGATGCCACGCGCGTTCGCGAGCTCGTGCGCCGTGGCGCTGGCAATCCAGAGGCGCGCGCAGATCTCGTCGATGCGCGCGCCTGGGACGCGGCTGCGTACGTCGCGGATCGTTTCCAGGCCGGGCGTTGCTTCATCCTCGGTGACGCCGCGCATCTGATGCCACCCACGGGCGCCTTCGGCGGCAACTCGGGCATCCACGATGCGCACAATCTCGCGTGGAAGCTCGCGCACGTCCTGCATCGCGGCGCGAGCCCGAAGTTGTTGGGAACATTCGAAGCCGAGCGGCGGCCGGTGATCCGAGCCACGCTCGATCAGGCGTTGGCGCGCCTCAAGCGCTGGTTCCGCGATGTCGGCGGCCGCATTCCGGTCGCGGTGGAGATAGTGCCCGACTATGACGTGGTATTCGGCCAGCGCTATATCGAGGGGGCGATCGTGGCCGATGCCGGCGCGGACGGCGCGACCTTCGCCGCGCATGCCACGTTGTCCGGTGAGCCGGGCACGCGCGCGCCGCATCGATTAATCACGCACGCGGGCGCGCAGATTTCGACGCTCGACCTATTCGATCGCGACTTCGTGCTGCTCGCCGCGCGCGGGTCCGCGTGGCGCGCACCCGTGAACATTCAACGCATCGAGCTCGAAGACTTGTGCCCGTTCGGCGTGACCGCAGATGGCGCCGTGCTCGTGCGCCCCGACGGTTTCGTCGCGTGGCGTTCGCAGACTCTTCCCACAGATCCCGCGGCTGTCCTGCGTGCCGTCACCGCATCGCTGGGCCTTCACTGAACACGGCCTGGCGATTCACGACTGTCTTGTTACTCCCGGCTGCGTCGCCAGCTCACTAGCATGGGCCCATTGAACACGAGGACAGAGCCATGAAACAAGCAGACATCGTCAAGACACAAGGCAGAAAAATGAATATCCGCGAAGTGGCGGCGCGATTCCACGAGCTTGCCCAGCAGGAGAAGTGGTTCGAAATCCAGGATGAGCTGTTCGCCGATAACGTGCGCAGCATCGAGCCGCCGACATCTCAGGGCCTGCCCAACGCGGAGGGCAAAGCCGCGGTTCGCAAGAAGGGTGAAGCACTGGTGAGCCAGGTCGAGGCGGTGCACAGCGCCTCAACCACCGCGCCGGTCGTCGCCGGCAGCTATTTTGCGGTTGGCAGGGAGCTGGACATGACCGTGCGCGGCGCGGGCAGAACCCAGATGAACGAAGTGATGGTGTACGAAGTGAGAGACGGCCTGATCGTCTCGGAACAGTTTTTTTATTGAGGCCATGCGCGTGCCAACATCCATACAACAATCCGAGGCGGAAAGCGCCAATGCCATCACCTACACCGCCGTTGTGCCCCGGTTCGCGCCCGAGACGGGCGTCGGCCAGTCCGCGATTCGAGCCTACGCGGCGCGCAATGGCGAGAGTGTTGAAGATTTCCTGCAGTCGCATCGCGAGACATCGGGCCCGCCCGTGACTGCCGAGATTGCCGGGACGGCGCTGCTGCAATTAGTCCGGCAAGAGCCGGTGGCGGTGGCTCCTGGATATGTACTCACCGGTGCCGGTTTGCGGCCGCTGCCCTGATCGAGTTGTAACGGAGGTCCGTGTGAAAGTCGTCAGATTGAGAGCGCCCGCGAGCGCGGACAACCTCGTCATGACCGATGAGGATTCGCGGCAACCAGAGGTCGGCGAAGTTCTCGTGCGCACACGCGCGAGCTCGCTGAATCCGCACGATGATTTCGTCGTGCGCGGCATCATTCCTGTGGCGCCAGACCGCGTGCCGCTCTCCGATGGCGCCGGCGAGGTCGTCGCCTGTGGCGAGGGCGTGACGGACTTGCGCGCGGGTGATGCCGTGGTCAGTTGCTTTTGGCCCTACTGGCAATCCGGCGAGATGACCGCCGCGACGCGCCGCGAGATTCCCGGCGAGACCGTGGATGGCTTCGCGCGCGAGTACGTGTGTGCTCCCGCTCATTTCTTCACGCGCGCGCCGCGCGGGTTGAGCCACGCGCTGGCCGCGACACTGCCGTGCGCGGGCGTCAGCGCCTGGCGCGGGCTTGTAGAGCAGGGGCGCGTGAAACCCGGCGATACCGTGCTGACCATCGGTTCCGGCAGTGTCTCGTTATTCGCGCTGCAGTTTGCAAAGGCCGCCGGCGCGCGGGTCATCGCTACATCCTCGTCCGAGTCAAAGCTCGAAAAATTGAAGCAGCTCGGCGCGGACGAACTCATCAACTACTGCGCAACGCCGGAGTGGGGCGAGCAGGCGCGGAAGCTCACCGAAGGCCGCGGCGTGGATCACGTCATAGAGGTCGGTGGACCCGCGACATTCGCGCAATCCATGGCCGCGTGCCGGCTCGGCGGGCACATCGCAGTGATCGGACTGCTGTCGGGCATCGAGGCCCGGGTGAACATTCCCGCGCTTTTTTCCGGCCAGATCCGCATCACGGGGATCTCGATCGGCAGTCGCGCCGATCAGGAAGACATGATCCGCGGGATCGAAGCGAACTCGATCGAGCCGGTGATCGATCGCAGCTTCGCCCTCGCGGAAATCGGCGGCGCCTGCAGCTACAGCCAGTCACCGGACCGCTTCGGAAAGGTCGTCATCGAGATATAGCGACCTACCGGCCAGCCGGTGCGCCACAGCATCGATCTGCTGCGTCACCGAAGGCGCGCCGGGTAGCTTTCGGTGTGGCCGTTGCGGGTGTTGGTTACCTGCATCCGTCCATCGGTTTCAATCAACACGTCGAGATCGTGGTTGCCATCGGGCATGACGTCCGGATTCGCAATGTATTGTTCGGGGCGGTCGGATTGTGGACTGCGCGTTGCGGCATGCTCCTGCCACAGAACAGGCTTGTGTTCACTGTTGGCGAGCGTTTCGAAAACCGCGCTATCTCCGCCCTTGCGAGCACCGTTCGCCATCAAAGCGACACGTGAAGCTGTGGCGTCGATGAGCGGCGGACTGTTGCTGTACTGCGAGCCATGGTGAGATACGAGGAGCAGATCGACATGCCCCAGCTCGTTCACGGGGCAGACCAGCGCCTTTTCCTTGTTCCAGGTGAGATCACCCAGGTCGAGAATCCGGGTGACGCCGTAACGGGCCATGAATCCGAGCGAGCGGTCGTTCTCTTCGCCGCCCAGAGCGGGTTGTTTGTCAGGCGTGTCACATTGCGCTGTTGGCCCGCCCGCGCCGGCGAGCGGTTTGGCGATCAATGCCCCGTCGCTGGCAACGAAAGTGAGGACCAGGGAGCCGAGAGCCAGGGTTTCACCGGGCTTGACCGAGCGGCGCCTGTGGCCTGCAGTCGCGGCAACATAGCGCTGGTAGCTGGTTTCCACCGGCCCGGGCGCTTCCCTGTTGGGACCATGGTCGATGAAAGTACCCACGGATATTTTCCCCAGGAGGTCGATTACGCCACCAACATGATCAGCATGGTAGTGGGTGATCAACACGTAATCGATTCTGTGCAAGCCGAGCCGTTTGGCTGCGGCCACGATGCGATCGGCTGTAGGCGGGTGCGGGTCCAGGCCAGGCGCGGGTGTGCCGTTCGGTGCTGCTCGGGCGGGCGGCGAGTTGCTTCCCCATCCGGTATCGACCAACAAGGAGTGTCCATGCGGGTCAACGAATAGAGAAGCGGCGCCGCCCTCGGCGTCTACCATCACAATACGAAGCTGTTCATGCCCGTTCGTCCGTTTCCCCGTCGCGGCCGCGGCCAGTACCGGGATAGTGGCCCAGACGAAAGCACATCGGAAAATGTTCATTGTCGACTCTCCCTTGTCAGTCAGGTGGACCTTGTCGGGGCAGGGCGAAGCTGTAGATGACATCCCCCGCTGCGATAGCTACATACTGCTCCCCGTTTACAGCATATGAAAACGGAGACGCGGCGATCAGGCCGCCGGTGCGGAAATGCCAGAGTGGATGACCGTGCTTCATGTCGAGCGCGAGGAAGTTACCTTCCGCGCTCGCGGCAAACAGGACGCCGCCGCGCGTACCGAGGACACCGGCCGATCCGGAATAGCGCGTCAGCGGGAACTTCCAAAGTACCCGCCTGGAATCAACTTCCAATGCCATGATGCCTTGCTCGGCACCGGTCACTGGCGCCGTGGGGTGGACGCGGTGGCCGCCCGGATAGGTCCTGCCGCTCTCCCAATCGGCCGCGCCCGATGCTACGGCCAGCCCTGAGTCCTGGAACGCAAGGAAAAACCGGCCAGAATGGGCGTCATACGACGGGGCCTGGAGGTTGGTGCCGGCAACCGCCGGGAAGACCAGCGGGGCTTTTTCGGAAGCCACCGATTCGGGCCGGGTCCGCGGGCGGCCGGTGGAGTCGAAGCCGTCATTCCAGGTCTGGCGCACAAACGGCCATGCAGTGAGGAGTCTGCCGTTCTCGCGGTCCAGTACGTAAAAAAAACCGTTGCGATCGGCGTGCAGCAGCAACTTACGCCAGCGTCCGTTCATGACCCGGTCAGTTAGAACGAGGTCTTCGGCTGAGTCCCAGTCGTGACTGTCATTAGGTGTGAACTGATAGTGCCACCGCAGCGCACCCGTCTGTGGGTCCAGTGCAATTACCGAATCGGTGTAGAGATTGTCTCCGCCACGCACGTGCGCATTGAAAGCGGGTGCCGGGTTCCCGACTGTCCAATAGAGAAGATTCAGGTCGGCATCGTAGCTACCGGTCAGCCATGTGCCGCCACCACCCCGTCGCCACGAATCGTCGGACCAAGTCTCATTGCCAGGCTCACCGGGCCCCGGGATTGTGTTGAATCGCCACAGGCGGGCACCGGTTGCCGGGTCGTAGGCATCAAGAAACCCGCGTAGCCCATATTCTCCGCCGGCCATTCCGACGATGAGCTTGCCGGACAGGGCGAGTGGCGCTCCCGATAGCGTGTAACCCTCGAGGGCGGGGGCAATTCGCCGCTCCCACAGCTCGCGTCCAGTCTGCGCGTCGATGGCAATGACCAGATCGTCCAGAGTGCCGACAAACACCCGCCCGTCGAGCACGGCGACACCGCGGTTGGCTGCATTGATCTGGTAAGGGTTGGTGATGTCCTGCTTGCGGGTGAACTTCCACAGTTGCAGGCCGGTTCGCGCATCGAGCGCGTAGACTTCTCCCGGCGATCCGCTGACGTACATCACGCCATCAATCACAATCGGTGTGGCATGTAGCGCCGACGGTCCCGGTAATCGCGCGGCCCAGCGAGCCTGCAACGTTTCGACATTGCGGGTGGTGATCTGCTTGAGCTCCGAGAAGTGTTGTCCCTTGTAGTCCCCCCAATAGGTCAGCCAGTTGTGCGGCTCGGCGGAAGATCTTACGAGCCGCCCGGCTGTCAGACCGGCCGCGCTGCTGGGTTCGATGCTGGCGGCGACATCGCGCGCTTTTTGCTGCGCAAGGAAGGCTACGAGATCATCGATTTCTGGCGCGCGGAGCCGTTGCTCGACATCCTTCGGGGCCACGGTTGTAGATACGGTCTCGAGTGAGCGCAGGGATCTGCGATCGAGCATCCGCAACTGTCCATCGGATTGCATGAGATGGAGGGTAAAGCTGTCTTCATTGCGAACCAGGCCGCGGACCTTACTTCCATTTGCAAGTACCGCTTCGACATAGCGGGCATGGACCTCGGGTCGCAGCGTCGGCCGCTGGTGCAACACCGCCTGGCGGATGCTTTCCGATCCGTCGATGCCGGCGGCGGACAGATCTGCAGCCAGCACCGAACCGCGGCCGTTGATCTCATGGCACGCAGAGCAGCCCCCCTTGCCAAAAAAGAGCGCCGCGCCGCGCCGGGAGGATTCCGTTGGCTCTGTCGCCGCGACTGGAGTTTGCGAGGCCGGCTCCCGTCTACCGGACAGACTGCGCAGGTAGCTGACTACGAGCCAGATGTCCCGTGCCGGTAGTGCTTTGAACGAAGGCATCTGCGTCCCTGGAATGCCGTCGTGGATCGTGGAGAACAGCTCGTAGTCCTCGCTCCCGTGCTCGAAGCGTCCCGTGTTGAGCGCGGGTCCCCGGTCGCCTGCCGCGTCCCCTCCATGACAAGCGACGCAAGCGGAATTGAACACTCGCTGCCCGGCAAGTGCCGCTGCGGAGTCGGCTTGGAAGGGGTTGGTCGGTATATCCGGGCTTTGTGCCTCGAGAGCCGTGGCCGCGAGCGCGAGCAGGCAAAGCGCAGCGCGTGAGCGCCCGGTTCCAATCTTGTTGTGCTGCATGCAACTGTCTGAGTAGTTTGAAAAATCCGTGCTCCGGCCGCGAGCACAGTGGCATTTCGAGCGGTGCTTCGCTGAGCCAAAGGCGGCATCATGTATGGACGTCGTGAAGTTTGCATGCAAAATTGCATCCATAGGGATGCTTTGCAGCAGCACGCTGTTGGTATCTTCTGGGCGGCCACTTTGCGGTTCGTTGGCAGAAGTTGGCTGCCAGTTCACTCGGGCCTTTGGCGGACCCGGGGCGCGCCTGAGTCAAGGACCAGGCGGGTCGCCCGTGGGGGTCGATCCCGTAGACCTGCAGCAGCTCGCTGACGCGCGCATGCCGGAAGCAATAGGGACTGGCGCGCGAGGGAATGCGAATCTCGGGCTCGCAGTCTTTGTTGTGCGCAGCGATGGCGTTGCGGCACGCCTCCGCCCAGATGTGGCGTCGCCATTTACGGGTGCCATCCTCGGTAAACAGCGGCGCATCGGGTCCCCGGCCCATGAATGTTCGGGCGCACCCGATGGAGCCGAGGTCAATTGTGGGAGGCAACCGTGCTCGGGGCAGCAAGCGCGGCGATTGAAGCAACATAGGTGCGCAGCGCCTCCGCATCCTCGGAGTTGATCCACTGAGCAAAGCTTGCCATGCCATTCTCCTTGCGTACGCCATCGATGACAATGCTCTTCCATGCGGTGGCATCTTGCAGAATCGGTGAGCGTCTGAGGTCAGGAAGCACACCTGAGCTCACGGCGCTCGCTCCGTGACAGGGCCAACAGTAGGTCTGATATAGCGTAGCTCCGCGACGCAAGGCTGCTGACGAAGTGTGGAGCACGGGAGGGGCGGGAATGCCGAAGTCCACTGCTGGCCGCGCCGGCAGGACTACGTTGCCACCGATTTTGTAAACCAGCACCCGCCCAAGCTGCTTCGGGACCGCAGGCGGCATCAGAGCCCCCAACGCGAGGAACATGGATGTGCCGTAGCCGCCCGGTACGGCCACGAACTGCTCACCGTCAACCGAATACGAGATCGGACCACCGAGGGTGGCGGTGTTGGTCAGTGCCTCCCACAGCTTCGCGCCACTTCTTGCGTCATATGCGATAAACCTTCCATCAGCCGTGCCTTGAAAGACTAGCCCGCCTGCTGTTGCGAGGACGCCGCCATTCCACGGACCACTGGTTGGGACGCTCCACGCTTCCTGCTGCTCAAGCGGATCCCATGCCCGCAGAAAGCTCCGGGCAGACTCGCGGATCTGCGCCACGATGCTGGGATCTGATGGCAGGGCTGGGCCCGGCACGGCCGTATTCCACCAACCCGGTCGCTGAGTGAATCCGGGATCCTGCGACCATGGCATGGGCATGTCGATTACCGGGATATATACGAGGCGGGTTTGCGGGCTGTACGCCATCGGTTGCCAGTTGTGCCCGCCGACGATTGCCGGTTGCAGGCTGACCGTCGTACCCGCCGGGTACCGCGCGTTCTTGGCTTCAATTGGCCGGCCCGTTTTCATATCGATACGGCTGGCCCACGTGACGGTCGTGTACGGCTTGGCGGAGAGCAACTCACCGTTGCTACGATCCAGGACGTAGAAGAACCCGTTCTTCGGCGCCTGCCAGAGCAGCTTGCGAGGCTTGCCACCGACATCCACGTCCGCCAGCGTAATCTGTTGGGATGCGGTGTAGTCCCATACTTCGGCGGGTGTGGTCTGATAGTGCCAGACGTATTCGCCGGTGGCGGCACGCAGGGCGAGTATCGATGAGATGAACAGGTTGTCGCCGCCGCCGGGCGAGCGAACCTGCTGGTCATAAGGTCCCCCGTTGCCGACTCCGACATACAGGTAGTCGAGCTCCGGGTCGTAGACGATCGAATCCCAAACAGTGCCCCCGCCGCCGTAATTCCACCATTTTCCATGCCAGGTCTGCGCGGCGATTTCGGCGAGTGGCTTGTCTGATGCCGCCCCGTCCGGGCCCTTGGCAGGATCGCCAGGGACCGTATAGAAGCGCCAACGCAAGTTGCCTGACTCGGTATCATAGGCACTCAGGTAACCGCGCACACCGAACTCAGCTCCTCCATTGCCAATGAATACCAGGTTCCGCGCGACCCGCGGCGCACCCGTAATGGAGTAGGGGAGAGTCTGGTCCACCGTGACTCTTTCCCAAACAGGCGTGCCGGTCCGCGCGTCGAGGGCGATCAGGCGTCCGTCGATCGTGCCAACGTAAACTTTGCCGTGCCACAGGGCGACTCCGCGGTTGACGACATCACAACACACACGCTGACCGCGCTCACGCGGCACCCTCGGATCGTAGAACCAGAGTTCCCTGCCGGTTTTTGCGTCGAGTGCATAGACCATGCTCCAAGCGCTCGTCACATACATGACGCCGTCCGCGACCAGCGGTGTCGCCTCGACGCCGCGGTTGACCTTCATCTCGTACCACCACGCGAGACCGAGGTTCCTCACGTTGTTTGTATCGATCTGCTTGAGAGGGCTGAAGCGCTGCTCCGAATAGGTTCGCCCATATGTCAGCCAATCAGTCGCCTCCTGATCCGCAGCCCGGAGCCGCGTCTGGTCGACTGTGCCCCGTTGCGCACTGATGCTCGGCGCGCTCACTTGTTGCGCGGAACTGCCGCAAGCGCCGGTCGCACACCCAAACATGATCAGCACCGTGACCCGAAATGCCAGGACGAACTGCTTTGAGCGTCTACTCAAGATCACCCTCCCGAATTAGTTGCACAAAGCCTCAGGGCCGGTTGCCCTGAGCTGCGCGAGCGGCCTCCGCGGCCGTTGGAAGGCCAGTAATTCGCAGGCCGGCGTGTCCGCCGCCGTAGCTCTTGTTTATAAAGATCAACACCGACGTCATCGCTTCGGCGGCGACCGAGTTGGCAAGCCCGCCGCCATGCAAGGCATGGAGGTTGATATCGTGCAGAAAGGAGATAGCGACGTCCCGGCTGGCTTTGTCGTTGCCAAAGACCAGCACGTCACCCAGAACGTCCGCATCTTCGCTCGATTCGAGGTGCGTCGCCGCGATGGTGTGCAGGGCGGAAATGACTTGTGTTTCTTCGCCGAGTTCGGATTGGGCGCGCACCGCCGCTGAGTGTTCCGCCGGTAGTTGCACGCGCGCGACTCTCGGCGGGACGAGTGGCACCGTGGTATCTATCACGATCTTGCCACGGACAGCCGGTTTGATCTCGCGTAGGGTTTCGATCTGACTGCTGAATGGCACCGTAACCACGACCATGTCGCCCCTCTCTGCGGCGGCGAGGTTCGCGTGTCCGAGTACGCGGGCTCCTGGGATACTCGCGCGCAGCTCATTGGCTACGGCATCGGCTCGTGCCTGCGTACGCGATCCGATGCAGACGTTTATTCCGTGGCGCAGCGCCCGATGCGCGAGAGCACGTCCGAGGGCTCCGGTGCCGCCGACAATCGACAGCCATCCGCTATACATGGCAACGGCTCCAGGATTTCAGCGCAACGACCGAAGGCTTGCACCGAGCACACCGAACTGCCGCATCAGGGAAGTGTAGTCCCAGCAGTCGCGATTTGAAGCCAGCTTGCCGTCGCTGAAGGTGTACATCGAGAGTCCCGTGAAAACGATCTTCCGCCCTGTGCAGTCCATGTCCTCGAAGAGTCCGGCCCATGTGGCGCTGATCACCCACTCCGATGCTCCAGAGTCCTGCGTGGCGAACCGGCGCGGGAACTTCAGGTGAAAGTCCGGCATGGTCTTGAACACGTCTTGCGCAAAGTGTTGCAGCTCTGCTTTCCCACGGTTGACTACACGCAGCGCCATATCCTCATACACGCAGTCGTCGGTGAAGAGGTTGACCAAGGCTGGAATGTCATGAGAGCACCACGCCTCGACAAGCTGGTCGAGTACCTTCTCGTTGTGGGCGGACATGGGTTAGTGCCTCCTCGAGGCGAAATGGGGCAGCACTTCGGTGGACAACAGCTCGAGCGCCTCGAGGAAGTCCGGGCCGAGGGGCGGACCGAATGCGATGTTGGTTGCCCCCGCGTCGACGAGTTCCTCGATCTGAGGAATCACGTCGCCTGGTGTGCCAGTGAGCGAGAACGCTCGCACTGCCTTGTCCGACACCATACTGACCGCTCGCGCCACGTCGCCGGAGTTGAAAGCCTCGGCGGTTGCAACGATCTGCTCATCCAGAATGCCCTCGTTGTGAGTCATCGGGGCGAGAAAGGGCTGCAACAGCGCAAGCATCTCCTTAGTCGTGCGCATCGCCCGATCGCGGTCACGCGAAATGCAGCACAGCGGACCGACAATGAGCTCGAGCTTCGACGGATCGCGGCCAGAATCACGAGCGCCGCTTGCCATCTGTGCACCCAGTTCGCGCAGGTACTGCGCGTTGGCTACGCAATCGGCTTTAATACCGGGAGCCACGGTGCCCGCCATATGTGCCATCTTTGGTCCCCACGTTCCGATGTAGACGGGGACATCACGACGGGGAATTTCGTATTGGAAGTAGAGGTCCTTGGTTCCTTTGAAAAACTCCCCTTCGAACGGAGTGCGATCGCCCGAGAGCATCCGTTGCATCATGAGGTACGCCTCCTTCAGCATCTTGATCGCCTTCGGAGGGCCCTGGATGCCAATGAGCGGATTGAACCCGCCGCGCCCCATGCCGCAGATTGCGCGTCCGCCGCTCAACTCATCGAGAGCGGCCAAATTCGACGCGTGATACACAGGGTGCGCTACCTGCGGGGTAACGATAAAGGGCCCGAGCCTGATGCGGCTCGTATGCTGAGCAGCCACGGTCAGCATCGGCCAAGCGGGGCGGAATACGAGATCGTCGGCGACGTGCAACTCGTCGAACCCATAGGCCTCGATCTGCTGCGCCATGCGCGCCACGTCGCGCATGGAATACATCCCGGTGAACATCACACTAAACCTGACGGACATTCGCGAATCCTCCGATGGCTGACGCCCGCGTTTAGTAGCTGTACTTGAGACGCAGGAACCACTCGCGCGGCCGCGAAACAGCGGCTTGCGAGTACCCGATGCCGTTGTTGCTGACCCCGCTGACGATGTAGATCTTGTCCGTGAGGTTCGTGCCACCAAGGGACGCCGACCAGTGTGCGTCAGGTGACAGATAGTTGAAGCTCGCGTTCAGGATGCCGTACGCCGGCTGCTTCAGTGTCGGGTCGTTGGTGAATTCCTTGAACTGCTCGCTGCGATAAGAGTAGTCGCCGCGCATAAACCACCGTCCAGTGTCGTTTCGTGCGAAGTCTGCAACGAATCCGATGTTGCCCGTGAATTCCGGTGCGTTGGGTAGCTGTGTCGGCAGTGACGGGAGCTGCTGAATCGCAAGCGTCGAGAAGGACAGGTACTTGGCGTCGAGGTAGCCGCCACTGGCATTGAGTCGTAGCCACTCCGTGGCGGCGAACTCCGTCTCGAGCTCCACGCCCTGGATGCGTGCCGTACCGGCGTTCGCGAGCACTGGTACAAAAGCTCCGATCGGGCCAGCACCATCGGGATCGATGTTGAACGTGATCTGCAGGTCCTTATAGTCCGTGCGAAACACCGAGGCGTTCACACGCAGGCGATGCTCCAGCCACTCGCTCTTGATGCCGAATTCGTAGAGCCGAGCGGTCTCGGGCTTCGCGTAGCCGACGAGCGAATCTGGATTTGTGCCCGCAGCCGGCACCACCGGTGGGAAGTAGCGCATGACGAAGCCGCCTCCCTTGAAACCTTCCGAGTATGTGAAGTAGCTGTACAGATCGCTCGTCAGCTTGAAATCGAGAGTGAGAGAAGGCGTCGTCGCAGAGCCGGAGCGCCGATACCAGCCAGCCGGGAACAGTGGCTGTCCCGGTGGCCCAAAAGCCCCCGCGATTGGGTTGACGAATCCGGCCACGTTGGTCTGGGCGTTGTAGCCGACAATGTACTGCTGCGGGTTGAACTTCCGTGTTTCGTCCGTGTAGCGCAAGCCCCCTGTGATCCCGAAGCGGTCCGTGAAGTTATACGTGACCTGGCCGAAGCCCGCGTAGCTGTTATTGTCGACGAGCCCGCCCGAGAGAAACTGCACGAGGGTCAGGTTCACCGGAAACGCCTGGCTGCCCTGTTCGTGCAGGCCGTACAGGCCGACGATGTATTGCAGCTTCTGATCGAAGGCCTTGCCGGAGAGTTGCAGCTCCTCACTCAACTGTTCGAACTCGATGCTCTGCCCGATATCATTGAAGTAGCTCGGGCTCGCGGTAATGTCCTGGGAGACCTGCAAGTTGACCTTGCGGTACGCGGTAATGGACTTGACGCGCGCGCGACCTGCATCCCAATCCAGCGTGAGGGCGGACCCCCACACGTTCGTGTCAGAGACGTTCGGGCCGCTGTTGGTGGTCGCCAGCGAGTCGATCGGCTTGACCCACTGGCTGTTATAGCAGCTCGGATTTGAGAACCGCGCCGTGCCCGCGGTTGGCAAGCATTGCCCGCCGGGCACAAATGCGTTGTACAGGCTCGCGAAGGCGGCGGTCTCATCCGCCCGCACCAGCACCTGGCCGGGGGATTCGTCGCGCATGCGAGAACCGTCGACGCTGAGTGTCGCGCTGAGGCTGGGGCTCAGATCCAACACTGCTGTGAAGCGGCCTGAGAGGTCATGGGTGCCACCCTGGCTCGCTCCAGTGCGGTCCCCGTTGGGTAGTACCCTGTCGACGTAGCCGTCACGACTCTGGTAAGCGCCGGAGAAGCGCACTTTCAGCACGTCATTCACGGGCTCGGACAGTACGGTCTTGATGTCGGCCCGGTTGAAGCTGCCGGTGGCCGCTTCAACCGAGAATTCAGGCTCCTGGCCCGGTCGCTTCGACGTGAGCACGATCGCCCCGCCGATGGTGTTGCGGCCGAACAGGGTGCCCTGGGGTCCGCGTAACACTTCAACTCGTTCCAGGTCGACCGTATTCAACAGGGAGCCGACGGACTTGCTGATGTAGACGCCATCGAGGTAGACGGCGACGCCCGGTTCGACAGTCAATACGTAATCTGTCTGGCCGATGCCGCGAATGGACATCTGGGTGGATGCGCCGCCGCCCGAGTCGGATGCCACACCGTCGAACTGCACGTTGGGGACCAGATTGCCGACATCGGTGGTGGAAGCGACCTGACGTTGCTCGAGCTCTTCGGCACCGAACGCCGCTACCGAAACGGGGGTCTGCTGCAGATTCTCAGTGCGCTTGCGCGCGCTGACCACCACCTCTTCGAGAACTGGTGCTGTGGGTGTCGCATTGACTTTCTCTTCTGCCGGAGCCTGTTCAGGAAGACATGCGCTTCCCAGAACGAGTAGTGACACAAGCGAATGAATCGAGAGATCCCGTACGGATGCGGGCTTCGTCACCATCAGTGTTGGCTCCCCGTTGGTTGAGCTGCGGACCTGGCGCGCGCTCTGTTGCCGGTAGGGTCCGCCAGTGAACGGGGCGCCGAAAGCCCGGGATTGCCTGGAAAGGACGTTTTTTGCCAGCGCGAGAGGGGAAGCCTTGAAGGCCCGCGATTTGGGCCCGAGGGTCGGTCAGACTTTCAGCGAGCGGCCACGCCTCAGGGTTTCAGAGGGGAGCTCCCCGAACAGTTCGAGGTACGCGCGGGCAAATCGACCGAAGTTCGAGGCACCGTATCGATTCGCGACATCCGTCACAGTGAGAGTGCTGTTGGACGGATCCGCGAGATCCAATCGCGCACGTTCGAGCCTCTGGATGCGAAGCCACTGCATGGGTCCCGCGCCGCGAAATCGCTGGAAACCATTGTAGAGCGTGCGCGTGGGTACACCGGCAGCCGTGACGATGTCCTCCAGCCTGATCGGATCAGTCAGGTTGGACTGGATGAATGCCTCGGCACGCTTGACGTGCGCAGGTACGCCACGCGATGTTCCTCCTTCGGTGCCGCACACAAATCCGTCCGACTCGCGACACACAGAGGCCAGCAGCATCGTCAGAAATGATGCCTCGAAGCTCTGAGCGACAGCCGGCGCGCTCAGGTGCGTAGCGGGTCGATCGAGTTGCGTGCAAAGATAAGCGATGTAATCGATCAACCCCGCATCCCCTTCGTCCAGGGTGCGTGGACCGCGAGTCCAGGCATGCAGCCCCCCGGTACGGGCCGTCGAGCCGGCACCCGTTAATTCGCGGAACAGCCTTGCAGGCACGCCGATGGCGAGGTGGCAATGGTCGGCAGACATGCGGAACCGGAACTCGGCCATCGGATCGAGCACTACGTATTGCCCGCGCATAATGGGGGTGCCGCGTCCGAGATATTCGACTTCCGCTTGACCGCTCAGCGGTATGACGGCAACGAACAGGTCGCGATCGACATAGTCCACTGCGACCTGGACGTCCGATCCATAGCAGATATAGTTAAATGAGGTGCGCCACAGCCGTGAGCCGCGGTGACAGAACTGCAAGCCGTCATCGCCCCGCGCACGCGACAGCGAATGCCTGAAGAATACGCGCTCGATGTCGGCGCGAGCGCGCATCACGTCGTCCGTACGATACGCGCGCTGGTTTTCGAACAGCGAGTCCGCCGTTAGTGCTGCGAGTCCGGCCGGTTCACCGCTGCCTATACCGAGTGTGCTGGGCATGGAGTCTCACCATCATCGAGCTCTCCCCTGAGCTGGAGTTCGCGCGTATTCCGGCAGACGAGGCGCCGTGCACGCATGCGGCGTCTTCCCCTTCGGGGGTGGCCCTGCACCGACCCCACTTTGATCATATACAAGAAGTTTCGGCCTGCAAGGTCGTTGCCCTCGAAGAGAGGAGACGCATGAGTTCAGCGGTTCGCTGAACGCTGGCCCGTCACTCACAGGGTACATACGGCCACGCTTTCGCTCAAGCAGGGCTAGTACATCGAAGACAAGGTGGAAATGGCCCCCGTCAGCGCACACGTAGGCACCGAAGGCAGTGAGCTAGGCACAGCTACGGCTGAAATTCGTTCTCCCGCGGTTGAGGAACGCTTGCGACGGGCCCGATAGTTTCTCGAGCGGCGCGCTGCCGGTGACCTCGAGCGCGCGCGGCAGTACTTCGAGCAGGCAGCGGGTCTGGATCCGACGCTCGCACAACCGTATGCCGGTCTGGCCAGCGTTTACTGGCTTGAAACCATGGCACGCGAGCTGCCTCCCGAGATAGGTCTGCCGAAAGTCAAAACCGCGGCCGAGCGTGCGCTGTCGCTTGATCCTCGCGAGATTGAGGCACATTACCGGCTCGCCTTGTACAGTTTCCATCGCGGAGACGCCGCCACGGGGACTGACCACATGCGCCGTGCTCAGGAGTTGGAACCGGACAATCCTGTTCTGCTGGCGACTCGTTCGCTCGAGGCGTTGGCACAAGGTAGTCTCGATGAGGCCGTTCAACTGCAGCAGCGGGCAGTAGCTGGCGCGCCTCTCAATCTCAGCTTCCGATACAACTTGGCTAATACACTTTACGTGGCGGGGCGTTTTGACGAGTCTGTGCAGGCGATGCGGGAAGTTCTCGAGATGGACGCCAACTACCGCGCCGATATTCTGGCCTACATCTGGATTCTACGCGGACAATACCAGGAAGCGGTCCAGCTGGCCCGGAGTTGGACCGACACTCCTGACAAGTGGGAATCGCTCGCGCTGGCGTATTTCGGACTGGGCGCCCTGAATGAATCCGACCGGGCGCTGACTGTCGCTGGTGGCGTTTAAGCTCGGAGTGGAGCTGGGGCAACTTGCAAAATCACGGCCCCCGCCGGTGTCCCATCGTTGTCGCGCCTCGTCTGGACTAATGACGAAAGTCCTGACGGTGCCCGCACCACGGTGACTTCGAGCAAAAAGGTGGCAAGACGCTGTTGGTCATGCACGAACTCTATCCTTCGGCAGTGCGGACTTGCTCGAAAAGCGATCCGATGCACTTGCGCAACCACCGCTGTGCCGGGTGAGCATCATTTCTGCGATGCCAGAGCATCATGAATGATACGCGTTCCAACTCAATCGGAGGCACCAACACCTCCAGCAAATCCTGGAATCCCGAAGCCTCGACTACGCCAGCCATAACGGTCGCGATCATGTTCGACCGGGCGATCAGCGCCGGCGCGGCATACATTTGCGGCAAGGTCAATGCAAGTCGGCGTTGCAACCCTCGCTTGTGGAGTGCTGCATCCACTATGCCAAAGCGCTCGTTTTCCGGTGAAACGAGCAGGTGGGACATGCTCAGGTAGGTACTCAGATCGAGTCGATGCAGGTCAGGATGCCCTTTACGAACGATGCATACGAATTGCTCTTCGAACAGTGTTCGGCCGAGAACGCGTCCGCCCGGCGCCAGGGTAGGGGGAACTCCGATCGTCACGTCTGCTTCACCGCTGTCCAGCCTCGTCACGGCGTCGTCGCGGTGTGTGAAGCTGGTGATTCGCAACGTCACGCCGGGAGCATTCTCGCGCAGATGCTCAATGAGTCTTGGCAGCACCACCAGCGCTGGATGGTCGGACAATCCGAGCCGAAAGCTCACAGTGGAAGTCTGCGGATCGAATCGCTGGGTGAACTCAAGCGTCCGTTGAATCTGCGCCAGGGCCTCTCCCAGGGGACCGGCAAGCTCGAGGGCCCGCGGTGTCGGCTCGAGGCCCTCCGGGGAGCGGATGAAGAGTTCATCTTCGAACAGCGCGCGAAGGCGCCCTAGTGCGGCGCTCATTGCAGGCTGCGTCCGTCCTATGCGCGCGCCGGCGCGCGTGACGCTGCGCTCGGCAATCAGCGCGTCGAATGCGACCAGGAGATTCAGATCTACGCCGTATAAGTTTGGTGGATGTTTACGCATACCGTATATCGATTAGAACCCGTGGACGAACACCGTTAGCTTCTCTCTCACAAAGCAGTCATCAGGACTGCGAGGAGAAGCAAATGACAAGCCATTCTGAGTCAGCGGCCGAGGTGTTTGGCCTCAGCAATCAGGACCGCCGCGCCATCGAGACACTCTACCGCGCATTTTCCGACCATGATCCGTCACTTCTGGATCAAGCCGTCTCGCCGGACTGGGAGGATATCCCGCGAGCGCCCCACCAGCAGCCGGGGCGCGAGGGCATGAAGCCGATCATCAAGGAGTTCATTGCGGCTTTCCCGGACGTCACTGTGAAGATTCACGAGATCATCGGCGTACCCGGAAGGGCGGCGGTACGGGCCGAGATCGCTGGAACGCATGCGGGCGAGTGGTTCGGAGTCGCGCCCACTGGCAAGCGCTTCGTGTTCCCAATCCACGAGTTCCATCGCATGGAAAATGGGCTCGTGACGCACACCTGGCACCTGGAGGACTGGCTCGGGTGGATGAATCAGGTGGGTGCTGCCGGTGCTGCGCGGGAGTTATCCCGATGAAAGCCGCGCGTATACATTCCTACGGTCAGGAGCCTCTGATCGAAGAAGCAGCCGTGCCCGACGTCGGACCTGCCGAGGTCCTGGTCCGAGTAGGCGCGGCGAGTCTCAATCCTCTGGACGTGAAACTGCAACAGGGAGTGATGAGTGCCTTCTTCCTGCTGCGATTTCCGTACACGCTTGGCACTGATCTGGCCGGTACCATTGAGCAACTTGGTGCCGAAGTCAGTGGATGGTGCGTGGGCGACAGGGTCGTCGCGCGCACCGATCCAACGAGCGGTGGCGCTCTCGCGGAGCTTGCAGCAGTACCCGCGTCATATCTTGTCAGAATCCCAGACACTCTGACGCTCGAGCAGGCGGCGGGAATCCCTACCGCTGGCGGGACCGCGTGGCAGGCATTGTTGGAGGTTGCGGACCTCAAGCCCAGGCAGACGATACTGGTGCAGGCGGGCGCGGGCGGCGTAGGAAGTTTTGCAATTCAACTCGCCCGCTCGATCGGAGCGCGTGTGATTGCAACGGCATCCGGCAGTGGCATCGAGATTGCTCGTCGGCTGGGCGCAGATCAAGTCATCGATTACCGTGAACAGAACTTCGCGGAGGAGTTGGCGGATCTCGACGTGGTACTCGACACGATCGGGGGTGAAACTCAGCGGCGCTCGCTCGAAGTGCTGCGAGCGGGCGGCGCACTGGTTGCCACTGTATCTGCGCCCGATGAGCCGTTGGCCAAAGCGCACAAGGTGAGGGCTTCGTTCGTGTTTCATACGTCGGATGCGAGCCGACTGGCGAAGGTGGTCGAAAGCGTGCGTGGGGGTACCAAGGTGCTGATCGATCGGGTGGTAAAACTTACGTCCGTGCTCGATGCGTTTACGTACCAGGGACTGGGCCGCGCGCGCGGCAAGATCATTCTCATACCCTAGAGGATCCTCTCAATGGGAATCAATGCGAGCACACGCGGAGCGTGCGCCTTCGCATAGGGAAGTAGGTGCTGGCCGTGCGAATATCCTCCGGTTCGGCTTACGACCGACCTTGGCCATCTCTACTTGGCGGTTCGAATACCGAGGCCAGATCAGGTGCGACAATGGCACGCTTGAACCAACTTTCAAGGGTTGTCAGCTTGGCGGCCCGGATTCGCCTGCGGCAGGACGGCGCCACCGTGCCGAATCGCTCTACCAGAAGGCATAAGAAGCGCTTCGGCTTTCCCTCTGATGAGTCCGTCGGCAAGTCCGTCGGCACGGCCCTCGGCACGTCCCTCGGCAAGTCCGTCGGCACGGCCCTCGGCAAGTCCCTCGGCACGCCACTGCTGCTTCCAGGTTTCACCTAATGTCGAAAGATTGGTCTTCATATCCAGCAAATCCTCCGATGCCGGCAACTTCAATCCAAACCCCGCGAGTGCCTCGCGAACCAACTCGGCGAACAACTCCCGCAGGCGTCCGTAGCCCTCGTGCCGACGGAACCAGCCGATCACTTCACCCAGCAACTGCTCGATCTGCTCCGGCGGATGCCGCTGCTCCAGACGAAACAGCAGCGCTGCCAGGCTGGCTCGCCGCGCCAAGTCGTCCTTGGGAAATGCCCCTATGTCCAGCAAATGATAGCGGGCCTGCGGCTGCCAAGGCCACAGCGCCGAGTCGGGGGAGAGCGCGATCAGCTCGCTGATCTCGGTTGGGGCATCCCAGCGTCGCACGCCGTTGTATAGCACCAGCAACAACAATGGCGGTAGCCGCGGGCAGACCAACCTCACTGCTCTACGGCACGTCAGCCATGCGACTCTCTACGCGTGCATCGCGTCCGTCAGTCGCGTGTGAAATCGCCGCGTGAACTGAGAGTGCAGCCGTTCGAGCTGGGAGCTGGCGCCAGTCCGGGGGTCGCGACAGGGGAATCAGCGGGAAGCTATCGTCAGAGACAGCGGCCACCGACTGTTCCGCAGTTCCGCAAGCCATGCGCTGATAGCTATCTGTTAGCTTTCGTGCCCGCCGTTGCTTGCTGTCGCATTACATGGGATGTACAGAGATCTCCTCGAAGCCTGTGGGTTGGCCGAGGAGCCTCTCCATTCGGACTCGGAGGAAACGTGCGGAAACAGAAGCAAAAGAAATACTGTCCAGGGGATCTGTCCCGGTCAGGCGTACCGTACCGGGAATACTGGTGAAGGTTGAGCCATCTTGAGAGCTCTCGAGCTCGATCCGATATAGGGCGAACCTGGAAGTCTGTTTCAGCGTAACGCGCCCGAAGCTTGCGCTAGTGCCGAGGTCGATAGTGAGCCAGGACCGGTGTTCGTTAGCTGGGGTCCAATTGGTATAGGCAAGGCCATCTACAGCTGCAGCGGCAGAAGAGCCGGGAGCGCTGGAAGAGGTGGCAACAGGTTGGTTCAGCGCAAGATTGATTGCTGGTGGCGGATTGAAGAACTCAGGAGGTGTGGCTCCATTGGATGGATGTGAATTGATATCCGTTGCATTTCCCGAGAGTACGGTTTGGGAGAAGTAGTTCTGCACACTTTGCGGAAATTCTGTGTCGAAGAGGATACCGTCTGCTCTGCTGTTCCTGACAACGTTATTGAAGAGGAAGCTATGGGCTGTTTCGGCGACACCACCGGTGGCAGTCGAGATCGATCCCACCCGAAGGCCATTGGCAATGATGTCGCTGACATTGCTGAAGATGGTATTCTTGTCTGTCACGGCCCGGGTTGCGCCACTGGTTGCGTTGTTGTAGATCCCGATCCCATGGCCTGGAATGCCGGAAACGCCCCGTGTGGTCGTATTGTTACCATAAATCCTGTTGAAGGAATCCGACTGCTCTATAAAGACACCGTAGCGGATGTTATCTACATTGTTATTGCCAATGGCGAAGCTATTCGAGGTGGAAGAATCAAAATCGACGCCATCCATATTGCAGTTGGTCAGATAATTTTCGAGAACGACATACCTTGCATGGTTCTGCTGTGTCCAGATGCACCGTCCTCCGCTGTTGTTGACAGTGTTGGCATGCAGGATGTTATAGCCACCACCGTTCTGCAGATGGATCATGCCTCCTCCTTGCCGGACGTCCCTCTGGCCGCCGTTTTGCACCGTAATATGATCGAGAAATGCCAGTGTGGTAGAGGGGAAGAAGATTCCCGCCATCGAACGTCCACCCAGATCGATGGTGCCTCCGGTGAAGGAGATGAATTGCGATGGATTTACGGCTGTAACCACTTGCGACAACTGGCTGCCCGCAGGCACCTGGAAGAGCCCATCAAGAATGACGGCCGTATGCGATTGCAGCAGCAGTTGAGCATCGACTGTGAATTGGCCGGTTAGGGTCAGGACAATTACATCATTTGGATGCTGCTGAAGAGCGGTATCGTAAGCCTGTTGTACTGCGCTCAGGGCGGATAGGGTGCTCGAGTCGATGGCCACATCCGTGCGGCTCAGGCCATTTATGATCGTATCGGCGTGCCGATTGTCGATGGTCGGCGGATAGAAGTATTGGCTCTGCGATGCATCGAGTCGCATTCCCGAACCGACAATCCAGTTGGCAGTTGAGCGGTCCGTGAGATTGTTGGCATTGCGCAGGGTATTTTCGTATATCAGGTTGTTTCTGCCGTCGAAGTCGATCCCCGCGGCGGCATTGTCGAGCACGGAATTACGCAGTACGGCGATATTTGCACTCGAGCTCTCGAGGATGATCCCTGCATTTCGATTCGCTTGAAACTGGTTGTCGGAGATCAGGTCATCGTTGGCATCGACCCTGATGCCGGTATCGTTTTCCCGGCTCACGTTGTTGACGATGGAGCTATAGGCCGAGCTTACACGGATGCCGGCCCCGGAGTTGTGGTGAACAAAACTGTCGAGAAGCAACGCCTGGGTGATGTCTCCAATGGTGATTCCATTGCCACCGGAATGGGAGACCTCGCAGCGGGTAATGGCTGATCCGCTATCCCAGACCGTGTTCCCTCCGCCTTGCAGAACAATGCCGTCTTGACGGGCATCAGTGACCGTTACCGCGTCGATGTTGACCTTGCTGGAATTTTCAACATCGATGCCGGAGAGATTGGCTCCATGGGCGTCGAGAAATCCACCGGATATGGCCACCTGGCTCTGACCGGAAACAGAGATGATGCTTGCTGCGGACGCGCCCGGAACGGCATGGATGGAGCCATATAACACCAGAGAGGTTTTCGAGGGTAGCCTCAGCGGCTGATCAATAACCAGGTAAGTACCGGTGAGGGTAAGAACGATCGGCGAGCTCGCATCGGTAGCACGCGCATCATCCAATACTTTCTGAATCCGTGCCAAGGGCATCGTGCCAAGGGTAAGCTTGATGGGTGTTTCGGCCGGATCGGAAATGAAGATGTTGGATGGCGGAACGTAGAGACCATGCTGATTCGGTCCCTGGGCAAAGGCAGTACAGCTCGTCGCGACTGCAGTCATCCATAAGATGACGTTGCGAATGACAGTAATATGCTTCCTGCTGAGTCTCACGGGATCTGCCTCCTGCCATGAATCATCGTGAAAATTATAGGCGTACAGGGAGGAGTTGTCGCAGTGCAGCGTACGGATTGGTGGCAGCACCGTGATCGACGTGGGTTGTTGTTTGTTGGGGCCTTGGTCCCGGAAGCTGGGGGCAGGTCACAGTGACTGCCGCGAAAGTGTTTGCGCGGGGGGTGCTAACGGCGATTGGTGATGCCAGGCCAGCACGTGGCGAGCGCAATGGGTCGAACAAATAGGCACGTAACACGAGGCGTGCGCGGCTGTTGAGGCGAGCGCGATGCCCAAGGCTCTCTCGATCGGCCGCGGAGTCATACCGGGTCGAACAGATTGTGCCAGGGGACCGCGCCCACCTAGGGGATGGTCAAGGGTCTCGGCTACAGCGGCCTTGGCCGCGTGGCTAGTGACCCGTGCTCGCGTCTGCCGGCAGCCCGCTACCGGGGCTGGCGGGCGGTTTGATCGCGAGCCGCCCTGAATAGTCGATGCGATTCAAGAAGGGCGCTGGATGCAGTTGGCTGAAATACTCGTCTGTCGCTTGCTGCGATCCGCGCCAGTGGCCATAGTCGTCAATGATGAGTACGCCGTTGTGGCTCAGCCTGGGATACAGATGTTGGAGCTCATGCCGTGTCGATTCGTACCAATCGGTATCGAGGCGGAGCATGCAAATTTTCGCCGGGGCTGTTCCGGGCACGGTGTGTTCCACGAGACCCTTTACGTAGTGGATCCGTTCCTGCGGGTACCCGGTCGCCGTGAGGTTCGCGGTCACGTCCTCGAGACTGGCATAGGCAAATACCCGGGCATTGGGCCCTCCGGCTTTAAGTAGCTCGGCGGCGGTCGCGCCATCGTAGCGCGCGTCCTGCGGAGTCGGTGGGGACATTCCAGCGAACGTGTCATACAAAAACAGGTCGCGGTCGGTCTCTCCCGCCGCGCGTAGCGCCAGAGCGACGGCCATCATGCTGCCCCCGCGCCACACGCCGCATTCGACAAAGTCCCCGGCGATTCGATTCTTCACCACGTACTGGACCGCGCGTACCAACGCGATGACCTTCTCGATGGTCGTCATCGTGTAGGGTTTAATCTGTTCGTAGATTTCCATCTCCAGCGCGTTCATGTCCATGAGCTCATCGGCACGGCCGGCACCATTGCGCCTGACCAACTCATAGCCTCGACGCCGCAACGCAGTTCGTACATAGCTTTTGATCTGTAGTGAGCCGATCACTGGAGCCTCCCGCGGGTGGACAGTTGAGCAACTTGGAATAGTACCGCAGGCCCAATCGGGACGGTACGTTCGCGGCTCAGGCTGGAGCGGTGCTGCGGGGCTTGCCCTGGCCCATCCATCGCTGTGGAGGATACGGCGGCATCGGGACCTAAGGCCGCATGAGAATTGTGCTCGATCTGCCGCGCGTCCTCCGCGCTGTCCCTGGAATGCGGTTCAGGCGCCGCGCGCGTACTTTGCGCCGGTGAATAGCGCGACGATTGCGAACACCGCGATGGTTGCCGCAAAAACGGAACTCGCCGTGACAGGGGTGGAAAAACTCGACAGGACCCCGACACCAATCACGGGTAACGAGTTACCGGCGTAACAACATAGTAGATAACTGGAGATGACCTCCGCGCGACGGTCCGCGGGGGCAATCTCGTTGACGACCTGCAGACTGCCGCGATAGCCCAGGGCCGTGGCCACGCCGCTCAAGGCGGTCCCGATCAGCAGAACCGACATGGATGCTTCCACCCGCGCCCAGACGAGCAGCAGCAGGGCTGGCAACAACAAGGCCAACCCGCTCAGCATGGCCGTGCGGCTCTTCAAACTGCGTGTGAGGATGAGCGCGGCGGTGGCTACGATACACAACTCGCCTACGACTGCGCCGCCAACGGCGCGGTTGGTTTCATGCAGATCCTGAGCCAGTACGCTCGGCGCGAGAGCGGCATAGAAGCCCAGAAGCGCGAAAGTGCCGAAAGCCGTGGCGGCCGGGGCAATAAACTGCGCGCGAATGCCGGCCGGAATCCCAAGCCGCGGTCGCATCTCTATTTGTCTGAGGCCGGGCGCGCGTTGCTCGACGGTTTCCTGTGTCTGACGTATGACGAGTGCCATGCCGATCAGGAGGGCGAGGTAGATAACATAGACCAGCCGCAGCGGCCAGGCGGCGTACTGCGCGAGCAGTCCCGCGAGCAGCGCGCCAATGCTCAAGCCCGCCATGTTAGCTGCCGAGGCCATCAGCGTGGCTCGGGATTTGTCGCGGCCGCTGTACAGTTCGACGAGCCAGGCGGTCCCGGTTCCGGAGGCGATACCTATGCCCAGGCCGCTCAGCATGCGTGCCAGGAAGAGCCATGTGGTGTTGGTGGCGGCGAGGAACAGGATGGTGCTGATGACTCCTATGCCGATTGCCGGCAGTGTGGCGCGGCGCCGCCCGATCTGGTCGGATAGGCGACCGAAGAACAGTAATGCTCCCAGATTTCCGACGACGTACACCGCATAGATGAGCGTCAATGTCAGTTCGGAGAAGCCGAATTCGCGGCGGTAGAGCACATACAAGGGTGTGACGAGCGTTGTGCCCATGAACATCGCCGCGACCATGGCTGCGACCGCCCACGTGGCAAGGGTCCCGTTCAGGCTTTGTACTTGGGTGCGTTGGGCGGTTGAGTCGTCCATGATTGCCATCGGAGGCAAAAAGGCCAGCAAGGTACGCGCCCGTATCCTGCCAGGTTCACGATCGCGACTCGACTATGCGGCGGCTAAGCGGCCTTCGCTGGTCTGCGCACGGTTCTGGGGTCCTCGTGCTTATTCAGAAGCCGCGTCCACATGCACTTCAGATGCGAGGGGGACAGGCCGGACTCGGGTAGCGAGAGTCTCACTGTCGCGTCATCTATGATGGAGTTGGTGTGCAGTACTGCCAATGCACCCGCGCAACGACCGAAGCGCAGCGAGCGGCCAAGCGGGGTGGTCGGCTCGGAAGCCACCGTCTGCTCCTCGAGCGCGGCCAGCATCAGCTCCGAAAGCTTCCAATCGACGCCTAGCCGCCACGCAAAAGTCGCGGACTGAGACTCGAGAAGTGCGGCGATCAGCACAGCGTCAGGTTGCACCCGCGGCAACGAGGTCGCGCAGTGATCCATCGCGGCACGGAATAATACGATCTCAGCCAACCCGCTGATCAAGCAGAGTAGCTCGGCTGCGAACGGGTCGGTCCTTTCAACCAGGGCCGCATGGGGAATGGCGGCATGGGCCGAACGCAGAGCGTGGTCCCAGACAGTTTCTGGAAAACGCGAAAATGCCCCCGTGCTGGATATCTGGAAGATCGGCTGCATCAGTGCGGCGGCCACCAACGAGCGAAGGCCATCGCTCCCCAGCATCACCACTGCCCGTTCAATAGTTTCAACCTGGCGGAAGCTGACACGATAGAAGGCGCTGTTCGCCATCTTCAACAAGCTGCCTACCAACCCCGGATCGCGCGATATGATCGCAGACAACTCACGCCGCGAGACGTCCTCGTCATTGATCGCCCGCATCAGTTGCGGTAACAGGTTCGGGCGTCTCGGGGAATAGCGTCGTTGGGTGGCCGCATCGGCGATTGCGGCGATCGCTGAGGCGACGATGTGATCGTGCTCTGGCAGTGCTTGCCCGAGTTCTGAAACGCCTAACTCGAGGTCTCTCAATCTCTGGAAGATTTCTGGACGATCCAGAATCTGTACTGAAGCCGCTCGTAGCACCGGGACCTGCGACAGATCGACGGCCAGCTCGGGCACCACCTCAGTCCGCTGCTCCGTGACGGGCACCCCAGAACTGATGGACACCCCAGAACTGACGGACACCCCAGAACGAAAGGCCCTGCGCAAGACGGGCCGCATACCCATTGCGCAGGTAGCCAGCAGCGCGGCCGCAACCAAGTAGATCACTATAGGACCCCTGCCGGATAAACCCTCTCCGGAACATTTGAGTTATCGGCAGGCAGGACCAAAGCCTGCACCCGCTCGTCAGTTTTGTGAGCTGCCGCCCGCTTTTTGCAGCCGAGGCCCGTTGCCGCCGATTGCCCGCTCGATTTGTGACGGTGCTCGATTGATCCGCGTCAGTTGCCCGGTGATGTGCTGCAGGACGGCAGGCACTGCGCGACCGAACTCATGAATTTCCGCTCGGGTTGCGAATACGCGGGGCTTCGCTACAGATATAGTCAACAGAGCATGAGCGAGCCGGGCACAAAGTGGGGGACCTGGTTTTGGGTGAATGTCGTCACCCTGTGCGTGGTGGCGCCTTGGGCGACTTTTTGGTTTCAGCGGCACTTCGAGCTGTATTTCACGGAAATCGTCATTGTCGGTGGGGCGTTTTCGTGCTGGGTGCTGCTGCGCTCCATGTGGGTGCTGTTCGAGAAATTCACGAAGGCGGAGCCCGTGGAGTACTCCCGCAAGCTGCTCTGCCTCCCGGACATCACTTGGGCGCTCGTCGTTGCCGTCGCAGGGCTTGCGCTTCTCTGGGTCCACACTGCCTCGATCTATTTCACGTATGAAGGCGCGCCCGGCGAAGGCGAATACCTCGTCGAAGTAGTACGCAAGGCGGATAGGAGCCCGATCATCCCGGCCGTATCACTCACGGCCGCAAATGCGGTGGCGGGGCGGCCGTTCCTGTGGCAGCGAACGGCGAACGAGCTGGAATGCCGCATCCTTCGTCCGGTGAAGTATGAAATGCTGCCCTGTACTCTGGAGCCGGGCCACTCCACGAGAATCGCCGTACCAGGCGCCTTTAAGCCGCGAGAGTTCCACCTGGTGCGAATCGTCCCGAGCAAGGCGCTCTATCACGAGCTCGCCGCCTTGGATGAGAAACCGCAATTCCGGTATGACCTCGAGCTGGAGCGCCAGGGTAAGGTTGCAACGCTCACAGACCTGCGGCGGGAAACAATCTACACCGGCGCGGCGGCGAGTGAGCTGCCCATCGTCATGGGGCTCGAATCGCCTGGTGCGCTGGAGCATCATTTGCAGAACCGGCTGCTGGCGAAGGGCAACGACCCGGAAAGCGCCGCCATGGCCACCGCGATCCTCTCCTCGGCAACCCGCGCGTGGCCCACGTTTTACCTGCGGACCGGTGATCAGCTCACACTGACTGTTCGCGTCACTCAGCCACACGCAAGCTCTCAGGCAACTACTGTGTTTGAGGGGTTCCCGATCAAATACACGGTCACAGCCGATAAGGTGCAAACCGCATGGCTACCCGAATAATGATGGGCCTGTTGGCCGCGGCGATCGCCCTGGCGGGCGCTGCCGCGTTTGCTGGCAAACCTGAAGTGCTGGTGCAGTTTGAAATCGCCGTACCTGCCTTCCAACGCAACCTGCCGCAGCGTGCCCAGGCGGAACAGGCGGTTGCCGCCGCGGTCGCAGCGGAGTTGGAGCGGCAATACGTCTTCGCACATTGGATGTCCCAGGCACCGGCGCAACCGCAAATGCAGCTCGGGCGGCTGGTCTTGCGTATGGACCAGAACGTGGCCATGCAACCGAATCCACAGGTGTTTGTACACTGGTTCGGCGCCCGCGCAGGTCCCGGTGCGCAGCTTGCGGAGCTGGGATTCGCGCCCATCGAGATCTATTCGCCGGGCAATCCCAACTGGGATACCAACAGCGCAGCCGATTTCGAGACCCGGCTGCTCAGCAAGACGCTGGAGAAGGTTCGCACCGACGCATTTCACGACGAGTTTTTCAAACGCTTTGTGGCGCGGTTGCCGATTGCCTCAACGGTCGTGCCGCAGGCGACTGATCGGGTGATTGAAATCCCCTTGCGCTGGAACGAAGTGCTGTTCTCATCGGAAACCGAGCTGGTGGTGCGCTTCGACAAGCTCGTCGATCAGACGAAACAGGAGGGCACCATGACGCTCGGCCAGATTGCAGCGCGGGTCGGCCCCACCGCAACGCCCGCGGCGCCCATGGAATTTCCGGTGCTGTTGCGCGGCTCAATTACTAAGGCGAGCTTCGATGCCAGGCCGATCGCACTGGATCCGCAAAACTGGAACGACCAGCTGTTGCAGATACTGAGTGGCGCCAGGGCGGCCTGTTATATCTCGGTTTACAAGCCCCGCGATGAGCTGGCGGGTGACTCAGACCGGCTCGGTCTGTGAGCTGCCCGTGGGGAGGGACAAGCACATGAGATACCGTGAACGCGCCGGCTCACCCTGCGGGGTGGCCAGGAGCGGAAACGTCGCTTGGCTTCTGGGGGCGCTGCTTGTAGCGGCTGCAGTGAGCATCGGTGCACAGGACAAAGCGGCTACGCAAATGGGCCAACAAGCGCCGGCTGCTGCGGGGGCGTCTGTTGCGAAGCAAACAGTCATGCCTGACTCCGCCGCCAACGCGGCTGTCGCCAAGGGATCGGTGGCTGAGGCTGTCGAGCTGACCAGGCGTGCACAGGCATCAACGAACATTGCCGAGAAGCAGGCATCGCTGCAGCGGGCCGAAGCGATTTACACCAGCGCCCTGCAAGCAGATCCGAAGCAGGGCGCCGCGCTGAACAATCTTGCGGTGTTGGCAGTAGGTAAAGGTGATGGGACCACCGCGCAGCAGTACTTCGAACGCGCCATTGCCGCAGACGATGGTCACAAAGCGCTCTACGCACTCAACTACTCGAAATACCTGCAAACGACCGACAAGCCAGCCGCCATCAAGGCGGCCCGTGTGGCTGTCGCAGCGGCCCCTGATAGCACGATCGCCAACGAGCAGCTCGGTTCGCTGTTGTGGAAGACGAATCCGGCTGAGATGCTGCCGCTGGCTGATGATCTGCTGTCACGTGGCCATACGGAACTTGCGACCCGGTTCGCACTCCAGTGCCTCACGTCGCAGACCCGCCCCGCCGCTGAGAGACGTGCGTGGCTGATTCTGGTGGCTTCGCGCCTCGCCAGGGAATATGGGCTCTCCGATCTTGCGCGGGAATCCATTTCAAACGACCTCGGTAAGGTGGAGGCCGATCCTGAGGTGGGCCGCGGCAGCCGGCAACTGCGCGCAGTCATCGTTACCCCGCCACAGAGCTCCGCCGACATAGACTGGTGGGCGGGCCAGATGCAACCGGCTTTGGGCCAACATGCGAGCGGCCGCTCTGCAATGCGCAATGTATTGCTGGCAGCCGGCGAGTTCGCCTCGCAACGGGATACAAAACGGGCCGCACAGTATTTCACCGCAGCCATCGATCTTGGGGATAAGGGTCCCGATCCAGACGCTTTCCTGCGCCTGGTTGAGTTGTACGCAAGTACCGGGGCAGGGGAGGAACTGGCCAAGGCGACTCAAGAGTTGGCTGCGCTGATGGATCGCTATCAGAACGCCATGTTCCAGGAGAAAAGCGGAGCCTACCGGACGGAGAACTGGGAGCTGATTTATCGCATGCACGTGGCGCTGGGAATGACCTACGCGTATTTGCAAGTCTGGCGCAGCGAAGTTCCGTATCAGAATGCTATCTTTCAACTGAGCCACGCGATGCAGGCGGCAGAACGCGCAAACAGTCAGCGCCGCGACGGCGGCAAGCCTCTCGCGCTGCCACCCGTGGGGATCGAGAAGCTCGCGCAAGGCTATGTTGCTATCGGCCGCAAAGATCTTGCCTTGCGAGCGCGTATTGAGGGTTCAACAGCCCTGATGAAAGTTCGGCATGTGCAGGATAGTGCCGAGGTGTTTCATTCCATCCCGAGTGCGGACATCCAGCTGCTCGATGAGGGATCACGCGCTAAATACGAAGCGTTGCGCACGGCAACGACCCTATGAGTCAACGGGCCTTGGTAAGGCCGCCCCCGAATCGCTGCAACCCAGTCCTCCCGGCCCCAGCATCGCCCCTCAGGCCGGTATCAATTGCGCAGGCGAGGCAGGACGTCGCGCCCGTAACCTTGGATGAAAGCCTTTTGATCCGGACCTGCCGAGTGAAAGACCAGGTGATTGAAACCGAGGTCGATGTACTGCTTGGCCAACTTGACGTGATCTTGCGGATTGGCCGAGATGCAGACACTTTTCTTCACGACATCGGCGCCGACGATCTTGCCATTGTCCTGTGACATCTTCGGTGTGTAGATTCGCTCGGTGAATAACGCGGGCACAAACGTGCCAGCCCAGAACTGCTGCCGGACCTCGATGGCCTTCTTCTCGTCGTCCGTATAGGCGACGCCGATCTCGATCATGCGCGGCATCCGCGCCGGATCTTTGCCCGCCTCGCGCGCGCCAGCCTCGAAGTTTTTCAACATCTGGCGGTATGTGTCGGGCTCCTCGCCCCCCACCGTGATCAGCCCATCGCCGTGCTTCCCTGCAAAATGCGCGCTGTCGGGCACCAGAGTGGAGACGTAAATCGGAATGGACTCTTTGGGCCGCGTGTAGAGTTTGGCCTGCCGGGTCTGATAGTGGACGCCCTCATAGGTGGTCTTTTCGCCAGTCCACAGTGCACGGATCAATTCGATGGCCTCGGCCGTTTGCTCGCGTCGCTCGCTGTAGCCTGGCCAGCGAGCAGTGCTCGCGTATTCATTCAGCGCTTCGCCGGTGCCCACTCCGAGATACACGCGTCCCGGCGCGAGACACGCTATGGTTGCCGCTGCCTGCGCGACGACTGCAGGGTGGTAACGGATGATCGGGCAGGTGACGCCTGTGCCGAGCGCGATCTTTCCCGTCTGGGCAGCGACAGCGCCAAGCCAGCTCCAGACGAAGCAGGCCTGTCCCTGCTCACTCCAGGGGTGGAAGTGATCGCTGGCATCGATTGAATCGAATCCGGCCTTCTCGGCCGCAACCGCGTATTCCGCAAGCTCTGCCGGTGGATACTGTTCCGTCCCGGCCTTCCAACCTAATTGCAACATGGCCGTCCCGCTCCAGATATGAAGTTGGTGTGAGAGACAGCACGAGCAGGATACGTGCCCTGCCTTGCGTGGGCTCGGGCGAAGCTTGCACCGAACATGCCGCCAACGGCTTATGGCCGTGCTGGTGCTGCTCATTGGCAGCTCGGGTAGCTCACTGGTATTCGATATCCGGAGCCACTTCCGAGTAGCTGAGGCTGGTTCCGAGTAAGTCGAGCACGCCGGATGCGTTAGTCCGATCGGTGCGCGTGGGGGCACCGGAGCGGTTGCGCCAAGTCTGCGAAAACGCAGAGTGGACGGCGCACTTCGAGGCTTTCACTTTTGCAACTTTGGCCGCGGAGAGGTGAAACATGTGCGTGCCCGGCGCGAGCACCATGAGATCATTGAAGCTGCGCATGGTGTCAGTAGGTGCAAACTTTGCGGGCTGCAACTCACAGCCCTCGGCGGATATGTTCCGCAGGGGCTGCACCATTAGCTCCGTGGCGCCGAGGTTGGTGAGCTCCTGCAGGCGCAGGAAGAAATCGCCCTCATGCAGGTCATGGACGAGATAAGAGGAGCTTTCTATGCGCAACGGCAATTGCGGCTGCCATTGTGCTTTCTGCGACACGCTCGTGAGCGTGATTGTCGGCGCGGAATCGCAATTGCCGGGAGTTTCCCCGCCGTGTCCGCAAATAATGACTTCCATCTGGCATTTCGCGACGTCTCTGGGAACCCTGACCATTCGCCATAGAAACCACGCTCCCGGTTTAGCGGTCCAGACGTTGAGCATCGAGCCGCCGAAGACGAGCTGGCCTGCGCTGGTCTCAGGTAGCTTGCGCATCGACTCGGGTAAGTGGCGCCGCGCAGGATCGCCACTGGTCTTGATATCTTCGCGCGCCTCCATTTCGCAGCGCATGCTCTGCAAGGCGAGGTAGCCGTGAAAGTCACGTGTACCTGTATAGATCGCCTTGAGCACGTGGTACGTACTACCCTGTGAGTGTGCATTGACCGATTCGAATTGGAACGCGCCCGATCGGACGTCAGTCGCGCCTTCAGCCGCTGCGGCGCTGCCTGACAGAATGATTGCTGCCACGAGCGCGACGCGCCGCACGGCCTGGGTTATGGCAAGACTGTGGATCATTCTCGCGTCCTGGCGTCGATCCGATGTGTTGGGATGGCTTAGCGTGGCAGGAGAGCGCGTGGGTGGCCATGATCAGCGTCGCAGATACGCGCGCGATCGCTCGGGCTCCCGCCCGGGCCCACGCGCGGGAACGCATTGATTCGTGCTCAGCGAGGTCTGAAGCGCACTGCTTCACGCAATGCGCTGTGCAGGCGATCGATCAGCGCATAGATTTCGCTGCTATGACTTTTGAGGACCAGGTGGAATCGTTCGTCGCTATCGAGCCATCCACGCAGGGCGCGGTCCACTTCGTTGGCGCGTTCTCGAACGTAGGCCGTTGCTTGTGGGGACTGAGTGATTTTTCGCACGATGGTGCTTGCTTGCACGAGCGCTTGCGGATCTTTGGAAGGACCTTTGCTGGCCAGCTCCGCGAGCGCATCACACAGTTGTTCGGCTTCATCAGCGTCCATCGGTCCAATCCGAGCTGGGACGAACATAACCAGCAGCGTGCATCAAAAGCGCTCAGAGGTCTACTGGTTGGCGACATTCAACCGCGGCGGTAAGATTGTCCAATGCAAGCGCAATCGTTTTCCCGCGTCGTGCTTCTCAGCTGCGTGTTCTGCGTGGCTTTCGCAGCTGAGCATTCTCATCCGCCGCCGGAAAAACTGGGCAAGGTCGATTTCCATACTTCGTGCTCGCCACAAATTGCGGCTGCATTCAACCGGGGCGTGGCGCTGCTACATTCGTTTGACTACACGGCCGCCGAGCAACAGTTTCGCGATGTGGCGCGCGCTGATCCGGGCTGCGCGATGGCACATTGGGGCATTGCGCTCTCGTACTTTCATCCTCTGTGGGCGGCGCCGGACGCGGAGCATTTGCGGCTGGGGATGCAGGAAACTGAGGCTGCGAGAGCCGCAAAGGCTACCCGGCGAGAGATGGAGTACATAGAGGCTGCGGCGAGCTTCTATCGCGATTCTGATCGCGTCCCGCATCTGAATCGCGCGCGGGCTTACGAACAAGCCATGGCCGCCGTCGCGACGCACTATCCTGAGGATACGGAAGCCCGGATCTTCTATTCGTTGGCGCTGCTGGGGACGGCGTCGCCCACTGATGGGACGCATGCCAATCAGAAACACGCTGCCGAGATCCTGGAACCGCTGTACCGCAAGTTTCCTGAGCATCCGGGACTCGCTCACTATCTGATACACGCTTACGACAGCTCGGAGCTCGCTTCGCGCGGGCTCCCGGCTGCGCGTGCCTACTCACGGATCGCGCCAGCCGCCCCGCACGCTCTTCACATGCCTTCTCACATCTTCACACGCATGGGATTGTGGGAAGACTCCGTCACCTCCAACCTAGCTGCGCGCCAGGCTGCGCATGCCCAGGGCGACATCGGTGAGGAGTTGCATGCGATGGACTACCTCGCATACGCATACATTCAGCTCGGCCAATTCAACGATGCGGAACGAATTGTACGGGAAGTCACTGCGATGACTTCGCTCGAGGCGGGCGACTTCAAAGTTGGATACGCGGCGAACGCAATGCCCGTGCGTCTGGCCATCGAGCGGGGCCAATGGGCTTCCGCGGCGGCTCTGCAGCCGCTCCCGGATTCCAGCCCGCAGGTTGCGGCCATCGTGTATTGGGCGGCCGCCGTTGGAAAGGCACGTGATGGCCATCCGGAGCGCGCGGCTGATGATCTCGCGAAGATCAAGCAATGCCACGAAAAGCTGCGCGCGAGCGGGAATAGTTACTGGGCCACTCAGACGACCATTTTGGAGCAGGAGGCGCGTGCGTGGGTGGCCATAGCCTCGGGCGATGCCGAGACTGCGATTTCGTTGATGGGTGCTGCGGCGATCAAGGAAGAGGGTGTCGAGAAGCTGCCGGTCACCCCGGGGCCGATTGTGCCGGCGCGCGAACAGCTCGGAGAAATTTTGCTTGCGTCCGGGAGACCCACCGATGCGCTACGCGAGTTCCACGCCGCGCTTCAAACCGCGCCGCGGCGCCGTGGCGCGCTGATTGGCGTGGCTACCGCGGAGTCCAACGAGAAGAAGGGGGGCTCCTAGTAGTGGAGCCAAGGGCGTTCGGGAGACTGCCAGCGGCCCCAGGGGACCGCCAGCGGCGCGAGGGGACTGCGAGTGGCGTTAGGGAACCGCCAGCGGCATTAGGCGGACTGCGAATGGCGTTAGGGGGAGTGCCTTCTAAATACGATCAGGCCGGTGTACGCCGTCCGCTATGATCGCCCTTGGCAGGTCGCGTTACGACATGGCGGGGGATATGAGGTTATACGGATTTGGGCTTCGTTCTGGCCTGTACGGGCTGTTGATCTGCGTTGCTGCGTGTCTGTTGGTTTCAGGGCCGGCGACGGCGCGGGCGGGTTGCCAGATCGTGGACCTCATGCCGCAGTTCTGGAAGGCCCTGGATGGTCAGAACGCCGCAGCCAGACTTCGGGCGACCATCGTCGATCCGCATCCAGACCTTTACAACGACGACTACGTCTATGTTCCACCCAGCCCCAAGTGGGAAGAACTCGTTACGCGCGATCGCGCCTACGTCGATGCCCACCGGCGTGAGGTCCACGAGGCGGAAACATATCTGACCACGCATGTCCGGCAATACATGGACGCATTCCGAGGCACTTTTCCGGATTACCGATGTGACTTCGTTTTTTACATCGCGCCGAGTTTTGGCCGGATGGATGGGGCGGCGGGGTTCGTGAAGGGACAACATCGGCTCATTTTTGCGCCCGATGTGATTCCCCGGTACCACAAGCTGGCGGAGCTGAAGGTACTCATTGATCACGAGACGTTCCACATCTACCACCATCAGGCGACCTCCGTGTTTGGCGCAACGGCGGACGCCGTTCCGTTGATCGAGGAGGCACTCTGGGGTGAAGGACTGGCGACGTTCGTGAGCTGGCGAATGAACTCCGGGGTCAGTCTGGATATCGCGTTGCTGCAGCCTGGTATTCCCGAGGGCGCGAGCCCGCATCTGGCCGCGATTGCAAATGATCTGCTGCAGCACCTGCTGGAAAAGGACGAAGCAACCTACAATCATTTCTTCGTCGCGAGCCAAGAGCCTGAAGGATATCCGCCGCGAGCCGGATACTATGTAGGGTTCCTCATCGCACAGAGGCTCGCGTCGCGTTATACGCTGCCGGAGCTCGCGAAGCTGAAGGGCCGTGAGTTGACCGATGTCATCACTCACGAGCTGCGGGAGCTGGTTACCGCAGGAATGCCGCCCAGCGCGTGAGGAAGGTGTAGTCGCCTTCGATCGCCATCAGCCCGATCAGGACGAGCAGGACCAGGGGAGGCACGAGAATCGCGAATTTCAGCGCCAGGCGCTCCCAGGCCATGTGCATGAAGATGGCGACGATGAAGCCTGCCTTGATCAACATGAAGATGATGATCAGGGACCAGCGCAGGTAACCGTGCAGGTGGAAGTAGTCGACGAGGTAGGAGAAGGTGCTGAAAACGAACAGCAGTGCCCAGATCCACAGATAGATGGCAACGGGATGTTGCTGGCCTTCGGCGTGCTCGTGGCCTGAGGGCGGGGCTGTTTCCACCGCTCTGTTCATCGCAAGATCTCCTACCAGAGATAAAAGAAAGCGAAGATGAATACCCACACCAGATCAACGAAGTGCCAGTACAGGCCCGCGATCTCCACGGTCTCGTAGCTGCCCTTGCGGTCATAGAATCCGCGCCGGACCCTGAGGGCGACGACAGTCAGATAGACCACCCCTGCCGAGACATGCAGGCCGTGGAAACCGGTAATCATGAAGAAGCACGAGCCGAACTGCGCCGCTCCCCAGGGATTACCCCACGGACGGACTCCCTCGGTAATGAGCTTCGTCCACTCGAACGCCTGCATGCCGACGAATGTGGCGCCGAATCCTGCAGTGAGCAGCATCAGTGACGTGGTGTACGCGCGATTACGGCGATAGCCGAAGTTGACGGCCATCGCCATGGTTCCGCTGCTCGTGATCAGCACCATGGTCATGATGGCGATCAGGATCAGCGGAATGTTTGAGTTGCCGATCTGGAGTGCGAAGACCTCACTCGGGTTGGGCCAGGGCACCGTGGTGGATATTCGTACGTTCATGTACGAAGTCAGGAAGCAGCTGAAGATGAAGGTGTCGCTGAGGAGGAAGATCCACATCATCGCCTTGCCCCAGGGCACCCGGAACGCCTGCTTGTCTTCCGACCAGTCCGACACGACTCCGGACAGGCCTTCGGAAGCTGAGGGTTCGCGGGTGGCTGGCGGGGCATGTTGTGCCGCAGCTGTCCCGAGTACCGAGGTGGCTTCTTCGTTGGTCAGGGCATTTTCTGACATACGTGTTTAATCCAAAGGTTCAGGTGGACAGCAGTACGCCGAAGAGAACCAGCCATACCAACAGCAGGTAATGCCAGTAGACCGTACACAGCTCCACGCTCAGGCGCAGATCGACCACCTCGACGCGCGGCCGCGCCATTCTGACGACGGTCTTACCCCAGACGAGCAGGCCGCCGAGCAGATGCAGGCCGTGCACCCCTGTGAGCAGGTAGAAAAAGGCGACCGCGGGGTTGCCGAGCAAATATCCGGACGCATTCAGTTGGTGCCATGCGAACAACTGGCCCGCCACAAAGGCCCAGGCGAATAAGCCGCCGGCCATCATTCCCGCTCTGAGGTGATCTGGCCGTCCGTGGTTTGCCGACACGCGCGCCCATTGCATGGCGGCACTGCTCAGGACGAGCAAGGCGGTGTTCACCCACAACTGCCGCGGTACGGTGATGGCATTCCAGTCACTGGCACCGTGTGCGTGCTCCATGCGCATCCAATAGGCGGAAATGAAGAGCCCGAACAACGACGTGATGACGGCGAGAAACGCCCATAAACCAACCTTCGCAGGTGGCGGGCCCGCGGTGTCCACCTCGATTTCCTCTGGCGGGGTGGCGGACCTTTCCCACGGCTTGGCCGTCAGCCTTCTTGCCAACAGCGCCCAGACGACGATACCTGTGAAGAGGGCCGCAAACGCGAGGGTAAGACTCACGATGCGGTTACCTGCTCATGGCCCGCGGGTGTGCGGGGATCGGGCGGTTGATTCTGCGGTATGAAATCCTCTTTTGCGCCGGGTACGCTGTAGTCGTAAGCCCAACGATAGACCACCGGCAGCTTGGGTCCCCAGTTGCCGTGTTTCGGGGGCGTGTCGGGTGTCTGCCATTCGAGTGTCGTGGCTCTCCAGGGATTGCCGCCTGCCGGCTTGCCCTTGGAGAGACTCCAGATCAGGTTGAACAGAAATACGAGTTGCACGGCCGCTACGAACAGGGCGGAAATCGTGATGGCGGCATTCACCGACTGCACCGAGTCCGGGAGGAATGTAGTTCCGCCGAAGGCGTAGTACCGCCGCGGCACGCCCATGATGCCCAGGTAGTGCATTGGCAGGTAGATGGCATAGGTTCCGAGGAATGTCAGCCAGAAATGGATCTTACCCAGCGTGTCATTCAACATCCGGCCGGTTATCTTCGGGTACCAGTGGTAGATAGCCCCGAACACCACCAGGATCGGCGACACACCCATGACCATGTGGAAGTGAGCGACGACGAAGTAGGTGGCTGACAGCGGCACGTCAACTGTCACGTTACCGAGGAACAGACCCGTCAAGCCTCCATTGATGAACGTGAAGATGAAGCCGATTGCAAACAACATCGGAACGGTGAGGTGAATGTCACCGCGCCACAGCGTGAGCACCCAGTTGTAGACTTTGATTGCGGTCGGGACCGCGATGATCAGCGTGGTCGTGGCGAAGAAGAAGCCAAAGTAGGGGTTCATGCCACTGACGTACATGTGGTGGGCCCACACGACGAAGCTCAGGCAGCCGATCGCCAGGATGGCCCAAACCATCATGCGATAGCCGAATATGTGCCGGCGCGCATGGGTGCTGAGCAGGTCGGAGACGATGCCGAACGCCGGCAGGGCAACGATGTACACCTCCGGGTGTCCGAAGAACCAGAACAGGTGCTGGAACAACAGGGGGCTGCCCCCGCTGTGGGTGGGCGGTTGTCCCATTGAGACCACTGCGGGGAGGAAGAAGCTGGTGCCGAGGAGGGCATCGAGCGTCATCATAACGGCGCCGACGAGTAGGGCGGGGAAGGCCAGCAACCCGAGGACGGTGGCCATGAAAATGCCCCACACCGAGAGCGGCATGCGCATCAATGTCATCCCGCGGCAGCGTGCCTGCAGGACAGTCGTCACATAGTTCAACCCACCCATCGTGAAAGCGACGATGAATATGCCCAGGGACACCAGCATCAGAACGATGCCCCAACTCGATCCCGGCGTGCCCGGACTGATTGCTTGCGGCGGGTACAGGGTCCAACCCGCGCCTGTGGGTCCTCCGGGTATGAAAAAGCCGGCCACCAGAACCAGCACGGCGAGCAGATATACCCAGTAACTGAGCATGTTCATGTAGGGAAAGACCATGTCGCGCGCGCCGCACATCAGCGGAATGAGATAGTTGCCGAAGCCGCCGAGGAACAGCGCGGTGAGCAGGTAAATCACCATGATCATGCCGTGCATGGTGATGAACTGGTAATAGTTGTTCGGCGCTATGAGTGAGAAGGCGTGCGGGAATCCCAGCTGCAGGCGCATCAACACTGACATGCCCAGCGCAACCAGGCCGATCGCAATCGCGGTAATGGCGTACTGGATTGCAATGACTTTGTGGTCCTGACTCCAGATGTACTTCCTTATGAAGGTCTCCGGGTCATGAAGTACGTGGTCGCGATCGGCGATTGCAACGTATGCCATTACTAATTCCCCCTTCGAATGCTTTCGCCGCTCGCCATAGCCGTGCGGCTCGGCGGCAGAACGTGGCCGGCGGACCGGCCGTCGAGCGTACGGATGTACGCCAGCAGATCATTGACCGCCCGCTCGCTAGTCAGGATCTTGGACATCAACACCATCTGTAGGCCGGTGAAGTCCTGCGGATGCGTGCCGCGGATGCCCTGCTGGAAATTGTGCAGCTGACGGGCCAGGTACCAGTCACTCATGTGCGCCAAGCGGGGGGCATTCGTTGACCAGATACCTTCTCCGGAGTTGCCGTGACAGGCCGCGCAGGTCGTGTAGAGCGACTTTCCTCTGGCTGGATCTCCCACCAACGTGGCGGGCGCCGAAGGCTCGTCCGGCAAAGAATTGATGTAGGCGACGACATTGTTGATGGCCGTGTCGTCAGCCAGCGTCGCCGCCATGGGAATCATCGTCTTTGCAAACGTGTCCCTGGCATCGGCGCCGCGAACTCCGTCCTTGAAATGCCGCAGTTGGCGGGCCAGGTACCAGCCGGCCTGGCTGTTCAGCCTCGGGGCGTTCAGCGCCTGATTACCCTGCGCCGCGGGACCATGACAGGCGGTGCAGACACCGTAGGCGGCTTTGCCGGCCGCAGGGTCGCCGGCGACCCGGGCCAGCGTCTGGGAGTAGGTGGGTTTGCCGGACAGCCATGTTTGAAACGTACTTTCGTCATCCACCACGACGCGGCCGCGCATGGCGAAGTGGGCAAGTCCGCACAGTTGTTCGCAAAGAAGATCGTACCGCCCGATGCGTGTGGGGGTCAGCCAAAGGTAGGTGATCATCCCTGGCACCATGTCCATCTTGACCCGGAACTGCGCCACGGCAAACTGGTGGTTGACGTCCTTGGAGCGCAGCAGCACCTTGACCGGCTTGTTGATCGGCAGGTGCAACTCCTGGCTGGCTATCAGGATGTCGTCCGCACCCTTGGGGTCTTTTGGATCGATGCCGAAGGGGTTGTCAGGCGTGATGAGCTTCGCATCGGTGGTGCCCAACGCTCCGTCCCGGCCGGGAAAGCGATAGCCCCACGTCCATTGTTGTGCAACGGCCTCAACGACCGCTGCATCTTTGGGTACCGTGACGAACTTGGCCCAGACGAACAGGCCGGGTGTCAGCATCGCAGCGACGCCCAGCGAGGTCACGATGGTGAGCCACCACTCGAGCTTTTTATTTTCCGGCGCATATTGCGCCTTGTGTCCCTCACGGTGACGGTAGCGCATGACCGCCCAGGCCATGAACAGATTGACGGCTACGAAAACTATCCCGGTGACCACGAACGTGATGTTCACCGTCTCGTCCATCATCTTCCAATTGGATGCGATGGGTGTAAACCACCACGGACTGAGGAAGTGGAACAGGATCGTTCCAACCACCAACAAGAGCAGTGCCACTGCAAATGCCATTCCTCAGTTCTCCTGTGTAAGTCCACCTTCCAGAAGGGGAGATTGCGGGCGCGTGAGAGAACTGAACGGATTGATGAAGTGGCGGTCGATTGCAGCTAACTGCGCCTCCGGATGCCGCGTCCGCATCATCCGTACGACAGCGGCTTCCTGCTCCTGCAGCGCATAAATCAGGATCAGACAGCGGCCGGCCTCGAGGTCATCGTGGAATTTGGCCAGCTTCTTGTTTTCGCTGGCTATTCCGGTCAAGCCCCCTTCCCAGGCGCCGAACAACGTGGCCGCGGCGATCGTCGCGAAGTACACGATGTTGGGCAGGTGCGGACCGAAGGGCGCGAACACCTTTAATAAGGCTGCGCCGAGCAATCCGGCGCACAAGCCGATGGCGCTGCCTATCAGCCCGTCGCGCACCAGATCCAGAGTTTCAAGGTAGTTACCGGCAGGTATGTGCCGCTGCGCGAGGCCAGCCGCATCCTTGGCTATGACGTGCAGGAAAAAATCCTGGACGCCAACTTCATGCACGTCGTCGGAAATACGACGAGCGCTGTCCAACGTGGGCGCTGTGTAGTACAGGCATTTCACTTGCGTCCCCCTAGGCCGTTCGGTCGCGGCTACGAGTATGTGCCGGGCAAATCTCCTGTTGCGAAGGTGGTCACTATTGATTTCACGGCCACGGCGAGAGGATCGTGGCGTCCTGCGGCGTCAACGCGGCAGTCAGACGGGCGTCCGAGTGGACGTCTGGCTTTGGCTCGATGTATGAGCATTGCCGGGCCCCGAATGTATGTCGAGCACTCTGCAACGACGGAGGTTCCGGCGGCGCAAGAGCCTGGACCTGCGCCGAAGTCTCTCACAACAATTCGGGCTTTGGAAAGGGCTGGGGCGCTGGCCTACCGGTGTTTGCCCGAGAACCAGGCCCAGATGCCACAACTGAACAGGGTTAGGGCAATCACGGCGAAGGGGAGCGCCGGTAGCCAGACGGGGATGTCATGCATAGCGTCGGCCCTCCGCAGGTTGGGTCCCGTCAGTGCGCGGTTCCCGGAAACAGACGGCAATAGATGCAATCCGTGTCAGGCGAGTGCTCGAGCCAGATGTGCTCAATCCAATAAGCCTTGCCCCCATGCTTGGAAGCTGCGTGTTCCCAACCGTGTTTCGTGCAATCGTGCTGTAGCACGTCTGCGGGTTGCGCCTGTCTGAGAAGCTCGGTCGCGCGTTGGGTCTCGACCTCGCCGCGCGGAAGGACCGTGATGGTTGCTGCGCCGTTGTCGATGCGTTGCGCAAGGATTTCCGGTAATTCCCGCTCGTCCTCGCGTTTCAGCAGTGTTCGAAAGTACTGGAGGCACTTCGCGTGTACCGATTCGGCCGGCTCGAGGCCGGCGCAGCCCAAATCACAGGAACATGTGAGATGCACACGATCGGTAGGGAAGCCGTCTGTGACCAGCGTGACACGCATGCGATCCGCTGTCTCATAGTCATTGAACACGGCGAGCAACACAGCGCTCATGTTTCCCTCCTCCTAACGGCCGGCACGGGGACTGACTTTATGGTCTCGCCAAAGAGTGTACTCCTGTTATGGGAAGTGGGAAGTTCCCGTTGCGTGGTTCCTGCTCAGCTCAGGATTCAGTTAATTGACGCGCTGCAGCGCGAGGCGCACCGAGCTGTCGTCGTCGAACATGAGCCACTCGACTACTGACAGCGGCAGGGTCCCATAACTGATCAACTTGTCGTGAAACGCACCGAGACGGAAGTTGGTGCCCTCGCTATCGCGATAACGCCCGAGCAGACGCATGATCTGCCACTTGCCGGTTATATACGAAATCTTCTGCGAGGGGCTGGAAGCCGCGCCTGCCGCCTCACCTTCGGCCGCCTCGCGGTCGAGTCCACCGCCCTCCATGAAATACTGCACGGCCTGCTCGAACGTCCAACGGCCAGTATGGAGATTTACGTCCACGCCAATGCGCGCGGCGCGATAGCGGCTGAGACGCAACACCTGGCCCTCCGCCGCGGCGCCGCTGGGGTACAGGCCCTCGCGCATCAGCATTTCCTCTCCATAGAGCGCCCAGCCTTCGGCAAACACGCTGTCCCCGTGCTGACGGCGGATCTCGCTCTCGACATGATTGGCAATCGAGATCTGCAGAAAGTGTCCCGGGATTCCCTCGTGACCGAGAATGGGGCGGGGATCCTCGATTGCCGCGCGGATGTAGAAGTTCCCGCTCCGCGGGTTGTATGTTGGGATGAAGAAGAAGCCACCGGGGTCCTTGTCGTAGATACCCGGTGGGTTCATGAAGCCACCGGGGGCGGTGGGCTTGAATGCCTCCGGGAGCTGTCTGATTTGAAAGGGACCCACGTAGGGTGGAATCGTGACCAGCCGGTTCGCACGCAGGAACTCGACGATTTCGGTCAGACGTGACTCGTATGCTGCAAGAAACTCCGCCTGGTCCTTTGGCACGTGCTTCGCGCGGGCTGGGTCAGGCGATGCCAAGCTCGGATCTTTGAGTAACGCCTCCAGCCCGCGGTAACGGGCCAGCTCCACCTCGCCAAGATGTGCGACATCGTGGGCGTCGAACGGCAAAAGGAGGATGCGCTTCAAGAGGTAGTTGTAGGTAGCTTCGCCCATGGGTTGCCAGTCGGGCATCCTGGCGAGTCCGGAATCGAGCCAGTCGGCGTACTCGTGCAACGACTTGATGGCGGCATCGCGTGCCTTCACGAGGCGTTTGCGCTCTGCGGGCGAAAGATCGTCCGCGAGCGTCATCAGGCTTGCGGTGTACAGATCGTCACCGCCGCGGGCGGCCTGAATTGCGAGCGATGCGTACAACTTGACGGGGTGTGTGAGATTCGTGCGGCCGGTACGCAACAGCGCGGGCATCTTTTCGAGCCGCGCAGTTGCCGCCAGCGCGCGCACCCTGTGCGGTGCATACTCTTTCTGCAACAAGCTGAAAATCGAGTTGCTGCACTCGTTTACATACAGCTGGGGGTCCGAGCTTTCCGGGTCGAGCTGCCGGTCGAAGAAATCGACCCCGGCCAGCTGTGCCTGAAACAGAATGCGATCGACGCGATCGTCTTTGCTCCAGCCGGTCTGTTCGAGTGCATCCACTTGCTTCAACAGATCGCTGACGTGCTGGCGGCGCTCGAGCACTTCGCTCATTGTGTAGTCGGTCAGGCGTGCGTCGAAGCGGTGGTCGCCTGCAGCGCTGGTTCCGACCGGGTAGGCCGTATCGCGCCACTGATAGTATTCGTGCGCAAGGTTGCGAAGCTGTGCGGGATCTGCCGCTGCTGGCAACGTAAAGAGTGCGCTGGCTGCCGCGCAGAGCAGGGGAAGGAGGCGGAGTGTTGTGGACTTCAAGTGAACCTCCGGAAGACATTTATTGGTGAGCACCCCGCCGGAGCCGAAGTCGACGAGGTATGCGGTACCGGTGGCGAGGCCTATCCTCTGCGCATCCGTAAAATAGTGGGGACATCGATCTTTTCGCCGTAGGCGCGCAGCTCTTCGCTTCCGCTCTCCACGGCAAACATCGCCATGCGATCTGCCAGCTCATTGCCCTCAGTGCCGACATGCGCGCTCACGTGGACCAACTCCAACTGAGTATCTATACGGCCGTACACCGCGTAAGCGGCCTGGATGATGCTCAAATTCTTGATGTCGCCGCCGGCCTTGCGCCAGCCCTTGGCTTCCCAGCCCACCGCCCACTTGGATATGCAGTTGATGGCATAGGTGGAGTCGCACAGTATCTGGGCCGGCTCGCCGGCACCGATGGCCGCTTCGGCGATGAGCAGTGCGTGATGGAGCGCATTGAGCTCGGCCGTGTTGTTGGTACCGTTCGGGTTGTAGAGGCCGTACCACAATTGTACCGGCTTGCCGTCACGGTAGACGGCGAGTCCTGAGCCCGCGTTGCCGGGATTCGGTTCGCAAGCGCCATCGCAGTAGATCTGCAGGCCAACAGCCGCGGTTGGAAGCTTGACTCGCGGAGCCGCTTTTTTCCGCGCTGTTGGTCTGACAGTCGCGGGTCTTCCGGCCCGGAAAGCCTGCTCCGCCTCCATCCGGGTGGGGAAGGCTTTGAAGCGTGCGCCGGGAAATTTGTCGACCTGCTGCTGGGTCGTAGCCCAGTCTGTGAACACGCCCGTCTTGCGGCCGGCCCACACCACGTAGAACTTGCTTGCCAACTTGATCTCTCGTTCGTCTCAGCGGCGTGACCGGCGAGCGGGTCTTTGGGTATTTTCTGAAGGTGCCGCGTTGGTGAGCGGTCCGATCTGCGCAACGATGGTGTCTATGGTCGGCTGTTCGCCGCGTGCATGGGTATCGATCGCGGTACGCATCGCGGCGAGATGCTGGGGCGTGGTGCCACAACAGCCGCCAATGATTCGGGCGCCGGCATCGATGGCCAGGCGGGCGTAGTTGGCCATCAACTCGGGCGTACCGGAATACACGACCTCGGTCCCCTCGAAATGCGGTACACCGCAGTTGCCTTTTGTCACGAGGGCATACGGGGCGTCTTTCATCTGCAGTAAGGTTACTAAGATGTCGGATGCGCCCACACCGCAGTTGGCGCCGATAGCCAATGGGGCTACTGGCTGGGATGTCACGGTGTCGGCCAGCGAACGGGGTAGGAGGCCCATCATCGTGCGCCCGGCCGTGTCGAACGAGCAGGTGATTACGTACGGCAAGCCGACGGCGGTGGCGGCCTCGGCTGCGGCGTTCACTTCCTCTGATGATGACATTGTTTCTATCCACGCCACGTCTGCACCACCCTCGCGCAATCCGCTTATTTGCGTTTTGAACGAGACGACAGCGATTTCATGCGTCAGCGTTCCCATCGGCTGGAATAGGTCACCGGTGGGACCCACCGAGCCTGCTACCACGATCGGCCGATCGGCGGCATCGGCCACTTGGCGGGCGAGCTCGGCGGCGCGTTTGGCGAGCTCGTAGGTGCGGTCCTGTGCGTTGTGCAACTTGAGGCGTTGCGGATTGCAGCCGAATGTGTTGGTCAGAATAATGTCCGCACCGGCGGCGACGAAACGCTGGTGCAGATCCGTTACGGCCTGGGGCCGGTCGGTTGTCCAGAATTCCGGTGGCTCGCCCGAGGTCAGACCGGCAGTGAAATAGTTTGTGCCGGTGGCGCCATCGGCCAGAAGCACCCGGTCGCTTGCAAGAAGCTCGGAAAGTGAGGTACGCATCCTCACATGATATCGCAGCGACTGGTCCGGCGGATATTCGCGGCCGATCAGGCGCGCCAGGTCCGCGGCGCGGTGGCGCGGGGAGAAAACAGTGCCACCGTTTTCTGTGGCCTCGAGGCGGGTTCAAATGGGGAGCATCGGATTCAGTACTAGTCCTTGCGACGCTCAGCCGTAAGGAGTTGAAGGCGTTTCAGGAACGGTTGTTCTCTGCAGCCGCGCTCCATCGACCACAACGCCTGCCAGGCATTTTCGCCGGCGAGGTTGAGCAACTCAGCCGAGGCAAGCTCCATGGTCACCAGGGCCTTGCGCACGTTCGCCAGCTCTTTGCGGCCCTTGGCCGTAAGGCGGGTCAGTGTTCGGCGCCCGTCGGCAGGATCGGTCTTTGATGTCACCAAAGACAGGCGTGACAATTCCTTGATCCAGACAATCACCAGGGGATGGGATTGCCGCAGCAGGTCAGCCAACTCGGTCACACCGAGTGGTCCCTGTTCTGCCAGCGCCAGCAAGGTTGAAATCGTGCGCGGCGGAGCGATGACGCCCACGGTGGGGTACCAGTCAGCTGCACCCTGAACCAGCTCGTCCGCCAGCCGCCTCAACAAATGGGCGAGGAATGCGGGTCCTTGTTGCTGGATGAAATCGCTCATGGCGGCGCCTCGGGAAAGTTCAACGGGTGCTCGGCCAAGCGGGCTGGTGTTGACCTTCCGGCGAATATACGTCAAGGTTTACGTAAATGGAAACATACAAGGATGGGCAATGACACTCATGAATCCCCGGACGTGTGCGGGCATCGCGGTCCATGTGCTGGTGCTGGCGCTGGCGTCAGGCGGCGCGGTACCCGTTCAAGCTCAAGTGTCACCCGCGAGCGCACCCTCCTGCTCAGTGGGCAGCTATCTCATGGCCGATGGCACATCGCTGGACATTGGTCCTGGTGAATCTGGCCAACTTCGCTGGCGGCGCCTGGATGGGCGCACCGGTGCCCTGACTCTGCAGGGGAATGGTAGGTGGAGTAGCACACTCGGCTGGACGGACCGGCCCGACGGGCACCATGTCACGATTTCCGACTGCGGGGGCGAGATTCGTTTCGACGATGTCGCAGGCCAGCGGGTGCCGTTGATCCAGGTCGATACACGCTTCCAAGGTAGCGGGGTCGTGCTGGCAGGGCGGTTGACGCTACCACCTGGCAAGGCGCGTGTTCCGATCGTCGTCTTGATTCATGGATCCGAGCACTCGTCGGCACTGGAGGACTATTCATTGCAGCGCCAATTCGCCAGCGCAGGCATCGGCGTGTTTGCCTATGACAAGCGAGGTACGGGTGCTTCGGGCGGCCGCTACTCGCAGAACTACCTGCTACTGGCCACCGATGCGATTCTCGCTATGCGTGAGGCACGGCGCCTTGCGGGGGTGCGCGCCGGACGAGTGGGATACCAAGGCGGGAGCCAAGGGGGCTGGGTGGCGCCGCTGGCCGCGCGCATTGAGCCGGTGGACTTCGTCATCGTGAGCTTCGGACTGGCTGTCTCGCCACTGGATGAAGATCGTGAGGCGATCATGTTCGACATGGAGCGGGCCGGTTTCGGCCCGGATATCAAGGCCAAGGCCATGGAGGTCGCTGATGCTATCGCGAAGATTGCCTTGAGCAACTTCACCGAGGGTTATGAGCAGCTCGAGGCTGTGAAGCGCAAATATGCTCAGGAGCCTTGGTTCAAATCGGTCCGCGGCGATATCGCTGCCTATTTCCTTGCCACGTCACCCGAGATAGTGCGCAAGGAAGGTCCTGTTTTGTTGGAAGGGGTGCCGGCACAGTACGACCCCATGCCGGTGTTGGCCAACCTCGAGGTCCCGCAGCTGTGGATACTTGGGGGTCAGGATCGCGATGCACCCTCTGGAGAGACCCTCCGCCGCTTGACCGCGCTGCGAAAGGCCGGCCGTCCAATTCGGACTGTCGTCTTTCCCAATGCGGATCACGGCATATACGAATACGAGACGCGTCCAGATGGCGAACGCGTCTCCACGCGACAACCGGAAGGTTATTTCCCCCTGATGAGGGACTTCATCAAGGCGAAACGCTGAGCCGCGCAAGAAACACTCTGGGACTAGTTGAGGACAGGAAGATAGCGTGTCAGGGATGCGGCGGTGAACTCGGCGTTTGGCATGGATAGCATCGTCAAATGACCGCCGGCGGTGCCAACGATTGATAGCGTGCGCGCATGTCTTTGCCAGAAGTCTTGGGGAGACAGGAGGGCGGAGTTACGTTCCGCAGGGATGAACAGTTTCAGTTCGCCAGGATAAAACCGAGGGCGGTATCTCGCGGATGCGATGAGCCCGGTCGCGGCGACCTTGAGAACGCTGGCGGGCGCGGTTTTCAAGAAGCTGAATAGGGTTGGTGGGCTATCCAAGTGTGTCGGTGTTGGGTTGCCGCGGCGCAGCCGCGCAGGTACGCCGTCGTGCCACCTTGGGGTGGTGCGCCGGCCGCGGCCAACTGCTCGCCTGGCCACTGCGGGCCAAGTCCGCAGGGGACCTGCGCTCATAGCGGTGACAAACCGACCCATCCGCCGGCGGGCGAAGCCGAGCCAGAACGGCAACGGCCAACCCAGGAAGTTGGGCAGGGTGTCGAAAAGACCCAGAAGGCCCACTTTTTCCCCTGAGTGCGCCAGCCGCCGCGCCATTTCGAAGGCCACGAGGCCGCCGAAGGAGTAACCACAGAGGTAATAGGGCCCGTGCGGTTGCCGCATTTTTATCGCTAGCAGATATTCAGTCGCCATCGCCTCGACCGTGGTGTGCGGCCGCTCGTGGCGGGCGAGGCCGCGCGCCTGGATTCCGAAAACAGCGCCGGGGTAAGTCATGCTGCGCGCAATCGGGAAGAGCTCCGCGACATTCCCGCCGAGGCCGTGAACGAAGAAGAGGGGTGCCACACCGTCGCCCGGTTTGAGCAGAACGAGCGGGACATAACGGGTGGTCCGCTGCTCTGTCAGGGCCTGACACAGGGCGGCAAACTTCGGCGCCCCATTGATCAGGGTCAGGGAAAGCTCCAACCCCAGGGCCCGTTCGAGCTCAATCGTCAGCGTGATGGCTTTCAGAGAGTCGCCACCGGCCGCGAAGAAATCGTCGTCGGGACCGCCGACGGGGGCGCGCAATACGTTTTGCCAAAGTTGTGCGACGGTGGGCGCGATGCAGTCGTTCAGGTCTGTGGTGGCCGGAATGGAGTTGAGGTCCTCGTTTTGGATGTTGGCCTCATCCAGCGCCGTGAGTGCGCGGACGTCCAGCTTGGAGCTGGGGAGGCGAGGAATCTCGCTGACGCAATATAGGTGTGCTGGCCGCATGGCCGCGGGCACCGTCGAGCGCATCAATGCCCGCAGCTCATCGAGCAGCCCAGCTGGGGCGGCGGATTCGCAGGAGGAGGCGGCGGATTCGCACAAGGAAGTGTCGCCACTATTGCGAGCGCTCACGTAGGCGACGAGGATCGCCCCTCCAATGCTCATGCGGGCCAGAGCTCCCACATCACGCACGAGAGGATGCCGGCGAAGGGCGGCTTCGACTCCGTCCAGTTCGACGCGGGTGCCGCGGATCTTGACCTGCCTGTCCTTGCGGCCGAGCCGCTCCAACAGCCCGTCGGGCCGTTGACGGACGAGATCACCGGTGTGGAAGAGTCGAAATGAGGGGGTGCCGTTGTTTGCTGTGCTGTTGGCGACACAACGTCCGCCGGCCCAGTGCCCCAACGCGACGTAGGGGCTTCCGACAACCAACTCTCCGACTTCTCCGGGCGCGGTCGCGCGTCCGAATTCGTCCACTATCGCCAAGCGGTTGCCTCGGAGCGCATACCCGATGGGAATTCGTGCATCCTGGCGGCGGCAAGCGCCGTCGACGAACCACTGCATGATCGGCGCTTCAGTGGCGGCATATATCAATTGGATTGCGGCTTCGGGCTGCAGCCAGGCGCGTAGCAGATCGATGTCGGCCCACAGGGTGGTGTCTCCACCTATTCGAACCAGGCGAAGGGCGGAGCCTGCCCGCTCTTCATCGTACGGAACCATCGACCTCAACAGAGCCGGAAACGCGAACAGGATTGTGATCGCCTCTGAGCGTATGACACTCAGTATTTCGCGTGCGCCCAAACGCTGTGGGTCGAGCAGGTGAATGCTGGCCTCTGCGAGAAGCGCCGTCAGGAGGTCTCGCAGGCCGACGATTGTGCAGAGCGAGGCGAGGGTCAGAAATCTGTCATCGGCGTTGATGTGCGCGGCGTTTATTGATTGGGCTACGCGTTGTAAAAGGTTCCGCTGACTATTGACGATGCCCTTTGGAATGCCAGAACTTCCAGAGGTTAAAAGCACGCACGCCGGTTGGTCCAAACCCAACTGAGCGGGGCGCCAGTCCGCACGTGCGGGTTGAGGTAAACGGGTCAGGTTGATGAGGCGCGTCGTTGGTACGGTGGCTGCGGATGTCTCGTGTCCGATAATCAAAGTTGGCCGCGCGTCGCGCAACACTTGACGGACCCAGTCGCTTGGGTAGTGGGTATCCAGGGCGAGGAAGGGGCGCCCGGCAGCCAGGCACGCCAGCATGGCGAGGGGCAAGAGCGGGCCCGCCGGCAGAAGTATGCCGATCAATTCTTCTGGTTTGGATCCGGCGGCGATGGTTTCAGCCAGGCCCGAGAGGCCCTGCCACAACTGTGCATATGAGAGAGATGTGGCTGGGACGCCCCCGTTTGAATCCGTGATGGCTATGCGGTCTGGATGCCGGCGCGCAACGGACTCGAGGTGATCGATGATCGACCGCTGCGGATCCCCGTCGGCAGACTCGCGGCCAAACTCAACGAAGGGCCGGTCGGTCGGGCCGTTCCAATCCAACGGGTACTTGTGGTCGTCGAGCCACTTCATAGCTTCGGACCAGTGTACTGCCGGCCCCCCGGCGAACGGCTTCGCCTGAGCGCAAAAGGACGTCGTTTCGCGGCGGACCTGCCGGCCAGGAAATCTACGGTGACGGCAGAGACGCGCGTCGCACGAAAGCGCCTTCGCCCAGGTCGAGATAGGTAGCAATGAATTCCCGATTGGTCAGCAAGCCTGATCGGGCCGCCCAGTAGTCGTGAAGATAGACAAAGTCCGGCTTGGCCTGGGTGAGTATGTACTCAGCGTATTGTGGGGGGGTGGCGTGGTTGTGATAGAGCCTGCCGATCTGCCGATCGCACAGTCCGGCAGAGTCAATGATCCGTAGCCTGGACAGCAGCAAAGTGGCGCCGAGGTCCGGGGTGAGGAGGCTCGCGTTCTTCAAGGCCAGGGAGTCGGCAAGCTCGTTGAACCGGTCGGCCTGCCTGGCGACGACCGTGAGCGGCGCCGCCGGCCGATCCACAAACACCAGCGATCGTATTGCAAACTCCGGCGCCGAGACGATCAGGACGCCGGCACCGAGAAGAATCAACATGCCGCGTTTCGCGCCGATCCACCGGCTCGCTGCCAGAGCCTGGCGAGCAACCAGAAAGGCCAGCAGATAGGTGAAGGGAAACGCCGTTGTCGCGAAGCGATACTCACCCATCCAGTCCTGCGGCAAGGTTACATACACGGCGAACGACAGACCGGCCATGATGCCGACCAGAAAGATCTCACGCGTGGCACGCTGGTCATGGGCACGGGCCAGAGCAAGCAATGCTACAAACGGCAGGATGAGCACGAGCAGCGGCACGACAGGGAAGATGGCTCCCGAGAGGTCGCTGAATTTGTGTCCGCCCGCGCCCCACATGTGAGCAACGTCGTTGAGTCCCTGCAATGACACTCCCGGCTTGGCGTAGTACGTGTTGGGCAGCCAGTCATGAAAGTAGCAATGCCGGAAGATGATGTACGAGGCGAATGGGACGGCGGCGCACAGTCCATACAGCAACAGGTTCTTGAGGAGCGGCTTTGGGGCCAAGGCCCGTGGAAGGCCGATTCGACTTGGACCGGGCTGGAAAGGGCCCATCCGCAAGCGGCAGGCGAGCGGAAACACCAGCCCATAGACGACGCCATCGGGCCGTGTGAGGGCGAGGCCCGCGGCAATCAGTCCCGCGTAAACGCAAGTTGCCCCCAGATCCTTCGGCTCCTTCTGCAAAGCGTGCACGCAGGTGAGCAGCAGGCCTGCTGCCAACGCAACCAGGAGCGGATTTTCGAGTCCCGACACGCACCAGATGACAAAACCGGGATTGGCTGCTGACATCAACAGACTGAATCCGGCGACAATCGCGGCATCGGCGCGGCTCATGAGCTGCTGCACGGCCGCGGTGACGGCGACAAAGGAGCCCAGCACGAGGGCGCAGGCAACTACCTTGGGAGCAAACGGCAGCGAACATAACTTGAGCCAGTACAATGCTGCCAGCAGGAGAGTCCATAGCGGATTGGAGAAGCCCTCCACGGGCTCCTGCCCCGGTTGGGAGGTCAGTCCAAATCCGCCAGCCAGGTCCCGGGCATAGGCAAGGGAGATTCCCGCATCATCGATCAGCCAGCCACCGTATCGGGAGGCATGCCACAGGAACACAGCCATCGCTGGCAGGGAAACCAGCAAAGCAGTCACGGCAGCCGGGAAGCCACGCCAGGCGCGGCCATCGGTCAGGGGAGTATCCATCTCCAGGCCGCTGCTCGCGTGCAGCGGTATCCTTATCGCAACCCTCGGGGAAACGAGGGCCTGGATTTTGCCAAGCAGGGCCGCTCGGGCGCTCGACCTGGGTCACAGTCCCAGGAGTTCAGGGGGAGACGTCAGGCCGCGTCGAGCGCACTCACCAACAGGCGGGCAAACTCCGGGCCTTTGCCTTCTTCTTCGTGCTTGAAGTAAACGTAAACATCGCGGCACTGAGCCGTTTGGGCACGAATGGTCTGCCCCCACCGGGCGATGTCGTCCGGTGTGTAACCTTCATCGCGCAGACGAAAATAGGCGTAGTCGGCGGTCATGCGCACCGGTGTTGATGTTTTTTCACTGTCGGCGATGCACAGGGCGAGGTTACGGGCCTGTAAGCGCGCATACACCTCCTCGTCCAACCAGGAGGCATGACGAAACTCGAAAGCGGCGCGGATATCCGCCGGCAGCAGCGCCAGGAATGCATCCAACACGCCAAGGTCCTTTTTGAAATACGGCGGCAGCTGAAACAGCAGCACACCGAGCTTCGGGCCCAGTGTGTTGGCGACCCGCAGGAAATGTTCCAACGGGGTTGCACAGTCGCGCAGGCGAGCGTGGTGGGTGATCCGCTGGGGCGCCTTCAACGTGAGCTTGAATCGATCCGGTGTCTCCCGATTCCAGCCAGCGAGGATCTTCTCGTTGGGCATGCGATAGAAGGTGTAGTTGATCTCCACCGTGGAAAAGCGCTCGGCGTAGTAGGGCAGCATCTGCGCTGTCGGCAGCTTCTGCGGGTAGAAGCTCCCCTTCCACTCGGGATAGTTGTAGCCAGAGGTGCCTACCCAGATAGCCATGCCAGGCACCTCGCTCGGTCAGTTACCGTGGGCGGTCACCAGGCGGCGATATTGCCCGAGGTGCCGGATGGCATGTTGAGGGTTGCCCAGCGCCTCGTAGAGGCGCGCGAGATTGTAGTGACAATCGGCCATATCGGGGTCTTCCTCGATGGCCGCCCGATACGCCTCCAACGCGGCCCCCGAGTCGCCCAGGTCTTCGAGCAACACTCCGCGGTTGAACATGAGCAGAGGGTCGGGCCCGCATTCATCGAGAGCCCGCTGATAGATCCTGTTGGCCTCGGCAATCGCGCCTTGCTCGTGCAGCAGGCGCCCCCAGTTGATCCACGAGGGCAGGTGGCGCGGATCGAGTTTCACGGCGTGCTCATATGCTTTGCGAGCTGCACGCGAATCGGCGCTCTCGAGCTCGAGGGCCTCGACGAACCACTGCTCGGCGCTCTTGGGCTCGACTGCGCCGCTGGGCTCAACCGGGTGGCCGTTGGTCTCGTCGGCTCTCGCCTGCGGGCGCTCGACCATGTGCAGGACGCCGTTTTCCAGCACCACCTCCAATCCGAGCAGGTACTGGCCGTTATCGGCTTGCCAGCGCGTCTTGCCGTCGCGCACCACAACACGTTCGCCAACGGCGCAAATGCTCAACCCGCTGAGCGGCACGGTTTCAGGCAGGTGACGGCGCAAGTCCTCCAGAGAACGTCGAATACGCCTGCGCGGGACTTTCGCCTCAATCAGCGCCCGGGCGGTGCGCAGCACAATCAGGTCTCTGAACGAGAAGCGGTACTCGCGGCGGACGCCGCGCTCGGGCTTCACGAACCCGGCAGCCACCAGGCCGCGGATAGTACTGCGCGACAGGTGCAGGACCCGCTCCACGTCGTGCACACTGTATGAAGGCATCTGTTCCTTGTTGACCTACCAGGAGCCTGTCACACAGGCGCCTAGCGTTTTGTTGCTTTGCGAGCGGGCTTTGCTGGTTGCTCCGCCTTGGCGGCCGGCGCGGGTTGCTCCACGCGCTTGGGTGCCTTGCGCGGACCCAGCTGCGAGGCCGAGGTGCGGGCGGTTTCGGTCTTTTCAAGACTGGCGCGCAGTGCTTCCATCAGATCGATGACTTTACTCTCGCCCGCGGGTGCGATGTCGGAAACCGAGATCTCCGCGCCCTCCACCTTCTTCTGGATGGACGCCTCGATGCGCGCGCGCAGCTCGTCTTTGTAGGCTGTCGGATCGAACTTCTCGGAGGTCTGTTGATCGATGAGCTGCTGCGCGAGTTTCAACTCGGCAGGCTTCACGTCCGCCTTGGGAACGTCGATTTCGGTTGAGCTGCGCACGTCGGCTGCGAAATGCAACTGTTGCATCGTGAGTACATCACCGATGGGGCGCAGTACCACGATGTACGCTTTGCCGCGGGCGGCCCAACGGCCGACGGCTGCCCGCTGGGCCTGTTTGAGCGCCTCGGTGAGCAATCCGTAGGGCCGGCCAGCGCCCTTGTCGGGTGCCAGGTAGTAGGTCTTGTCGAAATAGACCGGGTCTATGGACTCGACCGGTACGAATTCGGAGATCTCCACGGCGTGCGTACCCGCCTCCTCGAGAGCCTTGATCTCCTCGGGGGTGAAGGTCACGTACTGATCCTTGGCGAACTCGTAACCCTTGACCATTTCATCACGCTCGACGAGGGAGCCATCCTTCGCGCAGATGTACTGCTGTTTGAGCCGTGAGCCGCAGCCCTTGTGCAGGAGGTTGAACGAGATTGCATTCGCGGACTGGGTCGCCGTGTAGAGCTTCACGGGAATTGCGACGAGTCCGAAGGAGATTGTCAGGGATCCAATAGAGCGCGCGGCCATGGTGCACCTGTAGTTATGTGGGTCGGTCCGATCCGTCAGACGCCCGGCCTAAAACCCGGGATAAGCTGTATTTACTCAATAACGCATCTTGCCACCGGTCGGCGGTCTTTTCCAACCGGGTGGGCACATTGGCCAGTGTGAAGTCCATCACTTCGGCCGCTTCGAGCTCCTCCCAGGTCAGCGGCATCGAGACCGGGGCGCCGGGCAGGCCGCGGGGGGAGTAGGCCACATTCAGCGTCTTGCCCCGCACGTTCATGTTGTAGTCGATGAAGATCTTGTCGGTGCGCTTCTCGGTAGCCCATTCCAGGGTGATCTCCCGCGGGTGGGCCTTGAGCAGGTGCCGGCCGACGGTCTCGCAGATGTGTCTGGCGGCATCAAATGTGACGGTCCGCTCAATCGGCACGAAGACGTGCAGGCCGGTCTTGCCGGAGGTCTTCACCAGCGCATCGAGGGACATCTCCCTGAGCAGCGCCCGCAACCAGAAGGCAACTCGCCGGCCAACCGCGAAGCCACGCGCGTTGAGCTCCGGCTCGGCTCCCTTGGCTTCCTTGCCCGAGTAAATGTACGGGTCGATATCGAAGACCAGGTAGTCCGGATAGTTGAGGACGGAGTCCTTGAGCGAGTCGAGTGAGGTGGAATAGTCGGTGCTTTGGCTGACACTGTCAGGGGCGACCTGCGCGCGCGAGTGCCAGATGTGGAACTCGAGCGTCCCATTCTGTCCCAGCCACAACAAAGTGGGCAGATTGTTGGCGAGGATATAACGATGCTTCTCGTCCTTGTGGTCGGAGAACACGTTCACGGTCGAAACAAAGTCCGGCAGGGCGTGATCCCAATGCTTCTGGTAGAAACGCTCGCCGTGTATGCCTTCGGGCATACGGATCATCGTCAGGGGCCGGTTCTCGAGATGAGGCAACATGAAGCGCGCTACGCGGGCGAGGTAACGAATCAGATCGCGCTTAGTGGTTGGCGGCTGCCGTGAGCCCGCTTCCGCTGGCCAATAGACTCTGTCGAGATTCGTGAGCCGGATACGCGCTCCTTCCACGGCCAGATCAACTCGGGCGGACGTGTTGTCGAGTTGCTTCACGACAGCGTCTATTTCGTTCGTAGGAGTAACCAACCGGCCTGTTGGGAGCTTCTTGGCGCGTGAGGGGGGCAAACGCTGCGGCGTGGCAGTGCCAGTCTCGCCCGGATCCCTGTTTGGGCCGCTGGTGGTGACCTCCTGCGGCGCGATGTCATGACGCAGGCGTATGAACACTGGGGCGCGCAACATGCCATCCGGTGTCCAGTCCTGGAATGTGACTTCCGCGACCAGCTGGGGCTCGAGCCACTTCGTCGGGCGGTGCAGGGGCACTTTCTCAACGAACGGTGGCTGCTTGCGCGCCAGCTCGGCGATGCGTTTGCTCAGGTCATCGATGCTGCCTTGGGTCAACCCGGAGCCGACGTGGCCCGCGTAGTGCAGCTTGCTGCCGTTCCAATAGCCCAGCAACAGGGCGCCCAGCGGCTCGCGCTCGCCCTTGCCCTTCGTGTAGCCGCCCACCACGAATTCCGCTGTCTGGGTCGTCTTGATTTTCAGCCAGGCATTGGAGCGTTTGCCGGGCTGATAGGGGCTGTTCTTGCGCTTGGCAACGATGCCCTCGAAGCCGCTGGCCGTGGCGGCGGCGTAGAGTTGTTCGGCATTCGCCGCTACGTGAATGAGCTGGATGTGTGTTGAAGGCAGCAGACACTGTGACAGATAGCGCCGCCGCTCGACATAGGGAGCACCGCGCAGATTGACCCCGCCGAAGTGCAACAAGTCGAAGCAAACCAGCACAGCTGGTGATTCGCGCCGTGCCTTTACGATGTCACTGGCGCTCTTCAGTTGCACGCGGTTCTGGAGGGCGTTGAACGAGGGGCGTCCAGTCCCATCGAGCGCAACGATCTCGCCGTCGAGCACCATCTGCCCGTTGTCCTTGAGCCCCAGGTCTGCCGTGATCTCGGGAAATACGGCCGTCAGATCGATTCCGCGGCGTGACTGCAGCCGCACGCTCCCGTCCTGCACGAACGCAATGACACGATAGCCGTCCAACTTAGGCTCGTACAGCCATTCCGGGTTAGAGCGGGCGGCCATCTCGGTGTCGGCCAACATGGGCCTGATCTCGCCAGGCAGCGCCTCGGCCGGGCCGGACAAAATCAGGTTGGCTGCTTTCACGCGCGGCGCGGTGTTCTGCGGCGTGATGTCCTCCACTGTCACGCCGGACAATACCGAACGGCTGTGGGCGAGGAGATCGTCGCTGTTGGAAAATCGGTCTTTGTGCTTGATGAGCAGCCACTGTTTGTCGGCTCGAGTACGGACCAGGGCAAACGAGCCCTTGAGCTTCTCGCCACGCAGGAAGACGCTCAATTTCCCCGCGGCCAGTCCTTCGCGCATCCGGGCCTCGGCTTGCGCACGATTGCTGAAGGAGTATTGTTGATCCTCGTCCGGTGAATAGACGCCGCAATCCCATACGATTACGTTTCCGGCGCCGTACTGTTTGGCGGGAATGATGCCTTCGAAGGAGGCATAGTCGAAGGGATGATCCTCCACCTCAACGGCCATCCTCTTTTCGCTCACCATGAGGGAAGGCCCTTTGGGGACCGCCCAGGACTTCAGGACGCCATCGAGCTCCAAGCGCAAGTCGTAGTGCAACCGGCGTGCGGCGTGTTTCTGGACCACGAACAACAACGGCCCCTGGCGGACGGCGCCCACTTTGGCCGCGGGCTCGGGAGTGTTGGAGAAGCTGCGCTTGGCTGCGTAGTGGTCGAGGGGGCGCTTCATGAGCTGGCGATCACCGTCCCGATCCAATCATGGAGTGTTTGCACCAGCTCGCCGCGGATCTGCGCTTCGCTGCGGCCCGTCCTGGCCGGTACGCGATAGGCGTGATTGGCATTCGGGATGAGCTTCAAAGTGGCGCGGGCGCCCAGTCCTTCGACTAAGTTCTGCAGCAGAATGAGATCTGCGAGCTCGTCACGGTCGCCCTGCAGAAACAGGAGCGGGGTGTTGACCTCGAACAGGTGCTGTCCACGCTCGACGGAGGGCCGCTTCGCCGGGTGCAGGGGGAATCCCAAAAAAGCCAAGCCGAGCACGCCAGGCAGCGAGGACTTGGCTTGTGCCTGCGAGCTCATGCGTCCCCCGAAGGACCTGCCGCCCGCAATCAGGGGTAGGCCGTGCGTGACCCGCGCCGCTTCGGCGACGGCTGCTCGGACCGTGGCGTGACAAAGCGCAGGCGGGTCTGGCCGTCTGGCGTGCGCCTCCATGTAGGGGAACTGGAAGCGCAGGGTGGCGATACCGGCCTCCCCGAGGCCTGCTGCGATGGCCTCCATGAAGGGATGCGTCATGCCTGCTCCGGCGCCATGCGCAAAGACGAAACAGGCGCGTGCGGATGACGGGATTAGGGTCAGCGCGGAAACGCGGTGGGTGTCATCGACCGCAATGGTCGCGGGGTGTGCGCTGGGGGAGGTCACCGGCTCGATGTTACTCTGAGCACCGCTACTGCAGCACGATGGAAGATCCGATGTCCCTCACAGCGGGCAGTGCCTGGTGTCGAGGACATGTCCTGGTGTCCGAGGACATAGTAGCTGGGCCTTGGCAGATTGGCGCATGGCGTTGGGTGGGTGGTGCCAATGTATGATTACTGACCACGTTGGCGTTCATCCAGGTCATGCCCATACCCACGGAGCCCATCGGTAGTATTCCGCGGCCCCCCGAGCTGCTCGAGGCCATTCGTGCCTGCGGGGATGGGACGGACCCGCGTCTCGACGCTCTATATGATGAGGCGGTCCGGCGGACCATCGAGCAATTCGAGGCGACGGGGTCGCCCCTGATCACGGACGGCGAGCAAAGGAAATTCCATAACTTCTGGACCTATAGCGTCGAGGGACTGCCCAACACGTCACCTGACGGCTTCCGAATTCCCTTCGCTGCCGGCCACGTTCGCAGGATGCCTCGCTTGCGAGCGGGCCCCTTCAAATACCGTTACTACGCTGATCGGTATCTCGAGCAGGCTCTGAATTACGCCCGAGTGCCGTTGAAGCAGGCGGTGATTTCTCCCTCCGCCTTGAGCCTGATGTATCCGGAGGAGGCAATTCCGGGGTACCCCCGGGACAGTTTCATCGAGGATCTGCTGCGGGAACACGTGACGGAAGTGCGCCGATGCCTGGAAAAGGGCGCGAGGAAGGTGCAGATCGACTTCACCGAGGGGCGGCTGGCGATCAAGGTGGATCCGTCCGGCAACCTGCTCGCCAGCTTCATCGACTTGAACAACCTTGCGCTCGCGCGCTTCACATCGCAGGAACGTGCGTTGCTGGGAGTACATACCTGCCCGGGGGGTGATCGCGATTCAACCCACAGCGCCGACGTCGATTACGCCAACCTGCTGCCGTGTCTATTCCAGCTCAATGTAGGGAGCTTCTATATAGCGCTGTCGGGAGAACCTGATCGCGTGCGCGTTCTTAAAATGATTCGCGACCACTTGCAACCTCACCACCGGGTATTTGTCGGGGTCACCGCACCCATTGATGCCCATGTGGAGACACCGGAGGAGGTTCGAGACAGGGTGCTCGAGGCTGCCCAGTACATCCCCGTTGGCCAGCTTGGCACGACGGATGACTGCGGGTTCGCTCCGTTCTGTGACGATGTCTCCACGACTCGTGAGAAGGCATTCGCAAAGATCCGCGCACGTGTCCAGGGCACTGCATTGGCCGAACAGGCGCTGGGGGTGCGTCCGTGAACGTCAATGAGGATGAGCAACAGGTCCTGCGTTCGGCTGCGCTGAAGAATGCAGAAAGTATTCTGATCGCGCGGCAGCGCGCCGAGCGTGAGCTGCTCGCCACCAAGGAGGCACTCGAGCGCACGACCGAGGAGTTGCGGGAAGTTCGTGCTCGCCTGGAGCGCACGCTGGCGACTGCCGAGATTGGCACGTGGACTTGGGATATCCGCAAGAATTGGCTCATCACCGATCAGAATTTCGCGCGCATGTTTTCAGTAGCCTCCAGTACGGCGGCTGCCGGGAGGTTGGGGGGCTACATGGCCGCCATCCATCCCGATGACCGTCCGCACGTGAAGAACGAAATTTCGCGAGTCCTGGCGGGCGACAACGACAGCTATGAGCTGGACTGCAGACTTCTTCGGCCTGACGGCTCGATCCGTTGGATTTCGGCCCGGGGCCGGGTGCAGCGGGATTCCAGCGGCGCAGCCACTCACTTCCCGGGCGTCGTCATTGACATCACTGATCGCAAGCGCGCCGAGGAGGCCGTCAGGGAAGGTTCCGAGCGTCTGCAGCTCGCTCTGGCGGCGGGGACTCTCGGTGACTGGAGCTGGGACGCCAGTACGGATCTGTTCTTCGTTGGTGATCGCGCTTCGCAAATCCTGGGTCTTTCGGCGCCGTCCCCTGTTACGCGCGCGCAGATCCAGGAGCGTCTGTTACCACAGGATCGTGAGCAAGCCAATTTAGCGTTCCAGGAGGCGCTCGCGACGCGGTCGGACTACGACGTTGAGTTTCGTCTGGAGTTACCCGGAGATAAGCATCGGTGGGTGGCGGTTCGCGGGCGCGGGCTCTATGCGGACAACGGCGTCGTTCTGGGAATGACCGGTGTCGCGCAGGACATCTCCGAGCGCAAACAGGCAGAGGAGGTCCGCAGTCTGCTCGCCGAGGTCGTGGCCTCATCGGATGATGCCATCATTACCAAGACGCTCGATGGGATCATTACAAGTTGGAATCGCGGCGCCCAGCACATTTTTGGATACACCGCGGATGAGGTCATCGGTCAACCCATCACCATCCTGATTCCGCCGGACCACCTCGACGAGGAGCCCGGGATTCTGCAGCGCCTGCGGCGCGGCGATCGCATCGAGCACTATGAGACCATACGCCGGCGTAAGGATGGAACGCTGCTGAATGTGTCACTGAGTGTCTCGCCGATGCGCGATAACAGCGGCAAAATCGTGGGCGCCTCGAAGATTGCCCGCGATGTGACCCAACAGAAGCGCGCCGAGGAGGCAATCCGGGCGAGCGAAGAGCGCTTCCGGCTCATGGCCGACTCCGCCCCGGTGTTGATCTGGATGGCGGATACGAGCAAGGCCTGCACCTGGTTCAACAAGGCGTGGCTCGAATTCTCCAGCCGCCCGATGGAGCAGGAGCTCGGTTTCGGCTGGGTGCAGAACATTCATCCGGAGGATCTGGACCGCTTCCTGCAGAACTATGGCGCGCACTTTGAAGCCCGCACGGGGTTCAAGACGGAGTGCCGCTTCAGACGGCACGATGGCGAATGGCGCTGGCTGATCAACAATGCGGTGCCGCTCTATGAAGGCCCGGACCGGGCATTCTCGGGATATATCGGATCGTGTGTCGATATTACGGAGTTCCGCCAGGCGGCCACGGAACGCGAGCAGCTGTTGGTGTCTGAGCGTGCGGCACGCACGGAAGCCGAGCGCCTGGGGCGGATGAAGGACGAATTTCTCGCCACCCTGTCACATGAGTTGCGTACTCCGCTGAATGCCATCCTCGGCTGGGCCACTCTGCTGCGGCGAGTGCAGGTGGGCAGTGACGATTATCTGAAGGGGCTCGAGACCATCGAGCGCAACGCGCGCGTGCAGACTCAAATCATCGCTGACCTGCTCGACATGAGCCGTATCATCTCCGGAAAGGTGCAGCTCGATGTGCAGCCGGTGGACCTGAATGAACTGCTGTCGGCGGCGCTGGATTCGGTACGTCCTTCTTCGGATGCGAAACGGTTGCGGCTGCGCGCGACGCTGGACGCGAAAGCGGGCCGCATTCGGGGTGATGCGAGCCGGCTGCAGCAGGTCTTTTGGAATTTACTGACCAACGCCGTCAAGTTCACACCGGCCGAGGGCCGCATCGATGTTGTTCTCGAGCGCGTCAACTCACATGTCGAGGTCTCGGTCGAAGACACCGGTATCGGCATCAAACCCGAGTTCCTGGCGTTTGTATTCGATCGGTTCCGCCAGGCCGATGCCTCCATTACACGCCGTCATGGCGGCCTGGGGCTCGGGCTGTCCATTGTCAAACATCTGGTCGAGCTTCATGGAGGCACGGTGCGCGTCAAGAGTCCGGGGGAAGGGCAGGGGACGACGTTCGTCGTTGCGCTGCCGATATCAGTGGCGCGAACCTCAGATACCGGCCGGTACGAGCGTCCTGGCTTCGCCGACGTCGATTTGTTCTCAGTCGGTCTGCCTAGCCTCGCGGGAGTTACGGTGCTCGTTGTCGATGATGAGCCGGATGCACGGTTACTCGTCAGCCGCATCGTGGAGGAACGCGGTGCGCGTGCGGTTTTGGCGCAGACGGGTGAGGAAGCCTTGCGCCTTCTGAACGAGGGATCGGTGCACATTCTCGTCAGCGATATCGGAATGCCGGACTACGATGGTTACAAATTCGTCCAACAGATCCGGACGTGCGAGTCCAAGGCCGTACGAAACATCCCCGCTATTGCGCTGACCGCGTATGCGCGTGCCGATGACCGCCAGCGTGCCTTGCTCGCGGGCTACCAAATGCATTTGGCCAAGCCCGTCGAGCCGCGTGAGCTGATTGCGGGTATTGCAAGCCTGCTCAACGTTCAGTACCGGCTGCAATCTTAGGTACCGTACAGCCAGCGTCGCGGCCAGCCAGTCGCGGCCAGTCATACCACCAGGCTGTTGGCGGCTCGATATCTGACCGGTGCGGTCTCGGGTAACTGTGACAGCGCAATGAGTCCGATGATCACGCCGGAAAACATGTACCACGCGGGCGCAAGCGGGTTGCCGGTCGCCCGGATCAGCCATGCAACGGCGAACTGGGTGGAGCCGCCGAATACGGATATTGCGAGCGCATAGGTGATTGCGATACCGGAGGCGCGTACCTGGCGGGGCAGCGATTCTGTGATCGCGACAATGATCGTCGCCGAGGAGATCGTTGACAGGCTGGTCAATACCGCGCAGGTGGTATAAAGCGCAACGCCCGTTCGCAGCCGTTCGAGCAGCCAGAACGAGGGGAATACCGCAAGCGCCAGAAACAGCCACGGCACGATCATGACCGGTTTGCGGCCGAAGCGATCTGACAACCAGCCGCCCAACGTATCGCAGATCACGCCGCTCAGGCCGATGACCGCGGTTGCACCAAACGCGATTTTTGCTGACATGCCGAGAGTGGCACTCGCGTAGGTCGTCATGTATTCGAGCAGGTAGTTCGTGGTGGTGGCGGTACCTAGCAGGATCAGGCCGAGGGCGACGATCCGCGCGTAGCCTTTGGGCCGTGGCTCTTCGTGCACCTGAGTAGGCCTGTGGAGTGTTTCATCCAGCGTTCGGCGAAGCACCAATCCGACAGGGATGATTACAGCACCCAGCAGCAGCGCTACTCGCCAGCCCCAGGCGTCGAGGGCTGGCGCGTCCAAGACGTTTGCGAGACCAACACCGACGAGCCCCGCGATAAAGACCGCGAGGTCGGCACTTGTCGCCTGAAGCGATATGTAGAGGCCACGCCTCGAGGGTGGCGCGGCTTCCATGAGGAAAGCTGTGCTCGGCCCTACTTCACCACCGAGCGCAAATCCTTGGAGCAAGCGGAAAACGATCGCGAGTATGGGCGCAAGTACGCCAATAGATGCATATGAGGGAATGAGCGGCAGACCCACCACGCCCACGCCAATCAGCAGGAAAGACAGGAGCATGGCCGGCTTGCGACCGGCGCGATCGCCGAAGCGGCCGATCACCACTGCGCCGAGGGGCCGCATCAGGAATCCCACGCCAAATGTGGCGAGCGAAGCCAGCAGGCTCGTGCCAGGGGTATTCGACGGGAAAAAGGTGCGGCCTATCTGCGAGGCGAAAAACGCGTAGGTTACGAAGTCGTAGAATTCCAGGCCATTGCCGATGACCACGGCAAGGACCTGCCGTTTCTGCAACACCCTCGCCGCGCGATCAGGTTTCAAGCGCCCCATCATTCATTAGCGTATGTACCGGCGTGCTTGGAGTTGCACGCCGGTACAAAGCATAGCAGTCACGTCCGTGTGATGGAGCCACCACCATCTACGAGAGATGCGGTCCCGGTCACGAAGGCCGAATCGTCCGAGGCGAGATAGAGCACCGAGCGAGCCAGCTCTTCGGGCTTGGCCACGCGCTTTAGAGCGTGCAGGCCCGTGATGAACGCTTGCGACTCCGGCGTGTTGTTCATGTCGCGGTACATGTCCGTGTCCACGGCACCTGGGAGGATGGCATTAACGCGCACGCCTTTGGGTCCGAATTCCGCAGCAAGGGCCTGCGTGAGGCCGATCAGGCCTGATTTGCTTGCTGCGTAAGCTGCCACGCCCGGAAAGGCGAAGGAGTAGCCGACGAAGGTCGACGTGAAGATCACCGAGCCGCCTCCGTGCTTGAGCATCTGTGCGATCTGGTGCTTGGCCCCGAGGAAGGAGCCGGTGAGATTGATTGCCAAGGCGTCATTCCAGCCGGCCTCGGAAACGCCCGTACTCGGGCCATTCTCGCCGAGGGTCCCGGCATTGTTGAAGGCAACGTCGAGCCTGTCGTAGCGCTGGACGGCCAGAGCGACGAGCGCACGCGCGTAGTCCTCCGAACGCACATCGCCAGCAAGTGCAGCGGCCTCGCCGCCAGCGGATCGAATCTCCGCCACGAGATCATCGAGCTCTGTCTTGCGGCGCGCGCCCACCACAACTTTCGCACCTTCTGCGGCGAACAGCTTCGCTGAGGCGCGGCCAATGCCAGAACTGGCACCGGTAATAATTGCGACTTTTCCACTTAAGCGGCCCATGTTCAAAACTCCTGATCGGCACCCAGCGGACGGCGTCCGTTTTCAAGTGCGCTGATCGATGGGCTTAGTGTGGTGTAGACCGGGCGTTCGCAGTAGGGTCTGGATGGCGGAGCTACCTTCCGGAAAAACCGAACGATGTTGAAGCTGGATGACATTACGAGCTTTGTGGCTGTGGCGGAGGCCGGCTCCATCAGCGAGGCGGCGCGGCGGCTGCGCCTGTCTAAATCCGTGGTGAGCGAGCGGCTGGCCGAAATTGAGCGCAGCCTCGGGGCGACTCTGGTTCACCGCACCACCCGTAAGCTGAGTCTGACTGAAGACGGGGCTGCATTCCTGGAGCGGGCCGCGCGCATTCTTCGTGAGGTAGAGGAGGCGACGGCCGACATGGCCGAGCGTCGCGGCAGCCTCACAGGACCTTTGCGCATTTCGGCACCGGTGACTTTCGGGCGGCTGCATTTGGGGCCTGCGCTGTTTGCCTTTCTGGCCCGCCATCCGAAGCTGGAGATGACCTTGGAACTGGAGGACCGCCGCGTCGACGCGGCTGCGGGCGGCTTTGATGCGGTGATTCGACATGGGCCTATCGAGGACTCGCGGCTCGTGGCATGGCGCCTCGCGCCCAGTCGCCGGCTGCTCGTCGCATCGCCCGACTATCTGGCTCGTGCTGGCGTGCCGACCTCAATTGAACAGCTGCAAATCCATCGCGGCGTGTTCTACATGAACCGCGGGGTTGCTGACTGGCGATTCACTGGTCCTAAGGGCGGCGTCAATGTACGGGCGCGCGTCGCCTTACGGGTGAACAATGGTGACATGATGCGTGATGCGGCGATGGCTGGGTTGGGCATCGCGCATCTGCCCACCTTCATTGCCGGCGCGGCTATCAAGGCGGGCGCGCTCCGCGTCGTCGATGTTGGGCTCGCGGCGGCGGAGGAACACATCTTTCTCGCGCATCCTGCGGGGAGGCGCTCATCGGCCAAACTCAGGGCATTTGCGGACTGCCTGCGCGAGGCTATTGGAGACCCGCCCTACTGGGATCGGGAATAAACACGTTCGCTGGGAAGTCTTCTCCTGCAGTCACAACGAGGAGATGGCTGTGGGTGATGATCAAGCGCTTCTATCGCGTCGCAAGGCTCTGAAATGCATGGCGTTCGGTGGGGCTGGGACTTTGTTTACCCTGGCCGGTGGCGTGTTCACGCCCATCGAGCTTGCCGCGGCCGCGGCTGACAGGAGGCTCGCTGCGGGGCTCGGAAAGCCGCTGTTCGTACAGATCAGTGATACCCACATCGGGTTCAAGAAAGAAGCGAACCCTGACGTCGATGGAACGCTCACGCGGACCATCGAGCTGGTGAACGGGATGGCTCAGCAGCCCGCGCTCATAATCCATACGGGTGACATCACACAGCTGTCGAAGCCCGCCGAATTCGACGCGGCCCAGCAGATGTTTTCACTTCTGCGCACGACCGAGATGCACACCGTTCCCGGCGAGCACGACGTGGCCGATGCCACCGTCACGGAATACTTCAGCCGGTTCGGCAAGGCCTCCGGTAACAAGGGCTATTACAGCTTTGACCACGCCGGGGTGCACTTCGTCGCGCTGATCAATGTGCTGCAGTTCAAGCCGGGTGGACTCGGGACGCTGGGACCCGCTCAACTCAGCTGGCTGGCGGCTGATCTGAAAGCGCGCTCCAGCAGTACACCCATCGTCGTCTTTGCGCACATGCCGTTGTGGACGATCTATGAGCCGTGGGGGTGGGGTACCGGCGATGCGGAGCAGGCCACGGCCCTGCTGCGCCGCTTTGGATCAGTGACGATATTGAATGGGCATATTCACCAGATTGTCCAGAAGGTCGAGGGCAACATGATTTTCCATACCGCTCGCTCGACCGCTTTTCCGCAACCGGCCGCGGGTGTGGGTCCGAATCCCGGGCCTTTGAAAGTCCCAACTGACCAACTGGCGGGCATGCTGGGTATGACGAACGTGTTGGTGGTGGAGCGGCCGCGGGCACTGGCGCTGGTTGACACGACTATCGCCTGAGCGGCCCGACTGAACAGTGTGGAGAAAACAGGCAAATGACTATGAATACATATCAACACCGGGTGAAAGCCGCGGCTGTGGTGCTGCTCGGATGCGGGGCGCTGTGGGGTCCCGCGGGAGCGCAAACCGCCGATCCGGCGCACATCGTGGTGAAGAATTTCATGTTCGAGCCGATGTCCCTGACCGTCAAGGCGGGCTCGACGGTAATTTGGACAAACATGGATGAAGAGCCGCACACCGTGGTGAGCGGCCAGTTTCGCTCGGGTGCGCTGGACACGAAGGACAACTTCTCGTTCAAGTTTGACAAGCCGGGCACGTACAGCTTCGTGTGCTCGATTCATCCCCAGATGGTGGGGACGATTATCGTGCAGTAGCGGAACATCTGCGCTACGGACCGGTTTACGTAGTGCATGAGAGGGTATTTCACGTGGGCCCAGGCGCGCGATCGCGAGCTTCACTATAGGCCCCACATCGACGGGCTGCGGGGGATTGCGATCCTCGCAGTCCTCGGGTTCCACGCATTCCCCAAGTACATTCCGGGTGGATACGTGGGCGTTGACGTGTTTTTCGTCATCTCCGGGTTCCTCATCTCGACCATCATTCTGAAGCAGCTGCGCAGGCGCACGTTCACGCTTGCAGATTTTTACATTCGACGTGCGCGGCGCTTGTTTCCCGCACTCGCCATCGTCCTGGTGAGCTGTCTTTTGTTTGGCTGGTTCGCGCTGCTGCCGCAGGAGTTTGAAAACCTCGGTAAGCACGTGGCCGCCGCGGCCGCGTTCGTATTGAACTTGACGGTATGGCGCGAGGGCGGCTACTTCGATCCGGCCGCGAATCTCAACCCGATGCTGCACTTGTGGTCACTGGGCATCGAGGAGCAGTTCTATCTCGTGTGGCCGCTGGTGTTGCTGCTGTTGTCGCGGCGCAGGCGAAGCCTCGTGACCACGATCGGAGTGCTCGTCGCAAGCTCCTTTGCCCTGAACATCGTTTTCATGCATACGGATCCGAAGGGCGCCTTTTACTTGCCCGTGACGCGGTTCTGGGAACTTGGCCTGGGGTGCCTGTTAGCCGCGCTTGCGGAGGCTCAGCCGGCCAGCGCAGAGGCTCTGGCGGCGGGGGAGGGTGGCCGTCCCGCTGCCCGCGCGACGACGCAGACGGGTGGCGCGGTACTCAGCGGTTGGCGGCTGGCTGCGACGCTGGGAGACTTTCCTGCGCGATGGTTGCACCCGGCGCTGTCCGTGTTGGGTTTCGTATTGATCTGCGCGGCGGCCTTGCTGTTTGACAATCGCATGGCATTTCCGGGTTGGGCGGCGCTGCTTCCGGCCGCAGGCGCAATGTGCATCATCCGCGCGACGCACGACAGTTGGTTCCAGGGCAATGTGCTCAGCTGCAGGCCCCTGGTGTTCGTCGGGGCGATCAGCTATCCGCTGTATCTGTGGCATTGGCCGTTGCTGTCCTTTGCAACGATACTCGGCTCCGGTGTCGTTCCGACTGCGGTTCGTGTAGCCGCCATCGTGTTGAGTTTCGTCCTTGCATTCCTGGTCTTCCGGTTCGTCGAGCTACCTGTTCGCTCGTGGCCCGCCGCGCGGGCAAGTGGAGGCCTGGCCGCCGGACTGGGCACGCTCGGCATCGCTGGATTGGCGATTTTCGCGGCCGCGGGCCTCAGTCACCGGTTCGGTCACGATGTGCGGGCGCTCCAGACTGCCTCCCGTGTCAACCATTTTTGCCTGCAGACCTTCCCGGGGCACAGGGATTTCAACTTCTGCAAGGGGACGAGCGCGGCGCCTCCCGAGGTCATTTTCCTCGGCGACTCACGGGCCCAGGCGGTCTATGAGGGCGTGGCGGCAATGACACACAATCGCTACTCCATGATGCTTCTGGCACGGGGCGGCTGCCCACCTGTGTTGCATGTCCGAACCCGGGAGAGGGCCAAACGTGAGGTCAGCTGCGATGCGACCTGGTCAGGGTTTGTCAGGGACGTACGCAAGCTCGCGCCGCGCATAGTGGTCGTCGTGGGGGGCGGGTCGAACTATGTTGGCCAGTCGGGCGTGCGGTATGCCGGACAGCCCGGTAGCACCGCAGCGGGCGAGCTTCCATTTGGCGAGCTTGCATTTAAGGAGGGATTGAGTGATTTGATTGCCGCGCTCCAGGCATCTACGAGCGTGATCTACATGCGCGAGGCCCCCAGCTTCGATACGCCTCCAACCTGTTTCATGCGGCCGATCAAGGTTCCATGGGGCGCGTGCGCGCCCGTGATGGCACGTGCCACCATCGAACAGCGCATGGCTGCGTACAACGAGGTGGTGGATGAGATCGAGCTGCGGTTCCCCAGGCTGATGGTCGTAGATTCGATACCGGCGCTGTGCGGCTCGAAGTACTGTGCCCAGAGGCTGCGCTCGGGCGAGATCCTGTACCGTGATCCCTTGCACCTGACCGCGGCCGGCGCGCGTCACCTGGACAAAGGCTCCGGACTTTCAGGGCTGCTCAATCGGAACATTCATGTCCCCTGACACGTTACATCGTGGATTGATGCGGGCCCGCGGGGGCGGGTGCCGTGCTAGCGATGGAATTGACTGCCGGGGAGTTCCGGAATCGAAATGGGTGATGAGACTGGCGAGGCAGACCGAGGCTCCCAGGAGAAGGCGCCGGGCTCTAAGCTCAGTTCGAGCAGTGGCGCTGTCGGTTTGGGCGAGTTGGAACGCGCTCGTGTCCATCTGGCGGCCATAGTCGACTCCTCCGAAGACGGCATTGTTGGCAAAACCCTGGCGGGCATCGTCATCTCCTGGAACAAGGGGGCCGAGCGGTTGTTTGGTTACACAGCGCAGGAGATGATTGGTCAATCCATCACCCGCATCATTCCACCCGAGTTCCACCATCAGGAAACCGAGATCCTGGCCAGGATCCGCCGCGGCGAGCGGATCGAGCGCTACCAGGCGGTGCGGCTTCACAAGGAGGGCCGTCGCCTCAACATCTCGCTGACGATCTCGCCGGTGCGCGATTCGACCGGTGAGATTGTGGGAGCGGCCAAGATCGCGCACGACATCACGGCCAACGAAGAGGCGCAGAAGGCCCTGGAGCGGGAGCTGGATGCGCGCACGGCCGCCGAAAGCGCCTTGCGGCGCAGTGAGGCACAGCTCAAACAGGTGGTCGCGGAACGCGAGCAGCTGCTGCAATCCGAGCGCTACGCGCGTTCGGAGGCTGAGCGGCTCAGCTTCATGAAGGACGAGTTTCTGGCAACACTGTCGCACGAGTTGCGTACCCCGCTGAATGCCATCCAGGGGTGGGCCAATCTGCTGCGTCAGCATGAAATCACGGAAGTTGATCGCACCCGGGGGCTCGAGGCCATCGAGCGCAACGTGCGCGCCCAGGCGCAGATCGTCAGTGATCTGCTCGACATGAGCCGGATCATCTCCGGGAAGATTCATCTCGAAGTGCAGCTGCTCAGCCTGCATGAAATCATTCACAATGCCATCGAGGCGGTGCGTGCTTCCGCGGAGGCCAAGACGCTTCGTATCCACACACTGTTGGATTCGAGTGTCGGGTTGGTTCGAGGCGATCCGAACCGCCTGCAACAGATTCTCTGGAATCTCCTGACCAACGCGGTGAAGTTCACACCGGCCGGTGGACGCATCCAAATCGTTCTCGAACGGGTAAATTCGCACGTCGAGATTGTGATCGAGGACACGGGTAGCGGGATCCGCAAGGATTTCCTGCCTTTCGTGTTCGAGCGTTTCCGCCAGGCAGATGCCGCGAAGACACGGCGGCACGGCGGGTTGGGAATAGGGCTGTCGATCGTCAAGACACTGGTCGAGCTTCACGGCGGATCGGTGCGCGTCAAAAGCGCAGGTGAGAATCAGGGGGCCACGTTTGTAGTCGCGCTGCCGATCTCCCAGGTCACTCATGAGGAAGTGGAGCGCAGTCAGCGTTTGCCCGTGCTGTCTGATCCGTTGGAGGCGATCGAGCTGCCGGACCTGGACGGCGCCCGCGTGTTGATTGTCGATGATGAGCCGGATGGCCGGCAGCTGATGCTTCGGATTCTCGAGGGCCGCAGCGCCCGCGTGACCGCGGTCGCCGGGGGAGCCGAGGCTCTCGAGTTATTGAGCCAGCAGCACTTCGACATACTCGTGAGCGACATCGGAATGCCGGGCCTGGACGGATACGAGCTCATGCGCCGTGCGCGCGCACTGGATTCGAGCCGCACCGGCGGCCCGATTCCAGCTATCGCGGTAACGGCCTACGCGCGCGCGCAGGACCGGCAGCGCTCACTCCTGGCCGGCTACCAGATGCACCTGGCCAAGCCGATCGAGGCGCGGGAGCTCGTCGCCGGGATCGCCAGCTTGTTGCATCTGGGGCGCTAGCGCGGTTTCCGGCTCCGCCGGCGGTTTCCAGGTGCGCTTTTCCACCAGGCCGGGAGCGCGGTCGATGGCGCCAATGGGCTCGATTCCAAGCGCTCCCAGGCGCTCCAGGAGCTCAGCGAACACCTCGTCCTTGCGCAGGGTCCAGGTGGAGGCAAAGCAGCGCCAGAAAGTCCAGCCCGCGCGCTCCAGCACCCGCTGCCGGGCCGTGTCGTGCTGCCAGCGGTCATGGCCATGGAACTCATCGCCATCGCACTCAACCGCCAGCCGTGTATCGCCGCTACCCTCAACCACCAGGTCGATGCGATAGGCTCCGGTTTTCACCTGCGGGATGACGCGATAGCCGCGCGCCACGAGCTCCCCGTACACCTCCCGCTCGAACTCGGACTCGCAGCGCTCGAGGAGGCTTTCCGATTCCTGGGTGTCCGCCGCAAGCGGCTTGTCGAAGTGGGACAACAGTCCGGCGCGGATGTCGCGGTCGGACAGGTCGGACGCCGTCACCGAGCGCACGAGATACATCCGATCGCGGGCGCGGCTCGCGGCGACGTTGAATCGCTGCTCGAACATGAGTCCTGCCAACGGCCGGCAGTTCTGCGGGTCGACGACCATCGACAAAAAGATGATGTCGCGGTCACTGCCCTGGAAATTACGGGCATCACCGCACTCAAAGCGGCGCCGGATGAGCTCACCGGCGTCGCACTGGCGGCGCACGACAGCGTCAATGTAGTTGGCCTGTTCGCTACCGAGCAGTGATACGACGCCGATCGTACGGCCCGCAAACCGCTCATCGGCGATCAATGCGACCACCTCCGCCGCGATGGCCTGAGCTTCCAGGTCATTGCGATCGCGCTTGTCGCGCTCGCCACCCGGAACATGGATGTCCACCAACGGTGGGTCGATGCGCTCCGTGGCATTCGGGATCCGGATGGGCTGGATCTGACCGCCGTAGTGCGCCCGGTTTGAATACGCAATGATGGGCGGCACGCAGCGGAAGTGCTCGCGCAACATGATGTTAGCGGCCGAGTAGACTCGCACCGCGAGCTCGTACAGCGATTTCTCCGGGGTCATTTCGTCACGGTACGGCTGTTCGGCCAGGAATCGCTGCTTGAGCTCCTGGATACGCTGGGCGGCAATGAAGCCGGCATCCGGGGAGACCTGCTTATGGTCACCGACCACCAGGATCTTTTTGCCGCGCAGGATGGCGGGCAGTGCCCACAGGTCCGACTGACTGGCCTCATCGACGATGACCAGATCGAATGCACCGATTTCGGCGGGGATGGATTCCGAGATGCGGGCGTGACTCATGATCCAACAGGGGACCGCGCCGGCGGCATCGAGCATGGCCTCACGGGCATCACGCCGGTAGCGGGTCGCGTTGGGGCCCGTTCCCTGCCCGATGCGGCGAATGGCGGTTGCATAACCGGACAGAGCCTGCAGAAGCCGCGGGCTTGCGTTGCGTTTGGTTGACAACCAGGCCGCTTTCGCCACGACGCTGACATAGCGCTTCGCGAGGCCCGCTTCAATTTCGCGCCGTCGTTCCGATAACGTGATGAGCTCTTCCCGTGACTCGATGTTATCCAGGTGCCTGCGCATGCGAGCCCAGTTCCATGCTTCGCGCCAGGTCGCCGGAAACACCCGGTCTTCCCCGGAGCTGCGCACGGCGACCGAGACTATGCGGGCGGCGAGTTTGTGTGCGCCCGCCGCGGCGAAGCGTTTAGCTCTCTCCTGGATGATCGCGAACTCGCTCGACAGCGCGCCGATGCGGCGCAGCTCGACACAAATTTCGGCGTAGTGAGCGGCAACACGCTCGGACGACAGTTGCGGATTGCCCAGCTGCGAGTCGATGAACAGCCGAAGCTGACTCGACACTGGGCCGGACGTGCCCGCCAGCTTCTCCTGCATGGCGGCCAGGAACGTGAGCGCCTGGGCGAGATCCGCGCGTGTCAGATGGCGCTTGAGCTGCTCGAGTATGGAGGCCAGCTGGGCCGCGTTTCCGGTGAGCTCAGCAACCGGCACTTTGTCAAAGACGGACTCGGCGTTCTTCGGCAGCAGTACGTCATGTTGAGTTGCCAGCCGGTGAGCCGTGCGCGCCAGATTTGCGGTCACTTCTATGTGCCGCAGCTTGGATATTCCACCATCCAGCTTGGGTATCGAGAGCTCGGCCGCGCAGTGATTCCAGCGTGTCACGAAGGAGAGGACCTGCTCATGCAGCTCGACGAAGCGGCGCACATGAGCCCAGTCATTAGCATGCGCCGGTGGCAGGCCGGACACCCGTATGAGCTTGATGTGCTCCTTCGCTTCAGCGGCGCCGATCGCAATGGCGGCAAACGGCCGCCCCAACTCGGCGCCGCGGGAAATCGCTTCGCGCGTCTTCACGGAATACAGGCCGGCCTCGGGAAGATCCACCGGGCGCTGCAGGAAGGCGGCACGGGCATCGATGAGTACATCCAGGTCACCGAACAGGGCCTTGAGGGCTGCCCGCTCGGAAGCAAACGAGGGTTGGCGGCACTTGATGCGCAACTGGCTCGGCCAGTCGTTGCCCGCGCTTTCCAGCGACTCAGCCAGGCGCATGGCCTCATGAATCTGACCGGAGAGCGCACGCGCTGCTTCCAGAACATCGGAAGTGGTCGCGGCCAGTGGCAGTACCTGACCGTTGGCGACCGCGTCTTCGATCTCTTTGATCTTCGACAACAGCTCGTGGAGCTCGCCAACCTCTATCGGCGTGGGGAGCTCTTCGACAGAGGGGATACGCGAGTTGGCGTATACCAGGTCCGCCCCGAGTCTGCGCCGGGCGTCGCGCAGCCGCCCTGCTTCATCATCGCTCAAGGGCGGAGCATGCTCGGGCGCGAGGCTGACCTCGTCGTCGAACCAGGTATGCCACGCAGCGCCTGCCACTACGAGTTGAGCCAACTTCTGCGCACGCATGAGCACGCCATCGACGTTGATGTCGGCGAGCTGTGCGGCTGCGATTTCATCAACCCGTCTGTCCAGATCGATGAGCTCGCTGTGGGCGCGGTCGATTGCGCTCGTGGTCGTGACGATTTCGCGTTTCGTGATCTCGGGATTGAGTTGGGAAACCTGGTGTTGGATGGCCTCGATGGCGGTTTGAAACTGGCGAACGCCTTCACGGTCGCTGGCGAGCAGTGCCACGGTGAGGGGCCGTACTTCCTCTGGAATCTTGTCGCGTAGCACCTCAAGCGCACGCTCACCGCGGGAGGTGACGAGTACACGTCGCCCCTTGGCGAGATAGTGGCAGACGATGTTGGCAATGGTGTGGGTCTTGCCGGTTCCGGGTGGCCCCTGAACGGTTACGCCGGGCGCGCGCTCCAGGTACTGAACGATGGTGACCTGCTCATCGTTGTAGGGAAGCGGGAAGTAGAGCTCCTCCTGAGACTTGCCGCTGTCGGGCATGCCGCGGCTCGACAGGCCTCGGAAGCGCACGGGCTCGTATTCGACCGGTTGGTCCGACGAGGGGGTCACGAGCGCGAGCGGACCGGCCGGAATCTCGCAGCCACTCTGCAGCTTCTCCTGCAGGCGTTTCAGATCGGCGAACAGGTAGTTGTTCGATCGCGGTCGGGACAGGAGCACCCAGGCATCAGTGACCACCAGATGCTCACCGGCCGCGGGGACCGGCTCGTTGTCGGTGGCGGACTCGCGATAGGTTCCGAAGCTGTCGAGGTTGGAGGCGGCTAACTTCAGCACCTCGGTGTAGCTTGCCGGATCGAAGGGCGAGACCGGACGATCTTTGTTCCGTGCGAGGTGGTCGCGCGCGGCGCGCTCGACTTCGGTCGCACCGGGCACCGAGCAGGCGACGAATGCATCCAGTTCCACCCGCGTATCCGTGGCGCGCGGCCGGATCTCGAGTGACATGGTCATCTCATCGAGCGCGATTTCCGCTGCCTGAGTCAGTATCGGGTATTCGAAATCAAACTCGGAGCGCTCGAATTCGAGCTTGCGTGTCGCGATACCGACGCCCCACACCAGCTCCTGCGGCCGCGTGGTCTCTTCCGCTGCGAGTTGGTGCCGGAGCGAGAACAGATCGCCGTACAGAGCGATGGTCTTGCGCCGCGGGCGCTCTTCGGTGGCCCACGAACTCCAGAGTGTTGCGTATTCGTGCAGGGCTTTGCCCACGGTGGCGCGGCCTTGCTTCTCGAGGTCAGCGCGGCGCTCGGGACTTTTGCCTTCCGCGGTTTTGTTGAGCCAGCGGCGAAATGCAGCGTCATCCAGAAACGGGGGGTTGCCGTCCGGATCGTTGACCGCACGGATGAAAGCGCGAAATTGCTCGGGTACGGCGGGCGCATCGGTGGGAGTGAAACGGGCAACTCGCAACCAAATATGGTCGCCTTCGACTTTGATGTCGTATTCAACGCCCGGCAGGCCGGCGATCTCGGCACTGCGGCGGATGAAGCCCTTCGCGTAGCTCAGGCTGAATTGCCGCGGATCGATCTCCTTGGCCTGCTCTTCAATGTACTCCAGGAGTCGCTGCAGCAGGCTGCGCGGTTCGATCATCTGGCACGTCCTATCCGATTGGCGCACGCAGGGGTGGTCCCCGGGGCGGCTTTTGTGCCATTACTTGCGGCGCGTTGCCAGACGTCTTCGAATTGCGACGCTACCTGGGCGGTTTTGCGCTCGGCGGGAGGTTATTGTTCAGTGGTTTGTTCAGGGTTTGTTCAGGGTTTGAGCTCGCCGAGGACGGTTGGAATGAGCTCCGCGACCGTGGGGTGAATATGTACAGTGTCGCGTAATGTCTCGAACGGAGCCTTGGCTGACATTGTGTCCAGAATACAATGCACGGCTTCGTCGCCGCCAACGCCGAGAATGGCGGCGCCGAGAATCTGCTTGCTCTGCTCGTCGATCACGACTTTCATGAAGCCCTGCGGCTCGCCTTTCTCAAGAGCGCGCGCGACGCGCGTCATGGGCCGGCTGCCGATGCGGATCTTGTGATTCTTCGCGCGGGCCTCGGCTTCGGTCATACCAACCCGTCCCAGTGGTGGATCGATGAACAGGCCGTAGCAGGTTATTCGGTCGCTCACGCGGCGCGTGCGGCCATCGAGCAGATTCTGGGCAACAATCTCGAAGTCGTTGTACGCGGTGTGGGTGAATGCGCCGCGGCCATTGCAATCACCGACGGCCCAGATGTGCGGTACGTTGGTCCTTAATTGGTCATCAACGACGATGTAGCCGTGTTTGTCCAACTTGACGCCGCTCTTGTCTATGCCGAGAGAGTCCGTGTTGGGGCGTCGTCCGACTGCCAGCAGGACGTGCGATCCGAGCACCTCGGGTTCCCCAGTGGCGCAGTTGACTCCCGCGGCGATGCCCTGCTCGCGCGGTTCAAAGCGTATGCACTCCGCTTCTGTGCGGATCTCTATGCCTTCCTTTTCGAAGATCTGCTGGATGGCGGTGGATATGTCCGGGTCTTCTCTCCAGATCAGGCGCGGCCCCTTCTCAATTACAGTGACCTTGCTGCCGAATCGCTTGTACATCTGGGCGAACTCGAGACCGATATAGCTGCCGCCCACGACGATCAGGTGCCGCGGCACCGCGTCGAGCTCCAGGATGGAGGTATTGGTCAGATAGGGCACCCGGTCGACGCCTGGCATGTCCGGGATGACGGCGCGTCCGCCGACATTGATAAAGATCCGCTCTGCCTTGATTACTTCGTCGCCGACACGCACTTCGTGCGGTGATTCGAAACGGGCATGGCCTTGAATGACTGTGCAACGTTCCATGCCTCGCAACCATTTCTCAACGCTGGTCCGTGACTTGTCCACGACGGAGTCCTTGCGCGCCTTCACGGTGTGCATGTCGATGGACACGGAGCCTTCCAGTTTGACGCCGTACTCAGCTGCACGCCGCGCTTGATGCGCAACCCGGGCACTGGCGACGAGGGTCTTAGTGGGCGTGCAACCTGTGTTGACGCAGGTTCCGCCGAAGAGGTGCCGTTCGATCATGGCCACGGTCATACCTGCCCCGGTGAGCCGACCCGTGAGCGCGGGGCCTGCCTGACCCGCCCCGATGACAATTGCGTCGAAGGTCTTCATCACGGGGTCGCCTTTTTTGGTGTGCGGAGGATGGGTAACCATACCCTTCAGGGGGAAGGGCTGTCAGCCAAACCAACGTGCATGGGGCAGCGCGCCCAGGCCCCAAAGCGTCGGCGGGAGATCGGCGGCTGCCGGTCGTGGTCGAGGCGGGCGCCGTGGGCGGGTCAGCCGTGGTGACGGGGCACCGTGGGCGCGTCAGTCGTGGTGAGGAGGCAGGTGGGCGCGTCAGTCGTGGTGACGGGACGCCGTGGGCGCGTCAGTCCTTGCGGTCGGGTTGGTCGGGTTTTTCGCGGGCCTCGAGTTCGCGCGCCCGCTGGGCGGCCCGCTCCAGCACTTCTTTGGAGGGCATTCCGGTTCGGGCTGTGGTGCGCAGGGAGATGGCCGTGCCAGCCACTATCGCTAGTACGATGAGCGCGATGACGAGTGCTGTGGGCATGAGGTGGGTTACATCATGGGTCGGCCGCCGGTGACCGGCAGAGTGGCACCACAGATATACGTTGCCTCGTCGGAGGCGAGGAAAATATATGCCGGGGCGAGCTCCGCGGGCTGAGCGGGTCGTCCCAGGGGCGTGTTGGCACCAAATTGCGTGACTTTCTCGGTGGGCATGGTCGAGGTAATCAGGGGCGTCCAGACGGGACCGGGCGCCACCGCGTTGACGCGGATCCCTTTCTTTGCCACCAGTTGGGCGAGAGCGGAGGTGAAGTTCACTATCGCGCCCTTGGTGGATGCGTACGCCAGCAGTTGGGGGGACGGGTCATCCGCCTGGATCGAAGCTGTGTTGATGATGGAACTTCCGGGGCGCATGTGTTCGGCGGCCGCCTTTGACAGGAAGAACATGCTTTCGATGTTGGTGCGAAAGGTGCTCTTGATCTCGTCTGCTGTGAACTCCGACAGATCCTGGTGCGTGCGCTGCAGGGCCGCGTTGTTGATCAGGATGTCCAAGCGGCCGAATTCCTTCATTGTCCTATTGACCAGCTCTTTGCAATGCGCCTCTTCTCCAACGTCCCCCGCGGCCAATATTGCGCGCTTGCCCGCGCGCTTGACCCATTGTTCCGTCTCGCGTGCGTCGTCGTGCTCGTTTAGATAGGAGATCAGGACGTCAGCGCCTTCGCGCGCGAAGGCTATCGCTACGGCGCGGCCGATGCCGGAGTCACCGCCCGTGATCAGGACGGAGCGACCCGGGAACCGACCATGACCACGATACGTTTCTTCGCCGTGGTCTGCCTTTGGCTCGAGCGCGTGTGTCTTACCGGGTGCGGGCTGCTGTTGTTTTGGAAAGGGCGGGCGTGGGCCGGCGGAGCGAGGATCGTTTGTCATGGGAGTCCCATTCGGTGCGATGGAAGGAGGTGGTCAAACAGAGAGAAGAGGGGAAAGCAAAACGTGTGCCCCGTCGCTCGCAAGGCGACGGGCCTGTCGGTTATTGGAGTCAGGTCGCTTGGGGAGTGTAGGTTTGAAAGAAATGCAGGCACACACGCGGGGTACAGGGTGCCCTGCCTACGCCCAAGTGAGCGCGCGGCCCTGGATTGGCATCCAACGACGGTTGGCGCGTTTCATGCTAGGTCTTACCGAGCAGCCTTCTCGGGAGCGTTAAGGTAATGAAGTTCAATCCGTATGCTGCGCTTCTCACGACCGGTCTGCTGATGTTGGCCACGGTGGTGCTTGCTCAAACCCGTTCGAGCGTTGCACTGGTGAAAGCGGGGGCTGTTTCGGTGGATAAGGATGTCTCGAGCTTCGCTGCGAGATGGGTATCCTCTGACACGCATCCCGTTGCTGATGAGGACAGCCGGATGTCTGGGATAAGGGTGGCTTCTACGGGTCCGCAGGAGCGGGTGTCGGAGGAGTAACCAGGTCGGAGGAGTAACCAGGTCGGAGGAGTAACCAGCATTACGTCAGCCGCAGGCTCGACGAGCCGCGCGTTCGGGTCAGTTGTGGATTACTCGGGTCAGTCGTGGATTATCTGTGGATTATTCGCCGCCGGTGGGCGACCGGCTCCCATTCTGGGTGCGGTGACGGGGGGTCGGCCGCGCGGAAGGGTGGCACGGTGACGAGCGATCTCACGGCCTCGGGTGCGAACTCGCACCATTCAATTCCGAACCCTGCGCCTTCTTTGCGGACGACCTGAGCTTCCACGGTCATCGTGGCGCGCTTGCCGTTTACCATAGCCGTGAACTGGACTTCGACGTACGAAAACAAGCTGACCGGCAATGGGGAGACGACGAAGGCCCCACTGATACTGACGTTGGTTATCCGCCCGCGCGCCGCAACACCGCTTCGTGTCCCGAGGTGGACTGCCCTGCTGATTTCGCGCCGATGTCCCCAGCGGTGTTCCATATCGCCTCAATCCTGAATCGCGTCCCAAGAGTATAAAAACGCATCAACATTACGATTGTTCTATCAAGTCGCGGTACTTGAATGCTGCTATGCGACAGCGGCCAGCGCCATAGGCGCAACGGCTCATTCCCGCCTCGCTCCAAGGAGGCAGCGACGCGTTGAGCGGGGGCGAGTGCAGCAACTCAGGTCTCGGTTGACTCCCGCACGAAGCTGAAGTTGTCGCGGATGTGGGTATTGAAAAACTCGCCCTTGCTGAAGCTGCTTTTCATTGCGGCGTACGTCTCGGCTGGAACATTCGAGTAGGTATACCGGCGGCCTGATTGAAATACGACGCGCAGCTTCCGGCTCTCGGGGTCATAGTTGAACCAGCGAATAACAGTGGAAGGCATAAGCTCGAGCCCAAGCCGGGCGCTTCCTTAGCTCCTATTGACAGGTTATATGCCACGTCTGGCACCCGTTGTCAGAAAGTGGACGATTCGGCTGTCGGTGCAGTCCGACTGAGCCCATAGATCAATGAGTTACCGGCCGATTGGAACGGCGATTGCTCCTAACATCACGGTTCCCGTTGTGGCGCGCGGCAAAAATCCGGTTGGGGGTACGTCCATGGCTCAACGCAGCACAGATGTGGTTCGGCACGCGGTCCCGCAGAGCGCCGATCGAAACTCCGAGACGGTGTTGGGTCTCCTGCGCCGTTTGAGCCGGGAGCTGTCGACTCTGTTCCGCCAGGAGCTGGCCTTGGCAAGTGCAGAGATCTCTCGATCCGTGACGGCGTTGCTCGTGAGCCTGGTGTCGGTTGTGAGCGGCGGAGCCGTGTTGTACGCGGGATTTCTGGTGCTGCTCGTGGCTTGTGTCTGTGGGCTGGCGTACGTCTTGCCGCTGTGGCTCGCGGCGCTCACGGTGGGGATAGCGGTCGTGTTGATTGGATGCGTCCTGGTGGTGATGGGCCGCAATAAGTTGAAGTCCGCGGACTTGCTGCCCACTCGTTCGCCGCAATCGCTCCGGCGTGACAAAGACGTGATCACCCGGAGCGGGTCATGAATGTCAGTGAGTTGCAGCGCGAGATAGAACTGACCCGCCACGAGCTGGATGAAACTCTGGAGGCACTGCATGCGAAAGTGTCGCCCAGTCTGCGTCTCAGAGCGGCTTGGGACACAACGCAAGCAACGAGTGTGAGCGCCGTCCGCAGCGGAGTCGGCTGGGCGATAGCGCATCCGATCACTGTTCTTGGAATTGCTGCCGCGGTGGTATTCACCGTGTCTTTCAGGTCCGACCTGCGCCGGTTGAGGTAACGCGTTATGAATCCCACTCTCAAGAAAGCTTTGCGCTGGACCGCGATCGGCCTTGGTGGCCTGGTCGTGGTGATGCTCCTGGCTCTCGCGTTCATGGACTGGAACCTGTTCAAGCATCCTATCGAGCGCGTTGCGAGCGCGAAGTCAGGGCGCACGGTCACCATTGGTGGGGATTTAAAGGTTTACATCTGGTCGTGGACGCCCACCGTCACGGTGAACAGGCTGGTGCTCGGCAATCCGCCTTGGGAAGCGAACCGACCCATGGCCAGCATCGAACGCCTGGAGATTCGGTTGAAGCTGCTGCCGCTGTTGAAGGGCGATGTGATTTTGCCGCGGGTCGTGCTGCTGAAGCCCGATCTGTATCTGCACCAGGATAAGTCCGGGCGGGCTAACTGGACCTTTGAGAACAAGGCGCCGACGAAGGAGCCGACCTCCGGACCGACCAAGCTGCCCGTCGTACGCGACCTTCTGATTCAGTCGGGCAAATTGACGCTCGCGGACGAGATGCGTCGCCTCAAGGTCAACGGCACCATCGAGGCCGCGGAGAAGGCGACGGGGGACACGAAGCCGTTTCGGATTCAGGGGCAGGGGACGATCAACGATCAACCTTTCGAGCTGAAGGTCGCTGGCGGCCCGCTCATGAATCTGCAGCCGGAGCATCCTTACCCCTTCAAGCTGGATATCACGGCGGGCGATATCAAGGTGGATTCCGACGGGCGCGTGCTCAAGCCGTTCAGCCTGGCGGACCTGGACTTCGATGTGACCTTGAGTGGTAAGGACCTGGCGGAAGGGTTCTACCTGACGCAGCTGGCTCTACCGAATACGCCGCCTTTCAGACTCCATGCCCATATTGCGCGCCAGGGTAACCGGGTCGGGGTGACCGATATTGCCGGCAAAGTCGGCGAGAGCGATCTGCAAGGCAAGCTCGACATCGACGCCACTCGAAAGCGTCCGTACATCAAGGGCGACCTCGTCTCCGAACGGTTGCGTATGAAAGACCTCGCGGCGTCATTGGGCTCCAAGCCCAAGAGTGGGGACTCGCTCGATGCGAAAACGCAGACAGACGGTGCGTCGAAGAAGCGGCCGCAGCCGAAGGAAAAGGCTCCGCCGCCTGACCCGAACGCCCGGCTCTTCCCAGATGCGCATCTGCAGACCGAGCGCGTGAGGGCTATGGATGGGGACGTGCACTTTCAAGCGAAATCAATCGAGGCGGGGAGTGTTCCTTTCAAACGGGTTGCCATCCACGTGAAGCTCGATGATGGCGTGCTCGCATTGGATCCGTTTGCGTTCGAGATGCCGCAGGGGCATTTGAAGGGCAACGTGAAGATCGATGCCCGTAAGAAGGTACCGAAGGCTCATATCGATGTTCGGGTGAAGGATATTCGACTCGACCAGCTGAAGACCAAGAGTATGGCACCCGATGCTCCGGCGCCGCTCAGTGGTGTGATGGTGGCGCGCGCCGTAATCGACGGGACGGGAGACTCTGTCCACAGCGTCATGTCGAACGCGAATGGCGTGCTGACGGTCGTCCTTCCGAATGGTGAGGTCAGGTCGGCGTTCGCGGAGCTTACGGGAATCAATGTGGCGAAGGGCGTGGGCCTGTTGCTCACCAAGTCCGATGATCGTGCCCAGATCCGCTGCGGTGTCGCGCAATTCAATATCAAAGACGGCCTGATGAAGGCCGAGAATGTGACGTTCGATACTCAGGACGTGGTGATCAAGGGCCAGGGTGACATCAAGCTCGGGCCGGAGGAGTTGAATCTGCAGATCAAGGGTGAGCCGAAGAAGGTCCGGTTCACTCGTCTGCGCACGCCGATTGAGGTGAAGGGGCATTTGCGCAAGCCGTCCGTCGGGGTTGATGTTGGGAGCACTGCGAAACAGGGGGCGATTGCGGCTGCGCTGGGGGCGATTGTGACTCCGATCGCGGCGGTACTTGCGTTTGTGGATCCAGGCCTCGCCAAGGATCAGAACTGCGCGGGCATGTTGGAGGAGGCGGAGCATAAGGGTCCGCCTCCGCCGAAGCCGAGTGCCACATCGGCGGACAAGCCGGTCTCGAAGGAAGCGGCGGCTCCCGCTACTGGCGATTCGAAGCTCCGTTAACGGAAGCTGCGGCAGCAACGGAAGCTGCGGCAGCGCGCTCGCCTGCTCGCGATGGCCCGGTAGGAACATTCCGACGTTCAAGCACGGGTTTGCCTTGACAGACAGTGGCGCCGCGGATGGCTATTGTCTGTATCATTCGCAGTGTCGACGGGGGAGAGAGATCACGGTGCGTCAAGCAAAGCGTATGAGGAATTGGGTGCAGCCAGGGTGGGCCGATCAGGAGGAGGGGGCGTTGTTAGCACCGCCGCCGCCGAGCGCGCGACCGATCGGGTTGCAGACATCGCGGGCCGGTTTGTTGAGGCGGCTTGCGCGGGAGCCAGCGATTAGTCGGTCAGTGGGATTGGTTCGGTAGCGGACCGCGGCGCACACGTCACCTTGGGTGGTCTGTAAGATGCCGCCGCATGAGCGAGGATCGGGACGCGCGGCGCGCGCGATACTTTCTATATCTGCTGGGCGGGGCGTTCGTCGCGCTCGGATTCTCACTGGAAATGGTGCCGGCGTTGGCGGCCGCTTTCCCCTCGCTGGCGGGGCGGATCTGCGCAGGCATCGGGGCGGTGATCCTGTCCGCGGGGCGCTTCGGGTCCGATCGATTTGTCCGGCGCTGCGAAATGCTGCTCACGGGATGGCTTTAGTGGCCTTGGCGGGCGGAATCGTTGTGATAAGATCGCGGCCCCAAAAATCAGGGCCGGACGTCGAATCCGCCACTTTGTTTTTGAGGCAGCGCGCCCGTAGCTCAGTTAGATAGAGTGGCTGGCTACGAACAAGCCGAGGCTTGTTTCCGACCCGGCTTGGTTTCTTGAGTGGAATCAGTCACTTACGAGCCTAGGTGGGGATCGTAGGTTTCGCCAGTGACCAGGAGTGGCCACGCGCGCCAGGGTGAATTTGCGGGGCGCAATGCCCCGCCACGAATGCTAAAATTAGGTTGTCACGCGCGGCCGTAGCTCAGTTGGATAGAGTACAACGCTACGAACGTTGGGGTCGGGGGTTCGAATCCCTCCGGCCGCGCCAATTCTTCCAGGCGATTCCATGCAAGTGATCGTCAACATGCCCGATCAAATCGCGAGTCAATGGGGGGACACCCCTGACGCGGTGGGTCGGCGCGTGGTCGAAGATGCTGTCATCGAGCGCTATCGCTCTGGCCGCCTTTCCCAACGCCAAGTCGGTGAAGTACTCGGTCTCGACTACTGGGAGACGGAGAGTTTCCTCAGCCAACGAGGCGTGACGCTGAACTATTCTGCCGACGACCTAGATGCCGACAAGGCGACCTTCGACAAAATTCTCCCGCGCTCGTGAGCGTTGTTGTTTCGGATACGTCTCCGCTGCACTACCTGATTCTGTGCGGGGCGGAGACGATTCTCCCGAGACTATTCGACCAGGTAGTGATTCCGCCGCGACGGTATTCGGTGAGCTTCGGCAGCCGAACACGCCACAGCTCGTGCGGGAGTGGGCGCACAACCTGCCCACATGGGTCGAGGTGAAGGCACCCAAAGCGCTAGACCCGACGCTCGGCGTCGACGCCGGCGAGATGGAGGCAATCTGCCTTGCTGAGGAAATCAAAGCTGCCGCCGTATTGATTGATGATCGCGCCGGGCGCAATGCAGCCAGTCGCCGCGGCCTAGCTGTGATCGGCACCATCGGGCTCCTCGAGCAGGCCGCTGCTCGCGGGATGATCGATCTACCACAGTCGCTGCAGCGGCTGCAGCAGACCAATGCCCGCCTAGACCCCCAAGCTCATTCAGGCAGCGCTGGAACGCAATCGAGCTGGGGGCGGGTGAACGCCACCGTGTTCCATCGGTGAAGCAACGCTGTACGACGCGTGGCTGGCCCTCGATCGTCAGTTGTCAGTCCGAATTGCGACCTGCCGCCAAAGTTGAATGACAAGCGCAGCCACTCCGAAGTGTTCGCCGGCGATTCCAGTCCAAGTGGAGCAAGAGCGCAATCGCTTATCGCTCCAACAAGGGGACGGCCAGAACATAGGGTTGGTCGTTAGCTGATTCCTAATCCTCCGGTAATGACCTCAGGTACTCGACGAGATCCTGTTTCTCGTGGGTGGTGAGCCCAAGGTGAAGCAGGGTGTTGTAGTGGTTCACCACGTCCGTCAGGGTCGCGAAGCGTCCGTCGTGATAGAAGCGGCCTTTGTTGGCCGCGCGCATGAACAAGCCTTCCTCACGCACGAAAACACCCGCCAGGTTCATCGTCTTGTAAACCCCGTCGGGGGCTCGATCCGCCTGGAAACTGTCGATGCCGATCTCCTGCGGCTTGTGTAGATTCCAGCCGGGCTCGGTCCACAGGGGGTCGACGTGGCAGTTGTTGCATTGGGCTTTGCCGCTGAAGAGCTCATCGCCGCGCTTCGCTGCGGTTGGATCGAAATCACGGCCGGGCTGCGGCTTGGGGGCGGGCAGCGCGAGCTGATAGAAATGCAGGGCCGGCAGCTTGCTCGTGATCTGGTCATCATCGGGCGCGAGATCTTTGTTGACGTCCGCGAAGCCGTTCGCCGCCGCAATCGGAAATTTGGCACTGTCGTTCAAGCGCGGATCGTGGAAGCGACCTTTGCCATGCATCTCGAGATTCGCGACGAACGCGTTCCAGTAGGGGACCGTTCCCCAGGCTCCGGTCCAAGTGTGCTGGTTGTAACCCGCAAGGCCGAATGCGTTCGGAATCAGCGTGGCCCCGGGAACGTTCCTGCTCGTGACCACACCGTCGGTCACCTGCTGAGGGTTGAAAGCCTTGCCATCCAGTATGAGCTCGGCATCGAACTTCCCCGGACCCCAGCTTTTGAGCACCGTCTCCACCGTCGCGCGATCCACGCCCAGCAGGGTGGTGAACGCGCTCAGGTCCGGCGCGGCGGCGACGATTCTACCGACATCCAGATCCCGGTTGGCCCAGCCATCCAGGCGGCGGCCGACACCGAAGGCAAGCGAGTTATCGACCGTCGAGTGACAGAAGGCGCAGGTAATTCCGACCGAGTCGAGCTGATTGCCCGTGAAAAATCCCCTGAGGCCCACCACAGCGTTCAACTTGAGTAGTGCCACTGTCGTTGCCGGGTCATCGAGACTGACCTGTTTGGTCTGCACTCCTTTCACAATCGCCGGCGTGAGTGCAGCCGCATCCACCTTCAGGCCCAGCCGCAACGCGGTGTTAGGACTGATGCCAGGGCCTACGCCCCCGAGCCCCTCGCCTTTGATGGCTTGATGCAAGTGCAGCTTCCCACCCCAGAAGGCCTCATCTGCGAAAGTGTCGAAGCGGAATGTTTTGCGGCCATCCAGAACGGACTCGATCGCGTGGGAACGGATCTGGTCATCAAAGGTTTTTGTCTTCGAGGTTGCGGCGTTGTCGGAATCATTCTGGGCGTAAACTCGTGCGAGCCAACCTGCGCCGAGTGCTGCCGCGCCCAACACTGCGAGGCACATTCCTTTGCGGATTGATGTCAGCGCCGGCCGGGATAGCTTGAGTGGCATATGACGTACCTCCTCGTGCCGTTCGGTAGTAGTCGCAGGCATCCCGTCCTGGCCGATTGCCAACGGCGGGTTTTTTGCTGTGAAGGACAGCAATCCATGCACCCAAATGGCGCATGGGAACTTCTTTTCAGTGGGAGAACCCGGTTTGGGAACGCAACAAGTTACAACAAGGCACGATCGTGCACGCGCCCGCCGGCGCGGCGTCAGGCAGGTGTGAATGTCAGCGCCGGCGGCGGCGTTGGCGTCGTGTCTTCCATACGTTCCACCGTTGCTCGAGCCAAGCAAACGCCCGTGCTGTTGGCCTCCTCAGTACGGGTAAGTCCTGCACGAGCAGCAGGATACCGAGTGGCAGCATCCATACGCCCAAGATTGGGAGCAAGCTGAATATTCCGCCCACTAGCAGTAGAGCTGCTACCGGGATTCTGAACCAACGCGACGATGGCTTTCGAAGCCACCTGAGGCCTCGGGCGGCGCGGGCGGGGAGTCTCGTCTCCATTCGCCGGAATTGCCGCTGAAGTGTTTCCTCGTCGCGATCAACCACCGGTCGTTAGTTCCTTCCATCAAATGGCCAGCCAGGCTGGTGTTCGGAACAAGGGACGTGCCTGGCGCGAGTGACAACGCGGCTTAGGCAGAAACGTCACGGGAGGTCATGGGGTCCGCACGGAACCTACACGCGCGGTACGGCGTGAGGGCGAGTTCATACGTCGGTGTGCGCTGAGAATCCAGTCCCGAAACCGAGCCGCCGGAGAGTTCGCCGGCAGTCCGCGCGGGAGCGCAAGATATATGTTGTCGGTAGCCTTGAGCCGCATCTTGAAGAGCGGCTTGAGGCGGTGTGTATGTATCATCTCTTCGGCGTAGCTCGTGCGTGCCAAGCTGACACCATGTCCCAGCGCGGCCATCTCCAGGGTGAGCCGCATCGAGTCAAACTCGAGACCCGTGACCGGGATTTCGCGTTCGATTCCCGCCGCCTCGAACCACTGATGCCAACCTTGTGCGAACCCGATTGTCGTAAGCAGGTTATGGTGGCGCAGGTCTGACGGAAGCCGCAGCGGACGAGAGCGCGTCGCGAGGGCAGGGCTGCACACCGGAAAGACTTCGTCGTAGGTCAGTTGATGCGACTCCATGCCTGCGAATGGGCCAGATGCGAGACGGATGTCCACATCTACACTCGAGTCGAAAGACTCGCCGGCCCACACGGTAGCCACGAGACGAACTGGGATGTCAGGATGCTGCCGCGCAAACCCCGCCAGATTGTCGAGTAGCCAGCGCTGAGCAAATCCGAGCGTCACGCGGATGACGAGTTGCTGATTTGCGCGCTTTCCAAAGAGCTCAGTCAAGGCCGTGTCGAGGCGCTCGAAAGACTCGCGACAGGCGGGTACCAATGCTTCGCCGGCGAGCGTCAAGCGAAGGCCGCGCGCATGACGCACGAACAGCTTTTCACCCAACGCGAGCTCCAGTAACCGCACCTGCTGGCTCACGGCAGCTGGAGTGACGTTGAGCTCCGAAGCGGCAGCCGAGAGGCTCAGGTGACGCGCGGCAACCTCGAAGGTGCGCAGCCAGGTAACGGGCGTCCTTCTGGGCTTCATTAAGTGAGATTATAGAAAAACTATAAGCTTGTCCCCAAAACAAATCGTTTGTCCGGGGCGAGGCTCGCGACTAGCGTGTCCGGGGCGAGTTCGCCACTAGCGTGGGGAATATCTGAGCGGAGCGCCTATGCGTGTGATCGAAGTTCAAGGTCCGGGGGTTCGCGAGCCGACCATGGCGGATCTCGCTCCGCTTCAGACTGCACGCACCATCGTTGGATTGGAACATGACGCCAAGGGTGTGACGCTACTGTGGGACGACGGTGTTCGCAGCCGGTTCCACGTGCTCTGGCTGCGCGACAACTGTCCCTGTCCGCGGTGCCGCCATTCCCAGGCGTTTGAGCGTACTTTCATGTTCATCGACCATGCGGAGCCGCTCATCGTTTCCGCAGAGTTGGACTCAGGTGGGCTTCTCGAGATCGAGTATCGCCAGGGCGATGAGTCGCACGTGTCCAGATACACGAAGGGCTGGCTACGGGCCCATGACATTACAGAGAGCGCCGTGCAGTCGCGGCGTTCGATGCCGAAGCTTTGGGATGCGCAGATCGCTTCCCGCCTGCCGCGGCTCGATTACGTGAGATACATGGAAACCAGCTCAGGTCTGCGACCGTGGATCGAAGCGCTGAAAATACATGGAATCGTACTGCTCACCGGTGTACCAGGGGAGTCAGGCAAGCTCCTGGATGTTGCCAGGCGTATTGGCCCGGTGCGCGCCAGCAATTTTGGCGAATACTATGATGTTGTGTCGATGGCCAACCCGAATGCCTCGGCCTACACACAGATGGGTCTGGAGTTACATACCGACCTAAGCAACTGGCGGGAACCTCCGGACGTGCAGTTGCTGTTCTGCTTGAAAAGCAGCGTCACTGGTGGCGAATCGGTGTTTGCAGACGGCTTCCGTGTCGCGGAGGACCTGCGTATTGCGGACCCGGAGGCGTTCAGACTTCTGAGCACGTATCCGGTGGAATACCGTTTTCACGACGAGCAGTGCGACATCCGCACGAGCGCGCCGGTTATCGCAGTGGACCGCGATGGAGGCCTGACCCGAGTGCGGTTCAATAACTGGCTTCGCGCGGCCCTGATTGCGCCCGAGAACATGGTCGAGCCGCTATATGGCGCTCTCGGTAAGTTCTGGCGGATGCTGCGTGAGTCGAAGTACCGGCTGAACGTTCGACTCGAGCCTGGACAGCTCATCGCCTATGACAACAACCGGGTGCTGCACGGACGCGCGCCATTCGACGCAAGCTCGGGCGAAAGACATCTGCAGGGTTGTTATCTCAACAAGGAAGACCTGGATAGCCGGCTTCGACTGCTCGATCGGCTCGATACCGATTAGGCCGGCATGGCCACCGTTGATCTGCTGATCGTTGCGGTCTACATGGTGTGCATGGTTGGTATCGGCTTCCTGACTCAACGCAAAGCAGTCAGTCAGGAACAGTTCCTGGTCGCAGGCCGCTGCGTCGGGCCGGTGCTCTATGCAGGCACCCTGGCGGCGATCATCATCGGTGGCGGCGCCACTGTTGGCGGCATCAAGCTCGGTTACACGTACGGAATTTCGGGCATGTGGCTCGTTTCCATGTACGGGCTGGGGATCATGGTCATGGGCGTTGCCCTCGCGCCGCGCATTCTCGAGCTGAAACTGTACACGATTCCGGAAATTCTTCAGCGGCGGTACGGGGTATCGTCCCGCGTGGCTGGCGGCATCGTTATGGGCTGCTATGACTTCATGATCGTCGTGGTCGCGACGATGGCCGTGGGCGCTGTTGCTGAGGTGATGGTCGGCATCGGCCGCACGCAGGCGATCCTGCTTTGCAGTGCCGTCATGATCGGCTATTCAGTCCTGGGAGGCATGTGGGCTCTCACGGTCACCGACATCGTGCAATTTGTCATCAAAACGGTCGGCATACTGTTGGTTCTGCTGCCGGTCGCAATCATGCGCGCCGGGGGCATACACATGATGCAGCAGAAGTTGCCGGATGGTTTCTTCTCGATCTCGCATATCGGCACTGGCAGGATCGCCTCGTTTGTGACTCTCTATTTTCTCGGCATCCTGATCGGGCAGGATGGGTGGCAGCGCGTCTTCACCGCCCGCAGTGTTTCGGTGGCACGCACAGGAGGTCTTCTAGTAGGTATTTATTGTATCGTCTATGCGGGCGCTGGGGCGTTGATCGGTGCCGCGGGGCGCGTGTTTCTGCCGCAGCTGCCGGATGCCGATCTGGCGTTCGCCGAGATCGTAAAGACAGTGTTGCCAATCGGGCTGCGCGGTCTGGTGCTGGCGGCATCTCTTGCGGCAATCATGTCCACGGCCACGGCTTGCCTGCTGGCGACCTCGACCGTGTTTTTGGAGGACGTTTACCTGCCTTTGCGTAAGACCGGAGGCTCCGGGTCGGTCGCGCAAACTCGCGTGCTGACGTTGGTACTGGGCGTGCTTGCGGCAGTCGTAGCCTGTGTGATGCACGATGTCATTGCCGGTCTCACCGTCGGCTATAATTTGCTCGTCGGGGCGATTTTCGTTCCCACGATCGCTGCGATGTTGTTTCAGAACGGGGTGTCCCGCGCCGCACTGATTTCAATCATCGCGAGCGCTATAGTGGTGGTCGCGCTGATGTTCGCGCAAGGGTTGGACTCTGTGCTGCCGATTTACGGCGGGCTAGCCGTCAGCCTGACGCTGTTTGTTCTCATCACGCTCGTGGTGAAACGCCGTAACGCCCGTGCTGCCGTACCCTGCGATTCCGCTCCCGCGGGCCCAGATCCGGGGTAGTCCGCCGTCTTTGCGCAGGTACCGCTACCAACCGAACTACCATTGAATTCGGCGTCTTTGGGCATACACTGCAACTGGCTCGAGAATAAAGAACCTGGGAGGCGCGTATGGCTAATCTGCAGTTTTTGCGGATGGTTGCGCAGGAGCGGATCCGGGTGGGCGATCTGCCGACGGCGCGGGCGTCACGTACCTATGCGGGCAAGGGCTCTGGGTCAAAGTGCGCACTGTGCGGTTCTTTGATCGCCCCCTCCGAAGTCGAGTACGAAATGGAATTCGCAGGTACTGTCGTTTGTACCACGATCCGGATGCACCTCCAGTGCAACCAGCTTTGGGCGCAGGAGTGCTCACTCAACTAGTTGCCGGCGGCGGCAGTTGCCCGCGGCGCGCACGGGGCCCGCTTGGAGGCAACGGGGCTCAGGTGCGCGCCTGTCGGCGGCGCTTTTCGGACGTGCGCTTTTCAGACGTGCACTAGTCAGGTGCGCGGATGCAAGCGGTCTCGATCGAGCGCGTCTGCTGCGCTGCGGTGGGGCTGCGTGACGCCGAAGATATGCACAAGTTGTCCTCCGAGCCAACCGGAAACGACCAAGGCTGCAACCGCCACTACTGAGATTAATATCGGCAAGCCCGCGCTCGTGGTGGGTTGACCCCGCAGCCAGAAGTTGACCGCCTGGACGGCCACGATGGCCAGGTTGAGGCTCAGGTGGATTGCGCCAACTCGGCGCTCACGCGGTTCATGCAACCCGAGAAAATCCAAGAGGCCGGGTACCGCCGCCAAGAGCGCACCGATAATGCCTCCGCCCAAGGTGAAGTATGCCGTGGTATCCCAACGGATATCACCGGTAGAGGCGTACACAATGTCCGCTGCCAGTGAGAACACCCATAAACCGATTGGGAGGGTTACCAGCATCGGATGCAGGGGATGACCCGCGATGGTTACACGTGTAGTCATACTTGCCTCGCTTGTTTGAGCCCGAAGCTGCGGTCTGCGCAGCAACTGCTGTTCCCTACACGCCGGCATCGCTACCCTGCAGCTGTGCTTCACCCGAAAGAACCGGAGGAAGAAGAAGAGGGGGAAGTGCGTTCGGCGCCGCTCCTACCTGATCGACTTCGGATTCGAGCTCTGGGTGTCGATCACGAGTCGCGCGGGCGTCAGACCGACGCCCGTCGCGACGACCTGGATCTGACCCGCCTCGTGAGGGCTCGAGCGCACGATCAGCAGCGCGAGCCCATTGAATGCCTTGCGGTAGTTGGCGTGGAAGGGCTCGACGGTCGCTGCGTTTCCGTTATCGACAGCGGCGATCGTGCCTGCTCCCGATACTTGGAAGGTCACCATGTTATCCGCCAGGGGGGACAGATGACCTTCCTTGTCTTCGATGCGAACGGTTATGAATGAGAGGTCGTCACCGTCGGCTTGGAGGACATGTCGGTCCGGCACGAGTTTGATGCGAGCGGGTGCGCCCGCTGTGCTGACTTCATCCCGCGCGACCTCCTTGCCCGCCGTATAGCCGACGGCAGTCAATACGCCCGGTTGGAATGGTACAGGCCATAGAAGTCGATACTTGCTCGAGAACTCTCGCGATGGGCTGGTATTCGGTCCGACGGGCAGCGTGATGTTGGTGGCGAATGTCTTTTTCCGGCCCAATGACTTGCCATTGAGGAGCAATTCGACCTCCTGGGCATTGGAGTACACCATGACGGGGATCTCCTGGGACTGCCGTCCCTCCCAGTTCCAATGCGGCAGCACGTGAACCATCGGTTTGTGCGACCAGACGCTCTGATAGAGGTAGTAGCGGTCCTTGGGAAATCCCGCAAGATCGACCATGCCGAAATAGGAGCTTCGCGCCGGCCAATCGTGACTGACGTCGTCGTGTTCGCCGAAGTAGGGGGTTGGCTCGCCGAGATAGTCGAAACCCGTCCAGACGAATTCGCCCAGGAGCCCCGGAAGGGCTTCCTGCGCCGCGAACTCAACATCGGGGCAATAGGCCCAGCGGGGGGCAATGATGTCGTAACTGCTGAGCTGTAGCGACGGGTGCTTCTCGTACTTCTCGAGGGGCAGATGGTATGTTCCGCGGCTGCTGACACAGGACGCCGTCTCGGAGCCGTAGATTATCCACTTGGGATGCTCCTTGTGGATGCGCTGGTAGAAGGTGGGTTTGTAGTTGAAACCGGGAACATCCACCTCGTCGGCGAGCTTGTTACGGATGGCGTCGTCCCAGTTGTTGAAGGCTGATGTGGTCGGCCTGGTCGGGTCCTCCTCGTGAAAGAGGTGTGTCAGGCGCCTTGCCTCCTTCCAGCCGTCCGGACTCTTCTGTTCTGGAATCTCGTTGCCGATGCTCCACAGGATGATGCTGGGGTGGTTGCGATCCCGCCGCACCATGTCGCGCAGATCCCGCTCCGACCACTCGTCGAAGTACTTGCTGTAACCGTTGGGTACCTTAGGAATCCGCCACATGTCGAAGGACTCGTCCATGACGAGAAGTCCCATGCGATCGGCGTATTCGAGAAGCTCGGGAGCGGGCGGGTTGTGGCTGGTTCGGACCGCATTGACGCCCCCTTCCTTCATGATCTGCAACTGACGTTCGATGGCGCGGCGGTTGACTGCAGCGCCCAGGGCACCCAGATCGTGATGCAGGCAAACGCCGTGGAGCTTCACGATGCGCCCGTTGAGCGAAAAGCCTTTGTTCGCATCAAATGCGATCGTGCGGACGCCGAAGGGTGTGACGTAGCGATCGACGACGTCACCGTTTGAAATCAACTCCGTGGTCATCGAGTACAGATAGGGATTGTCGACGTCCCACAGCTTCGGGCGCTGCAGCGTCAAGTGGGTGGCCAGGGTTTGGCTACCGCCGGCGGGAATGCTGGCCGGAGTGTCAGTGTGGGTCACTGTCTGGCCGTTGCTATCGATGATTGACGACCGGACTGTCAGCTTTGAGACGTCTGCCAGGCGATTAACCAGCTCGGTTTTGACCTCGACTGTTGCGCTGCTGCGCGACACGTTCGGCGTGGTGACGTAGGTTCCCCAATGCGCCACGGACACTGGACCTGTCGAATACAGCCAGACGTTCCGGTAGATTCCGGCGCCGGGGTACCAGCGTGAGGAGTTGGGTTCGGGAGAGAGCCGCACGGCCAGGACGTTGGGGGTGCCATCCGTACGCAGGTAGGGCGTCAAGTCGAATGCGAAACCGATATAGCCATAGGGGCGGCCGCCGAGCTCGTGGCCGTTGAGCCACACCTGGGAGTTGGACATTGCGCCATCAAACTCTATGGAGTAGTAGCGTCGCTCGCCGGTGGCGGGAACTTTGAATGTCTTGCGGTACCAACCGGTGCCTGAGATGGGGAGGGCTCCGGTGTGGGGGTTGATCGCGGGATCGAACGGGCCATCGATGGCCCAGTCGTGGGGCAGACGCAGGGAAGTCCAGTGGCTGTCGTCGAATTCGGGTTGTTGGGCGGCCGGTGCGTCACCGAGGAAGAAGCGCCAGTCGTCGTTGAATGAGGTGCGGCGCGCGTCAGTCGGCGGCGTGTCAGACGTGGGGGATGGCGATGGAGTGGCGGCGCCATTTGTGGGCCGGTTGGCGGCAGCGGTGGTCGTCAACGGCGGCTGGGTTGTGGGCTGGTTGGCGGCGGTGGCGGTCGTCAGCGGGGGCGGGATTGAGGGCTGGTTGGCGGCGGTGGCGGTCAGCAACGGCGGCACGAGCAGGCTTAGAAGAGCAAGGACGACTCTTGAAATGCGAGGCACGGTTACCCTCGAACGTTCGTGTTGTGGGGCCCACTCGAGCGTACGCTCGGCGGCTATGAATCCGGATGGGGCCAGGCCTGGTCGAGATCGGTGCGGGTCGAGGCCCGCGGCGCGCGCAGGTATCCGGCGGACGCGGCGGCCAGCAGCTACAGTTTGATTAAATCGCATTTATATTATAAAAATTGCCCGCCACTGGTCAAGTAACTTGCTGATTGGTGGTCAAGCAACCCCGCATGGTACATTAATCATATAAATGACTAAAGCTAAAAAGCCGCTCCGCAGCAGCCGGAGCTATGGACCCAAGGACAAGGACGGCTTCATTCACCGCAGCTGGATGAAAAGCCAGGGACTCCCCCAGGATGCCTTCGACGGTCGCCCGGTCATTGGAATTTGTAATACGTGGTCCGAGCTCACCCCGTGTAACGCCGGCTTGCGCGACGTCGCCGATTATGTGAAGCGCGGTGTTTGGGAAGCCGGCGGTGTGCCGCTCGAATTCCCGGCCATGTCCCTGGGCGAGACACAGATGCGCCCGACGGCCATGTTGTTTCGCAATCTGTTGGCCATGGAAGTCGAGGAGTCGATTCGCGCCAATCCGATCGACGCGGTGGTTCTGCTCGGCGGTTGCGACAAGACCACGCCGGGCCAATTGATGGGCGCTGCGAGCGTGGATCTGCCGACGCTGGTGGTGTCAACCGGCCCGATGTTGAACGGTAAATTTCGCGGGCGTGACATTGGCTCCGGTACGGACGTCTGGAAGTTCAGCGAGGATGTCCGCGCCGGCAAGTTGTCGCTCGGCGAATTCATGGCCGCGGAATCAGGTATGTCCCGTACGCCTGGGACGTGCATGACCATGGGGAGTGCCTCGACGATGGCCTGCCTCATGGAGGCGATGGGTATGGCGCTGCCTTTCAATGCGACGACCCCCGCGGTCGATGCCCAGCGCCGCCGGATAGCGCACGAGAGTGGCCGATTGATCGTGCAGATGGCCCGCAATGATGTGCGGCTGTCGAAAATCCTGACGCGCAGCGCATTCGAGAATGCCATCCGGCTGCTGAGCGCCATCGGCGGCTCGACGAACGCCGTCATTCACCTGTTGGCGTTTGCGGGGCGTCTGGGGATCCCGCTCGAGCTGGCCGACTTCGACCGGCTGTCGGCACAGGTGCCGCTGCTGGTCGATCTGCAACCCTCGGGCCGGTTTCTGATGGAGGACCTTCACTACGCAGGCGGCCTGCCGGCCGTGTTGAAGGAGCTCGCGCCCCTGCTGGATCTGACTGCCCCCACGATTTGGGGCGAACCGCTCGGCAGCAGTTTCGCAGCAGCCGAATGTTACAATCGCGAGGTCATCAGAACGCTCGCCGAGCCAGCGAATGCGGTCTCGGGGATCTGGGTGTTAAAAGGTAACCTGTGCCCCAATGGGGCGGTTGTTAAGCCGAGTGCAGCCAGTCCGTCGCTCTTTGCGCATCGCGGCCGCGCCGTCGTGTTCGAATCGATCGAAGACCTGCGCGCGCGAATCGATGCTCCGGAGCTGGACGTGACCGAAAGTTCCGTACTGGTGTTGAAAGGGTGCGGGCCCAAGGGATACCCGGGAATGCCCGAGGTCGGCAACATGCCGTTGCCTCGCAAGCTCCTCGAGCGCGGGATGCGGGACATGCTGCGCATTTCCGATGCGCGGATGAGTGGCACTGCATTCGGTACCGTGGTGTTGCATGTGGCGCCGGAAGCTGAAGCCGGGGGCCCACTGGCCCTCGTGCAAAACGGTGATGAGATTCTGTTCGACGGCCCGAAACGCCAGCTGGAATTGCTCGTTACGGAAGAAGAGCTCGCGCAGCGCGCGGCAGCCTGGAAGAAGCATCGCCCTGAACCGAAGTACTCGCGAGGCTACTACAGCCTGTACACACAACACGTGATGCAGGCGGACCGCGGCTGTGATCTCGATTTCCTGACCGGCGCGAGCGGCAGCGAAGTCGAACGAGAGTCACACTAATGAATCGAGTGAACAGAATCGTCCCGTTGGGCGCAGCCCATGGGTAGTCGTTTCGTGGCCGGCGATTGGGGCACCAGCAACCTGCGCCTGTTTCTGTGCGACGAGAGTGGCACGGTGCTGGAGTCTGCGAGCGGTCCTGGGGCGGCCGACAGCCAGGGACGGTTTGAGCAGGTGTTCGACTCCTTAGTGGCGAAGTGGACTGCGCAACCCCATGAGGCGCCGGCGGTGTTGTGCGGAATGGTCGGTTCCACCATTGGCTGGATTCAGGCCCCCTATCTTGCCTGCCCGGCCAGACCGGAAGACATCGCCACGGCGTGCGCAACCCTGCGCGGGGGTAGCATTCGGATCATTCCCGGTCTTTCCTGCCGCAATCGGTTTGACGCACCCGACGTCATGCGCGGCGAGGAGACACAAATTCTCGGTGCGATGGCGCTGAAGCCGGGCTTGCGTGAGGGGCGCCGGCTGCTGTGCCTGCCCGGTACCCACACGAAGTGGGTCCTGTTGGAAGACGGTGCTGTCATTGAGTTTCTGACAGCGCCGAGCGGCGAACTGTTTACTCTGTTGCGCGATCGGAGTGTGTTGGTGCGTGAGCCGGGTGGCGCCGCCGATCCGAGCGCTCCTGCCTTCAAGCTCGGACTTGCCCAGGTGGACCGGTTTCCGCAAGCACAAGTGCTGCACCGATTGTTTGAGTGCCGCAGCCGCAATCTCGATGGCGAGCTCGCGCCGCACGAAGTGGCCTCGTTTCTGTCCGGCGTCCTGATAGCGAGCGACATCGTAGGCGCGCTGGACGTGTTCGCGAATTCGATCGTCGCTCCTGCGGTGCACCTGATAGGCTCGCCTCAGTTGATGGACCTTTACGCGGCAGGTCTCGGACTGCAGCATTACGAGGCGAGCAGGATTGATGGTGACCTCGCGGCCGTCGCCGGCCTGGCGCAGGTGAGACGACAACTGACACGTGGGTCAATGACCAATGCAAATTGAATCGGCAGTCGCAGAATCCGCACTCGTTGCCATCCTGCGCGGCGTCGTGCCTGCGCGGGTCGTCCAAATCGCAGATGTACTGCGTGCCACGGGTATTCGGATCATCGAAGTACCCCTCAACTCGCCCGACCCATTCGCAAGCATCGCCGCCCTGGTAGCGGCTCACGGTTCCGACTGCCTGATTGGGGCAGGTACCGTCCTTGACATGGATGCGGTGCGGAAAACGCATGCGGCGGGAGGGCGGCTCATCGTCGCGCCGAATTGCGATCCGGAAGTGATCCGGGGCGCCGTGCAGATGGGCATGCAGGTACTGCCCGGGATCGCGACCGCCACCGAAGCTTTCAGCGCCATCCGTGCCGGGGCGACACAGCTGAAACTGTTTCCGGCGGCTACTTACGGGCCACGGCATTTGCAGGCGCTGCGCGCCGTGCTGCCCGCGGGCGTCAGAGTGTGGCCGGTCGGCGGTGTTGGAGCCGCGGAGATTCCTGCCTGGCTTGGCGCTGGAGCCACGGGTTTTGGCTTTGGATCAGAGTTGTTTCGTCCGGAGTACGATCTGCCTGAAATCGAACGGCGCGCACGCCAACTCGTGCAGGCCCTGCAGGCGGCACGCCAGCTCTGACTACGAGTGAGACGCCGATAACGGGGGGCCTGCTTGACAATTTCAATGTTGGATTTCTGGATCGTCGGCATCTATGCCGTCGGTATCTTCTCTCTTGCGCAATGGGTATCGCGCGAGAGTGGCGAGCACAAGAAGACTGCCCAGGACTACTTCCTGGCGAGCCGCGCGCTGCCGTGGTGGGCCATTGGCACCTCGCTGATTGCAGCCAATATTTCCGCCGAGCAGATCATCGGCATGTCCGGCTCGGGCTATGTGATCGGGCTCGGCATCGCATCGTACGAGTGGATGGCCGCTCTGACCTTGATCATCGTGGGGAAGTATTTTCTGCCGGTGTTCCTGAAGAACGGCATTTATACGATGCCGGAGTTCCTGGAAAGGCGTTACAGCCCGAGTGTCCGCAGCGTGATGGCGATCTTCTGGCTCGGTGTGTACGTGTTTGTGAACCTTACGTCGATTCTGTGGCTGGGTGCCACGGCGGTGCATACGGTCGCCGGCGTCGAGGTCCAGACGGCACTCGTAGCGCTCGCCGTATTCGCGGGCGCTTACGCTCTGTACGGCGGGCTGAAGGCCGTTGCGCTCACTGATATCGTACAGGTGTCACTGTTGGTTCTGGGTGGTCTGATCATCAGCTACCGGGCTCTGGACATTGTCGCGGATCATCGCGGTGTGATCGAGGGATTCCGCATCCTCGCGGAGCACTTCCCCGACCGGTTCCGGATGATTCTTCCTCCTGACAATCCGCATTACAAGGATCTGCCAGGCCTGTCCGTGTTGCTCGGCGGGCTGTGGGTCATGAATATCTCCTATTGGGGATTCAACCAATACATCATACAAAGGGCGCTGGCGGCCAAGAGCACCCGGGAAGCGCAGACCGGCATCGTGCTCGCGGCATTCCTGAAGTTGCTGATGCCAGTGATCATCGTTCTGCCCGGCATCGCGGCCGTCGCTCTCGCGCCCAATCTGCCGCGCGCCGATGAGGCTTATCCACACCTGATGGCCCTGCTGCCGAATGGAATTCGCGGGCTGGTGTTTGCGGCTTTGATTGCTGCGATCGTTGCGTCCATGGGGTCGAAGATCAACTCGATCGCTACGATCTTCACCATGGACGTTTACCGGGCGGCCTTTCCGCAGGTCTCTCAAGAGCGCCTGGTGTTGGTGGGCCGGCTCGCTGCCGTGGTGGCGCTCGTGACCGCGGCACTCACGGCCAAACCCCTGCTCGGCAGCTTCGAACAGGCGTTTCAATACATCCAGGAGTTCACCGGGTTCTTTACGCCGGGTATCTGCGTGATCTTCCTGCTGGGCCTGTTCTGGCCGCGCTGCACGGCCACCGCCGCGCTGACGGCTGCCATTGCCTCGGCAGTTCTGTCGTTGGTGCTGAAATTCATGTGGCCCGCGCTGCCGTTCATGGATCGGGTCGGCGTCGTATTCCTGGCGTGCATGGCCATCGCCGTCGTGTTGTCGCTCATGCAGCCGCCGCGGGAAGCGGTCCTGAAAGTTGACTTGAAGAACATCGACTATTCGACCAGCGCGGGTTTCAACTTCGCGGCGCTGATAATCACGTTGATTCTGATCGCTCTGTACACGATCTGGTGGTAGAGCCATGAACACGAATGCCGCTGTCTCGAGCCCTGCTGCCATCCTCCCGGTTCACAATCTGCTGGGGGAGGGGATACTGTGGGATTCGCGCCGGCAGGTCCTGTGGTGGACTGACATCCAGAGTCGGCGGCTGTACCGGCACGACCTGCTGAGGGTCAGTACGCAGGTTCTGGACACGCCGGAGCGGGTCGGATCATTCGGCCTGGTGGCGGGCAGCGAGCGGTTGATCACCGCCTTCGAGAGCGGCGTCGCAATGTATGACATCCGGGACGGAGCAGTTTCCTGGTTGTGGCGACACGCGGATCCCGATCCTGCCGTGCGGTTCAATGATGGTCGTGTCGATCGCCAAGGGCGATTCTGGAGCGGCACGATGGTGGAAGGCAGTCAGAGTCCCGCGAGCGCTTCCCTGTACTGCGTCGATTCCATCTCCGGGACTCGCCCGCAGCTCACAGGGGTCAGGATCTCCAACAGCCTGTGTATGAGCCCGGATGGCAGACTGCTGTACTTTGCTGATTCACCCACACGCACGATCCGAGTGTTTGAATTGAATGAGCCGGGGGGCACCCTGGGCGCCTCCCGGGTATTCGCACAGACTCCGGCGGGCTGCGAGCCCGATGGGGCTACGATCGATGCCGATGGCTGCCTGTGGAGTGCACACTGGGGCGCCGGCTGTATCGTGCGCTACACGCCGGAGGGCCGGATCGACCGCACGCTTCGGGTTCCTGCAAGTCAACCGAGTTGTGTGTGCTTTGCGGGACCGGACCTCGACGTGCTGTGTGTTACCACCGCCCGCATTGGGCTTAGTGAGGCCGCGTTGCTCAGCGAGCACAACGCTGGGGACGTATTCCTGTACAGGGTAGGTGTAAAGGGGCTGCCCGAGGAAGAGTACCGGCCGTGAGCTCGTGGATGCAGGATGCGGTTGGCCGTGAGCTCGTGGGTGCAGGATCAGCGTATTCGGTCGGCAGCCTGTGGTGGCGGCTCGGGCGATGCACAAGTTGATGCAGGAAGCCCTGGATTTCATCTCTGAACGTGAAGCGCCGCAGGCAATATGGCGCCGAGGATCCGTGTAGCATGGCTAAGACCCGGATTGCAATTGTTGGATTGGGCAAGATCGCCCGCGATCAGCATATTCCTGCGCTTGCGGCGAGCGATGCGTTTGAGCTCGTTGGGGTTGCGAGCCCCCACAACAAGCTCGATGGCGTGCCGAGTTATCCGAATATAGAGGCGTTGCTGGAAGCCGTTCCAAGCATTGAAGCCGTGTCGCTTTGCACGACTCCGCAGGTGCGCTATGCAGCTGCCCGGTTTGCCCTGGAGCGGGGCTTGCACGTGTTGCTGGAAAAGCCCCCGGGCGTGACAGTCAGCGAGGTGCTGGCCCTGGGTGCGCTCGCCGCAAGAAATAAGGTCGCACTGTTTGCTTCCTGGCATTCGCGACACGCTCCCGGGGTGGAGCCCGCGCGCGTGTGGCTCGCGGGCCGGAAGATTCGCAGTGTGACGGTTAATTGGAAGGAAGACGTGCGCGTCTGGCATCCGGGTCAAACATGGATCTGGCGGGCCGGTGGCCTGGGGGTTTTCGACCCCGGCATCAACGCTCTGTCCATCCTGACACGTATCATTCCCGGTACGCTCGTGTTGCAGCAGGCGGAGTTGCGCTGCCCGGGAAACTGCGAAACCCCCATTGCCGCCAGCCTGTTGCTGGCCGATGAGAACGGGGTGCCTGCGCGTGTGGAGCTGGACTTTCTGCACACCGGCGGTCCACCACAATGGGATATCGATGTGGACACCGATGCCGGCCGATTGAGCCTGTCCAAAGGGGGAGGCGAGATGCGGTTGGACGGCAAGGCGGTCCCGGAGCTGCGCGGGAGCGAATATCCGGATTTGTACGCACATTTCGCGAGTATCGTGCGCGGGCGATCCATTGATGTCGACGTAAGTCCGTTGCAACTCGTTGCCGACGCCTTTCTGTGCGGACAGCGCAAGGAAGTGGCGCCGTTCCTGGAATAGAGGGGCCAATCTCATCGCTAACGTAGTAACCATTATGCCCAATCGTGCAAACAGCCAGAACCTGACGCAGAACATCGTGCAGGACTTGGGAGTGGCGGTCGTCTCGGGCAAATACTCGAAACGCAACCCTTTCCCGGTCGAAGCTGACCTGTGCGTTCAGTACGGCGCCAGCCGCAGCGTTTTGCGCGAAGCGGTGAAGATGCTGACGGCGAAGGGGTTGCTGCGCGCGCGGCCGCGCCAGGGGACGTGGGTACAACCGGAGGAGAGTTGGAATCTGTTGGATCCGGATGTATTGCGTTGGTTGCTGGAGCGCAAACCGTGGATGGAACTGTTGGTCGAGTTCACGCAGGTACGCCTGGCGATCGAGCCGGAGGCTGCCGCGCTTGCCGCGCAGGTCGCCGGACCTGCCGAGAAGGCTGCTATCCAGGGGGCGCTGCAGCGCATGATCGCAGCGGAACAGGGCGATGATGATCCGCTGGAGTCGGATATCGCTTTTCATATCGCGGTGCTTGCAGCAAGTGGCAATAAATTCTTTGTGCAGTTGCGCGAGTTGGTCCGAACGGCGCTGCGTTTCAGCATTCGCATCAGCAACCGCCGTAAGGGCGTCCGCCTGGCCAGCGTGGCGGATCACAAAAAGATCGCCGACGCTATCATCGCGGGTAAATCGCAGGCGGCCTCGAAGGCGATGCGGGTGTTGATCCAGGAGGTACTGGATCTCATTGGCAAGGAAAGTGGGCGGGAAGAAAAAGCCGGCCAATAAAGGCGCCCCGATTAAGAGCGCCGAATAAAGGCGCCGGATGAAGGCGGCGCATGAGGCGCACGAAGACGCTCGGTAAAGACGCACAATAAGCGCGCTCGGCGGCGATGGGACGGCTGCGAGCCTCGTCAAGACTCCAGGCGGTGAAAGTCTCGACCACCGGATTGCGTCAATGGCCAAGCCCACGGCCGTGGCCGTCAACGACACCTTTTCGTAAGCGTTTCTTCCTATTGTGGGAAGGCGCTCACTGAGCAGATTTCTCAGAAGGAGCACCTTGCGCGCGCTGGGACCAGGCTCGTGCCCGGGGTCTGCGCCGGTCCTCGGCAGGACTAAGGGAGCCAGCATTTGTGGCTACTTGGATGAATGGAGGTCGAATCAAAGTGAATACCGTTATCGTTCGTACCGGAAGCAATCAGAAGGCAGCCTGGAGTCGAGGTTTGTCGCGGCTGCTGTTGCCGGCGTTTGCGGCAACGATGTTCATTGGCTCCTTGGCACCTACTTTCGCGGCGGTGCTGGACATCCAAATCGCGCCGCCTCCGCCGCGTGTGGTCGTAGCTCCGCCACCACGTCCGGGATATGTCTGGGCTCCTGGCTATTACCGCTGGGATGGCCATCGGCATGTGTGGGTGGACGGGCATTTCATACGCGAACGCCGTGGTTCGCACTGGGTCCCGGAGCATTGGGACGAGCATCACGGGCGCTACCGCTTTGTGCCTGGGCACTGGGAACGTGGCTGACAGTTGTCGGGATTCGTGACAGCGCCGAGGGTCGTGTGCGCCCCCGGTGCTATTCTTAGGCTATGACTGCACCTGTACCGATCGCCGTCGTCACGACTGGCGGCACCATAGACAAGCTTTATTTCGATTCACTTAGCGAATACCAGGTCGGAGAGTCCGTAGTCCGGAAGCTGCTCGCGACTGCTAACGTGAAATATCCGTTCGAGATCATCGAGGCGCTTCGGAAGGATAGTCTCGAGATGACGGACGATGATCGAGACGAGTTGTACCGGTGCGTTGCGGGGGCGAATACCTCGCGTGTCATCATTACTCATGGGACCGATACGATGACTGCGACGGCAGCGCGGCTTGCGTCTATTCAGGGGAAGACGATTGTGATGACGGGCGCGTTAACGCCTGCGCGCTTCAGTGAGAGTGATGCGCCGTTTAATTTGGGGATGGCGTTTGCGACTGCGCAGACTGCGCCTGCGGGTGTGTACATTGTCATGAATGGTGAGGTGTTTCCGGCTGCGGCGGTGCGCAAGGACAGGGAGGCGGCGCGGTTTGTGAGGGTGGGGTCGAAGGTGTGACCCCCGGGCAATCATCCGCGGCGCGCGACAATTGCGCGCCTTGCGGCCCCGTGGCGACGTGTCAGCTTAGCAGCTGGGCGTCTAACGTAATTTCGGTCTTGAAGAGCTTCGAGACGGGGCACCCGGCCTTCGCCTTGGCTGCGAGCTGCGCGAACGTTGCCTGATCGGCACCGGGGACGTTGGCACGAAGGGTGAGGTGCACACTGGTGATCGCGTATCCGCCCTCAACTTGCTCGAGCGCAACTTCCGCCGTTGTATCCATCTGGGTGGCGGTGAGCTTTGCTTCGCCGAGAATCAACGAAAGGGCCATGGTGAAGCAGCCTGCGTGGGCGGCGCCGAGCAATTCTTCGGGGTTGGTGCCGGGCTTGCCTTCGAAGCGGCTGGCGAATCCGTAGGGGTAGTCTTTGAGCGCACCGCTTTCGCTGGAGATTGCGCCTTTGCCGTCTTTGATGCCACCGCTCCACTTGGCGGAGCCGCGTCGTTTGATCTTCATGTTGCTTCCTTAGAGGGCCGCTTTTTTGGGCCCATAGGATAAGCCGGGGCGCGGTTCCTCACCAGTCCGCCCCGGCCTCCGTGCGCGAGTGGTCAACTAGCAGCCGCTGCCTATCGTGGCCGCGGCTGGTAGTCGGGATTCTGCTTCTGTGCCTTCATCTGCTCGTGACACGCCTTCTTGGCTTTGGACTCTGACAGATTGCTGTCTTTCGCACGCTCACGATCAATACAGTCCTTCATCGTGCCATTGGCGGTCGTGCCTCGGTCCGACGCGGTGTGCGCGGGGGTCATGGGCTCGGCTGAGGAAGGGGTGGCGGATCGATTTGGAACGGGACGTGACAACTCGCCGGGGCTAGCCTGTTGAGCGAAGGCGGCGCCGGCCGTCAACAAACCAACACACGTGAGTGAAAGGGCTGTGTGTTTGGCGATGCTCCGTTTCATGCAACCCTCCGGTGAGCTGTCCAAGGGAGTGGGTAGGATGCGCTCGCCGCGGGGGTTGCGGCATCGCCGTTAGCCGCCGATTGTTGTCAGCAGGGTCCTACGGGCGCGCAAAGGGGAAGGGCGTGCGAAGGCGCCAGCGGCGCAGTGTGGGGGTTTGCCGGTGTAAGCTCCTGCGGATCCAGTTATACCGGCTGGCTCGCGACTGCGGGGCTGTCGAGTCTGCGCCCGTGTGACTCGGCACGGCGTGCTTGCGGTGTGGCAGCAGGCCAGCGGCGCACGGGCGCCGCGGTATCGGCCCTCAATATTTTCGCGATATTGGATTGTGGGACGAAATGGAGGTCGTCCAGGCTGAATTGCTCGACTATGCGGCCGGCTTCCATGACGGCGACCTTGTTGCAGATGGTGTTCACGACGTGCATTTCGTGAGTCACGATGACGATGGTGATGCCGAATCGTTCGTTGATCTGCTCGAGGAATGTGAGGAGCGTGCCTGTGGTCTGCGGATCGACGGAGGACGTCGGTTCATCGCATAGGAGCACGGTGGGGCGGTTGGCCAGGGCTCGGGCGATGGCTACTCGTTGCTTCTGGCCACCGCTCAATTTGGCGGGGTAAGTGTTGGCCTTGTCGGACAGGCCTACGATCTCGAGGCATTCGGCGACGCGCCGGGCGCGCTCGGGTTTTGGTTTGCCTGCGATCTCCAGCGGCAGTGCCACGTTGTCGCTCACAGTGCGATTGCTGAGCAAATTGAAGTGCTGGAAGACCATGCCGATCGACTGGCGGGACTCGTTCAGCTGTGCTTTCGACAAGCTCGTGAGGGTGCGGCCGTTGACGACTACGGCGCCGCCAGTGTCCGGGCGCTCCAGCAGATTGATCATCCGCAGCAGCGATGACTTGCCCGCGCCGCTGAATCCGATGATGCCGAATATATCGCCTTCATCTATCTGCAGGGTGACGCCGGATACGGCGCGCAGCGATCCTTCTGGGGTCGCGAACGTTTTGCTGACATTGGTCAATTTGATCATCGGGGTTGTCGCGTGGCGGTGGTGAGCGGGGTTGAGGCTGCCGTTGCGGATGCGGATGCGGATGTGGCTGTGGCTGTGGGTGCGGATGGCTGGCTCCTGGCCAGCGGTGGAGGCGTCATGGCAACGGGGATGGAAGCGGCGGTGGCTGCGGCTGTGGCTGCGGCTGTGGCTGTGGCTGCGGCGTACGCTGCGGCTTCCCCTTCCGCTGCGGGGTGACGTATTGGCTTTCCGGGTGCAACGCCGTTGAGGAAGTAGTTGCCGGCGCTGTGGTAGCGCCACTGGTTTGCGTCGTGGACTGTGTGCGTACGTGCGTTGCGCCAGTGGCGGTGGAGATTCAGGTCGTCGTCCGTGGAGGCTGAGCCAACTAGTGAGAACAGGTCACTGGTGACTTCTATCGCCACGTCTTCAGAGAATGCCTTCGCTTCAGATACCGCGACCGATGCTTCGGCTGCGTTTTGTGCATTCACGTTGGGCGCTGCTCGGTCAAGCAGTTGAGCTGCGTGGAGTAGGAGTTCTTCAGCTGCGTGGAAGTGGGTGGCTAGTTGGCCGAAACGTGTGATCACGTGAGGGTCATCGAGCGGTCGTTCCACGGCCGCACCGAGGCGCGGACGCTTACGGCTGCGGAGGAGGGTGGCCGTGTCTTCCAAGGCATTCTGTGCGATACCAACGTCGATTGCGGCGTGAAGCAATGACGCGAAGGAGTGGAACAGGGTGGGGCGGTCGAACAGTTTCCAGTGCTCAATGATGTGAGCTGCCGGAACGATTACGTTGTTCAGGATCGTCGTTCCGCTGAATGTCACACGCTGACCCATGGCGTTCCAGTCAGGCCTGACGTCCACGCCCGGCGCGTTCTTCTGCACGTAGGCGAGTACGAGTCGGTTGTTATCGTCCAGCGCGGCGACGGGGATCCAGTGGGCCACGATTGCACCGGTGCAGTAGTACTTGGTGCCGTCGAGGGTGTAGTCGCCATTCGGCGCTCGTGTGAGTCGCGTCTTCAGGTCGAGTGCGGATGAGGAGCCTCGTTCTGCTTGCGCGTTACCGAACCGTGCGCCGGCAAGCACTTCTGCGAAGAAGTGGGCTTTCTGGGCTGGCGTGCCGTCCTGACGAATGGCGTCGAGGAAGACGAAATGGTTCTGCGGCAATTGGCCGATTGCGGGGTCGGCTGCGGAGAGGATCTGGAATATGCGGGCGACCGTTAAATAGGAGACGTCTGCGCCGCCGTAGGTACGTGGGACGGTGACGGCGAGCAGGCCGCTACTCGAGAGTGTGTCGAGTTCGGGGCCGGGTAGGGGGCGATCGCGGTCGCGCTGGGATGCACCGGGGGCTAGCTGGTGTGCTACTTCCTGTGCGACGTGGAGAGCCTCTGCATCGGACGAGATCAGCCGCGTGGGGGTGAACGCCGTCCGTGCCGGGGCATGGGCATGGGAGCTGGTGATGCTCATGGGTGCGGCTCCGGTGTTGGTGGGGCTACAGCCTTGAGGTAGTAGTTGCCGGCGTGGTGGTAGTTCCAGTGGGTTGCGGTGTGAGGGCCGAGGTGGGCGGTGGCGTCGCGCCGTTTCTGGGCGGCGTGGAGTGGGCCGCCCCATGCGATGAGTTGGGCGGTGATTTCGGCGACCAGGTCGTTGGCGAAGGCGCGTGCTTCCAGGAGGGCGACGAGTACTGTGGGTGGCGAGAGGGGTGGTGCGCTGGGTGCCGCCGGTGCGGTGGCCGGCGCGGCGGGGCTCGGCGCGATGGTTAGGCCGGTGGGGCTCGCTGCGGCTGTTGGGATGGCCGGGGCGGGCGCGGCGGGGCTCGGCGCGATGGTTAGGCCGGTCGGGCTCGCTGCGGCTGTTGGGATGGCCGGGGTCGGCGCGGCGGGGCTCGGCGCGATGGTTAGGCCGGTGGGGCTCGTTGCGGCTGTTGGGATGGTCGGGGGCGGCGCGGTGGCGGGCACGGGAAAGCCGCTTGCGTTGGCGAGGTGGCTGGCGCGGGCCAACAAACCTTCGGCGGCGTGCAATCGGGCGCGAAATTGACCGAAGCGGAGGATCACGTGCGGATCGTCGGTGGCGTGGTTTATGCCTACGCCCTGCGGTACGGGGGCTTGCGTTCTTACGAAATCGGCGGCGTCGGCGAGCACATCCCGGGCGATGGCCACTTCGAGTAGTGCTTGCTCGAAATGGTTTCCCGGGAAACCAACTGTTGAGGCGACCGTCGGATTGCTCATTGGGCGGCTCGCGTCGCTGCGGGTGAGAATGGAACGTCCACCGCGTTGGGCTGCTTCGAGTCGTTGCCACGCGGATGGCTCCAGAGGCCGTCGCGTTGTAGTTGCGGCAACACGCCTTCGCCGAACCAATAGGCTTCCTCGAGGTGAGGGATGCCTGAGAGGATGAACTCGGTGATGCCGAGATCGGCATACTCCTTGATGCGCGCGGCCACTTCGGTGTGACTTCCCACGAGGGCTGTTCCTGCCCCGCCGCGCACCAAACCAATACCCGCCCACAGGTTGGGGGCGACCTCCAGGTTGGCTGTCGAGCCGCCTTTGTGAAGGGCAATCATCCGCTTTTGGCCGACCGACTCGCTGCGCGCAAGACCTGCCTGGATTTTGCGGATTGAATCTGGATCGATGCCATCGAGCAGACGTTGCGCTTCGGTCCAGGCTGCCTCGGCGGTGTCGCGTGTGATGACGTGCAGGCGGATTCCGAATCGCAGTGTGCGGCCGGCCTGCCTGGCTTCCTGCCGCATCCACTCAATCTTGGTGGCTACATCGGCCGGCGGCTCGCCCCAGGTGAGATAGACGTCGGAATGCCTTGCCGCTACGGGCCCCGCCGCTTTCGATGAGCCGCCGAAATACAAGGGAGGCTCCGGATCCGGCCGCCGCGGAATGGTTGCCTCTTGCACACGTTGGTGGCGGCCGGCAAAAGTCACAGGGCCGCCCTTCCACAACGAGCGCACGATGTGCAGGAACTCATCGGCACGCTCGTACCGTTCGTCCTTGCTCAAAAAATCTCCGTACGCCTGTTGCTCGTGAGCTTCGCCACCAACAACGACGTTGAGAAGCAGGCGGCCTTGCGAGTGCCGTTGAAAGGTGGCCGCCATTTGCGCAGCGAGGGTCGGGGACACCAGGCCCGGCCGGAATGCAACCAGGAATTGCAAGCTCTCGGTCACTTCGGTCAGCATGGCGGTCGTCAACCAGGCATCTTCGCACCAGGCGCCGGTGGGAGTCAGCGCGCCCACGAAGCCCAATTGCTCGGCGCTACGGGCTATCTGACCGAGATAGGCCAAAGTGGCGGGGCGCGCCCCACCGGCAGCTCCGGCAGGGACACCATGTCCACCTCCAACAATATGCCGGCTGTCGCCGTAAGTTGGCAGGAACCAGTGAAAAGTCAGCTTCATACGGCCGCTCGCTCCCGGATCTCGTGCATCGAAAGCGCATCCCCCGCGCCTGGCCTGGTCGGCAGTTGCAGGCGCTCGGCTGCCGTCCTGAGCGCCGCCGGATCACGATAACGCGACCCGAAATGGTTGGTGGGGAGACGAGATTGTCCCGCCCCAAACAGCCGCTCACGCAGTGTCTCCCCATCCCGATATGACTCGCGAAATCGTCCGCGCCGCCGCAATTCCGGGACCACGAGCTCAATGAAGTCGCGCGCCGTGTCGAAGGACAAGTACTGAACGAGGTTGATGCCATCGATGTCGTCGTCATCCAGCCACTTTTCAATGGCGTCGGCCACGACAGTGGGAGTACCCGCAACGAAGTGGCGCCCGGAATGCACCGCGCGCATCTGGTCCAACACGTCGCCAACGGTCTGCTCCGGGCGGAATCGGGGTGCGATCTGCTCGAAGCCCCGTTCCTTGCGCGCAATGATGTCGCCCAGTTTCTCGGTGTTCGGGTAACGCGTGTAGTCGATCCGGGATTGATTGTGTGCCAGACGACCTTCAATACTGATCAGGCGGCGGAAGTCATCGAGCTTGGCCGAGACTTCGGCGTCCGTGCGGCCAACGATGATCCCTGCGCTTGCGACGAACTTGATGTCGGTCGGCTCGCGTCCATGATTGCGCGCGCGGGCGCGCATGTCCGCAATGTTGGCCCGGACAGAATCGGCGGTAAATCCCCCGGTGAATACAACCTCAGCATGCCGGGCCGCGAACTCCTTGCCCGCGTTCGATCCCGTAGCCTGGTAGATAACCGGCGTACGCTGACGCGAAGGCTCGCACAGATGTGGTCCAGCCACCTTGAAGTGCTCGCCAACATGATTGATGTAGTGAACTTTGGACGGATCGGTGTAGATCCGGTTCTCGCGATCCCGGATCACCGCATCATCGGCCCAGGAGCCTTCCCAGAGCTTGTAGAGGACGTCGAGGTATTCGTCGGCGATTGCGTAACGAAGGTCATGTGGGACTTCGCCGTCGAGTCCGAAATTTCGCGCGGCATTGGGCAGATAGGACGTCACCACATTCCACGCGACGCGACCCTTCGTCAGATGGTCCAGGGTGCTCATCCGCCTGGCGAAGGCGAAGGGCGGCTCATATGTTGTCGAGAAGGTCGCACCGAAACCGAGATTGCGCGTCACCTGTGCCATGGCCGGGATGACGAGCAGGGGGTCGTTGCTGGGGATCTGCACGGCTTCGCGCAATGCCGTTTCCGGCCCATCGCGAAACTGATCGTATGTCCCGATGACATCAGCGAGAAACACCGCATCGAACGCGCCGTATTCGAGGAGCTGTGCCAGCTCCGTCCAGAACTCGATGTCGTTGAAACGGTGCCGATTGTTTTTCGGATGAGCCCACATGCCGTGCACGATGTGGCTGACGCAGTTCATCTCGAACAGGTTGACGTGAAGTTGTTTGTGTCTCATGGATTGTTAACCGCCAGCCAGCTCGTCAAGGGGTGGGCTCACGCTTGCACGTGTAACCACAGCGGGTGGCTGCTTTGCGAACCAGGCTTCCCGAGGCGCGGTGCCGTTCAGGTGGTAGTCGCCGATTGCCCGCTCTCGATAGATCGCTGGGTTGTGAGACGCTAGCGTGCGGGCGTTGCGCCAGTAACGATCGAGCCGCCGCGTTTCGCTAGTGGCGGATGCTCCGCCTACTTCGAACAGTAGCGTGGTTGCCTCGAGCACCAGGTTGATTACGATCTGTTGCGCCTGGAATGCCTTGACATCCGTTTCCGCGTAAAGCGCTTCATCTGCGGCGTCGCGAAGGGCAGCCTGATACGTTGTCTCTATCGTGCTTGCCACGCTTTCGACCAGCGTTGTGGCGGCGAATGACAGGCTGGCCAAGCGGCCGACTACCCGCTGGACTAACGGATCAGTCCGGGGACTCGAAGTCCCGTAGACTCCGAAGGCACGGGTTCGGCCTTGTACGAACGCGGTCCCGTCCCGCAGCACCGCGCGTGCAATGCCCGCGAGTGTTGCCAGATGAAAGAGTTGGTAGAAGGCGGTCAGGTATGACTCAGACCGGTATTCCTTTGCGGCGAGCCGACGGATGATGTGCTCGTCTTCGAGTCGCACGTGATCGAACCGGGTGGTGCCACTACCTGTCATGCGCTGGCCGAATCCATCCCAATCGTCTTCCCTGGTTACGCCCGGCGCGGTGGCAGGGACAGCAACACTTACATGCTCGTCACCGTCAACCGCTGCGGCTGCCACCCAGTCGGCGTAAATGGTGCCGGTGCAGTAATACTTCTGCCCGTTGAGGATCCAGTGGCCATCGCGGCGAACCAGAGTGACGGTGTTTTCGGTCGCCTCCGTGCGTTCCGCCATGGCGGCGCCAAAAAGCGCACCGCCCGCCACTCGGCGTAGCCATTGATTACGTGCGTCTGGGTCTTTGCTGGTGAGCCGACCTTCTACAAATGCGAAGTGGGCTCTGAGAATCTGCGGGATGTTGGAATCTGCCTCGGCGAGCTCTACGAGCAGCTGGAAGAGTTGGGGGATCGTGGCGCCGTCTCCGCCCAGGGACTTGGGTACGCGAATGGCTCCGAAACCGGCCTCGCGCAGCCACTTGATGGGTTCGAAGGGCAATTCGCGGTGTTGCTCGCGGTGGACCGCGTCTTTCGCGATGCGCTGGAAGATGGGTCGGAAGCGGGCGGGCAGGTCTTCGGTGGTCATACTTTGATTCAATGGGATGGGGGGGATGGCGTCCAATGGTGTGTGGTCATATGGGGTGGCGAGAAATTTATGTCACCGGTTTGAAACCGGGGACATCTCCGCCCGGGGGCGATGCGCTCCGTCCGGGTGAGCGCATTACAAGAGCACAGCGCCCGAGACCAACGCCACTTTTCGGGTTCTTCTTCCGGCTTCTCCCGGCAGCACACGAGAGAGCCAGGCGGCCCCTGAGCCGGTTGCTAGGGATCAGCCGGCGGCGTTGATCAGATCCGCTTGTCGAGCTTGCGCACAACATAGTTGCCGGCGAACTGCACCACCTGTACGAACGCAACGATCAGGAAGATCGTGAAGAACATGACGTCGGTTTCGTACCGGTAGTAGCCGTAACGGATGGCGAAATCGCCAATGCCTCCGCCGCCTACCAGCCCGGCGACGGTGGAGTACGAGACAAAGCTGACGGTGAGGATGGTGATGGCATTGGCTATGCCGGAACGTGCTTCGGAATACAACACTTTCCAGATGATCTGCAAGCGGCTGGCGCCCATCGATTCGGCTGCTTCGATCACGCCTCGATTAACGTCCAGCAGGGATTGCTCGACGAAGCGCGCAAAGTAGGGAATGCAGTTGACTGCCAGCGGGACTGCGGCCGCGGTGGTGCCGAGCGCTGTCCCAACGAGGGAACGCGTGACCGGGATCATCGCAATCATCAGGATCAGGAACGGGAAGGAGCGAACCAGATTCACCAGCCCGTTGAGAACGATATACAGGCGGGGGGCGTTCAGGAGCGAGCCGGGGCGGGTGAAGTACAGCAATGTTCCCAATGGAGTACCCAGCAGCACGGCAATCGGTATCGTCAGGGCCAGCATGTACAGTGTCTGGCCGGAGGCTTGAACGATCTCCGGCCAGGCATTGAGGATGTTTCCAAGCACTTCGCCGCCTCACTTATTTAGATAGTCGAGAAACACGATGGCGTCGCCGTACTTGCCTCTGAGGAACCCTCGCAGTGCTTCGCTCGAGAATGCGTTCTGCAACGCCTTGATCTTCGGTGCACCCACCAGCTCCTTGCGGATCGCGACGATGCCTCTGTAGGTGGGTGTGTGCGGATCCTCGAGCGCGAGGGCATCCCTGGTTGGATTGAAGCCGATCATGATGGCGTAGTTCAGGAACAGGAACCCGGCATCCACGTCCTCCAGAGTCCGCTGCTGCATCAGCTGGTCGACTTCCTTGAAGTGGTAGTGATGCGGATTGCCGGTGATGTCCTTCTGGCTGGCGTGCGTGACCTCGATCCCGTCCCGCAGCTGCAAGAGTCCTTTGTCCCGTAGCATAAAAAGAGCGCGTCCATTGTTGGCGGGATCCACGGGAATTCCGATTGTGGCGCCCTCGGGAAGCTGGTCCAGCGACTTGTATTTCTTCGAGAACAGGCCCGACGGCACGAAGTAGGTGTAGAAGCCGCGCGTAACGTTCTTGAGGCCGTGATCCAGGACGAACTGGTCGAAGTAGGGTTCATGCTGGAACATGTTGGCATCGGCCGTGCCATCGTCCACCAGTTTGTTCGGCTGAATGATGTCGTTCACGACCATCCAGTCGAGGACGTAGCCCTGGCGGGCGACTTCGGTTTTCAGGATGCCAATGATCTCAGGAAGGATCCAAAGATCGCTCGTGATCAGCTTGATGGTCTTGTCTTGCGCGGGTGCGGATGTGTTGCCGCTACCGCATCCGCCCACCGACACGAGGGCGAGCAGGGCCCAGGTGAGGGCCTTAAGTGTGGCGACACGGGCACCTCGGCTGCGCGTAGTCATACTGCAGCTCACTCCCCGAACTTCAGCGTGAAACCGCCGAAGACACCGAAGCCGTCTCCGGGGCTGAGCAGACGCAAGTCGTTGGGCTGACCAGCCACGGTATTCGCCGGTGCGGCGGGGTTCTGCCGCGTGTCAAATACCGGACTCACGCTGGCCGTGTAGTGCTTGTCCGTCAGATTTCGGATGTCGAGATAGGCCTGCCAGCGGCCATCCGGATGGTCGTACCCAAAGTTGAGTCCATATAGGGTGTATGGCCTGACGAGGAACGTGTTGGCGTAGTCGACAAACGTGGATGATGCGTACTGCACGCTCGCTCCACCGTAGAAGCCACGAGAGTGCTGGAACAGCAGCTCGCCCTGATAAAACTGCCGGGGGATGCCGGGAAGCTGGTTGCTGCCGTAAGCCGGATCATTCTTGTAGCGGAACGCGTTCAAGGTGTAAGCCTGTCGGAACAGAAGCCGGCTTCGGGAAGTAAACGGATCTTCGGACGCGCTGCCTTTCCACAGGACCGTGTCAAGACCGGCCTCCACGCCTTCCTTTTTGGTCGGGCTGCCATTGAGCTCACGGGTGATGGGCGGTGGACCCGGTGCGACCTGCACGGACAGGAGCTCGTCGCGCACGTCCGTGTGATACAGGCTGATACTGCCCTGGAATATGCCGACTTTGGCCCGCGAGCCGACCTCGAAGCTGGTGGCCGTCTGGTCTCTCAGGTTGGCGATGATGAATCCGTTGCTCAGGTCAGGCGCGGTGGACACGCCGCTGCCGCCCGTAGGTGACCACGAGTTTGGGGGCTCGGCACTGCGCGTTACATTGGCGAATACCGTGGCTTCAGGTGTGAAGTCGTAGCGGATTCCGAAGCGAGGCAGGACATGATTCGTCGTCCGGCTTGCGCTGCGCTGGAAGCTGGCCGGGAGCGCAATCGAGGGCTCGATATAGTCGAAGCGATTCGAGCGCTTGATGCTGACCAGCGCTACACCACTGGTCACCCATAGGGCATCGATCAGCTCGGTGTCGTTGCTCAAGCGAAATACGCTGTCCGCCGAGCCGTTGTAGTCCGCTTTCTTCACCAGTGTCCGGAATGCGTTGGCGCCGGCCGTGATGTTCGGATTGTTGGTATAGACATTCACACCGGCTGCCGGGTTGAAGGTGCTCGAGACGGAGGCCGAGCTCTTACTGCGGTGAGAGAAGAGAGATCCCGTATTGGTGTACTCGATGAGGCCGGCGATGTCTGAATACCACCAGTAGCTGTTGGTCAGGTATGCATTGGGAGCGAAGGTGCCGGCGCCATCGGCTCCATTTGCGGGCAGGCTCACGTTCCCGAACGCTGGATGAGGATTGATGGCGATTGGATAGTCGTGATAGACGACGCCGACGTTAAGCCTTTGCTCCTGATCGATCCTGAACGTGGTCTTGCTGCCGATCCAGGTGGAACCGGGCTGCAGACGGCTCGCGTTCTGCTGCAGGTTCTGCGGGTTGGCCCGGGTTGGATCTTCGTCGATATCCTTCTGGCGTATGTAGCCAGGTGTCTGGTTGTCTGTTCGTCGATGGCGGACGTAGAGTCGAGTCTCGACGTCGGGGGATATCTCATATCCCAAGTTGCTGACGATGCCCCAGGTTTCGGCACGCGATAGGTCCTGAAACCCGTGACGTCGCGATCCCGTGAGGCTGACGTAATAGTCGAATGCACCAACTACACCACCGCCGGCGGCCTGGGCTTTGTAGTAGTCGAAGCTGCCGCCCTCTGTGCGCAGGTCCACGCCAGGGGCATCGTGGCCGTTTTTGGTGACGTAGTTGATTGCCCCACCCAGGGCGACAGAGCCGTAGTCAAAGGCGTTACCTCCACGGAGCACTTCGGTGTATTCCAGGCCCAGGGGCTCGAAAAGCTCGTAGGGTGTTCCGCCCGCACCTGTGAGTGGCAGACCATCGAAGTAAAACTGGGTGCCCGAGCGGAAGAATCCGGTGCCCCGATTGATGCCTGAGCCCCGGATGGAGATCTTCAATCCATCGCTGCCTTGTGCTGTCTGTGCGTACACGCCCGGTTGGAACGCGAGGATGTCGGATGCCGTCCCGACGCGGCCTTTCTCAAAAACGTCGGCGGCGATCAGGCTGGTGCCTCCGGGGATGTTCGCGAGGCGGGCTTCCTCGGTTTGCACGGTCGACTGCGAGCTATCTTTGATAATAACGGTCTCGAGTGGTGCGTCTGGGGATGAGGTGGCCGCGTCTGGTGATTCGGCGGTGGTATCCGGTGATGCGGCGGTAGCATCGGCAGGGTCAGCCGGGACTTCGGCTGCGGCGGCGGGGCTGGCGATCAGGGTCGCCATACTTACCAGGGTGGTCAGGGTCAACAGGGCGGAGACACGAGGCACGGGCCATTTCACGGCAATTCGCTCCCAAACACGAAAAATCAGTGTTGTGTTTTGCCGCGGATTGAATGAGATCGGGGGGATGCGCGTCCAATTGCGCCTGGTCATACCGGGCGGCCCAAATCGAATGTGACCGGGTTGTTATCCGGTCGGTCACCACTTCGTCACCGGCGCATGACCGACTTGTTAACCGAGCGCGGCTACACTGCGGCCTCCTCATGAAACTGCAGCAACTTCGCTACCTGGCGGCCGTCGTCCAGAGCGATCTGAACATCACGGCGGCGGCGGCCAAACTTCGCGCCACGCAGTCTGCGATCAGCAAGCAGCTGAAGCTGCTCGAAGAGGAGCTCGGTTTCGATGTCTTTGCCCGAAGCGGCCGGACGCTGACCCGGATCACTTTGCCCGGGGAGCGGGTAATTCGTCACGCGCTGAAGATGTTGCGCGAGGCGGAGAACATTCATGGACTGTCGGAAGATCTGCGCGAGGACGATCGGGGATCGTTGTCGATCGGTACGACACACACGCAGGCGCGTTATGTCCTGCCGGCCATCATCCAGAAGTTCCGCTCTCGCTATCCCAACGTGCAGTTTCACCTGCACCAGGGCACATCAGAGCAGATTGCAGAAATGGCTGAAGTCGACCGGATCGACTTCGCCATCGCGACCGGCTCTCACGAGTTGTTCAGCAAGTACGTGCTGTTGCCGTGTTACCAGTGGAATCGACGGATCATTGTGCCTGCAGGTCATCCGTTGGCCCAGCTCGAGCGGCCAACGCTTGCGGACCTGGCCGCCCATCCGATAGTGACCTATGTATTCAGCTTCAACGGCAAGTCGTCGTTGCACGAGGCGTTTGCCAGTGCGGGGCTGACCGCCAATGTGGCACTGACTGCGCGCGATGCCGATGTGATCAAGACATACGTCCGGGTGGGGCTTGGAGTCGGAATCGTGGCGGATGTTGCGTTGGACCCGAAGCAGGACCGGGGACTGGTTTCGATTGACGCCGGGCATTTGTTTCCCATCCATACAACCTGGATTGGATTTGCGCGTGACCGGCTCTTGCGTGGGTACATGTACGAACTGCTCGAGCTCTTGGCTCCCCACTTGCAGCGGCGTGTGGTGGAACGGGCCGCCCGGTGTGGCACGCAGAGCGAGGTTGACGCGCTATTTGCGGATCTCACGCTTCCTCGCCGGCCGGAGGCGGGCCTCGCGGTCGTGTCCGCAGGAGGGCATTCCCAGGCAGCTTAGGCCGCCGGACCGCGACTCGGCGAGCGCGGCCTGGGACCCCGGCTGTTTTGTCGCGGTCGCGACTTTAGGCTTCACGTTCCTGCGGCGTAGGTGATAATGCGCGGCTTCCATTCAAGGTTGGTCGCCCGACTTAGATGCCTGACCCCTGCAGAGCCTGGGACACTCGATCCTGGACGCTGGCCCGCCAAGTAATGGCGCTGGTAGCGGCTACGTGGGTTACTGCGTCGGGGGCGGACGCTAAGTCGGCGGCGCCCGTGCCAGCCGGTGTGCACCCGGCTGTGGCGTACGTCGAACGCGGCATCCTGGAGATGCGCAGTGACCCCGACGCGAGCAAACGGGATGCTGACGAGGCATTGCGACTCCTTCAAGAGCGGCCCGATCCAGACCTCGAAATCCGGGCCAGGCTGCTTGTGTGCGATTATCAGGCGGAGCGGGATACCAAGTCCGCCGAGCAGCAGATCGAGGCGGCTACCGCGTTACTTCCGAAGGCCCATAGGGTCGGGCTCAGGGCCGGGTTGCTCGACTGCCGTGGCCAGATGTACGAGACGGCGGGAAACAACGCCAAAGCGCGTGCACTGTATGAACAGGCGGTCACTGTCGCGGCAGAGACCCATGACGACGAGATGCTGGCTCAGAGCCTGTTTTCCCGTGGCTATTTGCTGGGTCTACAGGGTGAGTATGCCTCCGGGCTCACCGATCTGAAGCGCGCGCAGACGCTGTTCGAGCGGCTAAACAAGCCGCAGCATGCACTTACCACCCTCAACAGCATCGCCATCCTTTACAACCGGATGGGCGACTACGCGCAGGCGCGATACATGTACTCGCGCGCGCTGAAGGCCCAGCGCGAAGCGGGTATGCAGCGCGAGGAGGCCGTGACGCTGCACAATTTAGGGCGCGCATACGAAAACCTGCATGAGTGGGATAAGGCGCAGCAGTCGTTTACGCAGTCGCTGGCATTGAGCAGGCAGCTGAACTATGCGCGCGGCGAGGCCTATGCGTTGCGCGGTCTTGCGGCCGTCTCAAATGGCTTGGCCGATCCGAAAGGCGCATTGGAGACTTTGGCTCGCGCCGAGGCTCTGCAACGTCAGACGCCAGATGCGCGGTTGCGCGCGCAGATACAACTGGCTCGCGGGGTGGCATTCCACAAGCTGAATCGACTGCCGGAGAGCATCGCCGCGCTCGAAGACGCGCTGGAGGTGTTTCGGCAAGCCGATGCGATGGGCGAGTTGAACGCGTCCTACTCGGAGCTCGCAGAGGTCTATGCCGAGAGTGGCAACTGGCGTGCCGCGTACGACAGGCGGACGCAGGCCAAGGAGACCTCGGACAGGCTGCTGAATAATCAGCTCGATCAGCGGTTCGCGACGCTGAAGGTCGAATTCGACTCGGCCGCGAAGGACAAGGAAAACGCATTTCTCATCCATGAGAACGAGATCAATCAGCAAGCGCTCGCCCAAGGGCTGAGTGTGCGACATCTGCAGGCAGCGGTGATTGTGCTGTCGGCGACTCTCGTGTTGGTGCTGGCGACGCTGGCTGTGCATCAGCGGCGCAATGCGCTACGCATGAAATACCTGGCATTGACCGACGAATTGACGGGAGTGCCCAACAGACGTTCGGTCCTGTCGCGGCTCGAGCCGCTCTTGCGTGATCCGGATGCGGGCTCATGCGCCATCCTCATTATGGATATAGATCACTTCAAGAAGATCAACGACCAATATGGGCATCCGGTTGGGGACGAGGTCTTGAAAGTGGTGGCCAATACGGTGCGCAACTGCGTTGCCGAGCCGGGCTTCTTCGGACGCCTCGGTGGCGAGGAGTTCCTCATCGTCCTGCCGCGTTTGGATCTGAGCGGTATGCGCGCGGAGGCTGAGCGGCTTCGCGAGGAGATTATGTCGATAGATACATCACGATGGTGTGTGGACCGACGGCGCATTACTGCTAGCATTGGATGTGCGGTTTCCATGCCAGGGGCGGATACGCCAAGCACTATGCTGAAGCGCGCGGACTTTGCGTTGTATGCTGCCAAGAGAAGTGGGCGCAATTGTGTGCAGACCGAGCCGGCGTCTTCGCCGGATTCGCCACCGAGCGTGGGTTCCCTTGTCGCGGAAGCATAAAGATTAGATGCAGAAAGACGTGCCGAGCGAAGTTGCGGCGGCCGGGGTGACCGCGATACCCACCGACACAACGCCTGCCGATCGTTGGGGCGAGCGTCTTCCTCGCCAGATTGGCTTAGTCAATGCGGTCGCCGTACTTGTCGGCGTTACTATTGGCAGCGGCATTTTCCGCGTCCCGGCCACCGTAGCCGCTCAGCTGCACGATCCTGGCCCAGTCATTCTTTGCTGGATTCTCGGCGGTGTAGTAGCCGTCTGTGGCGCGCTGACGATCGCCGAACTGGCAGGTGCGCTGCCTCGCTCCGGCGGGATCTTTGCGTATGTGCTCGAGAGCTTCGGGCCGCTGCCAGCTTTCATGTTTGGTTGGACGGAACTGGCGGTCGTGCGCGCGTCTGCTCTGGGGGCGACGTCTACGATTTTTGCCGAGTACCTTGGGTACTTCGTGCCGATGACTGCAGCCCAGGTACGGTACGTCGCCGCTACCGCGATCATTCTGATTGGCGTGATCAACTATATCGGCGTGCAGCGCGCCGCTGCGGTGATGACCTTCGCGACGATCGCCAAGTATGCAGCGGTAATGGGGCTCGGCGTGCTCGCGTTCACGGCCGGTTCTGGTAGTGCTTCGCACTTCACTCCTGCATGGGGCTCCGGCCTGCATCTGTCGCTGCTGGCCACTGCACTGATTTCGGTTATGTGGACGTATGACGGGTGGGCGGACCTGTCTTTCATGGGCGGCGAGGTGAAGGATCCCCAACGAACGCTGCCGATGGCGTTGATCCTGGGGACCCTGTGCGTGATGTTGGTGTATCTCGTGATAAACATCGGCTTCATGTACCTGTTGCCACTGCCGCAGATGGCGCAGTCGAAGTTGATCGCTGCGACCGCGGCTGAGCGCATCCCGCTGTTTGGCGGACTGGGCGCCGCCATCATTGCCGCTGTCGTGATGGTGTCGACGTTCAGCGGCTTGAATGGCTCGATGATGACCGGGCCACGAATATTCTTCGCGATGGCCGAACGCGGGTTGTTCTTTCGCGGCGTTGCCCGCGTTTCGCCCCGTTTTCGCAGTCCATCGGTCGCAATTTGGCTTGCGACTACCTTGGGTGTCATCTACGTTCTCCAGAATGACTTCGCCCAGCTCGCGGACAAGTTCATTCTGGGTATTTGGCCGTTTTACGCCCTGGCCGTTGCCGGTGTGTTCGTTTTACGGCGCAAGCGCCCTGACCTCGAGCGTCCCTATCGCGTAGTTGGCTACCCCGTCGTACCAGCGCTGTTTCTGCTGGCCTCATTAGGCATGGTTGCCAATGCGCTCGTTACTGACCCGCTCAATACCGGTGTGACGCTCGGCATCATCATTGCCGGCGCGCCTGTCTACTACCTATGGCGCCGGTTCGTTTAAGATTCCCGGCTTCGCAACTCGCGCAAGCACAATAACCCTAAGGACCCTAGCATGGATCACCGCGTCCGCCGGCCTGCTCTGCTGGCAGTAACCACTTTAGTCTCTTCGGTCACATTGGCCGCAGCCGCGGCCGCGCCGACGCAGCTATTCGGGTTCTCGGCCGAAGAGTCGGCCGCGCAGAGGTCGATTGAGCAGCGTTTCGACGCTGATCTGAAGGCGGAGGATCTCAGCGCATGGCTGAAGAAACTATCGTCTGAGGCAAACCACATCGGCGCGCCGCATAACAAGGCGAATGCTGAGTTCGTGCGTGACCAGCTCAAGCAGTGGGGATGGGACACGCAGATCGAGGAGTTCTACCCGCTTTATCCGACACTCAAGCATCACACGCTCGAACTCGTCGCCCCTACGAAGTTCGTAGCCGCGCTCAAAGAGCCCGCGGTGGCCGGTGACGAGACCTCAACGCGGACCGACGGCATGGGTCCTTACAACGTTTATGGCGCTGATGGTGACGTTACGGGCGACCTCGTGTACGTCAACTACGGTATGCCGGACGACTACAAAGAGCTCGCGCGCCGGGGCGTGGACGTCAAAGGGAAAATCGCGATCGCACGCTACGGCGGAGGATGGCGCGGTCTCAAGCCCAAACTGGCGCAGACGCACGGTGCCATCGGCTGCATCATCTACTCCGACCCGCAAAACGACGGCTATGGCGAAGGGGATGTGTACCCGAAGGGCGGATGGCGTCCGGCTGATGGCCTTCAGCGCGGGTCGGTCGCAGATATGCCGATCTACTCAGGCGATCCACTGACGCCGAACATCGGCGCGACGAAGAACGCCAAGCGGCTCAAGATTTCTGAAGCCAAGACGATTCTCAAGATCCCCGTACTGCCGATTTCCTACGGCGATGCACAACCCTTCCTGGCTGCCTTGGCGGGACCTGTTGCGCCACCCAGCTGGCGCGGCGCGCTGCCGATTACGTATCACGTCGGCCCCGGGCCCGCGAAGGTGCACCTGGAGATCACCTCGGATTGGGGTCAGAAGCCACTGTACAACGTGATCGCGAAGATCCCCGGCTCGCAGAGCCCGGATGAGTGGATCATTCGCGGCAATCACCGCGACGGTTGGGTGTTCGGCGCGTGGGATCCGCTCTCCGGTCATGTTGACATGATGGCGGAAGCGAAGGCGATCGGAGCACTTCTGAAGACGGGTTGGCGGCCAAAGCGGACTCTCATCTACGCGAGTTGGGATGGCGAGGAGGCGGGGCTGCTCGGTTCCACCGAGTGGGCGGAGACGCACGCCGATGAGTTGCAGCGCAAGGCGGTGTTATATGTCAACTCCGACACCAACGGCCGCGGGTTCCTGGATCTGGCCGGAAGTCATTCGCTGCAGCGTTTGGCGAATGACGTCTCGCAGAGCGTGAAGGATCCGGAAACGAGTGTCACGGTGGGCGCACGGCTGCGCGCGAAGATGCTCGTGGATGGCTATGAGAAGGGCGCATCGGAGAGCGAAAAGAAGGATGCGAAGATCGCGGCTGCCGGTGGGGATCTGGCGATCGGTGCACTCGGATCAGGATCGGACTTCACCCCCTTCCTGCAGCATCTGGGCATCACCTCGCTGGCAATCGAGTACGGCGGCGAAGATGATCAGGGCGGGGTTTACCACTCCAACTACGACTCGTATGACCATTACGTCCGCTTCGGTGATCCGGGCTTCGCGTATGGCATAGCCGAGGCGCAGACTGTCGGGCATACCGTGCTGCGCGTGGCTGACGCAGACGTTCTGCCGATGCATTTCGGGTCATTCGCCGACACGTTGGATGGCTATGTCACCGAGTTGCATGAGCTGGCGGATCACAAGCGCAAGGCTGCCGAGGAGCTGAGCAAGCTCCTGGATCAGAATGCGTTCGGGCTCGTTTCAGATCCCACCCGTCCGCTGCTGGCGCCGGAGCGGGAACCGGAGGTTCCGTATCTCGATTTTGCCGCTCTCGACAATGTCGCGGCGCGTCTGAAGAAGAGCGCCAAGGCCTACGATGACCGCTATGCCAAGCTCGTGGCGGGAAGCTCGCGGTTGGGTGCCGAGCAGGGCAAGCAGCTGGACGATCTGCTTCGGGGGATGGAGGGGACACTGATCGCTGCCCGTGGGTTGCCCGGCAGAGACTGGTACAAACACCTGATTTATGCGCCTGGTTTGTATACCGGGTATGGAGTGAAGACCATTCCTGGAGTGCGGGAGGCCATTGAACAGAATCACTGGGACGAGGCGAACCAGTACGTCGGATTTACCGCAGCGGCACTCACCGCGTATTGCGACAGGTTGGACAAAGCTACGGCGCTGTTAGGGGCTGGGACATGAGACGGGTTGTAGGCAGGGTAGTTGTTGCGGGAGCGTTGGCCGCGCTTGTTGCAGGTAGCGGCGCCGCGCTTGTTGCGGGCAGTGGCACTGCGATGGCTGCCGCGCATGCCTCACCGGAGGATCCTCGCGCTGGACCGGCAGGCATCCCCGCCGCGTCCGCGGGTCCGGCGGCTGCGTCCACGGGTCCCTTGGCGGCTGCGTCCACGGGTCCCGTGGCGGCAGCGTTGCCGCCGATTCGGCATGTGTTTGTCCTGGTGCTCGAGAATCAGTCGTTCGCGACGACGTTCGGCAACCCCTCGCCGGCTCCTTATCTGGCCAACACGCTGCCGTCGAAGGGTGCCTTGCTGACTCACTACTATGGAATTGGTCACTGGAGCCTGGACAACTATCTGGCGCTGATCAGTGGACAGGCGCCGAACTCCGACACGCAGGCTGACTGTCCCACGCTCACGGAGTTCCAGTTGAGTCAGCCGAAGCTGGATGCCAATGGTCAGGCACTGGGCAAAGGGTGCATCTATCCGCCCATGGTGAAGACCGTGGCGGATCAGCTCGAGGCCGCAAAGCTGACATGGAAGGGCTACATGGAGGATATGGGAAACGATCTCAATCGGGAGCGCGCCACCTGCGGGCACTCGCCGCTGGGTCAGGATGAGAGAACGGGGAGGGCGACCGTCAGTGACAAGTACGCAGCAAAGCATGACCCATTCGTCTATTTCCACAGCATCCTCGATGACCCGAATCGATGCGATGCGCATGTCGTGAACCTGGAGAAGTTGCCAGCCGACCTGCGTAAAGTGCAGAGCACACCGAACTACTCCTTCATCACACCGAATCTGTGTAATGACGGTCACGACGCAACCTGCATCGACGGAAAGTTGGGGGGCTACCAGGCGATCGCTGCGTTTCTGCAGAAATGGGTGCCGCTCATCATGAATTCCCCCGCCTATAAGCAGGACGGGCTGCTCATCATTACCTTCGACGAGTCCGACAGTAAGGGTGCCGACGCGGCTACTGACTGTTGTGGTGAGCAAGGCTTGCCGGGCGAGCAGCAGCTGCCTGGAGTCGTTGGACCGGGCGGTGGCAGGGTTGGGGCGGTGCTGCTGTCCCGGTTCATCAAGCCTGGAACCGTGTCATCCGTGCATTACAACCACTACTCGACACTGCGCTATGTCGAGGACCAGTTTGGGCTGGAGCACCTCGGCTACGCGGGGCAGAAAGGCTTGCAGGTGTTTGGGAGTGACGTGTTTACGCAGCCGGCGCCGTAGCCCCTGAGCGGGTTACGGCGATGCGCAGCAGCGCGACCGCGCCGGCACAGACCAGCGCCGGCACTATCGCCAACCAGAAGAGCGTGCCTATCGCTATCCCGGCCGCCATCAGTTGCCCCGCCACGAGCGGGGCAATGATTCCACCGAATCTGCCCATGCCCAGCGCCCAGCCAACGCCTGTCGCGCGGGCGGTCGTGGGATACAGGGTTGCAGACAGGACGTTCAGGGCAACCTGACCGCCTACAACGCCGTTGCCCATGATGACTATCAGCAGGGTGGTAAGGGCGGCGTCAGGGACTCCTGCCCCGAGCGCGGCCAGCGCTACCGCGGTCAGTGCGTAGCTGACACACAGGACGATAAACGGGCCCCAGCGTTGCATCAGCCAGGCGAGTGCGAAACCGCCCAACACGCCGCCGATCTGAAACATGGCGGCTGTCCTCAGCGCCACGGCGAGCGGCAACCCGCTCTCCTTGAGCAGCGTGGGCAACCAGCTCGACAGCAGATACAGCAGACCCAGATTCAGAAAGAACACCAGCCACAGGAGTAGGGTTGCGGGTGCAAGGCGCGGTGTCAGGAGCTCGCCGACGGAGTTTTTGCCGGCGGGCTTCTCGACCATGATGTAGGTGTGGGCCTCAGTGTGGCGATGAGTGGGGTCCAACCGCTCCAGCAGCTTCCCGATGGTGTTAGTGTCGCGACGGCGCGCGACGAGGAAGCGCAACGACTCGGGGAGCGCAAACAGCGGTAACCAGGCGAGCGCCGCGAGAACACCGCCCGTTGCGAACACAGCTCGCCAGCCTCCGAGCTCGATCAGCGCCGGTGCGGCGAAGCCGGATGTAGCAGCCCCGAGTGAAATTCCGCAAGCCATCAGAGCGATGAGCATCGTTCGGCTGCGCGTGGGGGCAAATTCGGCTGTGAGCGCCAGTGCGTTTGGCAAGCTCGCGCCAAGGCCAATGCCGGTGAGAAAGCGCCATATAAAGAGCTCGTTTGGGGTATGAGAGGTTGCAGCCAGCAGCGTGGCAACACCTACCAGCGCGAAGGACCCGAGCAACACCGTGCGCCGTCCGAAATAGTCCCCAAGGGGGCTGACGATGAGTGCCGATCCGGCGATGCCGATGAGCGCTGCGGTAATGATCCAGCGCAGCTCACCTGGGGGTACATGCCAGTCCGCGGCGAGGCTGGGTGTCGCTGAGGCCATCGCCTGGATGTCGAACCCATCGAGGAGCGTGACCAGCGCGCAGAGGATCAGAACACGCCAATGAAGGGGGCCGAGTCTCGCTCGGTCAATGACCTGTTCGATGTCCAGTGGCATCTAGGGATTGCCTCCAGGGGGCGGCGCCTCAGCCGCGATTTCTGCGCGGCCAGGCTGGTCGCGAGGCTCGTCAAGTGCGTCGCCCATGACGCGGCGGAGCGCCACGAAGCACACTGGAATCAGGAGTACACCGAGAACAGCCGCGCTCAGCATGCCGCCAACGACGCCGGTACCAATGGCGTGGCGGGCATTCGCGCCTGCGCCACTCGAGATGACCATGGGAAACACTCCGAGAATGAATGCGAACGACGTCATCAGAATAGGGCGTAGACGTAACCGGGCCGCCTCCAATACAGCGTTGTGCAGACTTCGGCCCTTGGCCCGCTCGGTGACTGCAAACTCGACGATCAGTATCGCATTCTTCGCGGACAGGCCGATGATGGTCAGCAGGCCTACTTTGAAGAAGACGTCGTTGGGCAAGCCCCGCAGTAGTGCAGCCACCGTACTTCCCAGCAGTCCTACGGGAACCGCCATGAGCACGGCGACTGGAATGCTCCAGCTTTCATACAAAGCGGCAAGACACAGATAGACGACGAGAATGGATAGAGCGAACAACAGGGGCGCCTGGGCGCCCGAGAGCAGCTCCTGCAGCGATTGTCCCGCCCAGTCGTAACCGAATCCATGCGGGACGTTGTCCGTGGCGATCTTCTGCATCTGCACCATCGCCTCGCCGGAACTCTTGTCCGGCGCGTTTGTGCCGGTGATTTCCACCGCAGGGTAGCCGTTGTAGCGGACCAGCGCAGGGTTTGCGATCACCCAGGACGTCCTGACGAAGTTGGAGAGCGGGATCATCGCGTCATTGGCATTCGGGAGATAGAAGTGTGACAGGGCGTCCGGACTCATCCGGTAGGGGGCATCGGCCTGTAACAGCACGCGCAACACTCGTCCCTGGTAAAGAAAATCGTTTGCATAGACAGGCGCTAGCATTAACTGAACGTTCTGGAATACGTCACTGACCGAAAGTCCTAGTGCCTCCGCCTGCACCCTGTCTACGCCCAGTTGCAGCCGCGGCGCGGGCTGCAGCGAATTTATCCGGACTGCCGTCAATGCCGGATCGACTTCCGCCTTCTTGAGGACGGCGGTCTGGGCATCGGTCAGAGCCTGGCGGCCGAGTCCGCTGCGGTCCTCGAGGTAGAAGTCGAAGCCGCCAAACTGGCCCAGACCCCGAATGGTGGGCAGGTTGATCATGAGCACGCGGGCGTCGTGGATCTCGCGCTTCAACATGTCGTTCGCCCAGTGAATGAATTCGGGCGCGGTGACGTCGCGTTTGGAGTAGGGGACGAGCTTGACGAAGGCGCGCCCGACATTTTCACCGTTGCCCGTGAAGCTGGCACCCGCCACCACGGTCGGAAATTCCACGGCGGGATTTTTCCGCAGCAGCTTGTCCACCTGCTGCAGTACTTGCATCGTGCGTTCGACAGTTGCTCCCGGCGGCAGCTGTACGTCAAGCAATCCATAGCCCTGATCCTCCTCAGGCACGAAACTGCCGGGCAGCTTGAGGAACAGGAATCCGGCGAGAGCCACGATCACTGCGAAGCCAATCATCCAGCGCGGCGTGTGAGCTACTGATTGATAGACGAGGTTGACATACCCTTTCTGGGTGCGCCCATACGCGCGGTTGAACCAGTTGAAAATGAAGTTGCCTCTCATGTGCTCAGGACGCAGCAAGGTTGCACACAGGGCTGGTGTAAAGCTCAGAGCGAGAAAAGCCGAGAATCCCATCGACACCGCGATCGTGAGGGCAAACTGCCTGTAGATCACGCCAACGCTGCCTGGCTGGAGCGCGCTTGGGATGAATACCGCCGCGAGAACGAGTGTGATCGCCACGATTGCGCCGGTGATCTGCTGCATCGCCTTGCGGGTTGCTTCCTTCGCTGGCAGGCGCTCCTCGCGCATGATGCGCTCGACAGCCTCGACGACCACGATGGCATCGTCCACGACGATGCCGATCGCGAGCACCATGGCAAACAGGGTCAGCTGATTGATGGAGAAGCCGACTGCGTAGATACCGATCAGTGCCCCCATCAGGGCCACGGGCACGACCAGGGTTGGGATGATCGTGGCGCGGAAACTCTGCAGGAAGACCAGCATCACAATGAACACGAGAGCGACCGCCTCGATCAGAGTGATGATGACTTCCTCGATGGCGATTCGAATGAAGCTGGTTGAATCGTAGGGCAGGAACCAGGTGACGCCCGGTGGAAAGCTGGGCTCGAGCGCTGCCATTTTTGCCCGGACGGCCTTCATGACATCCAGGGCATTGGCGTTGGGCAGCAGCTGGACGAAGAAGACGGCGACCGGCGTATCACCCAGGCGGGCCTCCTGGCCATAGGTGGCCTGGCCCAGGACGACCCGGGCAACGTCCTTCAGCCGCACCGAGGTCCCATTGGGATCAGTCCGCAGGAGAATGTTTTCGAACTGTTCCGGTGACGTGAAACGGCCTTCCGTCGTCACGGTCGCGCTGACCTGTTGACCCGGGATTGCGGGTTGCGTGCCGATCGAGCCCGCGGCGAACTGAACGTTCTGCTTGCGGACCGTAGCGAGCACCGCGGCGGCGGACATGTTGTAGCCACGGAGCTTGTCCGGGTCCAGCCAGATTCGCATGCCGTATTCCGAGCCGAACTGGGTGGCCGAGCCCACACCCTGGATACGTTGCATCTGGTCGAGGATGCGGGAGCCGATGAGATTGCTGAGCTCGGCCTGATCGGGGCCTCCGGGGCTGGACCGCAGGGCAATCGCGCCGAGGATGCCGGAACTCGATTTGGAGATCCTGATTCCCTGTTGAACGACTTCGGTCGGCAGACGTGGTTGCGCAAGTGTCACCCGGTTCTGGGTCTGCACGGCCGCGATGTCAGGGTTGGCGCCGTTTTCAAACGTCAGTGTGATTTGCGCGGAGCCGTCGGAAGCGGAGTTCGATGTGAAGTAGAGGAGATTGTCGATGCCGGTCAGCTGTTGCTCGATGACCTGTGTGACTGTCGCCTCGACAGTCGCCGCGTCCGCACCGGGGTAGGACGCCGAAACGTTCACCTGGGGTGGGGCAATCGGCGGATAGGCCTCGGCAGGCAGTTGGGTGACTGCGATGACACCCCCGAGGGTGATCAGAATCGCGAGCACCCAGGCGAAGATCGGCCGGTCGATAAAAAACTGCGGCATGAGAGCTCAAGTCTACCGGGCGGCGGGTTTCGGTGCGGCAGTGCTGGATACGGCGGTAGGCGAATCATCCGAGGAGGCATAGGCGACCGCGTTCACCACGGTTTCGGGGCGCGCGTTCTGGGTGCCGGACACGATGACACGGTCACCGTCGTTCAGCCCCTCGGGGACGATCCAATTCTGGCCGCTGGTCGTGTCGGTCCGGACGCGTTTCTGGACCACCTTGCTGTCATCGCCGACAGTCAGTACGTACGGCCCTTTAGCATCGCGTAGCAAGGCCGCCTGCGGTATGAGGAATGCGCGGTTGAGGGTACCGATCGTGAGCCGCACGTTAACGTACATTCCCGGAAGTAATTGCTTGTCGGGATTGGGCACGAGCCCGCGCAAGGCGACTGCGCCCGTAGTTGGATTCACGGCAACATCCGAAAAGTCGAGCAGGCCGGCTCGTCCGTAGGCGGTCCCATCGGGCAATGTCAGTTGCACTACGGCTTTGTGCGGCTCGACCAGGGAAATATTGCCTGAATCCTGTTCGCGCCGGAATCGCTCCACGTCGACGGCGGGCTGGTCGAAGTTGACATAGATGGGGTCGAGTTGCTCGACGGTGGTCAGCAGAGTCGCTGTGCCTTGGCCTACCAACGCGCCTTCGGTCACAGCCTGTTGACCCGCGCGGCCGGCTATCGGGGCGGTAACACGCGCGTAGCCCAGATTGATTTGCGCGGACTCGACATTCGCTTTGGCTTGCTGCACGGCAGCGGCGCTCGATCGCTCCAACGCCTCCGCGTTATCCAGGTCGGAGCGCGAAACGAGGCCGCTCCGAACCAATTCGCGGGCGCGTTCGGCAGCGATGTGTGCATTGGTGGCCGTCGCCTGAGCTTGTGCTTGCGCCGCCAGGGCCGCATTGAGCGTGCTCTGCAAGGGCGCAGGGTCGATCTGAAACAACGGCTGACCTTCCTTGACCTCGGTGCCTTCCTTATAGAGCCGCTTGAGGAGGATGCCGGGCACGCGAGCCCGCACGTCAGATACTCGTGTTGCGGATAACCGCCCGACCAGGTCGCGAGTGAGTGGGATTGCGCCTGCGTGCGCGGTTATGACACCAACTTCTGGGGGCGCTGCCGGGGGCTCCTGTTCTGTTTTCCCACAGCTCGCCGCCAGCAGGGTTGCAGCCAGGAGGGCGAGCCAGCACGGCGCGGAATATTGGCTTTCTCTTGACAAACGCGGCCCTTGGGGTCGAAATAGCTGCCGAGGCAGTAATCTTACTGACAGTATCTGTAATAGCAAGAAAGCCGCCCGACGTGATTCCCAAAGCAGCCAGCAAGCCCGCAAATGTTAACAAAGGCAGCCCCGCAGCCGAGGTCGCCTTTGCTATCGGCCCCCTGATTGGCCGGGTACGGTCCATCATGCTCTCGAAACTCGATGCCGAGCTACAGCAGTTCGGGCTGACGGGCATGCAGTTCGCAATTCTTAAGAACGTAGCCGACAGCACTGCCGATACGGCCGCCGAGCTATGCCGTCTGATGCACTACGACACCGGTTCGATGACCCGGATGGTGGATCGCCTGGAAGAGAAGGGTCTCGTCCGCCGAGAGCGCAGCAAGGATGACCGCCGGGTCGTGTCCCTGCGCATCACCGGTGCGGGGCGTACTGCTCTACCTCGTTTGCGAGATTCCGCGGCCGGCGTGATACAGCGCATGCTCACTGGGTTCAGCGCCACCGAAGTCAACGATCTGCAGAGTCTCCTCGCGCGGATGATCGAAAACGGACAGCCGGGAAACGGCGAATGAGTATCAGGGAGGTTCGAGGTTTGAGTACGCCGGGTGAGCCACGCTATGCGACGCCGCTGGCTGCCGCTGCTTTTGCGGCAGCATTATGTTTGTTCGTGGCTGGATGCGTGAGCCAGCGTGATTCGCATCCTCCACGGCCTGTTGCACCGGACAGTTTGAGTGCCGATCGCGCGCTGGCTACTGCACAAGTCAATGAGGATGCGTGGCCGGAAGATGATTGGTGGCGTGCCTATGGCGACCCGCAGTTGGAGGCGCTGATGGGCGAGGCGCTGGCGGGGAGTCCGTCGCTGCAAGTTGCACAAGCGCGGTTGCGAGCGGCGCAAGCCGAGGCGACCCGGGCAGGTGGTGCCCGCTTGCCGGGAACGGCCGTGAATGCTGAAGTGACGCGGCAGCGTTACTCCGGGAATGGTCTGTATCCGCCGCCTTATGCGGGTAACTACTTTACCGATGGGCGAGTGGCGCTGGACTTCAGCTATGACCTGGATTTCTGGGGCCGCAATCGGGAGGTGTTGGAGTCAGCACGTGCCAACGTGCGCGCTGCGGAGGCCGACCAGGCCGCGGCTCGACTCGCGCTCACAGTTGCAGTGGCGCGGGCCTACTTCAACCTCGACCTGCAGTTTGCGCTGCTCGATGTGGCCAGAGGCAGCCTCGAGCAGCAGAACGCCATTCTCGACTTGACTCAGCAAAGGGCGTCGCGCGGGCTCGAGAACATTGCGCGGGTGAAGCAATCCGAGGCGAACGTCGCGTTGACGCGGACGTCAGTTGAGTATGTCGAAGGCAGCATCAAGTTGGTCAGGGCTCAGTTGGGTGCGCTCGTCGGGGCAGGCCCGGATCGTGGCGCGGATCTGCGCAGACCGCACATCGAAGCCCCGGAAAAGGCGCAATTGCCGTCCACTTTGCCTGCAGACCTGCTCGGACGCCGGCCTGATGTGGTTGCGCAGCGTTGGCGGGTCGAATCCGCGACACGCGGTGTAGCGGCAGCCGAGGCGGCGTTCTACCCCAATGTCAATCTGGCGGCATTTGCCGGTTTTCAGACGGTGGGTCTCTCGAAACTCTTCAACGGAGGCAGTGCCATCGTAGGTGCGGGTCCAGCGCTGAGCCTCCCCATCTTCAATCGGCGCGAATTGCATGGGGCCTTGGAGTCTCAGCAAGCGCAGTACGATCTGTCCGTTGCCCAATACAACGAGACGGTGATCGATGCCGTTAACGAAGTGGCCAACGTGGTCACCAATTGGGATGCGCTCGCCAAGGAGGCAACCGATGCGCGTATTGCCGAGGAGGCTGCGCAAACCGCGTACTCGATTACCAAGGAACGATACCGCGCTGGACTGGACAACTATCTCACCGTGTTGTCCACCGAGAACGAAGTGTTTCTCACGCAGGCCATACGCGCGCAAGTGCTGGCCAGAGAGTTGAATCTGACTGCGGACCTGGTGCGAGCTCTCGGTGGGGGCTATGCGGCATCCGCGCCGACTGGAAATTGATTATGGAAGCGACTACTGCAACTGCCTCACCTCCTCGGGGCTTCTTTCAGACGCGGCGGGGCCGCTGGCTCACCATCGTCACCGTGGGCTTCGCGATCATCGGGTTGCTGGCTTTCGCCTACTGGTATTTCTTCGCGCGTAACTACCAGGATACTGACGATGCCTATGTGGCAGGTGACCTCGTCAATGTCATGTCGCAGGTGAGCGGTACCGTGGTCAGTATCGGTGCCGACGAGACGGATTTGGTCGAAGCCGGCCAGGAGCTGGTGAGGCTCGACAGCACCGATGCGGAGATCGCGTTGCGCGACTCGGAGGCGCGGCTTGCGCGCGCGGTTCGCCAGACGCGGACCGTGTTTGCAAACCGAGACCAGCTCGAAGCGGTGGTTGCGCAGCGCAGGGCGGACCGGAACAAGGCCCAGTCTGATCTGGATCGGCGCAAAGACCTGACGACGACAGGTGCTGTCTCGGCCGAGGAGCTCTCGCATGCTCAAGATACGTTGAGCGCGGCGCGGGACGGATTGGTGGCTGCGGAGAAGAATCTCGCGGCCAGCCTGGCGCTGACAGGCCAAACGGGCGTCTCCGACAATCCGGACGTGCAGGCTGCTGCGACTGAGGTCGAGCGGGCTTACCTCGCGCTTCGCCGCACGAGCATCAGGGCGCCGATATCGGGGTACGTCGCCAAACGAGCCGTTCAGCTAGGCGAGCGCCTTGCACCCGGCGGCCAGCCGCTGCTGTCCATCGTGCCGCTGGAGCGCCTGCGGGTCGAAGCCAACTTCAAGGAGGTACAGCTGAGTCAGATGCGTATCGGGCAACCCGTTCGCGTCTTCGCTGACCTATACGGCGGTCACGTGGAGTATCACGGCACGATTGCCGGTCTCGGCCTGGGAACGGGCGCCGCGTTCGCGTTGTTGCCGGCGCAAAACGCGACCGGCAATTGGATCAAGGTGGTCCAGCGAGTCCCGGTGCGCATCGCGCTGGATCCGAAGGAATTGGCGGAACATCCGTTGCGCATGGGACTATCGACCAAAGTAGAGGTCGACGTGCGCAACGTGTCAGGACAGATTCTCGCCCAGGCGGCGCGGCAGACGCCGGTGCTTGCGACTAACGCCTATGACATCGATCGGCAGGAAGTGATGGCGCGCATCGAGCACATCATCGAGCAGAACACTGCCTCCGGAACGGGACGTTTTGCGGCGCAACAGCGCTGAACTAACATCTGCAATGCTGTTGCGCGCGTTCCCGAGACGGTCGCGTCGTTGCAATAAGACAAAATATTGACGCCTGCGGGCGTGTGACCTGTTTCTCAGATTTCACGCGGCGTTTATAGCGATATTTATCCAACCCGTAAGTGCGCGGCGGGCGCTGACAGGTTCAAACATCTCGGGCGCGCGGCGGTTCCCGTCCCCGCTGCGCGACACAGGCCGTTCTAATAAATCAACAAGATAGGCAACGCGGCCCATATCTGTCTGCGGGGTGCGACGTATTGTGGCGTGTTGAGTTGCTACGCCGCGCGCGGGCTTTGTTACTTTACTTTACGAATTCAACCAGTTGGCTAGCCGCGACTGTACGCGCATGCATGCGCGGCATGGGCTTTGCTTTGCCTCCCCGCACGAATGATGTCGCACACGGCGCGCCAGGCGCGCGTCGGGCCTATACACGGACCACGCTTGTAAAGGGGAGTTATGAAATCCGGACTCACTACGGCTTCGCACGCCGTTCTACTGACCATGGCTGGTTGGGCACTCACGGTGACCGCTGCGAGCGCCGCTACTGATCCCGGCCTTCGCGGAGGCGCTCCCGGTGCTGGCGATCCTGTACCGGGATTGACAGCCGACCAGAAGGCTTTGTTCCTGGATGGCCAGGAAACGTTCGCCGAGAAGGAGGAACTGGGCGACGGGCTCGGGCCTCGATTCAACCTCGATAGCTGCCTCGGCTGTCACTCGTTCCCGGTTCACGGCGGCAGTGCTCCACCCGTTAATCCGCAGGCCACAGTGGCACTGGAGATGGGTGCCAAAAACACTCTGCCGCCTTTCATCACCGCCAACGGGCCGATCCGCGAGGCGCGCTTCAAGTTGTTGCCGAACGGGCAGCGGGATGGCGGCGTGCATTCGTTGTTCGTGATAAGCGGCCGCGTTGATGCGAGCGGCAATGCTTCGAAGTGCAACGCCGTACAGGAGGATTTTGCAGGGCAGGCCCGCCGGGGCAATGTGTCTTTCCGCATACCGACCCCGACCTACGGATTGGGACTGGTCGAGAACATCCCGGACACTGTACTGACTGCTAATCTCGCCGCCAATGCGCAACAGAAGGCGGCGCTGGGAATCTCAGGACATCTGAACACGAACGGCAATGACGGCCGTATTGCTCGTTTCGGCTGGAAGGCGCAGAACGTCTCGCTGCTGCTGTTCTCGGGCGAGGCCTACAACGTCGAAATGGGCATCACGAACGAGCTGTTCCAGACGGAGCGGGATCTCAACCCGAGTTGCCAGACGGACGCGACTCCGAACGACATCTCGGGTAAGGAAGCCATTACCGACTTCGCGACGACGTTGAGTGATGTAGAGAAGTTCGCCCTATACATGCGCTACCTGGGAGCACCGATCCCATCGACGACGGCTCCTGGAGGTGCGGCCTCGATCACTCGTGGCCAGGCGGCGTTTAACTCGGTCGGATGTGCGTTGTGCCATACGCCTTCGTTGACCACGGCAGCCAACACACAGGTGAAGGCATTTGCCAATCAGAAGGTCAACCTGTTCTCGGATCTCGCGGTCCACCACATGGGGTCGACGCTTGCCGACAATGTCATCCAGGGTGCTGCTGGTCCGGATGAGTACCGCACGGCTCCGCTGTGGGGTCTCGGTAAGCGTGTGTTCTTCCTTCATGACGGACGTACGAGTGATTTGCTACAGGCGATTCAGCTCCACGCAAGTGGTAGTGGTGGTTGGGGTCGTCCCAATGCTGCTGGCGCCGACGTTGCTCTCACCGATGCCGCTGCCACCGACGCTGCTAGCGCCAACTGGGGTGGATTCGGCGGCGCGCCTTCGGAGGCCAACAGGGTTATTTCGAACTTCAATAACCTGAGTGATGCTTCGAAGCAGGACGTGCTCAACTTCCTGCGGAGTTTGTAAGCCTGGAGTGTTTGCGGGGTGCCGCTCTGGCGCGGCACCCCGACGTACTGAAGATTGATCGCGTTTAGGCTCCCTAATGGAGCCACCCCGCTGGGGTGCCGCTGACCACGGCACCCCGTTTTTTTATTTGGCGCGAGAATGCCCGGGACGGGCATTTCGCGCGGGCCAGGCGGACTGGAGGTTGCGGGCACGCGGGCAAAAGGCGTGGCTTTTGCCCGCTAGGAGTGGGCCAGTCGGGGGGGTAGCTGTTTGGGTGCCACAATCGGGGGCCAGTGGGGAGCCAGGCGTTTGGGTGCCACAATCGGGTCTTTGCAAGAGCGGAGTGTGCGGTCAGTATGGTGATGGTCGTCGGCGTGAGGGTCGCTATGAGAGGGATGAGGTTGTCTGCTGCGGCTCGCAGGCTGGCGGTGGTTGCGGGGTTCGCAATGGGGGGAACCGGCGGCTGTGCGCTGGCTTTGGGCGCTGAGCCTTCGTACACGGAAGCAGCATCAACTCGCGCTGCCGAGGGGCCGCCCTTGTTGTTTGAAGTGGCGGGATTCGGGGCGCTCGCGGTAGGTGGGCGGTTTCGGTTCGCGGATGGTGGTGCGAGTGGCACGGGCACGGGGAGTAGCGTCAGTCTGGCGGATCACGGCGCGTTTGCCTTGACCGCGGACTTACGTATTGATGAGGGAAGTCAGTACGAGCTGTTCTATTCGCGCGAGGCTACGGATCTGCGCGGTAACGTGAGTCTTCCGCGTACCGACGTCACTGTTGAGTATTTACAGATCGGCGGAACGCTGTTGATCGATGACCAGCCGAAGGTCAAACCCTACATCATGGGTGGGTTGGGTGTGGCGCGATTCACTCCGGGCGAGGCGGGGAGTACGGACACGCGGTTCTCCGCATCGTTAGGGTTGGGGTTGCGGTGGCCGGTCACCCGGCACTTCTCGGTCCGACTCGAGGGCCGTGGGTTTGTGACGCTCGTGAATCCGGATGCCGCGGTTTTCTGCAGGTCGGACCAGAATGGGTTGCTTTGTCGGATTCGCGGGAGTGGGCAGACGTTTTTTCAGGGCGAGTTTCTGGCGGGGGCGGCGTGGGCGTTTTGAAGTCAGGTGAGCTTGACGTAGTTCAACGGTAACGCCGTTGTGTACTTGATCGTCTCCAGCGCGAAGCTCGCGCTTACGTCCTGAAACTCAACGGACGCGATGAGCCGTTTGTAGACCTGATCGTAGGCGTCGATGTCGGGGACCACTATTCGCATCAGATAGTCCACGTCGCCACTCATTCGGTGGATCTCCGTGACCTCTGGGATGTCACGGACTGCCTTGACGAACTTTTCGAACCACGCCTCGCTGTGATTGCCTGTCTTCAGGGTGACGAACACCGTGGTACCGAGGTTCAGCGATCGGGCATCGAGCAGGGCCACGGTCTGCTTGATAACTCCTTCTTCTTCCAGCCGCTTGATGCGTCGCCAGCAGGGCGCTTTCGACAGGCCGATGCGGTCGGCGAGCTCCGCGGCCGTGAGGCCACCGTTTTTCTGGAGCAGTTCCAAAATCTTCTTATCGAGCTTGTCCATGAGACATTATCTTCTGAATTGCCGATTTCGCGCAACGTCGTTGCGCACCGCGCGGCAAATAGCTGGATCTTCGCAACCCTGTAGCGCGGCTATAGGACTAGTCTGGGTGCATGGATATTCAACGACTCTTCACAGAACACCCGGCCTCGGTAGGTGAAACCTACTGGGCCCATCTGCTGAGGGCGTCTTGGTTTGGCGGCAAGCTGTTATTGGCTGCGGGCGCCTGTCTGGTGCACGCCATTTTCCCGTTCCTGTTCGTCAGGACGGGTAGCCTGGCTATTACGGAGTTGCATGGTGCGATGGTGACAAATCGCCGCGTCGCACCCAAGGAAGCTGCTCTTGCTCCGCATAGTCAATTCCGGGCCGCCAAGTAAGACAGCCTCACTTCGGGGAGCCTGCTGAGTGCGGGCTCTTCTGACCGCGCTGGGTCCGGGTTGGATCTCTCTGCGCCGGGTCGTTCCCGGTGTACTGGTGGCCATCCTTCTGGCCGTCCTGGCCAAGAGCATGTCCGATAGCGTCGCGCAGGGCGCCGTTGGACTGCCGAAGATTCCTCTGAGCCCGGTTTTATACGCGGTCCTTCTCGGGATGCTGTGGCGGAACACGTTGGGAATACCCGCCTGGACCAACGACGGGCTCAACTGGGCCATGCATCGTTTATTGCGCACAGGTATCGCGCTGGTGGGCCTGCGGCTAACGCTGGCCGGTGCCTCTGCGATTGCTGTTACTGCGCTTCCAGTTGCACTTGGATGTCTCGCAACTGCGCTGGTGGCGGGTATCGTCATTTCGCGGATGCTGACCGTCCCGAAACGTTTAGGCATCCTACTGGCCATTGGTACTGCAGTTTGCGGCTGCACGGCGGTTGTCGCCATGTCACCCGTGATTCGTGCGAAACACGCCGAAACTGCGTTCGCGGTCACGTGCGTGGTGCTGTTCGGGTGCGTGGCCATGTTGCTCTATCCGTGGTTGGCTGGGCACTTCTTCGCAGACTCACCGGTGCATGCGGGCGTGTTCCTGGGAACGGCTATCCATGACACCTCGCAGGTTATCGGCTCTGCGCTGATCTACTCGCAGCAGGCGGGGGCGCCTGATGCCCTGTCGGCTGCCAGCGTGGCGAAGTTGCTGCGGAATTTGTCGATTGTGGTGCTGATTCCCCTGGCAGCGTGGCTGACCCGGAGGGATGAGGCGCGAGAACAGATCGAATTGGCTGCTGACCGCCGCCAAGCCTTGCAGGCCGGTCAGGCCTCACGGGCCGATGGCGCGCCACTGCGGCCCGCCAATTCTGGCGCCGTTCCCTTCTTTGTGTTCGCGTTCATTCTGTTCGTGATCGTGCGCACGGTCGGCGATTCGACCTTTCACGCCGCCGCGCCGATGTGGCACGCGGTCGTGAATGCGGGTCAGTCGGCGTCGGAGTTGTTCCTGGTGTGCGGAATGACTGCGGTTGGATTGAGCGTGTCGTTTACAGATATGTGGCGGATCGGATGGCGGCCGCTCGCGGCTGGATTCCTGGTCGCGACCCTTGTAGGTGCCTGCAGCCTGACTCTGACATTAGGCATGCACCACTTCTTCGGCTGAACAGTCACTATGGCGGGATGAAAAGTCCTGCCGGTGAGCACCCTTGCGGGTGCCACCGGCAAGAGAACGTTGCATTTTCGTGCAACGGAGGGAGCCTGACTGACTCTCGCCGGTACACAACACGCGACGGAGAGCCGTTGATGTTGGCGGTGATAGTGCAACCGAGTGCGGTGCACTGACAAGCTTCAAATTTCTTGCGCGGCAGCAGGGCGGGGCTGCCGCACCGCGGTGTTATCAGGCGTTTTCAGAGGTGCTGTGCACGAGATAGCCGCCTGACTTGTCGTCCCGCTCGAGCTTCAGGAGCCCGCGCTGGGCGGCTTCCTCCAGCAGCTTGTTGAACGACTTGAAGCCGTAGTAGGTCTCGTTGAATCCGGGGCGCTGGCGTTTGAGGGCTTGTTTGACCATCGAGCCCCAGATCTTGTCTTCCGCGCCGCGCTCGGCGACCAGCGCATCGATGGTGGACAACACCAGGTCGAACGCCTCCTGCTTCTTGTCCTCTTCCTTGGAGGCATGGCTGTGGGAAGACTCACTGGACGCAGCCTTCTTACGCGGCGTCCGGCGCGCTTTGGTTTGCTCGCGCACGAGGTCGTCGTAATAGATGAACTCGTCGCAGTTGGCGATGAGCAGTTCCGAGGTCGAGTTCTTCACCCCGACGCCGATCACCGCCTTGTTGTTCTCGCGGAGTTTGCTGACGAGTGGGGAAAAGTCTGAATCGCCGCTAATCACCACGAATGTATCGACATGTGTTTTCGTGTAGCTGAGGTCGAGGGCATCGACGACCATGCGGATGTCGGCAGAGTTCTTGCCTGACTGCTTCACATGCGGAATTTCGATGAGCTCGAAACCCGCGTGGTGCATGGAGGGCTTGAACTCCTTGTAGCGGTCCCAGTCGCAGTAGGCCTTCTTGACGACGATGGAACCCTTGAGGAGGAGCCGCTCGAGAATCCGGGTGATGTCGAACTTCTCGTAGCGCGCGTCACGTACGCCCAGTGCGATGTTTTCGAAGTCGCAGAACAGGGCAAGATTGGATGTTTCGGAGCTTGAGGGCATAGGGTGATTCTGACAGGTGTCTGTGACCGAGTGGGGGTTTTATTGACGGGTGGATCGTAGATTATATCCCGTGGACCAAATGCCTCAAGGTGCCCAATCATGTTGCGACTATGGCGACGGAAAGCATTGCTGCAATCTTTGGGAAAGTTCTACGCGAGCAGCGTAATGCGCGGGGCATTTCACAGGAGGCGTTGGCTTTGAGCGCCGACGTTGACCGTACGTTTGTCAGTCAGATGGAGCGTGGTATCCGACAGCCCACGCTGACCACGCTATGCAAGCTGTCCGAGGCGCTGGAGATCCAGCCCTCAACGTTAGTTGCACGTGTGGAGAAACTGCTGCGCTGAGCGCCGGGGGCCGCGGGCCCACTCGCGCTGGCTGCCAAGCTGCCCCGCTGGCGAGCACCCTGCCTGAAGAGGCAGCAATGAGGGCCACCGGATGCGCATCAAGGCGGCCCGCCCCGGTGCCAAACCTTGGATTATTGTCACATACGCTGAGGTTAACTCAGTCAAATACGCGTCGCACCAATCTGCTCCAAACCGGCGCTAAAACAGGTATTCGGCTGATCGGTGACACATGTCTCAGTGCTAGTCTGGATTCAACCGGCGTGCTGCCGACATAGTGGTAGTCAGCACTAAAACGCGTGAGATCGCGGGGCCGGGGCTGGATTTTGGAATTGCAAAAGAAGACATTGATTGCCGCTTGCCTGGGCGCGCTCGCGCTGATCGTGGTGGTTTTTTCCTCCACGCGCTTCCTGCTGTTACATAGCTTTCAGACGATCGAGGCTTCCGAGGCGCGGCAGAGCGTCGAGCGGGTCAACCAGTCTTTACGGATGGAGCTGCAGCGGCTCGCAACCTCGGCCACGGATAATGGTCATTGGGACCAGGCGTTCGAATATGCGAACGGACGTAACGACGAGTTCGTAAGAGAGAATTTCACCCGGGACGGCCTCGACGTCATCCACATGCAGTTGCTGTGGATCGGGGATGCCAAGGGGAAGACGCTGATCAGCCGTGGGACCCGGGGCGCACCGCCCGGAACGGTGCCGCCGCTGGGGCCTGATTTGTTGGCCCGCATCGAGAAGTACGCACCTACGCTCGTTGCAGCCGACAGCACCGATGCTCCAGTGAGGCTGATGCGCGTGCCCGACGGCGTACTGGCGTTCTCCACGGTCCGCATACTCCGATCGAATCACGGCGGTCCTAGCCCCGGCTTGCTGGTGTTTGGCCACTATTTCGATGACGAGGTGATCCGGCACCTGGAAGAGACGAGCCAGTCACCAGTCAAACTCATTCTGCTGGATGAGCACGGTGCCGCCCTGGCCGCCGTGCATGATTCAGTAGCCGAGTGGCTGGCAACGACAACCGGCAGCGACACATTCATCCAGACAAATAACGGCGAAACCCTGGACAGCTACACGCTGCTGCGCGATGTCAAGGGACTTCCTTTGGCCGTGCTGGCCAACAGCGTTTCGCACCCGGCTCTGCAACTCGGCAGGCGGACCATCACCGAAGTCTTCATCGCGCTGATGATCGGGTTTTCTTTGCTGATCGCCGTGCTTCTGACCTTGGTGAACCGTGGCTGGCGTACGCGTGCCGTGGCCCAACGGCAGTCGCTCGACCAACAGCGTAGATTCTCGCGGCTCGCACGGCGAGACGTCCTGACAGGTCTGCCGAACCGCGTGTATCTGCAGAAATTGCTACCGCGATTGATCAAACGGGCGGCGCGCGACCAGAGCCGCATGGCCCTTCTTTATGTAGACCTCGATCACTTCAAGAACGTAAACGACTCGCTGGGCCATGCGGCCGGTGACAAGCTGCTGTTGGCAGTCGCTCACCGCCTGCGCGCGGCCGTGTCTACGCACGACGTGGTTGTTCGTATGGGTGGAGACGAGTTCGTGATCGTCGCGAACATGTTACCCAACGCGCAGGTCGTCAACTCGATTGCCGATCGAATTCGCCGGGCGCTGGTCGTGCCGCTCGACCTCGATGGCGTGACCATGTTCGCCTCGCCGAGTATCGGAATCAGCGTCTATCCGGAAGACGGCGCAGATGCTGAGCAACTGCTGAAGCATGCGGATATCGCGCTGAATCACGCTAAGGATCGCGGTCGCGGCAATCATCAGTTCTACACACCTGAGATGAATGCGCGTCTGCGCGAGCGTTTTGGGCTCGAGCGCGCACTGCGGCAGGCGCTCGAACGCAATGAGTTGAGCCTCGAGTACCAGCCTAGCTTCGATCTGCAGACTCTGCGGCCTGTCAGCCTCGAAGCCCTCCTTCGCTGGAGGATGGCGGACGGGACTTATATTCCGCCGTCGCGCTTCATTCCGATTGCGGAGCAGAGCGGTCTGATCGTCGATATTGGCGAGTGGGTTCTGCGCACCGTGTGCTTTCAGCTGAGCGAATGGCAGCGCCAACATGTGCCGCTCTTGCCGGTGTCGGTCAACATTTCGGTGCGGCAGTTTGAGCATACGCAGTTAGCCAATGTTGTGGCCGTGCTGGCGGATGAGCTCGGTATCGATGCGAGCCTGCTGCATTTCGAGATCACGGAAAGCGCGGCTATGCAGAACTCGCAGCAGCACCTGGGATCTCTGCAAGCGTTGCGCAACCTCGGCTCCCGTATCCTCATCGATGACTTCGGTACGGGTTACTCCAGCTTGAGCTACTTGAAGCACCTGCCGATCGATACACTCAAGATCGACCGGGCGTTTGTGCGCGACATGGCCGTGGATGCGAACGATGCGGCCATCGTTCGCGCCATTGTGGGCGTTGCGAAGAGCTTGGGGCTGCAGCTTGTGGCCGAGGGAATCGAGACGGCCGAGCAGCTCGAGTGCCTGCGGAAGCTGGATTGCGAATGCGGACAGGGGTTCTATTTCAGCCCTCCGGTCTCCGCGGAATCCTGCCGAGCCATGCTCTGGCAATTGCGGGGTCCGCCTCGGGTAGTGGCGGATAACCAGAAAGTGCGGATGCTGGCGCCCACGACATAGGCGAAGGCGGGGCCGGACAAGGTTGTCGGTGCTGCTACCGGGACCTTTGGCGTGCGAGAATGCCCCTTGGCGCGTCCCGCGCCGCCGATCGGTCCGGTCCCGGCGCGTAGCGCCGGCTGCATTGTGCGGGTCGCTTCGACCCGCAGGAAAGTTGCGCGCAGCGCATGACAAGAACACCAAGGGACAGCATGGCCCAGAAAACTCGTCGGAAGGTCTCCCGGAAGGCTGCGGAAGATGCTGTGCGCACATTGCTGCGCTGGGCTGGGGATGATCCCGATCGTGAGGGGCTGCTGGAGACGCCCAAGCGGGTCGCCAGTGCGTACCGCGACTGGTTTTCGGGTTACGAGCTCGATCCCTCGGACTACCTGCGCCGCACCTTCGAAGAGGTTGGCGGATACGACGAGATGATCGTGCTTCGGGACATCTCTTTCGAATCGCACTGCGAGCATCACATGGCGCCAATTATTGGCCGGGCACATGTCGGGTACCTGCCGACCAATAAGGTCGTTGGCATCAGCAAGCTCGCGCGCGTGGTGGAAGGGTACGCGCGGCGCCTCCAGGTTCAGGAGAAGTTGACTGCCGAGATCGCCAACTGCATCAACGATGTGCTCAAGCCGCGGGGTGTTGGTGTCGTCATCGACGCAACTCACGAGTGCATGACGACGCGCGGTATACACAAGCGCGGTGTGTCCATGATTACCAGCCGGATGACCGGTACCTTCCGCGAAGACGCCCGCACCCGTATGGAATTCCTGCAGTTCGTGGATATCCGGGCGGCGAAAGAAGTCTACTAAGAGGCTGTCAGCCGCCTTTGCAGGATCCGGAGTCGACGCTGAGCGAGGTCAGCGACTCTAAAAATCAACCTGGGCGTGATCGTAGGAGTCACCGGTCCAGAAGAAGACATTCTGAGTTATTGTTTTGTCATCACTGACGACCAACAGAATGCCATCGCTGCCTTTGGTGCGCAATTTCTTCCTCAGGTCGCTATCAAGGACACGATCTATGGCGACCGCGTGAATGAAAAGCGCGCTGGCATTTATCGAGTTCTGGTCGAGCACCTTGAAGCCGTAATACGACTGGCCCGAGGGTGCACTGAATACGACGAACTTATAGCCGTTGGCGCTGCGGTCCACCGGCACGAGTAGCAGGCCGTAGGCGACGGATCGGGAGTCTTCGAAGTGGCCGGCTGCGATTCCGGGGCAGGCCAAGGGTGCGATGGAAGCCCATTTCTGCCGGGCTTTCGGCACGAGACTGGTGGCATCCTGAACTTTCCAGCCGTAGAAACGCCGCTCGAGAGTCGCGCGGATGTCCTTCGGCATGGTCTCTACCTGGCACAGGCCGAGCGCCTCGTCCGCATCCACGGCAGCGCTCGCGAACGACGCATGCTGCAAGAAAGGCAGGCCGGATAAGAGGCTCAGCACGAGAGCATACCGCACGTTTGACGCGCGTACCGACGCGGAATCCATTCAACCTCCGTGGTTTGGTCCCGGACGGAATCCGAGAATCCCTGGAGGTCTCGTGTGTGCATCCGTCCTTGAAGCGGTGCCATGATTGCCTTTATGCACCGCTGCGACAAGGGGGATTTATACAAACTGGGGGCTAACATCTAACTTGATCGACTTAAGCCTTGAGACCTTGGTCCGTAATGGCCCCGTGGCGACAGTCCTGTCAGCCACGGGACTTGCGCGACTGTCTGTTTATTGCGTCTTGGTTGCCTGTTTCTTGAAATCCGCGGGCACCGTGAACGCATCCGCGCCGGCGCCATTCGTTGACACCGAAACCAACTGTGAGGAGACGGTCATCAAGCCGACATCGCCGGGCGGCACTGCAGCGGGTGTTGTAGTGGCTGCCGGTTGTGCAGCGGGTGTATCGGCCGCCTCCTTTTTCTTGTGGAACAGGCCGCCCAGTTTGCCGGCCACGGCACCTGCAAGCGCGCTCGGGCTGCCGGAATTGTCGCTGTCAGTATTCGACTGTGCCTGCTGGGCGTTGGAGTTCTTGCACTGCTGACCGCCCAGGGCCAGGGTGAAACTCGTTTTCACAGGGTAGCCTTTGACACCCTGCATTTTGCTGGCGATCTCGGTCCAGATGCCCTTGTAGCGGCTGAAGAGCGCCTGGGCTCTTTGCGTCACGTCCTGGGAGTTTGCTGGGTCCAGGCCCATTTTCGCGGCATACGCCTTGTAGTATTTCTGCGCTTCCGCGCTCTCGGTAAAGGCGGTGGACAGCCACTCATCCAAAACCAACGCCACCTCGCAGACCGACCCCGTCTCCTTGTCCTTGCAGGGCTGTGAGGCGGTGATGGTCACGCGCTCGGAGTCATAGCCGGCGAACTGCGCCTTCTCACCGCTCTTCTTCACTTCGGCTGTGGGCGGAAGCCATTCGCACTTGGATTCGTCGATCGCGGCGGGCTGCTTCTTCTCGTCCGCGGAGGCCATCTGGTCCGACATCTTCTTCAGTTGCTCGCGCATCTGCTCGAAGGTGGTTTCGGTGTATTCCTTCTTGTTGATGTTCAGATGGTAGATCTTGTCCTGATCCAGCCGCACGATGTCGGCGCTCGGGCCCACGGCATTGCGGGCGAGGAAGCGGACGAGCTTCGACTGCATCTTGATGTCGCTCTCGGTCCGCGCCTTGTCGCCGGAAATGGTGGTTTTTGTGGTGCCTGACATGTTGCCGAATGCCATGACACCGACGCCTTCGACGGCCATGGTGCGCTCGAGGGTGATGTCGGCCCGGGCTATGCCGGCGGTGAGCGTAAGAATGCCGCCTAGCGCCGCGAGAGCGGTGCGCGTTTGCCTCATCTTCATGAGATCCCCTGAATTAGTAGTGTCTATTCTTCGAGGCGCGGCTTTTGCCCGCTTCTACGTAAACCAGAATGCTACCAAGAAGCCGCCAGAGGCAATATCCGATTGATTCGGTTTGGCGGGAACGTCAGCCAGGCCGAAGCAGGCGGGCGGGCGGACAGGGCGGGAGAAAGGGGCGGGCGTACGGCGGCGCCGCCCCTTATGGGCTCGATCAGGCGGTCAAGGCCGCATCGCTACGGGAAGCGCGCTTGCGGTCCTGCTCTTTCAGGTGGCGCTTGCGGATGCGGATTGAAATCGGGGTGACTTCAACCAGCTCGTCATCGGCAATGAATTCCACCGCGTATTCCAGGTTCAGCTGGATCGGCGGAGTCAGGATGAGGGCTTCATCCTTGCCGGCGGCGCGGATGTTGGTCAGCTTCTTCGTCTTGGTCGGATTCACCACGAGATCGTTCTCGCGGCTATGGATGCCGATGATCATGCCCTCGTAGAGCTTCTCACCGTGGCTCACGAACATGCGGCCCCGCTCCTGGAGATTGAACAGGGAGTAGGCGACCGCCTCGCCCTGCTCGCTGCTGATCAGCACGCCGTTGTGGCGATCGGGGATCTCACCCTTCACCGTCGCGAAGCCATCGAAAATGTGGCTGATGAGGCCGGTCCCGCGCGTGAGGGTCATGAACTCGCCCTGGAAGCCGATCAGGCCACGGGCGGGTACGCGGTACTCGAGGCGGGCGCGGCCGCTGTTGCCGTCGATCGCCATGTCGGTGAGCTCGGCGCGACGGGTTCCGAGGGCTTCCATGACAGCGCCCTGGTGCGACTCTTCGATGTCGACCGTGAGTGCTTCATAGGGCTCGTGAATTTCGCCGTCAACGACTTTGGTCAACACCTGGGGACGGGAGACGGCGAGCTCATAGCCTTCGCGGCGCATGTTCTCGATCAGGATCGTCAGGTGCAACTCCCCGCGGCCCGAGACGCGCATGACGTCCGGCTCGTCCGTGTCCTCCACTCGAAGGGCGACGTTGCTCTGCAGCTCGCGATACAGGCGCTCGCGGATCTGGCGGCTCGTGACGAACTTGCCTTCGCGGCCCGCGAGAGGGGAGCTGTTGACCTGGAAGTTCATTGCCAGGGTCGGCTCGTCAACACGAATCGGTGGCAGGCCTACGGGAGCATCCGGGGCGCAGATCGTCACACCGATGTTGACGTCTTCGATACCGGTAATGGCGACTATGTCGCCGGCGCTGGCTTCGTCCACTGGCGTGCGCTGCAGACCTGTGAAAGTCAGGACTTGTGCAATCTTCGCCGTGCCGCGGTCTTCCTCACCGTAGCGAAGCACGACGTTCTGGCCCGGCTTGACCGATCCACCGCGGATGCGCCCGATGCCGATACGGCCCACATACGAGTTGTAGTCGAGGGTCGAAATCTGGAACTGGAGCGGCTTGGCGGCATCGGCGGCCGGCGGCGGAACATGGGCCAGGACTGCTTCAAACAGGGCCGACATGTCGGGGCGGCGCTCGGTGTAATCGGTGCTGGCCCAGCCTTGCAGGGCGGAGGCATAAATCACCGGGAAGTCCAACTGCTCATCATTGGCGCCGAGCTTGTCGAACAGCTCGAAGGTCTGGTCGATGACCCAGCCCGGGCGTGCACCCGGACGGTCGATCTTGTTGACGACGACAATGGCCTTCAGGCCGAGGGCCAGGGCCTTGCGCGTCACGAAGCGCGTCTGGGGCATTGGGCCTTCGACCGCATCGACGAGCAGCAATACGCCGTCCACCATGGACAGAACGCGCTCAACCTCGCCGCCGAAGTCGGCGTGGCCGGGGGTGTCCACGATGTTGATACGGGTGCCGCCGTACTCGATCGCGCAGTTCTTGGCGAGGATGGTGATTCCGCGCTCACGCTCGATGTCGTTCGAGTCCATGATCCGCTCGCCCATTTTCTCGTGGGCGGCGAAAGTGCCTGATTGCTTCAGCAGGCAGTCGACCAGCGTGGTCTTGCCGTGATCGACGTGAGCGATGATTGCGATGTTACGTATCGGGCGATTCATAGGAAGTAGCTTATGACGGGCATGTGTACGGTCGCTGACAGCGGCAGCACCCGGCGCATGCGGCAAGCCCATGGGGCACATGCGCAAAAAAGGACGCGAAGGGTACCAGATTCGCGGGGCTATTGCCGGACTTTGAACACCCTATAAGCCTTTGATTCCATTGACCAGGGGTTGAACTCGACCGCCCGCTCCAGCACGCACTGATTTCGGGCACCCAGGAGGAAATTCAAGGCCTGTGCACTGATGAGCAGAGCGCCCAGGCGGGCGTAGAGGTTGAGCGGGGGATCAGCTTCAGCTACGCCGGGATCCGGTGGCGGGGCGTAGGAGGAGTCTGGGGGCTGTTGCGAAAACTCCGTGCTGATGAAGCAGGTGGCGGCGTCTATCAGGGGTCCGACCCGGACTATGCGCCCGAGGAGGCAGCCAAATAGGAAAGGAGAGCCCTGATCGGCAGCTTGCTGCGCAACATCGTTGAACGAGCGGTCATCCTCGCTGTCGGCGCAGACGATGACGAGGGCGGGGCGCAGAGATGGGAGCAGATTGTCGGAATCCCGTTGGATGCCGAGGCGGTTGAGCTCTATGCGCGTCGCGACGGCGAGCTGGCCATCGCCACAAACACGTACGTGCCGCACGACCTTGGCGTCAGTGCCCAGCCAGTCGCGGGATGACGGCCTCGATGTGGAATAGGCTTTCTCGATCCTTGAGCGTCGCATGGGGGGCATCGTCGCTTGCGCGTTGCGGGATTTGAAGACTTCAAAATTGATGTAAATGGGCAATTTGTGGAGGGGCGCCGCCGGCGCGAGGGGCCTGCTCCGGGCGTGCTCCGGGCGTGAGCTGATCGTGGTGGCCGGGTCAGGTTTGTGCTTGGCCGATTCTTACGGCAGCGGGCCGATTCGCAGGTGCCTCGTGGCCAGGCGGACTTCGATGAGGAAGGCGATGTACGCGCCGGTGATGAATAACATTGCACCGACGAAGAGCAGGGCGATGGTTCTTGCGAAGCCGGATCCGAAGAACGCGTTCGCGAACAAGGTGATTACGACCAGCGCGATCAATACCGCGGAGCAGCCGCACATCGTGATTGCGGCGTTGATGTATCTCGTTCTGCGCGCCAGTACACGCAGGTCGTCGTGTATCTGACGGGCATCGGCAGGATGGCGAGTCAGCAGGTCTTCGAGGTGCCGGGCTCGGTCCACGGCGCGCGCGAGACGGCTCGTCATGACCCCCAGCGTGACACCCACGCCCGATAGGAGAAATACCGGTGCGAGGGCGGACTGGATGAGATGTGCAATATCCATGGCTCAACAGTGATCGGGACGACCTCGCTATGATGCCAGCAATGAGGCCTTTAGAAGATACCGAGCCGCCTGATGAAGCGTTTGAGTGAGCGAGTGGATGATCGGACACTGCTGGAGACCTGCCATACGCGGTCGATAGAGTTATTGAAGCGCAACCTGACGGACGGGGGGATTCTGGCCGCGACCCGGGGGGACCGTGCCGAGAAGCGCGGATATGCGGCCATATTCGGGCGGGACGCCGCTGTGTGTGCCATCGGCATGGCGGTGTCTGGCGACAAACAACTGGAGCAGGCCGCGGTGACGGGCCTGCAGACGCTGGCGGATCACCAGGCCCCCAACGGGCAGATCGCCAAGTTCGTCGATCTGCAGCGGCAAGAGGCAGACTTCTGGTATCTCGGGTGTATTGATTCCACATTGTGGTGGCTGATTGCGCTTGCGATCCTGGAGCGGCGCAAGCAGCCGCAAGGGCTGCTGCGGCGCTATTCGAAGCGGATCAAGCTGGCCATCCAGTGGCTGCTCGCGCAGGAGCATCAGCGCTTCTTTCTATTGCAGCAGAACGAGGCCAGCGACTGGGCTGACATCATGCCGCGGTCGGGGTTTGTCCTGTACACGAACGCGTTGTGGTATTGCGTGAAGTTGTTGTTTGACGTCGGTCATGCTCGGCAGACGCATGAAAACTTCAACGGACTGTTTCATCCGTTCTCGGCCAAGCTGGCCGAGTACCGGCGGGCACGGTTGCTCAATGAGTACGTACTCAAGAACGGGCGCGATCGTGACTTGTACTTGAGCTTCGTGAACTTCTCGTTTTGGGGCGAGGAGGGCGATGTGTTTGGCAACGTGCTGGCTGTGTTGATGGGGCTGACGGACAAGCGGGCGACCAAACGCACGCTCGATGCTTTGGCCAAGGCGCGGGTGGGTGACCCGTACCCCGTGCGGGCCGTGACTCATCCGATTAAACAGCAAAGCTCGATGTGGCGGCCCTATATGGCGCGTCATCGGCAGAACCATGTCTGGCAGTACCACAATGGCGGGATCTGGCCGATGGTGGGGGGCTTCTGGGTCGCAGCCCTTGCCGCTGACGGGCGGCGTGAACAGGCGCAGCGGGATTTGGTTGGAATCGCGCGTGCGTGTGCGGTTCGGGATTGGGCGTTTACCGAATGGTTACATGGGAAGACGCTGGCACCCCGGGGGATGCCGGGGCAGTCCTGGAATGCTGCGGGGTTTTTGCTGGCGGAGTGGGCGGTTAGGGGTGGGGGGAAGCTGTTTGCTCAACGGCCTTAAGTGGAGGTCGCGCGCTAACTGCACCAGGGCCGTGTTCGAGGTGGGCCGGTGGCCGCTGTCAATCCGGCGGGTTGTTGGCTTTCAGGAAGGCGACTGAGCTCTGCAGCATCAGCAGGCGTGTCTCGCCGCGGGAGAGCCAGTGGTCTTCCTTCTTCATGGTGACCAGCTCGACTTTCTTGTTGGCTTTGGTGAGTGCCTTCAGCATCACTTCGCTCTGTTCGTAGGGGACGATCGTGTCGTCTTTGCCGTGGACCAGCAGCACGGGGACGTTGACTTTGTCGATGTGTTTGATGGGGGAGATGGCGTCCAGGGCGGGGTCGCTGGGCCCTTGGACTCCCATGTAACGGTCCCAGTAGCGGCCTGCGATGTGGTTGCCGACGCGATCGCGTTCGTTTACCCACTGCATGAAGCGCTTGAGATCCGAGATGCCGGCCACTGAGACGGCGCAGCGGTAGATGCCGGGGTCGAGGGTTACGCCGGCGAGGGCGGCGTAGCCGCCGTAACTGGCGCCTACGATGCAGACACGTGCGGGGTCGATGATGCCTTCTTTTGCCAGGTATCTGACTCCGTCGGAGAGGTCGGTTTGCATTTTCCGGCCCCACTCTCCGTAGCCTGCTGTCATGAAGGAGTGTGTAGTCACGGAGCCGCGGTAATTGGGTTTGAGTACCGCGTAGCCTTGTGAGGCGATTGCCTGGGCCCACCAATCGAAGTTCAGGGTGTCACGGGCGGCGGGACCGCCATGTGGCAACACGACGAGTGGCAGTTTGGCAGCGGGCCGCTTTGCGGGGAGTGTCAGGTAGGCGGGAATTTTCAGGCCGTCGGCCGCTTCGTAGGTGATGCGGCGTGTTTCAAACGATTCCGTCAGGCCCTCATAGACATCGCCCACCGGCCACGCGCGAGCGGTGTTCATGTCGATCAGTTCGTAGCGATATCCCTTGGCCGGGCTGTCTACCCGCACGACAAATTGCATCATGTCCGCGGAAGTGGAGACGAGATCCACGCGCTCATCGGTAAATGCGTCCACCACGGAATGCCAGCGGCTGCGCAGCTCCGGGTTGAAAAACACGTATTTTGATTGATCCTCGAAGTGGATGCCGCCAATCATCCGGTGGGTGGCGGGATCTTCGAATGGCAGGTTCAGGTCATCGCCATCCTCCATGGGGGGGCCGAGCTTGCCGTCCTGCAGCGACAGGAGCTCCCAGACCGGCTCGCCTTTGTCGTAGGTCGAGACCAACACTGAATCACCCTTGGGACCGAAGCCCAGCATCTGCGGGACGTCGATGGGGGAGCGGGTGGAATCGGCGTCGAACCAGTGGCCGCCGCGCCGTATGCGCATTTGCCAGCGCTGGTCCCGCTCGTAGTAGTTTTCCTCTGTGACGATCTCACCCGCCTCGTCCACCAGCCAGCCACGCGTTGCGTCAGAACCCAGGCGCGCCACGCTCTGATGATGAGTCGTCAGATTGACCTTGAACAAGGCAAGGTTGGTCTGATCCAGGACATAGATCCCGGGAATGAACAACACGGTATCGTTGCCGAGGTGACGAATCATGACGGGGCCTGCCACCACGTTCATGATCCTGAGGTCCGATGAGACTTCGTTGTCGGGGTAAATCTTCAGCTTGAGGGTTTTGATATCGTAGACGGCCAGCTGCGTCCATTCGGTATCTGTACCCCTCAGGCCCCAGGGCATTCCTGTGGTGGAGGTGGTGATCAACAGGTGGTCGTTGTCCGCCCACTGCAGCTCACGCAGCTTGACCTGACCAATCTTGGCGCCGCCGAGAAGTTTGTGCGGGGAGAGCTGAAGGACCGCCAGCACGCGGTCGTTTTCGCGGGTGTGCACAAAGGCCAGCTTCGAGCCGTCGGGGGATAGCGCAATGTCTTCGAGGCTGGGCAGTCGCCCGTAAGTCTCGAGCGAGGCGGACCGGGCGGGCTTGATACAGACCAGCATTGCTGCGATCAGGATTACTGCCCACAATGCACCTACCGAGAGCACGGCTGCCCGCGGGCTACGGTTACAGACCCCCATCCGAAGACTCCCTTTTGTAATCGGCCAGCGACGAGCTATCGCTTAAGCATCGTCCCACAGCATAAGTAGGCCCCATGTGATGCACAACCCAGAACGACTGCTCGTTTTTCCATCCCTGCTGAACGCCCGCGATCTGGGCGGCTACCCGACCCTGGATGGCTCACAAACGCGGTGGCGGTCGTTGTTGAGGTCCGACGATCTGGCGCAACTGACGCCCGAAGGTGTGCAGGCTCTGGCCGATTTCGGGGTCAAGACGGTGCTCGATCTGCGGTGGTCCGAGGAGATTGCACTTAATCCGAGCCCTATCGCGAAGCAGGCTCCTGCGCAGATCCGGTATGTACACGCCTCGTTGCTCGCGGCGAGTCCGGCGAAATGGCGGGAGCTCAGTAAGAGCTGCGAGAAGGAGATGTGGAAATGTGTGGTTCTCGAGCAGGTGCGTGCGGAGCTCAAGAACGTTCTGAAAGTGATCGCAGCAGCGCCGGCAGGGCCCTTGTTGTTCCACTGTGTGGCGGGGAAGGATCGCACCGGGATCATTGCCGCATTGATGTTGACGCTGGCGGATGTCAAACCTGAATCGATCGCATCCGACTACGCCGAAAGTACTCAAATGTTGGGCGACGCCTACCTGCAGCGTTACAAGGATGCAGATCCGCAGGATGTCCTCGAGAACGTCAGGTGTCCTGAAGAGGGCGTACACAACATGCTCGCCTACCTCGAAAGCCAGGGCGGCATCCGCGAGTACTTCAAGAAGATCGGTCTCAATGAGATGGAGATCGCGCGTTTGCGCGCGCGTTTGAGGGATTAATGCGGGTCCTGGTGACGGGCGCGACGGGCGGAATCGGTCTGCAAACAGCCAAGGTTTTAGCCCAGATGGGGCATTCGGTGCTGATCCATGGGCGCGATGCGCGCAAGGGAGCGGCGGCTTTAAAGGACATTCGCTCAACAGCTGCGGGGAATGTTGACGTCACATTTCTGCAGGCGGACTTCGCCTCGCTTGCCCAAGTGCGGGAGTTGGCGGCCCAGGTGGGGGCGTCTGTGCCGCGCCTGGATGTGCTGATCAACAACGCCGGCTGTGGGAATGTCTCGCGAACCGTCACTGTGGATGGGTATGAGACGACTTTCGCAGTCAATCACCTCGCTCCCTTTCTCCTGACAAACCTGCTGTTGGACAAGCTCAGAGGCTCGGCTCCGGCGCGGATTGTTAACGTGGCTTCGCGGGCTCACCGCGATAAGGAGATCGATTTCGACGATCTCATGAGCGTGCGGGCCTATCGGGTGATGAGAACGTATGGCCGGTCGAAGCTCGCGAACATATTGTTTACACGCGCGCTGGCCAAACGGCTGGCCGGCTCGAACGTAACTGCGAACTCGTTGCATCCCGGGCTCATTGCGACCGGGATTGGGCAGACGAATGCGCTTGCGCGGCTCGTGTGGAAACTCGTCGTGAAGGTGAGAGGTGGAATCTCCGTCGAGGAGGGTGCCAAGACGAGTGTGTATCTCGCGACTTCGCCGGAGGTTGAGGGGCTGTCCGGTGGTTATTACGTCAGGTGCCGGCTTGCAGAATTACAGACTCGCTCCGAGGCTGTATCGGATGCGGTGGCAGAGCGGCTTTGGCAAGTCAGCAAGGAGTTGGTGGGTCTGCCGTGTTGTTCTACCTGAAGGTCCTGACGCGCGCGCTCATCCTGCCGCCGACGGGGTCCCTGATCCTGACATTGCTCGGAGTAATCCTCATCTGGCGGCGGCGACGGTTCGGATGGGCGGTGTTCGTCGTTGGATTCGAATCGCTGTGGTTGTTGTGCACGCCAATCGTGGCCGACGGACTTTCCGCACTTGCTGAACGTTACCCAGCACTCAATCCCAGCCAGCCGGTGAATGCACAGGCCGTCGTCGTACTGGGCGGCGGCGGCGAACGCGTTAATGCGCCCGAATATAACGGTGCGATTGCCGAGCCGATATTGCTGGAGCGTCTTACTCTTGCTGCGTTCCTGGCGCGACATTACTCACTGCCATTAGCGGTCAGTGGCGCGCCCTTTGAGGCTATGGCGATGTCAGAGACGCTCTCGCGGAATCTCGGAGTGAGGCCACGTTGGATCGAGGGGAACTCCCGCGACACGTTTGAGAATGCCCAACTCTCAGCGAGGATTCTGCTTCCGGCGGGAGTAAAACGTATTGTCCTCGTGACCAGCAGCAGCCACGAGTGGCGGGCCGCGCATGAGTTCATGGCGGCCGGATTCGCTGTCGTGCCGGCACCCGCCGGGGTGTTAGATTATCGGGAGCAGGGCGTTTTCAAGGTCATCCCGAGTCCCGCCGCATTGCTGCGATCACATGCCGCGGTGTATGAGTTGATTGGCGAGCCCATGCGCCGGTTACAGGCAGCATTGGGAATCAGGGAGAGGTTTGATCGGGCGGTGCGCGGCGCGGCTGCGGCCGCTCCCCCGACTTCGGCGGTCCAGCCGCCTGCCGTCCAGGGTAAAGCTGCGGGCCAGTGAGGGCCGTTCCGCCATTTGAAGACTTGCGACGGAAGTGAAGCGAATAGCGCGCCATTGCGCTTCGCGCCTTCGATTGTGCCCGCGCCGCTACCCTCCTCAATGTCACTTTGGTGACTTTCCGGAACGCCCCTGTAGTGCGATAAATCTCATGCTCGTAACAGGCCATGCTGTACGGGGAGGATCACACAATGCTGTCGGTGGCGTCTGGGGTGGCGATGGTCAAGCGAGAAGCGGGGCTCAAGCCCGCCATGGGAGTTCTGGTTGAGGCGGCAAACCGGTATGCGGCCTGGTTTCATGAGCTGGATGCACGGACTCAATACTGGGACATCTTTCATCCTGAGACCGCGGGCCGGTATCACTTCGGGAACGGCACCACGGAGCCGGGGCTGCTGCGGCGATTCCTGCGTCGGGAACAGCGGCCGCCCATATTCAATGCCTGGGTGAGGATGGCGCTTTCACTCGACACGCGCGAAAAATTTATCGAAGAGGCGCGCGTGCCGGAAGTTGCGGCGGCTGTGCTCGAGGTTGACCGGCTCGTGTCGCGTCTGTTCAAGGCGCATTTCGGTGATGCCTCGGATCAGCGCGTGCAGGAAGACTACATCAACGCGATGCTGTGCTTTGGCTGCGACATGCTGCCGCCGGCGACGGAACGCGCTGCGCGCTTCTCGGATGAGGATCCGCGAAAGAAGGCTGCGGGCCGTTACACGATGGAATTCGATCTCGTGTGGTTCTCATGCGCGCTGCATCTGGAGGCGGTGCACGCCATCTATGGAGTTGATGAGGAGCATGCGCGGCGCTCACTGATGTTGGCGGGTCTGGCGGTTGGATGCTCGGCTGACTTCGTGTGGCGCGGTCATCGGCAGAGCCGGCCGGAGTACAGCCGCGATTTTCAGACTGCCTACCTGTTGCGCAATATGGGAGTTGAGTGGGCGGCGAATT
>JBJMWM010000005.1:0-57294 GCA_045810105.1 Steroidobacteraceae bacterium | reverse complement strand
TGGTCGCAAACATTCAGGAAACACAGCGAATCGCGCCGCTTGCCGCGGCAGTTGCTGACGCTGCGTGGCTCGCGGAAGACCGCGACGGCGTCATTCGGGAGGTGCAGGGAGCCTACGACATGGCGCGTGGGCAATACGACCCTTGGGGCAAAGGCATGCTGGCGGTCTGGCTTTGGCGCGCAGGCTTCCTCGAGCAAATACCTACCGACATTGCGCAACCCTATGCCTTGGAAATCGCGCATGATTGGCAAGGCGCGGCACGCGTCTGGAACAAGTTGGGCTGCCCCTATGAGCGAGCCAACATGCTCGCATGGTATGGAGGCGAGGCCGAACAGCGCGAGGCTCTGGCCATATTCGAGCGCCTGGGGGCGGCACCAGCTGCACAGGCTCTACGCAGACAGATGCGCGTGCGAGGCGTGCAGGGCATCCCTCGAGGCTTGCGCAGCTCCACACGGCTCGATCCACATGGGCTCACGAAGCGGGAGGCTCAAATCCTCAGACTGTTGTCCGAAGGTCTGCGGAACGCTGCGATCGCCAAGCGCCTCTTTCTGTCTACCAAAACGGTTGACCATCACGTCTCAGCGATTCTCACCAAGCTCGGCGTGCCATCGCGCGCGGAGGCGGTCGCGATGGCACGCAAGCTGTCCCAGCAGTGACCAGGCCCTACTTGGCCGCGGCCGCCAGCGGCACCTCGGTGACCTTGTCAACCGGGATTCCGTTGGCTTTCGCAGCCGCACGCACGGCAGCCTCGTCAGCGGCGTTATAGACGCAGTAGGTCTTGGTCTTGCCCGAGTTGGCGTAGGACGTGACCCATTGCGCACCGAACTTCGAGTTCGTCGCGTTGACTTTGGCCTTCGCAGCCGAGTCCAGGCCATCCAGGGCGCCGGCCGGGAACGTCCTTTCGATCATGTAGCGATGCATCCCCGCAGGCACACTGCCGGAGCGTGCGTCACTCTCGGAGTCCAGATCGACCGGCGCCTCATCGACATGGGTCACTGACAGCCTGTTGAGTGCGGCCGCCTTGCGGATGGCCTCCTCGGAAGGTGCTTCATACAGCGAGTACGTCCTGGCTTTGTCCGCAGTCGAATACGACCGCAACCAGTGCACGCCGACTGATGCATCATTGGCTTTGGCCTTGCCCTGGGTGCTTGGCGGCGAGTTGCTCTCGACCACGTAGCGGTGAACAGGATCCTTGGAAACCGCGAGTGCCGCGGCTGCGTGCGCGGTGGCGCCGAGGCCGAAGGCCTGTGCGATGGCGAGGGTTGCGATTGCAGGGAGGAAGGGCTTCATCAAAGTCTCCGGATGTGGTTGGGGGAACGACTGGGCGGCAGGATGCCCCGCCTGCAGCGAAGGCGAATCGGCAGTCATTACCTAATTTGGGTGGTGAACCTACCCAGATTGGACGGAAACGGGCGGCGGATGGCGCCTTACGATCCGCGCCTGCTGCGGCCACGCCTGGTTCCAACCATCGCGCGCCTGCTCTACCGGCTGCTTCCGGCGAGTGTTTGACCGTCCCTGCGTTGCGCAGTGGCCGCCGCGAGATAGGGCCTGACCAGGCTGCCCGGATGACGCAGCTGGCGCAGATTGGCCAACAACATGGGTAGCGGGTCGCGCCATTGACCCAACATCGGAATGATCCGCTTTGCGGTCCGATGCATCGGCCCGGTGTCGTCAGCTGACCTTGAGCCAAACAGCGTGTTGATGAATCTGCTGATGGTGTAGGGAATCGGCAGCCGGCACTCGATGACGGGCGGCGACGGGGCCATCAGAGGTGGGTTGTCGCCGGCCGCAGGCTCGGGGGCGAGCGGCCGCAATGTTGATTGAAACCACAGCCACGGCAGGTCGTTGCCGCGTGCGATGTCCAGATCGATGAATCCGAACGCGCGCGGGTTGAGATCGATGGCGAGCAGCTCGGGACCGGACTCGAGCAGCTCCAGCTCGAAGATCCCGCACGAAACCAACTTGTCCACCGTCTCCAGCCCACGGGACAGGATGCGAGCATCATCGGCGCTGACCTGGGAAGTGCTGATCCCGGTGTCCGGTGGCCACTGCCGCTGTTTGCATGACAGGGAAGCAGCAATGATGCCGCCGTCCAGATCCTTGTAGCCGCTGACGCTGAACACACGCGTCCGCGCCGATGGAACATATTTCTGGAGCAACGGCCATACCAGCTCCGGATAGCGCTCCGCGAGCGATTCGCGCCCCGGGGAAATCTCGTACGGCCGATAATATTCGCGCAGCTCGTGCAGATCGCGCAGAACCCTGCCGCGCTCATCGCCGACCACCAGGTGCGACTTCGGCTTCATTATCAGCGGAAAGCCGAGCCGCTCCGCGGTCGCAATCCCGGCGCGGGCCTCGTCCGGAGCCTCGGTGAGCGGAACTGGCTGACCGGTATGCGCGCACGCGGCGGCAAAGCGTGTCTTGATCAGCGACCTTTCCAACTCGACGAGGGGTGGGATGGTTCTGCGCACCTCGGGCGCGAAGTCTTCCCGCAACATCGAGACATAAAACGCAATGAGATCGGTCGTGGGCGCGACCCGTTGGATCTCCCCAGAGCGGATTTGCCGCCGCAGCCACGGCAGAAAGCGGTCGGCGTCCTCCACGGGTGGACATTCCGATCGGCGGGAACTATAACGAGACCAACGTCCCGCCCCACGGCCGTAGAAGTGCAGCGGCACCCCCCGCGTCCCCAGAGAGCCTGCAAAAGAGAGCGTGGGCGAGCCGAAATTGTCAAGCAGGGCCACCGGCGAAGATGCGATGGGCAGCGCCGTCGGCGGCGCAAACGTATCCGGCCGCCCAGCCGCGGATCGGGGCATCGGCAGAGCTCCTCCATGAGCCACCTTGTGGGCGGGAATCTGAACCATGATGCTTTGAGAATCACCGCGTGGCATGCAAGTGCAATCTGCGCGAGTATCAACAATCCGTCGCTGCGACACTAGGCCACGAGCGGCATTTTGTGAACTGAGGCAACGACGCGGCAGGGGTCTGGAGACACCCTACTGCGTTTATTCTCGCTGCCGGGGACTTCCGAAGCTCGAGGTGAACGTGGATTCCAGAGGTACTCACGGCGTGGTTGGTGCGCTGCGTGCATCAAAACGGCCGGCCCGCGGACCAACTTCCGGGAAGGCGCGAACCGAGTATCTGATCCAGGACCCGCAGCACGAATACGCGGCCCGGTTCATAGAGCATCTGTACGAGACCTTCGGCTACCGGGCGGTCTGCTTCTACACCGACCGGCGCACGCGCCTGTTCCACCAACCCGAATATCCCGTGCTGCGCTCGAAATGCGTCGCAGCATCCTATGATGTCAGCGTTCGCGACCTGTCGAGATTCGCCGCACATGTTGCTTCAGCCCACAGCATCGCCGCGGTAATTCCCTTCAACGAGCCAACCGTGGGGCCGGCGGTGGAGCTGGCGCGCCTGTTGGGCCTGGGGTGGGGGCAGCCGGATGTCATGCGCCGGTTTAATGACAAATTCGCGCTGAAGGAATACATCCGCACCAATCATCCGGAGGTACGGATGAACGCCTCGCGCCGGGCGCAATCCGTGGCGGACGTGCTGGCCGCCCGGCGCGATCCAGCTTACCGGCGCTTCATCCTGAAGCCCAATAACGGCTTCGGAAATCGCAGCATAGGTTTGTTTGACGAGGCCACCGAGGCGCGCGCGCTCGAGTCATTCCTCGGCCGCCTGCAGGGCACACCCGTCGTCATGGAGCAATTCATCGACGGTGATGAGTACTTTATCAACGGACAAGTGGACGATCGCGGGGAAGTATGCGTAGTTGCCATATTCGAATACGTGCGTTTGCCTGCCAACGGCCGGCACAACATCGATTCGGAAACATTGCTGGTACCTCATCGCGACCCACGGTTCGAGGAGCTCGCCGCGTATGCGCAGCAGGCCGTTCGGGCCACAGAGCTGCGAAGAAGCCCTTTTCACCTGGAGTTGAAGGTCAGTGAGCGAGGTCCCTGCCTCATCGAGGTAGGCGCGCGGCTCGCGGGGCATGGCAACGCGCTCCTGTGCGAGGAGCTCCATGGTCCGCCACTCGATCTGTTCGCCCTCGCGGCGCACTACTATTTCGGCGGCGCTGACTTCGGGCCTATCCCTTTGAACTGGGATGCGTATGACGCGAACGCGGTACGCTATGTTCACGGTGTTGCCGAGCGGCATGAGCGCATCTATCGCCTGGAAGGCGTCCGCGCAGTCGAGTCATTGCCCGAATTCCACAGGTGGGTGAGAAAACCAGTCGTCGGCACCTACATGCAGCCGACGCGCGATATTCTCAGCATGCCATTCAGCCTCATCCTAAAAGGCGCGACTCAACAACAACTTACCACTGCCGTTGCCAAAGTGCGGCAGATTCTGCAAATCAACCGCGCGGTGGGACCAGTGCGGCGGGCGTTCGTTACGGCCAATTCGCAGGCGCGGCGCTACTCACGCGCGGCACGCATTCGTCTCGCAGCCCTTTCGGCAATACCCGAAGGTGTCATCGAGCCAATCTCACGGAATATCTCGGTGCGAGGACTTGCGCGCAACGCGCGTAGCTTCGCCCATCACAACACCGAAAGAGTTGCCCGGAAGTTGCAGTTGCTGGAAATCGGCCTGTCACGCCGCGCATCGGCCGCGGCGCCCGATTCCGCGGAGCGAAACGAAGCCGTGGTGCAGTGGGCGCGGCAATACCTCGGACGCCCCCACCCGAAGCTCGGGCGCTCGGGCGCGATCTGCCCGTTCGTGCGGCCGACCATCGACCTCGACCAGTTCGTAGTGAGGCACTACGACGACGTGGACGGCACCAACATCCAGGCTCTCAGGCAGATCGTTCTGCAGGAGTCGCGGGCTTTCCGCAAGCTGTTTCCGCGCACTGCACCCAACGGAATGCTCGCGAGCGTGGTGCTGGTCTTTCCGCACATCACCGCGGCTCATTTCCTGGCACTCGACTACGTGCACGATGAGCTCAAGACTCACCTGATCGTGAAGCACGAATTGATGTCCTCGCCCTTCCACCCGCGAAGCATCAAGCCATCCGTTTCGAATCCGGAATTCCCGGTATTCCGGGCTCCGTTTCCCATGCTTGCCATTCGTCACATCGACGTCCGCGACATCGCGTTCATTGGAACCAACGAGCGCGCCTTCAAACGCTACCACGCGTTGTTCTCGAAGTTGTTCGAGGGCGGCGCCGTGTCGAACGAGTTCGGCCACGTCAGTGGTTATGTCCGGGCCTGCGAGCGGTTCGGGTTGAGAGTGGCAAGCAGACTGTCCACCGCACAAGCCGACATCTGAGAGCGCAGTTCGGAGTAAGGGCGGAATCTGGCTGCTCGCCCCCTGGAAATGAGCGGCTTTCCTAGTAGCATGGCGTAATAGGATGACGTACGGCGTTCCTATGAGGCCAATCATGCCAATTGCTCGTTGTGCCCTGGCCCTGTTGCTGCTGAGCACACCTGTAGCCGAATCGGCCACGCAGGCAGGTACGGCAGACTTGATACTGCTTAACGGTCACGTCCTGACCGTCGACGCCCACGACTCGGTAGTAGAAGCTGTCGCAATCCGCGCTGGCCGCATCGTGGCCGTGGGGTCGAACAGCCAGATCCGGGCGCAGGCATTGCCCGCTGCCAGGATAATCGACCTGCAGGGCCGCACTGCCACCCCGGGCCTGATAGACAGTCACGCCCACATTGCCGAAGGTGGAGTACAGGCGTTGTACTCGGTTGAGTTGAGCGATTCCCCGGATATCGCCGAAGTCAAACGACGCATTGCCCGGCGCGCCGCAACACTCAAACCGGGCGACTGGCTGGTGGGCCGGGGATGGGACGAGGGTAAGCTCGCAGATCACCGGTATATCGTCGCCCGCGATCTGGATGAGGCTGCGCCACAGAATCCCGTCTGGCTGGAGCACACAACCGGCCATTACGGTGTGGCAAACAGCCAGGCGCTGAAGTTGGCCGGCATTGGTCAATCGACTCCTGAAATTCCCGGCGGAACGATTGACAAGGACGGCGCTGGCCGTCTCACGGGAGTTCTCAAGGAAGGTGCACAGCAGGCGGTCACTCACCTCATTCCGGAGCACACCGTTGCCGAGGATATGAAGGGCATCCTCGCGAGCCTCGCCTTGATGAACCGCGAAGGCATGACTGCGGTAAAGGATCCCGCCATCCTGCCTGCCGAATGGCAAGCCTACGAATCACTGGACCGCAGCGGCAAGTTGACGGCCCACGTCTGTGTGTTGTGGCCGCCCAAGCCAACAATCGAGGGAGCGCGCGCAACTCTTGCGAGGCTGCGCAAGCTTCCCCGGGCGCCGCGCGCCGTGCATGAGAATCTCGTCTCGTGCGGAGTGAAGTACTTCATGGATGGCAGCGGCGGCGCGCGCACCGCCTGGATGTATTCCGACTGGAACAAGGACAGCACGGCGACCGACACGGGCAACAAGGGCTATCCGCTGATCGATCCGGCCGTATACCGCGCTGCCGTGCGCCTGTTCAGTGACGCCGGCATTCATGTGGCCACCCATGCAATCGGCGATCGGGCGATTGACTGGGTCGTCGATACCTATGCGCAGCTGCTGCGGGCGCACCCGGACAAACATCTGCGTCATGCAATCATCCATGCCAACACGCCCACCGACCATGCGATCGACGTGATGGTCGCGCTGCAGCGCGACTTCGATGCCGGCTACCCGGAGACGCAGGCGCCCTTCACCTGGTGGATCGGTGATAATTACGCTGGCAATCTCGGCCCTGCGCGGGCACAGCGATTGAATCCCTATCACACCTATATCGCGCGTGGGATTCGTTGGGGTGGCGGCTCGGACTACCCGGTGACACCACTGCCCGCCCGCTACGGATTGTGGGCGTCCGTCGCCCGTACCACTGTCTCAGGCAGATATGGCGCTCAACCCTTTGGAACGGCTGAGTCCGTCGATATTGGCACTGCGTTGAAGTCGTACACGCTCTGGGCAGCGCACGAGCTGTTTCTCGATGCCGAGAGCGGCTCGCTCGAGCCGGGCAAAAGTGCCGACATCGCCGTATGGGACCAGGACATGACTGCCATCGGCACCGCACAGCTACCTGACCTCAAATGCGTGCTGACTCTGTTTCGGGGTAAGGTCGTCTACGACATCAATTCCCGTACCGGCTCGACGAGCGGCCGTCCGATGCCCGGCACACGCCCGACTGACAGGACTGCCGGCTCGTCCACATCGCGCAGGATTCCACGGCGCTGAGCTATCGATACCGCCTGGGTGCGGCTCGAGGCATTCAGCTTTTCCAGCACCGACTTCACGTGCGTCTTGACGGTGCCGACGGCGAGTGTCAGTTTCGATGCAATCGCCTTGTTGCTCATCCCGAGCATCATGTAACGCAGGATGTCGGCCTCGCGGGGCGTCAGAGCCTGTTGCTTCATCCGATCTGCTATCCGACTGGCAACCAGGGGGCCGAGCGCGATGCCGCCCATGTATACGGACCGCAATCCATCAACCAGGTCCTGCAGGCTGCAACCGAGTAACAGGTAACCACGCGCCCCCTGCTCGAGCGCGTGACAGATTTTCGCCTCGCTGTCGCTTTGCGTGAGAATCATGACTCGCCGGCCGGGCGCGCCACCTGAGGCAATGAACCGCAAGCCGGATTCGTAGTCAGCGATGACGACGTCCGCGATAGGCTGACGTGCACCGCCCGCAGCGATCTCAAAGTCCTGCAGCCGGGCAAGGGTCGCCGCGAGTCCGGCGGATATCAGGGGATCGCCGTGCGCGATGAGCACTCTGATTCTCAAGTTGGGGCGCATTCAATTCTCCTCGAGCCTGCGGCAGAGCCTACCCGTTCAGAATGCGTCCTCTCTTGTATATTCCTGGCGAGTTTATTTGATAATCACGGCCTGAGGTGATTTCAGATAGCGGGATACCCAGTACACGGGCGCGCTCACGGCACCCAGTGCCAGCGTCCACAACAAGGGTTTGATCCCGATCCCGATGGAGACCCAGGCGCAGTAGGCCGCGGCGCTTGCCGCTGCAACCGTGACCGTCACAGTTGGCGTTCGCGGCGCCGGCGTAGCCTCCCTGCGGCTGATCGCCAGGATTGCCAGTGTGCACGACAGGTACACGGGCAGATTGGCGGCAGTCACGACGACGCTCAGAAAAACGAACAGGTTGCCAATGGACTGGCTGTAGTTGGACAGCAGCATGAGGCTCGCTACCACGCCGGTCAGAACCAGCGCACCTGTTGGAGCGCCGTGCTTGTTTTCTTTGGCGAGGGACTGGGGGAAATGTCCATGCCTCGCGATTGTCTGCGTCACGTCTCCCAGTATCATCGTCCAGCCGTTCAGGGCTCCCAACCCGCCGATGCAGACGAACATGGCGACTACCTCACCCGAATGTCCGCCCAGGACTCGCGCGAACACGTCGGCGATAGGGGCATCCGACTTCGCGAGCGCCGCCTGTGGAATCAGCAGCATGGGCACAATCGATACACCGATGTAAACAGCAGCCGTCACGATAGTGCCAATGACGGTGGCCAGCGGGATGGTTCTGTCAGGATTGCGTACACGGCACGCCGGTATCGTCGCGCATTCTATTCCCAGCATTGCGTACAACGTGAGCGTGGACACGCTGCTCAGATCCGAGATGGACATTGGACTCGTAATTGCGTGATTCCGGTACTCCGCCGGATACGTCAACAACACCCATACGCCGAGCGCAATGACGCCGAACATAGGTAACAGCTTCAATGCCGTCGTCACTATCTGAGTGCCACCGACAGCACGCGCGCCGCGTAGGTTGAGTAGCACAAAGAACCACAACAGCGACAATGCCGTAACCGGCGGCAACCAGGGTTTGCTGTTCAACGAAGGTATGAAGACAGTGAGATATCCGACGACACCGACGGCTATGGTGGCATTGGTTACCCATGTGGATACCCAGTAACACCACATCACCGTGAATGCGAGCCCGTCGCCGAAGGCTCGCTTCGTGTATTCGTAGGGACCGTCATCGTGCGGAAAAGCTCGCGCGAGATACGCAAATGAGATTGCCAGAAAACAGCAGCCAACGGCGGTGATCAACCACCCCGTCACTGCAGTCAATCCATAGGGAGCAAGCGAGGCAGGTAATATGAATATGCCAACGCCAATGACATTCCCGACCACGAGCGCCGTGCACATCCACACGCCGAGCACGCGAGACTCTTGGGCTACGCCGGAAGACGGCGCCGTCGCGGTCAATTCTCCACCATGGCTTCCTTCAGAGATATTTCCAACAGCCCCATTGCCTCATCGACATTTTCCCGGCTCACCAGCAGCGGCGGAATGAAGCGAAGGGTGCTCACCCCACAGGACAACAGTATCAGACCGTTGTGAAAGGCGCGCGTGAGAACCCGCTGACAGAGCGCCGCGGCCGGCTTGCGTGATTCGGGGTCGGTAATGAGCTCGGCGCCGATCATGAGCCCTTTGCCGCGCACGTCGCCTATGCAGGCGAACTTCTTCTGCAACTCCCGCAGGCGCGCAATGAAATAGCCCCCTACCTCGGCAGCATTCGCCGCGTACTCGCTTTCGACGAGCTCGAGTGTTGCCAGGGCGGCCGCGCAGCACAGTGGGTTGCCGCCAAACGTGTTGCCATGGGCGCCACGTTTCCATTTCTCCATGTGCTTCTTACGAGCGACCACGACCCCGATCGGGAGGCCGGAGCCCAGGCCCTTGGCGAGGGTCATGATGTCCGGCGAGACGCCCCAATGTTGACTCGCGAACATCTTCCCGGTGCGCCCTACTCCTGACTGCACCTCGTCAAAGATCAAAAGTATGCCGTGGCGGTCGCACAGGTCACGAAGTCCCTGCAAAAAGCCATCCGGTGGTACCAGGTAGCCGCCTTCGCCCTGGATCGGCTCGACCAGGATCGCCGCCACTTCGCTCGCTGGCAGATTACTCGGGAAGAGCACGTTCTCGATGTAATCGAGTATGGCCTTGCCCTGATCGGGCCCCGCGAACAATGGACGATACGGGTTCGGGTATGGGACGTGAGTTACCCCGGGCATCGTCGGGAAGAAGCCGGCCTGCTGCGTGTATTTGCTCGCGGTGAAGGACAGCGACCCCATCGAGCGCCCATGGAATCCCCCCAGGAAACCGATGAAGCGCGGGCGTCCGGTTACATAGCGCGCCAGCTTGAGCGCGCCTTCGACCGACTCCGTTCCACTCTGACACAGCAGGATCTGCACCGGCTCGCGCATCGGATCGAGCGCGTTGATCTTTTCACCCAGCCGCGTCATCCGCTCGTGCCAGTAGTCACTGGAAATATGCAGGAAGTCCTCCGCCGCATCCTTGATGGCCTGTACCACTCGTGGGTGCGAGTGCCCCGTGCTGCAGACCGCGATGCCCGCGGCAAAATCCAGAAAGCGGTTGCCATCAACATCCCAGACTTCGACGCCGCGGCCTTTCGCCATCACGAACGGGTAATCACGAGGATAGGATGGCGAGCTGACGGGACGGTCACGGTCCAACAGCGCCCGCGCCTTCGGACCCGGTAGTTCGGTACGGATATGGAGTGATTGCATCAGAACGTCTCCAACAGCCTGTCGAGCAGATCGAGCGCGCCTTCCAGGTCGCCCTCAGCGATGACCAAGGGCGGCGCGAGCAGAATCAGGTTGCCGCGGGCGGCAAAGGCCACTCCTGCCTGCAGTGCCTGGGCCAACAGTTTCACCAGGCGGGGATGCATCTGCGGCCAGGGTGACAAGGGCTCGCGGCTGACCCGCTCGCGCACCAACTCGATAACTGCGAACAACCCGTCACCGCCCCGCACATCACCGATCACAGCATGCCGCATTTGCATGCGTTGCAGTCGCGCGAACAGCACCGCGCCGAGCCGGCGCGAGCGCTCGATCAATTCATCATCCTGGTAACTCCGTATGGCTGCAACCGCAGCTGCGCAGGCGAGCGGATGTCCACAATAGGTCAGTCCGGTGAGCAGCATTTGCGGCTCGAGAGTGCGGGCGATCTGCGCCGACACGACCACTGCGCCCAGCGGGACATGCGCACCCGTCAGGCCCTTCGCGAGTGTCATGATATCCGGACGCCCTTCTTCGCCGTACCGTTGCCATGCGAACCATTCGCCGCAACGACCGAAACCACTCATCACTTCATCCGCAATCAGATAGACCCCGCGTCGCCGTGTCTCGCGTCTGACGGCCGGCCAGAAATTCTTCGGCGCGACGATGCCATTGGTGCCCGCGTTGACTTCGAGCATCACTGCCGCCACGTTCGCAGCTCCCCGCTCATCGATCGCGGCCGCAACCGCCGCCGACGCTGCTGAGCCACACTGCTCGTCGGAGCGGCTTCCGAAGGGGCATCGGTATGCGTACGGAGGCGGAACGTGCGCGACCTGAAAGGCTGCGGCGTCTACCTGGCTCGCGGTTCGCGAGTCCCCCGACAAGGCCATCGCGGCATAGCTGGCACCGTGATAGGAGCGGTCCCGTGCTATCACCCAGCCCTTCGGTTTCGCACTGGCCTGGCGTGCGAACTTCACGGCGTGCTCGTTGGCATCGGCGCCACCCAGGGTAAAGAACACCCGGCCGTCGTGAAATCCTGATTTCTGCAGCAGCAGCTCAGCCAGCTCGGCCCGCGGCTCGGCACCCCAGGCATTGGTCACGAAGCACAGTTTCGCGGCCTGGGCGCGAATGGCCTCGACCACGCGTGGATGTTGGTGGCCGAGGTTGCTGCACTCGGCGAGGCTGCTCATGTCGAGAATCCGCCGGCCGTCGGCAACGAACAGATGCGCACCGGCCCCGCCAACGATGACCGGAGCATCCCACTGCGTCTGCTTGCACCAGCTATGTAGGACCGTTTGCTGCTCTGGGCGCATCGATTTGCTGCCAGGCCCGACGTCAAGCATCGAGTGTAGGCTATTATCGCGCGGTGCAGTGAACCGCAGAGCGAGCGCATCGACTTGCAGTTCGCGGACAGTACAGAAGCTGGGGTTCCGACCTGCTTAGATACTGTCATTGAGGTCGGATTCTGAGGCAAAGGACCCCATGAGCCGTAGCTACGACGCGCAGCTGGCGCTTTACATCGATGGTGAGCGAATAGGCCCGAGTGGCCGGTCGACGCAAACCGTCGTCAACCCTGCGACCGGCGAGGCCCTCGGCCAGCTCCCCCTTGCCTCCGCCGCCGATCTGGATCGTGCTCTGGACACCGCGGCACGGGGTTTTCGCATCTGGCGGGGCAAAACCGCGGATGAGCGTGGCAATGTACTGGCCGGTGCTGCACGCCTGCTGCGTGAGCGGATCGAGAAGATCGCCACCATCGCCACGATGGAGGAAGGCAAGACACTGGGAGAAGCGAAAGGCGAGCTGCTCATGGCGGCCGGCCTGTTCGATTTCTACGCGGGTGAAACCAAGAGAATCTACGGGCGCGTCCTGGTGCGGCCCACGGGCATGCTATCGCGCGTAATGAAGGAGCCGGTTGGCCCGGTCGCGGCCTTTTGCCCCTGGAATTTTCCAATCGGCAACCCCGCGCGCAAGCTGGGTGCCGCCATCGGCGCGGGCTGCTCCATCATCATTAAACCCCCTGAGGAAGCTCCGGGATCGGCAATTGAGGTGCTCAACTGCCTGCTCGACGCCGGGCTGCCGAAAGAGGTGGTTAGTTGTGTATTCGGTGTGCCTGATCAGGTGTCGCGCCGCCTCATCGCCTCGCCAATCATTCGCAAAGTCAGCTTCACAGGCTCGGTCGCGGTGGGCAAACACCTGATGAAGCTCGCCGCGGAGGGCGGCAAGCGAACGACCATGGAATTAGGTGGCCATGGCCCCGTGCTGGTGTTTGATGATGCCAATGTCGATCGCGCGCTGGACCTGCTCGTGCCCGCCAAGTTCCGCAACGCCGGCCAGGTCTGCATATCGCCTACCCGTTTTTACGTGCAGGAGGGGATCTACGCTCGGTTCGTGCAGGAATTCACGGCTCGAGCCGCGAAGCTGGCGGTTGGAAACGGACTCGACGCGGCAGTTCAGATGGGTCCGATGGCCAATCCGCGCCGCCCGGAGGCGATTGAAGGATTTGTCGCCAACGCGGTCACCGCCGGCGCACGTGTCGCCACGGGCGGCGAGCGCGGCGGCGGGCCCGGCCGCGGTGGCTTTTTCTTCCGCCCAACGGTGCTTGCGGATGTACCTACAACGGCACGGGTGATGAACGAGGAGCCTTTCGGCCCCATCGCCATGATGCGGCCGTTCAAGACATTCGACGAGGCGATCGAGCAGGCCAACCGCCTGCCCTACGGGCTCGCCGCGTACTGCTTCACCGAGAACGGGCGGCAGGCATTGCTGCTCGGGGATGCGATCGAAAGCGGCATGGTGGGTATCAACACAACCCACGTCGGTGGCGCCGACTCACCCTTCGGCGGCGTCAAGGATTCCGGGCATGGGTCCGAGGATGGACCCGAGGGTCTCGAGGCCTGTCTCGTGTTGAAGACCATTCATCAAGCCTGAGTGCGCCGCTCAGCCGGGCACATAGCCCCGCAGCCTCGCCAGGTCGGCGTGCCGGGTCGGGATATCGTGGCGATCCGCGGCCGTGCGCAGGTCGCGCAGCACTTCGAGCGCCCGCAGCAGTACTGCCAACGGCGGTCCACTCGCGGTGATACCGGCCAGGTGGTCTTCCTTCACATCCTGGGCAGGCTCCTCGATGAAGCGCTTCACCAGGGTGTTGTGGTGTTGGACGGCCGTCTGGCCAAAAAGATCGCAGACCTCCAGATAGGCGCGCGCGTTCTGCTGAAACCAGCCGGTTGAAGAGTGCTCCGTGGCGAGCGCGAGCAGCTCATCCAGCAGACTCGTGCGCATCATGCAGTCACGCAGCCGCGCCTGATCCGCAGGCAGCATGAAGAGCATCTTGTCCACCAGCAGCTGCGCGTAGTAAGGATTGTTCGCCCGACACAGCCCCAGCAGCAGATCGATTTCGTTGATTCCCGAGAAATCCCCCGCGTTCGCGCCGCGATACTCCTGGCGCCCTACCCGGTACGGCTTGTAATAAGGACGCACGGAATAGAAGAAGCGCTGCACGTCGAGCTTCTCGAACAGCCGGCTGTTGAACCTGATGACTTCCCGCAGCGCGCCTTTCGCCGTATCAAACATAACATCGGCTACCGGGCTGGACACCCCCAGATGCACGATTTTCGTCAGCGCTTCCGCCACCCGCTGCAGCGACAGAATTCCGCGCGTGTTTTCGTCGATAAACAGAAACTCGTCCCGCAGTGAAGTAAAGCTCTTACGGGTACCGGCCACGGCCCTGTTATGGGTCGCCAGGTGAGCAGTTGCGAATCGCGGCGCCATGCCGAGCGAGGCGCCCACGTGCAGCGCTAACGAGGACGCCTCGACAAAAGGTGACCGCTCCTCGCGCATAGGGTTCGTCAGTTCATGGCGGCGAAGCGCGCCAAGGTACATACCGACGTTGCCGAGCACGCCGAATGCACTATCGAAGCCATCCCCCGTATTGCCTTCGGCGAGCAGAGCCACGACATGAACGTGACCTTCATCCCGCAGCGTCGCCTTCAGGGACTCGCCGCATCCGTGCACCTGGGCACGATCCTCCTGGGTGAAGTAGAGATTCTCCAGATCCGTGTTCAGCTCAACGAAGGAGGTGCGGATCCAGCGGTCGAAGGCGGCTGCATTGTCGGTCATACCCGCGGCTACGAACTGCACGACAGCGCTGAACAGCCTGCCTTGTTACGTGCCCACTCGGGGCGGTGCTGCGCGAGGTCCTCATGCTGGGGCTGCTCATCGTAGGGCGTCTTCAGCACGTGCAGCAGCCTCTCTATTTGCAAAACGTCGCCTTGCGCCGCGGCGTCAATCGCTTCTTGAGCCAGGTAATTGCGAAGCACGTACTTGGGGTTTGCGCGGTTCATCCGGGAGATACGCTCCCATCGGGGCATCGCCTCAATTTTCAATCGCGCCTCGTATCGCTGCAGCCAGGAGACGAGCCGGCTGCGGTGAGCGTCAGAGGGCTCGCCGCTGTCGTAGAACGCCGGGCGCAGCGGCTCTATATCGTCCGCGGACGCAACTGCGAGCGCGCGGAAAAACAATGTCATGTCGGTTTCGGTCTGTTGCAGAGTGCCGAACAGATCACGGATCAGAACTTCGTCGCCCTCGCGGTCAAGTGTCGTGAACCCGAGCTTCTCGGCCAACATGGCCCGCCAGGTCGTGGTAAAGGTCGCGGCGTACACCTCGAGCCCGTGCTCGAGCGCCGGCACGTCTTCGATCAGTGGATGCAGCGCATTTGCCAGACGCGCGAGATTCCACGCCGCAATGTCAGGTTGGCGCCCGTACGCGTAGCGGCGGCCGGGCAGATCTGTCGTGTTGGGTGTCCACGCCGGATCGTACCCCTCGAGCCAGCCATAGGGGCCGTAGTCGATCGTCAATCCCAGGATGGACATGTTGTCCGTGTTCATCACGCCGTGGACGAAGCCCACCCGCATCCAATGAGCGATCATAACTGCGGTGCGCCGGCAGATTTCCGCGAACCAGCGCTGGTAGACCTCGGGCGACGGCGCGCCAAGCTCCTTGAAGTGCTGGGTAATGATGTAGTCAGCCAGCCGCTGCAGGGAGCCGTTCTCGCCGCGGCTCGCATGGATCTCGAAGTTGCCAAACCGGACGAAGGACGGTGCCACTCGACAGACCACCGCGCCCTGCTCAGGTTGCGGGTTGCCGTCGTAGAACATATCCCGAATCACTACATCGCCGGTTGTAACGAGGCTCAGCGCCCGCGTCGTGGGAACGCCGAGGAAATGCATTGCCTCGCTACAGAGAAACTCGCGTATGGATGAACGAAGAACCGCTCGGCCATCCGCCGTACGAGAGTAGGGAGTGGGGCCCGAGCCCTTCAGCTGCAACTCCCAGCGCTCACCCGGACGCGGGGTGAGCTCTCCCAGCGTGATCGCGCGGCCATCACCCAACTGCCCAGCCCAAGCCCCGAATTGGTGACCGCCGTAGCGCGCGGCATAAGGCCGCATGCTAGGAGTCAGCTCATTCCCAGCCAGAATGCCTACGGTTGCGCCCGTATCGGTCGTGGGTCGAGACAGGCCGAGGAGCGCCGCGCAATCATCCGACCACGCCAGCAAGCGCGGTGCGGCAACGGGCGTAGGGGTTACGCGCGAGTAGCTTGCGTCGGGAACCTGGCGGACGAAATTGCGGCTCTCCGGGTCCCCCGGGAGGGTTCTGACCAGGCTATCGTCAAATTCAACGGTGGCGAGATCCACCCCGGTGCAGGGGTCCGCCACGTTCTTGCGCAAAGTTTGCTGCATGGCGTAACCCTACCCCGAATCCCTCAGAGAGACTAATCCGGCCGGGGTCGCCGGCCGGCTGCTCATCACTATCGTCGTCGGTGCCGGCGAGCATGAGGTCGCGTGCGATGCCCAGGCATGCCCCAATGGCGATCCCAACGATGGCCAGAAGGGCGAACAGGAGCACGCTGGTGAGAACAAAATGTGCCATAGGGATCCAGCTGGAAGCTGTGTTGCAGTGACTTCAGACATTCTCCCGCTAGCAAGTTCCGATCCCTATACCCCTTAGTGGTTATCCCGCGGCACTCCAAAAGTCGCGTCGATCTTTTGATACTTCTCGGCCCCCTCGAGTATCGCGCCTGTCCCCAATGACCCCACGACGCCGCGTTGCAGCTCTTGCCAGGGCGTCTGCGAAACCGGGTAGCGATAGCCGCCTGCTACCCCCAGCGCTTTACGCCGCACCACCAATTCCTCGTCCGACACCAACACGTTGGTCGTGCCCTTGCGCAGATCGATCCGGACGCGATCCCCGCTGCGCAGCAAAGCGAGATTCCCCGAAGCCGCAGCCTCGGGCGATGCATTGAGAATGGACGGCGAGCCTGATGTCCCCGACTGCCGCCCGTCACCGATGCAGGGCAGCGCCGTAATCCCCTGCTTTATCAAATAAGCAGGCGGCCGCATATTGACTACCTCGGCCGCGCCGGGATAGCCCACGGGCCCCGCGCCGCGCATGAAAAGGATGTCCCGCGGAGTGATCTCGAGCGCCGGATCGTCGATTTTCGCGTGATAGTCCTCCGGCCCATCAAACACGACCGCTCGTCCCTCGAACGCATCCGGATCGGCCGGATCGGACAGATAGCGAGCGCGAAACTCCTCGGAAATCACACTGGTCTTCATGATGGCGGACTCGAACAGGTTGCCACGCATCACAATGAATCCCGCATCCACCTTCAGAGGATTGGCGAACGTGCGGATCACGTCCGGCAGCGCAATCTCGGCCGTTGCGCAGTTTTCCCCGAGGGTCCGCCCATTCACGGTCATCGCGTTCGGGCGGATGAGCCCGTGTCTCAGCAATTCGCCGATCACTGCGGGTACCCCGCCAGCGTGGTAGTAGTCCTCGCCGAGGTACTGCCCCGCGGGCTGCAGGTTTACGAGCAGCGGGACGCGATGCCCGAACGTCTGCCAGTCATCCAGGCTCAGCTGCACTCCCAGGTGCCGGGCAATCGCGGCAAGATGTACCGGCGCGTTGGTCGATCCGCCGATGGCGGAATTCACGACAATAGCGTTGAGGAAGGCATCGCGCGTCATGATGGATGAGGGACGAATGTCTTTGCGCACGAGCTCGACGATCTGCTTCCCGGTTTCGTACGCAACGTGTTGCCGTTGCCGGTACGGCGCGGGAATTGCTGCCGAGCCGGGCAACTGCATCCCAAGCGCTTCCGCCAGCGAGTTCATGGTCGTAGCCGTACCCATCGTGTTGCAATAACCGGTGGACGGCGTGGATGAAGCGACGAGCTCGAGGAATCCCGGATAGTCGATTTCCCCCGCGGCCATCATCTGCCTGGCTTTCCATATGATGGTGCCCGAGCCGGTCCGCTCGCCCTTGTGCCAGCCATTGAGCATGGGTCCGACAGACAGGGCAATCGCCGGGATGTCAACAGTGGCCGCGGCCATCAGGCATGCAGGCGTGGTCTTGTCGCAGCCGATCGTCAGCACGACTCCGTCGAGCGGATACCCATAGAGCACCTCGACGAGACCAAGGTAGGCGAGGTTTCGATCCAGGCCCGCGGTAGGCCGCTTGCCCGTTTCCTGAATCGGGTGGACCGGGAACTCGAGCGCGATTCCGCCCGCTTCACGAATGCCTTCGCGCACGCGCTCCGCGAGTACGATGTGATGACGATTGCAGGGCGACAGATCGCTGCCGGTTTGCGCAATGCCGATGATGGGCTTGCCCGATTGCAACTCCTCGCGCGTCAAACCGTAGTTCAGATACCGCTCTATATAGAGAGCCGTCATATCCGGATTGGCGGGATTGTCGAACCAGGCGCGCGACCGCAAACGCCGGCCGCGGGACATTTCATCGGGCATGGGTACCTGCCATTGGGGTGGAATCATATTATATACCCAATGGTGTCAGACGATTCCGACAGCACATTAGGCCAGGATCCATTGTTGCTGCAGAGGTGTTGAGCCCATGCTCGCGGAGCCGGTGAAGCCGGCCTTAGAGGGACTTATGGCGCGCGAATTTGCAGGCACCCGGATTCCAGGGAATGAATCGCAACGGCCCATTCTGGAACCAGCCATCCCGGAACCGCCCCTGCGTAAGAGCGCTGCAAATGCGCCGGGCGCAAGAGGCAACATCGTCCGGCCGCTGTTTCTCGTCCCACACCGGCTGACGCCGGCGGAACGGCACCAGCGGATCTGTGAGCTTGCGTACCGCAGAGCGGAGCAACGCGGCTTTGCCCCTGGGAACGAAATCGAGGACTGGCTCGACGCGGAACGCGAAGTCGATGCCGGCCGGTATTGAACCAACAGCGGGAGATCCGTAATGCGAGCAGCAACTCTCTGGACACTGGCAGCGATTGCCCTACTCGGCCTGTCCGGCTGTAACCGGGCCGAATCGCCGCCGAAGGTGCAGCAGGATGTGGCCAAGGCCACCGACCAGGCTGCCGAGAAAGATGCGCAGGCCGCTGAGAGACTGGCCAAGGCCGATGCGGCCGCGAGTCAGGATGTAGCGAAGGCCGAGGCGCGCGCCGATGAGAAGACGACTGATGCCGCCGGCGATGCCGTCATAGCGCAGGCCGAAGGCGACCACAAAGTAGCGGTTGCACAGTGCGAGGCGCTGTCGGGACAAGCGCAGAAGGACTGTAAGAAACAGGCCGACGACCAACTTGATGCCGTCAAGGCCAAAGTGAAGCAGCTGAAGAAGGACGCCGGCTAGCCGCTCGCCTCCATACTCCACCAACGGGGCAACAAGTTGCGCACGGTCGACTGTGCGTAGCGGTCGTCTATGAGATAGAGGACCCCACGGTCGGTGACAGTACGAATCACCCGGCCCGCCGCCTGCACTACCCTCTGGATGCCCGGGTACAGGTAGGTGTACTCATATCCCGCGCCAAACAGGGTATCCATGCGGCGCTGCATCTCGTCGTTGACGGCATTGACCTGCGGCAATCCCAACGTTGCCACGAAAGCTCCGATCAATCGCGAGCCCGGAAGATCGACACCCTCCGCGAACGCTCCACCGAGCACCGCGAATCCGATACCCTGCCCGTCAGGCAGGAAGCGCGCGAGGAATGCGTCGCGGTCGGGCTCTTTCATCCCCGAATGCTGTTTCCACGCCGGGATGTGTGGATAGCGCTCGGTTACGAGCGCTGCTACCCGGTCCAGGTATTCGAAGCTGCTCAGGAAGGCCAGGTAGTTACCTGGACGCGCTGCGTATTGCCGCGCCAACAGCTGTGCGATCGGCACCAGCGAGCGCTCGCGATCGCGAAATCGGGTCGAGATCGAGCGCACGAGCTTGACCGTCAACTGTTCGGCCTGAAACGGAGACTGCACGTCGAGCGACTCGGACGTCTGCGGCAGCCCGAGAATGTCCCTGAAAAATAGCTGGGGGGCCAGGGTAGCGGAAAATAACACCGAAGTGCGCGCGGCCGCGAAGCGCGGCGCGAGGAAGCGGCCCGGGATGACGTTGCGCAAGCACAGAATGCAATGCCGCCCAGCGTCGCTGTGGGTGATTTCAAACAGCGTGCTGGAATCAAACTCCGCCGCGAGGCGGCAGAATGCCAGTGCCGCAAAGAAAAACTCCTGCAGCGCCTCATCCTGCCCCGCCTGCTGACCCAGATGATCGGCCATCGCGGCTATGGCCTTGTCCAGGGCGGCCAGCAGGTCCCGCGGCAAATCATCGTAGATCCGGTGTCCTTGCGCCTGCGCCGCAATCAGCTCGCGCCAGGTACGATGCACACGTTCAAAAGCCCCTCGCAAAGCTTCGGGCACCTGCCTGTGCACGGACTCGAACGCCTCCAGATCGAGTGAGGCCGTATACATGGCGCGGGCCCGCTCCACCAGGTTGTGCGCCTCGTCAACCAGCAGGCAGACACGCCACTGGTGCGTCACGGTCCAACCGAACAACATCGCGCTGCGATCGAAATAGTAGTTGTAGTCTCCTACGACCACATCGCTCCAGCGGGCGAGCTCCTGACTCAGATAGTAGGGACAGACCTGGTGCCGGCGTGCAACTTGCCGCACCGTGTCCTGGTCCAGCCAGCCGATGCCGATCGCCTCGGCACGGGCCGCCGGCAACCGATCGTAAAAACCGCGCGCCAACGGACACACCGCGCCATCACACGGCATTCCAGGGTACTCACAGAACTTTCCACGCGCCACGAGCTCCACGACGCGCGCGGGCGGCACCGAATCGGTTGGCTGCAGTCGCCGCAACGCATCGAGCGCCAGTTGGCGGCCGGAGGTCTTGGCGACGAGATAGAACACCTTGTCCACCTGACTGTTCGCCATGGCCTTGAGTGCCGGAAAGAGGGTTCCAACAGTCTTGCCAATACCTGTCGGAGCCTGCGCGAGCAACGCACCCCCGGCACGCACGCGCCGATATACAGCTCGCGCCAGCTCGCGCTGGCCGGCATGAAATTCCCCGTATGGAAACCGAAGCCCGCACAGAGCCGCATTGCGCAAGTGCCGGTGCGCCGATTCCGCTTCCGCCCAGCTCATGAACTGCTGACAATGCGTGTTGAAGTGCTGTTCGAGGTCGGCGGCCGACTGAACCTCGGCGAACACCGTCTCGCATTCACTCGCAACGTCGAAATACACCAGCGCGAGCTTTACGGAGCTCCTGCCTTGCTGCCTGCAGAACAGCCAGCCATAGATGCGCAGCTGCGCCCAATGTAGCGCCCGGTGGTTTTCAGGCAGGCGGCCGAGCTCGCCGCGGTAGGTTTTGAACTCCTCGAGCCGGTTTTCTTCCGGGTCATACCCGTCCGCTCTGCCACGCACGTGCAGCGAACCATAGTCGCCTTCCAGGGTCAGTTCGGTCTGAAATGAGCTGCCGCGGCGCGAGGCAATGACGCGATGTCCTGCCATACCCTCCAGCGCCGAAGGCGAAGGGGTGAAGCGCATATCCAGATTGCCGCGCTTTGCCGTGAACTCGCACAACGTGCGGACTGCCACTTCGTACGTCACCACGAAACCTGACAGACACTGACGGGAATTGCGTGCGCGACACAAAAACTCAGCCAGCGGATCTGATTGTCCTGCAGCCGATCGCCCGGCCCTTTCACCTCGATGAGCCGATACCGGCGCTCGGCGGGCCAGAACTGCACCAGATCAGGCAACCCGCAGGCGTTCGCGCGGATATCGGCCAATATGCGGCCGAAACACACTTTCAGGTGCTCCCGCGGCAGACAGTCCAGCGCCGAGCGCAACAGGGCCGCCGAGATCACATTCCAGAATACGAAGCGTGACTGGATGCCGGCTTTCTGCTCGAAATTACGGCTAATCGTAAACCGATAGTCATCGCTTTCGAGCTGTGCGAAACAGCGTGCGAATAACGCCGCGCGCCGCCCGTGGAATGCCGGCGCGTGCAGATCCGCGGGCGCGGCCTGGAATTCATGAAAGAACGCTCCCGCGATGGGCGCGAAAATGGCATCCCAACACAACAGGCCAAACAGAGAGTTGAGCAACCCATTTTCAACGAAGTGAACCGGCGCGTCGGGTTGCGACAGCGCCTCCCCGGTAGCCTGTTCGACGCATGCCGGTCTGTCGGCAAACGGCAGCACGAGTTTGAATGTGGGCCAACCCTGGGCCGGTCGGCTCCGCGGCGCAATCAATCCAGCCTTGCGTTGCAGGCGCGGCCATATCCGGCACACCTGCTGTGCTTCGATCTCATCGGCAGGATGGTCGCGGATATCAGCTGCCAATTTCAAGGCTTGCGCAGTATGCTCGAGCCGCTCCAACACGCGCACGATCCGCAGCCGCGCCCCCGCGTAGCCGCAGTCGCGATAAGTCTGCAATGCCCGGACAAAATCCCCCTGCCGCTCACAATATTGCGCAAGCCGAAACTGCAGCTTGCGGCGGCGCTCCTCCAGCCACTCGTTGTCAGTCACTGAGGGTGGCAGCATGCCCAGCAGAGCTTCGCTGTCCCCGTTCTCCTCGAGCTGTTGCCTGCACAGAAACAATGCATGAAACGTGGCGATATGCTGCCGCGTATGGAATGCTCGCGTCGCGGTGTCGCGCGGCACTTTCTCGTATTTGAAGATCCCGAGGTCAGCCAGTACGAACTGCGACCAGTCCTGGTGGAAGTTGCCGAAGAACAGCAGTCTCAGCTGCTCGCACAGAGGATTGACGACGAGCCGATAGATGAGATCCGGCGCGTCGGGCCACCAATCGGCCAGCGCCCGCGGTGGGCTGGAGTCAGCTTCAATGTATCTCAGCAGGTCTGACTTACGGACAAAACGGCCCACGTTGAGGGCACGCTGCAGCTCGGACTTGCGTAGCAGCCGCCCGAGCTCCGCGAGCGTGAGTATCGGGTTGCGATCCACCCAGCCGAGATCGATCAACGCCGCGGCGGCACGGCAAGGGCAACCAATCTCGGCGTAGCCGAGCCTGGAGGTCCGGAAGAGATCCCCTTTGCGGCCGATCATCCGTACCAGGAGCGCGGCCGACTCACGTGGCAGCTCATGAAAGCGCGCGATGAACTCGTGCTCGGTGGCGTTCAGCAAATCCCCATAACGCTGGCGAAGCCACGTGAGCGCCGTGGAGAAGTTCTCCAGGTAGTAGAAAGGCCGGGGATGAAGCATGGGCGAAGCGTAGTGCCCCACTCGCCGCAGCGTCCATCCAGGTCACGCGCTAAGCAGGTACTGTATACTTCAGGGACTGAGAAGCCCCGGGGATAATCTTGCGGAGCGCTGCGCTCGCGATCTTCATTACCGCATGGATTATCGCGAGCGCAGCCGGGATGCAAACCGCGGAGGCAGAAGAAACGGTCGTCGTGACCACGACGCGTGTCCCCTCGCTCGTCGCGGATGAGCCGCTGAGAATCGAGGCGGTACCTTCCGAGGAGATCGAGGAAAACCTTACGGTTCAGCCGGGAAACATTTCCACGCTGCTGAACGAGTTGCCCAGCGCACGGATCCAATCAGCAGGCCCTGGACTGGGCGGTGTCGGACTGCAGCTCCGGGGTATGCCGACGCGCCACACGCTCGTGTTGACCGACAGCCTGCCCTCGCTAGGCGCTGAGCCAGATGACTTTGGACTTCTTCAGACTCCACCGCTCGATCTGCAGAGAATCGAAGTCATGAAGGGGGCCGCCTCCGCCCTGTTCGGAGGCGCTGCTCTCGGCGGCGTACTCAACATTGTTTCCAAGAGCCCACGCGAACAATCCACTGTGCTGGCCAACGCCACCTCGCGAGGCGGCCGCGACCTGGAAGGTTTCTTTACCAATGACTCCTTTGAGCATTGGACCGGCACCGTCACGGCGGGTGTGCACGATCAGTCACGCCAGGACGTCAATGGCGATGGTTGGGCGGATCTGCCGGGCTATCGCCGCTACTCGGTGCGGCCACGGATCTGGTGGAACGAGGGTCAGGATCAATCGCTGTACCTGACGGGGGGTATAACGCAGGAGCGCCGTGAAGGCGGCACGATGTTGGGCCAGGTGCTACCGGATGGCGCCCCCTTCGCCGAAATTCTGCATACTCGCCGCTTCGATGGCGGCGCGGTAGGTACCTGGAAGCTGGGCAAGGAAATCTCCTGGCACAGCCGCCTGTCGATCACTACGTCGGACCTCGATCGCACCTTCGGAGTGCAACGTATTCCGTCCACGCAAAGCACGATATTCAGCGAACAAGCGTTGAATGGTGCCACCCATGAGCACCAATGGGCAGTGGGAGTTGCATTCCAACACAGTGCCCTGCGCGTCCCCGCTGTGCCCGGGGTCGGCTACACGTACAACGTGCCGGGTATATTTGCGCAGGACGAGTTCTCACCACTGCAATGGATGAAGTTAGCCGCGGCGGCGCGTGTCGATTCGAACAATCAGTACGGAACATTCGCAAGCCCGCGGCTCTCGGCCCTCCTGCGCCAGCCCGGCAGCCCCTGGAGTCTGCGCGCCTCCGTTGGCGCCGGGTTTGCCGCACCAACGCCGTTCGTCGAAGAAGTTGAAGCGGCGGGACTGGGCGCACTCCTGCCCCTGCGCGGCCTGCACGCGGAGCGCGCCATCACGGAGTCGCTCGATGGGAAGTGGGCCGCCGGTGCCTGGGACATCAACGTCAGTTTGTTCAATTCTGAGATTCACAATGCGTTGACTGCGCGGGCCGTCACCGCCGCCAAACTCGAGTTGGTCAACGCCCCCGGTCCGCGCCGCGCGCCGGGGGCCGAAATCCTGATCCACTACGTTACCGGGCCTTTACAGATGATCGGCTCGTGGAGCTACATAAACGCGACCGAAGCCACCGCCGAGGGCTCACGGCTACCTGCATCGCTGGTGCCGCGGCACTCGGCCGAGCTGGGTGGAATTCTGGAGAGCGAACAGCGCGGGCGCATTGGCCTGGAGGTCAGCTATATCGGTAAGCAGGGGCTCGAAGACGATCCGTACCGCACGCTCAGCAAACCGTACATTCAGCTCAATGCGCTGGCCGAAATCCGCTTCAGTGGCTTCTCGATCTTCCTGAATGCAGTCAATCTCACCGGCTCGCGCCAGACTGACTACGATCCGCTTCTGCGCCCCGCCCCGGGACGCGCGGGGGATCCCATTACAGAGGTCTGGGCGCCCCTCGATGGACGGACTTTCAACATAGGGATCCGCACCGGATTGCAGGATCATGCAATAATCTCGGACGATTCCCCTGGCAACCGGTAAGCCGCATGCAGCCAACAACATCGCGCTTCTCATGCGCTACGCGCAGGGTTCAAGGGGGATCGCTTCGCGACCCCCGAAACGTGGCGGCGCGAGGACGCGCCGGGAAGACTGCTGCGTCTATGGCCATCGCGTGTCTTACCGGCTCCACGGCGGCAATGGCGGCCTCTCCAGGACCTATGCCGCCGGCGGCGGACGTGGACCTCGCACATGACATCCTCAGGGAATTGGTTGACATCAACACGACGCATGAGCACGGCTCGACGGCGGCGGCCCAGGTCATTCAACAGCAGCTTCTGGCAGCGGGGTTTCTCGATACCGACGTGGTACTGATCGCCCCGGCGGACAAGCCCACCAAGGGCAATGTAGTTGTGCGCTATCGGGCCAAGACACACGGCGGTAAGAGCGGCCTCGCCCCGGTGCTGTTCCTCGGCCATCTGGACGTGGTCGAGGCCAGACGCGAGGACTGGTCAACGGATCCCTTCCAGCTCACGGAAAAGGACGGCTGGTTTTATGGCCGCGGCACGCAGGACATGAAAGACGGTGATGCCGCATTGCTCGAGACGCTCATCCGCCTCAAGCGCGAACACTACGTGCCGGCGCGCGACATCATCGTTGCCTTCACCGCCGATGAGGAGGCCGGTGGAGATGCCAATGGGCCGGCTTTTCTATTGAAGGAACATCGCAACCTGATTGATGCCGGCCTGGCCGTGAATCTCGATGGCGGCGGTGGCGGGTTGAAAAACGGCGAGCGGCAGTTCTTCGCGATCGGCACGAGCGAAAAGGTCTATGTCACCTTCACGATCGAGACCACGAGCCCGGGTGGCCACGGCTCGCTGCCGGGACCGGAGAATGCGATCTACCGGCTCAGCGACGGCCTGGGCCGGCTCGAGAAGCTCAAGTTTCCCGTGGTCACGACCGCTACCACACGAGCCAGCTTCGAGAAATTCGCGGAGCTCGAGTCAGGCTCCGCCCGTGACGACAAGCGCGCGGTGGCCAAATCACCTCCGGACCTCGACGCCGCGGAACGGCTGAGCCAGACAGTCCGGCTCAATGCGCAGCTGCGCACAACCTGTGTTGCAACAGTGATCTCCGGTGGGCACGCCGAGAACGCTTTGCCGCAGCGTGCCAAGGCAACCATCCAGTGCCGCATGATGCCGGGCGACACCGCCGAGAATGTGCAGGCGGCGCTCACGGGCACCCTCGCCGATCCGAAGATCTCCATCACACTGGATGCGCCGCCCGTTCTCAGCCCGGAATCACCGCCGACGCGGCCGATCATGGACAAGGCTGGCAAGATCGTTCATTCCATGTGGCCGGGTGTGCCCGTCATTCCAACAATGGCCAGCGGGTTCAGCGATGGACGCCAGACGCGCACGGCCGGGATACCGACCTACGACCTGAGTGGTTTGTGGGCTGATGTTGATGACAACCGTGCACACGGACGCGACGAGCGCATCGGCGTGCGCGAATTCGATGAAAGCATCGAGTACACCTATCGGTTGGTGAAGGCATTCGCGGCCCGCTGAGCCGCTCGAGCGCGCTGCCTGTCAACGGCGGCTGCGCGCGAGATACGCCGTCATATCTTCGAACGACAGCGGCTTGCTGACCAGGAAGCCCTGCATCTGGTCGCATCTGAGCAGGCGCAGAAATTTGGCCTGCTCCTCCGATTCGACACCCTCGGCGACCACTTGCAGCTTGAGGGAGTGCGCGAGGGAGATGATGGTCGAGACCAGTGTCATGGCGCCTGGGTCATCCAGCATGGAGATGACGAACGAGCGGTCGATCTTCAGGGTGTGGGCGGGCAGCCGTGTGAGGTAGGCGAGCGACGAGTAGCCGGTGCCAAAGTCATCGATTGCAATCCTGACACCCAGGTCGCGGACGGCGCGCAGCTTGGCGATGTTGCCGTCGGGGTCATCCATGATCAGCGATTCAGTCACTTCGATGTCCAGTCCCGGATCATGGCCGGACACCTTCACGAGGTTCGCCACGGTCCGAACGAAATCCGAGCGCTGCAGCTGTACGGTGGAGACGTTAACCGCGATTCGCGGTGGATTCAGCCCGCGCTCCTGCCACACCGCACGGTCGAGACTCGCCTGGCGCAACGCCCAGGCACCGGCCTCGATGATCATGCCCGTCTCCTCCAGCAAGGGGATGAATTTCATGGGCGGAACCAGTCCGAGCTCCGGACTGCGCCAGCGGATCAGCGCCTCGACACCTTCCACCCGGCGGCTCTCCACGTCCACCTTGGGCTGGTAATGCAACACGAACTGCTCCAGCTCGATGGCGCGCTTGAGCTGATTTTCCAGTGCGAGCGTTTCGGCGGCGCGATCGCTCAGGTACGGTGCATAGAACAGGAGCCGATCGCCGGTGGACTTGGCGTTCTTGAGAGCCGCTTCGGCATTTCTGAGCAGCGCGACTGCATCGGTGCCGTCGGCCGGATAAAGGGCGACACCCGTTTTGGCGGCCATCCGCACCTCCTCGCCCGCAACCGCGAATGGCGCGCCCAGCCATTGCTGTTGCCAGCGGTCGATGGTGTGCACGACCTCGCCAACATCGCCTACATTGAATATCACCGCCGCGAACTGGTCGGCACCCAGTCTTGCAACTTCGCTGGCATCGCCAACACAGGCGATCAGGCGCTCACCGAGTTGCCTGAGCAACTCGTCGCCCGCATGGCGCCCGAAGGTATGGTTAACCGTTTCGAAGCGCTCCATATCAGCGATCACCAGCGCAAATTTCTGGTGCCCCCGGGCGGCCGCCGCGACGTACTGGGCCAGGCGCTCATAGAAGAAAGTCCGGTTCGCAAGACCTGTCATGGCATCGTAGTAGGCGAGGTACGTGAGCCGCTCGGCCTTCTTGATGTGATCGAGAGCAAAGGAAATATCGCTCGACAGCCCGCTCAACAGGCGCATCTCGGCCGCATCGAAGAACCCGCTCTGGTCCATGACCAACACTAGGCAGCCGACGGATTCCGCATCGATGAGCAGCGGCAGCGCTACGATCGCCCGGTAACCGCGCTCCACCATCTGCCTGGCACACGGGACGAGTTGCGAATCATTCTGCAGGTCGTCGCAGACGATCGGCCGTTGCAGGCGCATGGCCGCCCCCAGCAGACTCTCGCCGGCGGCGGCCCCCTCGAGCTTGCAGGCCAGGGTCGTGGCGAGGTCCGGTCCGTCACCCGCCCAGGCAACCGGTGTTATCTGCGAGGTCTGTGGGTCCAACCAGCCGCACCAGGCCATGCGGAAGCGGCCGTACTCCACCGCCAACCGACAGGCCTCCCAGAACAACTCGCTGCGGTCGGTTACCCGCACGATCAGCGAGTTGATACCGCTCAGTACCGCGTGTACCCGGTTCAAATGCTCGATCCTGGCTTCCGACTGCTTGCGTTGAGTAACGTCGGTGGCAACACCGACGATGCGGCTGATTGCGCCGCTGTCCCCGACAATGGGGAAAGTTCGGGCGTAGATCCAGCGCAGCTCGCCGCCGGGCCGCACGATGCGGAACTCGAATTCGCGCTTCGCACCCATTGCCCCGGGCTCCTGCGCCGTTTCACGCTGGATCCGCTCGACATCCTGCGCATGGATCGAGTCCGCCCAGGGCAAAGGCCGATGGATCATCTCAGCCCAGGAGCGGCCCCAGATCTGGGTGTACGCCGGACTCATGTACAGGGTGTGCGACAGATCACCCGCGATCACGAAGAAGGCGTCCTGGATGTTTTCGGCGAGCTCGCGGAAGCGCTCCTCGCTCGACTTCAGGTCGGACGCGGCCCGCGCGCGCTCATCGATCTCGACCTGCAGTCGCGCGGCATGATGTTGTATCTCGAAATACAGCCGGCCGTTCTCATAGATTCGCCCGGATTGCGCGCCGAGAACGGACAGTATCAGCTCGTCCTCCGCGTTGAATTCCTCGGCTCCAACCTTATCGGCGAGGCACAGCCAGCCGAAGCTCTGGGTCAGCGAAGCCACCGGAGCTGCCAGAAACGCGCGGGCCGGCGGGTAGCACGCCGGCAATCCAGCATCGATTGGCCCGCCGTTGGCGTTCGATACGCGCCACGGACGCCGTTCGGCCGCTACCCGGCCCAGCAGCCCCGCAGCTACCTGCGGGGCTGCTGCCGGATTTGCGGAAACGTCAACTCCGTTGCTGGCGTAGATCACGGAGTCAGCTTCCCCCGCCGAAACGGCGAGCACCGAGTACTTGGCGCCCAGCAGATTACGGGCACCGCGGCAGACTTTCTCGAACAGAACACGCGGCTCGCGCTCGGATGCCAGCTGCACGTTGAGCTCAGTAAGGGCCGCGAAGCGTGCGTTCGCCACTTTGAGCTGATTGGCCTTCTGTGCCAGCTTGTTGGTGATGAGCTGCAGGTGCTCCCGATCGAAACCCTCCTCCATGTGCCGCGAGTCAGCCGGGGTGTTGCCCGCGAGTACCTCTGTGACTGCGCGCACGATTCCTGCCGCACCGCCTGACTTGACGATCACGCGTGCGACGCGGCACGCGTTCGCCAGGTTGCGTGCCTCGGTCTCGTGATAATGAGCCGTATAGAAGATGACCGAGACGTTGTGCAGCTGTGGATCGGCCCGCAGGCGCCGCACAAACTCGAAGCCGTCCATGGAGGGCATGAGAATGTCCGAGATCACCAGATCCGGACTTGCGGCCCGGGCGGCCTCCAGACCGTCGGCGCCGTCACTGGCTTCAATGATCCGGTGGCCTTCGTGGCCGAGCAATGTCACGACCAGCTTGCGGTTGCCCGCGTTGTCGTCAACAACGAGTATCTTGGCCATACTTCCCTTTTTGCCACTTAGTCATCGCCATTTTCCCGCAGCCGATCCTCGGGCAGGCTGAAGAAGAATGTCGCCCCCTCACCCACTTGCGCCTGCGTCCAGACGCGCCCCTCATGGCGCGCGACGATGCGCCGCACCTTGGCGAGCCCCATACCAAGCCCTTGGAACGCATCGGCGGCATGCAGCCGCTGGAACGGGCTGAACAGCCGGCTGGAGTACTTCGGATCGAAACCGACTCCATTGTCACGCACGAATACCGTGACTTCCCGCTCCTGCTGCGCACGCGTACCGATCTCGATGACCGCCGGATCGCGCGGACGCGTGTATTTCACTGCATTCGCGACCAGGTTGAGCAATACCTGGCGCAGAAGATTCTCATCTCCATACACCGTCGGCAGACGGGTTCTGTGCCACTGGATGCTGCGGCCGTTGCTCCATGGGCGCACGAGCTCGAGAGCGTCGTTCAGCACATCCTCCAGATCCACTTCTCCCATGACCAACTCGACGCTGCTCACCCGCGAATAGTCCACGAGCGCACTGATGAGCTCACTCATGCCGCGGGCCGCGCCGATGATTCTGTCCAGGCGATCGCGATTCTCCGGGTCGAGGAGCGCACCCGTGGAAGTCTGCAGCAACTGCGCGAAACCGTCGATGTGCAGCAGCGGCGTACGCAGATCGTGCGCGAGGGAAAAGCTGAGCGCGTCAATTTCCTGATTGGCGGCCCGCACGGCTTCCCGCAACCGGCGGTTGCGGCCTTCGAGTGTGGCGATCAGCACCGCTGGCTGCTCGAGCGTGTCAGTATCACTCACTGCGGCTGACTCCCGATGGAGAACGGCCGATTGTATGGGAGTGGCGTCATGTTGGTGCAGTGTTGTTGCGACGCATGATATGACATACGTCGCAATTACCACGAATTGTGATCGCTCAGGCCGCGATCAGATGCTGCACGGGCATTACGAAATGGTAAGTTTCGCGGGCCCTTCCGGTGGAGCGGGTGCCGGGCATGCTAGTGCGGATGTTGTTCGTGGAGGATGTCGAGACGGATGCGGAGCTCGTGGTGCGGCGGCTGCGCCAGGACGGCGTGCAGTGTATCTACACGCGAGTCGAGACCGAGCAGGCCCTCCTCGCGGCGCTGCGGGAGCGTAAGTACGACATCATTCTGTCGGACTTCTCGCTGCCGCAGTTCGATGGCATGTCCGCTCTCGCCCTGGCGAGCGCCGCGGCGCCCGATATTCCGTTTATTTTCGTGTCCGGCACGATCGGCGAGGAGCGTGCGATCGAGGCACTGCGCTGCGGCGCAGTTGACTATATTCTCAAGAGCAACCTGAAGCGCCTCGCCCCCGCGGTGGCGCGGGCGTTGCGTGAGGCCGAGCAGAAGACCGAGCGGGCGGCGCAGCACAGCCGCATCGCCCGCTTGACTCGTATCCTCGAGATGCTCTCGGGAATCAACACGGCGGTAGTGCGGATCCGCGGGCGTCTGGAGCTGTTTCAGGAGGCTTGCCGCATCGCAGTAACGACCGGCCAGTATGTGACGGCAGTCGTGTCATTCATCGACCCTGGGACGCGCACGGCACGGCCGCTCACCTGGGCCGGCAACGATGATAGGTTGATGAGCTCGCTCGTGTTCTCGATAGCGCAGCGGCCCGAGGACGACCGGAGTATTACCGGCCGGGTGCTGCGCACGGGCGAAGTATTTCTCTGCAATGACATCGCGCATGCAGATGCCACGGTGGCGGCCTTTCCGGGTCTGCTCGACGCAGCGTTTCATTCGATCGTCGCGCTGCCGCTGAGGGTTGACGGCACCACCGTGGGTGCCATCACGCTGACCGCCCAGGAGAGCAACGCGATCACCGCGGACGAGCTGGCGCTGCTGGGGGAAGTCGCAGCTAACTTGTCTTTCGCCTTGCAGTATTTCGAAAAGGAAAACGCCGTTCAGTTTCTTTCGTTTTTCGACCCGCTTACGGGCCTCGCCAAGCGCGCGCTGCTGTGCGAGCGCCTTGCGAGCCGCCTGACGGCGCGCAAGGCCGAAGAACCCCAGCCCGCGGTGGCCGTGCTCGATGTCGAGCACCTGAGCATCATCAATGACTCCTACGGCCGGCACGCGGGTGACCACCTGCTGCAGAAGGTGGCCGATCGGTTGAAAGGCCGTCTCAACACCGAAAATCTCGCCTACCTGGGCGCGGGCTGTTTCGCGATGATTCTCGAGCGGGCCGGCAGCCAGGACAGCGCATTACGCGAGCTGCAACAACATATCCTGGCGATGTTCGAAAAGCCGTTCCGCATCGAGGCGCATGACGTGCCGGTCACCGTCAAATCGGGACTGGCCTGCCGCGGGCCAGGCAGCCTCGACGCGGAGGCACTCGTGCAGAATGCAGAGGCCGGGTTGCGGCAGGCGAAGGCCGCGGGCGAGCAATACCATCACCACCGTCTGGATCTGAGCTCCAAGCTGGCAGCACGCCTGGCCCTCGAGCACCGGTTGCGCGGCGCGCTCGAAAACGATCGCTATCTGCTCTACTACCAGCCGAAGATAGATATTGCGACCGGCGCTCTGGACGGTGTCGAAGCGCTGTTGCGGTGGGACGATCCCGAGCGGGGCATCGTCTCGCCGGGCGAATTCCTGCCCATACTCGAGTCAACCGGAATGATCGTGAGCGTGGGTGAATGGGCGCTGCAGCGCGCCGCGGCGGACTGTCGGCGCTGGAAGGCGGCGGGTCTGCAGCCGGTTCACGTAGCCGTGAACTGCTCGCCGCTGCAACTTCGCCGCGCGGGTTTTACCGAGCAGGTGTTGGACATCATCGCGGGTTGGACCGGTGAGGGCTGGGGACTGGACCTCGAGATCACCGAAAGCCTGCTCATCGACCCGGAGTCCGCCGAGGTCCTCAAGCTGCGCGCCTTGCGCACCGCGGGCGTGCGGGTGGCAATCGATGATTTTGGCACGGGATATTCATCGCTCAGCCGGCTGTCAGACCTGCCGGTGGACACACTCAAGATCGATCGCTCGTTCATCAACGGGCTGCCAGGCGACCGGGCTTCGGCCCGCCTGGTACCGACGGTCATCAGTCTTGCGCGGGCGTTTGATCTGATCACCGTGGCGGAGGGAGTTGAAACCCGCGCGCAATTCAACTTCCTCGAGCACGCGGGCTGCGTGCAGTCACAGGGATTTCTGCACGCTCAGCCGATGCCGGCCACGGCGCTGGAAGCGCTGCTCGCCCGTAGACAGTAGCCGAAAGTCAACCTAAGGTGTTCCAAGGTTGGCACACCGCGCCAACCGGGCTGCGGGTTGGGTTACATCCGGGCAGGCCGGGGCGCATACTGTGCGCCGGGCGCACTTGGCCCGGTCGGAAATTCGTAAGCTTCACAGGGGGAGCCTCCATGTTCAAAGTGCAGTGGGTGATTTGCGCGGCCATGCTGCTGCCGAGCGCAGCCGCGTACGCGCAGAGCAACGAGTTCGCGACGGGCAACATGCATTTTGATGCGAAGGACATGGATAGCAACGGCGATCACATGATCACGCGGGACGAGATGGTCAAGTACGCCGAGAAGCAGTGGGACATGATGGCCCAGGGCAAGGACAAGATTCCTATCACCGCGGCCTCCAAGGACTTCGCCACGGGCGGTGTCAACTTCAAGGCCCGCGCGATCGACACCGATCACGACGGCACGATTTCCAAGGACGAGTTCGTCGCGTACGCAGGCAAGAAGTGGGACACCATGAAGAAGACCGACAACATGGTTTCGGTCACCGACATGGCGAGGGCCATTGCCCGCGGCAATACCAGCGAAGGGAAGTCCCCGAAAGACCCGGCGAAGTAGTGCAGCCAGGCTGCGCGCCTCACTGCCGTCCTGCGTGCTCCAGGTAGCGCGGGCAATTCGCCAGCGCACCGTCGCGCTCAGCGTTGGCTATATGTACCTCCACGAGAGCCACGGCCGCTGTCGCAACCAGCGCCAGCGCCGCGGCTGTCGCAGCCGCAACCGGTAACTTGTGACGGCCGACCAACTTGCCAAATCGATACCAACTTCCGTCGGCCCGCGCCGTGACGGGTCGGCCACGTAGATACAGATCGATATCCCTGGCAAGCGCGTCGGCGGTCGCGTAACGCTCCGTGGGCGATTTCCTGAGCGCCTTGAGAACGATCGTGTCCAGATCACCCCGCAGCGAGTTGCAAAGAGTTCGCACCGCTGTCCCCCGCGCAACGGCTGCCGCAGCGCTCTGGACCGCGGTGCTGGGCCGCTGTGGCTCGGAGTGCAGAATCGCCTCTTCCAATGCGCCGCGACTCGTCCTGGTGAGACGATAGGGGCGCTCGCCGGTCAGCAATTCGAACAGCAACACCCCCAGCGAGTAGATGTCCGAGGCCGTGGACACTGGCTTGCCGGCGATCTGCTCGGGCGATGCATACTCGGGTGTCAGAGCGACGCCGATCTGCGTACGCCCGTGGTCATCCTCCGGGATCAACTTGGCGATGCCGAAGTCGAGCAGCATTGCCTGTCCCTCCGGCGTGACGATCACGTTGGAAGCCTTCAGGTCTCTGTGGATGACGAGATGGCCGTGCGCGTGCTGAACAGCCCGAAGCACCTGCATGTACAACCGCAAGCGCGCGGGAATATCGAGGCGGCGCTCATCGCAGTACGCAGTCAGGGGCACGCCCGGCACATACTCCAATGCCAGGTAGGGCTGCCCGGAATTGGTTATGCCGGCATCATCCAGGCGGGCGATGTTGGGATGGGACAGCTCTCCGAGGATGTCGCGCTCGCGCGTAAAGCGCTCGATGAGCTCGTGGCTTTGCGGTCCGGCGTGTGGCAGTTTCAGCGCCAGCGGGCGCTTGATCACGCCGTCACGGCGGCGGGCACGCCAGACCGCTCCCATACCACCGCGTCCGATCTCTTCCTCGACTATGTAGGGGCCTATGACTGTTCCGGGCACGAGACCCGCGGCCGCCCGGGCTCGTCCGATCGGCCGATCGCTGACCTTGGGTAAGGTGATGAGAAAATCACCTGTCTCGGCCGCGGCGCGCTGTTTGAGCAGCTCGCGTAACTTCGACCTGTGTGGGGCATCCCGGGTCGGCAGCGAATCGAGCCAGTGCTCGAGGCCACTGATGGGTACATCCAATGCCTCGTCCAGCAGCCGCGACAAGGCGGACCACTGTTCAGGATCAATTTGCACGACTTCCCCCTGATCGATCGGCAGTTGTTGGCTCTTCTACCGCAGGGCGGCGTACAGCAACAGGCGCGCCTTCTCCCAGTCTCTGCGAATGGTTCGCGTCGTAACGCCGCGTGACTCCGCAATCTGCTCGACCGTAAATCCAGCGAAATACCTCATCTCGACCACCTGGACGAGACGCGGGTCCAGCACCGCAAGCTCCTGCAGCGCTTCATCCACCTGCACGATCTGCTCCTCGCTTACGGCACTGGAGTCCCGGATATCGGTCCCCAAGGTCACGCGAAGCTCATCGCCACCCCGCCGCTTCGCGAGGCGCTGCCGAACAAAATCCACCACGATTGAGCGCATCACGCGCGCCGCGTAGCCCAGAAAGTGGGAGCGATCGCGCGTCTGCAACTGGCCCAATCTCACCAGGCGCAGATAGCACTCATGCACCAGCGCGGTCGTATCGAGCGAAGTCACCCGGTTCGAGCGGTGCAGGCGCTGATGGGCCATTTCGCGCAATTCGCGGTACGTGAGGGAGAATATCGCGTCGATCGCGCCTGCATCCCCGGCGCGCATGGCCTCCAGCAGCTCGGTGAGTTCCGCCATGGGGGGATCTTGAATCGTGAAGGTCTCACCCGCAACCAATACGCTTTTTTCGCTCAAACCGACACCTGTCTTGAGAGTAATCTGTCGCTGGATCAGTGGGTTGCGAGGGTTGTTGCAGGTTGCCTGCCTATTCACATCTGTTGCGACACGGGAAACTGTCGCACTGTGTGTGGTGGAATCGTTGCGGACACCCGGCCAAGGAACTTCCAATTGAACGTCAGCACTGCCGCTCAGGCAACCCCGGTTGAACGCTCCGGCTTGACGCTCGCGCTGTGTTTCTGCGCGGCCATCATCGAAGGGATTGACCTACAATCCATGGGCATTGCAGCTTCCGGCATTGCCCCTGAATTCCACCTGTCGAAGCAAGCCCTGGGCTATGTGCTCACGGCTAGTCCGCTGGGCCTGTTCTTCGGTGCTTTCATCGGCGGACGCATTGCCGACTTCTGGGGGCGCAGGAACTCGCTCGTCGTGTCCATCGTCGTATTCGGTGTCTTCCAGCTCGCAACCGCGTGGGCGTCGGGGTACGCCGAGTTGCTCGTGATCCGGTTCCTGTGCGGGCTGGGACTCGGCGGTGCGTTCCCCAATCTCATTGCTCTCACGGCCGAGGCTTCCGGTGGGCGCAACAACATCCTGAACGTGGTGGTTACGGCCGCGGGAATGCCCGGGGGCGGCGCGATTGCCGCCCTCATCGGATTCTCAGCGGGACCGGGTGGCGATTGGCGCACAGTCTTCTATGTTGGAGGAATCGCGCCGCTCGTACTGGCCCCCATTATGATGATTCTGTTGCCGGAGTCGAGTTTGTTCCGACGGGCGAGAGCGGCAATCAGCGGCGCCAAACAACAGCCGCCGGGTATTCTCCATACATTGTTCGACCGCTCGCGCGTACGCCAGACCATTCTGCTGTGGATCGCCTTCTTCTTCACAGCGGTCATGACGCACCTGCTGCTGAACTGGCTGCCCAACCTGATGGTTGCGAAGGGCTTCAGCAAGCCGCAGGCATTCCTGATCCAGATTGTCTTCAATCTGGCGGCGGCATCCGGGGCCGTCGTCCTCGGGTGGATCATGCAACGCCACCCCAATCGCCTGCTGCTGTTTGTGTGCTACGCCGGGCTCGCCGGCGCGCTGTTCGTAATCTCCTCGCTGGGTCATGAGCTCGCGCTCGCCGCGATCACGGCCGCTGCGATGGGCGCGTGCCTGATCGGCGCACAATTCGTTCTCTACGGCCTGTCTCCCGCCTATTACCACACCATCACCCGCGGAACCGGAACCGGTGCCGCGGTTGCCGCCAGCAGGCTCGGCTCCGCCATGGGGCCCTACCTCGCGGGCCAACTGTTGGGTGCGGGCGCAACGGCGACCCAGGTACTACAAAGTCTGTTGCCCGTAACAGGTGTCGCTGCGGCTGCCGCGCTGTTACTGATGTTTCTGCCGCGTTCCACCGACTTGGCAAGCTGAGGACATATCAACATGCAGAAATTCGCACCCCTGCTGACTGCTCTGCTCGTTACGGGCTACGCTACGCCCGCGCCGGCTGGCAAGACACCGCGCACCGCGGCGGTAAAAACCCAAAACGTGGTTTTGATCGTGAGCGACGGATTGCGGTGGCAGGAGGTTTTTCAGGGCGCTGATCCTTTGTTGCTGGACACCAAGAACGGTGGTAGCTGGGTCGAAGACGCAGAGCTGAAACGCCGCTACTGGCGCGACACCGCCCAGGAACGCCGTGAGCTCCTCATGCCGTTCATCTGGGGTACCGTGGCCAGACAAGGCCAGCTATTCGGTAATCGCCCGCTGGGGAGCGATGCCCACGTTACCAACGGCGCCGCATTCTCCTATCCAGGCTACAACGAGATGTCGGTGGGGTTCCCCAATCCGGACATCACCAGCAATGAGTTCGGACCCAATCCGAACGTGTCCGTGTTCGAGTGGCTCAACAAGTCACCGGACCTGACCGGCCGTGTGGCGATTTACGGCACATGGCACAACTATGTCGATATTTTCAACGAACCGCGCAGCCAGCTGGTGATGCAGGCGGGCTGGACCGCTCCGCCCAGGACTGCAGACGCAGCCAAGGATGCACTGCTCGGCAGGCTGTTCGATACGACGACCCGCTTCGACGAAGACGACGTCGGTAACTCGTTCTTACAGGTTGAATTGCTCGACTATGTACAGGCCGCCAAACCGCGGGTACTCTTTGTCGGCTACGGTGAAACCGACAACTGGGCCCATCAGGGACGATACGACCTCGTGTTGGAAAGCGCTCATCGCACCGACGGCTTCGTGAAGGAGTTGTGGGATACGATGCAGACCATGCCGCAGTATCGCGGGTCGACCACCTTCATCATCACGGCCGACCACGGCCGGGGCAGCGGGCCAGTGGAGTGGAAGGATCATGGCGTCCGTGAGAAAGGCTCCGAGAATGTCTGGATTGCCGTCATCGGACCTGACACGCCGCCGCTCGGAGAGCGGGCCAATGTTGCATCGGTAACGCAGGCGCAGATTGCAGCTACCGTTGCGGCGTTGATGGGCAAGGATTATAGGAAGGATGTTCCTCGGGCCGCACCCGGCATTGCCGATGTGTTGAAGGGCCCGTGAGTGTGGCCATCGTGATAGAGGCGCTTACTGCGACGTTGTCCGCCGTGCATCCATAATTGCCACCAACGCGGCACGGATTCCCGGCTCAAAGGCCGAATGCCCGGCGTCTTCGATGATCTGCAGCGTGGATTCCGGCCATGCCGCGTGGAGTTCCACAGCTGTGATCGGCGGACACAGCAAATCGTACTTACCCTGTACGATCGCGCACGGGATGTGACGGATCCGGTCAACGCCGCGTAACAGCGCGTCGTCGGGGACGAATTGGTTCGCACGCATGTAGTGAACCTCCAGCCGCGCAAGGCCCACGGACGAGTGAGAAGCAGACGCGCTCAAGACAGGCGGAGATGCGCCTGCCCCGGTGCCACCCGCGCCAGCGGCAGCGCCACCCGCAGCTGTCCCGGTGCGACCCGCGCCAGCGGCAGCGCCACTCGCCCCAACGGCAGGGCCAGGCAACGCCGGCACAGCCGCATTCGTCCGCAACATGACGCTCCGAGCCTCATACGTCGCCCAGGAATTGGCCGCAGCCAACCGTATCTGCGGCAACTCATGATTCAACTGCGTCCAATACCCATCACAGATATCCTCACGCAGCGGCTCAGGAAGAAACCCGACAAACTGCTCCCACGCCTGTGGCGCGAACCGCCGTAGTCCGCGGACGAACCAATCGACCTCCGACGCCCGCAACAGAAATATCCCGCGCAGCGTCAGGCTCAAACACGGCTGGGCATGGGTCTGGGCGTACGCCAGCGCAAGGGTGGATCCCCACGAACCACCGAAAACATGCCAGGAAGGGATGTTCAGTAAGTCACGCAGCGCTTCGATGTCGCTGACGAGGTGTGCCGTCGTGTTGTGGGTAACCTCGCCATGGGGAGTCGAGCGGCCGGCGCCGCGCTGATCGAACAGCACGATGCGGTAGTACTTCGGATCGAAAAACCGCCGGTGCTCAGGCGAGCACCCCGCTCCCGGGCCGCCATGAAGGAACAACACAGGTGTGCCGTCGGGATTGCCGCACTCTTCCCAATACAGGGTATGGATGTCGTCAACCGCCAGGCGCCCGGTGCGAAACGGCTCGATTGAAGGATAGAGGTCGGTCAGACTTTGAGTCCCGCGCGCATCCGCTCATCATACCAGCGGTGGAACATGTCGACCATGAACTCCGTGGCACTGAGCGGCCCCGGGACGTATTCGGGGCTGGCCGTCCCGCGTTGCGTCTCTTCGACGAACTGCGCATCCTGCTCGTTCGTGGCGCTCCAGACCCGGGTCAGATTGTCGACATCGTAATCCTTACCCTCCTGCGCATCGGCATTCACCAGCCAGGTAGTACGCACCAGCGTGCGCTCGCGGTCTATGGGAAAAATCGCGAAGGTCAGAATGTGATCGCTCAGAAAATGAAACCAAGCATTCGGCTGCACATGCAGATGCAGAGTGCCCAGCCGACGCTCGGTGAATGACCCAAGCAGACGCGTGCAGGCCACACGTGTATCTGTCGTCATGGACTCACCCGAGCCCTCGAGCACGAGCCGTTCCGCACGAAAGCCGGTCGGACGGCCATGGAGCAGCTCGATGCGCTCCCACGGCACCCCTGCCCGCTTCCAACTCGCAAGACTCAGCTCCCGAGCGGTCTCGTAACGGCGGTAGATCGACCGCTCCTGCTCAGAGAGCGACTCCTCGGAAACGTCACCTAGAAAATGGAACAGTGAGTTCAACAGTTCGGGATGCCCACCGCAGTGGAAGCACTCGCGGTTGTTCTCGATTGTCACTTTCCAGTTACCGTGCTCAACCAGGTCAATTTGCTTCGCAACACGCGTGCGCGGCAACGCGTGCGGGGTGATATAGGGAGTCATCCTGCTGACGACGTCATCAAAATCGTCCGGCGGATCGTCGGCCAGGCAGATGAACAGCAGGCCGGCAAGATTTTTCAGGTGCACGCGCTTGAGCTGCAGCCCCTTGGCGAGCGTCACATCCCCCGCGGGTCCGCAATCGATCACCTTGCCAGCCGTGTCATAGGTCCAGCGATGATACGGACAGACGATCTTCGCACCGACAACGCCGGTTTCCTGCTGCAGGATCCGCGAGCCGCGGTGGCGGCACGTGTTGTGAAATGCGGCCACGGAGCCATCATCCTGGCGGAGGATGAATATCGGGTACGCGCCAATCTGATAGGTACGGTAGTCGCCGGCCTCGGGTATCTCCGACTCGCTGGCGAGGAACAGCCAGTGCCGCGCAAAGATGTACTGCAGATCGGCGGCGAACACCCGTGAGTCGCTGAAAAAGGCGCCGGGCAGCGCAAAGCCGGAGCGGCGCGAATCGAGCAGCGAAGCAATGTAATCCGACATCCCAGAGCGCTCCGACGATGAATGGTCCGACATGAGGCAACCCGTTGCCGCGGCGAAAACCGCGGCAGGCAGCGTTTCACAGCCAGGGGACGCGGCCAAGCTTAAAAATCGCATGCCCCTATCGAAAAAAGCGCTCGCCCCCAACCGTCGCCCCAACCGTGGATAATAGATCGTTCAAAGGTGCCGGACGATGCAGCAGGAAGCCTTGCGCGTAGTCAATGCCCATCAGGCGCAGCTTTGCCAGTACCTCAGGCCGATCGACGAACTCGGCTACTGTCTTCACCCCGAGAATCCGGGCGACTTCCGCGAAGCACCGCACTGCCGCCTCATCCATCGGGTCATCGACTACATCCCGGACAAATTGGCCGTCTATCTTCAGATAGTCCACCGGAAGGGTCTTCAGATAGCCGAACGAGGAGGCCCCCGCGCCGAAATCGTCCAGCGCGACCTGCACTCCCAGCGCACGGATCTGCCTGATAAAAACCGCCGCGTCGGCCATGTTGGTGACGGCCGCGGTTTCCGTGATCTCGACGCAAACTTGCGCGCAAATCCGCGGACCCGCCTCGCGGAATGAGTCGATGGCGTGCCTGTGAAAGGCCCGATCCCCGATCGACTGACCGGACAGATTGATCGACAGCGCGCGGATAGCCCGGACGTCGGGCAACCCCCGCAACCAGGCGAGCGCGTGCTGGAGCACCCAGCGGTCGAGCCTCGATGCCAGGTGGAATCGCTCAGCCGCGGGTAAAAACGCACCCGGCGGCACGAGACCGCCCTCATCCTGCATGCGCAGCAGGGCTTCCGCCCGGATCCCTTGACCCCAGCTCCCCTCGGATTGGGTGCCGAGCTCCTCGATGCGCTGGGCATGCAACACGAACTGATTTTGATCGAGGGCGTGCTCGATGCGCATAGCCCATTGCATCTCGCCGGCGCGCACGCGGATCGCGGTATCAGTATCCAACCAGAGGTGTACGCGGTTGCGCCCGGCCTCCTTGGCCGCGTAGCACGAGGCGTCAGCCGCCTGCATGATCGCAGCTGTCGTGGTCCATCTATCGTCCACCGGCACGAGCCCGATGCTCGCGCCGACCCGAAAACTGCGATCGTCGTGCGAGAACCGGAAATTGGACATCGCCTCGCAGATCTGTTGCGCGACCCGTTGCGCCTGCTCAACCGGACAATGCTCGAGAATGATGGCGAACTCATCACCGCCCAGCCGGGCCAGCGTGTCGCGCGCGCGAATGGTGGCGGCGAATAGCTTCCCCACTTCCTGCAGAAGCTGGTCGCCGATGGCATGGCCGCATGAATCGTTCACGAGCTTGAACTGGTCGATGTCGACGTACAGAAGCGCGTGCTCACTGCGATCTTCCCCCGCCTTCTGCAACACGCGGCGCAGGCGAACCTCGAACTCGGAGCGATTCACGAGGCCGGTCAGCGCATCGTGCGTCGCGTGATAGTGCATTTCGCCGGAGGTCTCGCGAAGTTGTTGGATAGCCCGGCGGCCCTCCAGGGCCGCTGCAGCGGCCTGGGCGAGATGCCGCAGGATATCCAACTGCTCCGCTCGCAACTTGCGCGGCTTGCGGTCCAGGACGCAGAGCGCGCCCACCGGCGAGCCGTCCCCCAGGCAGATTGGCGCCCCTGCATAGAAACGGATTGCGGCCGAGCCGGTAACCAGTGGATTGTCGGCGAACCGCGGATCGGAGCGCGCATCCGGTATTTCGAGCACACCGTCCTGCAGGATGGTGTGCGCACAGAACGCCACGTCCCGAGAAGTCTCAATGAGGCCCGGCAGACCGGTGTTGGCTTTGAACCACTGCCGGCTCGTGTCGATCAGGCTGAGCAGCGCGACCGGCGTGCCGCTCAGCAGGGCTGCCGAGCGCACCAGGGTGTTGAATTGAGCTTCAGGGGCACTGTCCAGAACGTCCAGCTCGCGCAATGAAGCCAGGCGGGACTGTTCGTTATCGGGCTTCTGGGCAATGAGCATAGGTTTCCTTCCCGGGGCGCGATTTTCGACTGCCAGGCGGCCGATCGCACTCGATTACGTCACATTGGCGCAGGCTTCGGCGCCGCAGCATCACCCCGCGCAGCGCGAGTCGAGCCGACAAAAATTACGGTGGGCAGGCTTAAGATGTGCCGGATGGGCTAGCCCATATAGGCAACGGGGATTTACGCTTGATGAGCAAAACCGCCGGCGATCCTGCAGCGGAATTTCGGGACAGCGCCCGCGCGGGGGCGCCATTGCCACCGGGCCCGCTGCTGGGTTTCGTCGTCGCTGTAGCTGCCGTGGCGTTCATTGCGCTGTTGACCTATCGCTCGTTGCAGACCAGTGCAATTGCAGTGCAACGGGTCACGCGCACGCTGCAGGTATTGGAGCAACTGGAGTCGATTCTCTCGCTCGTCAAAGATGCGGAAACAGGCCAGCGTGGCTTTCTGCTGACAGGCGAGGACCCGTACCTCGAGCCCAATATCAATGCCAAGGCTCAGCTACCCGAAGCGTTCAGGGGTGCCCGGCCGTTCGTGGCGGAGGACCCCGTACAGCAACAGCGGCTGACCGCGCTCGAGCTCGCCGTCAGCCAGAAGCTTGCCGAGATGGACCGGGTGATCGCGCTGCGCCGCAAGGGTGATGTTGCAGGTACGCTTGCTGCCGTGCGTACCGACCGGGGCCAGGCGTCGATGGAGCGCATTCGGTCTATGGTCACCACCATGGAGGCGACTGAGCGGACGGCGCTCGCGACCCGCGAGCAAGAGTGGGAGCACGCCGAATTCATCTCGACCTCCGTTACCTTCGGTGGCTCCGCGTTGCTCCTCATCCTGATTGGCTCTGCCGCGGGCCTCACGTCACGCGACTACAAGGCACGCCAAGCGCAGGTCTGGCTCCGCTCCGGCCAAATGGCATTCAGCCAGCGGATCCAGGGCGAGCAGCGCCTGGAGCGGCTGGCAGATCATGTGCTGAGTTTCCTCGCGTCCTTCCTCGGCGCGAGGGTTGGGTGTTTGTACATTACAGAAGGTGCTGGCGTGTTCAGAAGGCTTGCCACTTACGCGCTGGCATCAGCGTCCGACGGCGAGGTGGTACGTGCTGGTGAGGGGCTGCTCGGCCAAGCAGCGAAGGAGAACCGGACTGTTCGGGTCAAGAACGTCCCTGACGGCTATATGCAGGTGACCTCCGCCCTCGGGCGCGGAACGCCTCGTGAGCTGCTGATCTCACCAGCCTCTGTCGACGGGACAGTACATGCTGTTGTGGAGCTGGGCTTCTTCAGGTTGCTGCGGCCGGAGGATCTGGAGCTGCTGAATCGTCTCTCCGAGTCACTCGGAATCGCCATACGTTCCTCGAAGGACCGGACCCGGCTCGAAGAGCTGCTCGAGGAGACACAGCGGCAGGGGGAAGAGCTGCAGACGCAGCAGGAAGAGCTGCGGGTCAGCAACGAGGAGTTGGAGATCCAGGCGAGGTCGCTCAAGGAGTCACAGGCACAGCTCGAGTCCCAGCAGGCGGAGCTCCAGCAGACCAACGCGCAGCTCGAGGAACAGGCGCACCTCCTGGAGCATCAACGCGACGAGCTCGCCGCTGCCCAATCCGTGCTCGGCGAGCGCGCTGCCGAGCTCGAGCGCGCCAATCAGTACAAGAGCGAGTTCCTGGCGAACATGAGCCACGAGCTGCGCACGCCGCTCAACTCCTCCTTGATTCTCGCCAAGATCCTGGCGGACAACCGCAGCGGCAATCTGACTGAGGAACAGGTCAAGTTTGCGCAGACAATCTCATCCGCGGGTAGCGATCTGCTCGCCATCATCAACGACATCCTGGATCTGTCGAAGATCGAAGCAGGTAAGGTCGAGCTGGCGCCGCAGACGGTGCTGATCGCCCGGATCATCGACGAGTTGCTCACAACCTTTCAGCCGGTTGCGCAGATCAAAGGGCTGCGACTCGAGGCTCGGGCCGCGAAGGATGCACCAGAGCGCATTGAAACCGACCCGCAGCGGCTCAGTCAGATACTGAAGAACCTTCTGTCGAATGCGTTGAAATTCACCGCGGTCGGGGAAGTGTCGTTGCGTGTCTCGGCAGGCGCCGGCGACACAGTGCGATTCGAGGTTCAAGACACCGGGATCGGGGTTTCGCAGCACCAGCAGGAGATCATTTTCGATGCCTTCCGACAGGCAGATGGCAGCACTCATCGAAAGTACGGTGGCACGGGATTGGGCCTGACCATCTCGCGCGATCTGGCACGTCTGCTCGGGGGCGAGATCAGCGTCATCAGCACGCCTGGAGCGGGCAGTACTTTCACGCTGACTCTGCCACTGGCATTGCGGCCGAGGGTCGAGCCTCAAATCAACCCGACACCCCCCGCGCCCGTCAGCCCGGCTCGTCCGCCCGGCACCCCTGCACCAACACCGCGGCCAACTGTCGTCGCGGATGATTCGCAGCAGATCAAAGCCGATTCCCGGCTGATCCTCATCGTCGAGGACGACCTGCCGTTTGCCGCCATCCTGCGCGACATGGCCCACGAAAAGGGTTTCCAGTGCATCGTTACGCACACGGCCAACGATGCGCTCGCAGCAGCCGCAACCTATCGGCCGAAAGCGATTCTGCTCGATATGAATCTGCCGGACTCTTCCGGGCTCGGGGTGTTGGAGCAGCTCAAGCGCAACCCGCAGATGCGCCACATCCCGGTACACGTCGTGTCGGTCGCCGACTACTCCCAGGAAGCACTCGCGCTGGGCGCTGTTGGCTATGCCATGAAACCTGTGAAGCGCGAGCAGCTCGCGGAAGCGCTGCAGCGGCTCGAAGCTAAGTTTTTGCAGGGTGTACGCAACGTGCTCGTCGTCGAAGATGATGAGCGCCAGCGGGAAAGCATTCGTCAGCTCCTGGAGAACGAAGACGTTCACATCACCACTGTATGCAGTGCCGCAGAGGCACTCGAGCAGTTGCGCAAAATGACTTTCGATTGCATGGTCATGGATCTCAACCTGCCCGACTTCGGCGGCGACGAGCTCCTGACGAAGATGGCGCAAGCGGACGAGGTCTCCTTCCCTCCGGTCATTGTCTACACGGGTCGCACGCTCAGTAACGACGAAGAGCAACGCCTGCGCCGCTTCTCGAAATCCATCATCATCAAGGATGCGCGCTCCCCCGAGCGCCTGCTCGATGAGGTGACCCTGTTCCTGCACCAGGTTGAATCAAAACTGCCGGCCGAGCGGCAACGCATGCTGCAGGTGGCCCGCGACCGCGACGCCGCCCTCGAAGGCCGCCGCATACTCGTCGTGGAGGACGACGTCCGCAACATCTTTGCCCTGTCGAGCCTTCTCGAGCCGAGGGGGGCGACGATCGACATCGCACGCAATGGCCGCGAGGCGCTGGAGGCGCTCACGCGCAGCCGCCTCCCCGGCAACACTCCCATTGATCTCGTGCTGATGGACATCATGATGCCCGAGATGGACGGACTCACCGCGACGCGCGAGATCCGCAAACAGCCCGAGTGGAAGAAACTCCCCATCATCGCGCTCACCGCGAAAGCGATGAAAGACGACCAGGAGAAATGCCTGTCGGCCGGCGCCAACGACTACATCGCAAAGCCCCTGGACGTCGAGAAGCTCATGTCTCTGGTGCGTGTGTGGATGCCCAAGTAGCCAGCCATGGCCGCCCAAAGCAACAATGATATCGACATGCAGCTGCTGCTCGATGCCATCTATCTGAGGTATCACTATGACTTCAGACGTTATGCGCCGGCGTCATTGAAGCGGCGGCTGACCGCCGCACTGGCGCGCTTCAGGTGTCAGACTTTTTCGCAGCTGCAGGACAAGGTGTTGCACGAGGCGGAAAGCTTTCCGGCGCTACTTGATTTCCTCACCGTGCCGGTCAGCGAGATGTTCCGCGACCCCGGTTACTTCCGCGCGTTGCGCCAGAGCGTAATTCCCGTACTTCGAACTTATCCGTCGCTCAAGGTGTGGGTAGCCGGTTGCGGCGCGGGCGAAGAGGTCTACTCGCTCGCCATATTGCTGCGTGAGGAAGGTCTCCTGCCGCGAACGCTGATCTACGCCACAGACATCAATCCGCGTATTCTTCAGAAGGCCGCGGCCGGCGTCTATGACGCAGACCGGATTGCCGGCTTCACAGAGGCACACCGCAAATCCGGTGGCAGCTCATCCCTCTCCGATTACTACACGGCCGCATATGGCCGCGCCGTGTTCGACAAGTCGCTGCGCGATCACATCGTCTTCTCGGATCACAGCCTTGCCACGGACAGCGTATTCGCGGAAGTGCAGCTCATTTCCTGCCGCAATGTGCTCATCTACTTCAATAGCGACCTGCAGGACCGCGCGGTAGGCTTGTTCCGGGACTCACTCTGCCGCAAGGGCTTCCTGGGCATCGGCTCCAAGGAGACCTTGCGCTTCTCGGCCCACTCGGAGTCGTTTGGCGAGCTGGCTCGAGACGAGCGCATCTACCAGAGGCGGCCATGAATATCCAAGAGCGGGCATGATTGCACCGGAAACACTGCGCACGCGGATCGAAGCCGTAGTCATCGGCGCCTCGGCCGGCGGCGTCGAGGCGCTCACACAGCTGCTGCCGGCGCTGCCCGCCAGGTTTCGCCCCGCGATGTTCATCGTTCTGCATCTGCCGCGCGAGCGGCCGAGCCTGCTGGTGGAGATCTTTGCCAGACGCTGCCCCCGGCCAATCCGGGAAGCCGAAGACAAGGAGCCGGTCGAGCCGGGCAGCGTGTATTTTGCCCCACCGGACTATCACATGCTGCTGGAGAAGAATCGCCAGATCGCCTTGTCGGCCGACGCGCCGCTGCATTTCTCGCGGCCCTCCATTGATGTTTTGTTCGAATCCGCCGCGGATGTTTATGCAGAGCGCCTGCTCGGCATCATTCTCACTGGAGCGAACGAGGATGGCGCCGCGGGGCTGCATGCAATCCACCAGGCTGGGGGGGTCACGGTAGTCCAACAGCCAGACAACGCCAAGGCACCTCGCATGGTAGTGTCAGCCCTGCAGCGTGGTCCGGCGGACTTCGTCCTGTCGTTGCCTGAGATAGCGCGGTTGCTCGGTGCTCTGGCGTAGCCGGATGGAGAAGCTAGTGAAGTGTCTGCTCGTCGATGACCTGGAGGAGAACCTGCTCGCGTTGTCGGCGTTGTTGCGCCGGCAGGACGTGGAGATTCTCACGGCGCGCTCCGGCGCGGAGGCGCTGGAGCTGCTGCTGATCCACGACGTCGCCCTTGCTCTGCTGGACGTGCAGATGCCGGAGATGGACGGTTTCGAGCTGGCGGAGCTCATGCGCGGCAGCGAACGAACCCGGCAGGTTCCGATCATCTTCGTGACGGCCGGCGGGCGTGATCAGCATCGCGTGTTCAAGGGATATGAAAGCGGCGCGGTCGATTTCCTCTTCAAGCCCATTGAGCCGCATATTCTGCAGAACAAGGCCGACGTCTTCTTCCAACTGTACCGTCACAAACAGCAACTTGCGCAGGAGCTGCGCGAGAAGACCGAGACATTGCGCCTCAACGAAATGCTGACAGCGGTCCTCAGTCACGATCTGCGCAGCCCGTTGAACGCGGTCCTGACCTCCGCCCTGCTGATCCAACGCCGCTCGACGGAGGAGCCCGTGAAGGAGACCGCCGCCCGCATTCTGTCGAGCGGCCAGAGGATGAGCCGCATGATCGAGGACATGCTCGACATGGCCCGGGCCCGGCTCGCCGGCGGCATTCCTCTGCAACGCGAGCCAGCCAACCTCGGTGCATTGCTGGATCGAGTCCTGAATGAGGTGCAGGCGGCCTATCCAGAGCGGCAGATCCTGGCCGAGCAGGCTGGCGATCTCAACGGTAACTGGGATGGCGAGCGCATGGCCCAGGTCGCATCCAACTTACTGGGGAATGCCCTTCAACACGGGGACGCGCGTGGTGACGTGCGGGTCTCGGTGGATGGTACGCGCCCGGAGTCGGTCGTAATGAAGGTAGAGAACTCGGGAACTATTCCTCCTGAGCTGCTGCCGCAGTTGTTCGATCCATTCAGAAGGGCGCGGCGCCAAACGGGCCGGACCGAAGGCCTGGGCCTCGGTCTCTACATCGTTCAGCAGATTGTCCTCGCTCATGGTGGGAGCGTCGACGCTCAGTCCGGAAAGAACAACCGCACCGCGTTTGTCGTCCGGATCCCCCGTTAGCGGCGTTTCAGGCCCCCAAGCACCTCTGCGAGCCGATGTATCTCGGCGGCCGTGTTGTAGTGTACGAGTGAGACACGGACTGCGCCGGATTCCTTTGCTAAACCCAGGCGCTGCATCAGCCGGGGCGCGTACATGTGCCCGTCGCGGATACCAATGCCCGCCCGGGCCGCCGCTTCGGTCACAGCCTGCGGCAGCACGCCCGGCATGTTGAAGCAGATTGTTGGCACGCGCCCGGGGATCCGTGCCTCCGCGTCAATGCCGTAGATCTGCGCTTTGTTAGCTTTCAACACAGCCAGCAGTTCCAGGGACAGACTCTGCTCATAAGAGTGAATCGCCTGCAGTGCAGCGCGCGTATCATCGCGCAGTGACCCTGCGTCCGGCGCACCGGCCTTACCACCCAGCGTGCGGCCCAGCTGGGCCAGGTAGTTGATAGCCGCATCCATTCCCGCAACGTTCTCATAGATGAACGTGCCAGCCTCGATCTTGCCCGGCGGCTCGTCGGGAATGAAGTCTTCGCGAAACGTGGGCAGCGCCTGCAGCAGCTCGTAACGGCCCCACAGGAATCCCATATGTGGAGCAAAGATCTTGTACCCCGAACATACCAGGTAGTCACAGTCGAAGGCCTGCACATCGATCGAGCCATGCGGACCGTAATGCACGCTGTCGAGAAAAATCTCCGCGCCCGCCGCGTGTGCCAGATCCGCCGCGGCCCGCACGTCAACAATGGAACCAAGCGCGTTCGACGCCAGAGTGCACGCGACCAGGCGGGTACGAGCGGACAGCAAGGGCTGCAGATCTTCGACATGCAAACAGCCGTCTGCGCGAATCTTCCACCATACGAACCTTGCACCCATCTTCTCGAGCACGAGCCAAGTCGCAATGTTTGCCTCGTGATCCAGGTCGGTGACCACGATTTCGTTGCGCTGCCCCAGTGTCTGGCCCACCGCCAGACTGATCAAGCGGATAAAGGACGTGGCGTTCATGCCGAACGCAATTTCCTCGGCGCGCGGGGCGTTGAGGAACGCAGCGACGCTGGCCCGCGAACGAGCGATCGTGGCGTCCACCGCCACGCTGTGCGGGTAGCGCCCTCCCCGCTGGACGTTGTGTCGGATCAGATGGCCATTTACCGCATCCAACACAACCTGTGGTACTTGTGCGCCCGCCGCGTTGTCAAAAAAGATGGAGTTGCCGGCATGTTTCAATGCCGGGAACTGCTCGCGCAGGGCTGCCGCAGGAAAGTTGTTTAGCATCGGAACTCTGCCTGGTGACCCAGCAACGCCTGGATCAGCGCATCTACGTCCTGCTCATTGTTGTAGAAGTGGAATGTCGCGCGCAGGTTGTCGTCCCGGAAGGAAGTGACGATGTCCTGCTCCGTCAGCTTGCCAAAGAGCTGCGCGACCTGCTTCGCCCTGACACAGATCATCGGCCCATGCCGCTCAGCCTGCCGCGGCGTAATACTCGGCCAGCCGATCTCTTCCAGCCGGTCCATATACAGGCGGGTGAGATAGCCGACACGCTCCTCGATAGTATCGGTCCCCACCTCCAGAATGATCTTCAAGCCCGCCTCGGCAGCGTAACAATTGACGACCGCCGGAGTTCCAGCCTCGAAACGCCGCGCCGTGGGTGACGGCCGGTTCGCCGTGATGTCCATCGCCGTGATGTTTTCCTGGGCGAACCAGCCCGTAGTCGTGGGGGTCAGGCCCTGAATCAACTCGCCGCGAACATACAGGAATCCCAAACCTGCCGTCCCGAGGAGGTACTTCAGCATTCCACCGACCGCGAAATCGACATCGAGCTTCTTGACGTCAACCGTCAGCGCGCCAACGGCCTGATAACAGTCCAGCATGACCTTGGCGCCCCTGGCATGCGCAAGCTTCACGATGCCCGGGATGTCCAGCCTGGCGCCGTTGCGGAAACAGACCTGCGTCACCGCCACGAGCTGCGTCTGTTCGTCGATCAACTTATCGAAGTTCTCGAGCGGAATATAGCCATCCGCGGCTGCCGGAACGTGCACTACACGCGCGCCACGCGGCTCTTGCGCATGCCAGATCTGCGCGTTAGTGGGAAATTCGAAATCGCTGATCACAACTTTATTGCGACGCTTCGTGAAGTCGAACGCACTGGCCAGCGCATTGATGCCCGCCGAGGCCGAGGCCGTAACGGCGATCTCGTCGGGCCGCGCGCGTAACACCTGAGCCATCAACGAACGTACCGCCTCGTTCTTCATTACCCACACGTCCCAATTCGCTCCGACGAGCAACCGGTCGTCCATGTAGTCGTTGATCGCCTGTTGGACGCTGTCGGCCAACGCGCAATACGAGCCGCTGTTCAGATACGTTTTTCGCGCCAGCACCGGAAACCGGCTGCGCAGTGTCTTGAAATCGGTAACCATCCGTTCCTCGCAAATCAAAAGGCTCGTCAAGTCAAAACGCTGCTCACCTGCGGTCGATTCTTCGCTTTCCACACGAAGTAGGCGCCCGAGATCAGCAGTATCCACGGTACGCCGCAGAGCCAGGACACGTAGAAGAACTTCATGTCGAGCCCCATGGTGACGAGAATCGCCGCCAGCAGAGCCAGGCCCGCGTATTGCATCCATGGAAACAACGGCATTCGCACCGGCAGGCTTTCGGGAGCGTGGTGCCGCCGGAAGCTGATATGGCTCACCAGGATCATCATCCACACCAGGATAGCTGCGAACAGTGCAACGCCCAGCAGGTAGTTGTAAGCATACGGAGTCAGCTTTGAAATACCGGCGGCGACCAGAATGCAGGCACCGGAGGTCACAATGGCGGCAACCGGACTGCCCTTCTTGCTCAGCCTGCCGAGGAACTGCGGGGCATAACGCCCGCGCGAGAGCGAGAAGAGCATTCTCGAGCATAGATACACGTTGGTGTTCATGCTGGACAGTGCGGCGCTGATGACGACGAAATTCATGATTCCCGCCGCATGAGCCACGCCGGAATGTGCAAACACACTGACGAACGGGCTTTGCGCGACCACTTTGACGCCAGTTGTGGTCCACGGAACCGTTGTCACAATGATGGTCAACGCGAGCAGGTAGAAGGCGAAGAGCCGAAATACCATCGTGCGCAACGCGGCGGGGATGGCAACCCGGGGGTTCTCGGCCTCACCTGAAGTGACCGCGATCACCTCGATGCCGTTGAAGGAGAAGATGCCGACGATGACGGCCATCCACAGGCCGCCGAAGCCATTCGGCAGGAATCCGCCCGGCAGCCCGGTCAGGTTGTGAAAGCCCGTGGCGGGCATCCCGAAGCCAAAGATGGTCGCGGCTCCCAGAATGATGAACAGCACAATGGCCGTCACCTTGATGAGCGCGAACCAGAACTCCACGGTGCCGAAGTTGTTCACCGAGCGCGAGTTGAAATACAGCAGCACCAGGCAGAAGCCCAGCGACCACATCCAGACGGGCACCTCCGGAAACCAGTACGTCATGTACAGGCCCGCCGCTACGGCTTCCCCGCCAATGGCGATCACCTGGGAAATCCAGTAGGTGTAGCGCACGACGAACCCAGCCCAGGGGTTCAGGTAGGTCTCCGCGTAAGTACCGAAGGAGCCCGCGGTCGGGTGCACCACCGCCATTTCCGAGAGGCTGAAAACCATCACCAGGGCAATGAAACCCGCCAGCGCGAAACTGAGGATGACTGCAGGGCCCGCGTATCCAATGGCGAGCCCGCTACCCATGAACAAGCCGGTACCGATCGCGCCTCCCAAACCGATCATCACGATTTGAGTTCGGGTGAGACCGCGGTGAAGGCCGCCTTCGCGTTCGCTGATCGAGGTGGGTTGCATGGTCTTGCGGGTCAGCCTAGCGATGCGAGCGCGGGATATCCAGCCTGCACCCGGACACCGGGCACGCTTTCCGCGAACGTGACCGGGCCGGGCGCAGGCAGGATGACGGCACCGCGCTTAAAATCTGCGCGTTACTTGCAATCCGACGGTCCGCGGCCGGACGGTGATGTACGCAAGCGGATCCTGGCTCGAGGAGATCGCATCGACCTGCGCGCGCTTGTCGGTTGCGTTCTTCACGAAAAGGGTCGCATTCCATTCATTCCAGTCCAGGCCAGCGCGCAGGTTCAGCAGCGTGTAGGGCGCGAGCGGCACGTTGAATGGACTGAGCGGGTTGGTCTGACTCTTGGAGGCATCGCGGTACTGCACATCCGCGCGGAAATTCGCAGTGCTCACGGCCGAGACCGGCACCGAATAGGCCAGTGCCGCGTCCGCCAGAAACCTGGGCACTTCCGGCAACCGGTTGCCATTGTAAGCGAGATTCGGATTGCAGGGGGTGATGCCGTCCTTCAAGAAGCAGCTGTTGGGTTGATCCGCAGTGAGGCGCGCATTCTCGTAGGTACCGGTCAGATCGAGCTCCAGGCCTGGTGCCAGCAGCAGTTGCGATTCGAGCTCGAAACCGTCGACACTGGCCGTTCCCGCGTTGGTGACGAATGGAAACGCGCCGCTGGAATCCACGCTGGCAATCTGGATGTTGGACCAGCGGATCGCGTAGGCGGCGGCATTCAGGCGCAGCCGCTTGTCCCAGAAGTCCGATTTGACGCCGAGCTCATAGTTGCGCAACTGATCCGGATCGTAGGTACGGGGGATGTTGCTGGCGAACGGCAGATTCGCGGCATTGGTGCCACCCACCCGGAAGCCCTCCGACACCGTGGCATAGATCAGCCCGAAGTCCGTCTTGTACGACAGATTCGCCTTGAAGGTCGTCTTGTTGCCGGCGAAGCTGTTCGTCAGCTCGCCCTGCGGGCTGCCGGTGAAGCCGCCAAACGGATGGGTCTGCGCCTGGAAGGATTCCTGCGAGGAATGGAAATAGCGCACCCCAACCAGTGCGGTCAGCCGGTCCGTTGCTGTCCAGGTGACTTCACCGAACGCTGCGTATTGCTTGATGATGTTGTTGTCGTAGCGCCCGAAGAAGGTATTCCCATCAGGATTGGAGAGCGCATCATCGCTATTGAGGCCACTGAACGGACCGTTCGGCAGCCCCAGCAGATTCGACTTCACCACGTGCACGGTAAAGTCATTGTGCTCGCGCTGCGAGAACGCCCCGGCAACGAAGTTCACAGGGAAGTCGAACTTGGACGCGTAGCGCAGCTCACTTGAAACTATGCGGCGGTTCTGCGGCTGCTGCGTGATAGCCGCTACCGGCACATCGAACGAGATCAGGATGGGGGTCGAATCGAAGTTGAAATCGACCCGGCGGTTGAAGTAGTTGGACGTCGCCGTGACCACACCGGCCGGCAGCGTGTAGGTGGCGGTCAGCCCGAAGATCTGCATGGTCTCATCCCAGGGGCTGAGAGTCAGATCGGTGTTCTTGAGATCACCTCCGGCAACCCGTGGATACAGCGGCGCGGGATGCTGCGGAGTGTCACCAAACGAGAGCACGCCGGCCGGCGTATAACGCGCCGAGCCGCCGGTCTTCAGTGTCTGCACTGTCGCGCTGGCCACGATATCCAGATCGTCGGTGGCTGCCCAGCGCAACAGGGCACGTCCACCCTCGGTCTTGTCCCAGTTTGCGTCGTTCACCGGACCCGCGGGAATGCGTATGTCATCGATGAAACCGCTGTTCTGCACGGTCCAGCCGACGAGACGGGCCGCGAGCGCTCCCGCCACGATCGGCAGGTTCAGAGCACCATTGAAGTTGTAGTTTCCACCGCCCTGCGAGGTATTGGAGCCCTCGGCCTGGACATAACCCTCGAACTTGTCGAGCACGGGCTTGCGCGTGATGTAGCGGATCGTGCCACTCATCGAGCTTGCGCCATACAGCGTACCCTGCGGCCCCTTCAGCACTTCGATACGATCCAGATCGAACAGGCGGATGTCCGGCTGTCGTCCACCGCCGTCATTCGAGTTGGAACCGGTGATGACCGCCTCGTCGTAGTAGACACCTACGGTCGCCGGCCCGGTCGAGGTCACACCACGGATGACGTATTTCTTGTCGCCGGGACCCAGATCATCGTATGACAGGCCGGCCACCTGGCCCGAGAAGTCCGAGAATTCAACGGCGCCCCGCCGCTCGAGTGTGTCGCCTGAGATTGCCTGGATGGTGGTCGGGATGCTCTGGATCGATTCTTCGCCGCGCTTGTCGGCGGTGACCACGACCTCCGACAGCGTCGCGGCCGCCGGGTTGTCGGCGGCTGTGACGTCAGCGGCTGCTGCAAGCCCTGGCAGCGCACCGACGCATAGCAGACCGGTAAGACAGAGCGGGACGGTTCGTGAGTTGTTGGGGGTTCGGGAGTTGTTGGCGCTTCGTGAGTTGTCGGCGCACGCGCGCCGCAGTTTTTTATAGTTAGTCATAGTAGTTGATGCTTGGATTGTCCCCAGGGCAGATCACGCCAACGACATCGATGCCGTCCGCGGAAGTTGCCTCAAGCGAGTGGAGCTGCTTGCGCGGCAGGAAAATCACATCTCCCGCCGTGACACGCGCTTTCTTGTCTTCCGTCCACATATAACCCTCACCTGACAGCACGATGATCGCCTCTTCATACAGATGGCGATGCGGTGCCGCCTTGGAGCGCGGTATGTGGCCGATAAATTGGGTGATGAGCTTGGAGCCGATCCGCTTGTCCACGAGCATCTGGAAATATCGTGGGCCCATCGCGGTGCGCTGCTCCGGATCCACGCACACGACCCGCTGTTCATACTGCGAGTCGAAGTTGCCGGGCATGGCATCGAGCCAGTCGATCTCGCCGAGCGGACAGGCAAGAACAAACACCTTGAGCACCTGTCCCTCATGAGCCGCGAGTTGGATCGCCTCGGACGGACGGATGTACACACCGTCAGTAGCCTTGAGCGGGAACTGCCGCCCCGAGATCGTAACGGTGCCGGCACCCCCGCCGACGAAGAGGATCACGTCGCGGGAGCCCAGACTCATAACGGGTGATGGACCGCCGGAGACTTTCAGTAGCAACTGTGTCTGGTACAGCGACCCCATTTCGGGCGAGACCATGTAGCAATAGCGCAAGGATCCGCGGGTGTGCATTGCCGCGAGACCCGGCGAAAAGACATAACAGCTGCCGTTCAGCAGCGCACGCGGGCCATCGCGTTCAACGACAACCGGAATATTCCGGTTTTCGGGACTGAGCGGATCATCGAGTGGCGAGCCACCCGGAAGGTTCGTATGTGCACCGTCGCAGAAGGGCCGGTTGCGTGTGTGCTTGCAGCCACACAGGAGCAGCTCAGTATCCTCAGGACCAGCGGTAAACTCGACCGGGCTGAAGGCCGTTCCCTTATGGGAGCCGTCACAGAAGGGCTGTTTTGCCGAGCGGCCACAGCTGCACCAGAAATAGGTCCGGCCCGGTTTGACGTTCACCAGGTATGGTTTCGGACGCGCAACAACCGGGCCAATGACTGGGCAATTCATCGGCCGGTACTCTCCCGAACGGCTTCGGGGTTGTACAGAGACGCTTTAGGCTGGCCGGCCTAATTCGCGGCCGCGGCGCGAGCCTCCGCCTCGGCCGATGACTGCATCGCGAGGCGCTCGATGGTGTGATAAGACTCCCGCGTGATCTGTTGCGGGTCCGTGCACAGATACGGCCGCAGGACCTCGAGTGTCTCCGCATAGCCTTCGAGCATCGCTTCCACCGTCACTTCGCGATCGTGATAGTCCATGTAGTTCAGCCAGTTCTCGTTCACGATCCAGGTAACATCGATGATGGAGCGCAGCCGCTGTGGATCGGGAGGAAAGCGCATCAGTCCCCGGGCCTGCAGGGTCAACATGAATCTCTCCAGATCCCGCATGCGGCGCTCGCGGTTGTCCGCGAAGCGCCTGCGCAACTGGGGATCCTGGCGTAGCAGGTCAGCCATCTCCCGGTAGAAGAACCGGTACTTGAGGATCAGCTGCAACTGACGCACGAACATCGCGGCCATGTGCTCCAGCGTCGGCGCCAGGTGGTCCCGATACCAACCCGCGTCCATCTCGCCGATCGCCTGTTGGAACACGGCGCAGATGATCTCTCGCTTGTTACGGAAGTGATATTGCAGGTTGCCCTTGCTGATCCCGCAGCGCTCGGCAATGCGATTGCATGACACCGCGGCAGTCCCGTGCTCGTTGAAGAGCTCCAGTGCCGCCTGCAGGATCCGGAACTGCGTGGCGCGAGTAGCCATGGTGCATTTTCCCTGGCGGGCGCCGAGCAACGCAAGCGCCGATGTGATACCTTTAGGTCTAAACTATTCGGAGTCACGAAGTGCCTACGCCTGGCCTGAACCCCCTTGATCTCTTCGACGTGCGCAGCGCCCTGACCGATGAGGAGCGCATGGTGCAGGACTCAGTGGCCCGGCTGGTGGACGAGAAGGTGCTGCCGATCATCCAACGATGCTTCGAGGAGCACCGCTTCCCCAAGGAGCTCGTACCGGAGCTGGCCGCCCTGGGCCTGCTGGGCTCCTCCATCCACGGCTATGAGTGCGCCGGCTTGAACAGCATCGCCTACGGGCTGATCTGCCAGCAGCTCGAGCGCGGGGACTCGGGCATCCGCAGCTTCGTGTCCGTACAGTCCTCCCTGTGCATGTATCCGATCTACGCCTTCGGCTCCGAGGAGCAGAAGCAGCGCTATCTGCCGCGCATGGCCCGCGGGGAATTGATCG
>JBJMWM010000004.1:0-65278 GCA_045810105.1 Steroidobacteraceae bacterium | reverse complement strand
TTCGAGGGGTGATGTGGAGTTGGGATCGCCGCGCCGGATCCGCAGGTGGCCGAGAATCGTCAGGGCGGTAACGCGGCTGATGGGCGCCGTACGCGGGTCTCGCAGCACGGCTTCGGCATCTTCGCTGGCCCGGTCCCACTCCACCTGCTCGAATCTCGCCCGGGCTCTCCACGAGAGCATATACAACCGCCATGTGTCCAGATCGCGGTCGTCACAGTAGGCAAGCCCATCACTCAAGTAGCGCAGGCCCCGCTCGTAATCACGACTGGAGACTGACATTGCGCTCAGGTTGGTGTAGGCGCGCGCCGCGTGCTCCTGAAAGTCGCCGGCCAGCGCGATCTGCAGGCTTCGCTGGAGATCGTCCCGGCCGGCCGGGTCATCCGCGATGAGCCGCGCCGCGCCCAGGTTGTTGAGTGCATGACACAGGATGTCGCTGCGGCCCAGCGCTTCCGCCAATTTGATGGTGCGCCGTGCCCACTCGATGGCCGGGGCGACCTCATGGGCCAACATGTCGAGCTGACTGCGGTTGCTCCAGGCCATCGCCAGCTCGGGCCCCGGTGGCAGCGATTCCAGTACCGCGATCGCCTCGGCTGCATACTCGTCGGCTTGCTTGCGCCGTCCGACGAACCAGGTCAAGCGAGACAACCAGCGCAAGTTATCGCCTTCTTTGAGGCGGTCACCGGCGGCACGCCAGATTTCAAGTGAGCGGTGGCGAGCCTGGATCGCTTCTTCTGCCTGATCCGTCATGTAACACTCGTACGAGTACTGCTCCTCCAGAAGCGCCCGTTCGCACGGCGGCAGCTCTTCGGCGTGGCGGAGTGCAACGCGATAGTAGGCGGCTGCTTCAGAATGCGCGCCAACCGCTGCCGCATTTGAGCCGGCGAGCGGCGCAAAGCGCAACACGTCCCGCGCGCTTCCCGCGCCATCGGCGTGATGCGCCAGCCGAGCCAACGGAGTACCGGATCGTTGCGCCAGAATCGATAGTACCCGCGCGTGCAGACTCTGCTGACGCACGTGCGACAGGGAGTCCTCAAAGGCACGGCGTGCGATCTCGTGGCGGAAGGCGAGAGAGCCGTCTTCCTCACGCACCATGCCAATGCTCTGACAACCTTCGATGCCCGCCTCGTCCAGACAGTTCGCCTGTTCCAGCAACCAGACTTCTGTTTTGCCGGGAATCACGCTGACGAGCTCCGCAATCTCGCGCGCGGCCGGTGACAGTCGCGCCGCTCGGGCGAGTACCGCATCGCGCAGGGTCACCGGCACGCTGTCAGCCTCTGCCGCCAGGGCTTCGGTCACGAACAAAGGGTTCCCGCCGGTAATCCCGTAAAGATCCTTCATAGGGCGGCCCGCTTGCTGTGCGAGCTGTTCGACGGCGGGTCGCGAAAGAGGTGACAACGGGACTCTGCGAATGGTGGGTCGCGGGAAGTCGCCGATAACGAAGCGCAGAGGATGTCGCGCACCCACTTCGTCATCGCGATAGGTCACCGCGAGCATTGCCTTGGTGCGTTGGATGCGGCGGCCGAGAAATTTCAGCAAATCGAGCGTGGCTTCGTCCGCCCAGTGCACATCTTCGAAGACAACTAACGCTGCCGCCCCGCGCTCGAGCTCGTCAAGCGCGGCAGTGAATATCTGGTCGCGAACGGCCCCGGAGTCAATGGTCGCCAACAACGCTCCCTTCGTCTGACGGGCAATGTCGTACAGGGGGGCCAGCGGCCGCGGCGTGAAAAGCGCATCACAGGCTCCCCACAGCACCCTGGCCAGGTTCTGGCGCCTGGAGAACTCCTGCATCAGGGAGGTCTTACCGATCCCGGCTTCGCCACTGACGAGCGCAATACAGCCGCCGCCCGTTGCAGCCGCGAGCCACCGGGTCAGATCCGCCAGGGACTGTTCGCGTTCAAGAAGCTCCATCCGATGAGAGCATACGACGGTTTCATGCGTTAATGGGGTCATGGAGGCTTCTTGGGACGCGCGCGGCTGGTTGAAGCTGACCCTCAGGATGCTGGCCTTCCTGGTCGCGCTGCTGGCCGTCCTGGGGGCGGCCGTCCTGCTGTTCTCCAATCATCTACGCGGTCCGGTTATCCGGTATCTACAGACTCACTCGGGGCGACAGCTGCGAGTCGATGGCAGGTTCGATGTCCACCTTCTATCACTGCATCCCCGGATCGATGCCGAGCGGGTCACGATCGGCAATCCTCCCTGGACTTCATCGGGAATCACGGCACAAATCGGACATCTGTCCCTGACGTTTGACTGGAGCGCGCTAGCCCTGCCACGGTGGGGTATTCGCAGGCTCGAAATGGAGCAGGCGACTCTCCATCTGTCGCGTGATGAGAACCTACGCGCCAATTGGCAGGTGCATGACCCTGCCAATGGCCTGGGTAGCGGTCCACCGCTCATTCGGAGCTTGTCGATGCCGAATGCACGCGTCCAGCTGGACGACCGCCGCCGGCATCTCAGGTTTGACGGAATTGTTTCAGCGGGGGATCTGCCGGGGCGCAGCTCCCCTCCTGCGCTGCGGATCGAAGGGGCGGGTGAGCTGAACGGCCGGCAAGCCAACTTCAGCATCGACGGCGAGCCGCTCGCAACCGCCGAGCGGGACCATCCTTATCGGTTCGAATTCAGGGAACAATCCAGTGGCAGCCAGCTTAGCGGCAAGGGCGTGATGCCGCACCCGTTCAACATCCAGATGCTCGACGCGACGTTTGATGCCACTGGCGAGGACATGAAGGATCTGTATTTCCTGACGGGGTTGAAGCTTCCTGATACCGGCAAGTACCGGCTGTCGGGCAAGTTCGCGCGGCTGGGGCTGCACATGCAATTCAACGATCTGGAGGCCACCTCGGGGCGCAGTGATGTGCGCGGGACGGTGTTGATCGACGTCAGGTTATCACCGCCGTCGCACGTCGAGGCCGACCTGCGCTCGCAGTTGTTGCGCCTTTCGGACCTGGGCCAGCGAGCTGCCGGGCGGGCCCCCAAACCTGTCGACAAGCAACGGCCGCTGCTTCCTGACACCCCGTTTCGACTGACGGGGCTGCGCCGCAGTGACGCTGTAGTCAGTTTCCATGCGCAGGTATTGGAGGCTGGGCGCGTGGCGCTGCACACAGTTGCCGCAAAAGTGACACTGGATCGCGGCACCCTCGTTGCTGCGCCGGTGTCGGCATCCCTGCGCGGAGGCAAGATAACCGGCGAGCTGAAGTTCGATTCGACGCGCGATCTGCCTGCGGCGGAGGTGGATTTGCGAGCCGCCAACCTGAAGTTGGGTGAGCTCGCTCGCGAACACGGCCAGTCTCAAGGTGAGGACCCAGGGGGTGCCACCCGTCCGCCGCTCGTCGATGGGCCGCTTCAGGGACGGGTTTCCTTGAAGGGGCGCGGTGATTCCATACATGAGCTTGCTTCCAGCGCCAACGGACGAGTGATAGCGGTCCTGCCACATGGTGCGGTGCGTTCCTCGCTCGCGGAACTGGCGGGATTGGATCTGCGCGGCCTGGGACTGATGGCGGCCGGAAAGAAGGTAGACACCGGTGTCCGCTGCGGTGTTGCCAGTTTTGACGTCCAGGACGGCAAGCTGACCGCGCAGAGCCTGGTTGTCGATACCGACCCGGTCCTGGTCAGCGGTGAGGGCGCGGTCGATCTGGGTTCGGAAAGGCTCGATCTGCGGTTTCAGGGGCGGCCCAAGCACCCGCGCCTGCGGGTGCGCTCAGCGCTGTTGGTTCGTGGCACGCTGGCGCATCCCTCATTCAGCATCGATCCCAAAAAACCCGCGGCGCAGGCCGGGGGCGCCATCGCGCTGGGAGTGCTGCTGACGCCCGTTGCGGCTATGCTTGCATTCGTCGATCCGGGGTTGGCCAAGGACGCCGACTGCGCGGCATTGCTTGCACAGGCACAGACGGGGGGCAAGTGAATCAGAGCCAAGCGTTTCGTCAGGCGCGCGATTTTCTCATCGCACATCGCACCAACTATGAAGGGGCCTGCCGGGGCTTTCGGTGGCCGCGGCCGGAGCGCTTCAACTGGGCGCTCGACTGGTTCGATGTCATCGCGCAAAACAACACTCGCACGGCGCTGCGTATCGTGGGTGATGGCGGGCTCGATGCGCAGTTGACGTTCGACGGCCTGCGGCGCCGCTCCAACTTCCTGGCCGCTCATCTGCGCTCCCTCGGCGTCGCGCGTGGCGATCGCGTTCTGCTGATGTTGGGGAATGTGCCGGCTCTTTGGGAGCTGACGCTGGCATGCATGAAGCTGGGATGCCCGATCATTCCAACTACTACGTTGCTGATGCCTGCCGATCTCGGCGATCGCGTGGAACGGGGCGCGGCGCAGGTCGTAGTGACGGATCCGGTGTTCGCGGACCGATTCGATGGGATCGGCGGCCGGGTGCTGAAGGTGTTGATCGAGGGTTCGCGGGAGGGATGGCGGATGTTGCCGGCCGGGTGGGAGGGCGCGGATGAATTCGCGGCCAGTGCCACGCTCGCGACCGATCCCGTGTTTCTGTACTTCACTTCGGGTACGACCGCAAAACCCAAGCTCGTCGTTCATACGCACGGTAGCTATCCCATCGGGCACCTCTCGACCATGTACTGGCTCGGTCTGCGGCCGGGCGACAGGCACCTCAACCTGAGCAGTCCTGGATGGGCAAAACATGCGTGGAGCTCGTTCTTTGCTCCGTGGAATGCCGAGGCCACCATTGTAATGGTAAACCACGCCCGTTTCGATGCGGCCGGCCTGGTCCGTGAGCTGGCGCGCTGTGAGGTGACCTCATTCTGTGCGCCGCCCACTGTGTGGCGCGCGATCATCCAACTGCCGTTGGAGGAAATTAAAGTCAGTCTGCGCGAGCTGGCAAGTGCCGGCGAGCCTCTGAACCCCGAAGTGATCGCGCGGGTGCGCAAGGCCTGGGGATTGACCATCCGCGACGGCTACGGACAAACCGAGACCACGTTGCAGATCGGCAACTTTCCGGGGCAGGCAGTCAAGCCCGGCTCAATGGGGCGCGTGGCGCCCGGCTATCACATCGAGCTGTTGGATTCGCACGCCGCTAAGGGCAAGGAGGGCGAGATCTGCATTTGCCTGGCCGACAATCCGGTGCCGGTCACACCCGGGTATCTCGATGACGCCGTAAATACGGCGGCTGCGATGGAGGGTGGCTTTTATCACGCGGGGGATATCGCATCTCGTGATGCGGACGGCTATTTCACCTACATCGGCCGCAACGACGATGTCTTCAAGTGCTCCGACTACAAGATCAGTCCGTTCGAGCTCGAGAGCCTGTTGATCGAGCATGAAGCCGTGGTGGAAGCGGCCGTGGTCCCGAGTCCGGACCCACAACGCCTGTCAGTGCCCAAGGCGTATGTCATGCTTGCAGCCGGTCTCGCGCCTTCCCCTGAGATAGCTGCCTCCATTTTGAAGTTCGTGCGCGATCGCACGTCGCCCTTCAAACGCATCCGCCGCATAGAGTTTGCCGACCTGCCGAAAACTGTCTCGGGGAAGATCCGGCGCGTGGACTTGCGTAAGGCGGAAGTTGCGCGCGATCTGGCTGCGGGCGCGCGTAACGCGTGCGAGTTTTGGGAAGAGGACCTCTAGCCTGCGGCAGGCTGTTTGATCTCATCCGTCCAGACCTTGAACGACGCCAGCGTGCTGGGGCCGAAGGTCATGCTGATCGCGACATCCGCGGCGTCACGCCCTCGCGCGATCAATACTCGGCCGATGCGGGGGACATTGTGTCGCGCATCGAACGTGTACCAGCTTCCACCGACATACGCCTCGAACCACCCCGAAAAGTCCATTGGCGCAGGCACCGGCGGCACGCCGATGTCGCCGAGATAGCCGGTGCAATAGCGCGCTGGAATGTTGAGGCAGCGGCACAGCGTGACCGCCAGATGGGCGAAGTCACGGCACACACCTTGGCGCTCCTTGTATGCTTCGGAGGCGGTCCTGGTCGCGCGCGCGAACTGATAGCCGAAAGTCAAATGCTGGTGAACGAAGTCGCAGACGGCCTGCACGCGCGGCCAGCCCGGTGTGATGGTGCCAAACAGCCCCCATGCGACGGTTGACAGGTTGTCAGTGTCACAGTATCGGCTGCCGAGCAGGTAGACCAGTGTCTCTTCCGGCAGCGTCTCGACACTGTTTTGTTGCGCATTGGGCACGACGGGGTCGGGAACTCCGCGGTCGTTGATGATGGCATCAGAGGTAATGCGGATCTGGCCGGCGGGTGCCACGAGGCGCGTGCACCAGTTTCCGAACCCATCGCGGTACAGGCTCAGTGGCACCCAGGGTTCCGTGAGCATGTGATCCGCGCGTACCAGATCCGCCGCCCGCGTGTAGTGGACGTTCAGGTTCAGAATCATCGGAGTTGGCTGGGCCGATTGATAGATCAGCTCGTAGCCGAGTCGAATTTGCAACATGATCTCCGCGGCCGCCGCTCTATCGGGGCACTGTTATGGAAACGAGCGCGCGCGCCAACCGTTCCGCCCACTCGGATTGCCCTGGCTCCGCGGCGATCAGGTCCTGCCGCAACTCGATTCCCACATGGGCGAGTCCCCGGCGCTCCCCGTGCTGCGGAATCGTGTAATCCGTGGTGTCACCCACGGAGTAGGGCTCGTTGTCGCCGATAACGAGCCCCGGTTCCGCGCGCAGATGCCGCAGCAGCTCGCCGGCGAGCCGCGCGTCCCTGTTATATAACACTCCAGCCTGCCAGGGACGCTGTTTGCCATGAAAGCGCGGCGTGAAACTATGAACGGAAATGAGGACTGTCGGCCGGCCTTGCGCCTGGCGCGTGGTCAATTCGCTGCTGATGCGATCGTGGTAGGGGCGAAAGATCTCCCGTTCACGCGCGGCCGCTTCTTCGATGGTCACAATTTCATTGCCCGGGATTCGCGTTGATTCGCTGATGCGGACGATGGATGCCGGAATCCCGGGCCGGCGATTGCAGTCGATCACCAGCCGCGAATACGTTTGCAGAATGGCGAACGCGTCGAGTGCCGCAGCCAACTTGATGGTGACGTCGGCCGCGCCGATGTCCCATGCAATATGCCGCTCCAGATCCGCGGCAGACACGCCCAATGAGCCGAGCTTGCGAGGCACGCGGGCGCCGGCATGGTCGCAGGTTAAGAAGTAAGGCGATCGTCCCTGGGGCCGTTCCACCCGGAACGCAGGTGGCTCGCCGGCTTCGAGCAGCGTCACGTGGGCGGCTCCAGTGGCGGCGGCACGGCCGGAAGGCTGCGAAACACAGCCCGTACACCTTCACTCCACTCCTTGCTGAGGGTGCTGAAATAAGCATCGCCGGGGGCGAAACGGTGACGGATGGTGACTCGAAGGGCGTCGCGCTCGTAACACACGAGGTCGATCGGCATCCCAACGGACAGGTTGCTGCGCATGGTCGAGTCGAACGATACGAGCACACATTTCATGGCGTCGCTCAGGTTCGTTGCGGGCCGGATGACGCGGTCGATGATGGGCTTGCCGTACTTTGCCTCTCCGGTCTGGAAGAAGGGCGTGTCGGTGCCGGCCTCGATGAAGTTGCCCTCCGCGAACGTCCGGAAAAGGCGCGGTGGTTCGCCTTTGATCTGACCCCCAATGATGAAAGATGCGTTGAACGGCGTGGCGCTGCCGGCCAGGTGCTCGCCGTCGCGTCTCTCGACAGCTCTTACGGCATCCGAAACGGTAACGGCGACGTCGAACATGGTCTGGGCGTTCCAGATATTCGCTTTGTCGCCCTCCCTTGTGTCGCCTCGCTGCTTGAGCATGCTGATCACGGCCTGCGTGCCCGCGAGGTTCCCCGAGCTCAACAAAACGACCACCCGGTCTGCGGGCCGCTCGAATACAGTCATTTTGCAGAACGAGGCAAAGTTGTCGACGCCCGCGTTCGTGCGGGAGTCCGAGGCAAAGACGACGCCATCGTTGAGAAGAACACCGACGCAATAGGTCATGAGCTGGATCCTGCGAGGACGGGCCGATGATACAAGATCAGAGCCGTCCGACACGTCGAGGTAACCACCGCCTGCATACGGCTTTGCACCAAGCGCGGCAGTCTCTTGGGGATCGTAGGAGGGCTGGCTATGAAACGAGCGCTATTGTTGGGGTTCGCAGGTGCCTTCGCTCTGGCACAGGGCGCCTTCGGGCAAAATTCCGCGGCCACGCCGCCATCGGCAACCAGTACGTCATCCTCCGCAACGGCTCAACCGCGGCCCGATGCGAAATATCCGAATCCATCGGGGCTGGACAGCCAACCGAACAAGGCGCCGGTCGCGCCGAAGAAGGCCACTGGCTCCGCACCCGGCAACGGCAATGCGGAGTCGCGGGGTACGCGCACTTCGGATCAGTCCCCTTCCACGGCGGCAGTTGCGAAGCAGAAGGTCTACAAGGGTAACACCGGCAAGAAAAAGGACGCCGGTACGGGTTGCAGCACGGCTCGACCCACTAGCAACGGTGGTGTCGATTGCGGTACGGGTGGGAAGGGCGCAACACCGGGCAAGGTGCCGAAGTAGGTGACCGCGAAGTAACCCCGAGTCAGCCACGGCGTTGGCGAGCCGGGCTCGCGACACGGTCACCTATAGCCTTGCTGCTGCGAACGTGTCACAGGCGTCGATCTGGCCAGATTCGGTGCCGCGCTTGAACCACGCCACCCGTTGCGCGCTCGTTCCATGGGTGAATGACTCGGGTACTACCACGCCGCGGCTTCGGCGCTGAAGCGTGTCGTCACCGATTTGCGAGGCGGCGTTAAGAGCAGTTTCGATGTCACCATCCTCTAAGCGCCAACCTCTTTCCTGTTGCGAGCGTGTGGCCCAGACGCCCGCGAAACAATCGGCCTGTAGCTCCAGGCGCACGCTGAGCGCATTAGATCGCGCTTCGTCTCCACGTGCGCGTTGGGCGTCGACTCTGTCGATGGTACCGAGCAGGTTCTGTACGTGATGACCAACTTCGTGGCCGATCACGTACGCATGTGCGAATTGCCCCGGCGCGCCGAGCTGCTCGGTCATCACGTCAAAGAACGACAGGTCCAGGTAAACGATGTGGTCCTTCGGGCAGTAGAACGGGCCAGCGGCAGCTTGGCCTAGGCCGCAAGCGGTAGGGTATGCGTCGCGGAACAGGCGCAGCTTCGGTTCTTCGTACACAGCGCCACGCTCCTGAAACACCTTCGTCCACACCTGCTCCGTGCTTCGGAGCATTTGCGATACGAACTTCGCCTCCGGGTCGCCGGCGGGTGGCGATTGACCGGGCTCGTCCGTGGCAGGCGCCTGCAGGCTGCTCGAACTGCCGCCACTCAACAAGCCGAGGATCTGCAGCGGGTTGATGCCAAAGATCCATCCGCCAATGAGAGCCACCACGATCGTGCCGAGCCCGATGCCATGGACGGGCCTGAAGCCGCCGCTGGAGCCTCGGACGTCTTCGACGTTCCGGCTTTCGTCCTGATCATCCAGTCGCATATATGACCCTCCCCACCCAGGCCGCAGGTTAGCCGTCTACGGGATTGGTTGCAGCTTTCATTCCCAGGCGGGAGATGGGTGTGAATGGCACAATGCGGCGCCGTACTCACGATCGGGGGCACGATTGAACGGACGCATAGGAGCCGGATGGTCGATTCTGGGGCTGCTTGCCCTAGCGGCAGTCAACGTTGCAGTCGGCGCCACGCCTCGTGCCCGCGACCTGGGTATTCCCTTCGATGGAACGCCGGGCCCTCTGAATGCGATTACGGACGTCGCCGGGGTGACAGTAGGTCACACCACGCTCGTTTCTGGCGACGGCAAGCTGCGCGTGGGCATCGGTCCTGTAAGAACCGGCGTTACGGCCGTCCTGCCTCGCGGCAGCCAAACGCTTGACGCGCCCGTGTTCGCCGGCTGGTACTCGCTGAATGGCAACGGGGAGATGACCGGGACCACCTGGGTGGAGGAGTCAGGTTTCCTCGAAGGGCCTGTCATGATCACCAACACGCACAGTGTGGGGGTCGTTCGCGATGCGGTCATTCAATGGCGCGTGGCAAAGGGCAACCCGGATGCTTCGGACTATTGGTGGTCGCTGCCCGTAGTCGGCGAGACCTGGGATGGTTGGCTCAATGATGTCAACGGCTTTCATGTCAAATCGGAACACGCCATCCGCGCGTTGAATACAGCCACCGGAGGCCCGGTGGAGGAGGGTAGTGTCGGCGGTGGTACCGGCATGATCTGCAATGGGTTCAAGGGCGGAATCGGCACTGCCTCGCGTCGGCTGACCAATACCGACGGCGGGTACACGATCGGTGTGCTCGTCCAATGCAATTATGGGAGGCGGCAGAATCTGCGGATCGCCGGGATTGCGGTGGGGCGCGAGATCGAAGCTCCGGAGCCCTACACGTTCATGCCCTCTGACATCGCCGAGCGTGGCTCGATCATCGTAGTCGTTGCAACTGACACTCCGTTGTTGCCTCATCAGCTCAAGCGCCTGGCGCGGCGTGTCCCGCTCGGACTCGGGCGCAATGGCAGCATTTCCGGCAACGGCTCCGGGGACTTGTTTCTAGCGTTCTCCACGGCGAACAAGGATGCCGGGTCGGCCTCCGGTGTGCGTGATCTGAAAATGCTGCCGAACGAGTTGCTCGATACGGTTTTTGCGGCGACTGTCGATGCCACCGAGGAGGCCATCGTGAACGCGATGGTGGCGGCGCGGGACATGACCGGCGTCGACGGCCACCGGGTCATCGGACTTCCACACGATCGACTACGGGCGATCCTGAAAAAATACAACCGCCTGTTGCCCTGAAAATCAACTCACCTCTTCAGACACTGCTGGAACCGACCATCAACGCGGTGAGCGTACCAGTCCGTCGTCAGGTTCCGAGAGATCTTCGGGCCCTGTAGTTTGATGCGCGGAACCAACGCGCGTGGGACAGGGTGGCCCTGGCGTTGCTCGGCCAGCATGAAGACTCGCTTGTATACGGCGGTAGCTTCGAAGCGCGGGCCCTTGGCCTCTTCAAGATCGCTGTGGACCGAGTCATCCGCGACTTCCAACCTGCCTTCGAGCGCACGCACGGCCGATTCAGTGCTTCCCACGCTTCCATTACTCGGAACCAATGCGCCATCGGGCCTCACGGGAATGCCGGAGGCCGCGCTCACGGCGTTCTGGAAGGCAGCATTGCGGCTGGCATATTGTCCTGCATTGAAGTCCGCAAAACGAAACAGATAGCGCGGGTACGGTGCCGGGTAGCCCAGCAGATGCGCTATGCCAAAATAGACACTCCCGCGCCGCGAGAACAACTCGTCAGCCATGGTGCTCTTCACGGGGTAGGGGTAGCTCCGCACGGCTTCGGTCCGCTTCAGGAATGCAACATTGACCTGCATCGGGCCGCGCGTGCGAATCGGATTGTGATCCGCAAACAGAGTGTGTCCCAGCGGCACGGCTCCTATGAAATCTTCGTAGATGTCGCTCAAATCCTTTTCGGTCTTCGCCTGATCGATCCGGTCGCCATAACTTGCGCCGCTTGGCGAGCTCATCTGCAGGGCACCGTGCACGAGCATCCAGGGAACCCCGGAGTGCTCGGCGCGTGCGCGGATCTCTTTCCATGCAATCGCCGGTAATCCGGGTACCGGCGGGTTGACGCGAAAGCTCGACTCTTGTTCGATCACTGCGACGACCGCACAGACGTTTTCGTGGGTTGGCTCCAGAGCCTGCGCGGTAAATCCCGTGTAGATATCGTTGATCCAGCCAGCACGGTCCGCAATCCCGTTCGGTAGTGCGCGCTCGATCAGTGCGTGTGCATCTGTTGCGCTGATTCGCGGCGGCCGCTCGCTCGCGCATCCGGCCAGAAATGCCGTAAGCGCCACAATCACAGCGAAAACGGCCAGCCGAGGCAGCGGCGGGGCTTTGAAAAGGGAGTTCAAGGGCGGCATCTTTGCCTAACGGGCCGCGGATTGGCAACATACCCACGATGGACGATAAGCCCATTCGCCACGACGATGCCGCGCACCCGCGCGAAGAGGCTTCATCGGCCTATCCCCAGGCCGGGCGCGAGCGGATGATTCTACCTCAGCCCATCAGTGCGCTGGGCACGGGCCTGCCGAACATGGAAAAGGCGATGCTGCAGCGTATGTCGCCGGAACGCGTCTTCATGATGGGGGACAACCCGGCGCTGCCGCGCATGCCGAAGGCACCGAAACTGCTCGATTTCTTCCGGCTGCGCTTTTCCGAGATCACGTACCGGCACCTGCTGCAGAGTGCGCAAACGGCCCTGGAGGCGGGTCAGGATGAGAAGATCGTGATCGCCTGCCTGCTGCATGACATTTCGAATGGCGCGCTGATCCGTACGGAACACGGGTATTGGAGCGCCCAACTGGTGGCTCCGTATGTCAGTGAAGAGGTCGCCTGGGCGATACGCTATCACCAGGCGCTGCGCTACTTTGCGGACGACGCCGCGGGGTTCAAATATCCGGACGCCTATAACCAGTTCTTCGGGCCGGATTATGAGCCGCCGGAGTACATTCAACAGGCGCATCGGGAGGCGCGTGCCCACCGCTGGTACATGACCTCCCGCCTGATCACCGTCTACGACATGTACTCCTTCCAGGAGAACTGGTCGGTCGATCCCGAGCTGTTCACCGATGTCATCGGCCGCAACTTCAAGGAGCCGAAGCAAGGCCTGGGCTTTGATGGCTCCCCGACGGCGCACATGTGGCGCTCGATGATCTGGCCGAATAATTTTCTGTAGCGGACGCTCACTCCTTCAGTACCGAATTTCCAGAGTGCGATTGATGCTCAGGGCAGCCAGCGTGCATGCCGCGCCGGATAAGAGGTAGACGCTCACATAGGCAAGTCCAAAGTGCGCCGAGAGACCCAGTGCGACCAGCGGCGCAAAAGCAGCACCGACGAGCCAGGCCAGATCGGATGTCAGGGCCGCCCCGGTATAACGATACTTCGGCTCGAAGTTGGAATTGACGGCGCCGGCGGCTTGTCCGTAAGACAACCCGAGCAGGCTGAAGCCCAGCAGAATGAACACGTCCTGACCGACCCGCCCGCCACCGAGCAGAGTGGGAGCGAACCCGCTGAACACCGCGATCAACACGGCAAGGGTCGCAAGCGTCCGCCGCCGTCCGAAGCGGTCGGCGATCTTCCCCGAAGCAATGATGCCGATGGCCGCGAGTGTCGCGCCAAATATCTGCACGTCGAGGAATTCGCTCACGGATTGATTCGAATACAGGCGAATCCACGACAGCGGGAATACGGTTACGAGGTGAAACAGCGCATAACTTGCCAGTGCCGCAAAGGCGCCGATGAGCACCGTTGATCCCTGAGCACGCGCCATTTCCACGACACTCGTGGGCTCGAGCTCACGCTCATCGAGCAGGCGGGCGTATTCGTGAGTCGCGACGAGCCGCAAACGAGCGAAGAGGGCTACGACGTTGATTGCGAACGCGACATAAAAGGGATATCGCCAGCCCCAGTCGAGGAAGTCATCGGTGGACAGGCTGGAGTACAGAAACGAGAACAATCCGCTGGCCAACACGAAGCCAATGGGCGCGCCCAGCTGCCCCAGCATCGCGTACCAGCCACGTTTCTGCGGTGGCGCGTTGAGAGCCAACAGGGAAGGCAAGCCGTCCCAGGAGCCGCCCAGGGCGATGCCCTGGCCCACGCGGAATATCGACAAGAGAATGATTGCCGTGGAGCCGAGGCTGTCAAACCCGGGAAGGAAGGCCATGCCAGCAGTGGAAATGCCGAGCAGAAACAGTGCGGCGGTCAGCTTGGTCTCGCGTCCGAAGCGCTTCTGGATGGCCATGAATGCAACCGAGCCGATCGGCCGCGCGATGAAGGCGAAGGCGAAAATGGTGAAGGCGTAGAGCGTGCCCTCCAGGCTGCGCGCGAACGGAAAAAATACAGCTGGGAAGACCAGCACGGAGGCGATTCCGTAGACGAAGAAATCGAAGAACTCCGAGGCGCGGCCGATGATCACGCCGATGGCGATTTCACCGGGCGCGACCTTTGAATGATCCGTGCTCCCATGCCGTGCATCGTGCCCCGGAATGTGCTGCGGTAGTGCGTCTTGAGGTGTGTTGGACATAATTGGTGCGTTGGGGAGTCATCGAAGTCACTCCGACGGTGTGTAGCGTCGCACTCAGCGAGGCCTGTTGCGATAGGACAAAACGTCCAATGCCCGCGCGCGCCGGCTGGCCCTAAATTATGCGCGGGCCGCTTTGGCCTCCCAGCGAATCACTCGTCGTACCGCGACATGTCAATCTCGAAGCTCGTTCGCGCAATGTGTGTCCTGCCGGCCTTTCTGCTGGCTGGCTGCAACATGGTGCTGCTGCATCCATCCGGCGCCGTGGCCACACAGCAGGGTCATCTCATCGTCGCATCTACAGTACTCATGCTGCTGATCGTCCTGCCGGTGATTGCCCTGACCGGCATTTTCGCATGGCGCTATCGGCACTCCAACAGCAGCGCGACCTACGCGCCCGATTGGGATCACTCCACGCAGCTCGAGCTCGTGATCTGGGCAGCACCCCTGTTGATCATCATCGCCTTGGGCGCGCTGACCTGGATCAGCTCGCACACGCTCGATCCCTATCGGCCGCTGCGGCACGTCGATGTGTCGCGCTCGGTGCCGGCCGCAGTGAAGCCTCTGACCATCGAGGTCGTGGCGCTCGACTGGAAGTGGCTGTTCATCTACCCGGAGCAGGGGATTGCCGTCGTCAACGAAGTGGCCGCCCCCGTGGATGTGCCGATCAATTTCAAGATCACCGCCTCCTCGGTAATGAACTCGTTCTTCGTGCCCGCCCTGGCGGGACAGATCTATGCAATGCCCGGCATGCAGACCCAGTTGAATGCCGTCATCAACAGGCCGGGCGCTTATGAGGGTTTCTCCGCCAACTACAGCGGCGCGGGATTCTCGGGCATGCACTTCAAGTTCCGCGGTCTGAGCGGCAGCGAATTCGACGAGTGGGTGAAGTCAGCCAGGAGTGCGCGCCGCGAGCTCGACAACGACAGTTATATGCAGCTCCAAAAGCCGAGTGAGCGTGACCCTGTGCGTCGCTACTCGCAGGTAGCTACAGGTCTCTATGATGCCATTCTCAGCCAGTGTGTGAGGCCATGTCCGAATTGACCACCAACCTGACAGGTCGTCTCACCTGGGACGCCATTCCGTTCAACGAGCCCATTCTCCTGTGGACGTTTGTCGCTGTCGCTCTCGGGGGCGCGGCCATCCTGGCCGCAATCACCTATTTGCGCGCATGGGGAGTGCTCTGGCGCGATTGGATCACGAGCATCGATCACAAGAAGATCGGCATCATGTACATCATCCTCGGGTTGGTGATGCTGCTGCGTGGCTTTTCCGATGCGCTCATGATGCGCGCGCAGCAGGTACTGTCCTTTGGCAACTCGATGGGCTTCCTGCCGCCGCATCACTATGACCAGGTCTTCACGGCTCACGGCGTAATCATGATCTTTTTCGTCGCCATGCCGCTGGTCACGGGGTTGATGAACTTCGTGGTGCCGCTGCAGATCGGGGCGCGCGACGTCGCGTTTCCGTTCCTCAATAACTTCAGTTTCTGGATGACCGCCTTCGGGGCCGGGCTCGTCATGATGTCGCTGTTCGTCGGCGAATTCGCGCGAACCGGATGGCTGGCGTATCCGCCGCTGTCAGGGATCGCCTACAGCCCGGATGTCGGGGTTGACTACTACATATGGTCGCTGCAGATAGCAGGCGTCGGAACATTGCTGTCAGGCATTAACCTCATAGCGACCATCGTGAAAATGCGCGCGCCCGGCATGACTCTCATGAAGATGCCGATATTCACCTGGACTGCGCTGTGCACGAACGTTCTGATCGTGGCCGCTTTTCCGGTTCTGACGGCGGTGCTTGCCTTGCTCTCGCTGGATCGCTACGCGGGGACGGACTTCTTCACGAACGACCTCGGCGGCAACTCGATGATGTACGTCAACCTCATCTGGATATGGGGACATCCGGAGGTGTACATCCTGATCCTGCCCGCTTTCGGAGTCTTCTCGGAGGTCGTGTCCACCTTCTGCGGCAAGCGATTGTTCGGCTATGCCTCCATGGTCTACGCGACCGTCGTGATCACCATCCTGTCGTATCTCGTCTGGCTGCATCATTTCTTCACGATGGGGTCGGGTTCCAGCGTGAATGCATTTTTTGGCATCACGACCATGATCATCTCCATTCCCACCGGGGCTAAGATTTTCAACTGGCTGTTCACGATGTATCGCGGCCGCATCCGCTTTGAGGTGCCCATGATGTGGACCGTAGGCTTCATGATCACGTTCGTGATCGGAGGCATGACGGGTGTGCTGCTTGCGGTGCCGCCCGCGGATTTCGCACTTCACAACAGCCTGTTCCTGGTGGCTCATTTCCACAATGTCATCATCGGTGGCGTGCTGTTCGGAATGCTGGCAGGAATCAACTACTGGTTCCCGAAGGCGTTCGGCTACAAGCTCGATCCGTTCTGGGGGAAGTGCTCGTTCTGGCTGTGGCTGAGCGGCTTCTGGTTTGCCTTCATGCCGCTGTATGTCCTCGGCCTGATGGGCGTCACTCGCCGGTTGAGCCATTTCGACGATCCGGCGTTGCGCATCTGGTTTGGGATCGCTGCCTTCGGCGCCGGCCTGATCTGCCTGGGGATCCTGTCGATGATCATCCAGTTCGTCGTGAGTTACCGCAAGCGCGAGTCGCTCCGCGACACGACGGGTGATCCATGGGACGGCCGCACTCTCGAGTGGTCAACGTCATCGCCGCCACCTGCGTATAACTTCGCGTTCACGCCGGTCGTTCACGACAATGACACCTGGGCGGACATGAAGAGGAACGGCTACGTACGGCCGGAGCGCGGTTTCATCCCGATCCATATGCCGAAAAACACCGGCGCGGGCTTCGTGATCGCGGCCCTGAGTGCCCTCGGTGGATTCGCGTTGATCTGGCACATGTGGCTCATCGCGTGTGTTGCGCTCGCCACAATGCTGATTGCAGTGATCGTCCACACGTTCAACTACAAGCGCGATTTCCACATTCCTGCGGACGAAGTGCTCCGCGTTGAGGGCATTCGCACGCGGATGATGACCAACCATGTCTGAAATTACCTTGCCTACCCCTGAGCGTACTGCCGGACGTGCTGTCGCTCGTGGGGCGAGCGCGGCTGCGGTTGCGGACACAGCGCCGCGGTTCTATTTGACCCACGAGCATCATCCGGAGAACGGGACCCTCTTCGGGTTCTGGCTGTACCTGATGAGCGATTGCCTGGTGTTCGCGTGCCTGTTCGCCGTGTACGCCGTGCTGGGGCGAAACTATGCCGGGGGCCCAACCGGGGCCGAGCTGTTCGAGCTGCCGCTGGTGGCGGCCAATACTGCGTTGCTGCTGTTGTCGTCGATCACTTATGGCTTCGCGATGCTGGAGATGCAGCGGGATCGGCTGCGTATGACACTGTTCTGGCTCGCGGTTACCGGATTGTTGGGTGCCGGTTTCATTGGCATCGAGCTGCATGAGTTCGCGAATTTGATTCATGAGGGCGCAGGTCCGCAGCGCAGCGCATTCCTGTCGTCTTTCTTCACCCTGGTCGGCACCCATGGCCTGCACGTGACCTTCGGTATCGTTTGGCTCGTCACACTGATGGTGCAGTCCGCGAGGCATGGCCTGATCCCGGAGAATCGCCGCCGGCTGATGTGCCTGTCGATGTTCTGGCACTTCCTGGATGTGGTGTGGATCGGGGTGTTTACGTTTGTCTATTTGATGGGAGTGCTGCCATGAGTGACGCGCACGCCGCGGGCGCCGTTCATTTCACCCTTCGCGGGTATGTCACCGGCTTTGTGGCGGCCGTCATTCTGACCGCCATCCCGTTCTGGCTGGTCATGGGCAGGACGTTCGGCAGCGCGAGCATTACTGCTGCGGTCATCCTCGCATTCGCGGCAGTGCAGATCGTGGTTCACATGGTGTACTTCCTGCACATGAGCCCGAAGTCGGAGGGTGGTTGGAACCTTCTGGCGCTGCTGTTCACGGTGATGCTGGTCGTGATTGCCCTCAGTGGCTCGCTGTGGGTGATGTATCACCTCAATCACAATATGATGCCGGGATCCATGCAGAACATGCACCACATGCCGTGACTTCTCCTGACCCCGACGCGGTGACGGGTGGTCACGCCGGCGGCAGTAAGCGCGGCGGCAGTGAGCGGGGCCGCAATGAGCGGGGCGGCAGTGGGCGCGGCGATAGTGGACGCGGCGATAGTGGACGCGGCGATAGTGGACGCGGCGATAGTGGACGCGGCGACAGTAAGCGCGGCAATGGTTCTTTGCGCAGCGGTCACTCTCCGCTCTTTTTGGCTGTGGCGGGCACGCTCGCGGTTCTGCTCTTCCTTACGTTCGTAGCGCTGGGCACCTGGCAGGTCAAGCGTCGTGTTTGGAAGCTCGATTTGATCACACGGGTTGAGCAGCGTGTACATGCGCCGCCAGCGGGAGCACCGGGTCCGGCACAGTGGGCTCAGATAAGCGCCGCGACGGACGAGTATCGGCACGTTACCGTAACAGGTACGTTCCTCGATGCGTCGCAGACGCTGGTGCAAGCGGTCACTGAACTTGGCGCCGGGTACTGGGTGTTGACGCCATTGCGTACGGCGGACGACAGTGTCGTGCTAGTGAATCGCGGGTTCGTCCCGGCAGACGATCGGGATCGGGTTGCGCCAGCCGCAGTGCGTCCGACCTCCACAAGTGTTACCGGCCTGCTTCGCATGACCGAACCTCGCGGGGCATTTCTGCGTCACAACGACCCCGCCGCGAACCATTGGTATTCCCGCGATGTGCAGGCTATCGCTGCCGCCCGCGGGCTCACTCATGTGGCGCCGTATTTCATCGACGCGCGCGCCAGTTCGCCTGTTACTGCGCCTGCGGCGGGCACCGCGCCTGCGGCGAGCACGGCGCCTGCAGCGGGCATGGTGGCTGGGGCCGAGTGCGGCACCGGCTCAACTGCCAACGCGGTAGCGTCTGCGGCCTGTGGGGTGGTCCCTATCGGCGGCCTCACAGTTATCACCTTCCACAACAGCCATCTCGTTTACGCGATTACCTGGTATACGCTTGCGCTGATGGTAGCCGTCGCAATTTGGCTCGGGATACGGCATGAAACGCGCACGTAGCGCACAGAGCGGCGTCCCTGTTTTTGATGACTCCACGGGACTGGAGAACATGCGCCAGCTCATCCAGCTCCGCTGGATCGCTGTCATCGGTCAAATCGTCACCATAGCCGTCGTTAACTTTGGGTTCGGCATTCATCTGCCACTCCGGCAAATGTCCGTGGTGCTGATATGCCTCGTTGCGTTCAACCTCGGAAGCATGTTGCGCTGGCGGGCTCATCACGAAGTCACCAACGGTGAGCTGTTCTTCGCATTGCTCGTTGATCTAACAACGCTCACTGCGCAGTTATACCTGAGCGGCGGCGCCACGAATCCCTTCATATTCCTATACCTGCTGCAGGTCATCCTTGGCGCGGTTCTACTCAGGGCCTGGTCAGTTTGGACGATGGTTGCGATCACCAGCGCCTGTTTCACGGGCCTCACGCTTTTTTATAAGCCCCTGGCGCTGCCGGGCGACTACTACGGAATGCTGTTTGGGCCGTACGTCGAAGGCACGCTGATCTGTTTTGCGCTGAATGCCTCGTTATTGGTGATATTCATCACTCGAATCAATCGCAACCTGCGCGCGCGAGATGCACGCTTGGCCGATCTGCGCGAACGGGCGGCGGAGGAGGAGCACATCGTCCGTATGGGATTGCTCGCGTCGGGCGCGGCTCACGAACTGGGAACGCCGTTGTCGACAGTGTCAGTCATCCTTGGTGACTGGCGGCGAATGCCTGCGATTGCGGCGGACGCCCAGCTGATAGAGGAAATTGACGAGATGCAGGCGCAGGTGCAGCGGTGCAAGTCCATCGTGAGTGGGATCCTCCTGTCGGCCGGAGAAGCGCGTGGTGACTCGCCGGTCGCAACGACCATTCGGACGTTCCTGGATGATGTAGTGAAGGAATGGCGCGAGACACGTCCGGTTACGCGCTTCACATATGAGAACCGATTCGGCAATGATCTGTCGATCGTTTCGGACTCCGCGATCAAGCAGATGATCTATAACGTGCTCGACAATGCCTTGGAGGCCTCTCCCCAATGGGTCGGACTTGACGTGACTCATGAGGGCGCCACCCTCAAGTTGACGATCTCGGACTCGGGGCCTGGATTTCCCGCCGAGATGTTGTCGCAGCTGGGCAAGCCGTATCAGTCGAGCAAAGGGCGGCCTGGTGCCGGCCTCGGTCTGTTTCTCGTGTCCAACGTGGCTCGGACACTCCACGGAAGCGTTTCGGCCCATAATCGGCCTGAGGGCGGCGCTATGGTGACGCTGACGCTACCGCTCGATTCGATTACCTTGGACACGAGCACGGTCGATGGAAGTTGAGGAAGTTGAGCGCTTACTACTCATCGTAGAGGATGACGCGGCGTTCGCTCGTACGCTGCATCGCTCGTTCGAACGCCGCGGCTACAGAGTTCTGGTGGCTTCAAATCTCGAAGAGGTCGTCAAGCTACTGGAGACACAGACGCCTGAGTATGCGGTCGTCGATCTGAAACTGGCTGGCGGAGCGTCCGGCCTTGCATGTGTGCAGACGCTCCATGCGCACGATCCGGAAATGCTGATCGTAGTACTAACCGGATACGCCAGTATCGCGACAGCTGTTGAGGCGATCAAACTCGGCGCATGTCATTACCTGGCCAAGCCGTCCAACACCGACGACATCGAAGCCGCGTTTGGCCGTGCCGAAGGCGACGTCGATGTGAGCCTCACCGAGCGACCCACTTCGATCAAAACTCTCGAATGGGAGCGTATCCACGAAACACTGGCGGAAACGGGATTCAACATCTCCGAGACTGCCCGGCGCCTCGGAATGCACCGGCGCACCTTGGCGAGAAAGCTGGGCAAGCAAAGGGTCAAGTAGCCGTTGATAGGGGGCGGCTGGTCACACGCCCGCGTGGCCAGTGGCACGCGACCGGGCCAGTGGCACGCGACCGGGCCCAGTGGCACGCGACCGGGCCCAGCGGCACGCGACCGGGCCCAGCGGCACGCGACCGGGCCAGCGGCACGCGACAGGCCTCCGCTATTGCGCTCCTACCCAGGCCGCATACGGTGGCAAGCTAATAGTTCTGGCCGAAGCCGGTGCCGCCATCGAAACCGGACTCATCATCAGCGTCGTGAGCGCGGATCCCCGTACGCCCGCGGATTTAACATCGAGCGAAACAGTCTGCGGCAACGCGGACATGTTCAAGGCAACCAGGATCGCTGTGCCGTCCTTCGCCAGCCTCGCGTACGACAGCACATTCGCATTCCGCACATCGAGCATTACCATTCGCCCCGTGGCCAGGGCACGGCGCGTGCGGCGCATGCCGATCAACTTACGATGCCAATTGAGGAGTGAGTTGGGCTCGGCCAACTCGGATTTCACATTGACCGTCTCATAACCGGCCGGCACCGGTAGCCACGTCCGCGGATTCGCGCTGAATCCCGCCTGCGCATTGGATGTGTCCCACTGCATGGGAGTGCGCTCGCCATCACGGCCTTTCTCCTTCGGCCAACCTGTCACGCCAATCGGATCTCTGACATCCTCCACCCGCGTGGGGACTGTAGTGACCTGTCCAATTTCTTCTCCCTGGTAGAGGAGGGCAGTGGCTCGCGAAGTCAGCAACAGCGTCGCAATGATTTTCGCGATCTCGGCATTGTGAACACCGTCGCCGTAGCGATCCCAGCTACGGACATTGTCATGATTGTCGAACACCAGCAGCGGTTGCGAGCCGTGCACCTGGGTCTGTACCTCGAGCAGGCGACTGCGCAAGGTCGCGGCATCCAGTTTGTTCGTGAATCCGACCAGCATGTCCATTGGCAAGTGCAGCTCGTCGTGACGCGCCCCGCCATACCATTTATCGAGCTCCGCGGTGTTTGGTAGGTACGTTTCACCGATGAGGACACGATCCGCTGGATAGCGGTCGACCATCTTACGCATTCGGCGAATCACGCCGTGGACCTCGGGGAGGTTGTCCGTGTAAATACGCGTCACGATTGGGTCGCCTTGCGCGTTGACGCCGGATAGCTCAGGCTCATTACGCAGCTGCGCATCCTCGAACAAAGTTGTGATCGCATCCAACCGGAAGCCGACCACTCCACGGTCCAGCCAGAAGCGCAGCGTGGCCAGCATTGCTCGCTCGACGTCAGGGTTACGCCAGTTCAGATCCGGCTGTGCCCGGTAGAACTCGTGATAGTAGTACTGGCTGACCGACGGCACCCATTGCCAGACCGAGCCGCCGAACAGGCTGATCCAATTGTTAGGCGGATGAAGCGTGCCCGCGCTATCGCGCACTCCATCATTCCAGACATACCAGTCGTGTTTGGGATCGCCGCGCGACGCCGCCGCACCCTTGAACCAAGGATGCTGGTCGGAGGTGTGATTCAGCACCATGTCAAGAATGACGCGGATGCCGCGGCTGCGTGCTTGCGCAAGCAGACGATCGAAATCGGCCAGCGTGCCGTATTGCGGATCGACATTCTCATAGTCGGAAATGTCATAGCCGAAATCAACCTGCGGCGACGGGAACATCGGCCCGATCCAGATGGCGTCCACACCGAGCGCCTGCAGATAGTCCAGCCGCTGCGTGATGCCGTTCAGGTCTCCAACGCCATCACCATTCGAGTCCTGAAAGCTGCGCGGATAGATCTCATAGAGCACCGCGTTCTGCCACCACTTCTGTGCGTGGGGCCGGGCAGCCGGTTGCGATTGCGCTGGTTGCGCGAAAAACAGGACGGCCAACAGCCCCGTGGCGCGGCACAGAAGCCGCAACAACTTCCGGATGTGCATGTGCTGAGCGCTCACGCTAAACCGCTTGTTTCATTCTGGCAGATCTGCAGCAGCGGATGTAGTAAGATGACTCGAGACTGACGTGCCACGGAGGCTTCGCTTGAAACATCGTCTCGGCCGGGTTTTGGCACCGGCACTCCTGATTGCGCTCACAGCTACCGTCACCAGCGCGGCATCAGCTGGTGAGGCGTCCTGGATTGACGTTTCGGCTCCCATCGATCCGCAAACCGCGCCCGTCTACCCTGGAAACGCACCCATCAAACTCGAGTTCATGATGGACTACGCGAAGGGCGACCGCCTGGATCTGTCGAGCTACTCCCTGGGGGCGCATACCGGAACGCATGTCGATGCGCCGCTGCACTTCATCAAGGGGGGCGCCCCCGTAGACAAGGTTCCCCTGGAGCCGTTCGTAGGGCCGGCGCGTGTCATCGACTGCTCGGCCGAGGCGGCCGTGATCGACGCCACCGAGCTGAATAAACATGACTGGAAGGGAGCGAAGCGGATTCTCTTTCGCACGCGCAACAGCCGTAACGGCTGGATGACAGATCCAACCTTCCACGAGGATTTTACCTACCTCGCCCCCGACGCGGCCCGGTTACTGGCGGATGCGCGCGTGCAGTTGGTGGGGATCGACTACCTGTCGATCGAGAAATTTCGCTCGCCGCAGCCGAAGACGCACCTGGCGTTGCTGAGCAAGGGGATCCCGGTCATCGAGGGCTTGTCGCTCAAGGATGTGACGCCTGGCGACTACGATCTGATAGTGCTGCCGCTTCGAATCGTGGGGCACGAGGCCGCGCCTGCGCGGGCGATCCTGAGGCGTCGCTAGCCGGGTCCGCTGCCCAGTTTGGCCGCCGCCTTGAGGCAGCGCTCGAGCAGCCGGCCATCCGCAACCTTGGCGGCCACCGCCGCGAATCGGTCAGTGGGTCCCCGCCACTGCAACTCATCGACATTGGCGAACAGTGGCAGGTCAGCCTTGAGAGTGGCCAGCTCCTTGAAGCGCAGCGCCAATGGCTGCCGCTCACCCAGCACCGTGGTTGGGAAGGACTCGATGGGGCCGTATTTGTTGAGCAGCCGTGCCGCCCCAGCCTTGCCGATCCCGTCTATCCCGGGATACCCGTCAGCCGTATCACCCACGAGTGCCAGAAAGTCGGGAATGAGGGCAGGATCCACACCGAACCTGGCGCGAATGGCGGCGGAGTCACGAATGGCCTTGGTCTTGCGATCGATCTGCACCACTCTGTCATTCTGGACGGATTGAGCGAGGTCTTTGTCCGGCGTCCAGATGCAGACCTTCTGTGCACGCGCGTCCTGCGAAGCGAGCCGCGCAGCAGAGGCCAAAGCATCGTCGGCCTCGGTCTCGACCATGGCCCACACGACCACGCCCATCGCCGCGAGAGCGTCTTCCAGAGGATGGAACTGCGAGCGCAGCGCCGGGTCGATCCCGTCGCCGGTCTTGTAACCCGGCCAAAGTTGATTGCGAAACGACTCGATGACGTGATCGGTGGCAACGCCGATGTGTGTTGCGCCCTCTTCAATCATCTGCAGCACGGTCACGAGCACACCGTTCACGGCCCCAAACGGCTTATCCTGGCCCTTGTTGAAGCGGCGCAGGCCGTAAAAGTGACGGAACAGCTCGTAGGTGCCGTCAATCAGATGGACGATCACGGCGCCTGCGAGCCCATGTGAGCCGCCGGCATCATGTTGTGATTCAGGTTGGCCATGATCCACAGTGAGCCGAAGATTACCAGGCAGGCTATCAGGATTCCGAATGCCAGCGCCAGTACGTTGTTGGTGTTGTCGGGTGCCGTGGTGATGTGCAGGAAGAAAACCAGGTGGATCCCCATCTGGGCGAGGGCAAGAACCACTATGGCCACCGGTATGCCCGGACCGTAGATCACGTGCGTCTGTGCCGCCCAGAACGAAGCGATCGTCAGCAGGACAGCCAGTCCCAGTCCGATCAGATAGCTGCGCACACCCCGGGCGACGCTCATAAACGGGTCCCATTGAGATAAACGAGGCTGAAGATCGCAATCCAGATAATGTCGAGCGCGTGCCAGAAGAGGCTGAAACACAGGAAGCGATGGCGGATATTCTCCCGGAATCCCTTGGCGAGGAATTGGGCCATCATGGTGCCGAGCCACAGCAGGCCGGCGGTGATGTGCAGCCCATGGCATCCAACCAGCGTGAAAAAAGAAGTGAGGAACGCGCTACGCGTGGGCCCCGCGCCGCGCGTGACCAGGCTTGCGAATTCCTTGATTTCCAGTCCCAGGAACACGGCGCCCAGCACTCCGGTGGCGAGCAGTGCGATCTGAGTCCATAACTGGTTGCGTTCGCCTACCGCCACGCTCGCCATCCCACAAGCGAAACTCGATGCCAGCAGACACGCGGTCTCGAGTGCAACATTGCCTGAATCGAAAAGCTGGGCCGCAGTGGGGCCGCCGTCGGTCGCCCCAGACAGCACCGCGTAGGTTGCGAAGAAAGCCGAAAACATGATGATGTCCGACAGCAGGAACAGCCAGAAGCCGTAACCGACAATGACTCGGCGGGATGCCGGCCCCGCGCCGTCCGTGGGATCATGCTGCGGAACCGTGCCTGTATCGTTGTGGTCAGCCCGCCCGGAAATGTCCTGCGGATGCAGTGCCGCGGAGTTCATGCGTCCTGTTCCTGTTGTTTCTGCTGCCTTGCTATAAGTTGCAAGGCTGCGGCGCGTGCCGCGCGATTGGCCCGATCGATCCTTGCCACTTCCTCGGCCGGGATTTCCGTCTCGCTGACATCGCGCCAGGCGAAGACTACGAATGTCGCGTATGCGCCGGTGAGACCGAGCATCACCAGCCACCAGATGTGCCAGATCATTGCGAAGCCGGTGACGACGGCAAAAAATGCGGTAACGAACCCCGTGGGCGTGTTGCGTGGAATCTCAATGGTCTCGTACTTAGGTTCCTGGGCCAGTTGCATGGACTCCAGCGCACGCTGCTTCATGCCCCAGTAGGGCTCCTCCCCCGTGACGTTCGGATAAACCGCGAAGTTGAAGGCGGGCGGGGGAGATGCCGTAGCCCATTCCAACGTGCGGCCATCCCAGGGATCTCCAGTGGGTTCACGGCGGCGCTCGCGCGTGCGAATGGAAACGAACAGCTGCGCAACCTGCAGGGCGATACCGCACAAGATGAGCACGACCCCAGCTGCCGCCACCAGTAGCCATGGGCGCCACTCAGGCTGATCATAATGTTGCATGCGTCTGGTCATTCCCATCAGACCCAACACGTATAGCGGCATGAACGCCAGGTAGAATCCGACCAGCCAACACCAGAAGGCGGCCTTGCCAAGCGGTTCGTCCAGCTTGAAACCAAACGCTTTGGGGAACCAGTAGGTGGAGCCGGCGAACGCGCCAAACAGGACACCGCCAATGATCACATTGTGGAAATGCGCAACCAGGAACAGGCTGTTGTGCAGGACGAAATCGGCAGGAGGTACCGCCAGCAATACACCCGTCATCCCGCCGATCACGAACGTAACCATGAAACCCAACGCCCACAACATGGCCGAGGTGAACCGGATACGGCCACCGTACATGGTGAACAGCCAGTTGAATACCTTCACACCGGTCGGCACGGCTATGACCATGCTCATGATGCCGAACACGCCATTGACATCTCCTCCGGCGCCCATCGTGAAAAAGTGGTGCAGCCAGACCATGAACGAGAGAATGCAGATCACCATGGTAGCGGCGACCATCGAGCGGTACCCGAACAGGGGCTTGCCGCTGAACGTCGAAATCACTTCGGAGAAGATGCCAAAGGCTGGCAGGATCAGGATATATACTTCGGGATGACCCCAGGCCCAGATGAGGTTGACGAACATCATGGGGTTGCCGCCGGCCTCGTTCGTGAAGAAATGGAAGCCGCAGTAGCGGTCGAGCAGCAGCATGGACAGCACGGCCGTGAGAATCGGGAATGCCGCGATGATGAGGAGATTGGAGGCGAGGGAAGTCCAGCAGAACACGGGCATGCGCGTGTAGCTCAGGCCGGGCGCCCGCATCTTGAGGATGGTCGTGGCCATGTTGATACCGGCCATCAGCGTGCCGATACCCGAGATCTCGAGCGCCCAGAGGTAATAATCAACGCCCACGCCGGGTGAATAGGTCAGCTCCGAGAGCGGCGGATAAGCCAGCCAGCCGGTGCGCGCAAACTCACCGACCACCAGTGACAGGGTGACCAGGAACGAGCCCGCGGCCGTGAGCCAGAAGCTCACCGAGTTCAAGGTTGGAAACGCAACATCCCGCACGCCGAGCTGCAACGGCACCGCGAAGTTCATCAGCCCGATGACGAACGGCATGGCCGCGAAAAAGATCATGATGGTGCCGTGGGCCGTAAAGATCTGGTCATAGTGTTGGGGTGGCAGATAGCCGGCAGCGTGCAGGGCCAGCGCCTGCTGCGACCGCATCAGCAGCGCATCGATGAATCCTCGCAGCAGCATGATCATCGCGAGGAGGCAATACATGATGCCGATGCGCTTGTGATCGACACTCGTGATCCACTCGCGCCACAGATAGGGGACGTATCCCTTGATGATGACCCAGATGAGGACGCCGCACATGACGAGACCGACGAGCGCTGCCGCAACCAGTGCAATCGGCTCGTCGAACGGGATGGCCTGCCAGGTCAGCTTTCCAAACATGTCAATGTATCGCGATTGGCTTGGTGTTCGGGCGCGGGCGCCCTGTCCGAGGCCCTTCACCTGGAGGCAGCTGTAACCTGACGATCCGGTCAAACAACCCCGGTTCGACCGACTGGTAGGTGTACGGCAGGGGGCTCACGCTTTGCTGCAGCAAGCCGCGATAGGCCGCATCGTCCAGCACACCACCTGTGCGCCGCGATGTCGCGATCCATTCCTCGAACTGGCGGGCGGGCAGCGCTTCGAAGGTGAACCTCATGTCTGGGAAGCCGTCGCCGCTGAAGTTGGCTGACAGGCCGTGATACGTGCCGGCGGTGTCGGCTTGCAGGTGCAGCTGCGTGGCCATGCCACTCATGGAGTAAATCTGGCTGCCCAGCCCCGGTACGAAAAAGACGTTCATGACCGAGGCAGACGTCACGCGCAGGTGCAGGGGTACGCCGGCGGGTACGACCATTCGGTTGATGCTGGCGACCTGCTGGCCTGGGTAGATGAAGAGCCATTTCCAGTCGAGCGAGACGACCTCAATCTGCAGCGGTCGTGCCTTCAGCGGTGTTGCCGGGTCCAGCTCATGTGAGCCGATCCAAGCTATACCCCCAAGGAACAGGACCACCAGGGCAGGAACCGACCACACCAGCAGCTCGAGTTCTCCCGAGTAAACCCACGTGGGCAAGTAGCGAGCGCGGCGGTTACTTGAGCGGAACCACCAGGCGAAGACGAGCGTAGCCACGATAGTCGGTACAACGATCGCGAGCATGATGGCCAGGGAGTCCACCAGGATAGTCCGCTCCGCGGCACCGATGGGCCCGATGGGCGACAGCACGGTCTCTGCGCATCCGCACAGGGACGCAGGCACGGCCACGATGACAACGGAGCGCAGGACGGAAATGATCATGGAGACCGCCGCGTGAGCGCCCGCCGTGTACCTCGGGCGAATCCGTCACAACGGAGCGTGCTCTCGAAGGTTCCATTTCCCATGGAACGGGCGCGGAACTTGCGCCCCATTGAGCATTGCTCCCAGGAGGCTCACAGAAACTGCATGCCTGCCTTTACTCTGCATGACATTGATCCGCGCAGCCCCGGCGGGCGACAGATCGCAGTCGTGGTGGATACCCCCCGGGGTAGCCGTAACAAGTACAAATACGACGAGCAGCTCGGGCTGTTTCGCTTGAGTCGCATACTGCCCACCGGGATGAGCTTCCCGTACGACTTCGGTTCCGTGCCGCGCACTCGCGCGGCCGATGGCGATGCCTTAGACGTACTGATCCTGACCGAAGCACCCACATTCGTCGGCTGCCTGCTGACCGTACGGCTACTGGGCGTGTTGCGTGCGACTCAGAAAGAGAAGGGCAAGTCGATTCGCAATGATCGGCTGATTGCCATACCGCAGACGCCGGTCAACCACCCTGCCATCCGGGACCTGCGCCAACTGGATCAGAACCGTATTAAGGAGGTCGAGCAGTTCTTCCTGTCTTACAACCGGGCCCAGGGACGTGAGTTCAGGCCCGGTCAAAGGCTCGGGCAGCAGCAGGCATACCGGTTGCTCGATGCGGCCATTCGCGACTTCCAAAAACATCAGAGCAGCTGAGCCATGGCCGCGGAACTCGAGCAGTCCGACCCGGGGGCGAAAGGCATCCGAAAAATTCTTCGCAAGCAGTTGAAGAAGGCGCTGGCCAGCCTCACGGCCGGAAGCGTGACGGACGACAAAGTTCACGACGCACGCAAGCGAATCAAGAAAGCTCGGGCAGCGCTTCGGTTGTTGCGTGATGCGCTCGCAAAGGGCGTTTACGCCGGCGAGAACGCTGCGCTACGCGATGTTACACGGCCACTTTCCCAGATACGCGACAGCAAGGTACTGCTCGATACCTTGCGGAAACTGACTGACCGTTTTGACCAGAAATGCCGCGGCCTCGCCCTGGACGGGTTACACCGTGCGTTGAATCGCGAGCGACGGACCTTGCGCCGGGAAGTTCTGGGACGCGCGGCACCGCTGAAGTCGCAAATAGCGGCGCTGCGTAAGATACATTCGCGCGCCAGGCATTGGAACGTGGGCCAACATGACTGGTCGGTGATCGGCTGCGGGTTGGAAAGGGTTTACCGCCAGGGGCGTGGTGCCTTGTCCGCGGCGGCAACCGCAGGCACGCCGGAGTGCTTTCACGAGTGGCGCAAGCAGGTTAAATACCTCCGGCATCAGCTCGAATTTCTCGCTCCTGTGTGGCCCGAGGTGCTGCACGAGTTGGCTGGCCAGGCGCACACGCTTGCCGATCTGCTGGGCGATGAGCACGATCTCACAGTGCTGCGGGGGAAAGTACAGGCATACCCGGACACGCCTTCAAATGACGCGAGCATCCTGCTTGCACTGCTCGAGCAGCGCCGCCTCGAGTTACGGGATTCAGCACTCAGGCGCGGCCGCCAACTCTACGAAGAGAAGCCTCGTGCGTTTGTGAGGCGCTTGCACGGCTACTGGAATAACTGGCAACGGCTCTATGCCCGGCCGCGCGCCGCCGCCTCGCGACGAGCCGATACGTCGCTTCAACTGTGACGCCCCGCAGGCATCAACCGGGGAAAAACCATCGCGTTTTGACGGTGGATGCGGTTGAATGGCCGCGGTCAGGGACCAGGTGCAACTATGTTCGAACTGAGCCAGCTTCGCTGCTTCGTCGCAGCCGCCGACGAGCTGCACTTTGGCAGGGCGGCCGCCCGGCTGAACATGACACAACCGCCACTCAGCCGGCAGATCCAGTTGCTCGAACGGGCGGTGGGCGCAGCCCTGCTCGAGCGCACGAGCCGCTCGGTACGGGTGACACCGGCCGGGCGCGCCTTTCTCGTGGAGGCGCGGCGCATTCTCAAGCTGAGCGAAGGCGCCGCCCTGCGGGCCTGGCGGATTGCGGCGGGTAAGTCCGGCAGCCTCAGTATCGGGTTTACGGCGGCCGCGGGATACAACTTCCTGCCGAAGTTGATCCGCCTGACGCGCGCGCAGATGCCCAACGTGGACCTCGCGTTGAAGGAGATGGTGAGCGGTGAACAGGTGGAGGGACTGTTGACCGGCCGTATCGATCTCGGCCTGTTCCGCCCGCCGATCGATCAACGTGAGCTCGAGAGCCTGTGCATCCTGCAGGAGCCACTGGTTGCTGCCATCAGCTCGGATGACCCGCGCGCCAGGCAGCGTACGCTGCGGCTGCAGGATTTCGACAAGAAGCCCTTCATCATGTATTCAACTGATGGGGCACGCTACTTCCATGATCTCGTGACGGGGTTGCTGAACCGCGAGCAGGTCAACCCCGCCAACGTTCAGTACATAACGCAGATCCACTCCATCCTCGCGCTGGTGAGCGCCGGGCTGGGCGCGGCGATGGTGCCTGCGGCGGCCCAGAGCCTGCACTTTGACGGAGTCACGTTCCGGGTGATCAAAACCACACCCGAGCGTCCCGTGGAGTTGTACCTGGTGTGGCGCAGGGACAGCGACAATGCGGTCATGAGTCAGTTTCTCGAGCTGATCCGCGCACCCACGACGAAGGCGCTATCGAGGTGATGCGGATCTTGGTCTGGCTCAGCGCAGCAGGCAGGGCCGCCGATGATCGAATCTCCAGCCGTCGATCAGGAATTGCATGGCGATTGAATCGTCGCGGCTGCCGCGCTCCAGTGTTTGATAGAGCCGGTGAGCTTCCTCGATGCGGCGCATGTCGGGCGCCACCCCGAGGCCTGGCCGTGCCGGAACCTCGATCGCGCCGTTCACTATCCGCAGGGGGTCCTCGGTCAGCTGCTGACCGTCCTGCCAGATCCAATGCGTATCGATCGCGGTGATATTGCCCGGCGCGGCCGCGGCTACCTGCGTGAACATGGCCAGCGAGATGTCGAAATGATTGTTGGAGTGCGATCCCCAGCGAAGACCCCAATCGGCACACAGCTGCGCCACCCGCACTGAGCCACGCAGCGTCCAGAAATGCGGGTCCGCGAGCGGGATGTCGATCGCTGCGAGTTGGATCGCATGCACCAACTGACGCCAGTCCGTTGCGATCATGTTAGTGGCGGTGGGAAGGCCCGTGGCCCTGCGGAACTCAGCCATGATCTCCCGGCCGGAATAGCCTCGTTCCGCCCCGCACGGATCCTCGGCGTACGCCAGAATGCCACGTGCCCCTTTGCACAGGCGGACCGCTTCCTCGAGTGACCACGCACCGTTGGGGTCCAGTGTGATCCGGGCTTCAGGGAAACGCCGCGCCAACTCGGTTACCGCCAGCAGCTCCTGCTCCCCCGCGAGGACGCCTCCCTTCAACTTGAAGTCTTTGAAACCGTAACGTTCATGGGCTGCCTCCGCCAGGCGCACGACGGATGCGCAATCAAGAGCCGGCTCATTTCGCAGGCGCAGCCAGTCATCCGCGGCGTGCGTGTCTACCCGGTAGGGCAACGGTGTCTTCTTGCGGTCGCCGATGAAGAACAGATACCCCAGCACCTGCACGGAGGCGCGCTGCTGGCCTTCACCCAACAGCGCACACATCGACACATCCAGGTGTTGGCCCAACAGATCCAGCAGCGCGCATTCGAGGGCGGCCTGGCAATGCACCGTCGTGCGTAAATCAAAGGTCTGCAGACCACGCCCACCGGCATCGAGAGCGCCGAAGCGGCGATCCACCTCGGTGAGAATGCTGTTCCAGCTTCCGAGCCCGTGGCCCATGACCAGGCTGCGCGAGTCCTGCAGTGTTTGCAGAATTCTCTCGCCTCCTGGTGCCTCGCCGACGCCGACATGACCGGCGCTGTCGGTCAGGATAACGATATTGCGCGTGAACAAGGGGCCGTGAGCGCCGCTCAGGTTCAGCAGCATACTGTCCTGGCCCGCCACGGGGATCACTTGCATGTCCACCACGCGAGGAGCGTTGCGAGTGAGGTCAGGTGTGTCCAACATAAGTCAGTTGCGCCTCAACCCGCTGCCGCCGCGGAACCTGCCGCGCCCGCCGGCTGCAGCACCAGCCGTTTGATGGGGCCAACGACCGCCACGAAGCTGAGCAGAGCTATGACGGAATGGGCGAACACGAACAGCAGCGCGAGGTCGAACGAGCCCGAAGCAGCAACGATATATCCGATGATGACGGGTGTCACGATTCCCGAAACATTGCCGAAGGTATTGAAGATGCTGCCGGACAGTCCCGTCACCTCCCGTGGTGCCACGTCTGAGAGCACGGCCCAACCCAGGGAGGCAACTCCCTTGCCGAAGAAGGCGATCGACATGAATGTCAAGACGAGCGCTTGCGAGTCGGTGAAGTTGCACAGCAGGATTGCGCCCGAGATTACCAGGCCGATGACGATCGGCAACTTGCGGGCGCGTGTGAGCGAGGTGCCGCGTTTGAGGAGCAGGTCGGAGATGACTCCGCCCAGAATTCCACCGGCCCAGCCGCACAGCGCCGGTCCAGCGGAGGCGAATCCCGCCTGCATGATCGACAAGCCACGCGCCTGCACGAGGTAAATGGGAAACCACGTCGTATAGAAGTAGGTCAGGGCGGTGATGCAGTATTGGCCGAGATAGATCCCGAGCAGCATCCGGTTGGTCAGCAGCTGACGCAGTGTTTCCCCACGCACCCTCGCCTTGGGTGCCGAAGCCCGTGGCCGGTCCAGGTGCACCAGGGCCCCACCGCTCTCGATGTAGTCGAATTCGGCCTTGCTGATGTGCTTGTGGCGGGTCGGGGTATCCACTACGGCCGCAAAGGCCGCCGCCGCGGCCAGTCCCAGGCCGCCCATCGCCAGGAACACATAACGCCAGCCGAAGCCCTGGGTCAGCCATCCCATCAGCGGGCCAAACACGACGATGGAGAAGTACTGGGCGGAGTTGAATATGGCGCTCGCAGTGCCGCGCTCGGAGTTGGGAAACCAATTTGCCACGATCCGGGCATTACCCGGAAATGAGGGCGCCTCGGCGAATCCGAGTAGAAACCGCGCCACGAACAAGCCCGTGACCACGGGCAGGCTGATCATTCCGGTCAGCGCCTGCGCGGCGGTGAACACGGACCACAGAATGATCGACCACAGATAGACCCGCCTCGATCCGAACCGGTCGAGCAGGGCACCGCCGGGAATCTGGCCGATGACATACGCCCAGCCGAAGGCGGAAAACAGATAGCCCATCCGCACCGCGGAAATGTGCAGCTCATGTGCGAGGGGCGCGCCGGCGATCGAGAGCGTCGCCCGGCTCGCATAGTTGATGGTGGTGAGAACGAATATGACCGCGATGATCCAGAACCGAACGCGGCTTGTGGTTTGCGGGGAGCTCACCTCGGCGCGACTCGCACCCTCTGCACCAGAGACTTCAACTCGCTGCGTTCCTCCTCGGTCAGATCTGTGAGGGGCGGCCGTACCGGCCCCGCGTGGCGGCCCACCACGGTCATGCCGGCTTTGACGATGGACACGGCATATCCCTTGCCGCGGTTTCTGAGGGCGATGTAGGGCAGCACGAATTCATTGAGTTCCCGCAGGACCGTGACGCGATCACGCGCGCGCACGGCGTTATAGAACCGCAGGGCCCACTCCGGCAGGAAATTGAATATTGCCGACGAATAGGTCGTTACGCCCATTTCCAGATATGGCATGGCAAACGTCTCGGCCGTAGGCAGGCCGCCTATGTAGGTCAGCCGATCGCCCATGCGAGCGTATACGCGCATCATGAGCTCGATATCGCCGACGCCGTCCTTGTAGCCCACCAGGTTGGGGCAGACGCTGCACAGCTGAGCGAGCGTGTGCTCATCGAGTATCGAGTTGTCACGGTTGTACACGATGACTGCAAGCGAAGTGGCATCGCAAACGGCCTTCACGTGCGCTGCGAGGCCCGCCTGAGCCGGTGTCATCAGATAGGGTGGCAGCAACAGTATTCCGTCAGCACCCGCGCGTTCGGCTGACCGTGCCATCTCTACAGCTATGGCGGTCCCGTAACCGCAACCGGCAATGACAGGCACCCGGCCCCGAGTCGCGGCGACAGCGGCGCGGGACACGACCTCGGTCTCACCCGGCGTCAATGCAAAGAACTCTCCAGTGCCGCCGGCCGCGAACAGGCCCGAGACGCCGTGCTGCAAGAGCCAGTCGCAATGCTCCCGGTATCCGGACTCGTCGAACGTGAGGTCCGGCCGGAAGTGAGTGACGGGAAAAGAAAGCAGGCCGCCGCCAATCAATTTCGCCACTTCGGGAGGCGTCATGGTGCTCATCGTGTGTCCTGAGGGCCTGGGCAGACTGTTCAAAAACGCGCCGCAAGCGGGAGCGCTGCGCCTGATGAATGGTAACAGCGGGGCGTGGCCGGTCTAACTCAAAGGTTCGATCGTTCGATGCCCGATTTGGATTGATTTTACGGCACCGCTTACGCACGAAAATCATCTGGTGGTGTCGAAATCGCGCCCGGCCGTGCGTCTTTCAGTCTGAGTCAGAAGCCTTAAGGAGATTGCGATGAAGCAGGGTCAGTTCTTCTGGTACGACATCATGACCACCGACACGAAGGCGGCAGCCCGGTTCTACTCCGATGTGGTGGGATGGGGCACTCAGCTGCAGAATGCGGCTGGCAAGGAGTACACCGTTTTTAACGTCAATGGCCAGGGCGTGGCCGGGTTGATGCCAATTCCCGAAGACGTTGCCCGCCAGGGTGGTAAGCCCGGCTGGCTCGGTTATGTACTGGTTGATGACGTTGACGCCGCGGTTGCGAAGCTGAAAAAGCTGGGCGGGAGCCTTCATCGTGGACCGGAAACCGTGCCTGACATTATCCGTTTCGCCGTGGTCAGCGATAACCAGGGCACGGCCTTCTATGTGGCCCGGGGCCTGGCCAAGGACACCATGCCTCAGTTTCCGGCAGACACAGCCGGAACGATCGGCTGGCACGAGTTGTACGCCACCGACGGGCAGGCCGCGTTCGCGTTCTATGAAGCCATGTTTGGCTGGACGAAAGCGGACAGCTTCGACATGGGTGAGATGGGCACATACCAACTCTTCTCGACCGGCGGCGGCGCGGCTGTTGGCGGCATCATGACCAAGCCACCCACCATCCCGCGGCCGTTCTGGGGCTACTACTTCAATGTTCCGGCAATTGATGCAGCAGCGGACCGCGTCAGGGCCGGAGGCGGTACGGTTGTGATGGGTCCACATGAAGTGCCGGGTGGGCAGTGGATTCTCCAATGCAGGGATCCCCAGGATGCCTACTTCGCATTGGTCGCCCGGAAGCGCTGAAGAGGGCGGCTATAGCGACGCTGCACCAACGCATGGCACGGCTATGGTGTAGTCTCGCTGGATGACGAACATTCATCTGATCGGCGGCGAAAAGGGCGGCGTGGGCAAATCGGTCGTTGCACGTCTGCTTGCGCAGTACTTCATCGATCACTCGATCCCTTTCCTGGGCTTCGACTCTGACCGGTCGCACGGCGCGCTGCTGCGTTTTTATGCGGGTTATGCGTCCCCGGTCGTGATCGATAGCTACGAGAGCCTCGACGCCATCGTCGAAGCCGCCGCCGAGCAGCCCGAGCGGCGGGTGCTGGTCGATCTCGCAGCGCAGACCCAGGAGCCACTCACGAAGTGGATGGAGGAGTCGCAACTTCTCGAAGTCGCACCGGACATCGGACTGCAGATCCGCTATTGGCATGTCATGGACTCCGGCAAGGATTGCGTCGACCTGCTGAAGCTGCTGTTGGATCGGTATGAGCGGCGGCTGAAGTATGTGATCGTGCAGAACCAGCTGCGTGGCGAGCAGTTCGATATCCTCAAAGCGTCGGGTCAGCTCGAGCGGGCGCAGGCGCTGGGAGCGCAGGTCATTGTCATCAAACGTCTGCAGGAAGCGGCAATGACGAAGATCGACGGCGGCAGTAGCAGCTTCTGGGCGGCAACCCAGAAGGGCGATGCTGGCGCCAAGCCCCTTGGAATTCTGGAACGGCAGCGGGTCAGAAGCTGGCTGACCAGCGCGTATGAGGCCATTCGAGCTGTTGATCCCTGAGCGAGTCCTGAGAGGTTCGAAGTGAGTTTTCGACCATATCTGCGGCCGCGGCGCGCTGTAGTTGCCATGGCCCTCAGCGTCTGCGTCCTCTGCGCCGGGCCCCTGTTCGCCGCGCCGGGTCAGGAGGACTCCAGGAAGGCGAAAATCGCTGAGCTGATCCAGTTGCAGGGATTGGCCGGCATGATGGAGCAGTCCAAGGCGGCCGGGCAGGAGCAAGCTGCTCAGGTGATCCGCTCCATGACGGACAAGATCTTCGCGCAGTTCCCGACTATTGCGCCCCAGAAGCGAACCGCGATCGAGGCCGCCGCGCAGCAATTCTCGCGCGAAATCCAGAACAGCTTTGATCAGGACGATGCGGTGCTGGCGTGGGGGCGATTCTATTCGGACGGGCTGACTGACCAGGAGCTGGATGCCATCCTCGCCTACTACCGCTCGCCCGCCGGGCAAAAGGATGTACGTGCCTCGCAGACGGCATTGCCGCAGTTCCAAAAGTATCTGATCGAAAAGCAAACCGCGGCGCGCAACACCGCGATCGCGAACTACGCGGCCGCACTTCGGGAAATCGCGAATCCTTCGAAGCTCGCACCTCAACAACCCGACAGCCCGCCCCCGCGTCCCGCCGGTTCGGATCCGTCGGTACCGGATGGCAAAGTCATTGCTGACTCCGTTTCTGACCGTTGTGAAGCGCCGCCGTCCGCTGCATCCCAGGCTCGCAACACGCCGGCGAGCGGTCGCTCAGTGTTATGTGTGTGCGTCGATGAGAAGGGAAAGCTGACCCAGGAGCCTGTGATCGCGGAATCTTCCGGCGACGCGAGGGTGGACTCAGGGGCTGTAAAGCTTGCCCGGATGAATTCGGGACGCTACACGCCTCCCGGCCTGGATGGAAAGCCGCAGAAGGGCTGCTTTCGCTACTCGGTCAACTTCCGACACCCGGAGTGATCGCTCGAGCTACTTCGCAAATTGAATATCTTTTTGTATGGCCTGGCTGCGCTGCTGATTGTCATCGGTCTGGTCGGTGCGGTCGTGCCCGCACTGCCCGGAATTCCGCTGATCTTTGCAGGTATCTGGCTCATAGCCGGCGTGGATGAATACCGCCACGTTGGCCTGTGGTGGTTGGTTGGCATCGCCGTCGTAGGTGCAGTCGGGCTGACAGTTGATCTCGTGGCCGGCGCACTGGGAACAAAGCGAGTGGGGGCGAGCCGACATGCAGTCTGGGGCGCTCTGCTCGGGACTATAATCGGTCTGTTCTTCGGACTTCCGGGGCTATTGCTCGGCCCCTTTTTCGGCGCTGTGCTCGGTGAGCTTGCGGCTGGCAGCGGTGTTCTGCGTTCAACGCATGTGGGGGTGAGCGCTTCGATCGGGATGATCTTCGGCGCGATTGTGAAGCTGATTGCGTCTTTGACGATGGTGGCGCTATTCGGTGCCGCGTGGTGGTTGAATCATTAATGATTATCAGGGCGTGAACGATTGTCGGCGCGCCCACTGCTGGACCAGAATACCTCTATTCGGCGGATGAGGAGGCGGTGCAGCTATGAGCCAGGTTGTCAGCGGCGGATGCGCCTGCGGCGGTGTTAAATACGAAGTGCGAGGGCCCCTTCGCAACGTGATCGCGTGCCATTGTGTCCAATGCCGGCGAACGAGCGGCCACTTTGTGGCTGCGACGGCCTGCCGGCGCGCCGCGTTCACGCTCGTGAACGCGCAGACGCTCAAGTGGTATGTCGCAGTCCCTGGGTTTCGCCGCGGCTTCTGTGTTGAATGTGGTTCGAGCCTGTTTTTTGAGGAGGAGGGCGGCGAACGGGTCTCCATCGCCGCGGGCTCGCTCGATGAACCGCAAGGACTGAAGATTGTGGCCCATATCTTCGTCAGTGAGGCAGGCGATTACTACGAGATCGATACGTCCGTGCCGGTTTCACCGCGAGGAGAACACCACGTGGCCCTGCCCTGAGCGTGCTTGCAGGCTGTCGCGCAGCTCATCCTAGCCTTCCCGTCCCAACTCGCGCTGCATCGCGTCTTCCCTTGCATCATCTACGGCCGACAACACACTGTCGGGATCGGCCGCCTTCTCGTCGCGCGCAAACTTTCCTGTGAGCACTTTGTCCGCTGTTAGATCGCCTTGCTCGAAAAGACTCCACATCTCGCGTGCGAATTCGGTGGCGAGCAGCTCCGGCGCGAAGCGACCGAGCGTTCCCCTAATGTTGTTCACATCGCGCTCGAGCATGGCGAGCGCACCGTTGTTGCCGGCCGCGTTTACAACTTGAGGCAGATCGATGATCACCGGGCCGTCAGGTGCGACCAGCACATTGAACTCCGAGAGATCGCCATGGATGAGTCCGATGTTCAGCATGCGCACGATCTGCCGCATGATAAAGCTGTGGTACTCACGCGCCTGCTCGGCAGACAGGTCGATTTCCCCGAGCCGCGGGGCAGGGGCCCCTGCGGAATCCGTGACCAATTCCATGACGAGCACGTCGTTGAAATAGCCATAGGGTTTCGGTACACGGACGCCGGCGGCCTGAAGCCGATACAACGCATCGACCTCCGCGTTCTTCCACGCAGCTTCCTGTTCGCTGCGCCCGAAGCGCGTGCTCTTGTTCATTGCGCGCGCTTGGCGGCTGCCACGTATTTTGCGGCCTTCCTGGTATTGCGCCCGCCGCTGAAAGCTTCGCTGCCGCATGTCTCTATAGACCTTCGCGCAGCGAGTCTGTCCGCCGGTGCGCACCAGGTAGACCGTCGCTTCTTTGCCGCTCTTGAGGGGTCGGATTACTTCGTCAATGACGCCGTCGTCTAATAGGGGCTGTAGGGCAGTGGGTGTTTTCAAAAAGGAGACCGGTGGCTACGCGGCTCTGGGCCGCGCCGGCCCCTAGTTTACCCCATATCCCTTCGACACCTCGCGTTCGAATCGCGGCCGTCAGCCCGCCGCGCTCTGCGCAAGCGGTGTTCCTGTGGCTGGCACGGTTCAGGTACCGAAATTTGCTTCGCCCTACGGCAGAACTTCGTGCTTTGCGGCGATATGAGAAGGCTAGACCTGCGTATCCTGGCTGCCGGACGGTGCTTGGCGGTGCTGCCGATGCTGAGCCGGCTGGCTCGCGCCGGGTCCACTTTTCAGATCCAGGCGTTCGCGAGTCCGGACGCCGTAGGGGAATATCTACAGGATTGGACACTGGATCTTGTTTTTGTCGATGCGGACTCTCCGGACTTCAGTGCCGCCGAGCTTTGCCGAGCATTAAAAGCCCATCCCGCGACGAAACTGCTGTCAATACTGGTCATCAGTTGTAGTGCCCGCGCCTGCCGGGAGGCTTTGGAGGCCGGAGCTGACGATTTCCTCACGCCTGAGATCCCTCCAGAGGTCGTCCTTACGCGAATGGAGGCGCTGGCCGGCCTCAGCTTGCAACGGCGCAAACGCTACTTGCTCGCGCCGGAATCCGATGACAATGGCGCTGCGGGCTTACCGCTCAGCCAGCGCCAAGCTCGTCTTGCGCCGCTGCCGATGCGCGCAGACGAGCAAGACTCCCGGGCAGCTATTCTGGGCCAGCACGTTCGCGGATACGCGCCTCTATGGGGATGCACCTCGCGCCGCGAGCTCACGCGTTTCCTCAACGAATACACTGCGCTCCTTAACGCAATCGCAGTTGAGCATGAGGGGTGCGTCTTTGCCCGTCACGATCAGTTGCTGCTGTATTTTGATTGGCACCAAGATGGTTGCGGGGGGTCTATCCGCGCCCTCAACGCCGCGCAACAATTGCTCGTCAAATTCGGCGAGCTCTCGCGCCGATGGTATAGACAAGCTGGCGCCATCAGTACCCTGAGTATTGCTGTCGATGAGGGAAACGTGAGTTGGTCGGCCGGCGATCCGAGTCAGTTTGAGAGTCTGACGATAGCTGGCGACGCGGTGGAGGTGGCCAGCGGCATTCGTCGTAGAGCTCGCGCGGGAGAAGTATTGTTCTCGGAGAGCGTGAAGCGTTCACTGCGGGCGGCAGATCTGTTGGGCCCTGTTATATCCATTCCACCGATCGCTCTGCGAGGTCGTGCCGCGGCGCTCAGATGTTACTGCCTCCGGGCAGCCAAGCGATTCGATCCGTACGATTTCATGTACACAAACTCGGGCGAGCCGCACGTTTTGCAGCCCGGGGGACGGTGATCAGTTCGGGCAATTCACAGCGGAATCAAGGACAACATCAATGCTCATCCTGGCCGCGGCGTTCTGCTGTCGTTCCGCACCGCGCGGCGGCTGTACGCAAACAACAAAATCAATGCTCTCTTGAAGCCGCTCTGAATGTTGGTAAGGACGTGGTGAAGTCAACACCAGGAAGGGGGGATGAGCCTGCCTGGTCCAGATGGTCATCGCCTCATGCTTGTCTAACCCTTGAGGACCGATCCCACCACGCCATGAACCATGCAACGTCGCACAGACTGCCAGTCCCGCAGGTACGACCTGCGTCGAATCGTCCAGGCAGGTGCTCTCGCGCGGGTCCAGATCCTCGGCGGCGGCTCTCGAGAACTCGTGATTAGTCGTTGGGAATTCCCCGGGCACCAGAAATGCCACTGCGGGGATGACCAAAATGCCGGTGATGACGCCGATGAGCGTCAGAACGTTGCCGGTGGACCAGTTTTTACCAAGAACCCCCACACCATAAGACTACCAGTGTGCACCGCAACGTCGCGCGCCTTGCGCAATCCCGGCTCTGCACCGGCGGACGAATTTCACCTTCCCGCCCGGCCCGACGCCGAATCGCGTCACACTTGTCACTCCCACCCTTCGACATCTGGCGGCAACACTATCTCACGATCAACAGCGAGCGATCGGCAGGGAACGGTATCGCGTTCCAGTCCCAAGACACGACAGATTTATCTAATTCGGAGATTGCGATGACCACGACTACATCACCTGAGAAGGACCGGAAAGAAGGACAGCACGCCATGAAGACGCCACCGATTGTGTCGCCACAAGAGTGGGAGGCTGCGCGCGCGCAGCTTCTCGTCAAGGAGAAAGCCCTGACACGCGCCCGCGACGCGCTGGCCGCCGAGCGACGGCGGATGCCGTGGGTTGCCGTTGAAAAGACATATACGTTCGACGGGCCTAAGGGCAAAGCGAGCCTGCTCGACCTGTTCGAGGGCCGCCGTCAGCTGATTGTCTACCGGGCATTTTTTGAACCCGGCGTGCACGGGTGGCCAGAGCATGCCTGCATTGGCTGCTCCCTAGGCGCCGACCAGGTCGGCCACCTCGCCCACCTGAACGCGCGCGACACGACCCTCGCGTATGCCTCGCGTGCACCGCAGGCCGACATCGCACGCCTGAAGGCGCAGATGGGCTGGGAACATCCTTGGTACACCATCACCGACAGCTTCGATGCCGACTTCGGGGTGGATGAATGGCACGGTCACAACGCGTTCATCCGCGACGGCGAACGCGTGTTTCGTACCTATTTCATCAACCTGCGTGGTGACGAGGCGATGGGAACCACTTGGAGCTATCTCGACATGACGGCGCTCGGGCGCCAGGAGATATGGGAGGACTCGCCGGAAGGCTATCCCCAGAGCCGACCGTACAAATGGTGGAACTGGCACGACAGTTACGTTTCCAACGCCGCGCCGGACGCGAAGTGGGTGGCCGTATCCGACGCCGGGGAAGCTGCCTTTAGGAAACGGGAAGGCTAGTCCGGTGAGACGGGCACAGGAGGAGTTACTTTTGTCGCTCGTGGCCCGAACGTCCCGCGGGAGCGCCGCCAGTCTAATGAAACGGATTGCGGCGCACGCCCGCGCCAGATGTGCCTGCACTGAAACCGCAAATGGCATGAAGCGCCGCTCAGTGAAGTAGGGCGGTTAGTCCCGACGACTGGCCAGAATCGCGTCATTGTTGAGGAATTCGTAAGCCTCTGGCAATCTAAACAAGCGTGACCGCTATCGGAACACTTGCATTTGCCAGACGGCTCTCCACTGCGGCCAACGTGTCGCACAGCAAAGACATCCCATCGTGGTGCGCGTTGCCGGATCCATGCTCGTTTGCCATCGGAAAATGGCAAGTGATGGTGCCGATGCGGGCGCAGTGCCAGCTCGCCGTGTCAAAAGATCGAACAACAGGAAAACGAGCCGCGCCATGAGCGACGACAGCGAGTTGCATTTTTCGAACAATTACCGCGATTTGTGCATACAACAGGGGACCGGCGCGGGATTCCAATTCGAGTTCTATTGTCAGTGCTGCAGCGATACCTGGCGCTCCCCCTTTGATCCGTATCGTAGCGGCCAGGCTTCGGGGTGGGTCCGCGAGGCGGGCGGTTTGTTGGGTAATCTGCTGGGCAGCTTCGGCAACCAGATCGATAACGCGGCCGACGGTCTGGCGCGGGCCGGCTGGGGTACCGCCAGGGATGGCGCGTTCAAGCACGCGATCAACGCCGCGCAACAACATTTCCATCGCTGTGCGCATTGCCATCATTACGCCTGCGATCGGTGTTGGAGCGATGGCAGCGGCTTGTGCCAGAGTTGTGCGCCCGATCTCGCGGCGGAGGTGCAGGCAGCCCGCCATGCCGGCGTGGTGCAAGCCGCCACGGAGAATGCGCGTGCGGTCGGAGTCGGCCTTGCAGCCAAGGTGGATGTTGTCACCGCGCCGACATTGGTGTGTCCCACGTGCCAAGCAGAAACCCATGGCGCGAAATTCTGTCCTCAATGCGGGCACAACCTCATCACGAAAGCCCAGTGCAGCGCTTGTCACACCGAGCTTTCTGCCGGCAGTCATTTTTGTCCGGAATGCGGAGCGCCCAGCGTGGGTGCCGCAATACCAGCGGGTTGATGCGTACCGCTAATGACCACCTGGCCTTCTACCGTAAGCACCAGGCGTAAATCCACCAAGACAATGAGCAGCGCTCACTAACCGTGACTCGAAGGAACGATTACCTATGACCCACCGGATCGGGATGCTGTTTCTTGTTGCGCTTGTTTTCGGCAGCGTGGCGGTTATCGGCTTGGTGCCGTACGGTGCCGAGAGTGCGGGCTCCGTCAGTTATGTAGCATTATTGGCAGTATTGTTTGAACAAGTTGCCCTCTTGAGAGTTGGTGTGCCAGGTCGGCCCGCAGAGGTAACCCAAGCTCGCCGCGCCACTTATCCTGAATTTTTCCCGCAGTTGGATCGAGCTCGCCGACGTATTGGGTAGTTCCGGGTGGGTAGTTGCCTGACAACCACCCCATGACGATCCATACGGGACATCGATCAAAGTTCCCGGTAATACCTCGGTCTCCCAGAGGCAGGTCGCAGTGCTGATTCGCGCTGTTCGCATAGTCGAAGTAACCGGGAAGGTAGCTCGCCGCGGCATCCGCGGAAACGCCGGCTCCGTAAAACGTGCCAGGAATCAGTGCGACCTGCTGGTGCGGCGTCGCCCGATTGTTGAGGAACCAGTCGTAGGCCCACTTGACGTTTGCGCCGAATTGCCTGCCGTAGATGTCAACCGAAATGACATCAATATAAGACTTATTGAGCGGCACCGGGCAGTTGTCTTCCGGCTGACTCGAATCCCAACCACCCATCATCCAAGTGACCTCCAGATCGGTGAAATTGACCCAGAAGCGTGCGAACGGAGCCAAGGACTCGAGCTCGGTCGCTCTTGCCGCCAGAATCTGCTGGCGCTGATTGATCTGGTCCCATGCGGTGGCGTCCCACTGGCAGGTAGCCGTGCCCAAGCGTAGAGAGCTATACGGCTCATCGACCTCGACGGCCACGATTCGCGACCAGTCGTAGCGACCGGCGGGCAGCGGGTCAGTCAACCAGCTCACGAGTATCATAATAGAGCGACCGGCCGGTTGCTCCTGCCCTTCGTAGAAGCTCAATATATCGGTATCTGCACTCGTGGGAATCGGGCTGCCCGGATTTACCCACAACGCCATTTGGAAAGATCTTGATGCGGATTGGGCATACGTCTTACCGCTTGGCGCGAGTAACAGAAGCCCTGCAAGGAGTGCGAGTAGAAATCCTGCTGAGAGTTTGCCTGGTGGCGCGCTGAATGACAAAGCAGCAGTCCTGGTCATGTCGAACTCCTTCTCACCGCGATCTTCCACTACACCGACGTCCCAATTGCGCGGTTTTAGCACGAGACATGTTGCATTGATAGGTCGGCTTGGTTAATTCTGCCGGCTCCGGGCGCGGATCCTACTTTGAAGTTGGATGTATGGAGTCTTGCATCCGACGCGAATTTCATGTTAGAAGGAACAGGAGAATGCAATCGGGCTCGCGATGGCTGAGTAGATCTTTGGGTTCACACAGAGCATACCGATGTTAGTGTTACTGCCTGGACTCAGTGACTTCAGGCGAGTCGTGTGACGGACGCAAGCGCTCGAGTCTCCAAGTCGTAATGAACCGAGCAAAGGAATCAGTGATCATGCGCCTAAATCGGCCAGTCTTATCGATCGTCGCATTGTTGGCAGTAATCCCCGCGATTGCGCAGGCATGGGATGGGGTAGTTTCCGGAACGATTTCAGCGGTGGAAGTAAACTCGTTGGCGTATCCGCTGCGCGTTTACATCACGAATGGCCCGTCGGCATTCTGTGGTGGCTCTGCGAATAATTGGGGATATCTGACAGTCTCGGAAACCAACTACAACGCAACGGTGGCGGCCCTTCTAAGCGCAAAAGCCACCGGCAGTACCGTGGATCTTTATATGACGCGCGACGCATCGGGATACTGCCACATCGAAGACTTATTCGCGCACTGAGGGTCCGCACGCCGTGAAAGGGTACGAACCCGCTGCACGTCGTTAAGAGACTGGGCGCTCTCTGGGCGATGGTGCGGTGTATCGATGGTGATGACGGCACACCGACGTCCGTTTTATCAACGTTTGCCGCCAGCGACCCCGTGCGGCGGGCGAGGCAGTGCTGTTGCTGCAGTCCGGCGCCTCACCATCAGGAAAGAAATATGCGATGGGAGCTGGCTATTGCATGTATTGCAGATAGCAAAAGCCGGCATGGTTCAGGACGGTATCGTCAGCCCAGACTGAGACCGGCGTTCCAGCTCGCTTAGCGCTCAACACCAGAGCGAAATGCCGCCATGCCCGTTCGTCATCTCTAAGCACGAAGAGTACCTGGCCATTGAGGGTGGGGCAGGTCCCCAGCGAGGCTACCCCCGTCAATGTAAACCAGTCCTCGGAAACCGCGGCGTCATGCGAGCGCAGGATCGCTACAGTTCCGCTGGCACCGTAAGTAGTGGCTGCGGCGATGTCGCCTACTCCCCAAAGGAGGCAACCCAGCAAAACGGCAAGTCCTAGAGCGCTGATCCGCATGAGACTAAATCCTGTGGCTGATATGTAATCAGGTTTTTGAGCCGGGATTGCCGAGATGCGAGGTCGTGCGCTTTTTTTAGTCGGGCTCAATCTGGTTGCCCCGTCCTGCACCGGCGTCATGCATCCCTGCGAAACACGATTATAGTGTGAAACCAACTTGTGTTGTCGCAGGCACTTTAATCACAAACAAGCATGCGTTGCAAGTCCGACAGGTGTCGCAGTCATCGCGGCAAGGCCGTGCACCGAGGCACGTTCGAATTCGAGTCCCGCTTCCACGACGGGCTCCAAAAAAAAGGGCGGCCCGCTGAGATATTTCGACCAGTGGTGCAAGTCTCTTCCATTGAGGTGAGGTGTCGTCGAATAAAAGGCAAACCACAGGCAGCCTGACCGGCGGGTCGCACAAATAACTCTTCCGTGTTTTGTGGCGGTTCTGCGAATTGGGGTTACCTGGGTTCGACGACGTAAATTACTCAGCCATGGTGGCGGGGTTCCTGAGCGCCAAGTCTCAGGGTTCGACGGTCCATGTTTACACGACGCGGGACGTCAACGGGTCGTGCCACATCGACGATGTGGTGGTGCAGTGACTGGACGAACTCAGCCAGCGCCTTCCGTATCTATCTGATTGATCTGACAGAAGCCTGAGCCGTCCGTCGGGCTGGTGTAGACGACGACCGCGCTTGTCAGCAGCGTCACCGCGCATCCACAAGCCTGTCACAAAGGCGAGCATGGGTTTATTCGCGGCAGGCACCACCATCCAACCGTAAGTCGTCCCCGTTCTACGCGTCAACGACATCAATGTTACGGCTTGAGTACGCGTCACGGGTGTTGAAAAAAAGCATTTGCGCATTGCACAATGCCGTGCTTAGATAAACTTAGCAGGCGTTTGAAACATCGCGGTCTTGCCCGAACAAGAATTCAATCGGGAGCGATGTTGATTCGGCGCCGAAGGGAGGTCGGGTGTCAGACGAACAGAAATCCATGCTCCGCTGGGGCCCCGGTCACCTTCGGCTAGGCCGACCAACCTATCTTTGCAGCTCTTGAGATCGCGCCAACCGTTGAGGTGCGATTGCGCCTGAATGCGTCGTCGGATCGTCATGACCTGATCAAGATGCGCCCCAAGAGGGTAGCGTTCGTGCGTCCGTTGCACGCCGTAGATGGCCAGCAGACGCTTTCGATGGAGCTGATCGGAGATAGTCGATGAAGCGCACGCTAGTAGGAATTGCATGTCTGCTGGTCACGGCAACTGCTTTGGCAGACGACGGAGTGACGGTCACGGATATGACTCAACTGCGCTGGCAGTCGGACACTACAGGCAAGATCTATATCCGCAACCTGAATCAATTCGATTCCTCCTTCCTGGGCTGCTGCTATAACTACTACATCGATACGACGACGACGGACGGCAAGGCTAAATGGACTGCTGTTCTGACTTATGTTCTGGCGGGAGGGTCGTTATATTTTTATGTCGCCAATAAGGCGCAGCCAGGTCCAGTCAGTTACGTGGGGAACTGACAATTCGGTGATCGCAGCCGGCTTGAAATTCCGATGCTACTGGAGTTCTGGAAATGTGGGAGGAGTTTGCAATGAGGTCAATCACTGACGGCACGGCAAATACGCTGTGGTCGGAGAGTTACGCAGGGTGCCGCAAACTATGAGCAGGAATTCTACTCGAGCCGTCGTGCCGGTTTGGACGCTGCTGCTGCTTGGCGCTTCGGCCGGCGGAAGCGCTTTCGGCGCCGATCAATTTACCTACAACTATGATGCTCTTGGCCGCCTGCAGTCTGTGACGTATCAGAATGGAACGACGGTGGTCTACACCTATGATCCCGCCGGCAATCGAACTCAGGTGACGAATACATCCGGGAGCGGCTCGACGAGCGGTCCGCTGACCCCGCAACAGCGACGTAAGGCGGCGATAGCGGCCATCTTATCGATCCTGCTGGGAAATTGAGACCTGACGTTAATTGTTATTTGGGTCGTGTTGAGAGTGTGCCCTGAGAGATTGATGTGAGCTACTGCAATTGGATGTCACGCGCGAGGTCTTCCGTGGAAGGTGCGTCAAGATGACTGCAGTTCATTGGGTGCGTTGGCTGAGCCAGGCGGGCAAGACCACTGCGTGGGCTGCTGCACTTGCGCTTGCGGCACTCGTGATCAACAGCGCCGTTGTGTACCCGAGTGCTGCACAGCAGGCAGCGTTGGAACAGCCGGAGATTACGCTCACGGACGAGAACAGTGTGGACGTCTTGTCATTAAATCTCTATCTCCAGCTGACGGACTTATCCATTGGCGCCAAGGAGAATCCGCTGACGCATACGATCTACTCCTTGCCACGTGGAGATTGGATCGGCGGCACAAGCACAGGGACGGCCTATCCGGAGGGCTATATTATGGATCAATATGTGCCGTCTAACTTATCTTGCGGGACGGGCAATTGCCAAATCACAGCCTGTTCGCAGAACGAAGTACATATCGAGGTATACCTCGGGGCTTCGAGTGAGACCTTTCGAGCGTGTATTATGCGCCCTGACGCCCCTACCGGAAGCACGCTAAGCTACTCCAGCGGCACCAGCGGCTCGTGGCAATACACGAAGAAGGATGGAACCACCATTATATATTGCTGCGGGCCTTCGGCTGGTGCAGCTCAGCAGATTCTCTATCCGGACGGTCGCGTACTGACGTATTGGCGTTGCGCGGATGGGCCGGGTGTTTCAAAGGTGTGCTCGGTCACGCGTAGCGATGGTCTTCAGTTGAAATACAACTACGCCGTGACCCCGTTGGGATTGTGGTGGGTGACCAGTACGACGGCTATCAATAATGCGTATGAGTATTGCAGTCCAACGAAGAGTGCGCCGTGCTCGTTGAACATGACTTGGCCGACGGCGAATTATGCGACCGTGACGAGTGCGGGGCTCGTCGTCTTCACGGTTACCGATCCGGCCGGCCGTGTGACGCGGTACACCGAAGCGACCGGAGGACCAGCGGGAAGGCTGCGCACGATTGGGATCAAGCTACCCTCGAGCGCCAGTGCGGACAACATCACGTATACCTACTGCGACAATAATTGCCCGCAGTACGCGTTTGAAGGATCCGGTGTCCCTTATCAGGACTACGTGCTCAGGGTGGTCCGCGACGGGCAGACCTGGAGCTACAACGGTAATCCGGGTTCGCCGACCGCTTCACAATGTGGGACGGCAACCTATGGGTTCACGAACCCTGTGGGAAGTGGAAAGCAGGCGACTCTGACCAACTGCTTACCGAATACGACAGGAGGCGCGTTTGCTGGCATGTTGTCGCCTGGTCAGACCCCCCTCATTCAGTTGACGGATGAACAGGGGGTACAGTACATCGCACAGAACTCCAGGCTGACCCGTAGTCAGATCAAGCCCGAGGGAAACCAAATTACGTACGCATGGGACGAGCGGGGAAACCTCACGCAAGAGACTCTGGTTCCCAAGCCGAACTCGCCGCTCGCCCAGGTTACGTTGGCGGCGAATTACGATGTGGCCTGTTATCCGGTCAAGTGCGATAAGCCAAACTGGGTCAAAGACGGACTAACTAACCAAACCGATTACACGTACGACTCAACCCATGGCGGCGTTTTGACCGTGACCTCGCCGGCCGATTCGAATGGGATCCGGCCGCAGAGGCGATATACCTACACCCAACGCAATGCCTTGGTGCTCAACGCATCGGGTGCCTATGTGCCGTCGGCGGCGCCGATTTGGGTGCGGGCGACCGAGAGCTACTGTCGCACGAGCGCGGCCGCCACATCAGGAACAGGGTGCACGCTGTCAGGCGATGAAGTTGTCAAGACGTATGAGTACGGGCCGAATTCCGGGCCCAATAACCTGTTCTTACGGGGGGTTGCTGTGACGGCCGACGGGGTCACCCATCGAACGTGCTACGGCTATGACCGCTTTGGCAACAGGATCAGCGAGACGCAGCCCGCTGCGGCGCTGGCGAGCTGCCCATGACACAACGGGGAGAAGGGAGGGCGCGTATGGGGTGGACAAGCCGGATCACAAGGAACGCGGCTCTTGTGGCCTTTGCGTTGGGCGCCGTCCTTATTACGGATGCGGGCTTCTCCCAAACGTCCGCGTCGGCATATACGACCGGCTACCGTTACAATGTCGTGGGTCAGGTGACCGGAGTGATCCTGCCCTATCCAGGAAGCGGCACTGTAAGCTATCTAGCTACAAGAAATAGCTATAATTCGGCAGGATTGCTATCGAGCGTGGACCATGGCGCGTTGAGCGCCTGGCAATCTGAGAATGTCGATCCGGCGACCTGGTCGTCGCCCACTTTCACCATCTTCCAGACGGAAACGTACGGCTACGACTCGATGGGCCGGACGCTCTGGAAGCAGGTTTCATCTGGCGGCACTGTCTACGAGCTCACCCAATATTCATACGACATCATGGGTCGCCAGCAATGCGTGGCCATTCGTATGAATCCCGCAAACGGCTCGATGCCGGGGGCTTGCACGTTATCCACTCAGGGCAGTAACGGGCCCGACCGAATCGCCTATGCAACCTATGACCCGCAAAACCATCCTCTGACGATCCAGCGTGCCTACGGCACGTCGTTGCAGGAAACGTACGCGACTTACACCTATACGCCCAATGGACTCACTTACACCAGCAAGGATGCCAACGGTAACCTCACCACCAACACCTACGATGGACTGGATCGCCTGTCAAAGATGCAGTTTCCCTCGAAGACGACCCCTGGGACTTCGAGTACGACGGATCTAGAACAATATACTTATGACGCCAATAACAACCGCAAGACTCTTTTAACGCGGGATTCGCAGACCATCACCTACAGCTACGATGCGCTGAACCGCATGACTTCAAAGGTCTGGCCCAGCTCGTGGGGAGTGAGTGTCTACTACGGGTACGATTTACGGAATCTCAGGCGGTACGCCAACTACGGCTCCGCAACCGGGCGCGGTGTCTCGAACACGTATGACGGCTTTGGTTATGTGAAGACCGAAACGGTGAATCTGAGCGGGACCGCCTTCCAGATGTCGTATGACTACGATCCTGATGGCAATCGCATCCAGACGAAGTATCCCGACAACAGCAATTACATCAAGTACGGGTACGACGGATTGGATCGCCTGAAACAGATCCTGGAAAACGGCAGCTCGGTGGTGGCCGATTACTCCTATGACACTCAGGGCCGGCTGCAGCAGCTCACACGCGGCGGTGGGGTGACGAGTACGGGACTCGGATACGACGCGGTTTCGCGCTTAAATTCATTCTCTCATACGTTCGCGACGTCGCTTGACAATGTTTCTTTCTCTCCATTTGGTTATAACCCTGCCAGGCAGATCATCAGTCTCAGCATCTCAAATGCCGAGTATGACCCGTTGGCGAAGAGCGCCACACAAAGCTACACGCCCAACGGTCTCAATCAATACACGGCGGTAGGCGGTAGCTCTTTCTCGTGGGACCCCCGTGGAAATCTCACATCGGACGGATCGACCACTTACGCCTACGATCTGGAGAACCGCCTCACCGGAGCGAGTGGGGCCCGCACGGCCTCTCTGAGCTACGATCCTCTGGGACGCCTCTATCAGACAACCAGCGGCTCGGCGACGACCACCTTCATCTACGATGGCGATCGGATCGCCCTGGAGTACGACGGCAGCGGTAACCTGCTGCGCCGCTACGCTTACGGCCAGAGCGGTGATAACCCACTCGTCTGGTATGAGGGCGCCGGGGTCGGTCAGTCCAGCCGCCGATATCTGCACTCGAATCACCAAGGCTCGATCATCGCCGTAACCGACAGCAGCGGCCGCACCCTGGCGGTCAATCAATATGACCCATATGGGGTTCGTAACCCCTTGAATCAAGGGCGTTTTCAATATACAGGGCAGGCATATATCCCTGAATTGGGCCTATACTATTACAAGGCGCGAATGTACAACTCCGCGCTCGGGCGGTTCATGCAGACTGATCCGGTCGGATACAAGGATGACCTCAATCTCTATGCTTATGTCGGCAACGATCCGCTCGATCGGGCAGATCCAACCGGCACCGAAGCCGCGGATGCCTTGTGGCTACAGCGGACCCAAGCACTGATCGCCGGTAGTCGAACAGATACGGGTCCGGTGAGCGAGAGTCTTGGGACAACCGGCACTGTAGTTAGCGGCGCGACAGTTGCGGGAAGCGTCGCGACGGTAGCGACGCGATCGGAAAAGGTTGCCAGTGTTACCGAACGTGTAGCTAAAGCAGGCGATGTGATTACGGCTGCAAAGGCCGCAAGTGAGCTTGCCGCGGGTAAACCCGAAGAAGCGCTGAAAACAGCAACGGCTGCGGCGGTGGATAAAGCGGTCGGTATTGCGATTGGCGGCGCTGTAGCGCTATCGGGTCAGGAGGAGTTGGTCCCTATCGCTAAGACCGGAGGGGAAGCGCTATCGTCAACCATGCACGTCGGTGATAACACCGCAGACCATATGGTTGACACCGTTAAGCGTCAGGCACAAGCCGAGCAACAAAGGGCGGTGGCCCAGGCTCCAGTTGCGGCTTGCCAGCAGGCGCGGATATGTCATTAGCAGGCTGAGCGCGCTGCGTTGAGGCCGCGGAGCGGAAGGCATTCGTTTGCAATGTCATTATTGAAGTGGTGGAAGAGTGCGGATGGCGCGACGTCAGGCCGAATAGCGAGGATTGTCCTTATTCTCGCATTAATGCGAGCGCTCACCAGATATTGCGGCCTGGACAATATGACTACGATTGATGACAGCGATACACCATTCGCCTGGCCCTGGATGACATTGTTCGGACTGACGGGGGCGATTTTTGCGGCAAGAGGTTGGGTGGCAGGCCGGCGCGTACCAGCTTCATTGCCTGCCGAGGCCAGATACGGTTCCGTCAACAGATTGTGGATCACGGGAGTAGCGTGGATTGGTACCGTTGCGGTAGCTACAGGGTGGGTTGCAGGGGGGGTATTGGACGTCGCAGCGCAACACCTTGGCGGACCGGTCGAGTTTGTCGAAGCTACAGTGATCTCCAGTCGCGCTACTTCCACGCCTCGAAGCCCCTGCAAGCGCTACCTGACCTTTCGAGAGGATGCCGCCCAGAGCTCGATGTCGTTTTGCCTAGCTGCGCCATTCCATACCGTTCCTGTAACTGCGTCGCTCATACCCGGAGAGCCCGTGAGAATTGCCATGAGGGCAACAAAACTAGGTCATGTTGCTGTATCCGTTTACGCGGTTAGCCGGTAACGATGTCTTCAGGAAATGCCCATACCCCAAGCAACGGCGCCGTGACTCCGCTCAAGAGGCTCATTCTGGTCTCGGCATCCGTATTTTGGGGTGCCGCGATTGCTGTGATTGTCCCTTTTTTCGTTGCATTCTTAACTGAGGTAAATCTCGGGCTGACGCCTGATGTTCCGTGGTTCGTGATTCCTGCACTGGTGATTGCTGTTGGGACCGTTTTAGCGAGCAAGCACTGGTTCAAGGTAATCGAAAAGATTCCGGCTTGGCCGGTTTGGCAATCGCTTCTGACCAGCGTGCTCATTGCAGTCGCTATGACTGTATTCGCGATCGCTACCATGGGTATCGCAGCATTGCGCAGTGGTCAATGGTCGCTTCCGGGAGACCTGGATGCTGCGCCGAGTTCGTGGCGTATCGCCAAAGCGCTTACGAATCTAGTTACCGCAGGCCTCATTGAGGAGGCGGCTATGCGCGGGGGGGTGCAATTGAGGCTCCAGCGTGCCGTAGGTCCTATCTGGTCCGAGCTCATCGCGGGGTTGGAGTTTGTACTGCTTCACGGGTTCAGATTCAGTGTTGCGGGCGAGCTGCCCCTGGTGATCGTTACCGCCATCGCCAACGGTCGTTTGACATCTGTCACACAGGACACGCGCTATCCTGCGTTTGCTCATGCTCTCGGCAATCTGTTAATAGCTGCCCTCGTGCTGTACCTCAGATCAAACTGACGCGAATTTCGGTGGTCTCTCGTGCGGGATTTCCGATGAGACTCAAAAATGGCTCATCACGCGAGTAACTTCTCTCTTTGACATGTTGTTGTGCAGAAAAGGCGGTGTTAGCACGTCAGAATTTGGGGTCGGAGATGTAATCCTCGTTGGCGTCGGCGTCGTGGCTGGCATCGACGCGGTTCACACGATGTTCAATAAGAAGGCCCCAAAGACGCGAAGGATCCAAAAGGCGCGAAGACTCCTGGGAAGCCAGGAGCTGCGGAGGGCTTCGAAGATCCGAAAGGTGGAGAAGAGTGGGTGAAAGGGCCCGATGGTCGTGGCGGGTGGCTAGATTCGAAAGGAAATGTGTGGCAGCCGACGGGACAGGGTGGGCTCGCACACGGAAATGGAGGTGGCCTTGCTGGGAGCCATTGGGACGTCCAGAAATCCGACGGTAGCCATACCAACGTCTATCCTGGAGGCGGAACGCGATGAGTGTGTTGATTGCTACGGAGGTGGCGTTCTTTTCGCAGGGCGACGAAAAAGTTTTTTTGATTGGTTGAAGAGCATCCGGTGCATCAGCGAAGTTCGAGGCGTCGGTCGCGATCTTCAAATTGAGGTTGAGGATAGAGAGCTTGCAGATAGTGAGCTCAGGGAGTTGATTGCGGTCTTTCACCGTTACGCGATTGAGTCAAAACAGCTCGCAATGTTTGCTACAGAGAAGAATTCCGGGTGGTTTCGGAATAAAAAAGGTTATTGGTATCTCGGCGTATTTGGCTGATTAATCAGATTACGAGTAGCGGTCGACTCGAACTGTACGTTTCAAGCGAGGGGCCGAGCGCCGAGATCAAGCTGCTGACTTATGCACTCGCATGGTTTCAATATGGCGACTCTCTTCGAGAGATTGGAAGATTCCGCGATGCTGAGCAGACGCTCCTGACGGCCCGAGATTTGGCGCCAAAGAGCGCCGCTTTACGGGGGGAGCTCGGTGCCGGGCTTGAGTTATTGGACGTTTGAGGAGCCATTGGATGCTTGCCCGAGAAGGACTGGAGCCCCCCGCGAAAGAGCAAGTCCGGTTCATAAAAGCGGCGTTCCGCCGGTGCGGGTAGCAATTTCGGATCCGGTGCACCGCACTGGAGCCAGGAATGACGATCGTACCACTTCTGCCGGCAAGCCCGGCAGACTGCGCTTCGGGCTTTGCCCGCTGAAAGGAGAAGATTCGAGAAACATAAAATCCAAGATCAAGAGTTGAAGAAAACTGCGCCACCGTGTTTAATCAACTTCAGAAAAACCCTTCTACTTATCCGCTCGGGAAATCTGTCCTAACTACCCGAGCCACCACTCCCATAAGTCATTCATGGCAGTGATCTTGGAGAAGTGACTGAGAGTACAGGGCGGTGTCCAGTAGAAACTACCGCGCTCAGTAACATAATGGAGTGTTCGAAAATCTCGTCTCAGGTTACCGGCGCGGCCAGCGTAAGTGCCGTTGGAAACGCTTCATTTCTGGACTGGTTAGTGGAGCAGGGGCGCCTGGAGGCCCGTATGGCCGAGCGGGTTGGGCGCGTACAGGCCGAGACCGCCGACAGCCTGACAAATGTGCTGCTCAAACTCGGCTTGCTGTCCGAGCCGGACCTCGCCTCCCTCCTGAGCGAGTTCTGCTCGCTCGAGCCTTTGCTGCCCGATGGATTCCCGGTATCCCGGGTCGAGATTTCCGGTCTCAACGCGGAGTTCCTGCGGGCCCATGAAATCCTGCCGTTGCGGTTATCTGATGGGGGTCTTGAAGTCGCGTGCTGGGATCCTCTGGACACCTTCGCCGCGGATGCCCTGGGATTTGCCGTTGAACGAACCGTCATTCGTTATATCGGTACCCGCCGAGAGGTCCGGGAGGCTCTGGAGTCTCTATATCCCCGCGAGGCAGCCCCGGTAACCGAAGCCATCCAAGGTGACCGGGTTGTCGAGGACGAGGAGGTCGATCGGCTCAAAGACCTGGCAAGTGATGCACCGATCATTCGCCTGGTGCAGCGGCTGATCAACGAAGCTGTCAGCCTCAAAGCCTCCGATATCCACCTTGAACCATCACAGCAGGGCTTGGTGGTGCGCATGCGTCTCGATGGACTGCTGCGCGTAATGGAAACCCATGCTAAGGATCTGGCAGCGCGCATCATCTCGCGCGTAAAGGTCATGGCGGGTCTGGACATCGCCGAGCGACGGCTTCCGCAGGACGGGCGTATTCGAGTAACAGTCGATGGAAAGGATATCGACTTTCGAGTGGCAAGTTCTCCGACGCTGCACGGGGAGAGTGTCGTCCTGCGTATTCTGGATCGTCAGCAAGTCTCGCTCGATTTCACGGCGTTGGGGTTCGACCCAGACCTGCAGCAAATCCTCCGCGAGGCACTCCGCCGGCCTTACGGAATTGTGCTGGTGACCGGTCCGACCGGCAGTGGAAAAACGACAACACTCTATGCAGCGCTGAAAGAGATCAATTCGCCCGAGAGGAAAATCCTGACGGTTGAGGACCCCGTCGAATACGCGCTCGAGGGTGTCAATCAGGTCGCTATCAGGCCGCAGATCGGCCTCGGATTTGCACAAACGCTGCGGTCGTTTCTGAGGCAAGATCCGGACGTGCTGATGGTGGGAGAAATTCGAGACCGTGAGACGGCCGAGATCGCCATCCAGGCGGCGCTCACGGGTCATCTGCTGCTCTCGACCCTCCACACCAATACCGCTGCCGGCGCGGTTACACGACTTCTCGACATGGGAATTGATGACTACCTCCTGGCCTCGACGCTACATGTGATCGTTGGGCAGCGCTTATTGCGCAAGCTCTGTCTGGTGTGCCGCGAGGCGTACTCACCGGGAGATGAACTCTGCTCACGGCTCGGGGTCACGCCCAACGCCTCTGAGGTGTGGTATGGCGCCCGCGGCTGCGCGCAATGCCGTAGCACGGGGTTTCGTGGGCGAACGACTATTCTCGAGACACTCCCGATGACCGATGCTGTGCGCTCGAACATTCTCTCGCGTGCCGATGCGCATCGGATTGAAGCGGTGGCGGTCGAGGAAGGTATGCGCACTATGCTGCTTCATGGGATTGAGCGGATCAGGAACGGCGTAACCACCGTCGAAGAAGTGCTTCGCGTGACGAGTCTGAACTGACGGTCGGCATCCTGCGCAAGCACCAGGGAAGAGCCAACGACGATGCCGACATTTTTTTACTCTGCCCTGGATGCGGCCGGTTCACCGCGCACCGGTGAGGTCGTTTTCGGTTCCAGGCTTGCGGCCATCGAATCCCTGACTCAGTTGGGGCTGATCCTTCTCGAGATACAGGAGCAGGGCGGACGCACTACGCAGAGCGATTGGGGCGAGCGCTTTCGCAAACTGTACCGGCGGCGGGGTAGGGAGCTGACTCATCGCCAGCAGCTCTTTTTCACCGAAACTCTTGCGGCGCTGTTACGTGCCGGCTTGGTTGTCGACCGCGCGTTACAGATCGCCGCCGCTCTCGCTCCGAGTTCCGCCAGCAAGTCGCTCATCGAGGCGGTACTGCGGTCGGTACGCTCCGGCCACTCTTTGGCACAGGCGCTTAGAGCTGAGGTCGATGGATTTCCACCTTATTTTTTCAGCATGGTGGAAGCTGGAGAGATGGGCGGCGCGCTTGCGGAAACCCTCATTCGGCTGGCCGAGCTCCTGCGTCGGCAGCTGGAAGCCCGCGAACGGATCCGTGCGGCGCTTTTTTATCCTGCGATCCTGGCTGCTGTTGTACTGCTCACTTTTGTGGTCCTGCTGACCTTTGTATTACCGCGTTTCGAGAGCTTGTTCGCCGAAACGGAAGCTCCATTGCCAACCTCAACGCAGGTGGTCATGGCCATGGGCAGATGGATCGCCGATGAGTGGTGGATTTTGTCAACCGGTGCAGCGGGTCTGCTCGCTGCGGGAACAGCGTGGTCGCGTACGTCAGCCGGCCGTAGCTTTATTGATCGTTGGTTTCTGAGTACCCGCTTGACCTTGGGGCTGCCGCGTGCGATCAATACGGCACGCCTACTACAAACGGTGAGTGCACTCTGTCGGAGCGGTGCGCCGCTTCCCACGGCGCTCAAAATCGCATGCGGCACAATTGCGAACAGTTATCTAGCTGCCGCTGCACAGGGGGTAATCGCGGCCGTCCAGTCGGGGGAATCGTTGTCAAACTCGCTCGCGGCAACTCGTATTTTCCCGACCGTCGCCATTCAACTCACCAGGGTCGGGGAGGAGACGGGGCGCTTGGACGAAATGCTGCAATCGGCGGCTACGATTCTGGAAAACGAGAGCCAGGCTAAACTCGAGCGGTTGGTGGCTCTGATTGCGCCCATAGCCACTATCGTGTGCGGCGTGGTGATTGCGGGGCTGATCGGCTCTGTACTGCTGGGACTCTTGAGCTTGAATGATGTCGCCTACTGATCAAACGACGGCAAAATCGGAGCCGTTGAGGCCGGCGCGGGGGTTCACCCTGCTCGAACTGATGGTTGTGCTGTTGATCCTGGCTTTGCTTGCGACGATTGCCGCTCCGCGAGTCACCAAATACCTGCGGAAGGCCAAGAGCCAGACCGCCCGAATCCAGGTCGATGCATTGAGCGCGGCGGTGGATGCATTCCATGTTGATACTGGACGCTTCCCAACGAGTACCGAAGGGCTGAATGCGCTCATGGATCCTCCCGAAACGACGCCGGCCTGGGACGGACCGTATATCAAAAGACGCGACAGTCTGGTCGATCCCTGGGGCGACGCCTACCACTACGCGCACCCAGGGAAGCACGCCGAGTTCGACCTGTATACGTTGGGCTCCGATCATCGCGAAGGCGGGGAAGGCGATGCGCGCGATATTGGCAATTGGTAGGCGAGCGCCGCCTGCCGGTGGACAGCCTTCGGTCAGCGCGGGGTTCACCCTGGTTGAACTGATGGTCGTGCTCGCCATTCTGCTGATGATGGGGACGATCTTTCCTTTTGTACTGAAACGGACGCTCCCTCACGAGCGGGTAGTGATGGGAGGCCAGCGCTTGCGGGCAGCCATCCACGACGCAGAAATGCGCAGCCAGGGCACCGGTGAGCCCAGTTTGTTGGACGCGGAGACGCTCGCCAAGCTGCTTCCTCAGGGCACGCACCTGACTCTTACGGGGCCGGATGGCACTGCTCTTACCGCGCTCACGGTATACCCCGACGGCAGTGTCACGGCCGGCCGTATCGATGTGGCTGAAGGCGTGCATCACCAGACCGTGGTGACGAGCGCGCTCACTGGTCGAGTGCGCGTGGAATGATTCACCGGTCAGGCGCAAATGTCGCCCATCAATCCGGCTTCACGCTGCTCGAGGTGATGGTGGCGTTTGCCATCTTCGCGCTGAGCGTTGGTGCTCTGTATGAAAGCTTTGCCGGCTCGCTCCGGCGCACGCTCAAAGCAGAGGTCCAGGAGCGCGCTTGGCTGAGCGCGCAGTCGCTGCTCGCTGCGATCAGAGTTCGTCCAGCACCGTGGCCGGCCGGGGAGGAGGGTATCACCCGTACGGGGCTCGACTGGAAGCTCTCCACAAGCCCTTATCAGTCGGGCGCCGATCCCAAAAGCCCATGGCAAGCCTATCAAGTCGTCATTGAAGTGCATCCACACCTGAAGGCCGCGGGCACAGTGGTGTTGCGCAGCGTTGAGTTGCTTGATGTTGGTTCCGTGGCGATGCAAGCACAAGCTGACGGAAGATGAAACTTTCGTCTCGACACAACCAGTCCATGTCAGCTGCAGGCACGCGGGTCAGTGGCATGACCCTGATCGAACTGTTGGTGGCTCTGCTGTTGCTCTCGGTTCTGTCCGTCGGAATTCTGTCAGCGCTGGGAACCGGGCATCGGGCCTACGTCAGGGTACTGCGCTCCGGACGAGGAATCTCCGATGTGGCAGTTGCACAAAGGGTCCTGCGGCGCATCATTGAGTCAGCCTATCCGTTCGGTGCGGCGGCAGCGAAAAATCCCGGCGGCTTCGGCCTCGAAGGCACTCACGCAACACTCGCCCTCAGTGCACCCATGCCGCAAGCCGCTGGAGCGCGAGGTCTCTACCGCTATGAGGTCTCGCTCGAACCACGGACGGATGGCGCGAGCAACCTCGTTATCCGCTATGGCCTCGATCGCGACGGGAAGTTGGTTGGAGCGGATCGGACTACGGAGTCGGGTACGGAAAAAGAGGTTCTGCTCGAACGCGTACGAGAACTGAAGTGCGACTATCTTGTGCAACCGACGCAAGATAGTGCTCGTCCCGTGAAGCAACTCCAGTGGGTCGATAGTTGGCAGGAAGCGACGCTGCCGATGCTCGTGCGGCTCACAGTCGAGTTCGAGCCCGCAGACCCACGCAGGTGGCCCGAGTTCATGGCGGAACCCCGGCTTACACAGAGCTCGCAGTGTGTGTTTGACGTCATCTCCGGGTCTTGTCGGGAGGCGCTATGAGGGTCTTTGCAAGCTTGCAGGGCAAGCTTCCGGGATGGTGGGTTCTCGGCGATTTTCTGGTGTGGTGGGGGCATGAGTTGCGTGCGAGCTTCGCGGACTTCCTCGAAGCCCTGCGCATACGGGGTTCAACGCGGCTCCTCCTGCGCGTCGAGGCAGGGCGGCTGACCGTCCAGCAGGTGCGAGGCCTGAAGTCGCAGGAACTCGGCACGCTCGTCCGCAATGCCGAAGGTCGCTGGCCCCTGACTCTCTCCGCGCGTGATTCAACCCAAGACCCGCTGCCACTCGCCGGGTCGCTCATGACAGCGGTGCTGCCGGCCGGCGATGTGTTGATAAAGGAACTCCTGCTTCCGGCCGCTGCAGAAAACTCCCTTGACCGCGTGCTCGCCATCCAGGCTATGCGGGTGTTTCCGCTGGCGACTACGCAGCTGTATCTCGATCACCGGATGGTCCAGCGCATCAGGGCCACAAAGCAGATCGCGGTCCATCTTCGAGCAGCGAAGCGTGCGCAGATAGATGAATTGTCACAGTGGGCCAGGAGTGTTGGGGGCCGGCTCGATCGCGTGTGCTACCAGGCAAGCGATGAAGAGCTCTCCGGAAACTTCCTGCCGCGAGCGTCCTGGGGGGCGATAAGACACTTCTCCTCCGCGGAGCGGAGACTCGCGGTGGGCGCCGTATTCCTTGCTCTGGCGGCTGCTGGAATCGTTGGGGCGCAGTGGGCGTTCGAGCGCCATCAAGTGAATGCTGAGCTTGCGAAGATCAAGACGCACGCGCAACAGGTCCGCGCGACGTGGAGGCAGATCGAGGCGCAATCCGCTCCGCGGAGCGATCTTAGCAAGCTCATGAGCGCTCCGGATGCTGCCACCGTCTTGGGCGGACTCCCGGACAATCTGCCGACGGATACCTGGGTTTCTCAAATCGAAATCAGGGCGCCCAGTACATCCGCAGCCACCATGCAGCTCATCGCTTTTGCGCCGGCCGCGACTAAACTGATGGACGAGATGGCGCGCAACTCACATTTCAAGCACGTGCACCTGGTCTATGCGGCCTCGGACGGCTTCGGTAATAGCGGCGATCGCGTGCAGTTGAGCGCAGAATGGGCTGTCCCGGCGACGACGGTAGGGATGCTACAAACGCCTAATCGTGTGCAGGTAGGGCACCCATGACCGCCTCAGAGTATCTCTCGTCGCAACCACTCATTACTCGCCGCCTGTTTGCTCTGCTGTTGCTGATCGCCGTCGGCACGGGCGTGTGGGAGGGATTCATCCTGCCCGCAGGGCGTCTTTTCCTCTCGCAGGACGTTTGGCGGACCACTGTTGTACGAGATCTCGGCTACAACCGCGGCATTGTTGCGACAGAACCGCAGGCACGCGAGCAATTGCAGGTGCTGCGCGCCGCCTCAACCTGGCAACGCCTTTTCCAGGACAGCCCGCTCGGTGCCAACGAACAACTCAAAGCTGAGGTTGCACAGGCATTGAACGCCGCCGCGGCCGTCACACTGCACCTGACTTCGCTGCCAGCGCAGGACGAGGGAGGCTTGCGAAAGTACGGCCTACGGGCAGTCGCGACATTGGACGCCGGTCAGTTGAAACTGTTTTTGGACGCGTTGCGTGCTCGATCTCACTACCTGCGGGTCGAACAACTTGCTGTAACGGCTCCCCCGATGCAGTCCCCGGACAGCAATCCAACATTGCAGCTCAAGGCCGACATATTTGGGTATGCCAGCACGCCGGGACGAAGAGCCGCAAAATGAAGTTTCCCCCGATCAGGATCAGCTGGAGGATCTGCGCGCTTGCCCTTGTGAACGCAGTCCTCCTGACGGCCATAGGTCTGCACCTATGGGAGGGAACGCAGACGGACAGGATTCTTCATATCCCGGCTCATCAGGTGAAGGTGCCTGTGTTGCGCCGGGACTTACCAGCGCTCTACTCGGACTTCACCGGCGTTAGAGACCGGACACCGTTTTATGCAAATCGGCGCTTCTATGTGTTGCCCAGCAAGTCAAATTCCCCCCCGCCGGCGGTACCGAACTACGTGTTTGGCGGCGCCGTCATACGTCCGCACGGGGCGGCTGTGGCGCTGCTCAATAACCCCACAAACGGCAGCACACTTCGAGTCATCGCCGGTAAGGATCTTGATAGGTGGCACGTAGAGGCCGTCGAGGCCTCCCGGGTCGTGTTGCGATATGAAGACCAGCGTGCCGAAATCACAAGGGTAGCGAAAAAGACGAGTGAGTCCGAACCGACGGGGGGTGTGAGTCGCGCGCGCGTGACTCGTGGCAACCCCGCACAGCCCGGCGGCGGAGCGCGCGTGTTGGGGAACGGGCAAACGGTTAGCCGCGCGCCGCAGGCCGCGGCAAACCTTCCCCCGCTTGCAGGCTCGGGCAGCGAGAGTATTTATATTCCACCGCCGCCGCGCTGAGACCGTAAAAGCGGGCCGATGGACCATTCGGTGGTAATAGTGTGTAGCGAGAGGGAAAGAGTGCCTAGAACGAGACCAGTGGCGACAAGCAAGGGCCGGGGTTGGAACAGCGGACGCAGGTCCCGTGTGGCGATCTGTGTCATACATGCCTGCCTGGCCGCGTTTCTGTGTGTCGCCTGCGTCAGTGTTCCGCAGCCCTCGAAGGTCTCGCGCGATCACGGTAAGGGCGAGGAGGCCGGAGCCGTTGAGGTCGGACCGGGCGGAAGCTCTGAAGCGCGCAAACCGGTGGTTATCCAAGGTTCTGGACGACTGTACGCCAGCCCCGCTGACAGTTATACGTCTCCAACCGGAGAACCGGGTCACGTTGCCGGCTTAACGGGGAGCGGTAACCCATCGACGCCTGGAGGTGGGACGGCACCTCACGGCGCGGCGGCGGTGACTGCCCCGGCCAACGGAGAAGGGTTTCAACTCAACTTCACCGACACCGATATCAGCGCGGTAGTAGGCGCCGTTCTGGGCGATGCCTTGAATCTTCCTTACGTTGTAGATGCCCAGATCAAGGGAACCATCACTCTGCAGGCGCAGCGTGCCTTGAGTGCCGATGAGGTATTGGCCGCGCTCGAGGGTGCCCTGCGAATCCAGGGTGTGGCGATGGTCAACATCGACAATGTGTACCACATCGTTCCAGTCAAGGAGGCCATGCGGCGTGTGCCCGGATTACAGGTCCCGGGGAAGCTTTCGCCTGGATTCGGCGTATATATCGTCCCGTTGCAGTACGTCAGTGCGGTCGAGATGCAGAGTACTCTCCAGCCATTCATGTCCGAGGGGGCTGTGCTGCGAGTCGATGAAGGGCGAAACCTTCTGCTGCTGGGAGGTTCGCACCAGGAGATCTCGAGTCTGCTGAACATCATTGCGACTTTTGACGTGGATTGGATGGCCGGCATGTCCTTCGGGCTCTATCCGTTGGAGTACGTGGATGCCAAGACCCTTGCGGGAGAGTTGGCCGAGGTCTTCTCCGATACAAAGAGCCCCATCAACGGCGTCGTGCGCTTCGTACCACTCGCGCGACTCAATTCCCTGATGGTGGTGACTGCTCAGCCGAAGTACTTGAGGGATGTTGAGGCATGGATCAAGAGGCTGGATCAGCACGTTTCCACGCCTGGGCGGCGTATCTATGTATACGACGTGCAAAACGGCAAGGCCGATGAGATCGCCGATTCGCTCAATCAGATCCTTTCGACCGGCTCGTCAACAGGAAATACTCGAACCCAGAGTGCGAACAATCACCTCACGCAGGGCTTCGGAACCAGCAATTCTTCTTCGACGCCGGAGGCTCAAGGGTCTGCAGGCACGCCTACCTCGTCACCTTTCGGCTCCTTCCAGTCGGCTATGGCCGCAAACGGAACAATGGGCAGTGGGGCAACGAGTACCGTTGCATCAGGCAACAACACCCCGTCCGCAGCTCCCAAGAACGCTATCGAAGGTGAAAGTCTCAGGATCGTTCCCAGCGCGGAAAACAATTCACTGCTGATCCTGGCGTCGCCGAGCGAGTTCGCGGTGGTCGACGCAGCGCTCAAGAAGCTCGATGTGCTGCCTATCGAAGTACTCATCGAGGCGTCTATCGCTGAAGTGACGCTGACTGATGATCTACGCTACGGCCTGCAATGGAGCTATAAAGCGAAGGAAGGCACTGCGACATATAGTGAATCCAATGGGAATGTCAGTCCCCAGTTCCCGGGTCTGTCATTTCTCTACACCGCGAAGAGCATCAGCGCCGTGCTGAATGCGATGGAATCTCTCACCAAGGTGCGCGTGCTGTCGGCCCCGAAGCTGGTGGTACTCAACAACCACGAGGCGGACCTTCAGGTCGGCGATCAGGTACCTATCGTTACCCAGGCTGCCGTCAGCACGGTGGGTCAAAATTCCCCAATAGTCAATTCAGTGGATTTGAAAGATACGGGAGTCATCCTGAAGGTGATCCCAAGAGCCAACACCAGCGGGCGCGTCCTGTTGGAGGTGACGCAGGAGGTCAGTGACGTTGTGCCAACTACCACCTCTTCCATCAACTCACCCACGATCCAGCAGCGAAAGTTCACCAGCGTCGTCGCGGTCCGGGATGGCGAAACCATTGCCCTGGGCGGCCTGATCAGGGATTCCCAGTCTCGAGGCGGCTCAGGCATCCCCATCCTGCGGCGGATCCCAGTGCTCGGCAACTTGTTCGGATCGGATGCTCACAACTCGACACGCACGGAATTGGTCGTGCTCATCACACCCCACGTCATCCGCACGGCGGATGAGTCTGAGGATGTCATGGACGAACTCCGCCGTCAGTTCCAGGGACTGCGCCGCTTGGTACCGCAGTGGCAAAGTCCGGGGGCTGATGGAACGCGTAAGCCTTCCAGACAAGGGAGGGCAGGGGCGGCGCAGAGCGAGGAGGAAGGACAACCGAGCCATGAGACGCCGGCGAAGCCCTAGCCGCCCTGGGGGCGTAGCGCTGATCGCCGTCCTGTGGCTGATAACGGTGCTATCGTTGCTCGCGGCAACACTCGCCACATTAAGCATGAGCTCGCGGCGGGAAGCCACCGGTACCACGGAGATCGAGCGCCTTGGGCTGCTCGCCGACGGCGCCATCCGGCTCACCTTACTGAATGTCATCGCAGCACCGAGAACACGTGACGGTATCATGTCACTGGACCGTGAGCTTTCGATGTTCGACACAAGCGTTACGGTCAACATTGAGCTCGAAAGTGGCCGCATCGATCTCAACACCGCGGACGATGACCTTCTCTT
>JBJMWM010000003.1:0-101288 GCA_045810105.1 Steroidobacteraceae bacterium | reverse complement strand
TGTGGAATTGGGTTTTCAAGCGACGACATTGGACAAGGTCGCCCAGCGGGCGAAGATATCCAAGCTCAGCATCTATCGGCACTTCGAGAACAAGGAGGCGCTGTTCAGCGCGGCCATCGCGACCCGCTGCCATCGGTTTGCACCACAGGCCCTTTTTGAAGGCGTCGACGGTTCGGCCGAAGATCAGCTCATGGCGGTGGGATCATCCCTGCTTCGCACGCTGTTGAGCTCGGAAGTCCGCAGCGTCGAAGCCATGATCATGGCCGACAAGACGAATCAAAAATCGTTAAGCAAGCTCCATTACGAAGCCGGCCCCGCACATGTCATCGCCCAAATCGAGGCCCTGTTGCGTCAGTTGCACGCGAAGGCGGTTCTGAACGTGCCCGATCCTCTCCGGTCCGCCCGCTTGTTTGCCGCGCTTTTCAAAGGATCCGATCTCCTGGTTATCGCACGCTTCGATGAGGCGAGAGCAGAGGACGACAACGAAATCGAATCCTATTGCCGGTCGGCCGTCGCCATGTTCGTCGCCGCGCACGGTGGCAACGACCACGCGGGCGGATAAGCATTTGATTGCTCCGGGCAGCTTGGCCGGGACCGTCGTCCAGGCGCTGGGGAAGGGCTTGTGACTCACTCCCACTCAATCGTCGCCGGCGGCTTCCCCGAAATGTCATAAACAACCCGGGAGATCCCCGCAACTTCGTTCACGATCCGCCGCGAAACGTGCTCCAGGAATTCGTACGGCAACCGCGCCCAGTGCGCAGTCATGAAGTCCACAGTCTCCACTGCCCGTAGCGCCACGACATAGTCATATCGTCGGCCATCCCCCATTACCCCGACCGAGCGGACAGGCAGAAACACAGCAAACGCCTGACTCGTCTTGTCGTACAAGTCGTGTTTGCGCAGCTCGCCGATGAAGATGTCGTCAGCACTGCGCAGCAGATCGGCGAATTCCTTCTTGATCTCCCCGAGAATTCGGACACCGAGACCAGGCCCAGGGAATGGGTGCCGATAGACCATCTCGCGCGGCAGCCCCAACTCCACGCCCAGCCGCCGCACTTCGTCCTTGAACAATTCCCGCAGAGGCTCGACCAGCTTGAGTTTCATCTGCTCAGGCAGACCGCCGACATTATGATGTGACTTGATCACGTGCGCCTTCCCGGTACGCGCCCCCGCCGACTCAATCACGTCCGGGTAAATCGTGCCCTGGGCAAGAAATCCAACGCCGGTCAACTTGTGGGCTTCTTCGTCAAATACCTCGACGAATGTGCGCCCGATGATCTTTCGCTTCTGCTCAGGGTCAGTTACGCCGGCAAGCGCAGTCAGAAAACGCTGCTCGGCGTCCACACGAATGACGCGCACACCCAAGTGTTCGGCGAACGTATTCATAACCTGGTCGCCTTCCCCGAGGCGCAGCAGCCCATGATCGACGAACACACACACGAGTTGATCGCCGATCGCGCGATGCAGGAGCGCAGCGACCACTGAGGAATCCACGCCGCCGGACAGGCCCAAGAGCACTTTGCCCTCGCCGACCTGCGCCCGAACACGATCGATTGCGTCTTCAATAATGTTACCGACGCTCCACAAAGCGTCGCTGCCGCAGATCTCGCGTACGAACCGCTCCAACAGGCGCGCACCCTGCGGCGTATGGGTGACTTCCGGATGAAATTGCACGCCGTAAAAGCGGCGGTTCTCATCGGTCATTGCTGCGTAGGGAATGCTTTCCGTCGAGGCTGTAACAACGAAACCTTCCGGCAGTGCCGCAACTCGGTCACCGTGACTCATCCAGACATCGAGCACCGCGCAGCCGTGGGAGTCGCGGCGGTCTTCGATATCATCAAGCAGCTTCGAGGCGCCCTGGACCTTCACTTCCGCATAGCCAAATTCACGCTCGGTGGAGGCCGCCACCCGCCCGCCCAGCTGTTGCGCCATAGTCTGCATGCCGTAACAGATACCGAGGACTGGCACGCCGAGAGTAAACACCGACGGAGGTGCTTTGGGCGGCTGGGCATCCGTCACGGACTCCGGGCCACCCGAGAGGATTACGCCGCGCGGCTTGAAGGCCCGAACTTCATCGTCCGAAATATCCCAAGGGTGTATCTCGCAATACACACCTAGCTCACGCACCCGGCGCGCGATCAACTGGGTGTATTGGGCACCGAAGTCGAGAATCAGGATCCGGTGGGCGTGGATGTCCGCGTGAGGAACGGGGGACGCGGTTTGTCGTGCAACACTAGCCATTTGCGCGCAACTGCCTAGCCCGGGATCTTCCGGGATTGAGTGTTAGGAAGCCCGGTAATTCGGGGCCTCTTTGGTGATGCTGACGTCGTGAACGTGACTTTCACGCACACCGGCGTTCGTGATACGAACGAACACAGGCCGAGTACGCATCTCCTGGATGTCCTTACTACCGGTGTATCCCATCGCGGCACGCAGTCCGCCCGCCAGCTGGTGAAGAATCTGAACGACAGTACCCTTGTACGGCACGCGTCCCTCGACTCCTTCCGGCACGAGTTTCTCGAGCTCGGTGGCAGCGTCCTGGAAATATCGGTCCGCCGAGCCGTGACGCTCGCCCATGGCACCGAGAGAGCCCATTCCACGGTATGACTTGTAGGACGCGCCCTGGTACAACTCAACTTCACCGGGCGATTCTTCGGTGCCCGCAAACAGGCTGCCGATCATCACCGCATGCGCGCCGGCCACCAGTGCCTTCGCGATATCGCCCGAGAAACGAATTCCGCCGTCCGAAATGACCGGCACATCCGTATCGCGCAACGCCTCCGCGACGTTGGCCACCGCGGAAATCTGTGGCACACCCACACCGGCCACGATGCGAGTCGTGCAGATCGAGCCCGGCCCGATACCGACTTTGACCGCATCCGCGCCTGCATCGACCAGGGCACGTGCAGCTTCCGCAGTCGCGATGTTGCCGGCGATGACCTGCTGATCGGGCCACTTGGCCTTGATCCGCTCGACCATTGTGATCACGCCCTTGGAGTGACCATGCGCAGTGTCGACCACAACGAGATCGACTCCAGCCTCACGCAGGGCAGCAACGCGATCAATCGTATCCGGCGTCGTCCCCACAGCCGCACCAACGCGCAAGCGACCACCGTCATCCTTGCAGGCGCGCGGGAATTCCGTCGCCTTCTGGAAGTCCTTCACGGTGATCATACCGACCAACTCGTGATCCCCATTCACAACCAGCACCTTCTCGATGCGGTATTTGTGCAGGAGCAGGAGAACGTCCTCTTTCGGCGCGTTCTCGCGCACGGTGATCAGCCGCTCTTTCGGAGTCATGACCGACGAGACAGGTGCGTCGAGCTTGTCTTCGAAGCGAAGATCGCGGTGGGTCACGATACCCACTGCCTTCTTCCCGACGACAACCGGCACACCTGAGATTCCGCGCGAGCGCGTGAGGTCCAGGACCTCGCGGATCGACATGTTGGGAGAAACCGTGATGGGGTCCTTGATGACTCCGCTCTCGAATTTCTTTACGCGGCCGACTTCCTGCGCCTGTGCCTCAATCGTCATGCTCTTGTGGATGACGCCAATGCCGCCTTCCTGAGCAATAGTGATGGCTAGACGCGCTTCGGTTACGGTATCCATGGCCGCTGACAGCAGCGGCACATTGAGCCGGATCCGGCGCGTTACGCGCGTGGAGAGGTCGACCTCGCGTGGCAGAATTTCCGAGTACGCCGGAACCAGGAGGACATCATCGAAGGTCAGAGCTTCTTCGAGGATACGCATGAACCGCCAGGGGCAGATAAAGCACGCCAGTGTACGCGCGAAGTGTCGCCGGGTAAACCCGGCTAGTTATTGCCGGCACTGGCCGGGCGGCGTCCGACTCCGTAGGTCGCCAGCAAAAGGGTTCATCGCATGCGATTCACCTTTTGCTGGCTGCATTGTATGGTTCTGCCATGCCGTCCAGCATTCCCGCGGGCACCGAGCCCGAGCGCAACGTCTATACAGTCTCGCGGCTGAACCGCGAAGTCCGCATCCTCATCGAGCGGGGGCTCGGAGTCGTCTGGGTCGAGGGGGAATTGTCAAACCTCTCGATACCCTCCTCCGGCCACTGGTATTTCTCGATGAAAGATCGGGATGCGCAGCTGCGCTGCGCGATGTTTCGCCAGCGGAATATGACTGTCGGATTCACTCCGAAGGCCGGCCAGCACATCCTCGCGCGCGGCCGGCTCAGTCTCTACGAGCCCCGCGGCGACTTTCAGTTCATCGTCGAGCACCTCGAAGAAGCGGGTGTCGGCGCCCTCAAGCGTGAGTTCGAACGCCTCAAGGCGAAACTCGCTGCCGAGGGCCTGTTCGCCCTCGAGCGGAAGCGCAGCCTGCCACGCTTTCCGCGGCGTATTGGCGTAATCACCTCTCCGACGGGCGCAGCTCTTCGCGACATCCTGCATATCCTGGCTCGGCGCTTCCCCCCGGCGGCGGTACTCATCTACCCGACTCCCGTGCAGGGCGACGCCGCCATAACAAGCATTGTGGCAGCGATCGAGACGGCGTCCGCCCGAGCGGAATGCGACGTCCTAATACTCGCGCGCGGCGGCGGCTCTATCGAGGATCTGTGGGCGTTCAACGACGAACGGGTGGCGCGCGCTATTCGGGCATCGACAGTAGCCATTGTCTCTGGCGTCGGCCACGAGATTGATTTCACCATCGCCGACTTTGTTGCAGATGCGCGTGCGCCAACGCCATCCGGAGCGGCGGAACTCGTCGTGCCGGACCGGGTCGCGTGTCTCGAAACTCTGGCAAGGACCGTGGAACGCCTGAGTGCGTGCATGCGGCGCGAGTTGCGTTCGGTCACGTCGCGCTTCGACGGGGCTACGCTTCGTCTGAAACGTACGCATCCTGGCATTCGGCTGACACAGCAGGCCCAGCGCCTCGACGAACTCGAGCAGCGGCTTACGGCGTGCATGCAGCGGGGATTGATATCAATCAGCTCGCGTTTCAGTGGATTGAGCTTACGTCTGAAGCTCGCGCATCCGGGATTACGGCTAGCACAACAGAACCAGCGCCTAGCTGGTTTGGAACAGCGCCTCGCTGGTGCGATTCGAGGAGCGCTTCACAGCGACCGCAGACGTATTAGTGAGATGTATACGCGCCTTGTGCATCAGTCGCCGGAGCATTCGGTCCGGGAATATAGGATGCGCCACAACACCCTGTCCGGACGCCTCGACCACGCAATACACCAACGCCTTTCGCGTGCGGAACATCAGCTCAACCTCGCGGTTCGCACTCTGAACACGGTGAGTCCGCTTGCCACACTGGGTCGCGGATTTGCGCTGGTGAAGCGGGTTTCTGATGGGGCGCTGCTGACCAACGCCGATTCCGTGGCAGTAGGTGACGAGATCGAAGCGCGGCTCGCGCATGGAACGTTGAAGGCACGAGTAACTGGGAAGGAGTAGAGGGTAGATGCGAGTTGTTTGTGCAATCGGCATCCTGGGAATGGCCACCGTCGCAGGCGCGGCCACAACCGCAACGGCGAGCCCAACCGCGTCGCAGGCGACAACCCTAACGCCGCCCACAACCGCAACGGCGAGCCCAACCGCGTCGCAGGCGACAACCCTAACGCCGCCCACAACCCCAACGGCGAGCCCAACCCCACCTGCGACGCTACAACTCCCCCACTTGAGCCTCGTCCCCGGCGGGATATTCGTCACCACAATCGACGCCCCACCGACCCAAGCGCCAGTAGTGACCTACGACGGCAAGCGCGCCATGGTTCTAAGATCCGACGATCGCTGGGTCGCGGTGGTCGGCCTCCCGCTGGCAATCGCACCGGGCAAGGCAAGTATTCAGGTCCAGTCGGCGGACGCACCCGCAGTACCGATTCAATTCGACGTAGTGGACAAGCAGTATTCAGTGCAGTCCTTGAAGGTCGCACCCGGCAAAGTCGATCTCTCGCCGCAGGATCTGGAGCGCTCGGAGAAAGACCTGGTGCGTATCCATGCCGCTCTTGCAACCTACTCCACCAACCCACCGGCCACATTGCGTCTGCTTCAGCCCGTGCCGGGGGTACGCTCGAGTTCATATGGCCTGCGGCGTGTCTTCAACAATCAGTCCCGCAACCCGCACAGCGGGATGGATATTGCAGCCGCAACAGGAACGCCCGTCAAAGCGTCCGCGGATGGCCGAGTGCTCGATGCTGCGAATTTTTTCTTCAGCGGAAACGCCGTCATTGTGGATCACGGTCAGGGATTGATCACCATGTACTGTCATCTCAGTCAAATCGGCGTGAAGATCGGAGATCACCTGAAGCGCGGTGACGTGCTGGGTAAGGTAGGAGCAACCGGCCGCGTGACCGGCCCTCATCTGCACTGGGCGGTGGCGCTCAACCAGACTTTCGTTGACCCAGCGCTATTTCTAACACCTGCCGCCGCCGGGAAGGCCGCAGTGGCGAAATCACGCGGGCAGAACCGCAAGTCACACGTACAAGAGCCGTGAGTTAGCCGCGCACGCCCATCGACTTGGCCCAAGCCAACGGCGACACGCCCACGCTGCGCTTAAAACGCCTTGTGAAGTGACTCTGATCGACAAACCCCACATCAGCGGCAACGTGGACGGCTGACGAACCCGCGAGCAGCAGCCGTTTAGCGTGTCGGATACGCAGTTGGTTAAGGTAGGCATGTGGCGGTATACCAAACGCCAACGTGAACTGTCGCGTTGCGTGGACTCTCGACATGCCTGCCACGTCCGAGACCATAGAGATCGTGAGGTCCTCACTGTAGCGGCTCTCGAGCAAGTCCCGCACGCGGCTTATGCGCGGGCTAGCCGCCGGACGCAAATCTGTGCCTGCCCGTCCACCCGCATAACGCTCAAACAACAACCGCAGAACATCACTCAGACGCTCAGCAGCCTGCAGCGAGTTGGCGGGAATGAGGAGCTCATCGGATGCAGCGGCAAATTGGGCTGACAGTTTGCGATCCGAAACCAGCGGCTCTGTGAACGCAGCCCGCGAGAGCCTCATGCCACGCCCGCCCACGCCCGCAACATCATCTACCAACTGCGCCATGCCGTCGGCCGTGATGTACAGCATCCGATACGCAAAACCACCCCGCGAGCCGGACCAGCCATCGTGTGGCTCGTCGGGATTGAACAACATCAAATGACCTGCGGTGCTGTCACGCCTGGCGCCACGGCAACGGAACGACTGCACCCCTCCGAAGGTGGTACCGATCGAGAACGTCTCGTGAGAATGACGATCGAACACATGCGACACAAAATGCGCGCCGAAACACTCAACTCCCTGAACAGAGGTCGGTTGCGTCGCTGACCATTCGGCTGCCTGTCTCTGCCCCATCGCCCTACCCGGTAACATTTGTACAAGACCCAGGGCACTCGCCCGAGTACCGTACCCGACAGATCCTGCACCACTTGGACGAACTTGACCAGCATGACTTTCCAGGCACTTGCCACTCTGGCCGACATTGCCGCAAGCTTCACCACCCGCAAACGACATCTGCCGGTTGCGAGCAACGCATCGCGCGCGGAAGTGCAGCGCTTCTTAGCTGAGCAGTTCCCACTCAACCGGCCCAACAATCTCGACACCCTGGTCAGGTCCACTGCGACACTGTTCGAGAGGTGGGAGGAGCACAGCAACAGCCCGCGGCACTTCGGCCTGTTCAGGCCCGGGAGCTCCCTGTCTTGCGTCACGGCGGACGCGCTCGTGGCGCTCTACAACCCAAACCTGGCGCGGGCCTCGTTTTCTCCACCAGGCATCGAGATAGAGCATTACGTGCTGCGCTATCTCGGCCAACACATAGGGTTCGGCGAGCAGGGTCATGACGCCCACTTCACGAGTTGCGGCGCCGAAGCCAACCAAACGGCCGTGATAGCCGCGCTGTATTCGAAGTTCCCGCGCGCTGCCGACGAAGGCCTTGCAGCAGCAGCACCGCGCGCCAGGTTTTACGCCTCCTCGCAAGCTCATCACAGTCTGGATAAGGCTGCGGTCAGCAGTGGGCTCGGGCGATCCAGCCTCGTCCGCATTCCGGGCGACGACCACAACCGCATGCGCACGGACCTGTTGGCCGAGCAGATTGCTTCCGACATCGCTGCTGGATACACGCCCTTCATGGTAGTCGCGACGGCCGGCACCACCGGGACCGGAGCCATCGACCCGCTCCATCCGATCGCGCAGATATCAAGCAGACACGGACTATGGCTGCATGTTGATGCGGCGTGGGGCGGTGCTGCCGCCCTGTCGCCCCGTCAACGCCCCTGGCTCGATGGGATAGACCGGGCCGACTCAGTGACCTGGGACGCACACAAGTGGCTCTCGGTCGCAACCGGCGCTGGAATGTTCTTTTGCAAACATGCACAGGCACTGACGAACGTCTTCGCGGTCGATCCAGCCTACGTCGTAGTGAACTCAGCCGCCGGCGAAGCGGACCCCCTGGCCCGCTCCCTGCAATGGAGCCGCCGCGTGATCGGCCTCAAGGTGTTGCTCCTGCTGGCCGAGCAAGGTGCGCAGGGGATTGCCGCACGAATCGATCACCAGGTGGAAATGGGCCAACGCCTGCGCCAAGGCCTGCAGCGCGCAGGATGGCAAACCCTGAGCGAATCACCGTTTCCGGTTGTTTGTTTCTCGCACACCTGCCTGAAGAACGACAGGGAACTTCACGATGCAGTCGTTGACGAGCTGCGGCGTCGAAATATCGCCTGGATCACGCGAGTGGTGCTCGCCAACGGCCAACATGCACTGCGCGCCTGCGTGACTCACGTCGATACCAATGCCGATGACATCGATGCGTTGGTGGCGGGTCTGTCAGTAAGCAGCAGCAAAGCCTGATGACGTGGCCACGCATGCGTTGCCCTCCGTCGCGCCTCATAGGGGCCTCACGCCGCGCCATGGTTGCCCTCACGCCGCGCCATGGTTGCCCTCGCGCCGCGCCATGGTTGCCCTCACGCCGCGCGACGGTTGCCCTCACGCCGCGCCACGGTTGCCCTCACGCCGCGCCACGGTTGCCCTCACGCCGCGCCATGGTTGCCCTCACGCCGGACAACCCGCCGCCAGGCTCGACGCATGACGGCCGCTGAACCTATCCCCTGCCGGCCGGCGGCCTCGGCTTGGAAAACCTGCCGCCCGCCTTTCCCTTGCGCTTCACTTTGAACCGCGCCGGCGCACCTGCCGGTTTCGCTTGGGTCCCGTTGCCGCGGCCAGCCGGTCCACGGCGCGTAGGCTTGTCCCCAGGCGTCCCCGGATGCGGCCTGTCACCCGGATTTCTGTTGTAAGGATTCGAGTCAGTGCGAAACTCCATGGCCACCGGCGTTGCGAACAGATCGAACTTCTTGCGGAACACGTTCGCAAGATAGCGGCTGTAGGCATCGGGCACCAACGCTGTCTGGTTGCCATGAATGACGATGCGCGGCGGGTTCCGGCCACCCTGGTGGGCATAGCGCAGCTTGATTCGCCGCCCACGTACCATTGGCGGTTGGTGCACCGTCAGCGCTTTCTCGAGCGTGCGCGTCAGCTCACGAGTTGGCATTTCGCGCATCGCCGCCTCATAGGCGCGGACCGTGAGTTGCATCAACTCGCCGACTCCCGTGCCATGTCGTGCCGAAATGAATTGCAGCGGGGCGAAGGGTACGAAATCGAGTTTCAACGTCAACTGCCGCTGTATCTCTTCGCGCTGCTCGGTGGGAATTCCATCCCACTTGTTGATGGCGATAATCAGCGCGCGGCCGCGCTGCAAAGCGATGCCAAGCACGCTGGCATCCTGCTCCGAAACGGTATCATGCGCATCCAGCACCAACACAACGATATGAGCTTCCGCTATGGCCTGCAGAGTCTTGACGACACTGGCCCGCTCCACGACGCCCTCGATCTTGGAGCGCCGCCGCAGACCGGCCGTGTCGATGAGCAGGAAGTCACGCTCTTCACGCCGAAACGGAACGAGGATGCTGTCACGCGTCGTACCTGGCTGATCGCTGGCGATGACACGTTCTTCGCCCAGGAGCCGGTTGACCAGCGTCGATTTTCCGACGTTGGGACGGCCTATGATGGCGATCCGGATTGCGTCGGAGCGATCGTCCTCCGGAGGCGGCGCCTCGATCCCGGTAAGGACGTGATCCATGAGCTCTTCGCAGCCCTGCCCATGGCTTGCGGAGATGGCGAGCGGCGTCCCCAGACCAAGAGAGTGGAAATCCAACGACACCGTTTCGGTGTCTAGTCCTTCGGCCTTGTTGAGAACCAGCGTTACGGGCTTGCCCGAGCGCCGCAGCTCGCGCACGACAAAGTGATCTTGAGGAGTCAGGCCGGCGCGCGCGTCGGTGAGAAAGACTACGCGATCCGCTTCCTCCACTGCGCGTTCGGTCTGCTCCCGCATCTGCGCTTCGATGCCCGTCGGATTTTCGACCAGCCCGCCGGTATCAATCACGACATAGGGAATCGGACCCACGCGGCCGTAGCCGTATTGGCGGTCGCGAGTCAGCCCGGGCACATCCGCGACGATGGCGTCGCGGGTACCCGTTAGAACGTTGAAGAGCGTTGACTTACCAACGTTCGGACGACCGACCAATGCGATAACAGGCAGCATACGAAACGCCAATGTCCCGGGGCGCCATCATCCAGCAAATGAGGCGCCATACCTAATTCGATGCCGACGTTACGACGGCGGTGGTTGTGGCTGGGTCTGCGGCTCTGGCGGCAGCGGATCCGGCGTCGGCTGTGAAGGAAGCGGCGGCGTTCCGGGCGCTGCAGGCATAGGTCCCGCAGGAGCTTCCGGCGCGGTTGGCTCCGGAGCGGGCGTCGCCGGCTCACCGGAAGGCGAAGCAGGTGCCGCCGGCGGCGGAGCGGGGACAGACGAGCGCTCGTCAGGAGGGGCCTGTGGAGCCGGTGACTGGCCCTCCGGCGGGGAAGCGGATCCCGCGGGTGTGGCAGTCGAATCGGACGCAGCCCCCTGCACGGACGCATCTGCAGGCGACGTGGCCGCCGGTTCGCCGGGGTTCACCGCCGTTCCAGCCTCCGAAGGCGTCGTCGGCCGCTTGCCGCCAATGGGAGTCACGCGAAACGCGCTGATCTTCCCGGCATCGTTGACCACCAACACCATGTTGCCAACGACCACCGGCGAGTTGCTGATTCGCACCTTTCCCGTGGAGGCGCGCGCTGCCAGCGCACCGGTCGCTTTGTCGAGCCAGTGAACGTACCCCTGGTAGTCGCCGGTAACAATCGAAGTGTCCGTCTCGACAGCCGCAGATAACCGCCGATGCAACAGAGCTTTCTGACGCCAGAGCTCCGTGCCCGTCCGACGCCGCATCGCTACGACTTCGCCATCGGCCATTGCGACATAGAGAGCCGCGTCATCGAGGCCAATTCCTCGAAAACTCGACGCGTCGTGCGACCACCAAATTTGGCCGGTATCGAGTGCGAGCATCGCGATACGCCCCTGGAAGCCAATGGCGTACACGTCCGAACCGGAAACCCGGACTGCAGCGTCGACATCGTCGAGGCGCTCCAGCTCCGTCTTACCGTGGGCAGGCGAAATCGTCGTTTCCCATTGGATGGAGCCGTCATTCGCGTTGACCGCCGCCACCTTGCCGTTATCGAACCCGCAAAGGACGAGGTCACCTGTCATGACAGGCCAGGCCGTGCCTCGCAAAGACAGGCGGGGAACCTGCTGCTCCTGCGTCCACAGCTCCTTGCCATCCTTTAAGGACAGCCCACGCAGCTTGCCGTCCACCGTTCGCACAGCGACGAGCTTCTCTCCCACTGCCGGAGCGGACAACACCTCGCCATTCAGACGCACTTTCCATCGTATGGCGCCGTCGGCGGCATTCAACGCGACGAGGTCGCCAAACGTGGACCCTACTATGACGAGCCCTGAGCCAGCGCCCGGCCCTCCCGACAATGCCAACTTCGTTTTGGCACGCCACAGACTGCGTCCCGATGCGAGATCAAAGGCGGCAACCTCGCCCTTGCGTCCGGCGGCATAGACACGATTGCCATCGACTGCGAGACCGAGGCCCAGACGCAACGGCTTGGCGCCCTTGTCAGCGACCGATGCCGTCCAAACCCTCTCGGCACGAATCGTCGCGTTGAAATCAGTCAGCTTCGTGGGCTGATCGACGTCTTTATCTTTCGAGCACGCGGCCAGTATGAGCAGCGCGCCCGCGGCCAGCCAACGTCGTGAGCTTCCCATCAAGTTCCAACCTCGCGGCGCCGTAGCGCGTCTCGCATGTGTTATTTGGCAGCCGCAGTAGCAGCAGGCGGAGTCACCGTCTGTTTGGCCACGGGCGGCTGCGGGTTCTCGGCTGACAGATCGCTGATCTTGAGGTCGAGCTGCTGAGCGTCCGGCGAGCCCCCGAAGTCTCCGATTTTCGCCTTCAGATATTCCTTGAGCGCGCCAGCCTTGTCGCCCTTGGCGTAATAGGCATCGCCCATTATCTCGTGATACCTGGGCTCAAACGCACCCGGCTTCATCCCGTTCAGAGTAGCCAGGGCCGCGTCGGGCTTGTTTTGTGCAATCTGAACCCGCGCCAGGCGTAAGCGCGAGAGCAACGCAAGCTGGGGATCCTTCGAGTGCTCCATGACGGTCTGCAGCTCACCGACCGCCTTATCGAGATCTCCGGCGTCTACGTACATCCGCGCCGCCATCAACTTTCCCTGGTCAACGTACGGGGATGACGAATAATCGCGCTCGAGCTCGCCCAGCAGCACGAAACCCTGCGTCCGATCACCACGTCCGAAAGCTTCCAGGATTTGCGTGTACTTGGTGCCAGCCTGTGCACCGACAGTATCGATACGGTCCTGATACCACCGCCAGCCCCCGAGGGCGGCAGCTCCGACGGCAATCCCGGCAATGATCCAAAGCCCGTTGTCCCGCAACCAGGCCTTGATCTGCTCCCACTGCTCTTTTTCCGACAGATACTCTTCCACGCAACAATTCCCCTGAATTAAGGGCCGATTACGCGCAGCCCAACGACGCCAGCGCCGCTTCGATCCCCTGGGCAAGCTGTGCAATCGGGCACTCGGTCTGACCCGTCTCCTGCCGCAAAGGTTTCATTCCCACGACGCCCCGCGCGAGCTCGTCGTCGCCGACTATCAGCGCAAGGGGGGCGGCACTACGGTCCGCCCGGCGAAATTGTGTCTTGAAGTTGCCGCCACCGAGGTTCATCTCGAACCGGCGTCGCGGCAGCTCATTCCGCAGCCGCTCCACGAGTGCGAGGCCCATCGCGGAGGCGCGCTCGCCATTCAGGACCACGTAGACATCGGGTTTCGGGGGCGCGGGTAACTGCCCGGCCTGCACCAGCAGAGCCACGACACGCTCCATGCCCATCGCGAAACCTATGGCCGGAGTCGACTCGCCCCCCAGCTGCGCGATCAGGCCGTCGTAACGGCCGCCGGAGCATACGGCATTCTGGGCGCCCGAGGATTCATTAATCCACTCGAACACCGTGCGGCTGTAGTAGTCGAGGCCGCGCACCAGCCGCGGATTGATCTCATACTCCACTCCGATGTCGCGCAACATGGCGCATAGCGCGTCAAAGTGCTCCCGCGATTCCTGGTCAAGGTGCTCGGTCAGCAAGGGAGCGCCCGCCACCAGGTCCTGCATCTCGGGATTCTTGCTATCCAGAATGCGCAGCGGATTGCCCTCGAGCCGCCGGGCGCTGTCGGCATCGAGCCGGCTTTCGTGGCTGCGAAAATAGGCTACCAGCAGCTCGCGATACGCACGCCGCGACTCTGGCGTGCCCAGTGAGTTGATCTGCAGCCGCACCCTGTCGATCCCGAGGGTGCGCCATAGGCGAGCTGTGAGCGCGATCAATTCGGCGTCCACATCTGGGCCGGCATACCCGACCGCTTCCAGATCGACTTGATGAAATTGACGATAGCGTCCCGCCTGCGGCGTCTCGTAGCGGAACATCGGACCCACACACCACAGCTTGTGCCGTTGGCCGCGCAACATGCGATTGGAAATGACGGCGCGCACCATTCCCGCCGTCGCTTCCGGGCGCAGTGTCAGGCTCTCGCCGCCCTGCGACTCGAAGCTGTACATTTCCTTGCCCACGACATCGGTGAATTCCCCGATGGAGCGCCTGAACAGCGCGGTCTGCTCCACGATGGGCACCCGCATCTCTTCATAGCCATAGGCTGAGACCAGCTCGCGAACGCAGCGCTCGAGGTATTGCCAGGCGCCGATCTCGGCCGGCAGAAGGTCATTCATGCCTCGGATGGGCTGGATCTGCTCCGCCAAAATCAACCTCCGTCGGCGCCGGGCTTGGCGCGTACGACGCGGCCCGCGCGATTGATGGAAAACTGCACGCTGCCGTCGGGCTGCGCCAGCTTTGCGACAGGCTTGCTGTGTCCATTGAACTCAACAGCAACACCCGATGCATTGCCCAATACAACCCGCAGCGGCGGTGTTCCCACCACAGTCTGGATCGAGTTGGCCGCCCCGACATCGTAAAACAGGCGCGCGCCGGAAGAGTCATACACCTCGGTCCAGCTATCGGCCGAGTAACGCAACGTGACTTGGGCCTGGTTCTTGGAACGCGGCGGCACCGTCGTGCCCGCGGCCGCTGTGGATGCAGAGCCTACCGTCGCCGGCGGCGCAACAGCAGAAGCGGTCCGCGTGGGCGTCGTACCCGCCCCGGCACCAGCACTGCTCCGCGCCTGACCCGCCGCACCCGCACTCGCTGGCGCTGCGCTCCCCGCCCCCGCCCGCGACTGCGGTGCACCGGGAGCCACTGTCCCACGCGCCCGTGCCTGCGATCCCGCCGGGGCCGGCGCACCAACCGCCGTCCCACCCGCCCGTGCCTGCGCACCAGGAGCGCTCGACGCACCCGCCGCAGCCCCACCTCTCCCGGTGTTAGGTGTCCCGCCAGTACGCCCCGGCGCGACTGGCGCTGGAGCCGACCCCTGTTGCGGCACAGCCGTCCCCGCGCGACTCTGCACCGCAGTGCCGCCCGGGCCACCTGTTCCACCCAATCCGCCTGTTCGACCCGGCACAGCCGTACCACCCGGCACAGCCGTAGCACCCGGCACCGCCGCGCCCGATTGCCCCTGCACACCCGCGGCATCCGGAGGAGACTCCGAACCGGCAGCCGGCTCCTCGTCCCCCACCACGTGCGTCTCCGCCAACTGTGGCTTCTTCTTCGAGAGCGCCGATACCCACCAGACGGCGCCCGCAACCGCAAACACCGCCATGACCAACAACGCAGGCGCAACCAACTTGCTCGAATCACTGCCAGCCGGCGCCTTGACGATCCGCGTGAGATCAGGCTGCGCGACCTTGCTCAAATCCGAATACAGAGCAATCAGCTCCGTAGCCGACTCACCCACGAGCTCGGCGTAGTGACGGATATGTCCGCGTGCGTAGACCGGCGCGCCGAGGGCTTCGTAGTTCTCGGCCTCGATCGCGTCCACGATCTTCGGATCGGTGTGGATTCTTTCGGCGACCTGCAACACGGTCAGCCCGAGTTTTTCGCGGCCTGCCCGCAAGCGAGCGCCGATGCCGCCAGCTGCCACTGCCATGGGAATCAGCCCGGGTTGCGACTGAGCTCGGCCAGCGCGCGAGCCTGATCCGACCCGGGGAAATCGAGGCGCAGCTTGCGCGCGAACCGCTCTTCCGCCATCCGGTCGCCCTGCTTGCGGCTGATCCGTGCCCCGAGCAGCAACAGGTCGGGCGTCGCTTCAAACGACGCAATGAACTTGTCGACCGTCTCCCTCGCTTCCGGTACTTCGCCACGCTGGAAATCGAGGTCCGCGAGCTGGTACGCAGCTTCGGCGAAGTTGGGTTTCGCTTGCAGCGCCCGTTGGAAGCTCATCGCCGCCTGCGTGTCCCGCTTCGCGCCGCGCAGACAGACACCCGCATTGGTGTACGCCGCCTCGGGAGTGCGGTACAGCGCGTTGTGCGCCGCCTCTTCAAAGCTCTTGACGCCCTCATCCGTGCGCCCGGTGCGGCACAGATAGACCGCATAGTTATTGAGAACGTCCGGATTGCGCGGCCCGAGATTCAAGGCCGCCTTGAATTCCTTGTCAGCAGCTTCCGGATGGCCCAGCCGGTCCTGCAGCATCGCCATGGCGCTGTGCACGTTCGGATCGCCCGGATTCTCGGCCACTGCCCGATCGAGCTTCTCCTTGGCCACGCCGAGATCGCCCTGGTTGAGATAGGCCATGCCCAGCTGCATGTTGTAGTTGGACGCATCGTTCTTCTTCCTGGCGGCATGACCGGAGGAGCATGCGCCCAGCGCAAGTGCTGCCACGCCGAGCAACAGGAACGATGCGACCCGTGCAATGCGCGCTGTCATGTTTGAACCGTTAGGCCGAAGACCTTGTTGCCGAGCCGTGCCGTAGTCCGATCGATCACCCGTCCCGCAAGCTGACCGCAGGCCGCGTCGATATCATCACCGCGCGTGCGGCGCACGGTCGCAAGCACGCCGCGCTGGATGAGCTCGTCGCGAAACCGTTGAATCACCGGCAGCGGCGAGCGTTTGTAGCTCGTCCCGGGGAATGGATTGAAGGGAATCAGATTGACCTTCGCTGGGTGGCCCTTCAACAGTTTGGCGAGCGCCCGTGCCTGGGCCGGCGAATCGTTCACGCCATCCAACATCACGTATTCGAACGTCACACTGCGGCCGTTCTGCTCGTCGATGTAGTGCCAGCAGGCACTCAGCAGCTCGGCAATCGGATGCTTGCGGTTGATCGGCACGAGCTCGTTGCGCAACTCGTCATCCGGTGCGTGCAACGACACGGCGAGTGCCACGTTGGTTTCCTCTGCCAGCTTGTAGATCTGGGGGACCAGACCTGAAGTTGACAGCGTTACCCGGCGCCGCGACAGGTCGAACCCATAGTCATCCAGCAGAATGCGCAGCGCCGGCACCACATTGCGAAAATTCGCCAACGGCTCGCCCATGCCCATCAACACGACGTTGGTAACGATCCGGTGATCGCCTATGGGCTGTTTGGACGGATCGAATTCGGCCAGCTCGCGTTTCGCGAGCCACACCTGCCCGACGATCTCGGCAGTTGTCAGGTTGCGGTTGAAACCCTGCTGCGCCGTCGAGCAGAAGGAGCAGTCCAGGGCACATCCCACCTGTGAAGAGATGCACAACGTCCCCCGATCCGTCTCGGGGATGAATACCATTTCGAACGCTTGGGAAGAGTCGGCCCGCAACACCCACTTGCAGGTGTCGTCGGCCGACTTGTGCATGCTGACAATCTCCGGCGTGCGGATGACCGCGCGCTCGGCAAGCTGCGCGCGGAAATCCTTCGCAAGGTCCGTCATGCTCTCGAACGAGCCCTCCCCGCGCTTATACATCCAGTTCATCAACTGACGAGCGCGAAACGGCTTGTTGCCCAACTGCGCGACGAACGCTTCGAGCTCGGGACGCGCAAGTCCCAGGAGGTTCGTTTGGGCAAGTGAGTTCATGACAGGCCTGCGCGTACGGTCAGCCGCGCGGATGCAACTCCGTGGTGCGGAAGAAATAAGCGATCTCGACCGCAGCCGTTTCCGGCGCATCGGACCCGTGCACGACGTTCTGCTCGATGCTGAGCGCATGATCGGCGCGGATCGTGCCCGGCGCGGCCTTCTTCGGATCAGTGGCGCCCATGATCTCGCGGTTCTTCGCGATGGCGCTCTCGCCCTCGAGAACCTGCACGACGACGGGACCGGACGTCATGTACTTCACGAGATCCTTGAAGAACGGACGCTCGCGGTGCACGGCGTAGAAGCCTTCGGCTTCCCGCTGTGACAGATGCAGCATCCGGGCGGCTATGACGGACAGGCCAGCCTTCTCAAAACGGCGATAGACCTCGCCAATGAGATTTCGGCTGACGCCGTCCGGCTTAACTATGGACAGGGTGCGCTCGAGCGCCATTCGCTTTAATCCTTCTCGCAAAACTAGGGGGACGTTCACAGCCGACCAGACCGCGAACGGCAGCCGCGTAGTTTACCTCGGGGCGAGCGCTTCGGGCAATTTAAGCGGCGCACACCGCCCGTAACGGAAGTCCCCGTTCCGTAAGGATTTTTGAGCTCGGTGCGGAAGCTTCGGTTAGACCGAAAAGCTCTCCCCGCAGCCACATTCACCTTTCACGTTCGGATTACGGAAGCGGAAAGCCTCGTTCAGCCCTTGCTTCACGAAGTCCACGACCGTCCCATCGATCAACGAAAGGCTGCTCGGATCGACGAATACCTTCACGCCCCGGTCCTCGAACATGAGGTCACCCGCGGGCGCTTCGTCGGCATAGTTGATGACGTACGCAAAGCCGGAACAGCCGGTTTTACGCACTCCCAGGCGCAGGCCCACGCCATGCCCCCGGGAAACCAGAAACGTTTTGACACGATCGGCAGCAGATTCTGTCAGCGAGATAGCCATCGTTTAGCAGATCAGTTGAGGTGGAACCATTCTACGCCCGTCCCGGCCAATGCCGAAGGCAGGCCCGTACCGCATCTTCGACCACCAGCAGACGACCGAATTTCTCGGTCGGCACACCGTGGATTTTCGCCCACTCCGTAGGCGTCCCTGGCTGCAAAGCCTCGCGGCGCCGGCCCGGCAGCTCTTTCGCCATCCATGCCGCTACAGCCAGAGTATGGGGGCATCCGTACGCTTGAAAACGGGCGTCCTTCACAACCCCATCCGCAACCCGTAAATGAAAGCGAATCCAGGTGTCCTGGCCCGGCGCACCGGCTTCCCCGATCACAACAGGCTGTCCGGACCACAGGGGCGCCGCGGGATCCGCCGCGGGCGACAACGCACGCAGTCGCCGCACCTCGCGATTGACCGCGGCAATTGCCACGTCCACGTCTGCCTCGCTGGTAAATCGTCCGAGGCTGAATCGCAGCGAACTCTGAGCGAGCTGCGTGTCGCGTCCCAGCGCGCGAAGTACATACGACGGCTCAGCAGAGGCTGAGTTACAGGCTGAGCCTGTCGAAATCGCCAGCTCTCCAAGGCCGACGACCAGGCTCTCGCCTTCAACTCCCTCGAATGAGACGTTCAGGATTGCGGGGAGACGTGAAGCGCCCTCCCCGTTCAAGTGAACACCGCCGAGGGCCCGAATGCCTTGCCACAACCGATCCCGCAACGCCGCCAACCGCACAGCTTCATGAGGCTGCAGCGACCGCGCGAGCTCACACGCAGCCCCCAACCCCACAATCTGATGCGTCGCCAACGTCCCCGGCCTCAACCCGCGCTCCTGCCCGCCCCCGAAGGTCACCGGCTGAAGTAAATGGCGAGCTGAACGTCGCACAAAAAGCGCGCCAGCGCCCTTTGGCCCATACAGCTTATGTGCGGTGAATGAGAGCACATCCACGGCCAATTCGCGGACATCTACCCCGATCTTGCCAACAGCCTGCGCCGCGTCGGTATGGAAGGCCACACCCCGTTCACGGCAGATAGCCGCGATAGCGCCCACGTCCTGCAGCACGCCAACCTCGTTATTTGCCAGCATGATCGACACCAGAACCGTATCGGCACGCAGTGCGCCACGAATGGCCTCGGGATCGATCCGTCCAGAGCGGTCCGGCGTCAGGTATGTGACGGAGAAGCCCTCCTTCTCAAGACGCTTGCAAGGGTCCAAGACAGCCTTGTGCTCGGTTCTTGACGTCACCAAGTGACGCCCGCGGTCAGCATTTGCCCGCGCAATTCCCAGCACCGCCAGGTTGTTCGATTCAGTGGCACCAGAGGTGAAGATGATCTCGTCGGGCTCCGCCGAAAGAAGGGAGGCGACTTGTGCCCTCGCAACCTCCACGCGCGCGGCGGCCCGGTGGCCGAACCGATGCGTAGCGGACCCTGCGTTGCCAAAGTCTCCCTCGGGTCCCATGCAAGCGCTCATCGCTCGCACGACCACGGGATCCACGGGCGTTGTTGCCGCGTAGTCCAGGTAGATAACGTCAGTCTCAGGTGTCACGGTCACCGCCGCCCGCTCGGCGCCGACGGTTCTGCATCGCCGTCAGCAACCCACGCAGAATATTCACCTCGTTCTGATCCAGTTCGGCGCGCTGCATAAATCGGCGGATGCGCGCCATGAGATTTGTACCGCTCTGAGTGCGATCCCGGAAGTCGACCTCTTCCATGACCTGTGCGAGGTGGATGTAGAGGCGATCCATATCCTCAGGCGTGGCCAGTGGCACGTCTGTCGGCAGCGGCACCACTTTGGCCCCGCGAGCCCGAAATAGCTCATACGCAACAAGCTGAACAGCCATAGCCAAATTCAACGAAAGATAGGCCTCGTTCGCCGGAATGCGGATCAGCACGTGAGCGGGTTCGAGATCGTCATTAGTAAGGCCAGTACGCTCCGCCCCGAATAGCACCGCGGCAGGCGCCCGGCGCGCCTCACTGACGATGCGTTCAGCGGCGTCGCGCACGTCGGCAATGCGGAAGTTCTGGTCGCGATCGCGCGAGGTCGTCGCAGCCACAAAACCGCATCCCGCGAGGGCTTCCGCTACGGAGTCGACTACTCGAGCGCGCGCGAGAATGTCATCCGCGCCCGAGGCACGTGCGGTGGCCTCCTCATGGGGAAACAGCTTAGGCCGCACGAGCACCAGATCCTCCAGGGCCATGTTCTTCATGGCGCGCGCCACGGCCCCGATATTTCCCGGATGCGAAGGCTCGACGAGCACGATACGAATGTTGGGCGACATCAATCTGTTACGATTCGTTGATTGGTTTCCGCCGCGCTTTCGTGCGAGCGGCGACGCTACGTGAGCTTATTTTACTGTGCATGCGCTTCTCAATATTGCCGTTCGGGCCGCCCGTGCCGCCGGCGAAGTCATCATCCGCAGCCTCAACCGCCTCGAGTCCCTGACGATCACATCCAAGGGGCGCAACGATTTCGTCAGCGAAGTCGATCATGCGGCCGAGGCCGAGATCATCAAGCTCATCCGCAAGAACTATCCGAGCCACGCCTTCCTGGCCGAGGAGAGCGGGAGCACCGGTGACAGCGACACCGTCTGGATCATCGATCCGCTCGATGGCACCACGAACTTCCTGCACGGCTTCCCCACTTTCTCGGTCTCCATTGCCTGTCAGATGAAGGGCCGGCTCGAACACGCGGTCGTCTACGATCCGATCAGCCAGGAGATTTTCTCCGCCACTCGCGGCGCCGGCGCTCACCTGGACAATCGCCGCATTCGTGTCAGCAAACAGCGCGGCCTGGAAGGCTCTCTCATCGGCACTGGATTTCCCTATCGCGCGAACGCGAAGTACCTGGACTCTTACATGGCGATGCTCCGGGCCGTGATGGAAAACACAGCAGGTGTGCGGCGCCCGGGCTCTGCGGCACTCGACATGGCTTATGTCGCAGCGGGCCGTACGGATGGGTTCTGGGAGATTGGATTGAGTCCGTGGGACACCGCCGCCGGAACCCTGCTCATTGTGGAGGCAGGCGGCCGCATCGGCACACTCACAGGCGGCGAGTACACGCAGGGAGGCAACGTGCTGGCGGGCTCGCCGAAGGTATACGCGGCATTGCTCGAGTTGCTGGCCCCCCACGTTCCGGAGCAGTTGCGCGAAGGCTGAAGTTCCTCCACAGTCCGGCAAAGTTTTTTTGGGGGTTCACAGGTTAATGGCCAATCAGCTACTGGCGACCAAATCCATTTCCGACCTGCATGCGGATGACTCGAGCGGCCCGAAACTCAGACGGGTACTTTCCGCAACCGCACTGACCGCCCTCGGAGTCGGCGGCATCATCGGCACCGGCATCTTCGTTCTCACCGGGGTCGCGGCGGCCAACCACGCCGGACCCGCTCTCGCTCTCGCCTTCATCATTGCCGGCATAGGCTGCACCCTCGCGGGGCTTTGCTATGCCGAGTTTGCCGCGATGATCCCCGTTTCCGGCAGTGCCTACTCCTACTCCTACGCAACTCTTGGTGAGGGCGTCGCCTGGTTCATCGGCTGGAACCTGGTATTGGAGTATCTGTTTGCCGTGGCCACCGTTTCGGTGGGATGGTCAGGTTACCTGGTCAGCCTGCTGGACCAATTCGGCATGCATCTGCCCACGTACCTGTCCAGCGCGCCCTTTGCCCAAGGCGCGGGCGATCTGGATATCGTGCGTACCGGGGCATTGATCAATCTGCCGGCGATCGCCATCGTGGCCGTGCTCTCGATGATCTGTTACGTCGGAATCCGGCAATCCTCTGTATTCAACACCGTAATCGTCGCCATCAAGGTGACGGTCGTCCTGCTGTTCATCTTCTTCGGTGTCAGCTACATCAACGCGGCGAACTGGCATCCCTTCATTCCGCCGAACGAGGCGCCGGGCAAATATGGCTGGTCCGGCATCATGGCTGCCTCAGGCATCATCTTTTTCGCCTATATCGGCTTTGATGCGATCTCCACGGCCGCCCAGGAAACCAAGAACCCACAGCGCGACATGCCCATTGGCATTCTCGGCAGCCTGATCATCTGCACGATCCTGTATGTGGTCGTGGCGCTCGTACTGACGGGGATGGTGAGTTACAGGGAACTGAACGTTCCTGCTCCTGTTGCGCTTGCGATCGACAAGTACGCTGCTCTGAAGTGGATGGGCCTACCCGTCAAACTCGGCGCGCTCGCAGGGATGACCTCCGTCATGCTGGTCATGACTCTGGCGCAGGCGCGAATCTTCCTTGCGATGGCGCGCGATGGTCTGATCTGGAAGCCCTTCGGGAAAGTTCACCCGAAGTTCCACACCCCGAGCGTGGGCACGGTTGTGACCGGCGTTTTTGCAGCCATCATCGGCGGACTGCTGCCAGTTGGCATATTGGGCCAGATGGTTTCGATCGGAACGCTCGCGGCCTTCGTCACCGTCTGTATCGGTGTGCTCGTGCTTCGCCGCACCAGGCCCGATCTGCCGCGGCCGTTTCGCACCCCTTGGCCCTGGTTTACCTGCATCCTCGGCGCGATCATCTGCGGTTGGATGATGGTATCCCTGGGTATCGGCACGTGGATTCGGCTGGTCGTCTGGACCATCATCGGCGCGATCATCTACGCGCTCTATGGTTACAAACACAGCCGTCTGCACCGTGCCAACGGCGACGCGCGGCCGGTTAGCGCCACGCGTTAAGGGATGGCGGAGTTAACCGCCGTCACTTTCGTCCACCTTCTTTTTGGAATCGAGCAATCGGCGCAGTCGGATGTTGATCATCTCGACTGCGACCGAGAACGCCATGGCGAAGTAGAGATATCCCTTCGGGATCTCCAGGTGCGCCGCCTCGGCGATCAGCGCGACACCGATCAGAATGAGGAACGATAGCGCCAGCACCTTGATCGTCGGGTGGCGCTCGATGAACCCGCTGATCGCGCGGGACACCAGCATCATCACCAGGATGGCCGCTACGATTGCGGCAACCATGATCGCCAGATCCTTCGCAAGTCCTACGGCCGTGAACACCGAATCGAGCGAGAAGACGATGTCGATGACGGCGATCTGGACCACGGTCATCCCGAATCCTGTATAGACTTTTGTCGTCTGGCTGGCGCTCTTCCCAGCCCCTTCCATAGCCTGGTGGATCTCCAACACACTCTTCACGAGCAGGAAGAGTCCGCCGATGAAGAGGATCACGTCGCGCCCCGTCACCGCCTGTTCACCAACATGAAACCAAGGGGTCGTGAGCCGTGTCAGCCACACGATCGAGTACAAAAGCGCGATCCGCGTAATCATCGCGAGCGACAATCCGGTCAGTCGCGCCGCCTCCTGCTTAGGCGGAGGCAGCCGCCCGACCAGGATCGCAATGAAGATCAGGTTGTCGATGCCGAGAACGATCTCGAGCAACGCGAGTGTTACGAACGCAATCCAGACTTGCGGATCGGCGAGCAGTTCCAGCATGGCCGTAAGGCGCGGTTACGGCAGGTGATCGAGCGCGGCCTTCTTCTCACTCGGGAAGACGTGCTCCGCCGTCAATCCGCAGTCGAGCGCGATGGCGCTGGAGATGTAGATGGAGGAATACGTACCGGCGATGATGCCGATCATCAGAGCCTCCGAGAATCCCTGCAACACCGGCCCGCCCAGGAACAGCAACGCGACGACGACGATCGAGGTCACGACTTTCGTCATGATCGTTCGTGACAGCGTCTGATTGATCGACTGATCCAGTACGAGATCGGGCGCCAGCCGCCGATTCGTCTCGAGCCGCTCACGGATGCGGTCAAACACCACGACGGTATCGTTCAGCGAATAGCCGATGACGGCCAGGATGGCCGCGACGACTGGCAGATCGAATGGTGTCTGAGTGATCGAAAAGATTCCGAGCACGAGGACGGGGTCGTGGATGACGGCCAGGATCGCGCCCAGGGACAAACGCCAGGTATGAAACCGCAGCGCGATGTAGATGCCAATCAGAAGCAAGGTGAATGCCAACGCCCAGGCGGCGCTCGTTTTCAGCTCATTGCCAACCTGTGGACCCACGACTTCGAGCTGCTGAACCTGCGCATTCGAGTCTACGGACATCAGCGCCGACTCGAGCTTGGCCCGGATCGACGTTGCGTCCTGAGTCGGATCGGGCGGCAGGCGAATGGCCACATCACGCGAGGAACCGAAGGTTTGTACCTGCGGGTCCCTGAAGCCGGCGGTGGCCAGCTTGGCCCGCACGACCTCCACGTTGGCCGTCTGCGAGAAAGTCGCGGCCGCACTGATACCACCGGTAAAGTCGATCCCGAGGTTCAGTCCCCGCGTCGCAAACGAGACCACCGACCCTATCATCAGGATGGCAGACAGCGTGTACCACACCTTGCGGGTGGCCATGAACGGGAAGTTAGTCTGCTTCTTGAAAAATTCCACGCGGTCTTCCTTCAGAAACCCAAGAGTCTCAGATCGACAGGCGAGTCAGCTTGCGCTTGCCGCCATACATCAATGTGATCAGCGCACGGCTTCCCATTAAAGACGTGAACAGAGACGTCGCGATGCCGAGCGTCAGCACGATCGCGAATCCGCGGATGGGGCCCGTGCCGAACACCCACAACACCACACCGGCAATCAGGGTGGTGACGTTGGAATCGGCAATTGCCGAAAACGCCTTTTCGAAACCCGCCCGGATCGCGGCCTGGGGCGAAACACCCTTGCGGATTTCCTCGCGAATGCGCTCGTAAATGAGCACGTTCGCATCCACCGCCATACCGACGGTCAAAATGATGCCGGCGATGCCAGGCAAGGATAACGACGCATGCCACATCGAAAGCAGTGCAGCGAGCAACACGACATTGGCGAGCAGCACCGCGTCGGCCACCAAGCCGAAGATCCGGTAGTAGATCGCCATGAAGGCAAACACCCCGACCATGCCGATGATCAGAGCACGGATGCCCATCTGAATGTTCTTCTCGCCAACGCTCGGACCGACAGCACGCTCCTCGATCGGATAGATCCCCGTCGATAGCGATCCGGAGCGCAGCAGCAGCGCCAGCTCGCGCGCCTCGCCCGCCTGCAGACCAGTGATCTCGAAGCTGTTGCTGAAGATGCCCTGAATGGTCGCGTCGTTGATGACCTGCTCGTCCGTGACGTCGCGGCTCACCTTCTTGCCATTCACTTCACTCGTCTCACGGCGCTTCTCGATCAGCACGACTGCCATGCGCTTCTTGAGGTTGGCGCGCGTGGTCTTCAGCATGGCCTCGCCGGCGCGGGCATCGAGCTTGATCGATACCGCCGGTCCTTGCTGACTCTGAGTGCTGGTCGCGTTAGTCAGTTGATCGCCGGTGGCAATGATTTCGCGCTTCAGAAGCAGCGGGCGGCCCATCCGGGTATGCATATACAACTTTGAGCCCAAGGGGGCGTGACCCGTCGCGGCCGCCTCGGACGCGCTGTTCGTCATGTCCTCGAGCCGGAACTCCAACGTAGCCACCTTGCCCAGGATGTCCTTGACCTCGGCCGAGTTCTGCACTCCGGGCAACTGCACGTTGATGCGATCGAGGCCCTGCCGTTGGACGATCGGCTCCGATACACCCAGCTCATTCACCCGGTTGCGCAACACGGTGATGACCTGCTGGATGGCGTAGTCCTGGCGTTCCTTGATCTGCGCCGGCGTCAGTGTTGCCACAATCGCGGAGCCGGTCGGCAGCGAGTCCGTAGATAGCTGCGCGCCCTGCAGCGGTTGACTCAGCGCGTTGCGTGCCGCATTCACATCCGATTCGGGCGGCAACACGATACGAATCCCGTTCGGACGATCGCTCGTGCCAACCTTGGCGATACTTACATCCTTGAACGGGATGTTGGCTGTTGAAAGCGTGCGGCGGGCGTCCTGTGTATAGCCGTCGAGCCACTGGTTGACCGCACCATTGACGTCCACCTGGTACAGCAGGTACAGGCCACCCCGCAGGTCCAGGCCAAGCGGCATCGGCCGCAGACCCATGCTGCGAAAGAGCGACGGCGCACGTGAGGCGAACGACAATGCCGTCACGTACTGATCCTTGAAATGCTCGTTCACGGCGTCCCGAGCCTTCAACTGCTCAGGCACATTGGGGAACCGCAGCATCAGCCGGCCCGAGTCGATATAACTCTTTTCGAAGGTGACTCCGTGTTCCTTCAGGTACCCCTCGACCGCGGGACCGGTGTCGGCCGTCACGGGGGCGCGATCCTTGCGGGCGACCTGCAGAGCCGGGTCTTCACCGAACACGTTCGGCAACGCGAAGATCAGACCTAGGACCAGGACGACGGTGACGAGGACGTACTTCCAGCGGGCATATTCGAGCATGATTCAGGCGCTTTTCAGGGTGCCCTTGGGCATCAGCGAGGCGACCTGGAATTTCTGCACCTTCACCCGGACGCCGTCAGCGATCTCGAGCGTGAGGAAATTGTCGCCCACCTCGACCACCTTCCCGAGCAGGCCGCCCGTGGTGACGACTTCGTCCCCGGTGGACAGCTTCGTGATCAGCGCCTGATGCTCCTTTGCCTTCTTCTGCTGCGGCCGAATGAGCAGAAAGTAGAAGATGACGATGAAGACAACCATCATCAGCAGCGGCGCCATGCCGCTGGCGCCACCGGGCGCAGCACTCTGTGCCCAGGCATCGGGAATCAAACCGTTCATGCAGTCACCTTGGTCGGAGGAGCTCCACCGGGCTAGGGCACCCGGTGCAGCGAAGGGGCGGCATTATGCCACAGCGCCTGCCGTAGCCAGCCGTGCTCACGGAGCCACCCTCCGGGGCTGTCTTAATCGCGTGGTTCCTGTGATGGCGCATCGTCGGGGCGGAGGCCCGCCGCACTCAGGCGAGCCAGCCGCGCTCACGGAGCCACCGCCCGGGGCTGTCGTAATCGCGTGGTCCTGTGATTGCTCATCGTGGGGCGGATGCCCGCCGCGCTCATCGTGCCACCCTGGGCACTGCCGCGATCGCCCGGCTCATGCGAAAGCGCATCATCACGCGCCGTCCCTTTTCGCCAAAAACCCTTCCGCAAACGCCGCGAGCCGGCCCGCGGCGATTTCCGCCCGGAGCGTTCGCATCAGGTCCAGGTAGAAGTGCAGGTTGTGGATAGTGTTTAGCCGCGACCCCAGGATCTCATTGCACCGGTCCAGGTGCCGCAAGTACGACCGGGTGTAATTCCGGCAGGTATAGCAGACGCATTCCGGGTCGATTGGGCCCAAGTCCGCCTGGTGCCCCGCATTTCGAATGTTGATGACACCCGTAGACGTGAATAGGTGCCCATTCCGTGCGTGTCGGGTGGGCATTACGCAGTCGAACATATCAATGCCCCGTAATACGGCAGCGACAATGTCCTCCGGGCGGCCGACTCCCATCAAGTACCGAGGACGATCTTTGGGCATGTGCGGTACGGTCGTTTCCAGGATTCGCAGACGCTCCTCTTCCGGCTCGCCCACAGCCAGTCCGCCAACGGCAAACCCCGGGAAATCCAGCTTCATCAGCGCTTCCAAGGACGCCAATCGCAGAGCGCTGTGCATGCCGCCCTGCACGATGCCAAAGAGGCCGCCAGGAGGCTCATTTCTATAGTAGTGAGCATGGCTACGGGCGGCCCAACGCATTGACCGCTCCATGGAGTCACGTGCCTGTGCCTCGGTCGCTGGGTACGGAGTGCAGTCGTCCAGTGCCATCGCGATGTCGGAACGCAGCTTTAGCTGTACATCCATTGAATCCTCGGGATTCAGACGTACCTCGCTGCCGTCTAATGGCGAACGGAATCGCACCCCCTCCTCCGTGATTTTGCGCAGACTCCTCAGGCTGAACACCTGGAACCCACCGGAGTCGGTGAGGATGGGATGGTCCCAGTGCATAAAACGGTGCAAGCCAGCGTGCGCATCCACGATATCGGACCCGGGGCGCAACATAAGATGGAAGGTGTTGCCGAGGACGATCTGTGCGCCCAGACCCTCCAATTCCTCCGGAGTCATGGCTTTCACAGTGCCGTAGGTGCCTACCGGCATGAATGCGGGCGTCTCAACCACGCCGTGCGCGAGTGTCAGCCGACCGAGACGAGCAGCGCCGTCATTCGTCAGCAATTCGAACTTTGGCCTCAACCCCTCACCCTCGCGTTCGTCAGAAACATTGCATCCCCATAACTGAAAAAACGATATCGCGCGCGTACGGCATGCTCATACGCGCCAAGCACGGCATCCTTTCCGGCGAATGCGCACACGAGCATGAGCAGCGTGGACTCTGGCAAATGGAAGTTCGTAAGCAGCGCATCGGCGACCCGGAAGTCAAAGCCGGGCCGGATGAACAGGCGGGTGTCGCCGGACCAGCCCGCGGCTGGCAAAGGACCCGCTGAGACCGCGCCTGTCGCCGGCGCGGCGGTTTGCACACCTGTTGCTGACGCCGCGGGTTGTCCGCCCGTCGCTGACGCCGGGGTTTGCACGCCTGTTGCTGACGCCCCGATCTGCACGCCTGTCGCCGGCGCCGCGGTTTGCACGCCTGTCGCTGACGCCCCGATCTGCACGCCTGTCGCCGGCGCGGCGGTTTGCACGCCTGTTGCTGACGCCGCGATCTGCCCCCGGGCCGCCAACGCGGCCGACTCCAGCGCACGCACGACTGTTGTGCCTATGGCCACAACCCGTCCGCCGCCGGCTCGCGTCTTGTTGATCGCCTCACATGTTGCCGCACTCACCGAGACGCGCTCGGCGTGCATAACGTGCGACTCCAAATCGTCAGTTCGCACTGGCTGAAACGTCCCCGCACCCACGTGCAGTGTTACAAAGGCGCGGCTTACACCCCGCGCCTCTATCTCTCGAATCAGCTGCGAATCAAAGTGCAAACTCGCTGTAGGTGCAGCAACTGCGCCCCGCTCACGTGCAAAGATACTCTGATAACGCTCGCGGTCATTCGCGTCAGCAGTGCGGTGAATGTACGGTGGAAGCGGTACATCGCCCCACTGCTCAAAAAATTCAAGTGCCGAGCCAGGGAATTCGACACGCCACAAGTCATCCTGACGACCCAGCACGCGCACAACGCCCCCTGCTGTTGTCACCTCAAGCCCATCGCGTATCGGTTTGCTCGCGCGCAGCTGTACAACAGCCTCATTCGCCCCGACGACGCGCTCCAGGAATATCTCGACACGGCCACCGGACGGCTTCGTCCCCAAGAGCCGGGCCGCAACCACCTTCGTATCGTTGAAGACGAGCAGATCCCCCGGACGCAGCAGCCAGGCGAAGTCGCGCATCGTGCAATCCCGCGGAGCGGGAGAACCCTCCGCCCCGTCGAGAACAAGCAGCCGACTCGCTGATCGCTCGGCGAGCGGAGTCTGGGCGATTAGTTCGGGCGGCAGATCGTAGGCAAAGTCATGGCGTAGCACGCGCGCATGGTATTTCAATCCCCCGGCCGGCGCGAAGAAACCGCCTTCTCGCACTCGAGCAGGTCATGGTTCTAGTGCGCGATTAGCTTGTGGTTCTTGCCGTGCTCACGTCGTGGCGTTCGCGCCCTTCCGAATCATCTTCACCTTGCGGTCCGGCCCCGACCCCATGAACGACATGCGATCCGGAAGCGTCGTTTCGACGTTCACTGTCTTTTGCTGCCGCATGACCTTTATCGTGATCTTTTCGCCGGCCTGATAGGAGCTCAGGATGCGCGTCGCATGCGATCCGCTCGAAGGCTCACGCCCGTCGATGGCGAGTATCACGTCACCATCCTCCAGCTTGAAATCCTTTGGGGCTCGCACAACGAGCACACCCTTCTGCGTTCCAAAGTAGCGTCCCAACTGCGGAGTGAGGCTCGCAAGCTCCATGTCACCCAGCTGCCCATGAATCATGACTGGGCCGAAGGTGCTGATGCCGGCCTCCGGAAAGCCCGGCGGCATCGGCGGCATGGGCGGAATGGGCGGGTGTTGCAGGCCAAAGAACGCCCCACCCCCGCGAGCAGTAATGACGAAATCGCGCGGTTTGCCCTCTCGAGTTACATGCACGTTTACTTTGCTCTCAGGTGCGACCTTATGCATGAGTTGCATCACCCGCCTCGCCGGGCTGTCTCCCTTCACCTCGGTGCCGTTGATCGAGGTGATTACGTCGCCAACATGAAGACCCGCCTCATCCGCGGGACCGCCCGGACTGACTTCCTGAATTCGCGCGCCCTCTTTGCCGCTTTCGGGATCGAGCTGCACGCCGATGATTGCCCGTGACGGACCTTCGGCATTGAACACCATGAACTTGTCCATCAGCGGACCGCCGATCTCACTCGTGAGCTCCGCCACGTCATGCGCAGCTTTCTCCAACCTCGCCTGGGCGTCGGCAAGCTTTGCGTCAAGATCCTTATTTTTCCCGTCCAGATCCTTGGTCCTGGCGTCAAGATCTTTGGTCTTCGCGTCAAGCTCCCTGGTCTTGGCGTCGAGGTCCCTCGTAGCCTCATCGCCAGCGAAATAAAAAGCATCAGCGGGCTGGCCAGTAGCCGCGAACACAGACATCGGCGTCACAATGCCCGCGCCAGCTGCGAACGCAGTTGCAGTTGCCAGAGCAAGTAGTTTGCTTTTCACAATGAGTCCTCGAGTCCAAGTTTGAAAATCAGCGGCTCCCTCACGGCGATTCAGAAGCCACAGCTTCCGCATACCGCACCCGCGCCAGCGATCCCACGAGCCGGAAACGCTCCTGTTGCAATGCGACCAACCGACCCTGCGGCACCCCTTCGAGACGCACCGAGGTCAACAGATCATCCACCTGCGCGATCCGATCCTCGAGCCGCGCGACAGCTGCACGCGTTCCAACACGCACTACAGCAGGTTCGCGAGGAAGCGTCGCCAACCAAGACTCGATCGCTCGCGAGCGGAGCGCCGCCTCGCGTGTTTGCGCATCGGCAGCAACCGATTGAGCGTCGACACCCGGTGTTTGAGCATCCGCACCGAGCGTTCGGGCGTCCGCATCAGCGGTTCGCGTTTCGCCGCCAGCCGTTTGGGCATGTGCACCGGGCGTTAGGGCATTGACGCCTGTTGGGCGGCCCTCAGCACCAACCTTCCGCCCGTCCGCCTCGCCCGTGCGACCGTCAGCGCGAGGCGCGTGGCCGCCAGCACCAGTTGACGCCAGCTCGCGCAACGCATCCACGTCGCCCGCAACGCGCCCGGGCGCCGACATCCGATCCCCCGCACCTCCCGTGGAAATCGGATTGCCAGCCACCGCGTGCTGGCCATTACCACCAACACGCTCCCAAACCGCAATCCCGCACACAATGACCAACAAGGCCGCGGCGGCAGCCATGTGCCTCCAATTCAGGGCAGCATTTGCACCAGCAGCAGACCGCTGCTGCGACCGAAGCTGAAACTCCTGCCAGTTATAAGGAGGCAGCATCTCCGGGGGGAGTCCGCGCAGGCGATCGCTGCAAGCCGGCGACTGGCTGTTCGATTGCTCTAAGGGGTTGTGCATGTCTGACGATCCACTGGAGGCTCGAACCATGCGCGCAGCTTGGCGTGCGCACGCGCTAGTTGAGACTTCGAAAAACTCACCGACCGCCCGAAGGACCGAGCGATCTCCTCATGTGAATAGCCTTCGACCTCAAAGAGCCAAACCACCGCACGAGCCGTCGGTGCGAGGCTCGCCAAGGCCCGCTCGACATCTAGAACCTCGGCCTTCGGACCCGGCGTCGCCGGCAGCAGCACATCGACCGACCGCCCATCAGAATCGCTTTCCGAACTGAGCCGCAGCCGCGCCCAATGCCAGGGAGATCTCAGATACATCAAGCACTTGGACACGGCGATCTGCCTGACCCACGCCCCCAGCGGCGCCTCCCCACGAAACCCCGGCAGCCCCTGAAAGACCGCCATCATGGTCTCCTGAAACAAGTCCTCAGCCAGAGCGCGGCTACCCGCAAGCCGGCGCACGAGGCCAAAGGTCGCAGGCGCCACCGCGGCATAAATCGCCGCCTGGGCGCGCTCGCTCCCAAAGCGCGCGCTCGCAAGCACATCCGGGGGTACGTCGATCTCTACGAGTCTGGCCACGAGGTACTTAGATGCACCAGATGCCTGAAAGGTCGCAGGCGCTCAGCTATAATCGCGCCCCCTCGTAGCCCGAGTGGCGGAATTGGTAGACGCAGCGGACTCAAAATCCGCCGCCCTTAAAAGCGTGTCGGTTCGACTCCGACCTCGGGCACCAGCAGTTTTTAGCAGCAAAAACAGCCACTTACCACACCCTATCTAACACGGTCCCAAGTTAGATCCTCACGCGACCGTGACGCGATTTGTAGCACCCTGGCCGCACCTTGTTAGTTCTAGCGTCGTGTGCCCTTGAAACTGATCACCGTGCCCTCAAGACACCCCGAATGGCCGCAGTGGTTCGAGGGTGACTCTAGGCGTTAAAAACGTGGAACCCTCAAAGGCCGCTGGCCTAATGCACGATGGCGGCCACCATAAGGGACCCTCGTGCAAGGGATAGGAGAAGTGCGATGCGAATCGCTCTGTTCTGTCTCGAAGCCAGCCGGGATGACTACGGTCGTAAGCGTTTCCGGTTCGCCTTCTGCGTGATCACGTGGGCGGCGACTTCGGCGACACTTCCGATCGCGGTGTAACCCGCGAAAAGAGCGGTGCCTTCGGGCACCGCTCTTTTTTGTCTAGTGCTCGACCGGCCTTGCTCGGGGGAAATCAAGAAATGAAACGCGACTGGGATGTTATCCGCGAAGTGCTCTTGGAGATCGAGGCCGACAACAATGGCAAATCAACCTACGGGGACGACAAATATCCAATCAAGACAGGCCATGCGTTCCTGCTGCGCGATGCGGGCTTCATTCAGGCTGTTGATGCAAGCACGCTGACGGGACCCGCGTTGATACATCCCACTTTGACGTGGCAGGGGCACGAATTGCTTGACACGATTCGCAGCAAGCCCGTTTGGGAGAAGATCAAGAGCACGGCCGAGGAGAAAGGAATCAACTTGACGTTCGATGCTGTAATTGCACTCGGCAAGGTCGCCGTCACGTGGGTCGTCGCCCAAGCAATGAGCTGAGTCAAAGGTTCGCAGGCGACGGTCTCGATCTTGCGCATGGCGCTTTTCGGGATGTAGGCCTTTAGTGCACCTGTTCATCCAATGCAGCCCACGCGCGCATTTCCGGGCACGCGGTGGATGCCGGCCCCCAACCATGCGGGATCGGTGCGTCGCCGTGATAAAGCCTCCACGCATGCTCAAAGACGTTGATGTCGCGGCTGAAGACGTGATGACGCGGGAACACCGGGTTGCGAATGTTCATCCGATACAACACTTCCGCAGCGACCAAACTTCGAAGCGTGCGCGTCGCCTTGGTTGTTGGTGTGCACAGATATTCGACCAGCGATTCGGTGCAGATGTGAGTCAGCCAACGCGCCCGAAACGCTAGTCCGGGTTGCTCGCGGAGCTTGGGTTTTCTCTTCGCCATGTGGTCAAACCTCTGGTATTGACTGGTCGGGCGGCAGGCTGTCGCCGTTCTGGTTAATGAACTGCGCCATCCGGCGGAACGCTTGATTGAGCTTGTCGGCTGACTCGTCGGCTCCGTCAGCGCTGCGCGCTTCGGCAAGCAAGTGAATCATCTCCGCGACGTGCTTGGCTTCCTCAACGGACAACTGGCCGTCAGCGAGCGCCTGTAGGACCTGTTCGATCTGCTTCGAGGTTTCCAGCGATGCGTCGAGCGCAAACCGTATCGGGGAACCTTCCGGCTTGAGTGTGGGCATCATGCGAGGCAGAAGCAGCGACATTGCGGTCATGTCCCCGGCCAACGCGGCAGCCGTCGTTACCGCAAGCAGAGCATCACCCTGGCCCATGAGAGACTTGTTGAGACGCAGTCGCTTATCAAGAATCCCTTTCGGTCTTCCCGCCTTGTTCCCACTTTGTCCTTTGACCCATCCCATGATTTGCTCCAACTACGCTCGTACATCAGCCGAACTAACCACACGATTACGCTGCTACGGCAGCGGCGCGTGATAGGTCGGCGGAGTACATGTCAGTTACTTCCCTGGCGCACCCGGATACGGCTTGCCGGTCGCCGGGTCGATGTAGGGGTTTCCGCCAGTTCCGCTTGTTGGCGGGCCTCCACTCGGTGGGATGTATCCGTCGCCGAGGTTGACACCGTCCGGAAGCGGGGTCGAGACACCCGAGGCGCCTGTTGGAAATGCGCGGTTCCACGCTTCTCCGCCGACGTACTTCCGTTCTCGGCCATGCAAGTACAACGCATTACTTCTTGACATGTGTGGTCACCTCAAGTTGATTGCTGTCCGAGGATCGCCGCGAGAGCCTTCGCAGAAGCATCGAACTGCCCCTGGAGCTGCGCGACCTTCCTGAACGTGCCGCGCTGGGCGCGTTCCACTTCCGCATGAATCAGGGGAATGACACGCTCCACCATCTTGATCGCTTCGCGGGTAGCGTTGAGACGCTTGACCTTCTCCGGCTCGCGTTTCTCATGCACCTGCCGCGACCAAATCTTCTGCATTTCAGGACTGATGCCGACAATCAGCGGATGCACGCCGAGGACAGCGTTGATCACCGTGTCATCGCCGTCGCTGATTGCCTTGATGATGACCTTGGAACGTTCCTCAGGCTTCATGCCCCGGATCACCGCGCGCAGCTCGTTGTTCGTCGCGGACTGCGCGGCGCTGACAATGGGGGCGTCAAGCTCTTTCTCGATGTGAAGGCACGCGCTTTGCAGGTTCTCAACGGCCTTCGTCAATGTGCCGTTCATCTGGTCATACTTCTTAACCGCCTGACCGGACACTAACAGCAACTTCTGCTCCGGTGTCTTGGAGGTATCTTTGCGAAGTGCAAGGTGCGCAGCGTCGATAGCCTCCAGCCCGGTGCGTGCCGTGCCAAGTGCATTCAGCGCAGGTTGCAAGTAGCCAGCAAATTCTTCATAGCCTTGGATGGTCTTGACGTTCTCTTCCGAAAACGAAGGCGACGGGTGATAAGGCGCTTCGCTTTCTTGGAGCACAGAACCGGCTGCGACCCTGAAACCGTTCATGTTCTGACGGGCGCGGAATTCGTCAACCGGCTGGAGAGGATTTCCCTTTCCGCTGGTCGCGGCGGCGCGCACTGCATCCATGTGCTCTGCATTGCGCTGACGCGCTTCCTCGTCGAGCCGTGCTTGATGCTGTTCGTCCGCAGTCAGTGGGCTCGTCTCAAATTCCGGGAGTCCTGTTACGGTTGTCTGATCTTCTGCGTGGTCGCCTGCCATAAATTCCTCTGCTGATGTTGGTTGTGTGCTCGTGCACTGCTCGTAGCAACATAGCCTCATGGCAAGGTTTTCTGGTAATTTATTTTTGGAACCAAGCACTTACGTCTGAACAAACACCGGACGCATGGTCCATTGTCAGGTGCGACTTTCCAGAATGTCAGATGCGCAAAGCGTGACCTGTGATGCCGAAGTAGTTCGAGCCTTCCCAGCGCGTCGAGTTGATGCTCTCCCACACCAGAACGGTGCTACTAACACGGGAGCGATCAAGATGAGCAAGTACGACACTTGGGGTAAAGTCGACCTGCGCAACGCCTGCAAGGCTGCTGGCATTTCCTACACCAACATGACGAACGCGACCATGCGTCAGGCGCTGGTGGCGCACTACGCAACGGCTACACAGGTCGAGGCACCCGCCGAGCCCGAAGCTGTGGTCACCGCACCCGCAGCACCCGAGGTGCTCGAGCAGCGCACGGACGACGCGCCTGCGGCACCTGAACCCGCCGCCGATCCGGTTCCTGCCGAAGATGCTGCGCCGGCTGCCGCCGAGAAACCCGCCGAGCCGGTGAAGGAGCCGAAGAAGCCCGCCGCCCCGAAGGATTCTCGAAACGGCGTGAGTCGCCCGGCTGCTGGGAACAAGTGTGCGCAGGTGTGGGCCGCCCTGGATGCACTGAAAGCGCAGGGAACTGAGATCACGTTCGCCACGCTGCGCCCAACCATCAACGCCGAGATCGCGGATGCGACCGTTCGTACGCAGTGGAGCCGCTGGCGCAAGTATCACGCCTGAATCAATCGCGACCGGGTGCTCGTTGACGCGGGCACCCGGTCACTTCCCAACACACTGGAGTTATCAGTATGTCGAGCAATTCCAATTCTACCGTACCCGCCGAATCACACACGCAGAAGATCGGTGCTGCGTTTACCCGCACGCTGCTCGCATGTGCCGAGAAGGACTTCGCTGTGACCACAGTTCTCGCAACGAAGCTCGTCGAGGCGCTGGCCGCCCAGGGGCTGCACATCGTGCCCATCGCGCCCATCGTGCCGGAGGATGGCCGCGACCCGGTGACCTAGCGATAATCACACTCTCGACCTAACAGCCCCGGTGCTCGTGACCGGGGCTTTTTTGCTGACTCTGACGGATTTGTAGTCCGTTGACCTACCCGCGTAGGTCTGCAGTGGCAGCAAGAATGTGGCGAACCACATGGATGCGTGCGAGCGTCCTTGGAGCTTGCAGCGCTGTGGCAGGTCGTAGTGGATGCGTCCTACAGTAACAACCGACCTAAATGCGCCGCCCGCCAGTGTTTACTAGCCACCAGCGGACGGCTAACCACCAACCGAACGTGTGAGGTTCGAATCAATGGCTACGAAGAATCTGAGGCACCGCCGTGCCTCTGTCAAGAAGACTACCCCTCCCAAATCGACCGGTATCGACAAGGCCTTTGCCAAGACTCTGTGCAGGGACTTGGAGTTGATACACGGGGTCGTCGTCACCGTCGCCATCGCTCTGGAGAGCGAGCGCGCCGACCACGACCTGGATTTCGCCGTCGTGCTAAGGCGCTGCGCGGCTGATCCGATATGGGGAATCATCGAGGAGCGTCTCGGCGGTCCTGAGGAAATAATGGACCACAAGGCAGGAGATGCCGCATGAGCCGCACCAAAAAGCAACCCATGAGAGCCAAGGAGTTGTCCGAAGCGCTCTATGACCTCGTGAGCGAACTCGCCAACGCAACCTGTCTGATCGCTACCGCGAAACGCAGCCTGGAGCATCGTGACTCGAATTGGGATGAGATCGCCACGCTGGAAGCTGGGCTCAAGATGCTGAAGGAGGTGGATCAGGCGCTCAACCGTCTCGCGGACGACAACTCGCCGGTCACTCCCTCGATGCCCGGTATAGGCGAGACGCCTGAGTCGGGACGTGGCGAATGAGCCGCCGCCGCGAGGTTGCTCGCGCCTTCGGGTACGTCCTGCGAGCCATGCGCAACGATGCCGGCCTTTCGCAAGAGGAGTTGGCATTCCGCGCTGACGTGGACCGCACCTACCCGTCGTTACTTGAACGCGGATTGCGTACACCAACATTGACGGTGCTGCTGAAGCTGGCCGAGGTGCTGCAAGTGACTCCAGCGGCGCTGGTCGTACGCACAGAGGCGCGCATGGAGGCACGGTCATGATGTACCTCCTGCAGGCTGTGGCAATGGCAGCATGGATGGTTGGCTTGTTCCTTATCCTTGGGTCGCACTTTCTGCCGGAGACGCGACTGCTGCTGGGCGGCGTCTATCTGATCATTGGAACCAACGCGGCGTGCGGTGCTGCCTTGCTATGGGTGTTGCGGCGGGATCCATGAGGGTCCCGCCGGGCTACATCCAGCGCCGCGATCGTATGGTGCGGCTCTACCGCTCGCGGGCCGCTGAAGCGCTTCAGCATGCGCGGGAGGCTCGCGACGCGGGGTGACTTGGAGGGAATGCGGAGCTGCCTGGTCGCCGTGCGCTTCTGGCGGCGACTTGCGGATAGATGGGCGCGCAAGATGCTGCGCTGATACATCGGGCGACCGGCGTATAACCGCGCAGGCGCTGCGCAGGGTCGGGGTCGCTGCCATTGGGTGACCCCGGTTCCGTATCCGCGTGCCCAGCCTTATATGCTTGGGCAGGTGTACCGCAGGCCGCGACACCCACGCTTCGTGAGCTTACAATTGCGTTCGTATGGATTCGCAAATCTTACTGAGCCCAGAAGAAGAGTTCATAAAAGCGGTTCTTGAGCACAAGGGAGCTGCGGTCACGCCAATACCGCGCAAGAGCGAACAGACGCCGGACTTCGACGTGCAGTTCGGCGGGGTTAACTACATCGTTGAGGTGAAGACACGTGGAGAAGCCGAAGAACGTGCGGAAGCCCGGCGCGCGAGTTTTCTTCGGGGCGACGTCCACGGAGACAGCGAGGAGCTGAAGCGTAAGAACACAATTTCCAGCATCATCGAATCAGGTGTGGTTCAGCTGAAGGCGTATGGACAGGCAGATGCAATGCGCGTGCTCTGGGTTCATTGCAGCAAGCCTTTCGGAGAACGATACAAGGAGCAATTTTTTAACGCCTTCTACGGATCAACTCTGCTCTTCGATCTTGACGATCGTGACTACAAGGTGGAAGGCATTTACTTTCGAGACAGCGATTTCTTTCGGTACCGGGCGACACTAGACGGGGCTGTCATAACGATGGATCTCGGCGGCGGTGAGGTCCAAATATTCTGCCTCGCGAATGACCAATCTGCAAAGTACGAAGCTTTTCGTGGATCGCCGCTACCGCAGGCGTTTCCAGTTGGCTTCTACGACCCTGCGGCAAAGGAAGCTGCCGGCGAGGCTGTAGTGATTCGTGGCGCGTTTGACCGCCGTAATGCCAATGTGGTGCTTGCGCATCTGCACCAACTTACAGGGCGCAAGATCTTCAACATGGACTTGACTCATGCCTCCGCGACAGTAGCCATACCCCGGGGAGGAGATCCTTAACAGGCGCATCCTCTCTGCTCAAAGTCGCCGCCCCACACATAGGGGTGCACCCTGATCTGATCAGGTTGGGATCAACACAGGTTGGCTCTAACCACGCTCGCAGATGCGCGGTCGAGTCGAGGTAACCACATTGTTGCATCAGTGGCAGGACGTAGAACGTCGGACTGTGGGTCCAAAAAGCAATCGTCGCCAACGTCGCCGTCGCAGGGTGTACAAGGGGTACACCCTGCGAGAAAAATAAATTGATGGGTATATTTCCCTGCCCAGCGTTGCTATTTGTGCTACTTGCGACGGCGACGACTGCGACGATTTCTATAGCCATTCCTTTAGAACATCGGGGTTCACGTAGACGAACTTGGTTCGCTCCCCCGTGCCGATGACTCGAATCCTATTGTGTGCCTCCAGCAGATCCAGCGCAGCATCAAGGTCTTTTCGTTCGCGGATACAACTCGGACCCGCTCGCTGGATCTGCGCGACTCGGTTCCTGAAGAGCTTCTTCGCAATGCGCTTGTTGACCAACCATTCCTCCAGCGTGTCCGCATTGCGCATTACTTCCGGAATCGTATTCATCTTGCAATAGCGCATTGCCTCTTTCAGATACCACCAGGCCAGTCTTACTGCGCGCTGCATGTGGTCACCGCTAATGAGGCAACCCGCCGACCAATCGAACACGTGGAAGCAACCCGCAATGCGCGCAGCCTGTTCCGCGATCTTGCTAGCGACGTCTTGGACGGCGTAGAACTCCTTGCCCACACCCAAGCTCGTCTCTACATCGTTGTAGAAGTTCACCCACTGCTCTTTCGCCTCGTCGCTGAACGTCAATACTGTGGTGACCAGCTTGCCCGTTGCATCGAATGAAACTGGTATGCGGAGAATCTGTGCTGCACGGTTGGTGAACGCTTCCAGCGCGGGTTGACCAGGCGCAGTCTCTTTGTAGATGCGCGACCCTTGGGTTGACTCAGGCTCGCATAGCAGAAACCGCGAGAAGTACCCGATTCCCTGCGCCAGCTTGCCCAGCTTGCTCATGAAATTCTCAATCACGGCGGGCTGGACCTGCAATCCCATAGTGACGCGCATCGTTTCGATGTTCACGCTCTTTTGCGTCGTGCGGTCGCGCTTGAAGGGGGCGCCGTCCCAGAATGTGTTGGCTTGGGCGAGATTGCGCATCACGGTGTCTGCGTTCATACCGACAGACCCGAAGATAACTCCGGCTTCCGCACTGATGACTGACGCGATCGGATAATCCTGCAACGCGACCGCGAGAGCTTCGGGTGTATCGTCCCCGCGCAGCACGCGCGGGACGCGAGGCTTTACGGGCTGATTCAGCATGTGGTTACTGAGCAGGTGTTGGATAGTGTCGGCGCTCTTGCCTTCGCGCGCAGCTTTGCGGATCGCGTCGTTGTACCCGGACTCGACCGCTTCCCATGCCTTCTTGCGGGCCTCGAAATCGGCAAGCTGCGGTTTCAGCAGCTCCGCTTGCCACGTTTCCCACTTGCTGATGATCGGCCGGAACTTGTTATCGCAAGTGGACTTGCGCTCGCCGCTGCGAGCGATAGTGAAGAGGTATAGCGACACCGGCCCGACTAACCCCGGCTTGCGCTCAACGTCTGCGATGCTCTGCACGACTGTCGAGACGACACTGAGCGCGCAGCCCGCGACCAACGCAGCGGGGGCTTGCCCGTCTGTCTGCACTTCAAGGACGGCGTCTTTGATGATCTCCGGGAGCGAGTCAACAGGGTAGTCGTCGTTATATTCGATTGTCCGGAGCGCGACGGGCGACTCCCACTTGATCACAAATCCGTTGTCCAACACGGTTTGAGTGTCGCGCCAAAAAAATCCCAGCTCGTCAGGTTGTGATCCGCCGGGTGGCCCGGCTATACTTTCGCTTGTCATTTTCAACTCCTTAGCGGCGCGCGGTCTGATACACCTCGCGCCGCTTCCTTTTGATCGAAGCCGACGCTGCGCGCCTTACACGGGCACCATACACAGACGGTGCACACGTCACCTAATCGCACACATGCCCAGCAACCGCACGCGCACCAACACGGTGTAACCCCGCCAGGGGTGTTACCCCGAGGGGTACGGCCAGCACCGCCGTAATGCGCGCTAATGCGGTCGCCCAAAGTTCTCGCTCGCGATTGGCTCTCAAAAGAACCAGTCACGCACGCAGATGTTGGAATTGCCGCGAGGGCAAACATTTTGGACACGGACCTACGGTCCGAGTTATGCGGTGGGAACTATGGTGCCGGCATCGCACCACTGGCGGATGTCGAGCCACCTATATCGAATTATCTGCGGTCCCAACTTGGTGAACTTGGGTCCACCGTCTTTGCGACAGCGCCAACCCTCGAAGGTCTGACGGCTGATACCGGTGAGTGTGGCGACCTGTTCGGTCGTTAGAAGCTGCTCGTCGTGGAGCTGCGCGGGAAGTGTAGCCATGACATTACCCTCATGAGTAGCGGCATGGAGTAACGTCACTAGCCGTGGACGACGTTGGAGGAGCGTAGCAGAGTCTAACTTTGATTACCAAGTGTCGCCCGACGGTCGGCGAGGCTGACGACATTGGCACCGGATGCCTGCGCCTCTGCGAGCTTCGCGGCGGACATAATGTGGTTACCGATCAGATTCGCCGCGCCCCGTAGAACCTCGGGGTCGTCTTCCCGCTCGTAGTCCTCGTGCACCGTTTTCGATGAGTGATTCACGAAGTACATTCGGTCGACGTAATCCACCCGGCAGGCTTTCGCCACGCTGAGAAAAGAACGCCTGCAGTCATGTGGAGTAATGTGATACCCGGCGATCTGGGACACGGCGCGAAAGGTGCCATCAGCCTTGGTGATATGCGGCAGGTCGCCGTCCCCCTTGGCTGGGAAGACGTACCGGGCATCACGGCTGTCCAGTTCAAACCGAGTAATCAAGATTGAGTGCAATACGTCGCTCATGGGTAGGGTGATCTCCGCATGGGTCTTGACGCCTGAAAAACCGCGCTCGTCTTCCACCTCCACGTCACCGGGGAGCTTGATCGTTTTGGCGGTCCAATCGATCCACGACCATTCCAGCGCGGCACATTCGAAGGCTCGCCAGCCGGTCAAGATCAATGTGGACACCCAATCGGCGGCAGTCCGATCCAATTCCCTCCGCGGATTGGCGGACCGCTGGCGCAGCATCGAATATACGGCACCGAGTTTCGCGGCTGGGATGCGGCGCTTGCGGGCTTTCGGTGGATGGGTCTTCGTGACCATGCGGGTCACCGGGTTGACCGGTAGCAACGGCTCACCCGCATCGGTTTTGGCGCTGTTTAGAAACAAGCGCAGATAGACCCGCGCCTTGTGAGCTTGGATCGGCGAGCCCTTTTCAATCTCCCGCACCCGGTCGTCGCACATGGTCCGGGTGATGCTCACAACTGGCTGTGGCAACCACGATTTGAAGTGCCGCACCATGAACGTCCGATAGTCTTTTTTCGTCTTGGGTCGAAGCGGTCGCCCCTTCACCCGGTGATGTTCGAGGTAGTGGTCGATGACCTGCTGAAGCGTGGTGCCGAGCGCCTTCTGCTGCTCCTGCTGAATGGCAGCAGCAGCCTCGTCATCCTTCTGCTTCTGCACCGGGTCGATACCCGCCAGCATCTGCGCCTGCACGGCGGCGGCCTTGGTGCGCGCGTCCTCGGCACCGAAGGGGTACGTCCGCAGCGAACCATCCGGCAGCATCACCGGATCGGATTGGCGTCCGAGCGAGACATTGCGTTCCTTTCCCGACCCTTTGACCCGCCGCTTGTAGAAGTACGTGCGCATCCCGGAGTCGGAGACCCGTACACCCAGCCCCGGTGTCTGCGTGTCCCAGTAGATGCCGGGCTCAGTCAACCTATCAACCGCAGTTGTTGTTAGTTTCAGTCTGTTGGCCATGTTGGCTTCTGTTGGTAGCAAATTTGTCGCGCAACAGGTTAACGCCAGCTCCGGTGGTAGCCAAGGGCTAAGGAGCGTAATTCTTCAATTAAAACAGACTCTTATAAAGCAGCTAGGCTCGTAACAAAGCACGTAAGACTGCGTTGCAGCGGACTCAAAATCCGCCGCCCTTAAAAGCGTGTCGGTTCGACTCCGACCTCGGGCACCACTTAAATTCTCGGCTTATCTGCGCTCGCCAGCGTTTACGCCTCGCAGCGGAATAGACGCAGCGGACTTTCAGGTGCGTAATAAGCTGATTGCCCTAGTCGAGGCAGTTACACATTCCTTACACATAAAGTCCGCTGCGGAACTAATCCGCGAGGCAGCGGACGCGCAAATCGCGATCGCAACCGCCGTACGTCCGCACGCGGCCGAGGTAAGCTCCGGGTCCCACTACTTCGGCGCAACCTCTTCGCTGACGAACACCGATACGGGAATAAACACCCGACCAAACGCTGCTGACAAGAGCATCACACCAGGTTCGTCGACGGACCAGTCTGAAAAGTTGGTGTCGATTATCGTTTCGACAGTTCCCGTAGTGCCGCCTCGTTCGAAGCGCACGTTGTCGCCAACCTTAACTTCCGTGCCGTTCGGATACTTCATTGGTGCTGATTTCCGGTGTTAACCGCTGACTCGTGGTGGCCACTAGCCAGCGCCCGTTTTCCAGTGATCATACCTGGCTTTGGCAACAAAGAAGACAACAGTCGAGACAGCAAAGCCGCACAGGCCGGCTTTTGTGGCAGCCGGGTTGCCGAGCCAAACCATGGCAGCCCATATCAGATCTGACGCCCAAGCAACCGCGATTACGACTTTGGAAGGCGGCCATTTAGAATGGTCGGACATCAGTGCCCCGAGTGTCGTCCAAGCAGCTAGCAGTCATCAACCCCTCCTCCAAAAGGGCCGTTCACTTCGTAGACGCGCCGAAAGCGCAACGTGGACCATCTATTCTCAACATGCACGCACCGTCCCTGAATCATCGAGCTGGGCCATGTGTTGCTAAGGTCTGCGTGTATCGCGGGCCCCGCCGTGAGTTGGATCGTCGCTTGTCCAGTTCGATAACTCTGCGTAGGTGGAACATCGATAGAAATTACCCGGCCCTGGGCGTAAGTACCTCTGAGCGAATGATTGAGATATGCGCAACCGAAAGCGAGCGGTAAGACGATCAGCGCGCTGATGGGAAAGCGCCGGCTTACGAAGGGAAACACCGCATTTCTGAAGATGCCGATCCACCAAAAAGCGAAGCCAGTCAGCATCCCCAGACTCAGGTAGGCGATGTTGTTCGAGTCAATTAGTCGATCGACGTCCGGAGTGACGCCGTAAGTCAGCGGGGTCAGCGTATTCAGCAGGACGTAGACCAGGGCGGTGAGCGCTCCTCCTTTCACGGCGATCCACCAATTCAGTCGTTCGATGCGCTTGAGCCACAGCAGCAGCGGCAAAGCCACGACGCAAGTCAGCAGCAGCATCAAAGGGAATGCTACCAGCGCGAAAATGCCAAAAAGCCCGCTGACAAGCAGGGGCGCCAGAAGCAAGGCTATGTACGTGCGACGCATTGGGGATGGTTTATGCGCGTTTACCGCATGTACAGCAGTGGGCAGTCATCGGGAATGACGGTGGCCGACGTTTGAATCTCCCTGGTAACAGCACGACTGCTAATGGCCTCCTGTCCAGACCGCTCCCGCATCAATCATAACCTGACCAACCCTAGATCTCACGAAAACGAATCCGGAGGCTCGCAGACCTTCGTCGATGCCACGACCGCCGTCTTCGCCGCCACGAACTTGCACGCGGTATATTAATGCCGTCATGCTCGACCACACGGCCAACGCTCACGTGAGATCGATCCTCGGATCCGGAATTCTTGGCTGCTTCCTCGCGGTTCTCGGGGTGGCATGCGATCACCCCGATCCCCTGCCTCCGATCAGGGACGGAGACCTAATCTTTCAGACCTCGCATTCATCTCAGTCTCTGGCCATTCAACACGCCACGGGGTCCGCCTACAGTCATATGGGGCTCATTTTCCTCCGTGGCCACAAGCCGTACGTATTCGAGGCAGTCGCGACCGTTCGATTCACACCTCTCGATCGCTGGATTGCGCGAGGTGTGGGACATCACTTTGTCGTGAGGCGGTTGCGAAACGCCGACGTCGTCCTGGGAGCAGCGGGAATCGAGCAGCTTCGAAAGGCCGCCGAGCAGTTCAGTGGACGACATTACGACCTCACGTTTGACTGGTCCGATGACCGGATCTACTGCTCTGAATTGGTGTGGAAAGCCTACGACCGCGGCCTCGGTGTCCAGATCGGTGCGCTGCAGACGATTCGCGATTTCAACCTGACCGACCCTGCCGTTCGCGCCAAGCTGCGCGAGCGCTACGGCGACAACATCCCGTTGAACGAGCCCGTCATCTCTCCGGTGTCGATGTTTCGATCAACCCTGCTGGTAACCGTCGCCAACCGGTGATGATGCTGACAACAGCATTCGGGATTGCCCCTCGCCCGCTGTCCGAATCCGGGCGCGCAGCGCCGGACGCGGGCCGACCGTCTCGATCCCTCCACCGAAGAATCGGTGACGACCCCTCTCCTGCCTGTCACGAACGGCGGCTATGGAGCAAGCTACCCGTAAGTGTCCGGTGAAACGCCCGCTACGGGGACCTCATCTCGCCCTTGTCAATTACACGCTGTTGCTCGTCGAGGTCGACAATGAGGACGTGTCCGCCGACCACGGATGTAAATGGCAGCGAGTACCAGAGCCGGAGGAAGTACGGGTTAGAGCATGGCGGGTGGGCGTTGGCGCAATAGTCCGGGCGAGAATACTTCAGTGGAGATTCGAGGTTATCGGGTGCGCCAAAACGGGTGATAACGGTAAACATTGTGTCGCCAGCCGAAGTTGCGGCGAAGGCGTTGGTGTAGCGGTGACGCACAATGAGACCCCACGCGAGGTAGACGATCACAGTCCACAGCAATCCATGACCGAGGAAAACGACAAGACGTCTCATAATTCAGAGTTCCTCTCTGGCAGTCCACTACCGCGATCGACGCCCGGAACACTTTTCTGACGGCGACCCACGACCGCGTCGGAGAGCGCCGACGCTAAGATAGGAGTCCTCGGGTTAGTCTGGACCTACGCCTGACCACGGCCTCTATCTGATGCTCGCGTCTGTTGACATGCCATCAGCGCTACGTCGAGTCGAACGAAGAACCGCTCCGGCAAGTCGGCGCTCATCCGGGCACGCATACCCTCCAAAGCAGGGATGAATTCAGGGTCAGCCATGGCTTCGGCGGCCTCGAAAGCCCAATCGCCATGGAACTCTCCGCTCAACTCGTCGAGAACCGCGTTCTTGAGATGCTCGTCGTGCCGGCGACTCAGACCTACCAGGGCTTCGCCCCTTATCTCCGGATCATCGTCGGTGAGCCTCGCGCGCAGAGCTTCCCGCAGTTCGGACGTATCAAGATCTGTTTGTGATCCAAGTGCAAAGGTCGCCCAATCTCGAACATCGCGGTCTTGATCTTTCGACAAGAGTACGAGGGCGGCAATAGCGGCTGGCTCATCTTGTCCAGCGAGACCGTAACTCACGCCGTATCGAACTTCATTGCTGGGATGCGCTGCGAGTTCAACGAGTCGAGCAACGGATAGCGGACTTTTGCGGTGACCGCAAGCGATCGCAGCTGCCTGAAGCACCGCTGTTTCCCGGTCGTCGAGTAGACGGAGAAGTATTTCAATTGACCCGCTCAGGTAGGTTCTGTCTTGCCAGCCTAATTGAGCGAGGACGTCCGCTGCGACTCGCCGCTCCTGTGCCAGATTGCTCTGCGCAAGCTGTGCCGCAATTTCAAACTCTTCCTTTCCACCGCGATATTGGACTGTGCCCAGCGCCTGCCCTGCCTCATGCGTTTCAGGATTGTTAAGGTAGAGAGCAACAAGCTCCGTTGTTGATCGCGGATCAGACGCCTGGGACGCGCTGGGGTCGCGCTTGCTTGTACCGACCAGCGCACGAGTCGCTTGGTCTAGGTCATCCATTGGAGTTCCCATAAGATCAAATCCGCTCAACTCCCCGCAATGCGCTGCGAGCTTCGCAGCTTAGCGCACCCCGCGAACGGCCGCTTTGAGGCGGCCGATCGTTGGACATGAAATTCCGATTTTAGCCGACCGCGGCAGTTCGGCGAACCGGGGCTTACAACCCTGCGCGGTCAACGCACAGTGTCGGGAATTGAGCGCTACGGTTTGAGAACAATTTTTGTTCCATCCGGAACAGCGCGCGCCAGATCTCATCCATCTCTCTGTCCGTTACCGCTACGCAGCCGTCCGTCCAATCGATCGCCAAGTGCAGGCGTCCGAGCACCCAGCCCGTTCTTTATGCCGTGTACCATAACTAGGCCGCCGGGGTTGACGCCCTGGCATCGCGCAGCAGCCGCGTCTGCAGGTCCCGGATATGAGATGTGCAGCGCCCGGTAGAAGGAGCTGTCGGGCTTCCGATAATCGAGGCGGTATTCCCCCTCGGGTGTTCTACCGTCGCCGTGCTGTTGCTTCGGCCCCGTCGGATGTCGACCGAGAGATACAGCAAACGACTTCAGCAGCACACCTCCTCGATACAGCTCCAGGCGATGGGCAGCCTTCTGTACGACGACGAGATCCGCCCTCTCGCCCGCCGGTAGCGCCAGCGTGGGCCAGATGCCCCCACGTCACAATACCGGCGACCACCAATACCAACGCAACCAATCCGATTCTCGTCACAGGGTGTGTCCTTCCGTCCTAGGCGAGCCGGACGGAGTACCCCGTTGCCTCACGACCGATCGCTTCGAGAAGTCTACCTGCATCCACGAGCGTCCGCAGTTGGCCCAGAACGGACTTCCCATCTGAAGCAACTTGCTGGTCCGAATCGATGCACGGCGCCAATCCCCGCCTGACATGATTAATCTAACGACCGGCACTTACACATTTTCTTACACATAAACTTCGGAGTGGGTTAAAATACCAGCCGAACCAGACACTTAGGCCATACCCATGCGGACTCAAAATCCGCCGCCCTTAAAAGCGTGTCGGTTCGACTCCGACCTCGGGCACCACGTGAATATTCGAATTATCCGGGCTCACCGGGCTTTGCCCGTGGTGGCGAAGTAGACGCAGCGGACTTGGGGCGCGCAAACACGCTGATTGCGCGAGCGGAAAGACTTACACATCCGTTACACAAGAGGTCCGCCGCGGATAGCCCGGTAATTTGGCGCTCGTGGCGCGTTCACGCCCTGCACGTGTCACTGCGCCAGAACGGATTCAAGGAAAATCGAGCGGTTCAGGTTTAAGAGATTCCTCGAAGGAACCTCGGCATGTTCAGTCGCAGAATACGACACCTCATTGTCAGCCTTATGTTACTCGGGTTGTTGCTTCAGTTGAAGCAGCCGAAATTCGGCTTCCTTTCGACTCCCGGTCGCTCGTTGAAGTGCATAGGCTGGACGTCGTTCCAAAGGAAATTTTGGAACTGTTAGGCTGGCACCGTGAGGGGTCCGATGGAATCGCTGAACGGTTCGGCCAATTCAACGCCACGGGTTCTGCTGAGAGCAAGCTGCCAAATCGGCTTTTTGAAACAGCGGGAGTTAGTTCAGCGGCCGCGGTGTCGAGCAACGTATCAGCCAAACGCGCCCGGCGCCACGAAACAGCCCGTTGCGCAAAGCCAATCTGAGCGATGACGAGGCGCGAGAGATTCCGTCCGTCATGGCCTCCACCTATCCGGGCCAGGGGTGGTTGGATAAAGCAACTATGGAAGCTGATCAGCGTATGAGTCCCAACCAGCGGGCTGAGGCACTCGATTCCCTTTGGGAGACATTTCCGGTTTGCGCGCCGGGCGGAGCCCAGTCGGCAGTACGTTAATTAACAAACTTGCCACCATGGTACTGCGAGCACGCGCTTCGTCAGGGTGAACGTTTCTGTTCCGCCGTACAACAACAATCCGCCGTCCGAAGTTTTCTCATATTCGTTCAAGAACGACTCTAAACCACGTGCGTCTGTCGGACACAACTCTCAAGATCAAGCGCTCCCGCAAACTGCCGCGAACGATTCACGTACGTATTCCTGGCTGGACCCAGGGTGCCGCGGAAGTCAGGATCAACGGCCGCCCGTTGGAGGCCGTTGCAGACCCCGGCTCCTATGTTGCAATCCATACTCACATAAAGATGTCACCATAAATCCCTCGAAGGCTCCGAATAGCACTTCGGCCATGTCCCGGGATGGGAGTCTCGATTGCAATGCGGTCTGCGGGCGGGCGGACTCGAGCGCGGCTTCGAGCCAGTCGACGTTCTGTTTGACGAACTGCCGCAGCGCCTTGATGCAAGGTGCCGATACCGACGCGCGCTCCTGAGATATGACGACAAACAGGCACAGCCGCGCGTCATCCTGAAGCATCCGCGAGCAGAGCTCGGCTAGCCCAGCAGCCGCTCTGCGAGAGTCTTCCGCGTGCTCAGCTCTTGCAGGTGCAGGCGTTGCTCCGCGTTGTACTGCTCGAGGGCCCGTTGGGCAAGCATCTGCTTGGAGACGAAGTGATGGTAAGGGCTGGGAGCCTTTATCTTGAGTTACTGGGCAATTTCGCGCATGCCGAGCGCAGCGAAGCCCTTTCGCATCAGGCGAATGGAGGCGCTCAGAATCTGTTCCGGTGCCAGTGCCGCGGCCCCCGAGGTCATGGCGTCCCGGAGAAAGTGATACCGCGATGATGAGCTACGAACAGCAGCGTGTATAAGCCGGCGCGATGCTGGTCGCGAGATTCATGGTACGCGCTCGGGGTCGACCTCCGCGAGCTCGCTGTGGCCTCATCGAGTCAGCGGAACGTTATCCATCAGGCGTCGCTTGCCATTCAGGATATGGCTCTCGAAAGCTGCGCCGCATGCATCGGCATCCCCGAACACCAGCGCTGAGACGATCACCCCATGCTCCTCGCACGACACCCTCATTTGAGCCTCGCTGCTGACATTGTTGCGGATATACAGCTGCATTTCGTTTCGCACGGTGAGGTCCATGTCGCGCAGGCGCGTGTTCGCGGCTGCATCGAAGAGCAAGGCGTGAAAACGCAGATTGAGCTGTTGGAATCTGGACAGGTCCCCCTTGGTTGCCGCCGTGCCCATGTGCCGATGAACGTCCTGGATCTCCTTGATCTGTGCCCGCGTGCCCCGCAGCACAGCCAACCGGCCCGCGGATCGGGCAAGTCCAGCGCGGACGTCGAACAGCTCCAATGCCTCGGGAAGATCGAGCTTTCTGACATGGGCACCGCGGTTCGCAATGACTTGAACCAGCCGGGCCTCTTCCAAGGCGCGCACGGCCTCCCGCAAGTGCGCACGGCCGATCCCGAACCGGGCCGCGAGCGACAGCTCATTCAAGTGATCGCCGGGCTGCAATTCGCCGCAGAGAATCATCTGCTCCAGCTGTGCTCGCGCGCGCTCGACGGCTCTGACGCCCTCCTTTGACAAATTGTCGACAATCTTCTTAGTATTGCCCACTCTCGTGCCCTGTATTGTCTACAGTCAAATATGATAGACGATCCTGGGACGACCGCAACAGGAGAGTGGCATGACAGACGCCCCGATCGAGCGTTTCCAGTTTCATGCGGATCAGGCCGTGCTGAGCGATCTCAAAGGACGTATGCGGCAGGTGATCTGGCCCGATGAGGTCGTCGCCGAACCGTGGCGCTACGGTCCGCCGGTCGCGTACATGAAAGCTTTCATCGAGCACTGGCTGGATCGATACGACTGGCGCGTTCATGAAGAGCGCCTGAACGCATTTCCACACTTCGTGACGCACATCGACGAGCACCGGATCCACTTCATCCATCAAGCTGGCAAGGGACCCGCGCCGATCCCGCTCGTGCTCACGCACGGCTGGCCAGGAAGCATCATCGAGATGTTGAAAATCATTCCGCTGCTCACGGACCCTGCGGCGCACGGCGCAGATCCCGCCGATGCGTTCACCATCATCGCACCGTCCATTCCCGGATACGGCTTCTCGAGCCGCCCGACGGAAAGGGGAACCAGTGTGTTCGCCGTAGCGGACATCTGGGCAAAACTCATGACGCGATTGCACTATACGAGGTTTGGTGTTCAAGGCGGCGACTGGGGTTCCTGGGTCAGTGCTGCCACCGCGCTTCAACACCCGGACCGGGTGTTAGGTTTGCATCTCAACTATGTCTCCACGCGATTCAGACCGGCCATCAGCCCTGAGGACCCGCCGCTAACCTCCGCCGAAGAGGAATACCTGGCGCGAGTCGCCAAATGGGCGGAATCGGAGGGCGCGTACATCGCGATCCAGGCGACGAAGCCGCTGACCTTGGCGTACGCGCTGACGGATTCCCCGGTTGGGCTCGCAGCTTGGTATGTTGAGAAGTTCCGCAGCTGGAGCGATTGTCAATGGGAGCCGGACGAAGCCCTCAGCAAGGATGAGATGATCACCGACATCATGCTCTACTGGCTGACCGGCACGGTCCATTCTGCAATCCGTTTTTACAGCGAGTCCAGAGAGCATCCGCTGCACCTGGCGCCCGGTCAGCGGATCGAGCCGCCGTGCGGCATCGTCCACTTGCCCAAAGAATTACCGATGCCCCCGCGCAGCTGGGCCGAGCGGGCATTCAACATCGTGCATTGGACGAGCCTGCCGCGCGGCGGCCACTTCGCCGCGTGGGAACAGCCCGATCTGCTCGCCGAGGACATTCGCACGTTCTTCCGCCCGCTGCGCGCTCATGTGGCATCCTGACAATATTACCAGCAGTCGCCGCGAGGACTATGCATATCTCAGCGCGACGGCTGCGCGCGCGGCCCTGACGGCCGGCGAATTCAGCGCGGTTGATTACGTGTCTGCGCTCGTGGAGCGGATAAAGCGATCTAACAGTCATCTTCATGCATTCCTCTCCCTGGCGCCGGACCTGGCGCTTCGATCCGCACGACACGCAGATCGACGACGTGCGGCCGGCCTGCGGCTTCCCCCGCTGCACGGTCTTCCGTTCGCCGCCAAGGACCTGATCGACGTCCGCGGCCAGAGAACAACCGCTCATTCCCGCGTTGTCGCGGAAGCGGCGAGCAAGACAGCGGCTGCGGTACTCCAACTCCAGCGCCAGGGCGGAATTTATCTGGGCAAGCTGGCGTTGGAGGAATTCGGCATCGGATCGCCTTTGGACTCACTCGACTGGCCCTCGCCCAGTAACCCCTGGGACCGGCGCCGGACAGCGGGCGGATCCTCGAGCGGGAGCGCCGTTGCGCTCGCCGCGGGCCTCGTTCCCCTGGCGCTCGGCACTGACACAGGCGGGTCCACGAGGGCTCCCGCAGCGTATTGCGGGTTGGTTGCGCTGAAGCCGACCAAACAGCGAGTCGACATGCGAGGAGTCCTCCCGCTGGCACCGACCCTCGATACGATCGGTCCGATGGCGAGGTCCGCCGCGGACTGCGCCTTGCTGTTTGCCGGCCTGGCCGGCCAGACGCGTGGCGAAGGCTACAAGGAAAACAGGATCGGAGTGGTCGCCATGCGGTCCGCCGGCCTGTCAGTGGATGCCGACGTCGCGGAAGCGATGGAGGCAGCCGTGAAAGCGCTGGGATCGCTGGGCGGCCGCATTGGCAAGGTCGATTTTCCCCACTTCAGCCTGGCCCGGGAGATCGGCGGAGCTATTCTGGGCCATGAGGCGTACGCCATTCATCGGGAGCGGCTGGCGCGCCATGCGCATCTTTACGGAGACACGTGCCGCCGCCGGCTTCAATCAGGAGCCCATATTGGAGCGGTCGTTTACGCGGAGGCGCTTCAACGGCGAGAGCAGCTTCGGGCACAGGTCGATCAGCTCTTTGCGAGATTCGACGTACTCGCCATGCCCGTCACCTTCGGGGCCGCGGCCGCGCTGGATGACCTCGAAGGATTGAGCCGTTCGAGCGATGTCTCATTCCGTTTACCCTTCAACGTCACTGGCCATCCGGCGATCGTCTTTTGCACCGGCTTCAATGCGGATGGCTTACCGCTGTCGATGCAGCTGGTGGGGCGCCGTGGGGAAGACGAGCGTCTCTTGGACCTCGCGATCGCCTATCAACAGATAACGGCGTGGCACGAGATGCACCCGTCAGATCTCGGATGGGGACCGTGTTGAATTTCGAGCCGCCCGCCTGCTGAAAGACAGGTTAGCCCTACTCCACGCATCACCGGCTCTCGAGCCCGACACGCCGCAGCGAAGCCTCCAGCCCAAGCAACTCGATTGTCGACTTGCCGCCTTCAATGCCCTTGCGGAGGGCGATCTCCGCAGCTTCGCGCTTCTTTGCCGCCGCGATCACTGCCGACACGCTCTCACTTGGGATGGCGACGACACCGTCCCGGTCTCCCATGATCCAATCACCCGGGCTGATCGCGATACCGCCGCAAATGATCGGTATGTTTACGCGCCCGGGTTGATTCTTCTGTGCGGCGCGAATCGAGAGGCCCCGGCTGAAGACCGGAAAGCCCATTTTCAGGATCGTATCGCCGTCGCGGACGGCGCCATCAATGACCAGGCCCGAAATGCCGCTCTTCTGCGCGGCCAAAGTCAGGATGTCACCCCACGGCCCTGCCTCGGTATAACCCTTCGCATCGACCACCAGAACATCTCCGGGCTGAGCAAACGTCAGAGCGAAATGGATGACCAGGTTGTCACCCGGCTTGGCGTCGACCGTCAGCGCCGGACCAGCGAGCCGGCGCAGCGGATCCAACGGCTTGATCGCGGAAGCAAGCGCGCCCGTCTGGCCCTGAGCTTCGTGAAGCGTCGCCGAACCCAGCTCCAGCAGTGATTCACGCGCCGCTCTCAATCGGAGATGCCCTGTGCTCTCCGGCATGGATTCGAACCTCCCCATCACCGTCCGCCACCGTCACCGTATTGCTCACATCACCGTAACAATTGTATACTTTATTTATTAGATTGTCGACAATCCGTCAGACCCAACTCCGGAGACCCTTTCGTGCATCTGGAATCGCAGTCCCTTCGCCGGGTCAAAGTCTCGGCTACCGTCGCGATGTCGAGCCTGGCTCGCGATCTGCGGTTGCGCGGTCGCCCTATCATTTCCCTGACCACGGGCGAACCCGACTTCGACACCCCGGAAAACATCAAACAGGCGGCCATCAGAGCCATTCGGGATGGCAAGACGAAATACACCCCTGTCGACGGAATCCCCGAGCTCAAAGCCGCAATCTGCGCCAAACTGGATCGCGACAACGATCTTTCCTACACGCCCTCTCAGATCAACGTTTCGCCCGGGGGAAAGCCGGTGATCTACAACGCCCTGGTCGCAACCCTCTTCCCTGGCGACGAGGTGATCATTCCTGCGCCGTACTGGGTGTCTTATCCCGACATTGTGTATTTGGCGGGGGGTGAACCGGCGTTCGTGAAGACCAACGCGGACAACAACTTCAAAGTTCAGCCGGCTGATCTCGAGGCCGCGATCACCCTGCGCACCCGGTGGCTCGCCGTCCAATCCATCAGGCGCCGCCTATAACCCGGCGGAGCTGCGTAAGCTGGCCGACGTGCTGCTGCGCCATGCGCACGTGCGGGTCCTCTCCGACGACATCTACGAACATCTTGTCTTTGGTGATTTGAATTCACCACCATCGCCCAGGTGGAGCCGCGGCTGTACGATCGCACGCTGACCGTGAACGGCGTCTCCAAGACCTATGCGATGACTGGATGGCGGATCGGCTATGCCGCCGGCCCGGAACCACTGATCCGGTCGATGGCCAAACTCATGAGCCAGTCCACGTCCAACCCCTCATCCATTTCACAGTGGGCGGCCGTCGAGGCGCTGAATGAAGCCCAGGACTTCATAAAGCCTAACGCGAAGCTGTTCGAGCGGCGTCGCGACCAGGTGGTGTCGATGCTCAACAAGGCATCCGGCCTGCGTTGCGCGACGCCTCAGGGGGCGTTTTATGTCTATCCCTCCTGTGAAGGTCTGATCGGCAGGCGGGCGCCGAGCGGCAACATCATCAAAAATGACGAGGACTTCACGCTCGAGCTGTTGGCCGCCGAGGGTGTCGCCGTGGTGCACGGGGCCGCCTTCGGCTTGTCGCCGTTCTTCCGTGTTTCCTACGCCGCAGCCGACGAGCTGCTGACAAACGCCTGCAGTAGAATCCAGCGCTTCTGTTCCGCCATTTCGCCTCCGTAGGAGCCGACGCACAAAAGCTCAATCGACCACCGCACCTTGCGGTTGCGCGGCTTCGGCGCGAGCTCGAGGTCGCGGAGCTCCACGGTTTCCTGTCCCGTGATGGATGAGGCGTCTGGCGACGCCAAGAACGCCACCTGGTGCGTAGAGCTCGAAAGTCGCGAGCTGGGCGGCCAGCGCGCGTTCGAAAGCAGGACGCGCTTCGCCACGCGCCTCGTTAGGATCAAGCCGCCATGTAACCCGCCCATCCCGAGCAGTACGACCCGGACTTCGAGAAGACCTTCCAGAGCTGGGTTGCGGAACTCGATCCACCAACACCGCAACTCGACTAGCTTAGCTACAATGGCTGTCGCACAGATCCTCCCGCAGAGTTTACCCCCCGGACGGTTATGACAATTACCTGCCTTTGGCGTAGTGAGTTCAGCAACGACGCGGTGAACCGACTACACGCCGAAGCCTTCGGCCACCGACTGTTCCAGGATGATTGGTGGGGATGGGTGTGCGCACATGCCGGGGAGGATCTGGTCGGCTTCGTTAATGTAGCCTGGGACGGCGCCCTCCACGCTTTCATTCTCGATACCATGGTCGCGGCCAACTATCAGCGCCAGGGTATTGCCTCAGAGATGCTCGCCATCTGTACCCGAGAAGCTCGCAGCGCTCGGTGTGAGTGGCTACACGTAGATTTTGAAGAGCATCTTCGGCCCTTGTATTTCGACCGTGCTGGATTCGCACCAACCAACGCTGGCCTCATAAGGCTGTAAGCATGGCCGTGGTATCGCCTGCTCTACTAGCCATCTTTCGAGATCACGGTACGCGAGGGACTGGCCAGTCTCCCTCATCGATCATGATCAGAAACCCCGTCTCTCCCCTCAATTTGCCGGCGCACGGTCAAATCGCGAATGCGACTGCTGCGCTTCCTGACTTTCGACATTCACGAGCGGGAGACGCAAATCCTAGTTCTCGTGGGGGCGCCTGAGGAGGCGCGAGAAGCAGCAGAGTCGCTTTTCGATCAACTCAGCAGCAAAAGCCCCGCGGCGGCGGCGCCCTGCGGTTGTGACCCCAAATGAACGGCACCGAAGGCAGTGGCAAGCGAAACAACCTCGGTCCTGCTGTTGCTATTGTCTCGACAACCGCACTCGCCTGCGGCGTCTGCTGTGTATTGCCGTTCGCATTGCCCGCTGCAATCCTGGCACTTGGCGGCGGCGTGCTCGCCTGGTTTGCGAGCGCATACAGGTTGATGACATACCATTCTGTCGCGGCCGTGGCAGGCGGATGGATATGGGTAGCGATACAGTCCGTGCGGACGAGGAAGATGCCTGCTCGCACGACATTGACCACGATGATCGGTGCCACCGTAATTCTGCTGCTCGCACTTCTTTGGCCGAAAGCTGAAGGGGTGATTGTTTCGATGTTGACCAGGTGAGTCGAATTTAATACCCCCGTGCCCAGCAGCAAGATATATCCCGCGCAATCGAACAACACCTCCCGAACCGCTCGATTCGCTCCAAGTCGATCAAATCGCACGGACGCCGATCTCGTACTTTAGTTACCGAAGATGCGCGGCGTGCGACGACTTAATCCAACAAAAACCTACACATTTTTTTACACATAAGCTTCGGAGTGGTCTAAAATACCAACCGAACCAAACACTTAGGGTATCCCCATGCGGACTCAAAATCCGCCGCCCTTAAAAGCGTGTCGGTTCGACTCCGACCTCGGGCACCACATAAATTGCCGGTTTACATGTGCTGGCCGGTGCTTTACCCGCGTTGGCTGAGTAGGCGCACCGGACTTTCAGTGCGTAAGTAGCAGATTGTGCTAGCCAAAGCACTTACACATTCCTTACACATAACATCCGCTGCGGTTAACCCGAAGTGGTCACCTGCGGAGCGCCCCACGGGTGGACTAGAGAACTAATCTGGAAACGGCCCAGTGGCAGAGTCACGCCGCTTGAGCGATCGATTGCGCCCGGAGTTCTCAGGGGAAACTGGTGCGGTTCACTCAGCTCGAATGCACTTTGCCAGTCTTGAAGCTGAGCGCATGCCAACGAACAATGATTTCGTGAACGAGCCTCAACGGCAAAAACTCCTGTTCGAGCCGCCCCTTTGTTGAGGCGCGAAGGTACGAATAAAGCATCTTCTCCTCCGCAGTCAGACCACTAGGCGGTTCCTCCGCTGCCGGCATTGGTTCAGGAACAGCCGACTGCTGCGCATGTTGAAACACCTCCCGCGTCATCAGCAGCGGTTGAATGCCAGGTTGATGTTGACGAGCATTCGCCAACAGGGTCAACCCCCAGGTGTCGAGGTCCCCCCAGTAGGCGGTAGCTTTGTCCCTGACCCATGGAGCGCGCAGCCAATCAAGATGGAAACCCGCACCCAGCACGGCAACCGTCCCCGTCAACACCGGAAGTTGAAAGAGACTAGATTCGTTCTCGACAACCAGGAGGTACTCTCCAGGCAGCGGTTGAGTCAGCAGTTCCATTGCCCGCACCTTCTGCCGTTCAAATGGCAGTATTCCCGGACTCAGTGGCGCGACCAGCAGCCAGTGGTCGTTGTCATCTAGTGCATCCAGGAACACTTCCAACCCCGAGTCGCTCACCTCCCCGGCAAATCTGGCATCCAGAAGAGCGATCAAGAGCGTACGGTGGCGCTCGAAAAACTTGCTGTCGATGCCAAAGTCGCCGAGTGCACGCAACGGTCGCCCCCCGGCGGCCCCACGCCCCACACTGCCAGCCAGTTGAACGATTTGCGATATTTCACTTTCACTCTTCTCCAGCAGAAGTGAGTGTTGACGAACGAGCGTGCGGTGAAACTGCCGCGGCGTCTGCCTGAGAATCTGTTCCAGGAGTTGATATTCCCGCTGCGCAATCGGATCGGCAGTGGCAGCAATCCATTCGGCCGGATTGCGCACCTTCCATTCGAAGGGAATATCGATAGGATCGGTTCCGCCCCTGAAGCTCACGGGTCGCCAGTCTACCTCCCCGATCTCGACGGCGCGCCAGGCTTCAGTGTGTTGGCGCACTCGTGCGGTTTCATTGACGAATTGCCCGGGAGTGGGCCTGCCGATCGGCAGAGCAATGGGCCAGACGTCACTGTGAAGCAACCGCTGTTCGCGATTGTCGGCAACATGCCACTGTTTGAGCCAGCGGCTACTGAGTTCGGCGGGCGATTTCATTGAGCGGGCCGGTTGCGTGCGCGCGCAAGATTTTCCAGCTCCTCCCAGCTCAAGGACGTCAGCGTTGCGCGTTGCCCCTTACGGTGAACGAGGATCGCCGTGCGCGTGTGCATACGCAACAGTCGCATCTCCTTGTTAGGCGTCACAAACAGCGGGTGCAAGCCGAATTCCTCGAGAGCGCTGATGATACGCCCGGCAATCGCGTGAGAACTTTTCGAGAAGGCTTCGTCCAGCACGATGGTTCCAAACAGCGGACGATTGCCGCCATCGGGGCAGAGGGCATAGCTGAGCGAGGCCGTGAGAACATAGCTGGCAATGATTTCCTTTTCGCCGCCGCTGCCCCCTTGAGAGCTGGTGCGGGTTTCCAGGGTGGCTCCCGTTTCGGCGGCAATGACTGAAACGGAAAACTGCAGTCGATAGCGGGGGTCGAGCAGTGCCCGGGCACCCTGGGTCTTGCGGTTGTCGCTGGCTTGTCGGACGAGATCAACTACATGCCGGAGTGCCTTGAAGTGACTTTCGCCCTGATCCTCCTTGAAGGAGGCGGACCGCAAGTGTCGCAGGGCTTGCTGAAGGGTTCGCAGGCTCTCGTGTACCACGTGTTCGGGCTGCAGGCGCAGGTACGTACCGGGCGCATACGACACTCGCCTCAGAGTGCGGTTCAGGTCCTCGATACGCTCCTCGATTGCGGAGACTTCGTTCTCGATATGACTCAGGAGCTGTGTGACACCCTCGTCGGAAGATTGATTCAAATACGTCAGGAAGCGATTGAGTTTCTCGGGGAGCGCCTCCTCGGTGAGTACTCTGAGCCGATCCATGTAAGCCTGGATGTCCGCCAGCATGCTGCGTACTTCGCTCAACGCGCCACTGTCTATTTTCTTGGCTTGCTCCATCAAGCGGATGAGATTCTGAGCAACCGTAGCCCGCTTATGGCGGGCCTCGTCGATCCGGCGCTGCAGATCCGCGATGGCCGTGCGCTCGAGATCGTCAATGTCCTTCAACTCGTCAATGTCGGGTTGGCCGAGATGTTGTGTCGCGAGAGTCCACTGTTGATCGGTGAGTCCCTCGCCGACACGGCGGAAAGCGCGCTCCTGGGCCTCCAGTGCGGTCTTCCAGTGCGTCTCAAACTCCTTCCTCTGCAGATCGACGTTTCGCGCCTCTTCCCGCAGTTTTCCCAATGCCTCGTACGCGGCAGCCCATTTCAGTCGGGCCTGCTCTGCGTCCGAGTCGGGAGCCGTGTGGGCGGCGAGGCGCTCCTGAAGCGAGTCGAGGGCCATTTGCGCCCCCGGCAGGTCGATGAGCGCGAACTCGACCTGGATGATCTGTTCGAGCCAACCGAAAATGACCTGCGACTCCTCGGCGAGTTTACTGGCGCGCTCGGCGCCCCTGCGGCCCTCGGCCAGAGCGTCTTCGGCCTCCCGGATCTGCTGCTGGATTCTCGCGAGCCGGTCGCGGTTATCAAAGCCCGTCATCCAGTTGCGGTCCAGCGGCTCATCGTCCCGCTTGTCGAAGTACCCCCGACGACCGGATTCCAGCCCCTCCACCGTCAGGCCGTAGCTGACTCGCTCTAGCTGCTCTTCGTTGTCAACGCAATGTCGATCGATACCAGCCAACAGGTGCAGCAGTGCGGTTTTCGAAGCGTGCTGTTTGAAGTTGAGTTTGCGAGTGAAGCTATCGCTGAAAAACTCCACAGCATTACGATAGTCCCGATCATCCAGGACCTGCAGCAGGCGCACATGCAATCGGTTGTCACGGCTTTTGACCCACGCGAGCGCCCGATGCAAGGCGCTTGTGGGAACGAGCAATCGAAGTCGCTCGCCTCGCAGCGCTCGTTCAATGGCGCCTCGCCAGGCAGCCTCCTTCGCCTTCACTTCAATGAGCTCTGCAGCAAACCCCAGCGCGCTCTCGGAAAGCTGCAAATGTGCCGCCATCTCCGCACGGAAGTGATGATACCGAGGCGGGATGTTTGAGCCTGGCCGCTCCGCCGTGGCACTGAGTTCCTTCCGCAACGCCTCGAGCTCTTCCTCGTGGCGCTGACTCACGACGCCTGCTGCAAAAGCAGCAGTTCGATCGGACTGCGCTTGCTCGCGCTGCCGCGGAATGCGATCCCGAGCCTGCTGGCGATTGGCGACAACGGTCTCTTCAGACAGGGTATCGTCGAGTTGCAAGCGACGCGCGAGCCTCTGATAATCCCCCGAATAGCGGCGCCGTTCATCGGCAAGCTTGGATTGCAGTGTGATCTGATCGCGCAGTTGCTCGATGCTGGCTCCGCCGGCCTGAAGGTAGAGGTCGCGGAGGCTGTCGCTCAGGGCAATCTGATTGTCGATTTGCTGTTGGAGCGATGTAAACGCGCGCTCGTATTGTTCCGTGCGTTGCTTCATCTGCGCGCCATGCTCTATCCAGAGCCGGTGCGCGTGCGTGGCGTACCAGACAGGTGCGATGGAATGCAGCTGCTCGAGCTCGCGGAGATCCTCTTCGATTCGCTGGTGCTCATCCCATCTTTCGGCAACGGGCAGGAGCGAGCGTTGCTGGTCGCGCGCCCGCTCCAGCTCCTCATGGATTGCCGCGAGGTCATCAAACTCCCGGGCCACCTCCGCAGCGCGTTCAAACGCCGAGGTATCATCCAGCACCAGCTCGCGGAAAATCTCATCGACGCTGTCGAGCTGCTTCAATCCTACGGCGCGATTCAGCAGTGCAAAAGCGTTGTCGCCCACTTCAAAGAATCGTCGTAGCTGAACGAGGTAGGCAGTTTTACTGTCGTACACAACGAGCTGCGGTGTCTCACGGGCAAGTTGCTTGAGAGCGCGGGCGCCGCTCTCGTGGTACAGGGTGAGCCAGCCGTCGAGAGTCTGATCGGTCGCCTGGGAAAAGATCCAAAGCCGCCTCAAATCGGAGAGCGCGGAGCTGGTTCCATCGAGGGCGAACAGACCTGCAATGGTGACTTCCTGTTCACCGTTGCTGAACCTTGCGGCCAATGCGGATACGGTCTTGCCGGGTCGCGCGATGTGTTGGTTATCGCCGCTCGCGTTGCCAGGGCCCGACACACCGCGGACATAGGAAACGAGGTCGCGATCACTTTCGATTCCGCCGGTGGATGCGAGGTTATAGCGGGGGGTCGCGACAATGAGAGTCATGAGGGCATCGACGACGGTTGTCTTGCCGCTGCCAGTAGATCCAACGATGGCGGTGCCGTTGGAATCCAGTACTGCGCAGTGGCGAGCAGCGAAGGCGCCCCAGTTGTACATGTCGAGATGGGTGAGGACGAACGCCGGGACCGACGAGGGGCTTTTAGCCGGCGATTGCTCGGTCACGCTGGTGTCCACTACTGCGCCGCCCTTTCACTCGCTTCCTGGCGAAAGGCATTCAGAAGCGCTGACAGGTTCTCAGGATTGGCCAGATGGACAATGATAGGGCGGATCGTGAGCTCGTCGTGAGTGCTGACTTCAGAGACGATGCCATAACCTTTCAGTTGTTCCAGGAGATTGCGCAGCCGCTTTTGCTCCTGCGCGCTGCTGCCCAGGTCGCCGAGAAACATCTGGACACGTGGCAGCAAGTCCTCGATTGGAATCAGCGCTTCCGCAGCCCCGATCCCGGTCTCCTGTTCATGGGCGATGTACAGCTGGCGGAGGATGGCAATGAGCAATGACTGTTCGAGATTCAGTCGTTGCCTTCGCACCAGCGGGTGAGCCCACTCCCCGTCCTCATCCGTTCGGGCACCGGGAGTGACAATCAGGTAGGCGAGGCCGCGCACGTCGTCGATCTTCATCGTGAGATCGAGGGGCGCTAGCACTCGATTGACATCGTCGGGATAGGCTTGTGCGGTTCGATACAGGTTAGGTTTGCTGGAAGCTTCCAGGAGACCGTATTTCATGAGCTCGAGCGTTGCATCCTTGACCGTCTGCGGGGTTAGATCGTTAGTATCCGTATCCGACATGTCGTTGCTTCGAATTCACACGACATCGAGGGGAATGTCGGCCACCGCATCGGCGGTGAGCTCGACTCGCGGCACCCGGAACTGCAGGAACGCGCCGTCGGTACAGTAAACATCGATAAATTGGGGTTCCGATGACGGCGGCAGACCCGCTTCGCGCGCCATCCCCAACCAGACAGTGAACGTTTCGAGATCGTGGGTGGGGGGCAGACGCTCGGCCAGCTCCGCAAGGCTCAACGGTTTACCCGCCTCGCGCAGAATCTCGAGAGTCCGGCGGGCGAGCGCTTCGCGGTCGAGGCCGTCGAACGAGAGCCAGAAGTCTTCCCCAATGTCATTCACATCGCCCTGCTGTTGGCCGAGCGAAAGGTCAACCTGCGGGTCCGTGTCGAGCGACTTGAAGCGCAGCCGTTCGACGAGTGGCAAGTTGGGATTGGCCAAGGCGACCGGTGGCAAAGGGCTCGGCTTGCGCCGCAAGCTGCCGTCGGACCAATCGACATCGAGTGCGTGTTGAAAAAGCTCGTTGAGGAGCAGACCCACACGGTGATGTTCAGCAGCGAGCCCGGTCTTGAGGAAGCCCTTCACGTCGCGTTCGATCCGGGCGCGCGCCTGGATGACCGTCTGCGACTCCTGGACCAACCGCATGACGAGCCAGCGCAGCTCCTGATGTTGCTGACGAGAGAGCGCAGCTTGGGTATAAGGATGCTTGAGGATGGTTCGCAGCCGCTGACGCATATGGGTCAGTTCCTGCGTACGGCTCAGTTGCTGCTGGAAGCCGTGGAACACCTTGCCTTCGGGGGTTTCGAGCAGGCTGTCGTGCCCGTCCAGCAGTTTGTCGACAATCTCGCCCCGGTGACTCTGTTCGCTGACTATGGACTGGCGCAGCGCGCGATCTGCTTCACGCCAGGAATCTTCGACTCTCCGGAAGTCGGCCCGCAGACTGGTCGCCAGCGTGTAGATTTCACGGATACGTTCAATTGCCGCAGACTCCTGCAGGACCGGCACGCGGCCCGTTTCGGCTTGGCGGAGTTGCTCCTCGAGGTCCTCTATCTGGCGACGCAGGCGGATGGCGCGACTCTTCGCATCCGGATTGAGGCCTTCCTCGACACGCTCAATTTCGTGCTGCACCACGGAAAGCCGCGAGGCTGTGGAGGTCATGACGCGGTTACCGAGCCCGGCGACAAACCTCAGAGCCTCCTCAAGAGCGTCGGTTGCGTAGACCCTACCTTCACGCTCGACAATGAGCGCCCTCCTGATCCACTCTCGCAGCTCCTTGCGAGCGAGGCTGACGGGATCATCCGCGCCGACGTCGAAGTCAGGGTGGTTGGCGTGCTGTGACAAGAGATCGCCGAGCGCCTGGAGGGCACCCTCGAAGTCGATACCGTTCTGGCCCTCCTCGAAGAGAGTCTGAAGACAGCTCAACACCAGCGGGGCACGGCGGGCGGCGAGGAGCTGCCACGCCGGGTGCTGGTGGCGGGCCTGGATGTACGCGGCGGTCCGTTCGCGGATGTCCGTCATGAAGCTTGGATTTTAGCTCAGCGGACGCAGGTCTCAAAGGCCAGTCACTGCCACTTGCCGGAAACGCTCCGAAATACTTTTCCTTAGTCGCGCGGCCCATGAGCTCACAACCCGACTCACATTTCTCGACGGAGTCCATTCGATTTGTGCTCTGTCAGCCAGCGCACGGGCACGTGCATCTTGTCCGGAACCCGGCGCGCACTCTAGCCCGGAGGGGCTTCCGCTCTTCAGCCCTGTCGTCTCTGACGTGTGACGTGAACTGCGACGTCATCCGGTTCCACAGGCGTGACGAGTTACCAACACCGACTGCCGTGTTTGGCGTACATCTTCGAGCAAGGCATGGCAATGCTGCTTGAACTCCGTTGCCGAAACTGTCCTGACTGCCTTCATGAGCCCTCCAACAATGCTCAGTAGATCTTACGACGGACCCGCCAGCGGACAACGAACGCCCGCCGACGCAAGTTCACTTTTCTCGGTGGCCTTCAAATCCCGCAAATGATGGTCAGCTGTATAGGCGCAAGAACGCCGTATTTGCGATTGCGATCTCGCCGTCCACCGCGGATATCGGAAATTGGATGGAAATGGATGGACAAATGGAGGCGGCCATGCGATCCTGAATTGGATGGAAATGGAGGTGAAAATGGCCGATACGCACAAGCTTACGGACCTCGTAGTCACAGGCGATGTGCTCAAACTGGTCGGCGCGATCGATGAATTCAAGGGAGCATGGAAGGCCATCGGCCGGATTGCCCCTGAGCGGCTGTCCGCTCTGCGTCGTGTGGCCACCATCGAAAGCGCAGCGTCGTCCACTCGCATCGAGGGTGCGAAGCTAACCGATCGCGAGGTCGAGCGGCTTTTGTCCAACTTGGACATCAAGGCATTTGCGACTCGAGACGAACAGGAAGTGGCTGGATACGCTGAGTCCATGGAAACCGTCTTTGCCCACTGGGAAGTCATTGACCTGACCGAGAATCACATTCGGCAGCTACATCGCGATCTGCTGAAATACTCGATCAAGGATGAGCGGCACCGGGGTGAATACAAGGGCCTCCGCAATGATGTGGCAGCGTTCGATGCCGGCGGCAAGAATCTTGGCGTTGTTTTCGAGACCGCAACACCATTCGACACGCCACGCCTGATGGCCGAGCTAGTTGGCTGGGCGGCCCAGGCGCTCAAAAATAAAGACACTCATCCCTTGATCGTAATCGCGGTCTTCATTGTGTCGTTCCTCGCGATCCATCCGTTTCAGGATGGCAACGGACGTTTGTCCCGAGTGCTCACGACGCTGCTGCTTCTGCGCAGCGGCTATACATACGTTCCCTATAGTTCGCTAGAGAGCGTGATCGAACAGACAAAAGAGCGCTACTACATCGCCCTGCGACAGACGCAAGCTTCGATCCAGACGCCTGCGCCCGATTGGTTGCCGTGGCTGACATACTTCTTCGGTGCACTGGTAGAACAAAAGACACGGCTGGAAAAGAAAATTGAGCGCGAACGCATTCTTCTGGGAGATCTACCTGATCTCTCAGTTCAAATTCTGGAGCTTTGCCGCGAACGCGGACGTGTCACGATCAGTGAAGTTACCAAGGCAACTGGCGCGAATCGCAGCACGGTCAAGGATCACGTGACCGCGCTTGTCAGCGCCGGGCATTTGATCCTGCATGGCGCGGGTCGCGGCGCGTGGTATGGGTTTGCCTAGTACCTTGCCGCCCATGACGTCGGCGGAAACCACTACTTCACTTGCAATGAGCGCAATCCCATGCGATCGGCAAAGAAGCCACTTACACAACTGGTTACACATACGATTCCAGACCACAGAAACTCCCTTTTTAAACAGGAACTTAGCCTATGCCTCAGCGGACTCAAAATCCGCCGCCCTTAAAAGCGTGTCGGTTCGACTCCGACCTCGGGCACCATCGAAATCATCGGCTTATCTATGCTCGTGGGCATGTACGCGCGCGCGGGTAGACGCAGCGGACTTTCGATGTTTGCCAATCGGATTTTTCCGAGCTGAAGCAGTTACACATTCCTTACACATAAAATCCGCGGTCGCCCGATCGCACTAACGTGGCGACCACTAGCGCATCTCTGGACGCCGTTCAAGTGATCGAGCCCTCGCCATGGCAATCTGACCCGGCGGCCTCGAAAAGCACCTAGCGTCTGTTGCAGATAGGGGTCAGGCGCGTGCAACCAACACAGAAACACGAAGGCGCCCTCGAGGCGCCGAAGAGAATTTCCCTTCGGAAATTCTTCAAGAGGATCGCCAGGGGCGCTCCACTCGTTAATCCGGATCAGACGGGACTTTATTCCGAATTGGACGAATCGAGTTTCGCCATTCGGCAATCTCATTGCCTGGCTTGCTTTCTCGCGCGGCGCCGCGGGGTTAAATCTGTCACCTCGGGCTGTGCACTCAGAAGCCAATCCGACGCTGATTGCCAAACGATCCCAGCCGGCAAGTCACGCGGCGCTTCCGGTTCGAGGCTGATGAGGCGTAGTCCGACACCCGGACGCTCGCGTCCAGCCGCAATCAACGCGCGCAACTCGCGCTCCTTCGTGTTTGCCTCATCGAGATCCGAGCAGACCTGAATCAGTTCCTCTCCTCCCTCCGGATAGCGAGCGAGGAAATCAACTTCGAACCCGTCCGCTGTTCGCATGTAGGAGCGCTGCGTACCCCGTCTCTCCAACTCGAGTAAAACTGCAGTCTCCAGAGCGTGGCCCACATTGCCCCGACCGGTTGGATCAAAAACAGGTATCAGCCCCATGTCGATCGGATATGCCTTGCGTGGATTGACCATCCGCTGCCTTTCGGAGCCGGACGACATGGACACGGTCCGGATGAGGAATGCGTCTTCCAGGTGACTCAAATACGCGTGAAGAGTGTCCTTCGCAACCGGAATGTTTTGCGACCGAAGATCGCCATGAAACTTGTTAACGCTGAATGAGCCGGCGGGATTGGCAAGCAGATGGCGCACCATCCAGCGTAGCGCGACCGGATTCGATACGGAGTGGCGTTCAATCACATCACGCAACAAGGCCGTATCCACATAACTTCGCAGCAGCTCAAACCGATCCCTGGCCGCGGCGCCAAGCGATTCCGGAAAACCACCTTGGCTAAGATAGGTTCGCAAGTCCTTTTCCAACGCAGAACGCGCAGCCTTAGGAAGTTGATTGACTGGCCGGGACGGCTCCCGACCGAAATAGCGCAGATACTCCCGGAAGCTAAATGGATGAACCAGCGCCTCCAAGGCTCTGCCCCGCATACTGGTCGCAACTTCCCGAGACAGCAGCCGAGCCGACGATCCCGATAGAAACAAGTCTATTTTCTCGGTTTCCAACAGACGTCGGGTGAAAACCTCCCAGCCGGGTACTACCTGGATCTCATCCAGGAAGAAAACCGGCCGGCGGCCATCACGCCATTCAGGGTGCAGCCTGTAATACTCCTCCACAATGACCCCGAGATCCGCGACGGTCATGCCAGCCAGGCGTTCATCCTCAAAGCCGAAATAGAGCAGTCCATCCCTTTGAGTGCCACTTTTAAGCCTGTCTTGGAGGATCTGCCACAGAAACGTAGTTTTACCCGCACGGCGCATGCCAACAACCGCAATTGCTTTATTAGCGATAGCAGGAATGTGAACGTCCCTCGGTGTGAAGTCCGGAATCGGCTCCGCAAGTGCATCGACAATTTTTTTACGAATGAGATCGCGCATTTGTCCTTCCTATAAGGACAATATAGATCGAAATTGATCTTTTGAAAAGGACAAAGTAAGAGCAATGCGCTGTCCCGCTTGGGGGGGACGGCCATAGACGCAAACGTCGTAACATGGCCAATGATCGGCACCAAAGTGCCAACATTCACTTCCCGTGCCAGCCTGGCGGGCCACTGCAGGCGAAGAAATCTAGCAGGTCACGGAAAGCGCTGCGCGCCCTGGGGCGTTGCAGCGTGCTTGAGGACCGCCACAACCTGCTCGCGCGTCACCGTGGGATAACCGAGGAGGAAATCATCGATCGAGTCGCCAGCTTTGATGTGGTCGAGTAGGGTTTGCACGGGCACGCGCGTGCCGGAGAACACCGGCGTTCCACCCATGATGTCCCAAGAAGTGCTGATGACAGATATGCTCATGTGGTCTGAGTCAATAGGCTAGCCGTCCTTCGCGACGGCACATCTACGCAATCTACCCTTTCTTGGCCTGGAATGAGCGAGTTGCCAGACTCTGCGATCTTCGTTTGTGAGCCGTACTTTTGTGAGAGGGTAACAGCCATTCCACAGGCCACCAACCAACACTGGAATGGCGATTGGATGTGGCCCCGAATGAAGCGCAGCTGCAACCTGGCGCACTGTGGATGGCACAAAGGCGGTGCCTGCTGTCCGGGGATCGAATAACATCGAAGTCTCTGCCGGCCCTCTCGCTTCTCCCAACTCCTTCCGGCCCGCAACCCAGAACCGGGCCGACCGGATTCTATGCAGTACTAACGGAATTACCTCTCGCAGCACGGCATCAGGATGAACGGGCGGTACAAGTCGGCGACCGCGCGCTATCCTACGCAGAGGTGATTCCAGTTGAATGCTACAGAACCGTCGATTGAGGCCGGTCAAAGCGACCGGGCGCGAGTTGCGACCCGGACCCGCAGCATCGAGGCGCTAAACGGCCAGAACTGCTCGTGACGGATGGCTAAAAAACGAAGTCAAGGACGCGCCGAAGGCGGTGGGGGTTCGATCAAATGGCAGCCCCCCGCGATGAAGGTATTCCGGCCCCTCAGCTGGCACGAAAGGATATCCAACGGATCCACCGAATACATCTCGCATTTGTTGCAAGAGGTGGGGCGGCTCGGCATGAAGGTCAGCGACATCGAGCGGTATGATCGAGCGCCGCACACGAAGATGGTGCTGTCGGACTTGCTAGCTTGGTTGGACGGCCATTCGGACGCCGCCATGGGTCAGCTTCTGAATTGGTGGCACCTGGATCTGGCGCGGATGATTGAGCGCGTTAAGGCGGACCGGAAGGCAAAGCCTCGTATCGAGATATCAGCCACCCTCACCAAGATGAACAACCTGTCCGTCTGCTGGCACCCGGGAGGCTGGCGCGAGAGCGTTATGGACTGGCGTCGTGGGGGTGATCATCGCAATTTGATCGAAGGCCGCAGGTGGCCGGAGCCACCCGACTTCAGCTGGTTCGTGGGAGATGAGGAGCCGACATTCCACGGCCGTGCCACCAATGAGCTCCTATATGTGCGAGGTGTAGGCAGCCTCGATCCGAAGCCGCGTGAGCACTACGGAGCCTATGCGACCTTCAATCACGACGTCGTCGATTCAATTTTGCTCTGTGCGGTGCGCTGCGCCTAAGAGCGTCTCGTGAGGCAGCTGGAAGAGAACTTCGAGGTAACGGTGCTGGACGCGTTCGAGTTTGTGACTAGAGAGGAAAGGAGGGAGAACGATTCGCGCGAGCCTGACTGGGCGATCCAGCGGGTCGTTGATTGGAGTCTGGAGGACGCTGCGCAGCTTCGCGCCCGCCATGAGCGGGCTGAGCAGGAGGAGCGGGAGCGGAAGGAGCGGCATGAGCTGGAGACTATCGAGCCCACTTACGGTTGCTCGATGGAGGCTATTTTGGACGCATTGGTGCGAGCCTGTTCTGCGCGTTCGAGGGGCAGCCCTGTCTCGCAGGAGAACGTCAATCGAGATGCCTCGAAGGCGCTCCGTGCTAATGGCGCGAAGATTGATGCCGGTGATATGCGTCGTGTTCGCCAGCTGATCGAGCGCTATCGACCGGAGATCCTTCCTGCAGTACTCCAGGAACAACCCTCAAGTGCCCCCGAGGGAGGTGATCGGCCTGTCAGCAATGTAGTGGTGTTGCCCTTGGCCCGGAGCAACGAGTCTCGCGCTCCCCGGGATCGCGCTGTGAGGTTGGCAGTGGAGCCGAAGGCGACCCATTCGGCTGAACCTGTTGATGTGGCGGCCGTATCGACTGAAACTCGCGACACTGTTGAACAGGACGCGCAATGGGCGCAGGAACTCGAGAGGGCTTTGGAAAGCTTCGGGTGCACAGTTGAGGCTGTTATTGAGGCGTTGACGCGCGCGTATTCGCGACAGCCACCAGGGATCGGTCGGCCGGACGAGCATGTTCATAGCGAGGCTGCTAGGGAATTACGTTCACGGGGCGCTCGCGTTGATAAGGAGGGTATGCGTCGGCTTCGGCGGTTAATCGAACTTTGTAAGCCGGGGATGTTGCCGGAAGGGCTGCGGCCCACGACGGAGCAGCACTCCCCTGGCGAGTAGCGCTTGCGTCGCACTGGTAGCACAACGAAGCACTTGGTGACCTTCAAGCTTTGGTAAGCCGTGCAAGAGATAACCTAGTGGGAAGGGATTCATTGGCTAGGAGATGGGGTGGCCGGCGACTCGATTAGGGCGGCCCGTGATCCCACCCCGACCCCTCCTCGCTCGGCGGGGAGAGTCAAGGAATTGAGGAACTCATTGAATGGAGTTCATTCATACGCCCCTCCTTTTTGAGGTAGGGACTGGGAAGGGGTACGACAGGTGCGGCACTTCCACCACCATGCATTCCATGCTGTCTGCACAAGCCGCTAACCCTGCGACCTTCGATTGTGGGGTGTACTTTTGTGCGTCTGCCGCGATCTGCGAAAGGCCACCGAACCAACATTCTTTTGCAAATTTTTTTACACATAGACTCCGCGATGGCTAAAATAGTAGTCGAACCAAACACTTAGGGCATCCCCATGCGGACTCAAAATCCGCCGCCCTTAAAAGCGTGTCGGTTCGACTCCGACCTCGGGCACCAATTGAATTAACGACTTACACGTGCTGAGCAAGATACCAGCACACACGTCGCAGACGCACCGGACTTCCTGGTGCGCAAGATACTGAATTCCAACGCTCAAACACTTACACATTCCTTGCACGTGTAGATCGTCCATTGCCGATCGCACGAAAAGGGCGGAGTTCCGCATCCCAGCAGCGAGCTGAGTCTGGACACTGGCTCAAGGCAGAGGCGCGCGACTGAGTAATCGAGTGCTCGCCATGACGTCTGCGTTGAGGCCTCAGAAGAGCCGCGCGCCTGTTATAGATGGTGTCAGGAGCGTGCACGACACGCGGACTCGCGAAGGCGCCCTTGAGGCGCCACAGAGAATTTCCCTTCGGAAATTCCTCAAGAGGATCGCCAGCGGCGCTCCGCTCGTCAATCCGGATCAGACGGGACTTTATTCCGAATTGGACGAAGCTCACATCGTCACTGATAAAGAAAGTACCCTGCCCGCGCGTGGGTACTGCACCGAACGAAGACGGAACTCCTGGTGCTGACTGGCGGGATTCTCGCGGATCGTGAACTACAGATTCCGCCTGGCAAGTCCGCCAGCGCAAATGACCGACGACGAGCGCTTCACGCTCCTCCACGGCATCATGGCTCTACCGTTCAAGGGGCCCGTTCCAGCCTCGGAGTTGGGAGGAATCTACGGTGCCGGATACATCGCCGGAATTCCTCGCCTAAGTATACCTGCCCTGCATGTGACAGATGCCAGCCTGGGAGTCACCAACCCCTTCGGAAGCCGTGGCAATGACGTTGCTACCGCGCTTCCAGCCGGCCTGGCGTTGGCCTCAAGTTTCAATCCGGACCTTGCGCGCAGGGCCGGCGCTACGGTCGGTGCGGAGGCCCGGGCCAAAGGCTTCAATGTATGGCTCGGCGGCGGTGTGGACCTCATTCGTGACCCCCGCAATGGCCGCAACTTCGAGTACCTATCGGAAGATCCCCTGCTGAGTGGAATTCTCGCCGCCGAAGAAATCAGCGCCTGCCGGCTTCAAGGCAACGATACCTGTGGGAGGACCAGGCCAGATGTCCGGCTGGCGTGTCGAGCGTTACAGTGGCGCAGCGCCCGTCGCCGAACTGCAAAAGAGCCTTCCGAATGCGGCTGTCCGCTACGAGCCGGACCTCTATCCGGCTGCAGCCGCTGCAGCGGCTGCAGCGGCCGCCGCGGCTCGCAGCGCCGACGTAGCCGTCGTTTTCCTCACCAAGTACGAGGCCGAAGGTTACGACTCACTTGACCTGACACTCCCTGCGGGTCAGGACGCCCTGGTCACAGCGGTCGCCGCGGCCAATCCCAACACCATCATCGTCCTCGAAACCGGCAACCCGATTGCCATGCCCTGGCGCGATCACGTCAAAGGCATCGTTGCCGATTCATTTGGTTACGGGCTCAGCTACACCCGCTTCAGCTACTCGGACTTTCAAGTGCACGGCAAGTCGGACCTCATCGCCACCTTTACGATCCACAATGACGGTGACCGTGCAGGAGCCGACGTCCCGCAGCTCTATCTGACTTCCCTGAGTGGGGCCACCACCCTGCGCTTGTTGGGCTCCCAACGCGTCAGCCTCTCCCGCGGCGAAACCCGTACGATACAGCTGCACATCGATCCCCGCCTGCTCGCCTCATTCGACGGTCGCGCCAAACAATGGCGTATAGCCCCTGGCCGTTACAAAATCTCTCTTGCCAGATACGCCGGCATGGACGGCGAAAGTGCAGAAGTGAGTTTGAGCGGACGGCTTTTCGGTCGTTGAGGCGCAGCGCACCAGAAAGGGTAACAGGGTCCGAGCCTGCCCCCGCCATAGTTGCAAACCGCTGCAAAGAAACGCGTAAAATTGCAACAACGCCGGCGGAGTCCTCATGCCACAGCACCCAAAGAAAGGGAAGAGACGAGTCGCTGATCCAAGTGCATCAGCAAACAAACGCTCCTCGGCGCAAACGATCATCGAGGCAGCTGAGCGCCTGTGCGCGACTCACGGCATAGAAGCGGTCTCGGTTCGAGACATCGCGGCGGAGGCAGGGGTCGCGATCGCCGTCATCTATCATCATTACAAGTCAAAAGGGAATTTGCTGCGAACGATCCTGCGCGCGCGCTTTGACGAGGTCAAGGTCGAGTATGATGCACTGTTGACGCGTCTGGAAGGGCAAAAGTCGCCGGCAGTGCAGGATATCGTGCGCGCTCTTTTGCAACCGCTCAATTACTGGCGCGGGCCGGAGCGCCAGGCCGCACGCCAATTCTACATCCTGGCACTCATCTCCCACCTACCCGAATTGCGCGACGACATCGACGTCTGGGTCAAGGGCCTGCGGCGAGTCGTTGATCTGCTGAGACGTGCGCTTCCGCATCTCACGGAGACCGACATCTGCTGGCGCCTGCACTTCACGATGAAACTCAGACATCAGAGTGATCTGGACATGGCACGCCTCTCGATCATGTCCGAGGGGCTGTGCCACAGCGATGACCGCGAAGAGGCTTTGGTTCGAGGAATTGCCTATGCGCAAGCTGCCTTCTCAGGCCCACCCGTTGATTATCCACCATCCGGCGATCGAGAAATCCGCCGACGTGCGCGGGCACGCCGGCGGATCCGGTAGCTCAGTCCTCAGCGGCGTCGCTGCCCTCGTCCTGATCGAGGTCGAAACCTTTATGTGCACGACAGGACTCAGGATCAACACCTGACTCTCTAAAGCTGAGGCCGCCATGCTCCTCATTCTTGTATTTCACCAGCACGTCGGCGCAGACGACCTTACGCTTCTCCAGGTTTCCGCCGCAGTAGAAATTCGCCGCATCGTCCGTACTGCCCCTGCCGCTGTAGAGAGCCGTTTGCGGATACGCACAGACAGGCCGGGTACGTCCCAATGGCGGCGCCGCTGAGCCGCCGGCTGCGAGAAGCGAATCGGGAGCAACCCCCTTTTCAACCCACTTCACCAGCGCACCAAACGGGTCGACCGGCACCGGCCCCGTACTGCCAATTCCGCAATGGCCGACACCCGGGGCGTCGAACAGCCGATAGAAGCGCTGCAGACGCTCGAAGTCAGGGCGATCGGTGCGGCTGTAGCGCAGTGCCATCGTCCGGTAGTAGTTGATCACACCACGCGGATAGATGAATTGATCGTTCGCACCGACAAAGGTGACCAGCTTGCCGCCGTGGGCCCTGAAGGTATCGAGTGACGCGAACGTATCGGTTACGTCGGCGATGTTCCGCGAGCCGTCCTGGGCCACTTGTGGATACTGGCCCGGAGTTACGACCCTCCAGTCGAAGTTTCGATCGTGTTCGTCCCAGTGGAATTGAGTCACGCCCAGAAAGAACGGATTCGTTCCGTCCAATATGCTGAAGTCACTGCCACGATCGAGACCGAACCAGATCTTGTCGTGGTGCAGATTCCGCGGGCCGTCCCAGATCAGATTGATCGCATTCGCCTCCTCAGAGGTCAAGCAATTGCTCACGGGCGCATTCTTCGCGCCGCAGATGTTGGCGCGCGCGTCGAAATGGCAGCTGCGTGGATCATTGATGATCCCGTCGGCTAGTCCGTCCGCCGCGTCGCAGGCAGCCACGGCGGAAGCACGCGTTTGCTCGAGCTTCATCGGCGAAATAGGGCCACCAACGAGCTCCTGCATTGCCATCTGGCCCCACATTTGTGCGGTCTGAAAGCGCGTCCAATAGATCGCGGGCGCATTTGCCACAATACCCTCGAGCTCATCGCCCAGCTCTTGCGCCAGCAGATACCCCTGGCGACCGCCGGTTGAGCACCCATTCCAGTAGTTGAAAGCAGGTCGTAGGTTGTAGTACGTGTTCGCAATCTTCTTCGACCAAAGCACCTGCTGTTTGATGGCGTTGCCGATGAAGTCCTCTATGAATTGCAGGTTGTAACTTCCATCCGCGTTTACCCCGGACTCGCAGTCACCCCCTGCATGACCGAGGTCGGTGCCGGAACCTACGTAACCGGCGTCGACAGCCGGAGTGACAATCAGATTGCCGGCACAGCCGCCACCGCCCAGGCCTTGTGTGCGGCCGTTCCAGGCACCCTGAACACCACCGCTGCCTCCATCGGCACGGCTGAGCGGCAGGCCTATCACGATGTTGATGTTCTGGTTGGGATTCGTGCCATAGAGCAGGCTCACTTTGCAGTACCCGACGTCCGCTTTCGCGGGCGGCACGATCACGCTGGTCGCTGATTTGATTGCATGGTTGCCGGCGATGCCAAACACCGGATTCTTGGCGAGGGTCGCGCATGTCGGAATGGGGGGAGAAGCCGGCGCCGCGGTGGCGCTGGATAATGAGAGCTTCACAACAATCAGTCCGACGATGAGTGCGGCCAGCGCGCGAGCCGGCGCCGGCGGTTTCCCGAATAGCATGGCTTCCCCCTCCATTTTTCGAGCTGCAATGTGTACGGTTGTGTCAGAAGGAATAACTGATGTTTCCGAAATACTCGCGTGGCCGTGCATACGCGATCTCAGCGTATCCACTCCCGGTAGAGAGCGACGAGTTCCCCGCGACGGCGTATACCTTGTCATTCACGTTATTCACACCCAGGATCACGCGCCACGGCCCCACCTCCGGTGCCACGGTGAGTGATGCGTTCAGGACTGTGTACCCACCAAGTTGGGCTATTTCTCTCGTGTCCGTGGCGTCAAAGAAGGTCGCGCTCTGGTAGGAGGCATCCAGGCGGGGTGTGGCCCGCAGACCGTAAAGATGCGCCGTGTAAGAAACACCCAGGTGCCCCTGCCAACGTGGCGCGAACGGCAACTGATTTCCTACCCGCAGCCCGGGAGGAATGACGGCCAGCGGCGATATGTCCAGTCTATCAATACTGCTTTCGAGATGTCCGATGCTCCCTTCGATGCTCCAGTCCACGGTGGGAGCCCAGATCACCTCCCCTTCCGCGCCCTTGATGGTTGCCTTGCCGGCATTGGTAAGGAAGGGCGCGACACCGTTGGGCGCAGGCCCGCGATAGGTGACCTGCATGTCGGTGTATTGCGAGTCGAATACGGCGAGATTGATGCGCAGCGTATTGCCGAGCAGGTCCAGCTTGCTGCCCAGCTCGACGCTCTTCGCCTTTTCCGGTTTGAATTCCTGGAGCGCCGCCTGCTGTGCCGGCGTGAGCACCGAGTTGAAATGGCTGTTCCAGCCGCCACCCTTGAACCCCTGCGAATAGCTCACATAGGTCATGGCCTGCCGGGTCCACCGGTAGTTCAACGAGCCGGAAGGCGTGAACGCCGAAAACTTGTCGCGGTACCACTGCAGAGGAACCTGTTTGATGTTGGGCGCCGAGAAGTCGTACTGATCCGGGTAAGATCCCTTGTCATCCTGAGTGTAGCGGGCGCCGGCCGTGACACCGAGCCGATCAAAGGTGTATGTCCATTGAGTAAAGGCAGCCCAGCTCTTGTTGTCCACGACATTGTTGTCACTATCGCGCTGAACCCCAGGAGGCGGCGGATTCAGCTCGATAGTCGCGATGTCGTTCGAGTACTGCTTGAAGTAGTACACTCCCATCACGCCAGTCAACGCCTCACGTTTATAGATACCTTGTAACTCCTGGCTCCACTGCCAGCCGTGAACGTTGTAGAACGTGTTGAGTATCGTAAGTGGCGTGTTGTCCGCGTCCCGTGCTCCCGTCCAACGAATGTTCCGATACGCACTGATGGATTTCAGATCGAAGTCATCCGTCAGCTTGTATGTAAGATTCAGTGAAGTATTCCAGGCCTCGAGCGTGCTCTTAAGAGCTGCCGTGCCATTGTTGTGAAACGGCCCGCGGTTCTGGAGATTGTTCGCGCAACGGTCATCCGGAATGTTGGGTACCGCCGGTAGCGTCGCGAAACTGCCGTTGAATCCTGGACAGCCGGCATCGGCGCTCGCGACGCGAGGAAATGTCGCCGCCGTATTGATGGCCGCGAACACGAGCGGGCTTCCGTGCTCGTCTGCACTCGAGTATTCGGCAAGCCATCTGGCCTCCAGGCCATCGATCAGCTTCCATACGAACTTACTGGTCAGTGTATAGGTATTGGTATCACCGAGATCGGTGCCATCGGTACGGGTAACGTAGCCGTCCTGCTTGCGTCCTGCCGCGGTAAACCGCGATTTCAACGTGTCGGTGATCGGGACGTCGACCGCCAGAAATCCATCATAGAGATGGTCGGAACCAAAACCCCCGCGTGCCGTGCCACCAAACTGGTTGCCCGGCTCAGTCGTCGAGACCAGGATCGCTCCACCAATGGTGTTGCGTCCGAACAAGGTACCTTGTGGCCCGCGCAACACCTGCACCGATGAGATGTCGCGCAAGTCCATCCTGCTGCCGACGGCCGAGCCGATGTACACATCATCGATGTACAGCCCGACACCGGGGTCGACGGTCGATGTCGGATCGGTCTGCCCGATGCCGCGGATGAAGACTTGTGAAGACGAATTGTTGCCTGCCAGCGGAGCATTGGTTCCAAACTGCAGGTTCGGAACCACCTGTGTAAGCTTATCCGTCGCGAACACCTGGCGCTGTGCAAGCGCGTCGCCGCTGAACGCTGTAATCGCTACGGGTGCATCCTGCTGGTTCTCGCGGACTTTGCGCGCGGTAACGATCACCTCCGCGATGGTGCCATGTCCGGATTCCGACGCAGTGAGCTCAGAGGAGTCTTTCGGCGGCTCCTGACTTTGGGCCTGCACCCCCATTGGGATTGCCAGCGCCATCGCAATCGTCGCGCACACGACGGCCTTGTGGCGATTCGCGGTATTCCTGCTCTCTAGCCGAAGAAATCGTGACCTCTGAACGCCAATCCTCAGAACCAAGATACACCCCCTTTTTTCTAGAACGATCGTTCGTTCGCTTTATAAGGTGTATCGCGAGCGTTCCCTCATCCACAATGGACAGATCAACGGAACACTTGGACTTTTCGGCAGCTCGTCCGTCGCGCCCTAGTACCGGGGCCGTGCGGTGCTGGCTCTGCGTGTCAACGCGCCGACCGCTGTGGTCACGGCCGACCGTGGGTCCGAGGCTGGCGGTCCGCGTGGCCCGTTCCAGTCAACATTGCCACGACCAGACGCTCCCCCTTGTACAGTCGATGAAACACGAGCGCTGCGAGGTGTAAGGCAATCAGGCCAAGCAAGCCATTGAACACTGCGTGATGCAACATGGCTGCGCTGCGGCCCGTTTCGAAACTGACCCAGTTCGACAATGGGCCGGACTCGATGCCATCGACATCGATGGCAAACAGCCCGAGGCATGCTTGCAGAGCGAGCAGCGCAAGAATAGCAATGACGTTCCAGCCGCCCAGCGGATTGTGGCCGCGAAGGAGGTGGCGCGTGGATCCAGGAAATCACGGCGGACATAGGCCCATACGGCCCGGGATCCCCGGACGAATGAGGAGAAGCGCGCCGGAATGCTTCCTACCATCCCCCAAAACACACGAAACAACACGAGCACGAGGATCGAATACCCAATCAGGCGATGCCAACCCAACCATCGCAATTCAGCCGTGTACCACGCAGCCGGAATCAGCCCGACTACGCACCAGTGGAACACCCGTACTGGACGGTCCCAAACGTGCAAGCCATCGGCTCCGGGTGTCACTCCGGGACCCGGAATCGATCGTGGCAAGCCTTGCAATCCTGTCCCAACGCCGCCCGTACCTCTGCCAGGGCCTTGCGGTCCGCGCTCGCCCCTACTGCCTCGACCAGGCGCTGCGCGCCGCCAACAAACGTCTCATGCGCCCGTTTGAATTCCGCAAAGTCTTGCCAGATCTCAGGCTTCGCACGAGTCTTCTCGTGGGATTCCGGGCCACTACCCCGAGAAAAATACTGCAGCTGGTGACTACCGCGCGCCAGGATTTCGCGCGCCGCGGAGGCGATGCTGTTGACATCGGGCGTGGCTGACTTCAGCTCGTCACCGATCGCCTTGAAGGCCCCGCCGATTTCCTTGTAATTGGACTGCCGCGCTTTGATTGCCGCAATGATTTCCGGGCCCGCGGTTCCCTCATCCTCGGTATCTGCGTGGCTGCAGGCAGCCAGGCTCAGCACGGCCAAGCCCTGCAATCTTTGATCGTGAGGCGTACTTTTGTGCGACTGTCGCGATCACGCTAAGACCGCTCAACCAACATTCTCTTACACATTTTTTTACACATAATCTTCGGAGTGGGCTAAAATAGCAGCTGAACCAAACACTTAGGGTATCCCCATGCGGACTCAAAATCCGCCGCCCTTAAAAGCGTGTCGGTTCGACTCCGACCTCGGGCACCACGTAAATTTCAGCTTATTCGCACTGACTGCGCTTTGCGCGCAGTAGACGCATCGGACTTTCGATGCGTAACAAGCTGGTGGCCCCGGGCAAAGCAGTTACACATTCCTTACACATAAAATCCGCTGCGGATGACCCGGAAGTTGGCGCTCGTCGGAGAGATCAATGCGAGGAAGGAGCCTCCCTTCCTCGGCCACTCTCCCATGCCTTGAATCGGGGCGGCAGCAGATCGCGCGCATGTACGTCCCTCTCCGAGACGCAGGTCATAATCCGAATCGGACGTCATTTGATTCCGAAGTAGACGGATCTGTAATCCGGATTGGACGAAGACAGGCTCGGGAATCAACGTTCGCGCTGAAGGCACCATCAGGCAAATTTCTGCGGCCAGTGTCATCTCGACTTGCGGACACACCCGCGGTTGTGGTGATCGGCCCGCGTCAATTCGGTAAAACGACGTTGGCTCGCGAACTGGTAGATGGCGAGCGCCCGTATCTGACCCTGGACAATCAGACTACGCACCCTAGCCGCCCAAACTGATCCCACCGGTATGATCCAGCGATCTGGACCGCGTGATCATCGACGAGGTGCAACTCGCACCTGATCTGCTTCGGGCCATCAAGGAGTCCATTGATAACGATCGCCGTCCAGGACGATTCTTGCTCACTGGATCGGCCAACATTCTGGCGCTCCCCAACATCTCCGAGAGTCTCGCAGGCCCGCATGGAAATTGTGACTCTGTTGCGGCTATCGCGTGCAGGAATTCAAGGACAACGTCCTGCATTCTTGCAGAACGCGCTCGCAAGCCAACTGGCGAGGTTTGCCGAGAAAATGATCGGCTCAGAGCTGATACGGGCGGTGCTGGCTGGTGGCTATCCAGAAATGCTAGACCGAGCGCGCCCCCGTCCTCATTGTCGGTGATGTCGGCGTCGGCAAAAGTCATCTTGCCCAAGCCCTCGGTCACTGCGCCATCCGTCAAGCCGTCGACGTGCTGTTCGCCTCCTGCGCTCAGCTTACTGCCAGTCTCAATTCCGCCCGCGCCACCGGAGCCTATGAGCGCAAGCTCACAACGCTCGCGCGCGTTACCTTGTTAGTCATTGACGATTTCGGTAACGCCTACGCCCTCCGGCACATCGATGCAGGAGCGTTTGCCGGCGCGCTTGAAGGCCGGCGCGTAAACGCCCGAGATCTTCGGCCAGTGTGCGATTTAACATTTAGTAAATTTCCAGTAAATTTATATTTGCTATTCAGTAAATGCGGGTAGACTCTAGGTTAGTTGAATTTGACCAGCAACGAGGGGCCCCGATGGACAGTGATGCATTGATTGAACTGGCCCTGAAGAAGCTCGGCTGCACTCAGCAGACTTTGGCAAAGCGCCTTGGCGTTTCACCGACTCAGGTGAGCAAGTGGAAGGGCAATGGCAGTGAGCATATGTCCTCCGAGATGGAGAAAAAGCTCAAGGCACTGGCCGGCCTCGATGAGGGCGCTGACGCCGGATTCATCCGCCGCGCAGGCGGAGCGCAGGAGGCCGAAAAATGGGAACGGCTCATCCACTATCTTGCGGAACTCGCAGAGGCGGGCTCCGAGACGGGCTACGACACGGATCCGCTGACCTGTGGGGAACAGTTAAGGTGGCTGCCCGGCCGGACTTTGGAACTGCTCGATAAGTTGGGCGTGAAGATCCCGCGACCGTTCCCGAAAAAATGGGACTTCGACTACGACAAAGCGAGCGAGCGGAAATCGGAGATTCTGTTCGAGGAGCCGCTCGTGGAACTGATCTCTGCGGGCTTCAAGGCGCTGACGAATCTCCATGGCTTTCATGCGGCCTTTGTCAGGGGTCTGATCTATGACCCGGCGCTGGAGGACGCCTACGATGACGCTATCGAGATCGAAGACCGCCTGCTCGATCTTGCCTTCTGCAAGGCCGAATTCGATACGGAATTCGATAGAAGCCTCACGCCGAATTTTCAGAAGTTCAATTACGAGACGCTGAAGGAGTACCGCACGATGTTGGCAACGCTGAAAGAGCGAGCGATGCGGGCGAGCATACCGTTAAAAGCGGAGCTACTGAACTTGGTCTACGACTCAGCGGACGACTGCGGGCAGGAAGCCGATGCTGAGAGCCTGGGGTTTAATGCCAATCGCCTGCACCCTGACATCTACATGAATGAATTGCTCGTCAGTTCGAGGCTGATCCATCAGGTGCTGCCGAAGATTCTGGAGAAGCTGGGCATCAAGTTCACCGTAGATGATTCCGATCTTAGGCTTATGTCCCCCGAGGATAAGGCGCGCATCTCAGCAGCGTGCGCCACCGAGACCGAGGAGCTGCACTCGCCGAAGCCCCTGTCGCCCTCCACCGAGGAGACCGAGGATCAGTCAGCACCGGCTGCGCCGACCGAGGATCAGCCGTCATGAGCAAGCAAAGAGGCAACTACGCCGCGCGAGAGAAACGCGCGTTTGAGTCATGAATCTGCAACTGTCGGGCGTACTTCAGGGTCAGACGGTCGAAGCTCGATCTGCAGCTCGCTCAGCTCTTCGAGCAGGCAGCGCCGAACGCGGCGCCTGTTGATAACATCGCAGACCAGGCGGCTGCACTGAGCTAAGGAAGGTCTGATTTACCCATTGCGGCAAGAGATAGTTCCGCGCGCTCCGTGCTATCGCTCGATCAGCGCCCCTTCCGAGAGGCTGTGCCGGTTGAGGGTTGCTCTCACGAGTTCCGAAGCGCTGCCCAATTGGCGCTTGGAATCGACTGTTAGGGAAACCGACGTCACGGCGGTGTCCATGTTCTCGACTTGGCCAATGCCGTCACGTATTACAGCGCGTTGAAGATCCTCTGCGAAGTTCCGAATGCGATGGAGCATCGAGCCGTCGGCCGCCTCCGGAGAAGTGAACCTGACGGTAAGTCTTAGTGGTATGAGCAGTATCCCCGACTATGAAAATCCGCACACGGCTCTTCGTGAAACAGTCTACGCGACAGTGATTTGTTCGCGTAAATGATACATGATCGAGTTGGACGAGGTGGGAGACGGCGATGAAGCAGCAGACGTTGGCAGGGTTTGAGAAGTACGGCAAGACAACGCGTCGAGCACAGTCTCTCGCGGAAATGGAGCAAGTGGTGCCGTGGGCGCAACTGTGCGCATTGATCGAACCTGCTTGTCCCAAGGGCGGTAGCGGCGAAGGTGGGCGACCACCGGTGCCGTTGGAACGGATGCTGCGGATCTACTTGCTGCAACTGTGGTTCAACCTGTCGGATCCGGCCGTGGAGGAAGCACTGTACGACTCGGCCGCGATGCGCAGCTTCGCGCGCATCGACCTGGGTCGGGAACCGGCGCCTGATGAGACGACGGTGTGCAAATTCCGCCACCTTCTGGAGAAGCACAAGCTGGGCGAGGCGTTGTTCAAGGCGGTGAACCGGCACCTGCATGAGCAGGGCATCAAGGTGAGCCGTGGCACGATCGTGGACGCCTCGATCATCAGCGCGCCCTCTTCAACGAAGAACAAAAGTGGGGAGCGCGATCCGGAGATGCATCAGACGGCCAAGGGAAAGCAATGGTATTTCGGGATGAAGGCCCACATCGGAGTGGATAGTAAAGAGAAGATCATCCACACGGTAAAAGTATCCGCGGCGAATGTTGCCGATTCCCTGGCGCTGCCGCACCTGCTGCACGGAAAAGAGACTCGGGTGTACGGAGATCAGGCGTACCGCGGCCAAGGGGATGTGATTCGCAAACGGGCGCCGAAGGCGAAGGACTTCATCAATCAGCGCTACCGCTACAACGGTCAGATCGATGAGACCGAGCGGCGCAAGAACCGGACTAAGTCGAAGATCCGCTCCCGAGTTGAGCACGCCTTCTGGATCATCAAAGGACTGTTTGGATTTACGAAGGTTCGGTATCGAGGCTTGGCGAAAAACCTTCACCGTGTGCAGGTGACTTGCGCGTTGGCGAACCTGTTCATGGTTCGACGCCGGCTGTTTACGGGATAGATCTAACATAGGTGACCACAGGGTGGACGAAATGGCCTCATCAACCGACCGGACCCCAACCAAATCTCCCGATTTGGTGAAAGTCGAGCGCCCGCAGGGCGAAACCGGGATGTTGGAACGCCGCATCGTCAGTTTTTCAGACTGTCCCTAACAACCAGCCCGCCAGAACGGAGAGCAAGGATGTGAGCACTTGGGTCGGGCCGACCGCTTACGCTCAACTTCCGCTCTTGGCCGACTGTTGACTGTTACTAAGGGGTCCTTTGGACCCGAAGTCGACATTCGCTCGGCTACCACCGATCCGAGGATGACAGCAGCTTCGCGATGGATCATCAGGCCTCACCTACCGCCGAGCTTCTAGCCTGCAAATCCAAGATGCTGGAACTTGAAATCCAGAAATATTGATTTCAAGTCCCGAAGCGCCTACCCTGTGTAGGACTCAAAATTTATAAATCTCGATTTCAAGTCCCGACCTCAGGAGTACCCTTGTCCCGTTTCATTGGCAGAACTGTCGAGCTTCAGGAACTGCAGAGGTTCCTGAAGAAGAAGACCGCAAGCCTCTTGGTGGTCCGGGGCCGCCGACGCATCGGCAAAAGCCGTCTTATAGAGGAATTCGCCCGGGCTTATCGGTTTCTTTCCTTCATCGGCCAGCCCCCGAATGACAAGACGACCCGCGAGGACGAGCTCGCCGAATTCTCCCGCCAGTTCAGTGAGCGTCTCAGTCTTCCGCGGGTAACGTTCAACGACTGGGGAGACGCGTTTTCCTACCTCGCCAGGGAGACTGCCAAAGGCCGTGTCGTCATCCTGCTCGATGAGATTTCGTGGATGGGTTCGAAGGATCCGACCTTTCTCGGCAAGCTGAAAACAGCCTGGGACATCCAATTCAAGAAGAACGACCAGCTGATCCTGCTGCTGTGCGGCTCGGCATCGACCTGGATCGAAAAGAATATCCTTTCCTCCACCGGATTCCTCGGCCGCGTCTCGCAGACGCTGACGCTGGAAGAGCTGCCGCTCCAGGACTGCGCAAAATTCTGGCCGCAAAACGAGGGTCACATCAGCACGTACGAAAAAGCGAAAATGCTGGCCGTCACCGGTGGCGTACCCCGATATCTCGAGGAAATCGATCCCGCTCGGTCGAGTGAAGAGAACATCAGACACCTGTGTTTCACGCGCGGTGGGCTGCTGGTGTCAGAGTTTGAACAGATCTTCAATGACCTGTTCCTTCATGACAGCCCGCTTTACAAGCGACTGGTCAGCGCCCTGGCCTCGGGGAGCAAGGATCACCAAGAGATTACCCGCGCGCTGGGCGTGAGACAGACCGGGAGGGTAAGCGGATACCTCGAAGAACTCACTACCGCTGGCTTCGTCAAGCGTGACTACACCTGGGATCTCAGGAGCGGACACGACAGACCCAAACAAAGCCGCTTCCGACTCAGCGACAATTATCTGAGATTCTATCTGAAGTATATGGAGAAAAAGCTGACGCTGATTCAACGCGATATCTTCCGCTTCAAATCCCTGGACAACCTGCCGGAATGGCTGACGGTCATGGGCCTGCAGTTCGAGAATCTGGTGCTCGGCAGTCGCGCCAGGATCCGCGAAGCGCTCGCTCTCGACCTCAATAGCGTCGTCAATGAGAACCCCTACTTTCAGAAGGCAAATAAGGGTCAGGCCGGCTGCCAGATCGATCTCATGATCCAGAGCAAGTTTCACACCCTCTACGTCTGCGAAATCCGATTTTCCGCCAAGCCGATCGGCACCGGGATCATCAAGGAAGTCGAGGAGAAGATAAAACGTCTCAAGCGACCCAAGAACTACTCGTGCCGGCCGGTATTGATTCACATCAACGGGGTGACTCAGGAAGTAGCGGACAGCGACTACTTCGCGGCGATCATCGATATGGGTCAGCAGCTCATGGCTTCCTAAACACCGCTCAGGGCCGGGACGGCAATCCCGCCTGAAAAGAGTGATCCAACGACGGGCACTTACACATTTACTTACACATAAACTTCTGGCTAGGCTAAAATGCCAATCGAACCAGACACTTAAGCCACACCCATGCGGACTCAAAATCCGCCGCGCTTAAAAGCGTGTCGGTTCGACTCCGACCTCGGGCACCACTTAAATCTCTGCTTTATTCGCACCGACTGCGAATCGCGCTGAGACGCATCGGACTTTCGATGTGTACCAATCTGATTGCTGTAGCCGAAGCAGTTACACATTCCTTACACATAAACTCCGGTGCGTATGCCCCAGAAGCTGGTTCAGCATACGCATGTTGCTCCGGGCAAGGTAAAGGTGTTGGAGGTGTTCTCCTATGGACGTCCTGCCTGCAACGCCTTTCAGCCGGTGATGGAAAAGCTCGCACGAGTCTGCCCGCGAACGCGCAGATGGCGTTAACCCCCGCCTCGTTCAGCGCGGCCGAGGATATGCGCATGTTGCAGCGGGCGTTCTTCGCGGCACAGACCTTGGGCATCGCGGATAAGGCGCATCAATCGATCTTCGACGCCGCCTGGAAAACCTGCGAGCTCGCTGTGGTTGACACCATCCTTTGCCTCGAGCAATCGCTGGACATCTATCGACGCTCGATCACAGACACATCGAAGTCCCATCTGCCAACGCTGGAAGACGCCGCACGGTGTTATGGGCGCATCACAGGCGTCAAACCAGAGGAATTCCTTCGGTCCGCCCGGGATCTGGCCGTCAGATATGGGCTGACTTTTACCTTTCCAGCGTCTTGCGCCGGTCTATGACCCGCTGCGCCTTGGCGACTGAGCGCGGGATCTGATTCGGGTCGCATACCTCCACGCGAACGCTGATACCAACGTAGCCTTTGACGCTGTACACCAAAGCTCCCGCGGCTGCGGCGCGAACCGCTCCATCGCCATCATATCCAGGTGCGATTTCTACTCGCACCACCAGCGAATCCAGGTGCCCGTCACGAAAGACCTCCAATTCGTAGTGAGGCGCGAGCTCCGGCTGCTTGAGAATCAGCTCCTCTATTTGCGTTGGGAACACGTTGACGCCGCGGATGATCAGCATGTCATCCGAACGGCCGGTAATCCTTTCTATTCGGCGCATGGAACGTGCTGTCGGCGGCAGAAGCCTGGTGAGATCGCCAGTCCGGTACCGAATCACCGGCAGGGCTTCCTTTGTGAGTGAGGTGAACACGAGCTCTCCGTGCTGCCCGTCCCGCAACAGTTTGCCGGTCGCGGAATCGATGATTTCCGGATAGAAGTGATCCTCCCAGACGACCGGACCATCTTTGCTCTCGATGCACTCCTGCGCCACACCCGGACCCATCACTTCGGAGAGTCCATAGATGTCCACCGCATCAAGCCGAAGGCGGGTCTCAATTTGCGAGCGCAGGGTATTCGTCCAGGGCTCAGCACCGAGTATCCCAACACTCAGTGAGCAGTTCCGCGGATCAAGCTTCTGGCGCTCGAACTCCTCCGCGATATTCAATACATACGAAGGCGTCGCCATGATGATGTCCGGCCGGAAATTATGAACTCAACCAAACTAGCTTCCTCCGAGACGCTCGTGAATTGCTGCTCGGAGTCATCGCACTTGCGGGCGCCGGATCACGTGACCTGGATCGTGTGATCGCCAGCGGCCCCGCGGCAAATCGAACTACCGACTCGTCGGGCAGCCCCTTGCCCGGTTTCAAGGTCATTCGGGTCGGGGAAAGGCTGCTGGGCACAGGCGCCGAGCAGCTGTCACATCGGCGCCGATACACAGGCCGACGCGACGCCATTGCCGCCCGCGAGCCAGCGAGACGTCCGAGGCTGGTGCTCGCGTTGGGTTCGACTGATCGCTGCGCCAAATCCCACGCCGGCCGTCGAAGCGTTCGCCCACATGTTGTAGTTGATGCCGTCACCGTGCCGCGGGCGCGTACCCTGCCGTGGTGGACTCTGTTATGCCGGTACGCGAGCCAAAACCCGAGGATCTCGAGTCCATCGAGCGCGCGAGCACCGACGAATTACGTGCACTGCAATTGCAGCGCCTGCGGTGGTCGATCAAACACGCCCATGCTCACGTGCTGCCCTTCCGCGCAGCAAATGCGAGACGTTGGGAGTGGGTCCCACTGACCTGCACACATTGGAAGATCTCGCGAAGTTCCCGTTCATGACCAAACAGGACCTGCGCGAGCATTATCCGTTTGGTCTATTCGCCGTGCCCAGGGATCGACTGTCGCGGCTGCATGCATCGAGTGGCACGACGGGCAAACCGACGGTCGTGGGTTACACCGCACGCGATATCGATACCTGGGCAAACATCGTGGCCCGTTCGATCCGGGCAGCCGGTGGCCGTCCCGGCGACATCGTACATATCGCATACGGCTATGGCCTCTTTACCGGCGGGCTAGGAGCGCACTACGGTGCGGAACGACTCGGTTGTACCGTGATTCCCATGTCGGGCGGCCAAACCGAACGGCAGGTGCAACTCATCACGGATAGAATTGTGGAGCAACTTGGGCGAGGCTCTAGCGACGTCCGGAACGCGCGACCAACGCCCGGAGGTGCCGACGATGAGTTTTCTTTTATAGCGAACTTAGGGCATATTATAGAATTTCTATAAACTGTACTAAGATGCTCATAAATGGATCCACGCCGAAACCCATATGCTCCAGGGGCCGGAACTCCGCCACCTGAGCTTGCCGGCCGCGACGGCATCATCGATCGAGCAGCGATTGCCCTGGATCGCATTCGCGCCGGGAGGAGCGCTCGAAGCCTCATTCTCTATGGGCTGCGCGGTGTGGGAAAAACAGTGCTTTTAAATCGAATCCGCATCGACGCAGAAGCCCGGGAGATTGTGGCAGTCAATATGGAGGCACCGGAGGATCGCTCACTGCCCGCCCTTCTGGCGCCAGCACTTCGGGCAGCACTGATTCGGCTGGATCGAATACAAGCCGCGACCGCTGGCGTGCGCAAAGCTCTTCGTGCGCTGGCCGGCTTCGTATCTGCTCTAAAAATGAAACACGGCGATATCGAGGTGGCGCTCGATGTCGACCCGGAGAAGGGTCTTGCTGATAGCGGTGATCTGAATAGCGATTTGAGCGAATTGTTAATTGCCGTCGGGAAGGCGGCCTCGGAAAAGAAAACAGCCATTGTGCTCTTCATAGACGAGCTGCAATACGTTCCTGAGGAGCAACTCGCTGCGCTCATTTCGGCCCTGCACGCGGCCAACCAAGCTCAACTTCCTGTGACGATGGTTGCCGCGGGACTGCCACAGCTACTGGGACAGACTGGTCGGGCCAAATCCTACGCAGAGCGACTTTTTGAGTTCGTTTCCATTGACCAACTCGACAAGGAAGCAGCAATCACCGCTCTGCGCGTGCCCGCCGAAAAAGAAAGCGTCAAATTCAGACCTGCCGCGATCACCGTGATTTTGGACCAAACTCACTGTTACCCATACTTCCTGCAGGAGTGGGGAAAATACTGCTGGAACGTAGCCAAAAGATCGCCCATCACGCCAGCAGACGCCGAGGTCGCTACCGAACAGGCACTCGCCGAACTCGATGCCAGCTTCTTTCGCGTGCGCTTCGACCGCCTGACGCCGCTGGAAAAGCGATATATGAGAGCGATGGCCGAGTTGGGACCAGGCCCCCATCGATCCGGGGACGTAGCGGAGCTGCTCAAACGAAAGGTCACCAATGTCGCGCCGACGCGAAACGCTTTGATCGCAAAAGGCATGATCTACAGCCCATCTCATGGCGACACGGCATTTACCGTGCCCCTGTTCGATGGATTCATGAAACGGATCATGCCAAGCCTTCAATGACTGCCGCGCGAATTCAGCAATCTCTTACACATTTTCTTACACATAAACTTCGGAGCGGGATAAAATATCAGCGGAACCAGACACTTAGGGTATACCCATGCGGACTCAAATCCGCCGCCCTTAAAAGCGTGTCGGTTCGACTCCGACCTCGGGCACCATCGAAATCATCGACTTATCTGCGCTCGCCGTTGTTGAGCTTTTGCGGAATAGACGCGTCGGACTTTCGATGTTTGCCAATCGGAATTTTCCAAGCTGAAGCAGTTACACATTCCCTACACATAAAGTCCACTATTGCCGATCGCACTAAAGTAGCGGCGAGCAGCGCACCGCGGGAGTCGGGTGCGGATTGAATCCGGGCATCGGCGCCAAGCACGATCACACTGCTCAAGTGATCGTGCACTCGCCATGGCGATCTGCGCTGGCGGCTTCAAGAAGAGCCAGCACCCGTGGCAGATTGTGTCAGGGGCGTGCAACCAAGCCGGAACACGAAGGCGCCCTCGAGGCGCTGAACAGAATTTCCCCAAAACGCCCGCCCTTCCAGACACGACTGCCGACCGTCCTGTTCATGTATCAGCAGGCATCACCCTGCGGCCCGAGGGCATTCGAGCTCAACGCAAACGGATTGAGTTCAGCCGGCGACCACAGCTATCTGCCTTCGCCTGCGCAAGTGGAAGAGTTGAGCAGCCACACCGATGACGAGCGCAATCACAAGAGCGCCCTGGGCTCCTAGCAGCAATGGCGACTTTAGGTCAGTGACCAATGGATGACCATCTGGAACGCGACGCAAGGTTTCGGTGACTGTCGGCACGGCCAACAGGAACGTGGTGAGGGTCAGACTGATGGTCTCTACGTAAAGACCAACACGCCCCCGTGTTGGCACACGTCCGACACCATAGCCAACCAGCAAGAACAGGAGTGTGGCAACACCGATGATGTCGCCGACCGATTCCTTGGCGACAAGAAAGATCGTCACGCCACCAATCAACATTGAAACCAAATAGACTGCGCCGGCCCTCGAGCGCGGCACGATGCGACCGTGACGGGCAAACATGTACACGGCTGCGGGAATGGCGGGCAGACTACCGAGCGTGTGCACCCAGCCGAGCGGCGAGATTCCGAACATGAGCAGATCCTTGTCTTACAGCAAAAAATGATAACCCAGCCACCGCTCCCCAATACCGGATCATCTGCAGGGTCGGCGCTTCGCCCCGTCGGCGCGGCAAGCAAGGCCGTGCGTGGATCGAAATCGCGGAGTTTCGGTGCAATAATGGCTTTGACGCGCCGCAATCTAGCGCCCTGATGACCGCATTGACATGACGCAAAGTGCAGAAAACTTGACCATTCATCCGGAACTGGCACTGGTGAGCCTGGCCAGCGGCGACCTGCTGTCTCAGGTACTCGCGCGCATCCGCCTGACCGGTGATTGCGTCTACACGACCAGGTTGGCAGCAGCAGAGCATCTGGACCTGGCGGCGCAGACTGCTCATGTGTGCGTAGTCAACGAAGGGGTCATTGAAGTGACGCACGAAGTCGGCGCGCCTGTGACTCTCCAATCGGGGGACTTGGTGTTACTACCCCGTGGGCCGCGCGATCTGCAACTGACGGTCGGCGAGAGTCCGGCGGCAGTAGTCGTATGCCGCTTCTGGTTTGATCCAGACATTCTGCAGGAAATGCTCTATGCCCTCCCCTCGTTGATTCACATACGACAGGCGGAAGCGAGTTATTGGCTCGCCAACATCATGCAGTTTCTTCTGCGCGAAGCAGGCGATACTCAACCAGGGTCCGCCTTGATGGTTTCGCGCATGATCGATCTCGTTGTGATCCGCACGTTGCGAACCTGGGTCCATCGCGGAGACGCATCGAACTGGCTCGGCGGATTGGCGGATGCACGGATTGCGCGGGTCTTAAAGTCAATCCACGAGCAGCCGGCACAGCCGTTGACTCTAGAGGTCCTCGCTGCAATTGCCGGCATGTCCCGGTCCAACTTCTGCGAACGCTTTACCGCCCTCGTGGGACAATCACCCTTGCGATACCGCAACGAGTTTCGTCTGACTCTGGCCCGCAAGATGTTGGCCAAAGGCACTTTGCGTGTCGGTGAAGTTGGCATAGCAGTAGGTTATGAGTCGGAGGCCTCATTCAGTCGCGCCTACAAGGCTTTCTTCGGTCATACACCGCGCGACGCCAAGCCGGCCACTACCGTAAGTAAAGATCCAGCGCCAGCGGTTCAGTAGATCACAGTCACAGCCCAGCCTCGCACCCAATCCGTGCAGGTCACTCATCACAACATTACCGCAGTGGATGGATCGAAGATATCCAATTCCGGCGCGCTGTCGCTGAATGATCTGGCGCGGGTAGATCCAGGGCTGACCACCGTAGATGAAGGTTCGGGCGCACGCGGAGGCACCAACAATTTGACCCTCCGGGGACTCAGAACCGAGAACCCAGGCGGCGGAAGAGCCCCTTAGAGAGACCCGGTGGGACAGTCAGTTCCGCATCCACTTGCTTTGGCGAGACACCGGTCTTCTTTCCCATGCCCTTGTTCGACGTGGACCGGGTGAAGGTCCTGCGCGGCCCCAAGATACGCTGTATGGCAACGGCTCCGAGGCGGGCACCATCCGCTTCGTCCCCAGGGCTGACCCGACCAAAGATTGACGCGCCATTGCCAGTACCACGCCACGGAGCCTGTATGGCCGGTTGCTGATTCGGTACGACAGGCTCGAGCCAGGATCGGTCCAGACAATCGCTCCAATCCCGCAGATTTTCTCTGAAATCGGTGCACCCGTTATCTACGTTGCACAACAGGCCCAGATTTCCCGCGTTGTGAAGGCAGCCGATTTGTCGTACTGCCTCAGACGGTGGATGCGGCAACGAATCTATTCACGACACAACTGAATTCTGACCGGGGGCCGGCCAGGTCGTGGATACCTGGGGATCCGGGTATGGGACATCCGGTATATGATGCGGCGCAAGCACTCTGAGGGCTCAGCATCGCCATCGGGGCCGGTCCTCACGAAAACCCCGGTAGGCCGCACGGGGGACAGAACGATGGCCGGTCAGCCTGAGCAGCGTTTTCCGCCGGCTGACAAGGGGAGCGCATGTCGATCGAGCGAGAACGGCAGGCCTTGTTTGAGGTGGCTACGGGCGACCATCTGGACTCGATGAATCAGGCGGTGCGGCTAGCGTGTGCCTTCGAGCATGAGCTGCTACAGAGCAACGACATGGCGGCTGGAGCGCCAGTCCATGCAGAGAGTCTGTCAGAACGTTTCGGCGTCAGCCGCTCGGTCCGCAACGAGGCCATCCGCATACTTCAGTCGCGCGAAGTTATCCGGGCGAAGCCGGGGCGGAACGGTGGACTACTCGCGCTCGGACCGAGCAGCGACCACCTGCTCAAAGTGGTTTCTCAGTATTCGATCTACAGGCGGATGAGCGCGGCCGTGATCGCCGAATCACAAGAGGTGGTGGATTTCGTCAGGTCGACACTGCCAGCCGGTCACCCAGCGCGCACGATCGTCGGGCTGATGGCAGACGTCGCGGAGGGTCTGTCAGCCTGGGCGCAGGTGGAGAGCTCACGGTCCGAGGCGATGGGTTGCCGGCCGCGTGCTGAATTGATCGCGCAGCAGCTAGGGATCCGCATTCTTCGCTCGGAGACACAGCCTGACAGGCTTCAGGGTCTGCGTCTCGGGCACGAGGACGAGCTGTGCGAGCAATTCCGTGCATGTCGGGCCGTTGTGCGTCAGGCGATCCGAATCCTGGAATCTCAGTCGCTGGTCGAGTGCCGTCGGGGCCGCGGCCACGGATTATTTCTCGCATCCCCGAAGCCTGGCCCTACAACACGACTCATCGCATTGTGGTTGCTCGACAACAAGCTCTCCCTGCGCCACATTCTCGATTTCGAGCGTCCCCTGCGCACGGCAGTCGCGGTGCTCGCTATGAGAAAGATGCAGCGCGGTTCAGACCAACCAGTCCTCGAGTTGCAGCGCAGAAGCGAAGCGGCCGGCAACGCAACGCTCCTGGACGTGATCGAGATCGAGAAGAACATCAGCTGGCTATCGAGCAACGCGCTGCTGGATCTGTTTCTCAGAACAATTACGGTATACAAGATCTGCCGGGGCCACTACCGGCAGATGGACCCGCGCGGGCTCGAATCCTACCTGGGAATCAACGCGCGTGTCCTGCAGGCCCTGATTCGGCGCAACGAGACCGCCATCCAGAAGAATTGCGACGAGAAGAACGACTGTCTGTCCGAGCTCGATTTGCGCGTCGCGCCCCCCGGCTAGCCCGTTGAACCCGCGCGCCGGCAGTGTGCCGGCCACGGAAATTGATGTGACTATTTTAATCTCCCTTGGCCGATGAGACTGCTCGGGAATTGAGCCACGGGCAGTGCCCGTTCGAGGGGGGAAGTATGAGTCGCAAGATTCTGGCGGCCGCGCGTTCGGGATCTGCTCTGATTGCACTCGGTGTAATCGTCCCGGCATTTGCCGACGAAGATCACCCGGTTCAGTCGCCAGCGCTGGCGGAGATCGTCGTCACCGCGCAACGGCGCACGGAAAACGCCCAAACTGTCGCAATCGCAGTCACCTCGCTTTCCAGCGAGGATCTTGCGAATAAATCAGTCGTGCGCCTGGATGACCTTCAGCGCGCCTCTCCGGGACTGTCGGTCACGGATGCCGGCCTGACGCAGAACGTCAACATTCGCGGCATCGGGCTTGCCAGTGGAAACCCGTCGATTGCCAACGGCGTCGCCACGTACGTGGACGGAATCTTCCAGCCACCGATCGTCACCATGGGGAGCTTCTATGACATTTCGAACGTGGAGGTGCTGCGCGGGCCCCAAGGAACTTTTGTTGGGTCGAATTCCACAGGCGGCGCCATTTTTATCAACACACGCAGCCCGACGCTCCACGAAATCAACGGTTACGGGGAGATCTCGGGCGGAAATTACGGCTCGGCGGACTTGCAGGGCGCGGTCAATCTACCGATCGGCGATACGCTTGCGGTTCGTCTATCGGGAAACTACCGCCGCCACACCTCGTACTATCACGATCTTGGCGCGTTGCACAACGAGCCGGGCAAGCTCGACGAGCAGGACGGCCGCGTAGGCGTTTTGTGGAAACCCACGGATGCCTTTCAAGCCTTGTTCAAGACCGACATCCTTGCGCGGCAGACTGGCGGCTACGCATACCGACCGGTACCCGGCACCTTGTACGCACCGCTGCGCGCTGCCGACATTCGCGATGTGGCCTATGACGATCCGACGAAGAACAACGAGAACGGGTTGCAGAACAGTCTCGAACTGCGCTACCAGATGCCGAACGGTATCACGCTGCGCTCGCTGAGCGGGTTCGAGAACAAGCGCATCCACAATCTCTACGACCTGGATGCCACCATCCAGCCGAGGCAGCCGACGCCATTTGCGCGGGTTTCGGAAAACCAGTTCGTTCGTGAGCGGGTCTGGACGCAGGAAATCAACATCATCTCACCCACCGGCGGCATGTGGGACTGGATCGTCGGCGGGTACTACCAGCGCAACCGGATCGATGTAAACATCAACGAGCCCACAGACGGGTTCAATCAGGATATCCTCATCAATACGCACAAGCAGACTGTTGGCGTGTTTGCCCAGACTGGATACAAGATCACGAATGACCTGAAGCTGGATGTCGGGGCACGCTACAGTCAGTACAAGAACTCGCAAACGGGCGGCGTCGTGATTGGCCGCGGTATTCCGTTCCCACCCTTCCTGGATACCGGGCTGCAGGTGGCGGACCTCGGGGGCGGGTATCAGGATGGCCGGGCGACCGGCAAAGTTGCGCTCGATTGGCAGGTTGACGCGAACAACCTCGTGTATGCGTTCGTGGCGCGCGGGTACAAGCCCGGTGGCTTCAATTCCGCCAGCTCCACGTTCAATCCCGAGACCGTGCTCGACTACGAAATCGGCTGGAAGCCGACCCTGGCCGACGGGCGCGTGCGCCTGCAGATCGGCGCCTTCTGGAACAACTACAAAGATTTCCAGCTCGATGTGTTGAATGTCAACGATGGACAGCTGGAACCGCGCAATATCGCGAACGCCACCATCAAGGGATTCGAAACCCAGATGCAGGCGAAACTGGGTGCTTTCGGCTTCGACTTCGGGGCATCATTCGTACATTCTGCACTGAGCCACGCAGTGTTCGTGAACACGCGCGCGTTGCCGGCACCCGGCGCTACGCGTCTAGGGCCGCAGTGTCCGGCGGGAGTGCCGTCCAATCCACCAGTATGTTTCGATTACACCGGGTATTACACGAGCGAAACTGGTGGGGCGAACCCATATTCCCCCAAATGGACTTTCAACACTGGCATCCAATACACGCTCCAACTGCAGGCCGACACCACTCTCACCCCGAGGCTCGACTATGCGTATGTCGGCTCGCAGTACACCAATCTTCTGTATTCTCCGGTAACAGATCTACTGCGCTCGCGCAGCCTCGTGTCCGCGAAGTTGAAACTGGAACACGGCGCGTGGGTTGCCGAAGCTTACGGGACTAATCTGGCGGGCAGGGAATACGTCACGGGCCAGTTCAACAACAACGAGTTCTACGGCCCTCCCCGTGAGTACGGATTGCGAGCCTCTTACCGCTTCTGAACAAACAGCGGGTGCCGATAATGATCGCTCTCGAGAAACCAGGAAGTGCGGAGGCAGGCAGAGTGCATCATGTCCTCCACACGAAGCGGTCGCTCCTGTTCGCTGGCGCCCTTCTCATATTACTCGGTGGGTTTCTAGCTCACTGCATTCAGACGACCGGCGGTATTCGCGTGCTGGATGTCCGGTTCGCGGGGACCGGCGCGACGCTCATGAGCGGGTTGCTCTACGTACCGCCAAACGCAACACCGAAGACGCCGGCACCCGCTATTCTGGCGATCCACGGATACTTCAACTCCCGTGAGGCGCAGGACGGTTTCGCCATCGAATTCGCACGCCGCGGCTACGTCGTGCTCGCGATTGATCAGACTGGCCATGGTTACAGCGCGCCTCCTGCATTTGCGAACGCATTCGGCGGCCCCGACGGACTGAAGTATCTGCGCAGTCTTGATGTCGTGGACAAGGACAACATCGGGCTCGAGGGTCACAGTATGGGCGGGTGGGCTGTGATGAATGCCGCCGCCGCCCTCCCGAACGGATACAGGGCCGTTGTACTGGAGGGTTCGAGCACTGGTGCGCCGTTCGCACCGGAGGGAACCCCCACGTTTCCCCGTAATCTGGCCGTCGTATTCAGTGAATTCGATGAGTTCCCGCAGATCATGTGGGGCGTTCCAGACGCTCGAGAGATAGTCAGTTCCCCGAAGTTGAACACTCTGTTTGGCTCCGGCAGGCACGCCGAGCCGGGAAGAATCTATGGCTCAATCGCAGAAGGCAGCGCTCGCATTCTGTACATGCCGAACGGTACGCACCCGATGGATCACCTCTCCACCGCAGCCATCGGGTACAGCCTCGAATGGTTTCAACGCACGTTGCACGGCGGCACTCGGAAACCACCTGGCGACCAGATCTGGTATTGGAAGGAGATCGGTACGCTGACCGCACTGATCGGCTTTATCCTGCTTCTGCTAGGCACTGTCGATTTCTTGCTCAGGACGCCGTACTTTGCCCCGCTGACACAGGTTCCGGATGCGACAACCCGAACGCGCGACCGCCACTCGTGGGCCACACTTCTCACCGGCTCAGTCATTTCTGCAATCACATTGCTGCCCTTCTTTGAGCTGGGCCATCGGGTCCTGCCCCCCACGCACCTGTTTCCGCAAGCCTTTACGAATGAGATCGCGGTCTGGGCCATATTGAATGCACTGGTGGTTGCTGCCCTGGCCTGGCGGCCAAACGCGGACACAACGCCATTCAACACGCAAGGCAGCCGCTCCATTCTCATCGCCATCCTCACAGTCGGCATCGGATATCTTGCTCTGGTGGCGGCAGATTTCCTCTTCAAGGTCGACTTCCGCATCTGGTTCATGGCGTTGAAGTTGATGAGCCCTGCCCAAGTGCGGGCGTTTCTGATGTATCTGCCGCTATTCACGTTGTACTTCGTTGTTGTGTTGCGCGTTCTGCATAACCGCCCTTTCGCCCGGAGCGACCGGCGCGCCGTAGAGTACCTGGCCAACATTGCGGCATTGGCAGGCGGGTTGCTCGTTTTTGTGATCTTCCAATACGGGTGGCTCTTCACGAATCATCACCTTCTTTCGTTTTTCATGAACGATCCGTTGCGGACGATTATCTCGATAGGCTTCGTCCCGCTGCTCAGCAGCGTCGCGATAGTTTCGACGTTCGTTTTTCGACGCACCAATAGCTATCTTCCCGGTGCTCTCATCTGCGCGCTGGTGGTGACGTGGTACGTCGTCGCAGGCCAGGCAACTCACGCAACATGATGACACGGCATCCGCACGACCCTGCCCCGGAACTCGTTACCTAATGACGACGGCACTCGCGCAGCAATGAGTGGGTTGGCGTTCATTGAGTGTTAGTATTAAAAAACACTCGACACCGAAAGCTTATCCTTACATGCACTTCTAACAGTCTCAGGATGCTAACAACACTCTGACTCGCTGTCTTCATTTCCGTTGTCCACCGAAATCCGGATGGAATCGCCAACTCCAGCGGTTTCGAACAACCGTACTTCACCGCGCCCTAGTCCGGCGCATCGATGTTCAATCGGCTTTTCTAAATTTAGTGGACGTCGTTGGGCAGTCGAAAAGCGCTAAACCCGCCTAGCCAAAGATGAGACCGCCTTTTACGGCTCATTAGTCACCGAAGATGCGCGGCGCGCGACGACTTACCAACAAAATTTACACATTTTTCTACACATAACCTTCGGAGCGGAATAAAATAGCCGCCGAACCAAACACTTAGGCTACCCCATGCGGACTCAAAATCCGCCGCCCTTAAAAGCGTGTCGGTTCGACTCCGACCTCGGGCACCACGTGAATATTCGGTTATCCGTGCTGACCGGACTTTGCGCGCAGTGGCACGCTACACGCATCGGACTTTCACTGCGCAACATGCTGATTGCGCAAGCGAGAACACTTACACACTCCTTACACATAAATCCGCTGTCGATGACCCGCAAGTGTCCCGGTGCACCAAGATGTTTCTCACTGGTCGGCTCACAGCGCGGCGCCCTCCAGCCAGCTACTGAGATGACAGGAGATATCTATTGGATAAGGGATGTGGGCCCAGGTCGCCTGGCGATTCTCGGCCGCCCTAGACCTGGAGAGTGGCTAGCCGATGAAATCGCCGATTGGGCTGCGGCGGAGTAACCGATGTTGTCTCTTTGCTCGAGGACTTCGAGGTACGAGAGACAGGACTGCTGGAAGAGGCCGGCCTGACGCGACAAGCAGGAGTCTCTCTGGAACGCTTCCCGATACCGGACCGTGGAGTGCCGGTGTCGATCTATGCGACCAGGAGGCTGTGGACCCATCTTGCAGAGAAAATTCGAGGTGGCGCCGCTGTTGGAATTCATTGCCGTGCCAGTATCGGCCGCGCCGGCATGATCGCGACTGGGGTTCTAGTCGAGCTCGGAGTGCCACTGGTCGATGCTTGGACGAGGACATCAGCCGCACGAGGCAAAGTGGTCCCGGACACAGACCAACAGCGAATTTGGGTTGCCGATGCTCTTCGCACGTAGAAGCACCTCTCATCAAAGTTTGGCCGCTTCAATCAGCCAGCCATCCGTCGCCCGCCCTCCATCGTTCGCCAATTTTTTCGCCCAGAGCGATGTTACGAAACATCGGAATAGCCAACTTCCGGAGATCGTCAATGACGTCGCCGAATCGATTCACGAGAGTCCCCTCGCCCATCTTTTTCACGAAGACGTTCCATTGCACGAGATGACGTTCTGCAAAACCTGTTGTAAGCACTTCAAAGTCATCTGTTGGTATGTCTGTCCCTCGATTCGCAAAGGTAGCCTCGACAGCTTCGAGTAGTCTGCCTGTCTCAAAATCGAGATGACTCGCACAGATCCAGACATCGTAAAAGTCCTTCATACGGCTGTTGGCGTCTCCGAGCGCGACCATCGCTTGGAGTTTCTCGGCAATAGACGTTTCGACCGGATATGCGAGCAGCTCAATAGTGTCACCGCCGAGGAGGACCGGGTACTCAATCATTCGCGGCCCGGAAGCAATCACGTCACCCACCCCGAAGTCGACCTGAATCCTCAGTCTCACGTTGTCCATGCGAGCATCCATTAAGATTCGGGTTCCCTGATACTCAGAATCTTTGGTGATCTCCTCTGCTACAACACTATCGGCGAGGAAAGCGAGACCGTCCGGCTCTACCTCGAGAGTTGCACAGTCTTTAATGAGTGCGATGAGGGTTCCCTTATCAGCCTTGCCCGTGCGTAGCATGTCGATATCCAGAGTGGGCCGCGCAGTCGGGATACCTATGGTTTTTAGAAGGAGAGCGCCTTTCAGAATGACACTCTTCGCGTGTCTCGATTTCGAAATTCGATATAGAAATCGCTCGATAGCGTATTGCTGGAGCACTTGCTGAAACGGCGCGCCGTTTGACTTCGAGGTATTGCGCAGCCTCGCAAGCACTGACGCCACAGCGTTCTTTCCTTCGTGCTGTTCATTCAACCGCCCGCAGATAGGGTGAGATGACCTTCTCGACGCGAAGCATTTTCGCGTAACACAGCAGCTCGCGGTTCTGCAGGCGCTTGCGTTGTCGCGCCAGACGCAGCGCCTCGAGCGCCACGTCGAGGCCGATTTTGTTTCTGAACTTGAAGCAATCCGCGATGGTCCGTGCGACGTTATAAATCCTCACCGGCATTTCCGAAATTCGGTGGGTTTCGAGACCTTCACTGAAAGTCTTTGGGTCGAATCGATACACCGTGACAGGTATGGATAGCTTTATACGATGATAGTTGCCTCGCGGCACTGCAAGATGAATAGAGGATGGGATTTGGGTAGTAATGCCGTGATAGGAAAGCGCACTGATGAGACAAACCGCAGCGGCTCGAGCGCGCGCCGCTACTTCGGCGAGGTCGGGGTGCTCGGCTTCCCCGGCATCTGCGAGGCGGTAGAGACCGCGACCGATTTCGATAACCTGACCGGCGTCTCGTAGCGCGTACAGTGCGTCGGTGTGTATGCCCTGTTTAATCAGATCGCGAGTTCGAAGAGGGACTCCTTTTTCCCGAAAGACATTCAGGGCGCCATTTAGATCCCGGCTTTTCATTGCCGGGCAATAGTAGCACCAGTTATAAATAAATGGCTACTTTTTTACCCAACTCTGCGCAAGACAAGTGATGCCACCACTCCTGACCTAGGCAGGCACGAGTCTCCCGCCTCTCACACGCATCGAGGTGCAGATCGGGGTGCGTAAACAGGGCTGCATGACTCTCATTCAGATCCCCGCTTGCGTCCTGCGCAAGGCCGACGACGGGGTCGGCGTCGAATGGTGCGAGCCATTGCCATTTGCTGTCGAGTAGTTAGTCGCCGACGCAATGCATCTCATAGGATCGCCACCAGCTTTGCCGTCATGCTCGACCGGCTAGGAGCTTGGGGCCACCCTCTGCCCCTGCTACTTGCCCCGAACCCCGAGCTCCTGCACTTTCGCGAGCCACTCGCCTCGCCGCTTCTGCGCCACGCCATCGACCACCCCGACGATGACGCTGAGATGGCTGTGCGAGTGCTGATGCCAACGTCGCCTGCGCCACACCCAACGACGCGCTCAAGCTAACGTTCAGGCAGTACCTTTAATGGGTATCCAGAGTCTTCTCGATCTGCTGAATCAGATCGTGCAGGGGCGACGCTTCGAGCGGCTGCCGCTGCATCGTCAACCCCACCGCGATGGCGGGCAGAGGCTCCCGAACCTTCAACTCGAAGAGCGAAGCTAGCGCAAGTTCCTCGGCCACGGTGTAGTTGGGCAGGACCCCCACAACGTCACTGTTCTGCACACCACTCTTGACGCCATCGATGCTCCCGGCCGACTCAAATCGCGGGCGTTGACCTGACGCTCCGAACCACGCACGTAACAGTGCAGGAAAGGCGCCAACGGGATCGGGAAGTAAAAAAGTCCGTCCGATCAGATCTGTCCTTCTGATATTGCGCGTTCCCCGCGGCGGTCGCCTCGCGACTACGAAGCGCAGTTGGACGGGCGAAAGCCTTCGGCTGCAACCATCCTGGTATCGAAGCGCGTTCTCTAGGCCGTCGAGTGTGAGCGCCGCGTCGAGCTCTGCATGCCGGACGCGTTCCCGCAAGTTATCGCACAGGCCGATGTTGATTTGCACTTCAACGGACGGCCACCGCGAGCGGAATTCAGTCAGCACCTTGGGCAGTATGAAGGAGCTCACCGACTCGACCGCCCCGAGACGAATGATGCCGCGATTTTCGATTGAGACCGCCGCAAGCGCGGTGACGCTCGCCGCAATCAGGGATCGGGCATGCGGCAGCAGGGTTTCCGCTGCGGCGGTCAGTACAGCCTCCTTGCCCGGGCGCCTCAGCATGATCGGCGCGCCGATGACTCTCTCGAGCGAGAGCAGCGTCTCGGAGATCGTGGACTGTGCGAGCCCCAATTCGCGGGCGGCCGCGCTGACACTGCCGTGCTCGCTGACCGCCAGCAATACCCGGCAATGCCGGATTTCGAGGTCGTGGGTCATTCTCCACCCATCGTCAAAAGCGATATCCGTATCGTCATTTTGGAGCGCCTGACACCGTGGAGCAAACTTTATCGCAGTGCTCTATCACATGGTTGAAACAATTGAAAACATTAGACCGCTCAGCGGCGCTCATCGTGGTAGACGTGCAGATCGGGTTCGACGACCCGACCTGGGGAACGCGCAACAATCAGCAGGCTGAAGCGTGTATCGCGTTGCTGCTGGAGACGTGGAGAAAGGCTGCCGCGACCAT
>JBJMWM010000002.1:0-332127 GCA_045810105.1 Steroidobacteraceae bacterium | reverse complement strand
CTCAGGCAACATCAGGCGCGCCTTGGTAATCGCAATCGTCGGACGGATATCCAGGCCGTCCTCCATTTCAGCACCGAAGTCTGCCGCCACCCGATGTCCCCAGGGATCGAGCGAGACGATTTTCTGCTGCCCTACCCACTGGCCGTGCGGGCCCATGTCGACCACGGGACCGGTGTCTTTCAGATCAGGCCGGGCGTTGGGATCCAGCGCGCCGGATGACACCGCGAGCGCGCGATAAATGGAGTAGGCGCCTCCATGCGCACCGATCACATTGCGATGACCACGCGCGGTGGTCGAACCGATGACGGGACCGCGAGCCCGCGCGGTCGGCGCGCCCCATTCGATGGGAAACTTGTGCGGCTTGCCTCTCGAGGGGTGCGAAGTCAGACGTATGTGACCTGGAGGGTTTTTAGTCATCTTGGATATGAACTTAATCTACCCGGGCCGGGTTCGGAAGTGAGCCACCGCACACCTCGTGTAGAATCGTCGCTCGCTGCGCACACAAAACCTCACTAATCAGTGACTTGCGACAGTACTTACGAGGTGTCCGATGACCGCGGCTCTTGACTACCAGGCCATGCTCGATGTCGCGTTGGAGGAAGCGCGGGCTGGAATGGCCGAAGGAGGAATTCCGATCGGCGCCGCCCTCTTTCACCGCAACGGCGCGCTGCTTGGGCGAGGTCACAATCGTCGTGTGCAGGAAGGCGATCCGTCGGTTCACGGTGAGACAGATGCCTTCCGCAAGGCGGGCCGTCAGCGTAGGTACCAGGACACGATCATGGTTACAACGTTGGCTCCCTGCTGGTACTGCTGCGGGCTGATCGTGCAGTTCAGGATCGGCAAGGTAGTGGTTGGCGAGTCGCGTACCTTCAAAGGAGGAATCGATTGGCTGCGCGAACGCGGCGTGGACATCGTCGAGCTTGATTCAGCGCAATGTGTCGAGCTGCTGACGACGTTCATCCACGCGCATCCGGATATCTGGAACGAAGACATTGGCGAGGCATGAGGCCCCCTGGAGCTGGGATGTTTACTTGCTGTCTGCGTAGACCTTGATCAGGTCCGTGAGAAAGTCTCTTCCCACGAACACCGAACGAACGCTGCGTCGCTCATTGAGACCGTGCGCGCCATTGCCGTCGGGATCTCCCCAACCGCCCGGCGCGCCATACACCGGAATGCCGATCGCTTCGAGAAAGATGCCGTCAGTTGCGCCCGTTGACATGGAGGGAACGAGCGGTACCCCCGGATAGTATTTGGCTACCAACTTCTCGGCCGGACCTAAGATCTTCGGATCGAGCGGTGGCGGTACCGCGACAGGCCGCACCGGGGCCACTGGCGTCACTTTGACCCCAGGATCGGCGATGGCAGCCGTTAGAGAGGCTTGCGTGCTTTCAACGGTTTCTCCGGGGAATATGCGGCAGTTGACATTGGCGGTGGCACGCTGCGGCAGTGCATTGTTTGCATGTCCGGCATCCAACAGTGTAGCGACGCAAGTGGTGCGCAGCATGCTGTGATAGCTACGATCCTTCGACACGATGGCTTCAGCCGCCGCGTCGTTTGGATTTTCAGACAGGGCGACCATTGCGCGCCCCAGATCATCAGCGCGCGCAGCCCCTGCCTTGGCAAAAAACGCGCGCGTGGTGTCGGAGACTTTGACCGGAAACTCGTAGTCGCGCACCTTGGCCAGCGCATCGGCAAGCTCGTAAATGGCGTTGTCGCGAATCGGAATGGAGCTGTGACCGCCGGGGTTGGTGGTCTCGAGCCGATAGTTCTGCGCGGCCTTCTCCCCGACCTGCATGGATTGCAGCAGCAACTTCCCATGCCCGTCGGTACGCCCGCCGCCGCCCTCATTCAGTGCAAAGGCGGCCGAGATGAGCTCGGGTTTGTTCTTCGCCAGCCACTGGGCACCATTGAACGCATAGGTAGTTTCCTCACCGCAGGTGAGCGCCATCTTGATGGTGCGCTTGGGGTGATAACCGCTTTGTTTGAAGCGCATCAGCGCATCGACCCAGGTGGCATCCATAGCCTTCATGTCCGCGGTGCCACGGCCGTAGAAGTAGTTGTTTTCCTCGATCAGAGTGAATGGGTCGCGCACCCAGTCTTCCCGCTTGGCTTCCACCACATCGAGATGCCCCAGCAGTAACAGGGGCTTGGCGGATTTCGATTTTCCCGCGAGCACGGCGACCACGCCCCCTTCCTTCGGATGATCCGGTTGCGCGAACAGCGTAATGTCCTTGTCCTCGAATCCGGCCGCCTTCAGATGTGCCGCAATGCGTTCGGCTGCCAGTGTGCAACTGCCAGCCGATAAGGTGGTATTGGTTTCCAGCAGCTCTTTGTAGAGCTCTCGGAATGCCGTTTGGTCGGGGCGCAGCGGGCCCATGGGGGCTTCTTGAGCAGCTGCAGTCGCCTGCATCGCCAGCGCCACGCTGAGCGCGGCCACAATTCGCATCGGCATGAGAGACCCCGTGATGATTGTTGCATTTGATGTTCCCACGGGCACGCGTTCCCGCGCAAGGCGATGCTTCGCGCCCCGGGCGCGGAGTGTGACGGCGAACGGCACACGCGATCCCGATCACCGGCGGCAACCCAACCTAACACCGGAGAAGTCGCGTGCATCTACCCTGGGAACTACGCGGCCTGCGCCAACAACTTCATCGGCGGCTACGACATCAGCTACGGCGACCCACGTGGCCGGTTCATTTACGCAAGCGTCGCCTACAGGCCGGTCAGAGGGCCTGCAGGTGAGCCTGGCCGTTACGCGCAACCCGTCAATGGCAGCCGGCTTGGTCTTTGGTCCAGCCACTTTCACTTCCGGCCCAGCCGGCGCCAGGCGTCCGGTCGGGCCAGATCTTGCCAAAGCGGCCTGGCCACTATAAGTTAGCGCCCCGTCAAGGGGGAAGGATTCCAATCCAGGGGAGGAGTTCCGATGACGTTCATACCGCGCGCGGTTCTGTGTGGAGCGGGTGCGCTCCTCGGTTGCCTGGCTGGCTCGCGTCCAGCGGCCGCCGACGAAACGCAACTCGAAGAGATCGTGGTCTCCGCGCAGAAGCGCGTGGAGAATGTTCAGAACGTCCCGATCGCGGTGACGGTCGTCAGCGGCGACGCCTTGACCAAGGCGAATGTCTCCGGATTTACCGATGTGGCGAAGTTTGCCCCATCGCTGACTGTAACCACGGGCGACCACCCTGCCAACAGCTCCATCGTCATTCGTGGTATCGGCACGTTTGCCTTCAGTATCGCCGCGGAACCGAGCGTGCTGGCGGTCGTCGACGACGTCGCCGTGGGTTACCAGGCGCAGGCCTTCACGGACCTCGTCGATCTCGAGCGTTTGGAGGTGCTGAATGGGCCACAGAGCACATTGTTCGGCAAATCGGCCTCTGCCGGCGTCGTCAACGTTACGACGAAGGCGCCGACGAACACGTTGACCTTCTTCGGCGACGCCAAGGCCACCAATGACCATGAGCAACGCTACACGCTGAGTGTCTCCGGGCCAATTACCGATACGCTCACCTATCGAGTCAGTGGCGCGGTCCGCAGCTGGGGCGGCAATGTAGACAATCTCACCACTGGCCACAAACTCAACGACGATCACGCGACCAACATACGCGCCAAGCTTCGCTGGCAGCCGGATGATAAGCTCGGCCTCACGTTGACGGGGCACTACACAGAGGATCACGCGCATTGCTGCGGAGTCCCCCTGACCCGTCTGGACCCGGGTTCGCACCTCTTTGGCGTACCGGCCCTGACGCAGTCCGTGACGGCCCCTGGAATCACTCCCAGCGAGGACAATACGGCAGTCCGGGTCGACCAGGTGCCGCTGGCGAACACTTCCGACGCAGGTCTCTCATCGCATCTGGCCTATGATTTCGGGCCTGCCACCTTCCTCTCCATCACCTCCGTCGATCAGTTCAAACTGCGTGATTTCACCGACTACGACACAACCGATGTCGATACGTTGCAGTACCTGACACCATTCAACCCTAACCAGCCGGCCGGCTCCATTCCGCCGCCCACCACCACGCAGGAGCATGGTGGACTGCTGCAGGGTGGCAGATTCGACGTCCGCGCCTTCAGCCAGGAATTTCGCGTCTCGTCCAACGGCCATCACAATTTCGACTACCTGTTCGGGGCCTTTTACTCGAGCGCCGATCTGTCGCGCAGCTTCCGCCGCGGCTTCGACGCGAACCGGGCGGCTATCTCCAATTACCGTGGCGAGACGCGCTACTACAACTATGCCCTGTTCGGCCAGACGGACTGGCTGGTTCTGCCCCGCACCACGCTCATTACAGGTCTGCGCGCGAATCGGGAAGAGAGTAGTTACGGCTACGACAACTACCTCAAGGTCTTCCATCTGCCCGTCTATGGCGCGCCGACCACACACGTAGACAGCGTGACCACCGGCAAGGTCGGCTTGCAATATCAACTCACGGACAATCTCATGGCCTTCGCGTTCTACGCGAAGGGCTACAAAGGTGTCGCCTATGACCTGGTCACGGCGACCACCCCGCAGGAAGCGGCGACCTTCCCGGTCAAGTCCGAGAAGTCAGACGATTACGAGGCCGGACTGCGCAGCGAATGGTTCGACCGGCGCCTGGTGTTGAATACGACTGTGTATGACACGGAATATAAGAATTTCCAGGTGCAGACGACCGTCCCGAACCTGCTGAATCAGTTCATTCTCACCAACATTCCAAAAGTGCGCAGCCGCGGCCTGGAGCTCGAAAGCATCGCCCGGATTACCGAGAATCTGCACGCCAATGTCGGTTATGCCTACACGGACGCCCACGCCGTCACTTACCCGATCGGGCAGTGCTACTCGGGCCAGACCGCGCCGTCCACCTGCGTCACGGGTACACCCGCGTCTCAGGACCTGGCGGGTGCCACGCTGCCCAATGCGCCCAAAAACAAAGCCAATGTCGGACTGGATTTTGCGCACGGTCTGCCGGCCGTGCCGCTCGATGCAGATCTGAATATCACCTCGGTCTGGCAGAGTGCCGAGAATTTCGCGGTCACCAGGGATCCAGGCACGCTGCAACGGGCGTACAACATCACGAATCTGAGCCTGACGCTCACGCCCCAGCGCGACAAGCGGTTCAACGTAACCTTGTTCTGCAATAACCTGCTGGACAAGCACTATGCGGCGAACAGGGCCAACGTGCGTGGCAACTACAGCTTCTCGCCGGCAGGAACCGCTTACACCCAACAGTTGCCCCGCGATTTTGACCGGTTCTACGGAATCCGCATCGGATTCTCCGGGCCGTAGGCGCGCGGGTCGGGCGCCATTGGTGCCAGCAGGCACTGCAGCGGTTACGAGGCGGGCGGTTGGCCGCGCGCTGGCGGCGCGGCCTCAGACTGACAGCCGCCGCGTATACTCGTTGCGCTTGCTTACGGCTTTCTTGCGCGCGCGATCGACCGCGTCGGTCTCGGTCGCCGCCAGGATCGCGTCAATGACATGACGCAGATGATCACGCATGGCGCGGCGCGCGGCCTTTGGATTGCGCTGGCGCAAAGCGGCGAAAATCCGCCGATGCTCACTGACACGCGGCCGCAGACCCGCACGGCGGGCCCGCTCCAGCATGTCGGCGCAAAGGGGTGATTTGTACCGAATATCCCAGAGAATCTCGACCACTGTGGTAATCGCCGTGTTTCGAGTGGCGCGTGCAATCGCGAGGTGGAAGCTGCGGTCCGCCATCTCTTCATACTGCTTGCGCGCATTCTCGTTCGCCATGTCGGCGAGAATGACCTCGATTTCCTGCAACTGCTCATCGGTGATCAGGGCCGCCGCCAGAGCGGCCGCCTCGCCTTCGAACAGGCGCCGTGCCTCGATCAGCTCGAAGGCGCCGATATCGAGATCATCCGCGCCTGCCTGCGGCGGAGGATGGTCACTCACGTAGATTCCCGATCCGGGACGCGCTTCCACCAGGCCGCGGATTTCCAGCGCGATCATCGCCTCGCGGATCGTCGTCCGGCTCACTTTGAATGCAACTGCGAGCTCGCGCTCGGAGGACAATCGCGCCCCCGGCGGGTACTCGCCTGATTTGATCGAAGCGGTGATCGAGTCCGCCACCTGGACGTAGAGCTTGCGGGTATCGATCTGGGTGACCATGCCCGCGAATCTTGAGCCTTTCACACGCGGATGGCAATGTGGCTGGACCAGTGATCTACGCTGTCGGACCAATTCGCGGTGTCCGGATGCCATTGCCGCGACGGCTCGGCGCAATCAATTCACCAGCGCTCAGACAGTGCAGGCCACGCAGGCAGTTCGGATAACCGACCACGGCCGCGCGTCACGCTTCTTGCGCATTGACAACGCACAGCAGTGATGGCAAGACGGTTCGATGACCAGCACCCATGATGATGATCACCAGGACGCTCCCTCCGACCCGGCGCTGCGCGTCAAGGCACTGGAGTCGCTGCTGGTTTCCAAGGGCCTGGTCGATCGGGCGGCGCTCGATCTCTTGATTGACACCTACGAGCACAAGATCGGACCGCGCAACGGCGCGCGCGTGGTAGCCCGGGCCTGGTCCGACCCCGCTTACAAGAAACGCCTGCTGAGCAACGCGGATGCGGCGATCGCCGAGTTGGGCTATGCAGGAATGCAGGGCGAGCATATGGTCGTGGTGCAGAACACCGCCACGATACACAATCTGGTCGTCTGCACGTTGTGCTCGTGTTACCCCTGGCCGGTCCTGGGTTTGCCACCGGTCTGGTACAAATCGGCGCCCTATCGGTCCCGGGCCGTGGTCGATCCACGTGGCGTGCTACGCGAATTCGGCCTGGAGCTGGCGGACGCGGTTGAAGTGCGGGTATGGGACAGCACGGCGGAACTGCGCTACCTGGTGCTTCCAGAGCGGCCCGCCGCCACGCAGAACATGAGCGAAACGGAGCTGGCAGCACTCGTCACGCGCGATGCCATGGTGGGAGTGGCCAAGGTTGCGGCACCACACGGCCAACCGGCATGAACGGCATTCACGACATGGGCGGCATGCACGGGTTGGGGCCGATCGAGCCAGAGCAGAACGAACCTGTATTTCACCACACTTGGGAAAGCCGCGTGTTCGCATTGCGGCGCGCGATGGGAGCATGGCGCAGGTGGAATATTGATGTTAGCCGCCATGAGGTGGAGTTAGTCCCGGCGGCTGACTACCTGCGCATGAGCTACTACGAGCGGCAGTTCGCGGCGTTTCTGGTATTGCTGCAAAAGCGGGGCTTCATCACGACCGCGGAGCTCGACAGCGGTACGCCGGTTCCACAAACAGCTGCTGCCGTTCCGGCGCTGAGTGCGGAAAAGGCCGCGGAGTTGATTTCGAAAGGCGTCCCAACCAGCCGTGACATACCCGTGGCCCCGCGCTTCGAAACGGGGCAGCGGGTACGTGCGCGCAACATCAATCCGCCCGGCCATACACGCGAGCCGCGCTACGTTCGCGGGAAACCGGGGATCATCCACCGTGATCATGGTGTGTTTGTTTTTCCGGATACAAATGCCCATTATCTTGGTGAGCAACCGCAGCACGTTTATTCAGTGCGGTTCGCCGCACGCGATTTGTGGGGAGCGGACGCTGCACCGCAGGATGGTGTGTACGTTGATTTGTGGGACGACCACCTTGAGCCCGCCTGAGCCAATTACTGAACCTGCGAGCCTGACGGCGCTGCCGGCTCTACCCCGTGACGCGGGCGGGCCGGTATTTGCCGAACCCTGGCAGGCCGAAGCTTTCGCGCTGGCCGTGCGGTTGTCCGCGCAAGGTTATTTCACGTGGCAGGAATGGGCCACCACACTGGCGCGTGAGCTGGCGGCCGCGCAGCAGCGAGCAGCAGTGGGCGCGATGCAGCGATCCGCGCATGCAATGCAGCGAGATGCGCACCCGGAGCAGCACATCAAAGCTGCTGACAAGTCGCTCTACTACCAATGTTGGCTGACAGCCCTGGAGACCCTTGTAGTAGCAAAGGGCCTCATCGACACCGCCGCACTCCTAGCACAAAAGCAAGCGTGGGCCGAAGCTTATCGCATCACTCCACACGGCTCGCCGGTCGCACTGCAGAATACATCGCATCGCTGAGTTCTAACCCGCGCACTCGAGTTTGATCCCAAGCTAGGCGCCACCTCCCCTCCGACTGCTACTATCACGCAGTGCCCACCGCCTCGACGCCAAATCACATCCCGCTGCAAAACGGCAGGCCGATGGCCTTGCCATGAGCGAAGAAACCGCAGCAGAAAGCGATTATTCCTCGACGGCGCGCAAAGTCGGCCTGGGCTTTGCATTTGCGCTCGCGTGTCTAGGCGTCGTCGCAGTGGTATCCTACTTGAGCGTGGTCCGGCTGAAGGAGAATGCAGAATGGGTCACGCACACACACGAGGTTCTCAGCCGCCTCGAATCGCTCATTGCAGCCGCTACCGATTCCGAGACCACCGAACGCGGGTACGTCATTACGGGAGATGATACTTATCTGGAAACCTATCGACACTCCGCCGCGCTCGTTATCGACGAGGCAACGCGCCTGCGCCAGTTGACCGCGGACAACCGAGCGCAACAACACCGTCTGGACTCCGTGGTACCACTCGCGACCGAGCGCCTCGCCAATCTGGCCGCAGTCATCGAACTGCGGAAAACCCAAGGATTCGCGGCAGCCCAGACCGAAATACTCTCGGGCAAGGGCAAGCGGTTTCACGACCGTATCCGCCGCCTCGTTGACGAGATGAAGGCAGCCGAGATGACCCTGCTCGAGCAGCGTGAGCGGCGGACCAACCGCAGCTCCACCATTGCCCAGGGCGTGATTATCGGCGGGGGGTTTCTCGGCTGCGGCCTGGTCGGGCTGGCGTTGTTCGCAATTCGCCGGGACTTTGCGGGCCGTGCCCGGGCCGAGGGCGCACTGCGCGACGCGAAGAATGAACTCGAGCTTCGCGTCCAACAACGTACCGCTCAACTGGCGCAGGCGGGAGAAACGAATGCCCGGCTCGCATCCATCATTGAATTCTCAGACGATGCGATCGTCAGCAAGGATCTGGATGGCGTCATCACCAGTTGGAATCCGGGTGCGCAGCGTCTGTTCGGATATTCATCACAGGAGGCGCTGGGCAAGCCGATGGCCATGCTCATCCCACCGGAGCGCTCGAGCGAAGAGCCGACTATCCTGGCACGAATCGCGCGTGGCGAGCTGACTGATCATTTCGAGACGGTACGAGTACACAAGAATGGAACCAAGCTCGATGTTTCCATCACGATCTCTCCGATTCGCGACAGCCGGGACCTGATCATTGGCGCATCCAACATCGCGCGGGACATCACCGACCGCAAGCAGGCGCAGGCCCGGGTGCAGGCGCAACTCGCACGGCTCAACCTGTTGCAACACATCACCCGGGCGATGGGCGAGCGTCAGGACATCCACAGCATCTTTCAGGTCGTCATCCGCACCCTGGAGGAGCAACTACCGGTCGACTTCTGCTGCATTTGTCTGTACGACCCTGCCGACAACGCCTTGATCGTCACCAGCGTCGGCTCGCACAGCGAAGCACTGGCACGGGAGCTTGCGATGACGCAGCAGGCCCGAATAGAGATCGATCACAACGGACTGTCGCATTGCGTGCGTGGCCGGTTGGTTTACGAGCCTGATATCAGCGCGGTCCCCTTCCCGTTTGCGCAACGGCTGACGAACGGAGCTCTGCGCGCGATGGTGGCGGCCCCGCTGCTGGTTGAGAGCAAGGTGTTCGGCGTCCTCATCGCCGCGCGCCAGCAAGTCCACAGCTTCAGCAGCGGCGAATGCGAATTTCTGCGGCAAGTGAGCGAGCATGTGGCACTGGCAGCCCACCAGGCCCAACTGTATGGCGCTCTGCAGAAGGCGTACGATGACCTGCGGCAGACCCAGCGGGCAGTAATGCAACAGGAGCGTCTGCTCGCACTTGGACAAATGGCGAGCGGAATAGCGCACGATATCAACAATGCGATCTCGCCGGTGGTGCTCTACACCGAATCGCTGTTGGAACGGGAGCCAGGCTTGAGTCCGCGTGCCCGCGGTCACCTCGAAACCATACAGCGTGCAATAGAGGACGTCGCGCAAACGGTCACGCGCATGCGCGAATTTTATCGGCAACGTGAGCCGCAATCGATGCTGCTGCCGCTAGACATGAATGCCCTCGTGCGGCAGATCGTGGACCTGACACGGGCCCGCTGGAGCGACATGGCACAACGGCGTGGCATTGCAATCGAGATGCGGATCGAGCTGGCCCCGGACCTGCCGACGATCATGGGGGCCGACAATGAAATTCGCGAAGCGCTCACCAACCTGATCTTCAACGCGGTCGATGCCATGCCGAACGGCGGCCCGCTGACCTTGCGGACCCGGGTCGTGCAGGACGAGGAAGCTCGCTCACAGGGTTCGCCCGCACGAGAATTCGTCCAGCTCGAGGTTATCGATACGGGCATCGGGATGGATGAGGACACGCGCCGCCGGTGTCTCGAGCCATTCTTTACCACCAAGGGCGAGCGGGGCACGGGACTCGGACTTGCAATGGTCTATGGCACCATACAGCGGCACGGCGCGGACATTGAAATCGAGAGCGCGGTTGGCAAAGGCACCACCATGCGCCTCAGCTTCCCGATACCGACTGAGCCCACCTCAGGTGCAGAGGTTCGGGTCATGAGCGGCGCCCTGCCGCCCATGCGCGTCCTCGTCGTGGATGATGATCCGTTAGTGCTCGAATCACTGCGCGAGACTTTGTCCGCCGACGGTCACGGCGTAACGACGGCGGATGGCGGTCAAGCTGGCATCGACGCTTTCCTCGCCGCACACGCCCAAGGCAATCCATTCCCCGTCGTGATTACGGATCTGGGTATGCCCTACGTTGACGGGCGCAGTGTGTCCACGGCCATCAAGACAGCCGCGCCACAGACTATCGTCTTAATGTTGACCGGCTGGGGGCAGCGATTGGTTGCCGAGGGCGACATACCGCCGCATGTGGATCATGTCTTGAGTAAGCCGCCCAAGCTGCGGGCGGTGCGGGAAGCTCTGGCGCAGTGCCTCGGTACGCGGTAAAACGTTTTCATGAAGCTTCACGCGGGAGTCGGCGCAGGCGCCGTACTCATTGTCATGTCACTGTTGTTCGCCGCGTGCGCCGCTCACGCCACCGAAACAGTATCAATCCGCACTGGCTGGGAGTACCTGCAGAACAATACCGCAGATCCGGCCAAGGCGATGACCGCCGGGCCATGGACACATGTGGATCTACCGCATACATGGAACGCGTTCGACTCCGTGGATGCCGTACCCGGATATCGCCGCGACGCAGGCTGGTATAGAAAGTCCATCACCATTGCGCGCGGTGCGCGCGGTACACGCCACGCCCTCCTGTTCGAAGCTGCGAACATGAAGGCCGATGTTTATGTCAACGGGGTGCGAGCCGGCGGTCACGTCGGCGGTTACCTGCCCTTTGAGGCCGACATCTCGAATGTGATACATCCCGGACCGAATGAGGTTCTGGTCCGAGTCGATAACGGCATCGACCGGCAGTTGATTCCATCGCAGTCGTCCGACTTCGTGCTCTATGGGGGTCTGACTCGTGATGTGCTCATGATCACGCGCCCGCCGACCTACATTGCTGCGGTCGCCGTGGACACACCACGAGTTTCAAATGAGGCCGCTGACACACGGATTACCGCAACGCTCGCAAACTTCGCCGCCGATGCCGATTTGATATTCGCAGTGTTCGTCCGCGACCCGGCAGGCACCGAAGTCGCACGAACGGAACGCCGGGTTACCGTGCATCCGGGACAGGTACAGGTCAACCTCGAGTTACCACCCCTCAAGAGTCCCCAACTCTGGTCTCCGCGCCACCCCAGGCTGTACACGGTTGAAGCCAATCTGATCAGGCCGGCGGATCGGAAGGTTCTTCACTCCAGCATCGATCGCTTCGGTTACCGCTGGTTTGAATTCAAGCCGCACGGAGCCTTCTACCTCAATGGCGAGCGCTTGCTCATTCGGGGCTCGAGCCGCCACGAGGAACATGCCGGTTACGGCGGCGCCGTCCCCGAGGCCATTCAGCGCGCCGACCTCGAGGCGGCGAAGGCAATGGGCGCGAATTTCCTGCGTCTGGCTCACTATCCGCAAGCTCCGGCCGTCTATCGAGCCGCTGACGAGTTAGGTCTGCTGATCTGGGACGAGCTGCCCTGGTGCCGTGGCGGCGTGGGCGATGCCCTCTGGAAGCAGAACACGGAGCGCATGCTGCGAGAGCAGATCGCGTATGACCGTAACCATCCGAGCATCATCATCCGCTCGCTCGGCAACGAGCTCGACTGGCTTCCTGATTTCGAAGGCGGCGACGACCCGGCCGCGATCCAGGCTTTTTTCAGTCATCTGAACGGGATTGCCAAGGATCTCGATCCGCTGCGCCCGACCGCGGTTCGCAAGTACCCCGAGGGGGCCGGCATCGTCGATGTCTTCTCTCCCTCGATGTGGCCCGGCTGGTATCAGTCCGGTTATGCGCTCTATGAGCCGATGATCCGTAAAGCACAGGCTACTTATCCGCGCCTGCTTCACATGGAGTACGGCGGTGATAGTCACGTGGGCCGCCATTTGAACCAAGTACGTGATGGAACCGCACCGCCGGCCGGCATGCCCAGCATAGCGACGGCGAGTCCATGGGACGAAACTTACATCGTCGATCTGTTCGACTGGTACCTGCACATCACTGAGAGCCTGGACGACTATTCCGGTAATGCGCAATGGGCACTGAAGGACTTTGCGACGCCGCTCAGGCCCGACAACCCGATCCCGTACATCAATCAAAAGGGAGTACTCGATCGCGAAGGCCGGCCGAAGGAAGCCTACTGGGTGTTCAAGAGTTATTGGACCGAGCCTGAGGGCGATGCGGCATTCTGCCGAATCTACGGTCATACCTGGACATATCGCTACGGGGCAGCAAACACGCCGCGCACGGTGCGGGTCTATTGCAACACACCCATTGCAAGACTCGTGCACAACGGTGTCGATCTGGGCGTGCGCAAGCGGGACATCGCGCGCTTTCCGGCCGCGGGACTGTTCTGGGACGTTACTTTTGCGGCCGGCGCGAACACACTGGAGGCGACTGGCTACGTTGACGATGCGGCGGTTGCGCACGATCGGCTCACAATCGACTATCGCATCGGCGGGAACGGACCGCTTGCTGACATTACGCTGACTGCAACTTCGCGCGAGGACGGGTTGGTGCTCATCGAAGCGCTCGCGATCGACGCTGCGGGACATCGAGCTCTGGACAGCAGTGAGCGCGTGCATTTCTCCCTGGACGGCGCCGGTACGCTACTGGCGAACTATGGTGTTCCTGACAAGTCGGCCGTGATCGAGATGGCGAACGGCCGTGCGACGATCCTCTATCGTCCGCAAGCCGGCCACAGTGGCCTCGTCGGTGTGCTCAGCCAGAATTTCCGCGGGCGATATATTTCAGTGCACTGAGCTCGCCTGCTCGAACACCATCCCGGCCGCTTGAAAATCACCCTTGAGCTCGAGATCGAGGCCGTGCGACATCCAGTATGCACCACTGGCTTCTTCCGGCGTTCCTGTCTGAGCTTTGCCCGCGATCGCGCGCAACCGATAACGCGCCGCGGGGTCGATGCCGCGAAGGTGGATGCGCGGATAGGCAGACCCGAGGGTGCTCGAATGCAAGAAGGCGAACAGCACCGCCTGGCGCCCGTCGGCGGCTACAGATTCGGTCGCTGCATACCGGCTGCCATTGCGCGGCGAAATCAATCGGTACAACCTGCCCCGTTGCACCGTTGCTCGGATCTTCTTGTATTCGCCAATGAGCCGGCTGGCAACCTCGAAATCGCTGTCATTCCAACGTGACAGATTGGCGCCAATACCCAACGACCCCTGCATCGAGGACAGAAACCGGTATTCCAGCGAGGTGCTGCGCTGATTGAGCCAATTCGGAGAGTCCGTCACCCAGGCCATCATCAGCGCCGGCGCGTAGGCATAAGTGAAGCCGTCCTGGATGCTCAGCCGGTCGTAGGGATCGGTATTGTCCGAAGGCCAGACCTCGTCAGTCAGACCCAGAATACCCAGGTCCACTCGTCCACCACCGCCGGAGCACGACTCGATCTGTACGTTGGGATGACGCGCGCGTACCTGTCGCAGGATCCAGTACAGATTCTCGACGTAGGCAACATAGACTTTCTGCTGATCCTCCCGCGCCTGGCCGGGCCAACCGGGTTCCGACCAGTTGCGGTTGTAGTCCCATTTGAGAAACGCAATGTCGTTCTGCGTCAGTAAATCATCCAATACACGCAGGACATGATCGCGCACATCGTTGCGCGCCAGGTTGAGCACGAGTTGATTACGCGCCTGCGTTCGCGGGCGGCCGGGGAAGCTCAGAACCCAATCCGGATGGCGCCGATACAGGTCACTGTCCGGATTGACCATTTCAGGCTCGACCCACAGGCCGAAGTCCATACCCCGTGACTTCACCGCATCGATGAGCGGCTTCAGGCCGCGCGGAAATTTGCTACGGTTGACGGTCCAGTCCCCCAGGCCCGCCTTATCGTTGTTGCGCGCGCCGAACCACCCGTCGTCCATCACGAAGCGCTCGACTCCGATCGCCGCGGCCTTGTCTGCCAGCTTGATCTGACCCGCCTCATCCACATCGAATTGCGTCGCTTCCCATGAGTTGTAGAGCACCGGACGCAGAGGCGAATGCGGGGCATGCGGCACGATGCGATCGAGCTGAAGACGATGCATCAGGCGCGAAGCCTCGCCGAGGCCACCCTCGGTGTAGCCGGCGTAGAACACTGGTGTCTCCAGTGCGGCGCCGGCTGGGAGACGATACCCAAAGTCAAAGGGGTTGTAACCGCCGGTGATACGCAGGTGGCGTGTCGAGTCCTGTTCAACGCTGATGCGCCACGAGCCGCTCCATGCAAGCGCGCCAAACCAAACCGGGCCGGATTCTTCGTTGCTGACTTCGCGTGCGATCGCGAACCACGGATTATTCTGGTGACCCGTCGAGCCGCGGCGGCTTTCCAACACCGTCGTGCCAGGCGCGAGGGGCCGCTGATCGAGGCTCCACTCGCCGGCCCAACGGCCGGACAGCGAATACAACCGATAGTCATCGGCGGCCGGCAAACTCCAGGCCGCGGCGGCGGCCTGTTGCACGAGCAACGGCTTGCCAGTGTGATTTTCCACGCTTGCGGAGCGTGCCAGGATGCCGGTTTCCGGATTGATCTCGTAATGCAACTCGACCCGCACGTCGCGCGAGATATCCTTCAGCTGGACAGCTAAGCGCGAGCCCTCGATATGATGCGAGGCATAGCGAAGTACCACATCGCGATTGCCGTCGGGAAAGGTCAGCTTCAGGGCCGGCTCACCGTAAAACGCGGCACCCCATCCGGGATACTCCTGCTGCACGGTGCTGGTGGTCGGCTCGAATGACGAGCTGTCGCGTCCCACCCGCGCCGCCACCGCGTCGTCATTTGAAATGCGCCCACCCCAGTGCAGCGCTTGCAGCTCACCGCGTTCGTTGATGCCGAAGACGTAAGAGCCCAGCGGCGAACTCAGTTCGAAGACGCGAGCCGCGTCCAGATAGCGGACGATGTTGTCTGGTACCGCCTGCTGCACGGTGGTCGCGGTAGCGGCACTGGCCGTTCCGGCGGCGCCAGCCACCAAAATCCATCCAGCGCAAGTGGCCGGCAATCGTCTGCGCCGCATGAAGACCCTCCCAAGGGGCCGCCATTATTCATTCTGGTATGACCACTTGCAAGCAACCTGGCAACCTAGCGGCTCTTCCTCAGGCCTTACACACTCGGTCAACGCGCGCACGATCGCCAGTGCAACTACAACTTCGGATGCAGCCGGAACCGGCAGAACGCCGTGGTGGGAATCTATGTCGACGTTGTCGCCGTGACAGTGGCGTTCTGAGGGGACATCGCGCCGCCCATGCCTTGGGGTGCTTGCAGCGGCTGAGTGTCCACGAACCCGCTGCGGGCGTCCAACTCAGCATGCATCGCGAGCAGGCGCTGCTGCAGCTCCAGGCGCAAATCCTCAGCTTGAATCTCAGTCAACTGCGCCGGGATGCTCATCGGCTCACCGATGAGGATCCGAATCTCAGCACCGAGTTTTGGAATGACCGTGCGGTCCCAGGATCGTTGATTCACCCAGCACTTGGAGGTAGAGGCGGCCACCGGCAACAGCACCCCGTTGGCCTTGCGGGCCAGTGTGAGTATGCCCAGCTGTGCGATTCCGCGTGGACCTCGTGAGCCATCGACGGCCAGACACGAGTGGAGCTGGCGATCTTCCCGCTGTGCCCTGATCATCTCCGCGAGCGCGCGCGCGCCGCCGGAACCGGATGAGCCGCGGGCAACTCGATAGCCGAGGCTTTCCTCCAGGCTGGTCATGATATCGCCATCACTGCTGCGGGAACACATGAGCATCCAGCGCCCGCGAGCCGGCCGGCTGAAATAATATAAAAGTTGGAATGTCCTGGCGTGAAGGAAGGCACCTACAACAGGCCGGTCACCCTTCAGCAGGTCCGTGAGCTGTTGTTCGTTCTCGGTGACGTAACGCCATGAGCTACCCAAGGTGCGATATACGCAGCGGGCCAGTGGTGGCCCCATCCAGCGTACGAGGAACTTCCGTATGGGGCGCTTGCGCTTGGGCGCGGTGCCGCTGCTCATGACTCCGCGGCACCGTTCGACAAGGCGCCCTTGCGGCCACCGGACGCGTGGGCGCTCGCGAACTGGCCGCTGGCCATGGCTCCGACCAAAGCGAGCTCGCCAGCCAGCACCACTACCGCGCAGATCTCCGCAAGTTTTTTCGCAAATCCCGTGCCGTTGCAACCGAGCATGGACAGACATTCACGCGCAGTCGGCAGATAGGTACCGCCGCCCACCGTGCCAACAATCAAGTTGGGCAGCGTGATCGATGCGTACAACTCGTTCGTCCGCGTGCGCTCTACGCGGGTCAGCGCCGTAGTCGCTTCCGCAACGCAGGCAACATCCTGGCCGCAGGCGATGAACATTGCCGCGAGCGCATTGGCCACGTTGCCCTGCAAACCGACGGCTCCGCTCTGAGCGGCGCCGTTCACGGCCTGGCGCCAGGCACGCTCCATCTTCTCGGCATCGGTTCTCCAGTAGCGGCTGAGCTGCTTAGGTTGCAGAATCAGCTCCGCGCTCACATTGCGGCCGCGGGTCGCCCGAAAAGCCAGTGGAGTTGCGCGTTTGTCGCCCGAAAGCATCGACTCCATCAGCCACGACTGCGGCGCTTGCGGCATATCGTGCAGCAAACGCTCACAGATCACCTGCGTAGCAAGGGTGACCATGTTCTGGCCCGCCGCATCGCCGGTAGTGAATTCGAACAGCACGTAAACAGTGTTTGCGACAACCGACGCCTGAAGCGTGCGCAGGCGGCAATAGCGCGAGGTGGTTTCAGTGATTTCCTGCAGATGCGCCAGGCGCGAGGGCAGCCAGCGCGCGAACGTATGCGCTTGCGTCAGGTTTGCAAACTCGAAGCACGGTGCACGGCCGACCTGCTCATCACTGCAAGCGGCGGACACACCGCCACTGCGGTTCATAGCATTGAAAGCATGCTGAAAAGAAGCCACCAGGGTTCCCTCGCTGGTTGCAAAGGGAACAAAGAAATCCCCTTGCGCCGCAAGGCCGTTGATGCGCACGGGACCGGCTACACCCAGCGGTACTCGCGCGAATCCCAGGAATCCTTCGATGCTGCCTTCGAGCAGCAGCGGATCGATCTCCGGTCCCGCGCCGCTGATCTGCTCGATCTGATAACCGGCCGCCCGCAGCCGTTGTCTGCGCGCAACCAACGCTTCGCGCGACGAATCAGTAATTGCCGGCAAGCGTTGGCATGCTGTCACATCCCGTTCGGGAGTTGTGCCAGCGGGCGCGTCCAGCGTCAGGACGCCCGTGCCGCGGCCGTTGTGATCATTCAAAATGTTTACCTGCGCATTCGCCGCCGTATCGGCGAATAGGGACCCCATGCACCATCCTAGCGCGCCGCGCGGTCCGCGAAGGCACAATTTGCAAAAGCCCGCGAGAACCCGATCACAGCCGGGATATTCAGTTGTGATGGCCAGCGCAATTCCTTCGGCGCGGCGGGCTGCGTTACAGGTTCAGGTCACTGGAGATGCCTGCATGTTCCAGATCGCTTGCGCGTATTCGCGGATCGTGCGGTCACTCGAGAACCAGCCCGAGCAGGCGACGTTCATGATGGCCTTGCGCGACCAGGCTTCCGGATCCGCATAGCTGGCGTCCAGCTCCAGGTGCGCGCGTCCGTAGTCGGTCAGATCAGCCAGGTGCCGGTAGTGATCACCGCCGTCGAGCAATGCCTGGCGGACCGGCTCGAAAACCCCGGGCTCGTTGCGGCTGAAGTGATTGGAGAAGATCAGGTCAAGTGCCGCCCGCGTCTCAGCTTCATTCGCGTAATGCCAGTGAGGATTGTACCAACCGGTGCTGTCCTCAACCTGTTGGGCCGTTAGTCCGAACAGGAAAAAGTTCTCCGCGCCGGCCTCGTTGGCCATCTCGATAGTCGCCCCATCGCGGGTGCCGATGGTGAGCGCCCCATTCATCATGAATTTCATGTTGCCCGTGCCGCTGGCTTCGTAGCCCGCCGTGGAAATCTGCTCTGACACATCACTCGCCGGAATGAGACGCTCCGCGAGGCTGACATTGTATTCGGGCAGGAACAGCACTTTGAGCTTGCCGCGGGCAGCAGCGTCGCCATCGACGGTGTCAGCGATACGGGTTATGAGCTTGATGATGAGTTTGGCGAAGTGATAAGCCGGCGCCGCCTTCCCCGCGAAGAAAAAGGTGTGCGGCGCCATTCGATAATTGGGATTGTGTCGCAGGCGATTGTATAGAACGACGACGTGCAGGATGTTGAGCAGCTGGCGCTTGTACTCGTGAATGCGCTTGATCTGGCTGTCAAAGATCGAGTCCGGATCCACTGTTACCCCGGAGGTCGCCGCGAGCCAGTCGGCGAAAGCAGTTTTGGCCTCCCGCTTGGCCGCGCGGAACTGGGCGCGGAAGCCCGCATCCTGCGCCAGCGGAGTCAGCTTACGCAGCTGCGACAAGTCAGTGACCCATTCATCGCCGATTGCTGCGGTGATCAGGCGGGACAACGAGGGATTGGCTTGCTGCAACCATCGCCGGGGCGTAACGCCGTTGGTTTTGTTGTTGAAGCGCTCCGGGAAGATCTCGGCAAAGTCACGCAAGACGCGCGTGCGGAGCAGATCGGAGTGGATCGCCGCCACGCCATTCGTGCTGTGCGAGCCAACGACCGCCAGGTGCGCCATCCGTACTCTGCGTGTCGGGCTCTCCTCGATCAAGCTGACGCGTTGAGCCCGGGAGTCATCGCCAGGGTAGCGGCGGCGAACGTCATCCAGAAAACGACGGTTGATCTCGTAAATAATCTCCAGCTGCCTGGGAATGAGGGTCTCGAACAGGTCCACCGGCCATCTTTCCAAAGCTTCTGGAAGCAATGTGTGATTGGTGTACGCCAGCGAGCGTTGTGTAATCTCCCACGCCTGATCCCACGGCAGATGAGCCTGATCGAGAAGAATGCGCATCAACTCGGCGACGCAGAGTGAAGGATGCGTGTCATTCATCTGCACTGCCACTCGATCGGGCAACCGTGACCAGTTCACGTTGCCCTGCCGGCAGAAACGGGCAACGATGTCCTGCAGCGAGCAACTGACCAGGAAGTATTGCTGCAGGAAGCGCAATCCCCTGCCCGCCTCGGTCGAGTCATCAGGATACAGAACGCGTGTCACTGACTCGGCCGCCACGTTCTGAATGACCGCTCCGGCGAAATCGCCCTGCGAAAATTCCGCGAAGTCGAATGATTGCGGCGCGACCGCGGCCCACAGCCGCAGTGTGTTGATGCATTTAGCGGCGTAGCCCACGACCGGCCGGTCGTAAGCCACCCCGACAAGGTTGGAGGGCTTGTTGCGAGTGAATTTCAATGTGGAGCCGCGCAGCTCGAACGTCGAGCTCAGCGGCACGACGTACGCTCTCTGGGGCCGGACGATCTCCCACGGATCAGGATTGCGAAGCCAGTTGTCCGGCTGCTCGACCTGCGAGCCGTCGCGAATCACTTGGCGAAAGATCCCGTACTCGTACCGCAGGCCATAGCCGATGGCCGGATACTGAAGCGTGGCCAGTGAGTCAATGAAGCACGCCGCGAGCCGGCCCAGCCCGCCGTTTCCCAGGCCGGCATCCGGCTCCTCCTCGATTATTTTCTGCAGGTTCCAGCCCTGCTGCTGCATGGCATGGCGCACGAGCGGCTCCGCCGCAAGATTCATGATGTTGTTGCGCAGGGTCCGCCCCAGCAGAAATTCCATGGACAGGTAGTGAATGCGCTTGGGTTCGGCCCGCTCGCGCTCGCGGCGCGTCTTCGCCCAACGGTGGGCAACCAGATCACGGATGAATCGGCTGGTCGCCTCGAACTCCTGCCTTGGCTCCGCCACTGCCGGGTCGACCAGCTTCTCGCAGAGCACGTATCGTTCGATCCATTGGTCCGCATGGCCCGTCAATCCCAGCCGCTCCAGGCGACGCATCATGTCGGGGTCGAGTGCCTCAGATGCCAGCGACGCTACGGGCTTTACAACGCTCATCGATAAACCTCCGGCACCCGATCTCGCGCGCTGCGCCTTGCGTGGCACCGCCGGAATCGCTGCAATAACGGCTCGTACGTAGCCTCATCCGTGGGTCCAACTGCGAGCCACTCGATCGCCAATGCATCCAACTGTGCGTCATCGGCCGCGATACCCTGCCCCATCTTCTGAATCAGCCGTTGCACCTGGTACTCGCGGCGCAATGGTTGGTCTTCGGGTGGAGTGGGCCTGTCTGTAAGGATCTCGGCACGAATGCACAACATCTTCAAGGCCGTCTCGTTCGCAGCGACATCGCCGCAGCCCTCACGGGCGAGCGCCTGTTTGATTGCATCGAGTCCGCCTCGGGGCCAGCGCTCCACAGAGGCAATATAGTTGTCGACTGCCTGCCGCAAGGCGTCCCGCTCCGCTACTTGCGCCTGTCGAGCCACCGCCAGCCGATAGGCACGAACCCGATTCGCAGCCGCGAACAGATCGCTCCAGGCCTGCTCAGCATCGCGCGCCTGCTGTTGGGCGAGTGAGTCTTCACAGCGCTGCAACGCCCGCTCGAACCTGCCACGCAGTCCGCGCGCCTCCCCTCTCGGGAACTCACCAGCTGCCTCAAAGGTGGCACGCAGATCAGAAATATTCCGCGCGCTCTGCAGTAACTGCGGCCCCGACAGAGCCGCGATCTTCTCGAGCTGTTCGCACACGCTGATGGCGCTCGCCTGGTTCGTTTGCAGTTGGGCTGTGACTTCAGCAAACTCGTGCTGCCGCCGCTGGAACACCGCATCGCACTGCTGCCGAAACTCTTCCCACAGGGAGTGATCCGACTCGCGCGGCACCAAACCCACCTCCCGCCACCGCTGTTGCAGATCCTTCACCGCTTCGATCGCCTTGGCGCTGTCCTCAGTTGTAATCAACTGGCGGCCGCGCTCGATCAGTCCCTGTTTGTGTTTGATGTTGCGCGCATATTCGGCATCCAGGCGGCTCTGCAGATTCGATGTCAGGGCAATGAATCGCTCCTGCAGCGCCTTGCCGGGAGCGCGATCCACCGGCGAGTATTGCCGCCACTGCTGCTTCGACTCCCGCAGCGCCCGGACCACCGTGCGCCAGTCAGGCTGTTCCCAATCGTGTCCGGCCTCAAACGCCGCCAGTCTTGCGAGCAAAGCCTCGCGGTGCTGCAGATTTTCCTGCCGCACCAAGGCCTGGGCTTCGAAGTATTCGCGGCAGGGTTGATACGCTTTTTGGGCCGCTTCGTGAAAGCGTTGCCAGTCGGCTTCGAGACTCTCGCCGGCGCCTTTACTGAGAGTGCGCCATTGCTCCTGCAATGCCTTGATCCGTTCTGCGAGCACGGGTGGGTCGAGTGTCGCGCCCACGAGCGCCTCCATTTCTTCCATCAGCTCGAGCCGTTTGGGTGTTACGGAGAAGCTCTTCCAATCCTTGAGCTCGTTGAGCTTGGTATCCAGCCGTTGCAACTGGTTGGCAAGATAGGCCGGCAGCGCTGGCGCGGAGGGCAGCTTCTCCTCGATCGCGCGGCGCAGACCCGCCGCACGTCCAGTGACGCCATCATTCAGTGCCCCCAGGGCCTTGCGGATCAAGCCGCCGATCTGGCGCAGCGCGAGCTCTTCCGCCTCCTGTTTCTCGGCCTGCGCGCGCTGCTGTGTTTCGAGTATCCGGGCCTGATCGCTCGCTGCGGCAGCGGCGGTCTTTTCCTCCAATTCCCGCAAACGTTGTGCCTCGGCTGCCGCGTTGGCGGCAGCCAGCTCGCGGGATGCTACAGCGGCGACTTGACGCAGGTGCAGTGCAATCACCTCGCGCGCGCGGTCTATCGACTGTTGGACCTTCTGCACGGTTTGCGGATCGGTGTCACCGGCAACTACCTTCCATCGAGCCTCGAGCTGCTCCAAGGTCGGCGTGAACAAGGGATCGAATGGCCGCAGGCTGTGCCGCTCGAGTGCCGTGGCGACCGCGGCGATCTCAGCTTGAAGGTGTTCGAGCTTGCGCGCCTCCTCTAGCAGGACGTCACGCTTGGACGTCAGAATTTTGTAGACGCTCTTGTCCTTGCCCCCCCGGGCATCGCGGATGAGCTGGCGGAGCGTCGCGGGATCTTCGATCGCGTGGGCTGCCTGCTGGCGAATCCGGGTGGATGTTCCTTCGATAACCAAGCGCGCGATCGTCGGTCCGTCATGGCCTCCAATCGCGGCCTTGAGCGTCTCTTCTTCAGTGGCGACTACCCGCGTGCGGTCAGGCGCGCTCTGCACTGAAGGAGCAGCGCTTCCATTGCGAGGCGGTTCCTGGGGCGGCGAAGGCACGGGCGGCGGTGGCGCTTTGCGAAAAAAGCGCGAGAACAATGACATTATTGACCTGCAGCGATGTCACCGGATCGGTTCATTCTTATTTTACTAGGCCCTCGCCGCCCTTGCCGGGCGCATGCGCCCGGCCAAGGGTATGGCACCGGCGGGCGGCCGCACGGGCATGTCGCCCGTCTGTCAGCGCGGCGGCCCCGGGGTGCTATCGGCGCTGAAAAGCCTGCTTCATCTGGCGCGCCTGGGCTTTGACGTCGCTAAGGTTTGCGGCGAGCCTGCGGGATGTGTCTCCGCTAGCCTGGGCGGAAGCCCTTGCGAACGCCTGATTCGCCAGCGCGTGCTCGCCCGCGATCAAATAGCACTCGCCGGCGCGCTGATACGCGCCGTCCTGAGAAGCTTTGTCCCCAAGCGAGCGCGCGCGTTCCGCAGTCGCTTCGTTGCAATTCCAGGCACCCTGCGCAGTCCCCTCGACCACTACCGTCTCGGGCGTAGCGGTGTCAGCCAGCGTAATACTGGCGGCGCCCGCGAGGGCCAGCCCGGCCAGAATCCGCACCTGTTTGACGAACCGCATGGATGCCTCCCCTGCAGCACCCGGGAGTGGGTCCTGCTTCACTCTATATATACGCGCGAAGCTCCGAAAAAGTAGCTCACCGGTCGAGGGGGACGGACTCGCCCAAAAGAGAGACCACGCGCCGTATCGCAACAAACCACGCGCGGATGCGCCATCAACGTTCCGGTCTGACTTCGGGCGCCCGCCGGCACTGCGCGCAGCGCTCAACCCAATAACAGCACTGCAATGAACTGGCGCAACATCATTATCTCCAACCTGATATCAGCATGATGTCGCCCTGCCATTGCGCGTTCCTTGTGTAGAGAAGCAAACGCTCGTCCTTCGACACGGATATTCCGAGACCGCCGAGGGGTGCGGGGACATGCTGCAGGCGTCTTATCACGTGCGCGTGATGTGAGGCGAAATCATACAGCTCCACCGTTGCTGCGTGCGTTTCGGATCGTGTGTAGTAGACGCCACGGCGGCTCGCAGTCCAACTGTCAGAGTATTGCAGATGGGGCATGTCCTCCAGGGGAGCCGCGGGAGGCGCATCGGCAGGTTTTGACCATAGCTCGACGCCGTCGGCACTGGCGACATTGAATATAACACGCTCGCCACTCACGACAGCCCGATAGGCGCGTTTGTCCGTGAACACCTCGGCCAAACCGCCCGAGGCGGGAACACGATAGAGCGTGGCGCGGCCGTCACTCGCAAAGATCCATCGACAGTCCTCGGACCAGACTGGCAGCGACAAGTTGGCGCGGGAGGTTTCGAGACGTTGCGGATGTCCTTCGAGGATATCTACCACGTAGATGGCTGATGAGCCCGAAGCGCGCGAGTCGAAGGCGATCCTGCGTCCGTCATTGCACCAGCCGGGCGCTCCAGTCAGTGGACCCTTGAAGGATGTCAGTTTGACCGGGTTGCCGCCATCCGCATCCGCAAGCCAGATCTCCGAAGTTCCCGAACGGGTGGATTGAAACACGACCCGCGTCCCGTCAGGGGAGTATTGCGGCACGAGTTGCATGCGCGTCGAGGCGATCAAGGCGCTGCCGGGATCGGCGGGTGCAGTCAGGTCCACACGCCAGATATCGATGAGGTGTTTCTCGCGGACGAAGGCGATCTGGTCTCCCGCAATGGCTACGCCTGGTCCGAGGACTTCTTCCGCGCCAGATACGCGCGACAGTTGGCCGTTCAATGTCAGCCGCCAGACGGCACTGCCGTCGGCGGCATCATTGGCAACAATCAGCGCACGCCCGTCGGGAAACCAGGCGAGGCCCCTCGGCTCGCCTTGTAAGGAAGCTAACAGCCGCGGCGCTCCCGATGCCACTGCGGTCACATAAATCGAGTACACGGCAACGCTCGACCTGCACAGGAATGCGAGCTGCTTACCATCAGGTGAGAATGCTGGCGCCCCGGCGTCGGCGCATGAAGGTGGACGCTCCAATGCACGTGATCTGAGGTCATTCAGCCCCAAGACGTGGATCAGACTGGGGCCTGAGGAGTCCATCGATGAGTAAGCCAACAAGACGCTGTCGGGTGACCAGCTCAATTGCATGAAGGGCTCATCGAGGAACACCGCTGAGCTCAGCAGACGCTCGGTCCCACCTGTGGATGGGATCAGGTAGATGCCGCTGTCCTGAGCGGTCGTACGGGCAAATGCAAGTTGCCGGCCGTCCGGTGACCAGGCTGCGCTGATCGAAGTGGCGGGCGTGTGCGTCAGTTGCAGCGTTCTTTCCGAGTCAACGCTCTTGGTGTACAGATCGAATCCGCCGCTGGCGCCATTCCAGCCGAAGGCGAGGCGCTGGCCATCCGGGGAGAAAGCGGGTGCGACCTCGCGGCCCAGCAGGCTGGTCAGGGGTCGTATCTGGACGTCGGAAGAGGTGCCGTTCTCTGGCGGCCGAATTCCATACAGCCAAACCATGGCGATGACGGCGATGAGGGCGCACAGCGCGATCGTTAGGCCAGGCAGCCGAGGCCGAGGCTTCTTCGCCGGCGCGGGGACGGTGTCTATCGGTGCAATGAATCTATAGCCCCGCCGCGGCAGCGTCTCGATGAACCTGGCATCTGCGGCCGCGTCCCCCAACGCATCGCGCAGCCGATTGATGATGGCATTGAGCCCTTGCTCGAACTCGACCACGCGATTGTCGGGCCAGAGCCGTGCCCGCAATGCGTCACGCGAAACGAGCTGTCCGGGCTGCTCCAGCAGTGCCGACAAAGCCAGGAAGGACTGGTTGGGCAGCGGGACCCGCCGCCCATCCCTGAACAGCTCTCCGGAGCGCAGATCTGCTTCGAATGCCCCGAACCGGACCCGGGCCTGCTCCTCGCCCGCCTGGATCATAAGAGATGGGTCATATGAGGCAAATGTGAGCCCACTGTGAGCCCAAAACCATGGTGATCGCTTAGCCGCATGCCAATCCTGCGCCCCTGTCGCGCCACGGGGGAGACTCCCTTGCTGTTCAATTCACTGACATTCGCGGTGTTCTTCGTCGTCGTTCTGGGCCTGCACAATCTACCGCTGCCCTGGACCGCGAAAAAGATCAACCTGCTGCTCGCAAGCTATCTTTTCTATGCTGCCTGGAGCCCGCCTTTTGTCATCCTGCTGTGGATCTCGACAGCCGTGGACTGGAAGGTCGCAAGCTGGATCAGGGCCGCGCGCGCACCGCGCGACCGCAAGCTCATTCTTACCCTGTCGTTGATCGCAAACCTCGGGTTGCTCGGCTACTTCAAGTATGGCGCCTTTCTCATGGAGAATTTCGCGCTCGCGCTGCGCGCTGTCGGCGTGGCGTACACCCCGCCGAGTTGGAACATCGTTCTGCCCGTTGGCATCTCGTTCTACACCTTCCAGTCCATTGCCTACTCACTGGACGTGTACTTGCGGCGCGCCGAGCCTACGAACAGTTGCCTCGATTTCGCCCTGTTCGTCACGTTCTTCCCCCACCTGGTGGCGGGCCCTATCGTACGGCCGACTCTGCTCCTCCCCCAGTTTCAAACACCGCGCCGTGCCACGAGCAGCCAGCTGATCTGGGGACTGGCGCTCATGACACTCGGATTATTCGAGAAGGTCGTGCTGGCCGATGGCTTTCTTGCGCCCATAGCCGACGCGGTGCACAAGTGGCCGCGTGAGCTCGCGCTACTGGACGCCTGGGCCGGGGCCCTCGCCTTTTCAGGTCAGATATTCTTCGACTTCTCGGGTTACTCGACCACCGCCATCGGGGCCGCGCTCGCCCTGGGATTTGCGCTCAATGACAATTTCAACTCCCCGTATGCCGCGCTGGGGTTTGCCGATTTCTGGCGCCGCTGGCACATCTCCTTATCGAGCTGGCTGCGCGACTATCTGTATATAAGCCTCGGCGGCAACCGCCGCGGCGCAAAGCGCACCTATGTCAATCTGATGATCACGATGCTGCTGGGAGGTCTGTGGCATGGGGCCAGTTGGACCTTCGTCGCCTGGGGCGGGCTGCACGGTGCCTTTCTGGCCATCGAGCGCTGGTTCAACAGCAGGTTTGGCGCTGCTGACTTCACCCATGCCGCGAGCCGCGCGTTGGCAATGGCCGCGACGTTCCTGGCCATCACGATCACGTGGGTCTTTTTCCGCGCACGCAGCTTTACCGCGGCCTGGGAGCTTCTTTGCTCGATGGCCGGCGCGACGCGGGCCCAACATGTAGTCCTGTATTGGAGCGACATCGCCGCCGTGGGCGCGATTGTCGGCGGCATGCTCGCGATGCAATGGCGCCTGCGCTGCACTCGCTTGGAGGCCGTCGTATCGGCCGCACCCACATGGCTGATAGTTCTCCTGTGGACGGCTATGACATTTACGTTGATTGCTGAACAGGGAGCGGGAGATGCCTTCATTTACTTTCGTTTCTGATTGCCGGGCCGTGCCGGCACAACGCTGGGGCACCGTAGTTGCGCTAGTTATCATCATCGAGATCGCTTGCGTCGTCGGTTGGGAGAGCTTTTGGCGCGCGCACTACTTCGTCCCCGACGACTATGAAGACACGCCGGCTGTGTGGCAGATCCAGCGAGAGCGGGCAACAGGTGCCGACACCGTGCTGATCGGATCTTCACGCATGTGGGAGGATGTTGACCTGACGGCGTGGGAAGGGGCCGCCGGAACACGCCCCGTCCAACTGGCGATTGCAGGCCGCAATCCGCGGCCGGTGCTCGAAGCGCTGGCCGCTGATCCCTCGTTTCACGGGTTGGTCGTGTGCGAGGTGACGCCTTATCTGTTCTTCGTGGATTCGGAAACGGCGACTGCGGATTTCATGCGCCGCGGCCGCACTCAAACTCTCTCACAGCGTGCCTCCAACCGGTTAGGGATGATGCTCGAGCGATGGCTCGCTTTCATCGACAAGGACACACGCCTCAGCACACTCTGGAAGCGAGCACCCCTGCCACTACGAACCGGCGCCTTCCCAGTGCGGGAAGTACCCAAAGGTCACGTCATGCGCTCCGACCGCAACACCCGTATGTGGTCGCGCATAGAGCGGGATGCCGGCTATCGGGCGTTGTTCCAGCGACTATGGTTGTTCTATGCAGGCGGCTCGACTGCGTATCCCGGTATTGTTGATATCGTGGACAAGGTGGCCACGCAGGTAGCGGACGACGTGCAGAGAATTCGCGCCCGCGGCGGCGATGTCGCGTTCATTCGCTTCCCTTCTTCCGGCCCGGTCTATCTGAGCGAGACTCGCAGCTTTCCGCGTTCGCTGGCCTGGGAGCCGTTTCTCGCAAAAACCCGCACCGCGGGTGTCCACTTCGAGGACCATGCGCAATTACGAGGCTATCGTCTGCCTGAATGGTCGCACATGGCCGCGGGTGACGCGGAGCGCTTCACCAGCGCACTCGTGCCGCTGGTGTTGCATGCGGTCGCGGCCCGGCGGGCCCTGTTAACTGCCCACGATGACCAGCGTCACGCCGTGGCTGGGCACCGTGTCCGTGAAAGTGCCCGAGTGAGGACCTAAGTCTTTATCTTTCCAGACATCCCGAAGCTGCGCGCCGCGCGGAAAGCCGAGTTGTGCCAGCTGTATCGAGATATCGCTGGGGCTTGCGCCGCGGTTGAAAAGCCCGACCGCGACTCGCCCACCGCTGAGCGGCCGCGTCCAAACCTCCAGGTCGCCATTCTGGTACATGCGGTCGCCCTGTTTTCCCAGCGCATCCTGGTCGATCGCGATCGCATCCTTGTTGGTCAGGATCCGGCGGTGCACTTCAGCCATTTTGCTCAGATCGTTGCCGGCAAGCAGTGGCGCTGCCAGGAGCGCCCACAGGCTCATGTGGGTACGGTATTCATCCTCACTCATCTTGCCGTTGCCGATCTCCAGCATGTCCGGATCATTCCAATGACCGGCCCCGGCAAATCCGGCGAGTCCCGCCTGGCTGAAACCAATTTTGCTCATTCGGGCATAGGAGTCAGAGATGTCACCCGTTGTGCGCCACATGCTGGCGCCCACCGAAGGGGCCCATGTCCAGGGCTGGTCGACGCCGTATTGGCACAGACTGTAGACAATCGTGCGTCCGGAGGCCCTGAGCGCATCGCCCATTTTGCGGTAGGCGGCGATCATGAGGTTTTTTGCCACGTCCGGATCGTCGGGATGGTCCGCCTTCGCCTTCTTCATATCCTCGCGCAACGAACACAGGTCGTACTTGAGGAAGTCCACGCCCCAGGCCGCATACAGGCGGGCGTCGTCAGCCTCGTGACCCAGGCTGCCCTCGTAGCCCGCGCAGGTTCGCGCTCCCGGGGATGAGTAGATTCCAAACTTGAGACCTTTGGCGTGGATGTAATCGCTCAGCGCCTTCATGTCCGGAAACCGCTCGTTCGAATGCAACACACCGTGCTCATCGCGCTTGCCTTGCCAGGTGTCATCTACGTTGACGTAGATATAGCCCGCTTCCCGCATACCGGTGGTGACCAGGGCGTCGGCGGCCGAGCGGATATCGGCATCGGTCACACGCTCGGCGAAGTGATTCCAACTGTTCCAGCCCATAGGGGGCTTGGGCGCCACCTTCGACACGTCGGGCGGCTTTGACCCGGCAGCCGGGCCGGACGCGGCCTGCACCCCGGGGACCATCGCGACACTCGCCAGCACGCCGGCGATCAGTACAACTGCGGTATTCATGGCGCGCGATCATCGCTGCATTGCGGCATGTTGCGCAAGCAGTGCCGCTTGAGTTTAGGTAAGCTGAGCACCCGGTGACCCAGTCGAAACACATCCCGGGGGAGCGGGTCTTTATCGGGCTCGGCACGAATGTCGGCGTGGACCTGGAGCGCAATCTGCGCAACGCACTCACGGCAATCGGCACACTGCCGCAAACCGAGGTCGTGCGCGTATCGTCTTTCCTGAGCACGGAACCCTGGGGCGCGAGCGACCAGCCGCGCTTCCTCAACGCCGTCGCCGAGCTGCGCACACAGTTGGAACCGCTGCCGCTGCTGCAGGCCCTGAAGCAACTCGAGAGCGAGTTGGGGCGGGTACCCACGTATCGCTGGGGCCCGCGCGCCATCGACTTGGACATCATTCTTTACGGTGAGCGCCAGGTCGATATCCCCGGACTGCGCATCCCGCATCCGCGCTACCGCGAGCGGGAATTCGTCATGGCGCCGTTGCGGGAAATCGCACCGGAGATCGCCGGCTGAGGTTTTCAAACTTTATGAGCACCTCCAGGTATTCACTCGGAATGACCAGGGATGCCGGCCCCCGCGGTTCGCCGCGCTCACGCTATCCTTAGCGTTCAATCGCGCTGGCCGGTAGGATCGCCTCCTTCAGCAACTCATGCGAACTCGCTGCACCGCGGATTCGAGGATGCCTCATGGCCGAAGCCCCTGCCGATCACCTGCACTTACAGAGCCGCTCCGGCCTGCGCGTCCAGATCAATGCGAACGGCTCCGTGCGCCGCTTCGACTGCGACACCTCTGCCCCGCAGGGACAAACCATCTGCCTGCCCCTGTTCGTCGGCAACGAGCTCGACGGTGGCCCGACGAATCTGTATCTGCGGCGCCATTCAAGTCCAATCGAGTGGACGGCACTGCTGGGCCCACTGAGCCCGACGAGCTTTCACACCGATCCGGTGAGCGGCATGCTGGTCGGCTTCGGCACGTGGCTCGGCATCAACTACTGCATTGCCCTGGTGCTCGCGCACGGCTCACCTGCCTGGTTCTGGCATGTTCGCCTCGAAAACACGACCGCTACGTCTGCCGAGCTCGACCTGACATACGCTCAGGATGTTGCCCTGGCGCCCTACGGCGCGCTGCGGCTCAACGAGTTCTATGTCAGCCAATATGTAGACCATACGCCGCTGCAGCTGCCGGGACACGGGATCGTGATCGGCTCGCGGCAGAACCAACCGGTTGACGGGCGGCACCCCTGGTGTTTGATCGGATCGTTGCGTGAGGCCACCGCTTTTGGCACGGACGCGTTGCAGTTCCACGGTCTTGCAACTCGTACCGGCGAGCCGCCCATTGGCATTGTGGGCGATCCGCCCGCAATGCGTTTGCAACACGAACATTCGATGGTCGTCATACGCGACTCACGTATACAACTCGGCGCACGGACGAGCGCCACGGCGGGATTCTTTGGCAGCTACCTCGCGGACCATGCGGACGCAACCTCGGCGACCGACGTGCAACGCGCAACCCGGACATTGGAGTTGCCCGAGGCAGCGCCGCCGAGCATCTACTCGACCGAGGAGTCAGCACCGCTCGGGGCGAACCTGTTCAGTTCCGCCCCACTGCTCGACTCACTGGACTTGAGCCTCGAGGCATTGCACGCACTGTTCGGATCCCAGTGGCGGCATGAGGAGAGCGGCGAGCGCGGCGAGCGCCTGGCATTTTTTCACGGTAAAGACAGCCATGTAGTGTTGCGCGCGAAGGAGTTGCAGGTGCTGCGGCCACACGGACAGGTACTGCGTACCGGCCGCAACATGACACCCGATGAGACTGCTCTGACTTCCACAGCCTGGATGAGCGGAGTATTTCATTCGATGGTGACGCAGGGACACGTCAGCATCAACCGGTTCCTCTCCACCGTCCACAGCTACCTGAGCCTGTTCCGCTCGCACGGACAGCGCGTGTTCATGCAGGACGGGGACACATGGCACTTGCTCAATGTGCCCTCCGCGTTCGAGATGTCGCCGAATCGCTGCCGTTGGATTTATCGGCACGGCAAGGGAGCCGTTCACGTAGTCGCGGAGGCGAAAACCGATCCGCACGAATTGCTGCTGTCCATCGAAGTCACAGCAGGTGGACCTGCCCGATTTCTCATCTCCAACCACGTTTCACTGAACGATGACGATGGCAGTGCGCCCGGAGTTGCCTGCTGGGCGCGGCATGGCAATGACATCGTAGTCTCGCCGGCGCCCGATACGGACCTGGGACGCCGCTTCCCCCAGGGCAACTTCCGCATTACCGCCGCAGCGGGCACCCAGATTGAGAATGTGGGTGGCGACGAATTGCTGTTCCTTGACGGGCGCTCGCGACACCAGCCCTTCGTCTGCATCCTCACCGCACCCACGAGCCGGGCAGCCGTGAGCATTCGGGGCAACCTGATTGACACCTCGATTCCAGCGCCCTTGCTTGCCCAAAGTCCCGAGAGCCTCACGCCCCGGCTGGCGATGCGCACCGCGGTGGCCAACTCACATTCCGAACAACTTGAGCGCCTGGCGGACATCATGCCCTGGTTCGCGCAGAACGCGCTGGTTCATTACCTTGCGCCCCGCGGCCTGGAGCAGTTTTCAGGTGGGGGCTGGGGCACGCGCGACGTATGCCAGGGGCCGGTCGAGCTGCTGTTTGCCCTGGGCCGCGTGGAGCCCATACGTGACCTGCTGGTCCGCGTGCTCGGCGCTCAGAACCCCGACGGCGACTGGCCACAGTGGTTCATGTTCTTCGAGCGCGAACGGGGCATTCGGGCCGGCGACTCGCACGGCGATATCGTCTTCTGGCCGCTGGTGGTGCTGGCGCAATACCTGACTGCCTCGGGGGATGCTTCCCTGTTGGATGAGGTAGTTCCCTTCTTCGACAACCGTGGCATCGATGTAGCCGAGCGTGCAACGGTGTGGGAGCACGTCAAACGCGCGCTGTCACTGATCGAAAAGCGCGTGATTCCCGGAACGGCGCTGGCAGCGTACGGGCACGGCGATTGGAACGATTCCCTGCAGCCGGCCGATCCCGCGATGCGCGAACGCATGTGCAGCGCCTGGACCGTGACGTTGCATTTTCAGGCACTCGTCTCACTCGCAAGTGCATTGCGCAGCGTTGGACGCCGCGAGGAGGCGGACGCCTTCGAGAAATCAGCCGAGGCCGTGCAACGCGATTTCCAGAGACTGCTCGTCGTTGATGGGGTCCTCACCGGGTACGCATTGTTCGACGACGGCAAAGAGCCGCGTTACCTGCTACACCCGAGGGACGAGACGACCGGCATACACTTCAGCTCGCTTGCAATGATTCACGCGATCCTGGAAGACATGTTGACCCCCGCCCAGGCGCGAGAGCACTTGAAATTGATCGACGAACATTTGAGTGCGCCGGACGGGGTCCGCCTCTTCGATCGTCCTATGCCTTATCACGGAGGCCCCCAACGTCTGTTCCAGCGCGCCGAGACAGCAACCTTCTTCGGCCGCGAGATCGGGCTGATGTACATGCACGCCCATCTGCGCTACGCACAGGCACTCGCGCATGTTGGACAGGCCGAGCGCTTCTTCCACGCCCTGTGCCAGGCGAATCCGATCGGCATTCGCTCAATCGTACCAAGCGCCACCGCGCGCCAGGCCAACTGCTACTACTCGAGCTCGGATGCTGCATTTGCCGACCGGTACCGGGCGAGCGAAGAGTACGAGCGCATCCGACGCAATGCGGTTGCGCTCGATGGTGGCTGGCGTGTCTATTCCAGCGGCGCGGGAATTGCCCTCGGCCTGATCGTCAGGCATTTCCTGGGCGTCAGTCCCGAAGCCCGCGCTCTGCGGGTCGATCCGGTCATACCGGCCGCGCTCGATGGCCTGAGCGTAGCGGCCACCCTGTTGGAAGGTCCGGTCGAATTGCGTTATCGGATCAAGGGCTCGGGATCCGGCGTCAACCGGGTCACCCTGAATGGGACGGTCCTGCCGTTTGATCGCGAACCGAACCCGCATCGGCGTGGTGCTGCCCTGATCCCCCGGGCAACCGTCCTGCAGCTGCTGCGCGCCAGCGACAACGTGTTAGAGATCGACATCGGGTAGCTCACATCGCCCTGAAAAGGTGCGCGTACAGCCGGCTCACCACGAGCTTCGCGGGATGGCCCTTCAAGGCGAGCTCAACCTTCCCGCTCGCGTCGCGCACGGCCGTTGCGATCGCATCGGCGCGGACCACCATCGCACGATGGACCTGCCAGAACTCGTCCGGATCCAACTGTTGCAACAGGCGCCGCAGCGGTATGCGGATGAGGTACTCGCGCGTCGCCGTGACAACCTTGATGTACTTGTCAGCCGCCTCGAAATACAACACCTCGGCGACCGGTACCATGTGTATGGTCGCGCCGAGACTCGCCTGCAGGACGCGCAGCCTCGGGGCCGCCGGAGCCGGCAGCGTTCCAGAGCGGTCGGCCATGTTGGACTCGCGCAGCGCAGCCAGTGCCGCAACGAAGTCCTTCGGCAGATCCGTTGTGGTCGTGTCAGCACGTGCCGCCAGCGCGGTCTCCAGGCGGCGGCACGTCACAGCGAGCCGGTCCGGCTCGACCGGCTTCAGAACATAGTCAACCGCCGCATGCTCGAAAGCGCGGACCGCATACTGGTCATAGGCGGTCACGAAGACGATCAACGGCAAGGGTCCGTGCGGCCAGTCCTCGGCCAGCGACTCTGCAACTTCGAGGCCCGATAACCCGGGCATGCGAATGTCGAGAAAAATGACACCGGGGCGCAGGGCGAGCGCCTGCTCCAACGCGGCCGCACCGTGGGTCACGGCCGCGACGATCCGCAACTGCGGCCAGAGGCACGCCAGTGTTGCTTTCAGACTGGCTGCCAGCAGCGGTTCGTCTTCGGCTATCAGTGCCGTTGCAGATATCAGGTGAAGCTTACCTCGTCAGGTGTCCATCGGCCAGGCGGCAGCGGCAAGCGGATGACTGCGAGAGTACCCCCCTGCTCATCACCGACTGGATCCAAACTGAGCGATGCGGCGCCGCCATAATGCGTCGCCAGCCGCTCGCGTACCTGCCGCAGACCGAAGTTCGTACCCTCACCGCCAGTGGCGCCGTTCAGGCCGACTCCCGTGTCTCGTATGGTCAGCACCAACGAAGCGCCTGAGCACGCGGCCCCGATTTCGATGCAGCCTCCAGTGACCGATGGCTCGAGCCCATGTTTGATGGAGTTCTCCACGAGCGGCTGCAACAGCAGCGGCGGAACGGGAATCTGCGCCAGGCCGGCCGGCAGATCAAACCGGACCCGCAGGCGCTCCTGCATCCGCACCTGCATCAGCGCCAGATAGTCCCGGGTACGGGCAAATTCGGCCTCCAGTGGCTGTACCACCGCCTGCGAGCCACTCAACGTCGCGCGCAGAAACGAGATCAACTGATCCAACATTGCCTGCGCCCGCGGCGGATCCAGCCCGATGAGCACGTGCAGGTTGGCGAGCGTGTTGAAAAACATGTGCGGCTCGAGCTGCGCCTGCAGCAACCGCAACCGGCTCTCGGCAGCCTGCCGCTGCGCGGTTTGAGCCGCCGCTTCACGGTCGGCAATGAGGCCGCGCGAGTAGAAGAAGTACGTGATGACCACCGCCGGCGCGACCACGAACAGCAGAGTAGTCACGGCCTCCCGCGGATCGCGTGTCAGGGCAATCCAGCGCGTGCGCTGCCCCGTGAAGAGGTCAGCCAGCTCGGTGCCGCCGATAAACCCGAGGATGCTACCTACGGCTACGACCGCGATCATCCAACGCCAGCCGGGCCAGCCGCGACCCGCAGTGGAGGTGGATTTGATCCGGCCTGCCACCAGGTGACGGCCCATATCGATACAGAACCAGCACGCGAGCGCGATGCAGACCGAATAGATCAGTGTGGTGGCGACATTCTGCCGCCGTAGCAGCGCGATGCACAGTCCAATAACGATGCCGAAGCCGGCACTGCGCAGTGCCCGCGCAAGCGAAGGCGCGCGGGGCGCTGCAGGGCTCGTTTCGCGGCTGTCGGCGGAAGCCACCATGGTTGCGTATTGTGCCGGATTGACACTTCTCATGCGGGCTGCACGGTTCGGCCGCTGCGAGTCAGATTCACCAATGAGCGGGCGCGTGCCCAGAAGAGCCCGGCAAACGTGCCATAGAGGAGGCTCAGAAGCCAAGTGAGACTCGTGTTTGTGGACAGCGACGGATTGGTAGCCAGGCAGGCTCCAGCTACGTACTTGGTCACGAAGATGCCGAGGATCAGCGCGACCGGCAGCCAGCTTCCGGGCACCTGAAAACGCCGGGTCGCAGGCGACCATGAAGCGCCTCGCACCGCCATTGCCGCTCCCGCGAAGCTCAACGCGAGCGCGAAGCCCGCAGTCCAGGCAGCAAGTGCCAGCGGAACCTGCGTAAAAGTGTTGAAGGTTCCGCTCAATGACAGGCCCACCATGACGACTGGCAGGAGGATCGCGCGTGCCCTGCCGACGTTACGCGTGCGCGTTTGCGCCAGCCCGAGTGCGCTCACCGCGCAAAACACTGCCCAAACCCAAACCGGCGTGTGCTCCAGAATGCTGAGAATCATTGCAGGCTCCAACGTGTGTACCTTGAAGGCACTCTGCCGGGCACCCCAGCTCCCGCGCTAGCAGCTAGCGACGGAATGCGTCCGGACGGCGTGAAATGCCTGCCCCCGGGCGCCAATGAAAATCCATCGCGTTCCTGGCCAGATGCGGACGCCTGTGGCGTTTTGCCCACACGGGGAATGGAGACTTTCGTCTCATTAAGTCAACTTCACCCCGTCGTGCCACAGTCTCTTTACAACATCGAGCCAAGGCCCAGAACGACTTGTGATGGGTCTCACGGTTCGCGACGTTGCGGTCCCTATCATCAGCTTTATGTTGTTCGATTGGCTAAAAGCGCACGACGCCGTCGCGGCGGGCTACGCCCTCGCTGATCGCTATCGGCAACGGGCTGCGCCCGGTGAAAGCGGGCATGCGTTCCTGAAGCGCGCCGTGCGTGAGCTGTCCTCGCTGCAACTCAATTTCTACAAGCGGGCACGGCTTGCGCATGCTTTCAGATGGCGACTGCTCGAGAACGGCGTGGAAGCCGACGCAGCCCTTGAGCTGACCCAGACGCTGGTTCTGCAGGGGCTGGCGCCCACACCAGCCTCCCTACCGCCCGGTGACGCCCAAGGCAGAGCGCCGGCGAAGCCGATGAAGCGCAAGACGGCCGAGGAGTTGTTTCGGCAAGCTGAGGATTACTTTGCGCGCGGGCTCTATGGAGAGGCCGTGGCCGGCTATCGGGAGTTGGTCGCCTCGCGCCCGCGCGATCTGGATGCGCTCCACAATCTCGGTGCGGCGCTCGCCAGACTCGGCCGCTACGAAGAGGCAGAGGAACAACTTCGCAAGGTGATCTCGCGCCGACCCAATCACGCCCAGGCGCACGTGAACCTGGGCATTACGCTGCTCCCGCGGGGGCGCTTCCAGGATGCCGAGAACTCCTTTCGCCGGGCTTTGAATCTAAAAGCAACGGATCTGACGGCCCGGAGCAATCTTGGCCGGGCGCTGTTGCTGGCGGGCAATTCCGCCGACGCCCGCGGCGAGTTTGAGAAAGTACTGAAGACCGACCCCCGTCATCCCGAGGCGTTATACGGTATGGGTATGCTTGCGAGAGCGGACGGCCGCTTTGACGAGGCAGAACTCATGCTCCAACGTGCTCTGAGTGCCGATCCGCAGATGGCGCGCGCCTGCTCTGCCCTGGCGGGCCTGCGAAAGATGAACCCGTCCGATGCGATGTGGCTGAAGCGTGCAGAGCAGACCGCGGCAAGCCTGACAGCCGTACATGAGGAGGCCGAGGTTCGTTTCGCCATCGGCAAATACTTCGATGATCTCGGAAAATACGAGAAGGCCTTCCTAAGCTACAAGCGGGCCAACGAACTGCTGAAGACCCTCGCCGCTCCGTATGACAACGGCGTACACGCCCGCTTCGTCGATGACATGATGCGCGTCTACACGCCTGAGACAATCTCGCACGCCAAGATCGGCGGCTGCGCTTCGAACAAACCGATTTTCGTCCTCGGCATGCCGCGTTCCGGGACTTCACTCGTTGAACAGATCCTGGCCTCGCATCCCGCAGTCGCTGCAGCAGGAGAGCTGCCATTCTGGAATGACGTGGTCCGCAAACGTGAGGCGCAAGTGCGGCGGGAGCCCCTTGGGACGCGCTTGAGAGAGCAAGTGGCGGCAGATTACCTTCGCACGCTCGAGCACCAGCGTCCCGGTGCCCAATACGTCGTGGACAAGACACCTCTGAATGCCGACTACCTGGGCATCATCCATTCGACATTCCCGAACGCTCGCATCATCTATATGCGGCGCAATCCCATCGACACCTGCCTGTCATGTTATTTCCAACCGTTCGCCGTCACGTTGAATTTCTGCCTGGATCTGTCTGATCTCGCTCGCTATTACACCGAGCACGCGCGGCTCATGGCTCATTGGCGCAAGGTGCTGCCGGCGGGCACGATCCTCGAGGTGCCGTACGAGGAATTGGTCGCCAACCAGGAAGTGTGGACGCGGAAAATCCTCGCATTCCTGGGGCTGCCCTGGGATGAGCGCTGCCTGCATTTCCACACGACACAGCGCGCAGTCGTGACTTCGAGCTATTGGCAGGTGCGCCAGCCCCTCTATGGCGACTCGGTGCAACGCTGGCGCAAGTACGCCAGGTTCATCGCTCCCCTGCGCGACCTCGAGCCTGCCTGAGGAGGCGCCCAGCGCAGTCTCGTTTGCGCTGCGGAATGAGACCGGCAATTCCTTCTGTTAGTGTCTGCTCCGCAAAGACAGCACGAGGAATGCCATGTTCGCTGCAATGGCCGGCGAAGCGGGCTGCCGCTCGTACGAGATCACCGCTATGGCCGCCGCTCTGCCAGGTCGAAACGACCTGGGGGATCAGATCTGGCTCGACGAGAGCGCGGCGTTTGCGGCAGCGTTTCGCCCGGTGAGCCTGTTGCCCGAAGATTCCTTCGACAGTCAGCCATTCGTGGATCACGAGCTGATGTTCGTCTGCCGCGCCCGGCTCGATGACCGCGCCGGCCTCCTGCAGCAACTGCAGATCGACTCCACTCACGGTGCGACACTGTCCGACGCGCACATACTGCGGCAATGCTATAAGAAATGGCGCGAGCAGACACCCCAGCACGTCTACGGTGACTTCGCATTCGTAGCCTGGGAGCGTTGGTCCCGGCGGACGGTGGCGGCAACCGATCACCTCGGCAACTTCCGGTTGTTCTATTGCCGGGCGGCGGGCCGCATTCTGTTTGCAACCCAGCTCGCCGCCCTGTTGGCCTGCCCCGCGGTTCACGCCGGACTGGATATCAAATCGCTCGGGCTCACGGCGGTCGGCAAGCTCGGCCCTGGCTGGACCATGTTCGAAGGAATCAAGGTTCTCGCCGGCGGCGAGCTCCTCATCCATCACGATGAAATGGTCAGAGTCGAACGGTGGTGGCGCCCGGACATCGCGCCGCGCGAGGTCCACGCGCAAGTGCGGGACTACGTGGATGAAGCGCGGGCTCTGTTCGACTCGGCCGTCGCCAGCCGGCTCCGAGCCCGTGGCGGAGTCATCGCGACGCTGAGCGGCGGACTGGATTCGACGCTCGTGGCGGTCACCGCCGCAAGGCAGATGAGTGCGAGCGGCAAGGTACTCGAAGCCTTTACCGCGATCCGCCAACCGGGACTGCCTCTGAATAAGGACTGGCGGAATGATGACGCGGCCTGGGCCGCTGCAGTTGCAGACTTCCAACCGAACATCCGTCAGCGCCTGGTTTCCCCAGGAGGACTGACGCCACTGGACATACTTCCGGTCGTGCATGCCCTTTCACACACGCCGGTTCATAACCCGGCCAACCTGGTGTGGGCATGGCAGATGAGCGCGCGGGCTGCGCACAACCGTGCACACGTGGTCCTCTGCGGTGACCACGGCAATCAGTCGATCAGCTATGCCGGTGATCTGTCCGATGCCCATTTCATCCACTTGCGCCGCATAGCAGGCGTGGCGCAGCAGACCTTGGACCGGGTTCGCTGCATCGGTATCACTCCGCACGCGCACGCCGCTGCCGGCAAACCTGAAGCACAGCATGTGCTGCAGCCGGGACCAGAGTGCGAGCTGCTGCTACCCGAGTTCTGTGCAGAACATCATGAAGAGTTGCTGGAAGCGCCCGTACCGGTGTCCGAACGGGAGATCTTTACGCGCGCCATGACGGCTTCGCAGCCGGCCGCGCGCGCCGATTTCATGGCACGATTCGGGGTGGAGTGGCTCGACCCCACCGGCGATCGCAAGCTGTTGGAACGCCTGTTGACCTTTCCACTACACGTATTTCGTGTTGGTAATCGGCCCCGTGGCCTGGCGCGCGAGCTGGGCCGGGGCCTTATTCCGGAGAGTGTCCGCCTGCGCCGCGCACGCAGCGTGCATTTCCCTGACGAGACCGCGTGGTTCACCCTGCGAGCGGACGAATATCACAACACGCTACAGTCGATTCGTGGCTCATCAACGTGTGGCTTCTTTCTGGATTTGCCGAGCCTGCAATCTCTGCTGCAGACATTGTGTGCCGGACGTGGCTCCGCGCAACAAGCACTGCTGGCCCATCGCGCCCTGGATGCCGGGCTGTTTGCAGTGGAGTTCGAGTCAGCTCATGGGCTGCAGGAGCCGGCGGCTGATTTCGATGCTCCCCACAGCGTGCCAACACTGAACGTTCTGGCCGGCCCGGCTGAGTCTGCGGGGCGTGCACAAGCCTAACGTCTTGCGCTGGTCGGCAGCCGGCGCCCGCACAAATTAACCTGGCGCCTCGCACGGCATAGTACGAAAGTACACGCAGGTAGGGTTTTGCCCTGGGGTATTCCTGTTCATGTCGCTGCCTGCAGTCGGTAAATCAACGTCGTCGCTCACCGGCTACATCTTTTGCATCCCGTTCCCTTAAGTCAGTATATGACACTTGGGGAACGGCGGACGGCGGAAGGTGTGCTGGGGATGCGGGAATCGACTTTTGATCTGGTCATCGTTGGAGCGGGTCCGGGCGGACTGAGCGCCGCGGCCCGCGCGGGCCAGCAGGGAATGTCACATGTGTTGCTCGAGGCAGGCGGCGCACATGCGAATACGATTCAACAATATCAGCAGCACAAGCACGTCATGGCGGAGCCCAGCGTGCTGCCCCTGCGCAGCGACATGGAGTTCGCCGCGGGGCGCCGCGAGGCAATACTCGAATCCTGGCAGCGCGGCATCAGCCGTGCCAATGTCAACATCAAGTACCAGTGCGAGGTCACAAGCATCCGCGGCTCGCGCGGCAACTTTGAAATAGCCACCAAGGGCGGCAACAGCATCCGGGGCAAACATGTCATTCTCGCCCTCGGCGTGCAGGGACATCCACGGCGGGTCACCGCGCCCGGGGGCGAGCTGCCGTGTGTGCAGTACACGCTGGAGTCAGCCGACGCCTTGCGCGGGGAGACCATCGTCGTAATCGGCGCCGGCGATGCGGCAATTGAAAATGCGATTGCACTGTCGCGGAGCAACTCGGTCATCGTGCTCAATCGAAGCAGCGGCTTTCCGCGCGCCAAGGATGCCAACGCCGCGCGGATCACCAAGGCCATCAGTGCTGGCCGGATCAAGTGCTTCATGCATGCCGAGGTCCGCAGCGTACATGCGAACGACAAGCATGCAAACGGCCCGCACGTGGGCGACAGCGCGCCGTATCGGATTGTCATCGCGACGCAGGAAGGCGAGCGCACCCTGCCGTGTCATCGCGTGATAGCTCGCCTGGGAGCCATTCCGCCACGTCAACTCGTAGAATCGATCGGCGTCCGCTTCGTTTCGAGTGAGCCGGACGCGCTGCCGGAGCTCTCATCTCAATATGAATCCACCGTCCCGGGACTGTATGTGATCGGAGCGCTGGCCGGTTACCCGCTGATCAAACAGGCCATGAACCAGGGCTTCGAGGTAGTCGAGCAGTTGCTGGGCCGCAGCGTAGCGCCCGCCGATCACGACATCCTGCGGGCTAAATTCCGAATTCTGCGCGGCGGCGACGATGTCGAGCGCATCGTCAGTCTCATTCACAAGGGTTTGCCCATTTTCCGCGGCATACAGGCGCTGGCACTGCGTGAGCTCCTGCTGGTGAGCAGGATCGTCACACCCGCGAAGGGCAGCAGCATATTTGCTCGTGGCGACTATGCCTCGAGCATCTTCAACGTTCTGCGCGGCGAGGTTCACCTCGAGGCTGGTGGCGGCGCGCCGATGATCCTGCGCGGCGGGCAGTTGCTCGGCGAGATGAGCCTCATTTCCGGACGGCCGCACGAAACGTCCGCGCTGGCAGGCGCGGATTGCATCCTGCTGGAGACACCTCATAGCGCCATCCGCAAGCTGTTGCGGACCGAGCAGTCGGTGCGCGAGTACATCGATACCGTGTATTCGTTGCGCGCCCTGCGGTTGCTGCTGATGCCGCACGCATCACCCGAGACGATCCACGCTCTGTCGAAAGCCGCCAGCCTGCATCGATTCGCCCCAGGAGCAGAGATCTTCAAGGAGGGCGACCCCATCGAGCGTTTCTACCTGGTGCGCAGCGGCTCGGTGGCGCTCTCACGCCGTACCGCTGACCAGGACACCGTGGTCGCCTATTGCGCGGCCAACTCCTTCCTGGACGCGCTGGGATGCCTCTCAGGAGAAACGACCCGCTCCCTGAATGCCAAGTCCATGGTGGCCACGGAGGCCCTGAGCATCGATCACGCGAGCTTCAAGGCACTCCTCAAGGCCGACGCGCGCCTGGCTGCCAAGATGGATGCCGAACGCACCGAGCAGCTGACCCAGTATGCGCATATGCAGGCGCGGCCCAAGGCCGGCAATGTCTTCTCGTACCTGATGTCGCATGGCCTGGGAGAGGCCACCAGCGTGCTGGTGATCGATGAGACTTTGTGCGTGGGCTGCGATCAATGCGAGAAAGCCTGTGCGGCCACGCACGAGGGTGTTTCCAGGCTCGATCGAAGCGCGGGCCCGTCGCTGCATTCACTGCATCTGCCCACCTCCTGCCGTCACTGCGAGCATCCGCATTGCATGCGCGATTGCCCGCCTTCGGCCATCCATCGGTTGCCCAATGGGGAGGTGTACATCGATGAGACCTGCATCGGGTGCGGCAACTGCGAAGAGAATTGCCCCTATGGGGTCATACAAATGGCCGAGACGGCCCCGAAAACGAGTCTGTTGAGCAAGCTGCTGGGCGGGAAGCCGGCGGAAACGGCCAAGACAGCCGTGAAATGCGACGTCTGCGCGAGTCTGAAAGGCGGACCCGCCTGTGTCCGCGCCTGTCCGACTGGAGCTGCCATCCGTATCCATGCGGAGGACGTCCTGGAGCTGGCGAGGCAACGCGCCGTCGCACTCGCGGAGTAATTGGGCCTTGAGTCCCAATCCATGCACCAGTCATTCATCAATTTCCGCCACTACCGTTACGGATTGATCGCCGGCGTAATATCGCTGGTAACACTGGCCACCTACTTGCTCGACCGGCCGCGCGTACCGCCCAACGGGGGGACCTGGCTCGGCTATACACTGGGCACGATCGCAGCGCTGCTGGTCATCCTTCTGGCTCTGTTCGGCGTGCGCAAGCGCTCGTTCAGCTCGAACCTCGGCACCGCGATCGGCTGGCTGTCAGCTCACGTGTATCTGGGACTTGCGGCGCTGCTGATCGCGACTCTGCACAGCGGCATGCACTTTGGCCGCAACGTGCATACCGTCGCCTATGTGCTCATGTGCGTGGTCACGCTCAGTGGTTGCTGGGGCGTGTACGCCTACGTCAGCTTTCCGGGCGCCATGATCCAACAGCGCGGCAACCGCCGCCGCAGTGAATTTCTGCGCCAGCTCGCGGAGCTCGACAGCAGCTCCCTGGAGCTTGCCGAAGGTATCTCGCCGCAGATCACCCAACTGCTGGCCGAAGCTGCCCGGCGTACCGACCTCGGCGGCGGCGGCCTCTGGAAACAATTGCGGGGCCGGGATGAGTCAACCCTGTTACTCGGGATCGGAGCCGCGCCCCGCCGCTCGCACCTCGTTTCCAACGCAAACCAACGTGCGCTGATCCGCACTCTGGCTGAGATACGCCCTGGCCGCTCCAGCAGTGAAGTTGCCTTATCCAGTGTGCAGAAGCTGCTGGAGCTCGCCGGCTCGAAGGCAGCCCTGCTGCAACGCCTGCGGCGCGAGACGCAGTTCGCCGCCCTGCTCAGAATCTGGCTGTTCCTGCATGTCCCGCTGTGCTGCGCGTTACTGGCAGCGCTCTGCATACACGTAGTCACTGTCTTTCTTTACTGGTGACGCGATGTTGATCTGCCTCATACGCGAGATCACCGGAAGTGCGCCTGCCGGTAACAGGCCAACTCCCGGTACTGTATTTCAGACTGCGGAGTTGACCATCGGCAGCGCTCCGGATCAGCAACTCCAGGTTCCGCACAAGGATGTTGATCCGCAACATGCCATATTGCGCGTCATCTCGGGTGGCCGCTTGCTGCTGGTGGCGCTGGGCCCGAAGGGCGTCATCGTCAACGGCCAGCGCGAAACCCGCGTACCCGTCTATCCGAACGATACATTGCAGCTCGGCGATACTACCGTGAAAGTAGAGGCGCCGGACGGGCACTCAAACGAACACTACACCTGTGTGTTACGGGTCAGCGACCCCTACACCCCGGATGAAACCTCGCCGGCGGCCGCCAGCCATACGGGGATGCATGCGTCCCGCTTCACAATCAGCTTTTGGTCATGGACATTGACACTGGGTGTTGCAGCGATCTTCCTGTTGGTGCCCATGGGCACATTCCTGGCGCCGCCGATGCGCAAGCTGCTGCGCAGTACGCCTCTCGTTCCGAGCGATGCTCTGTGGTCCGCCGGTCCGCTTCACGCCACCCACCGCTTCATCGGTAACGACTGCACGGCCTGCCACGTCAACCCGTTCGAGCGCGTCCGCAACTCGGAGTGCGAGAAATGTCATGCGGACGTCCAGCACCATGTTGACGTTCGCACAACAGACGTGGCTCTGTTCGACCGCGAGCGGTGTGCCGCCTGCCATTTCGAGCACAAGGAGCCCGCCACGCTCATCCTGCGCGATCAGCGTCTGTGCACGGACTGCCACGCGCGCCTGGACAAGCTCAAGTCTGCCCCGCAGGTCGAGAACGCTGCGGACTTCGGCTCGCACCATCCGGAATTCCGCCTCGCAGTGCTGAGCCAGAACGAGCTCGTGGCGCCCGGACAATGGGCGCCGCAGTGGCTCGACTCGACTAACGCGGCGACCTTCAAAGAGACCTCGCACCTGAAGTTCTCTCATGCGCAACACCTGGATCCCAAGGGCATCAAATCGCCGGCGGGCGAGCGCGTCCTGCGGTGCGCCGATTGCCATCGCCCCAACTCCAGTGGGCGCGAGATGATGCCCATCCGCATGGAGACGCAGTGCAGTGGCTGCCACAGCCTGCACTTCGATGAGCACGATCCAACGAGTGGTGTCCCGCACGGCAACCTGCAGAGCATGTTCCGAGCCCTGCGCGAGCACTTCAGCGCCCAGTATCTGGAATCGACTGGGCCGACGACGCGTACCCAGACTGATCGATTGCGTCGTCCGGGACAGGAGGCCCGCCAGATGTCGATCGACGAGCAGCGCCGCGCGCGCGACTGGGCCGACACCGAGACGCTGAAAATGGCTCGTGAGCTGCTCGAGAAGCGGGTGTGTGTCGACTGCCACGATGTCACCCGCGTGTTGGGAGCTTCAGGATTCGACCAATGGCAGGTTGCACCCGTCAGGCTGACACAGAATTGGATGCCGCGGGCCCGCTTCAATCACGCTTCACACATCAGCGAGCCCTGCACGTCGTGTCACAAGGATGCGGAGCGTTCCAAGCAAAGCAGCGACATTTTGATGCCCCGGATCGCAAAATGCCGCGAGTGTCATGGGGATGCCAACGATACGAGCAAGCTCAGCTCCGACTGCGTGATGTGCCATCGGTTTCACCTTCCCCAGCGTGGCCGTTTCGACCCGACCGCCCTCAAGGCCCGCGTTTCGCAATGAGCTGCGTGCGTACCTTGGCCACCCTGGTATTCGTGCTGGTAATGGCGGCGCCTACGATGGAAGCGATTGCCGAACAAGTCGATCCGAATTCCGGCTGTCCGCCGGAGGCTGCCGAGCCGCTGCGGCAACGGCCGGGGGCGGCGCCGCCCGAGCGGTTGCAACCGGCCGAGTGCGATCCGACCCGCCTGCCCACACCGGTCGCCTCGCCTCTTCCGGGCTCCATACCCGTGGACCGGTGGCGGATCATCGATGGGTTGGGACATCCGGACAACCGGCTCGATCCGTATGCGACCAACAATCCGCTCAAGGGAGATCGGCCCGTGTGGGGAGCGGATGGCTTTGCCGTGCTCACAGTGAGCTCGAACTCGCTCTTCGAGTCGCGGCGGGTGCTCGAGGGTCAGCGGCAATTCTTCGATAGCCAGACGGCCAGTGTCGATGCCGTCCTGTACGAGGGCGACACGATATTCCGGCCACCGGACTATCAGCTGCGCATCACGCCCATCCTCAACTACAGCTCCACCGATACCGGGGTAACCAAGACAACCACAACCACCGTCGGAGCCCAGGCACTCTTCTTCGAGAAACACCTGCGCGACGTATCCGCTCATTATGACTTCGACAGCGTGCGCATCGGCATTCAGCCGGTCACGAGCGACTTCCGCGGCTTCGTGCTCGCCGACCAGCCCTTGGGCATCCGCTTCTTCGGCACGCGCGACAACGACATTTACCAGTACAGCGCCGGCTGGTACCGGCGCCTGCCGAAGAATGCCGCGCGCCAGAACGATCTCGGCGCCAACATTCCGGCCAATGACCTGGTTGTGGCCAACCTGTACATCCAGGATCTGGGCAGGCCCGGGCTGACATCGGAATTCGTCGCGATCTACGACCGCAGCCGGGCGCCGGGCACACACGCAATCCTGGGCGGCACGAATCCCACATTCACGACAGGTGCGCAACACGGCTACGACGTAATCTATCTCGGCTATGGTGTCGATGGTCATATCGGGCGATTGAATCTCACCGGGTCGATGTACGAAGTCATTGGCCGTGAGACGCAAGGCGTATTCGCCGCGCGCGCAACGAGAGTGCAGGCCAGCTTCGCGGCTCTCGAGCTGTCGCGTGACTTTGACTGGATCCGGATCCGCGCTTCCGGCTTATACGCCTCCGGCGACGGAAATCCCCTGGACGGCCAGAGTCACGGGTTCGACGGCATCAACCAGTCAGCACTCTTTGCGGGCGCCGATTCCACGTTCTTCATCCACCAGCGCCTGCCGCTGGTGGCGGGCGCCATCGATCTGAAACAGCGCGACTCTCTGTTTCCTGCGCTGCGCTCGACCGTCGACACCGGCGAATCCAACTTCACCAACCCCGGACTGGAGCTGCTCGGCATCGGGGCCGACCTCGACCTCGCCCCCGCGCTGCGCGTCTCGTTCGACGTCGATCGGCTGATGTTCAACCGTACCGCTTCGCTCCAGGCCATTCTGAATGGCGCTCCCGTCTCGCGCAGCATCGGTACCGATACATCTGTGAATGCGATCTACCGGCCCTTTATTTCCCAGAACGTGATCGCGCGTCTGTCCGTCGGGAAGCTCTTCCCCGCCCCTGCAGCCCGCAGCCTCGTGGGGGGAGCCGCGCCTTTTTCGGCGTTCTTCAATCTCGTGCTGACCTACTGAGCGAGCCAAATGACACCGTTGAGACATATCCTGTTGCTCGCTTGCTTGCTCGTCCCGGCACTGGTTCGGGCAACGCCCCCTGCCCAGCACTTCGAGGCAGCCCCGGCCGAGCAGTCCCTGGCCGACGTCCACCGCAAGAGCGCCGGCTGCCTCGGCTGCCATGAGCGTACCGATGCACTCTCCATGCATGACAATCCGGCCGTAAAACTCGGCTGCACCGATTGCCATGGCGGTGATGCGAGTGTCATTCCACCCAAGGGGTTGGCACGGCTGGAGTTGGAATACAGCCGTCTTCGCGACCTCGCCCATGTGCTACCCCGCTACCCCCAGGAATGGGGCTACCCGAAGAGCGCCAAGCCGCAACGCAGCTACACGTTGCTCAACCGAGAATCGCCGGCTTTCATTCGCTTCGTGAATCCAGGTGACTACCGCGTCGCTACCCAGGCCTGCGGCGCCTGCCACCTGCCGATCATCGCGGCGGCGCAACGCAGCCTGATGTCAACCGGCGCCATGTTCTGGGGCGGTGCGTCCTACAACAACGGCGTATTGCCGTTCAAACGCTACATCCTGGGCGAAGCCTATACGAGCAGTGGACAGGCCGCCGGCATCGAAGGACCCCTGCTTCCCGACCCCGCAAGCGCGCTCTCGCTGCATGGAGTCATTCCCCGTCTGCAGGCCATGCCGCAGTGGGAAACGGCACCGCCGGCCGATACCTTCCGGGTATTCGAGCCCGGCGGTCGGGCGACGGGCAACCGCTTCCCCGAGATCGCTCTTCCCAACATCACCGGGGGATTGCAGAACCTGACCGAGCCGGGGCGCCCCGACCTGCACGTGTCCAACCGGGGGCCGGGAACCGCCGGCCGTATCGCCATCCCGGTCCTGAATGTCCACAAGACCCGGCTCAACGACCCTTACATGTGGTTCATGGGCACCAACGACCAACCCGGTGATTACCGCGGCTCCGGCTGCTCGGGCTGTCATGTCGTGTATGCCAACGACCGCGACGACAAGCATTCCGGTCCGTACGCAAAATTCGGCAACACCGGCCAGAGCAGGACCCTCGACCCCGTCATTCCCAAGCACGAGTCCGGGCATCCGCTGAATCACCGCTTCACCCGATCCATTCCGACCAGTCAATGCATGGTCTGCCACATGCATCAGCCCAATGTGTTCGTCAACTCGTTCATGGGTTACACCATGTGGGACTATGAGTCGGATGCCCCGGTCATGTGGCCCGAAAAACAGAAGTACCCGAGCGCGGATGAGATCCGGGAGGTGAACCAGAGAAACCCGGAAGGCGCAGCTCCCCGCGGAAAGTGGGCGGACACCAACTTCCTGGAACACGTAAGTGAGCTGAATCCCACCCTGCACGACACTCAGTTCGCCGACTACCACGGGCATGGCTGGAACTTCCGCGCGATCTTCAAGCGCGATCGCCACGGGAACCTGCTCGACGCGAAGGGCACAACCGTCAGTGACGATGATCCGCAGAAGTTCAAGAAGGCCGTGCACATGGCCTCGGTGCACATGGATAAGGGCATGCATTGCGTCGATTGCCACTATGCGCGCGACAGCCACGGGAATGGCTATATCTATGGAGAGGTGGCGCAGGCGATTGAAATCGCGTGCGTGGACTGCCATGGCACGGCGGATGCCTATCCAACACTGCGCACCTCAGGTCCCGCCGCGCCACCAGCCGGCACAGATCTGTCGCTGCTGCGCAATCCTGATGGCGCCAAGCGATTCGAATGGCGGGAAGGCCAGCTGTATCAGCGATCGATGGTCAATCCCGGACAGGAATGGCGTGTTCATCTGGTCAAGGACAGTGTCAATCCACAGTCCAGCGATTACAACGAAAGATCCGCGCGCGCCAAGCTGATGAGCCGCGATACGCAGACCCAGGCATGGGGACTGCAGGTACCTCCCGGGCAGCGCGCCCATGGGACGAAAGACCTGGAGTGCTATTCCTGTCATACCTCATGGACCACCAGTTGCGGCGGTTGTCATTTGCCGACCGAGGCGAACTGGAAGAATCCCAGCCACCACTACCAGGGCGGGGAGTCCCGGGTCATCGCCACTTACAATCCGCAGGTCGCCCGCGATGATATGTTCATGCTCGGCCGCCGCGGTCCCACGGATGGGGGCCGGATCGCCCCCGTGCGCTCGAGCTCCGCGCTCGTGGTCTCCTCGACGAACATCAATCGCGAGAAGATCTACATTCAGCAGCCGCCGATTGCCGCCAGCGGCTACAGCTCGCAGGCCTTCAATCCGCACTATCCGCACACCGAGCGGCTGACGGAGACCAAGACCTGCGACGACTGCCACCTGGGGGCGGCGAATGACAACAACGCCATCATGGCGCAGCTGCTGCTGCAGGGAACCAACTTTATCAATTTCGTCGGGTACTACGCCTGGGTCGGCACCGGCGGCGGGCTCACCGGCGTGCAGGTCACCGAGTGGGACGAGCCGCAGGCGGTCCTCGGCAGCTATCTGCAGAAATATGCGTATCCGGACAACTACGCGCGGCACCGCAGCCTGAAGGGCGTATTGCAGAACACGCATGAGCACTCTGGAGACGCCATCCGTTGCCTGCAACTTCGCGGTGAATATGTTTACACCGCGGAGGGCAAGAGCGGCATGCAGGTATATGATGTCGCGAGCATTGCCAACAAAGGAGTCAGCCAGCCAATTCTGACGGGACCGACCAGTCCGTTCGGGCACAACACGCGGATTGCCTCTGCGGATGCGACTTGTGTCGCTCTCCCGACCAACCAGCCGATCCATCCCGCCCGCAATACGGGCAAGCTCATGCGCGCGGATAATGAGGAACAGCCCTTCCATCCGCTCTACAACTACGCGTTGATCACCGACTCACGTGAAGGATTGATCCTGACGGACATCAACACACTGGCGGACGGCGAGCCACGTAACAACTTCCTGCGGCGCGCGCTCACCTGGAACGAGGGCGGCATACTCAAGGGCGCCCGGCACATTACGATTGGCGGTCACTTCGTGTATATCGCGGCCGACGCGGGGCTCGTGATCCTGAACCTGGATGATCCGCTGCATCCCAAAGTCGAAAGCGTGGTGCCACTCGAGGGCGCCCGCGCTTCCGCGTTGCAGTTCCGCTATCTGTTCGTGACAGATCGCGAGGGCCTCAGGGCCATCGAGATCACGGACAAGAAACATCCGCAGATCTCTCCCGGGGTGATTCCTCTCGAGGACGCGCAACGCGTCTATCTTGCGCGCACCTACGCCTACGTGGCCGCCGGCAAGCAGGGACTCGCGATCGTCGACGTCGAAAAGCCGGAAGCCATGCGGTTGCATCAGATGTTCGACGGCGGCGGCGCGCTGCGGGACGTGCGCGATGTGATCGTCGCTTCCACGAATGCCTCACTGTTCGCGTATGTTGCCGATGGAGTCGGCGGACTGAAAGTGCTGCAGTTGACTTCGCCTGCCCTGCAGCCGAAATTCTATGGCTTCAGCCCGGAGCCCAAACCCGAGCTGATTGCGAGCTTCAGCACGCACAAACCGGCGCTCGCACTCTCCAAGGGTCTCGACCGCGACCGCGGTGTAGACGAGACCGGACACCAGATCGCCGTGTTCGGCCGTATCGGCTCCCGTCCGCTCAGTCTCGAGGAGATGGAGCGGCTCTACCTCGATTCGGATCGCAAGCCGTGGTTCGTTCAACCGCATTGATCGCAGCCCTGGCGTTGCTCGCCGCCACACCGCTGCCGGCCCAGTCGAATGGCCGGCATCTGGGCGTTGGGAGTTGTTCGTCGTCGGTGTGTCACGGTTCCGTCAGCCCTGGCAAGACATACGACGTGCTGTTGAATGAGTACGTGACCTGGTCACATGAAGACGCGCACTCGAAGGCCTACACCGTGTTGAATTCCCCGCGCTCGCGGTCGATAGCCGTTAAGTTGGGGCTGGCGAATCCCGCGGCCGCGAAGCTCTGTCTCGACTGCCACACGGACAATGTGGCGCCGGAGCGGCGCGGGCCGAAGTTTTCATTGTCGGATGGCGTCGGGTGCGAAGCGTGCCATGGTGGCGCGGAGCGTTGGATTACGACGCATACCTCCAGACGTGCGACTTATCGCGAGAATGTCGCACAGGGGATGTACCCGACGGCCAACCTGCACGAGCGCTCAACCTTGTGCCTGTCCTGCCATTACGGCACCGCCGACAAGTTCGCGACTCACCGCATCATGGCGGCAGGCCACCCCCGGTTGAGCTTCGAGCTCGACACGTTCCAGGCGATCGAGCCGGCCCACTACCGCGTCGACAGCGACTACCAACGGCGCAAGCCTTCGTACAGCCGCACGCAAACCTGGGCCTATGGCCAACTGGCCGCCGCCTTTACCGAGCTCGAAGCGCTGCAGGGTCCGCGCATCGACAACTCCGCAACCTTCCCCGAGTTGGCGCTATTCAACTGTTATGCCTGCCACATGAGCTCCATGCGGCGGTATGACTGGAGCCATCGGCTGCTGACGCTCGCCGTGGAACCGGGCAACGTTCCCATCAACGACGGCCACTTTCGCATGGCGTGGCTCATTGCGCGGCGCATCGATCCACCCAGCGCCCCGAGTGTTCTGAAGCTCACCCAGGCCCTGCTCGCAGCAGGCCCCGGGGGACGGGGCCAAATCGTGGGCCGAGCCCGCGATCTCGAGGTGCTCGTGGGCAGGCTGCGTGATCGCGCCGCTTCCTTCGAGTGGTCGCGCACCGATCAGCAGCAATTGCTCAACATGCTGGTGTCGCTGGGAGTCGAGGGTGAATTCCACGACTACATCGGTGCTGAGCAGGCCGTCATGGCGATCGACGGCCTGTTGATCGACCTCGGAAGGTCCGGCCAGTACCGTGGCTGGCTCGATGGACTCTACAAGCTGGTGCGCAACGACGAGGCCTACACGCCGGAACGTTTCGTCAGCGCGTTGCGCGAGCTGCAGTCGGCTCTGGACCGGGCCGCGTCTTCCTGAATCTTGGGGACTACATAGATCAGACGGCGTGCTCCAGCATGGCTGCTATTGCGAGCATGAGACATCACGTGTGCGAAATACTGACAGTGCCACCAGGAGTGTAACGGCAGCAAGGCCGTATGCCACGGCAACCGTCGTCGCCAGGGCGGGCCCGAGGCCCGCGTCGGCGCCAAAAACATAATCGCTCGCGAGCGCAACCGCGGTGGGGCCAACGGCGCCTCCCACGGCCACGTTCAGAAAGAAGCTGATCGACATGGCAAGACCTCGCGAGCCGTTTGGAACCACGTCGAGGATGGCGGAGAAACCGCAGGCTGTGACGATACCTGACAGCGCGAAGTAGGCTGGTATGGAGAACAACGCTACGTTGACATACGCGGCATTGATCGCGGCGGCAACGGGCAGAATCAGCGCGCCGGCAAGCAGGCAGACGTGGATTTTCCCCGACCAGCCGCCCCGCAGACCGGCACGGTCGGCCAGCCAGCCCCCTGCCAACACTCCACCCCCGAAGGCGGCCGTCAACAATATCCCGAGCTCGATCCCAACCTGCGCGCGATCCATGTGGAATTTGCGGGTCAGCAACGTTGGAGCCCAGCCACCGACCGCGTTGTCTACCAGTGATGCAATCGCGACAACAATGTAGATGGGGATGACGCGCGCCCACCCGGCAGCACGCCAGCCGCTTACATCGCTGGCGGAGGTCGCCGCCACCGGCACTTCGGTGGCGCGCCGGACCGGCTCGCGAATTGCCAGAATCGCCAGTGCCCACAGAAGTCCGGGAGCTCCGATGATCAACAGGACCAGTCTCCAGGGTGCCTGTGTGGCGAGCGCTGTATTGGCCAGAGCCCCCAGCTGTACGAGCTGCAGAACTCCACCCCCGATCAGGATGGACGCACCGATACCCATGGCGATGCCGCTCAGAAAGCAGCCCACGGCCATCCCCCGCCGCGCGGGCGGAAAATAGTCACTGATCAGCGAGATGGCGGCCGGCGAGAGTACTGCCTCGCCGAGCCCCACCACGAGACGGCCTGCAAACAGTTGGCCGAACGTTTGCGAGAATCCACAGGCCAGCGTGCCAATGCTCCAGACCAGTACACCGCCGAAGATCAGGTTGCGCCGCGAGGTGCGATCAGCGAGGTAGCCCAGCGGCAGCCCGGCAATGCCGTACACAACCGCGAAGGCCGTCCCGAGGAGCAGGCTGATCTGTGTATCGCTGATGCCGAGGTCGGCCCGGATCGGATCGACCAGCAGGCTCAGCACCTGCCGGTCGGTGTACGACAGCACCGCCGTGGCAAAGAGAATCGCTACGACGCCCCAGGCGTATCCGCGCCGCGGATAGTCATCCTGCTGCGACACCTAAAACCTGTAGCTCACGTCCGCCCCGATCGTCCGCGGCTGGTTCGTTGCGACGCGCTCAAAGATCGGGACGTTCGCCGACAGTGCGCCGGTGTCGCCGAGCAGCGCTCGTTTGTTGGTCAGATTGTCCAGAAACAGCACCGCCGACCAGCGGTCGGTTTCCACGCCGAAGCGGGTGTCAACCAGGTCGTAGGACGGCAGGGTGTTGCGTGTGAAAGTAATATCCTGCACGGAATCCACGTAGCTGTTGTTGACGCGGGCAATGAGGTTCAGGGCTCCGGCCAGCGGATAGCGGTATGTCAGGGTGGTGTTGGCGGTGACCTTCGGAACGTTCAACAGACGGTCCCCATCCTTCACGCCCGCCTCCGGCACCGTGACCGAGTTGGTCGCGTGGGTATAACCGACACTCTGGGAGAACACCAGCCCGGGCAGCAGCACGATGGCGGCCTCCAGCTCGGCGCCGTAGACCTTGGCCTTACCGGCGTTGGCCGTGAACTTGAAGCCGCAGGGTGGCGCAACCTGCTGCTGGATGTTCGACCAATCCTCGTAGTACACATCCGCGTTGATCGACACCCGGGCGTCGAGCATTTTCAGCTTTTCGCCCAACTCGTAGCTCCATACACTATCGGGACCGAATTGCTTCGGCGCCTGGGCGCAGGGTGGCGGTATTGGGGAGTTCGGACCGCCCGGCCGAAAGCCCTTCGACACCGTTGCGTAGACAGTCAGGTTGTCGTTCGGAATGTAAGCGAGGTTGGCTTTCGGTGAGACGCCCGAATTCTGTGCGACACCGTATAACGTATCACTGGTCCCGTTCGCGGATACGCCGCTGACCGACGTCGCGGAGTTACTGTGGAAGTTGTAATACCGGGCGCCCACCGTGGCTTTCAGGCTATGCGGAAGTTGATATGACGCTTCGCCGAAGAACGCATATTGATCCACGTCCAGCAGGCGGTGGTTATCGGCAAGGTTGTTCGTTCCGAACACCGGCAGGCCATTAGGGTCGAGGAACGTAGCGAATCCCTCGTAGAAGGAGTACACATGCGAGGTGGCGTGGAACGTGCTGTAGTAGCCGCCCACGAGCCACTGAAGCGGGCCGTCGCCTGTGGAGGCAACACGTAGCTCCTCGCTGATCTGCCGCGTGTAGTCATCTTCGGAGATGGTTCCGGCTCCCAGGTTCGAGAATGGAAACTGGTTCGGGTCCCCGAAGAAGTGGCCGATGTAGTCCTGCATGGCCTCGGAGATGTCCTGGGTCTGGTTCTGCTGGCGCGTCCAGCTCGACGTGGCCGACACGACCTGGAAGCCATCGAAGTCGTACTTGATGTTCAGGAACTGCAGGTTGAAGGTATCCTTGAAGGGCTCGGCGAGGTCGAACGGCTGATAGTGCACTTCGTTACCCGGCGGCACGTCAATCGTGTTTGGGCCGCTCTGGTTGATACGCTGATACAGGGCGCCGGCCGTGATGCTCAAACCTGCGAGGGGTTGCACGAGCAGCGTGGCGCGGCCGCTTTTCAGGTTCTCCGTGTTGGATTCGGTGACGCGCTTGACGAGCGGTGCGGCCGCCACATTGCCGCGCACTGAAGCCACGAAACCAGTCCCGATCTCGAGCGGGAATGGACTCACCACGTCCCGGTCTATCCACCCCTGTACGTGCTTGTTTGTGACCACCACGCGCAAGGCGGCAACATCCTGCCAGACAGGCAGGTTCAGCATCGCATTCTCGGTGTGGTTGAAACCGCCGCCATCGGTACCCGAGCCGATGCCCTGTACGTTAGCTGCGATCTGCTTCAGATCCGGGGCGTTGGTGACCAGCTTGATGGTGCCGCCCATCGAGCCGGCGCCGTAGAGCGTGCCCTGCGGGCCCCGCAATATCTCCACACGATTCAGATCGAACAGAGTCGGATCGATGACGACCTTGCCGTTCTGTGCCATGGCCGGCGGTGTCAATGCGGTCTCGTCCAGGTAGAAACCCACGGTCGGCGACTCACCGCCGGTGGAGGTCAGGCCGCGTATCTGGAATTCGGTCTGACCGGGACCGGAGGTCTTGAAGGATACGCCGGGGACCTGTTGGGCCACCGACAGGAGGTTGGAAACACCCTGCGCCTGCAGATCAGCGCCGCTGATGGCCGTGATGCTGATGGGTGTTTTCTGGACAGTGGACTCGCGCTTTTCGGCGGTCACGACCACTTCCTCGAGAGCGCCGGCAGCGGCCCCTTCGGGACCCGCCTCCGCACTCCAGGCGATGCCGCTGAGCGCACCTGCGCCGGCCAACGTGGCGGCCAGCCCGAAGCTGTTGGCCGCGCGCCGGCATGTCACGCGTCCAGCCGCCCGCTTGCGATTACTGCTCATTCCTGTCGCTCCCCTTGGCTCAGTTCGTACTTCATGATCTGGCCATGGCGGCCGGTCCGATCACGCTCCAGTATGTATACATCTTCCCTGGGGCCGCGCCGATAGTCGGTCACGGCCGTGATTGCCGCGAGATCCTCCGCATCCAGTTGCACAGTCCCGATCCGGGCATGCGCGTGCAGGTGTGAGGTGTTGACAGCACCAACAATCGCCGCAGCCACCTGCGGACGGTCGAGAATCGCACGCGCGGCGACCGTGGCAATGTCAGTTCCATGCCTGGCCGCCGACGTGGCGAGTACTTCCAGGAGTTGCTGGAACAAGTCCCACCCCCCGAAGTCATCGATGATCAGCTTGTACTTGATCAGCGAGCGGTTGCGCAGCCCGAACCGCGGCTCCGGTTTGCCGAGCCAGCGCTCGGAGAGAAAGCCGCCGCACACGGTGCCGTAGCACAGCAGCGCGATGCCCTGCGCGCGGCAGAATTCGACCATCTTGATGTTTGGACGGTCGTCGATGAGTGAATACTGCAACTGGTGCGCCACGATGGGCACGCCGGCCGAGATGATTTCATCGAGGTGGGGAGTGTCGAAATTGGTGAGGGCGAGATGCGCTATCTTGCCGGCACGCCGCAGCCGGTCGAGCTCCAGCGCGGTCTGCACGTAGCGCGGCACATTCAGATCCCACCAGTGGAACTGCACGAGATCGAGGCGCTCCAGGCCTAACCGCCGCAGCGACCTGTCAATGATGTTTTCAACGTAACGCCGGTCTACGGAGGCAAGATCGGACAAGTCGGGTACGAACTTGGTATGAACCTGGACCTGCCGGGCGAGCGCTGGGTAAGCGCCGCGGAAATCGCCGATCAACTGCTCGACACCGACATAGATGTCGGCGCAATCGAAGGTAGTGATGCCGGCCTCGACAAAGCTGACCATGTCCTTGATGGCCTGCTCAGGGTCCACCGAGCCGTGATCGCCGGCGAGATGCCAGCCCCCTTTGATGAGCCGTGAGATGGAATAACCGGCAACGAGATCGTAGCGCGGAATCACGGCTTGCCGCGCTCCGGGAGCGCAACGGCAGTGGTGTCCGACCGCTTGAAATAGCGGCGGCCCGTGCGAGTGATCCGAAAGCGCGTGGGACAGTTAGGGTCAGGGCAGGCAACTTCCGCATCCGAGGACATCCAGTCGTTGGGATCGGTGACACGTTGCTTCGCGGGCAGCAGGGGCAGCAGCGCGGCCAGCGAATAAATAGAAAATCCCTGACCGGGAGGCAGCTTCAACATCTCACCGTGCAGCTCGAAGTAGTCACCGAGCCGCGCGCCGCAGTAGATGGCCTGGTCGGGTGGACCGACCACCTCGACACGCAAGTCGTAGAGCTCGAAGCCCGCTTCTTCCGGTGGACCGCTGGCGCAGCCGCTCACGCGGCCCCACCTTGCTCTTCCTGCCAGCACGACGGGTCAGTCATTACGATATCGAACGCCCGACCAATGTCGGATTCCAACGCTGTGCGCGCGGCATGCCCGTCACCGCGGGCCAGCGCTTCGACGATCTCCACGTGAAAATTGGTTCCGCGGCCCTCGCGTCCATCGAACCGCTCGGATGCAACACGCAGGTAAGGGCCAAACTGCAGCCACAGGCTTTCGATGATGGGCAGCAGGACAGCCGAGCCGCTGCGGCGATAGATCGCAAAGTGGAAGGCACGATTCTGCTCGGCGCTGGCTTCGGACACGTGCTCCGCATCCGTTTCGCTCTGCGCAACAATGAACTGTCGCAGCATCGCCAACGTGGCGTCGTCCATGTTGCCCGCAGCACGTGCGACTGCCAATCCTTCAATCGCGAACCGAGCCTCCATCAGGTCACGCAGCGATTCCCTGGAGAGCGCCGGGACGCGGACGCTCCTGTTGGGCATGGACTCAATGGCTCGCTCTGCAGCCAGACGATTGAGGGCCTCGCGTACGGGCATGGCGCTCGTGCCGAGCGCGCTCGCCAGGTCGGCAATCTTCAGCTTCTGCCCGGGCTCAAACCCCCCTCGCATCAGTTGATCGCGGAGGACGCAATACACTCGATCCTGAACAGTTTCGCGCTCGATACGCGCCAGCCCGAGCTGCGAGCGGTCTGCCATGACTACTCCTTAGATCTTTGATCACAGATTTATAATCAAAAATACGACCACCCACAAGGGCGGCCTCCTGGGCAAGTCCTTTTCGGTACGCTGCCACTCATGAATACCGCAAGCGAACATTACGCCCATCACCTGGGGCCCGTTTACTCCTGGATGGTGGGCGATGTCGACGCCGCATCGGATCGTGCCACTGCCGAGCTCGATGCGCTCGGACTTCCCCGCCAGACAGACGGCGTTGCCGTCGATCTGGGTGCAGGTTTTGGCTTGCACGCCCTCCCCCTTGCCCGCCGCGGGTATTCCGTTACCGCGATCGACAGCTGCCAGGCCCTGGTCGATGAGCTCCAACGGCGAACCGCTGGAATGCCGGTCCATGCTGTTGCCGGTGACATTCTCGACTTCCGACGGTACGTCTCCAAACCGGTTGACGTCATTCTGTGCATGGGAGACACGCTTACGCATCTGCCCGAACGGGATAGTGTCGAGCATCTGCTCGCTGGCGTCGCGATGTCCTTGAGTCAGGGCGGACTCTTCGTGGCTACCTTTCGCGATTACGTCTCGGCACCCCTGCAAGGCGATCGCCGCTTCATACCGGTGCGCAGCGACGCGAACCGGATACTGACTTGCTTTCTCGAGTACGGGGAGGACACCGTGACGGTGCATGATCTGCTTCACGAGCGCGCGAACGGCCACTGGCAGCAGCGAGTCAGTAGTTACCGCAAGCTGCGGCTGCCGCCGCAATGGGTTGCTGCAAAGTTGATGGAGCACGGACTGAAAGTTCGCACGGGGGCGGGGCCGGCTGGGATGACGTTGGTGGCTGCGACCAAAGGCTGAGCGACAACGAGTTGCGGGCGGGACGCGGTGGTTAGCCGGCGCGGCGTCGGGTTAGCCGGTGCGGTGGTTTGGCGGCGGTGGTGGTTGCCGGGCCCGCGGCGGTTCAGCCAGCCGGGTGGCGCGTCCAGGGACGCAGGATCTTTCGGACAGGCGCGGCCGGCGTGGCGGCGACGGCGGGATCGATCAGCTTGCGCCGGCGCAGGTGGCGGATTGCCGCCTGCACTGCCGACTTCGATAGGCCGGTCTTCGTGGCAATTGTCTGCAGGCTGACCGGGATGGCATCGCGGCGGGTTTTCGCCGCATGCCGCAGCAGAAACAAATAGACGATGAAGGTGGCAGGTCGGCGGTCATGACCGACCAGGTCGCGCATCAGGACGTCGACCACGTAGGAATCCAGACTGAAGCGCTCCATAGTACTGCTTACTATAGTGGTTAGTGCTACATGAAGCGAGCGTGGCTCTGCACCGGGCGCACGTGGCAGCGCATAATTGCCTCTGTGAACTTGAAAGGTGCTCCAGATGATCACTCAGCTCAAATTCGTAGGTATTCCGACACGCGACCAGTCTCGTGCGTTGAAGTTTTATACCGAGCTGCTCGGCTTTGAAGTCTCCACCGACCAGCCCTTCAACGAGCACCAACGCTGGATAGAGCTGCGCATCGCGAACTCTGCCACGCGCGTGGTGTTGTTTACGCCGGACGGCCACGAGAGCCGCATCGGCACGTTCTTCAATGGGTCGTTCGCCTGCGATGACGTGCAGGCGACCTACAGGCAACTCAGTGCCCGCGGCGTCGAGTTCGTGAAACCTCCGGAGAAGCAACCCTGGGGAGAGTTTGCGATATTCAAGGACCCGGACGGCAATCAGTTCGTGATGTCATCGAACTGAAGCCGCCAGCAAGTGCCCTTGCGGATCAGATCGTCGCGCTGATCACACCGGAACGGACGCTCTCGACTCCAGCGGCGGAGTATGACGTCACCGCGAAATACCAGGTACCAGGGGGCAGGTTGGTCAGCGTGTAAGCCGTCAGCCCCGGGTTCGACACCTTCACAGACTCTGTCAGCTTGTCAGGCGAGGTGCCGTAGTACACGGTGTAGCCCGCCAGGTTCGTCAGAGCCGAGCCATCGCTGTTCTCGGTCGGAGGCGTCCAGTCCAGAGTGGCACTGCCGGTCGAAATGGGCTTGGGCGGCGGGATGAAGGGCGCTGGCGCGGGCGTTCCCTTGTCAATGACGGCAACCGTCGTGGAGCTGGAGGGTGTCGTCGTGCTGGCGGCGGGTGCCGTGCCTTGAGTTGTATCGCCGGCCGAGCGATCGATCAGGCCGACGCTGGGTGATACCAGCGAGCCCGTATCCGCAACTGCGGCCGCCGACCCACTGGATCCCGCATCCGAGCCGCAGGCGCTCAGACCGAATGTTACGAGAGTCCACAACACGACGCCGCAGATGTGCGAGCGCGCGGCAAAAACAGAATTTCTCATTGACCACTACCCCGGTTGCGTTACCACAGTCGCCAGGGCAGCGATACTTCACGCTAGCGAGCGACTTCGTGGTCGCCGGCTGCGATCCGATAACGGCAACATTCGTTGGGTTGCCGGTAACCCCGCTATCTCGAGCTCGTCAGAGCAGGAGACCGGAGGCTTTGCGTCCCCGCCTTACGGCGGGTTTGCCCTTGCGTTCTGGGGCCAGTAAACCTGATCGAAGCCATGGCCGCAATTGTCTGAGTGCGCCGACAACGCAATGCTGCAACACTGAAAAAGGAGTCAGGTCTCAGTTTCGTGCTCCGAGCTGCGGCCGGCCGGCGCAATGTGCCGCTGCCGCGGCGCATTTGGGCCGGGTGCGGCACGCCGGCGGCCCCAAACTCGTCTACGAGTTGCGCAGACTGTGCGGCAGTTATCATTTTCCGTTGGAAGGGAGTTGGGCGGCTGGGCGGGCCGGGTGTGGGTGGCGCCGGCTGCGGGTGGTTGCACCACCCTCGGCTGGCGCAATCGCCGGGCCGAGGCGGCGCGGGGGTAGCCGCGTGGGCTCAGATGGTCGTGCTCACAATGCCGCTGCGAGAGCTCTCGACGCCGGTTGAGGAGTACGAGGTCACTGCGAAATACCACGTTCCCGACGGGATGTTGGTCATGGTATAGGCCGTCAGGCCCGGGTTGGTAATCTTCACGCTCTGGCTCAGACTGCCCGGCGACGTTCCGTAGTACACGGTGTACCCGGCAAGGTTCGTCAGGACGGAACCATCGGTATTGTCTGTCGGAGGCATCCAATCGAGCGTGGCGCTGCCAGTCGAAGGGTTGTTGGAATTGGCCGCCGTACTCGAATTGGTCGAGGTATTGTTGTTCGATGCGACCGTCGTTTTCGCCACCGCCGTTGTCGTTGTGCTGGCGCCCGCGGAGACAGCGGGTGTTGACGCTACCGTCGTGGAACCCGACGTGGACGTCGTGCTCGGCCCAGGTGTGCCATCGCCTGGCATCTGTGTTGCTGAGGTGCGGTCGATTACGCCAATGCTTGGCGTTACCAGGCTGGGAATCGGGTCAGAGGCCGCGGACGCGCTGCCCGAGCTGCTCGAACCTTCACCCGCGCCGCAGGCGGCCAGACCGAACGTCAGGAGACTGCACAACACCGCATTGCGGCCGACGACGAAAGCAGAATTTTTCATTGATCACTACCCCGGTTAGACGTTGACGACAGTCGCCAGGGCAGCCGATACATCACGCGCACGCACGATCCGCGTTCGTGCGCTTGCGATCCGAATAACGGCAGCCATTGTTGGGTTGCCGGTAACCCCGCTATCTCGAGCCTGTTACAGCTGAAGACCGGAGGCTTTGCGTCCCCGCCTTACGACGGGTTTGCCCTTGCGTTGAGGCCAGTAGACCTGACCGACAAAACGGCCGCAATTGTCTGGTCCAACAGACAGCTCGATGTTGCAACGGGCAAAAAAGAGTTGGTTCTCAGTTTCCTCACGCCTGCATTCGGCAGCCATCCCACGGCTTGCGTACCGCAGCGCGCCGCGGGGGATGTGCGGCGCACGTCGCGGTCACAATTTCTTTTGCGACTTGTTCATACTGTGCGGGACTTATCAGCAGCGAGCGAGGGCACCGATGGTGAAGAACGTGATTTTCGACCTGGGCGGAGTGGTGATCGAGTGGAACCCCGATCGGATTCTTGCCAGCTACTACGCCGATCCTGAAATACGCGCGCTCATGAAGACTGCGCTGTTCCTGCATCCTGACTGGCTGCAGCTGGATCGCGGGACGCTGCAGGAGGCTGATCTGCTGGCACGCGCGGCCGACCGAACCGGGCGGCCGGCGGCTGAGCTCAGCGGGCTTTTCGCCGCGGTGCGCGAATCACTGCACACCAAGAGCGAAACCGTGGCCTTGCTACAGAAGCTGGCTGCCCGGGGCGTGCCGCTTTACTGCCTGTCGAATATGTCATCGGACATCTTCGCGTACCTGCGCGAGCGACATTCTTTTTGGGGAGTGTTTCGCGGGATCGTCATCTCGGGCGACCTGCAGATGATCAAGCCCGAACGCGAAATCTTTGAGTTTCTGCTACGGCGCCACGGTCTCGCGGCCGCGCAGACCGTATTCGTCGATGACAGCCGGCCGAACATCGAGGCGGCCCGCGGGTTGGGCATTCACGCGGTCTGGTTCGAGAACGCCCAGCAATGCGAGCTGGAACTCGAGAAGCTACTTGCACGCCCGTGAGCCATGGGGTGCCGTTGAGCCTCGCCCCCGCCCCTGGTTTCCGCCAGCGGCCTATCGCGCCGCTCACCCCAACCTGGTCCCGCTCGTCCCAGACGAATTGCCGCACTACAGCCATCCAACGATGCTGGCCTCAACCACACGGGAGGCCACATGGGCGCAGCAACGACAACTCAGGGAATTCTCGGCGAGCGGCGGTACGACCTGGACTGGGTGCGCATCGGCGCATTCATGCTGCTGATTTTCTATCACGTCGGCATGTACTACGTGACGTGGGACTGGCACGTGAAGAGCCCGCACGCATCAAGCACGATAGAGCCGCTAATGATGCTGACCCAGCCGTGGCGGCTGTCCCTATTGTTTCTCGTATCAGGCGTGGCAACGGCCTATCTTCTCGAGCGTCAGGGACCCCAAGGATTTCTCGGAAAGCGCTCTGTCCGGCTGCTCGTCCCGCTGCTCTTCGGCATGGCCGTGATCGTTCCGCCGCAGTCGTATCTGGAGGTGGTCGAGAAAGGTTCGTACGCAGGAACCTATGCCGACTTCCTGAAACTGTACTTCACCGCCTATCACGGTTTTTGCCGTGGCTCAGACTGTTTGATCCTGCCTACCTGGAACCACCTGTGGTTCATTGCCTATCTGTGGATCTATACGGTGATTCTGTATGTTGCCATCCGCCTGGTCCCGGCACCCGTAAAATGGTTGCGGCGGGTCACTGAGAGCAAAGTGGGTGGACTCGGCATAGTGATGTGGCCGCTGGCCTTCCTCTCGCTCGCGCGAATCGCTCTGATCGCAGTCTATCCGCCCAATCACGCAGTCGCGGGTGACTGGTATAACCACGCCACGTACGGGATCACCTTCCTATTAGGGTTCGTCCTGGCAGGCACACGTGCGCCTTGGGTGACAATCGAACGCGCGCGTTGGACAGCACTCGGTCTGGCCATTCTGGGGTGGGCATTTTTGTCCGCCTACTTCGGGTACTACAGCCTGGATACCGGGCCGGTACCGCCTCACATGCTGAGGTTGTTGCAACGGGGTGTTTACGGGGCGGAGCAGTGGCTTGCGATAGTCGCAGTGCTCGGTTTCGCTCGCCGACATCTGGTACAGGACAACGCGGCGCGCCGATACCTCACAGCGGCGATTTTCCCCCTGTACATCCTGCACCAGACGGTCATTGTCGTGGTCGCGCACTCGCTCAAACCGGTTCACCTGGAACCCGCGGTGGAAGGTGCCCTCCTCCTGCTCGTCACGGCTTCTGCATGCTTCCTCGGCTACGAAGTGGTCCGCCGCGTGCGAATACTCCGCCCATTGTTTGGCCTTCCGGTCGGCGGTAAGGATCAGGGCAAGGCGGGATCGTCCGCGACGGTCCCCGGGACGAATCCCTTGACCACCATCAGTGCGGCGGCCCCTCGCACCGCCGCGTCTGCCATTGCGGTTTCCATCATTGCGGCGCTCACTGCCGCGCCACGGCCCGCCTCGGCCACGGATTGGACCTCCCGAGGCGCGCGGCCGGTACCCTGCGACATTCAGTGACGTACGATTGCCCTGAATGACCCGCTCTGCGTGAACCTGGAATGGCAACGACAACTGACCCGGTAGCGACGACCCTCAGCCCAGCCAGCGACCGCCCGTCGTGGCGCTGGTTGCGGGCGGGATGGCCGCTGTACGTGCTTTTGACATTGTTGTTCGGTGCCTACCAGGGCTTGAACCACGCGATCAACCTGCGCTCGACCCACTTCGCTGCTTGGGAACCGTTCATCTGGGAGTTGAGCAGCGTCATTGTCATAGCAGCCCTCATTCCATTCATTGCCCGGTTCGAAAGCCAAATCAGGGTCGATTCGCGGCCGCGAACGCGGGCGCTGCTGGCCCATATCGCGGGCGGCATCGTGTTCTCGATCGTACATACAACTGGCATGGTGCTCATCAGGAAGCTCACCTACGCGTTGGCCGGCGACTCATACGACTTCGGTAACGTACCCGTTGAATGGTTTTACGAGCTGCAGAAGGATTTGCTCACCTATGTCAGTATCCTGCTGGTCGTGTTCGCCATTCGCGAGTTTCGAGTCCGCCGCGCTGGCGAGCTGCGCGCCCAGGAGTTGGCCGCGCAATTGAGTGAAGCACGCCTGCGCCACCTGACTGCCCAGATCGAGCCCCACTTTCTCTTCAATGCGCTCAACGCGATCTCCAACCGGATGCATGAAGATGTCGATGCGGCGGACCGGATGATCAGCCAACTAGGCGACTTGCTGCGTGCAGCATACGAATCCGACGACAGCGTATTGGTACCGCTTGGGCGCGAGCTGGGTTGGTTGCGCGGCTATACGGCGATGATGGCCGAGCGTTTCCGGGGCCAGCTTGCCTTCGAGATCGACGTTGATCCGGACATCGATACACTTCGAGTCCCACGCCTGCTCCTGCAGCCAATCGTGGAGAATGCAATCCGGCATGGGCTGCAGGACGGTCACGGCTGGTTGAAGGTCGAAGTTCGCCGCCGTGCCAACGAGCTGCACTACACTGTCAGTGATGATGGTATTGGCCTACCCGAGAAGCCCTTGCAGCGCGGCACGGGACTTTCCAACATATCACGGCGCCTCGAGCTGTTGTTCCCCAATCGTCACAACCTGGCGTTCGGTTCGCGCGAACCGCGCGGAGCAGTGGTTTCCCTGATTTTCCCGGTGTCCACATGAGCTACTCGGTTGTCATCGTCGATGACGAACCGCCGGCCCGCGCTAAACTCGTACGCTTTATCGCCGAATTGGCAGACTTCCGGGTTGTCGCCGAGGCGGGCACGGTGGAGGAAGCTGTCACCGCAGTAAGAAACACAAAGCCAGACGTACTTTACCTGGACATTCAGCTGGGCAGTCACAGCGGTTTCGACGTAGTGGACGGGCTGACGGCCACCGCCGCGCCCCTGATCATATTCACAACCGCCTACTCTGAATATGCAGTGAAGGCTTTCGAGTTACAGGCTCTCGACTATCTTTTGAAGCCATTCGACCGCGACAGGTTTTTGCGGAGCGTGGAGCGCACGCGCGCGGCGCTTACGGAATCGGATCACAGTGATGTGGAGGAAAGGGTGCGCCGGCTGCTGACGCAAATTCCAGGCCGGCCCGCCGCTGCGAACCAGATCCTGGTCCGCGAATCGGACCGTGCCTTCTTTCTGGCGGTTGACGCAATTCAAAGAGTTTCCGCCGCGGGAAACTACGTGGAAGTGCATGCGAACGGCAAGGTACATCTGATCCGCGACACACTAACCAGCTTCATAGCGCAACTCGACGCCGGCGAGTTCCTCCGCGTGCACCGCTCGCACGTGGTGCGTGTCGGTTTCATAGCAGAGCTGCGGCCGATGTTCCATGGCGACTACGAGCTCGTGCTGCGCGATGGCCAGATCCTGTCGCTGAGCCGCCGGTACAAGGCGCTCCTGCCAGCCGCAATCCGCGCGCGTCTGTAAAGGCAGTTTTTTCCCGATCTGTCGCCGGACGCGGAGGCGCCCGGCGATGACCGTATGTGATGCAAGTATCCTGCAGCAGCGCGAGGCTAGCTGACGGAGCGGTTGTATGGGTCGCCCGACCAGTCTGCCTGAGGTTCGGGCTCGCCATCGAGACTCAGCACGCCCGGCTCGAGCGACGTGAGCAACTCCGCAACCGACTTGCGGGCCAACACACCGGTAGCAATCGCCCAATCCCACACCGCGTTTCCGCGGGAATCGTGGGTTATCTTCCCTGACTGCGCGGGCTCCTGGACCGGCTTCACCAAGTGCAACGTGTTACGACGATTTTTTGACATCGAAAGGTTTCCAAAATGACGCACCGAATCAAGTTGCAGGTTCGATGCCATCGACATATTCCGGGGAGCAATCCTTAAGATTTGTGGGCAACGTCTCGACCCGGATGAGCCGCGATGTGATGGGCTCCTGATTGACGGCCGACGCCGTCAAGCCGGGGCGGCGGCGGCGTTCCGGGCGGCGGCAAGCTTCTGCCGGTGAGGCAAAACATTGACTTGCCAGGTGTGCGGCATGTCACGCTAGGCCCCGCTAGGCCTGAACAACCTAGGAGACCGTCGGACTCGATTTGCGCTGACCCACCTCGGGTGCAGCCGACAAAAACCACGCTTTTGGCGGCGGTAACGAAGCCGATGTCCGAAAAATGGCCGCAGGCCATTTTTCCAATAAACTAGGGGAATCCCGCAATGGCAGCGTTTCAAAGAGAAATCCTGGTGCGATTCGGTCATTGCGACGCCGCCGGATGGGTGTTCTACCCCCGCTATTTCGAGATGATCAGCGATTTCGTGGAAGACTGGTTCGAGGACGGGTTGGCCGCGAGCGCACCGGGCCTGTTTCACCACAAGCAGATACTCACGCCATCCGTGCACTTTACCGTCGATTTCGTCAAGCCGACGCGCTACGGGGATCGCCTGACCTTCAATCTTTGGACCGTGAAGATCGGCAGCACCTCCTGCGAGCTTCGCATCGAGGCTTCGCACCAGGCGGAGCTGCGCATGGGTGTGCGGCAGGTACTGGTCTTTATCTCGGCGAGCACCGGCCGCTCGACGGCCATACCGCCAGAGCTGGTCAGCCGCATGCATCGATTCGCAATCGAGGCAGAGCCGCCGACGGTGCCCGCAAAGAAACGGAAGGCTTCACGGCCGGCGTCGCCATAGTCGTCCGCCCGCTCGGACGTCAGCCGCGGCCGCCCCACCCCAGGCGCGCAATCCGAGACGTCAGCCGCAGCCGCGACCGCGCGCGGACATCTGGCACATACGCTGGCCGATGCTCAGATCTGCGCGCGAATCCCCATATAGGCAGCCAGCGTCGGCTGCAGAAAACCCACCGGATTCTGGAAATGGCGGTCAAACAGATTCTCAATCCGCCCAAACACCGTGAAGTGCCTGTCGATATCGAAGCTCGCTGCAAGGTTCACTATCGTATAGCCCGGGGCCCGCAGCCGCGGAACCGAAAAGTCGCGATTACCATCGATCCACGAGCTGACCGTGAGCACGGTGGCGTTGAGTGACAATGCACTGCCAGCTTGCCACGCCGCATTCAGGCTAGCCTTGTGTTTCGGGCGGCGAAGCAGTTCCTGGTCCGAGCCATCATCAATCGCCTGCGTGTAGGTGTAGTCCGCGCGAAGCGTAACCGCCTTGATCGGATTGTAGACGACGAAACTCTCGACGCCATCCGTGTGGGCGCGTCCGATGTTGGCGTAGGTAATGTTGAAGCCGTCGGCAGCCGGCGCGGCAACAATCAGGTTGCGCACGCGATTGTAATAATACGTCGCGCCTGCTCGCAGGGTTTCGCCCACGAGACTCTGCTCCAGCCCGACATCGTAGCCGGTGCTGGTCTCAGGGCTCAGATTGGGGTTGGCAATGAAGAAAAAGGCCGGGTAGCTCTGGAACAGCTCGCTCAGTGTTGGCGCCTTGAAGCCCGAGCCCACGCTGGCCTTCAGCTTCGTACCTGTGCCCGCAATCACGTACGCGGGCGCCACCCGATACGTAACCTTTCCCCCAAAACGGTCGTTCCGGTCGTAACGCGCGTTGATTGCGGAATACAGCCCTCTGAGTAGCTGGGACTGTAATTCCGCGTAACCCGAGTCGATCTGGTTACTCGCGGAAAGCGGCTCGGTGATCTCATCGCGCGCGTGCTCAGCCCCCAGCACCAGCGTATGAGCCTGCGTGAAGTTGAGCGCTCCCTGCCAATCTATTTTGGTGCGCTCGCCCGTGGCCAGACCTTCCTCTGGCGATTCCGGCTCCACGGTGGAGGTACGCTTGCGCGTATAGGCAATACCTAAAGTCTGGTCAAGAAAGCCTGCAAACGAGACCAGGTGGGCGGTTGCACGCCCGTAGTATTCGGTCGTGCTCGAGCGCGTCTGCTGCGCGGCTGGAAAGCTAGGGAAGGTGCTGAAATCATCGCCCGTGACACGCAGATGGGTGTCCGTGTAGCGCGCCACCAAGCCGACATCGAAATTCTGCAGAACGTCATATCCGAGCTTGGTTGCGGCGGTCAGATTATCGTAGTAGTCATCATTGCGGGTCTCGCCGGGTGCAAGCAGATCCAGCGGCGTCACCGGCGTGGCGCCTGAGTGGAAATGGTCCACGTTGGCGTTGTAATGAAACTGCTCCACCGAGCCCCGCACACCCGCTGTCTGATTAAATGTCTCGAATGAGCCGCCTTCGGCTGACGCCTGCAATTGCGCCGGGCCTTGCCCGCTCTTCGTGACGATATTGATGACACCGCCGATTGCGTCAGACCCGTAAAGGCCACTTTGCGGCCCGCGCAGCACTTCCACTCTCTCGATGTCCTGGGTCAGGAACTGCGAGAAGTCAAACGAGGCGTTGGAACTGCTCGGATCGCTGACATCAATTCCGTCAACGAGTACCTTGGTGTGATTGCTGTTGGTTCCACGCATGAACACCACGGTCTGTCCGCCGGGGCCACCCGTCCGGACGATATTCAAGCCTGGAACATCCTTCAAAATGTCAGGTAACGACCGCTCCTGCCGCGCAGCTATGTCTTTGGCGGTGATGATGGTGACGCTGCTGGCGATTTCCGACTCGGGGGTGGGCAGCCGTGTTGCCGACACGATGACTGATTGCACCGAGTCCGGTGAGCCTGCTCCTTCCGCGGCAAACCCGGGCATGGCGGCAGCAGCCAGGGCTATCGTCAGAACAACCGTCCCAACTACGGAAAACACCGGGAACTTGCGCATACAGACAAGGCCTCCGCAATGACGACTCCAACTGGTCGTCACAGCGGATACCCGCAGCCTCCAGCACACCCCGGCCGGAAACAGGACGACGGCGCAAGGCAGGTCTCCTGGCTTGCCGGGTCAGGGCTATCGCTCGCCTTCCCGAGGCTTCACCTCAGTGGCACATAGAACGATCGCTCGCCGGCTACAGTTGCGGGGGCAGCCGCGGGTTGAACCGCGTTCCCTTTCAAATCCCCTTGCGGGGAACCTTGCACGTCCTAAAGCGCGGCGAGTATATCGAATTGACCCTCCACCGAGCCAGTGGCTATGATCCAGCGCCTCTCAACGGCACCGACCAGGGATTCCATGACAACCACCACTCTGTCCGAATCACCCGCCGCAGCCCTGCCGAAGGGTCGGACCCTGGACACACCGAAGGATCGGGCGCTGATCGGAGCGCTGGCGCTGCTTCTTGGACTCGGGTTCATATTTGTGGTGGGTTTTGCACCGGTATCTGCGGTCCACAACGCGGCGCACGATACGCGCCACAGCGCCGCCTTCCCCTGTCACTGATCTCTCGTGGTACGCGAGACGGTTCTTGCTGCGCTCATCGCGGGCGTGATCGCCGCGCTCGTCTTCACGCTGGTGCAGTCGGTCTGGGTCACCCCGCTGATCCTTCAGGGCGAAGCCTACGAGGACGCCGCGGAGGCAGCAGCCGACCACCAAGGACCTGAAAGTCTCAACACAGAACATCACCACGACGCGGATGAATGGAAGCCGCAGGATGGCTGGCAGCGGACGTTATTCACCTTTGCCGCCAACCTGTTGATGGGTGTTGGCTATTCTTTTGTGTTGCTCGCGCTTTACCTGCTGTGGCGTGAGCCGAAGAGTACATTCGCAGGGGCGGTGTACGGACTGGCTGGATTTGTCGTGTTTTTTGCCGCTCCTGGCCTGGGATTACCACCAGAGCTGCCGGGCACGGCGGCCGCGGACATCACCTCGCGTCAACAGTGGTGGGCAATGACCGCTGTGGCCACCGCAGCGGGACTGATTCTGCTCTGCTCCCAGCAGCGCCCTGCTGGCGATCCGAATTTCGTGAGGGGCTGGTGTCTGCGAATGCTCGGGGTGGCTCTCATCGTGACGCCGCACCTGATTCCCGCGCCGCAGCCGGTCGTTGCAGCGTCGCTCGCACCCTCGCAGTTACAGAGCCAATTTCGTCTCGCGACAACTCTTTGCAATGCCGTATTCTGGGTGTCGCTTGGCCTGGCATCCGGCAGTGCGTTCCGCAAGCTGGTCGTCGGGGGCGCGCGCTCCCGAGCCTGAGCGGGATCTGGAAGGGTCCAAAGCGCCTTGTTGAGACCGCCCCTGGTATGCACCCACCCTCTTACTCGAGGGTAGCTTCGAAACCCGTCCGAAGAGTATCCCGCTCGAGCTCGCGCCCGATAAACACCAACTGCGTGCGCCTGGCGCGCTCACCCCAGGGCCCGAGCGCGCTGGTATCGACTACCATGTGCACCCCCTGGATGACGATCCGCTCATTTGAGCCGGCGAAATTCAGGAATCCCTTCATCCGGTAGAGCCGTGTGCCCTGAGTCTGCAGCACTTGCGACAGCCATGCCTGGAAACGCTCCGCGTTCACAGGACGGCTGGACTCCAGGCTGAACGAGCCCACACGCTCGTCATGTGAATGACCGGGAGCGAAATCCCGCTGTGCGATTGGAGTTACCTCCAAGCCATCCGGGGTCAACAATCGAAGAGAGAATTCGCTCGGCAGATGCTCCGTAAATAACCAGTAACGGCCCGGCGTGACAATGCGAACGACAAATCGCGTTGCGCCGCTCCCCAGCAACTCCAGGCGGCGCACACGCAATCCGCAGGACAGCGTGGGGCCGGAGGTGTCCTGTTCGGCCGCTGCAGAAAAAAGCGTGAACACGCGTTCCGCAGCCCTGGCGGGATCCAGCCCGTCGGCGCCGAGGACTTCGCAAAGCATCACTTCAATGGATGGGTCAGGCCCCTCTTGCAGCACCAATGAGTACTCGCCAGGAGCCAACTCGAAGGCACCTGCCCATTCAAACGGATACTCGGGGTCGAGAAACGTCGGGTTGTACTCGAGCGCCCGTGCGAGGTCAAATCCGCCAATTCCAAGCACGGCATCCATTGACACCGCGGCCCGCTCAGCCGGGTCAGCACGGACGATCCGCGCCAAGGCGTTCATGCCGCGCACTCGCTGTTCCAGTGCATCAAGCTCTGCGCCGCTGACGAGGTCAGTTTTGTTCAAGACGATGACATCAGCGAAGGCAACCTGTGTCGTCGTCTCCTCGCTGTTCAGGATCTGCTGATCGAAATGGCGCGCATCGACCATGGTGACGATTCCGTCGAGGGCGAACTTGCCGCGCATGGCGTCGTCAACGAAGAATGTCTGTGCGACGGGCCCTGGATTCGCAAGTCCGGTGGTCTCGAGTACGATCCGGTCGAACTTGTCCCGCCGGGTCATGAGGTTGCCCAGGATTCGAATGAGATCGCCGCGCACGGTGCAGCAGATGCAGCCGTTGTTCATCTCGAAGATCTCCTCCTCCGCGTTGATCACCAGCTCCTGGTCGACGCCGATTTCGCCGAACTCGTTTTCGATGACGGCGATACGCTGGCCGTGGCTTTCGGTCAGGATCCGGTTCAGAAGCGTCGTCTTGCCCGAGCCGAGAAATCCGGTTAATACCGTGACTGGAATACGTTCAACTTCACTCACTGCAGAGCCTCTATTCGCTGAAGAATTCGCACGGTCAAATCATTCCCCTCGAGCGCGCTCAGCGCGACGCACTCAGCACCGAGCGCCGCAGCCAACTGCCTGGCGCGCCCAAGGACAATCGGCCCCGGCTCGCAATCGATGACGACGGCGCCAGCGCACGCGTCCCGGACTGCCTTACAAGCAGCGAGGGACTCCTCCCAGGGGTCTGCGCTGGATACGCTCACATTTGCACGGCCATCGGTGAACACAACAAGCAGCGCCGGATTTCGTGTCCGAAGCATTCTGGCGGCATCGATCAACGCACGCGCCAGGGGGGTCCGCCCGCCGGTAGGCACGTCACCGAGTACCTGTTCGACACCCTCGATAGAGCTTGTAAACGGGATGACGAGATCCGCGCTCTCACCGCGAAACACCATTAACGCAACTTCGTCGCGATGTTGATAGTTTGACCGGAGCAGACTCAGCACTGCGCTCTTTGCCAGCTCCAGACGCCGCTGAGTAGCCATCGAAGCACTTGCGTCCACAAGAAACAGGACGTGGCTCCGCCCCGGGCCGCTGCGTCCGTGCTGCATGAGGTCGGCGGGCGCCAGATCGATTCCGCCTTCTCCCACTCGACGCCCACGGGCGGCCGCCGCTGTTAACGTCTCGTTGATCGCGAGAGTGCCTGTCTGGTCGTAAGGGGTAGCGCGCGCAGCACGTCGAGACGCAACGGACCCAGTGCCTCGCCGGCCGGAGCTTTCGCGATCAATCAAATCGGTGACCAGATTGATCGCCCCCACCGGTTCCGGCGACGCCGGCGCGGGCCGTACCAGGGACGCCGTGCGGGGCTGTGTGCCACCTCCACTACCGCCGGCAGTGCCGGCGCCAGCGACGCTGACGAAGGCCGCAGCGGCGACGCCACCAACGCCGGCCGCGCCACCACCAACGCCGGCCGTCGCGCCACCACCAACGCCCGCAGCCGCGCGAGCGCCACCGCCTGCGGCAGCTCCCGCACCAACGCCCCACGCAGCCGCACCATCAACGGCCGCCGCAGCCCCATCACCGGCGCCAGCCGTAGCTCCACCACTAATGCCTGCCGCACCAGCCCCTCCACTACCCGCCTCTGCGGGCACGCCCGGACCATACCGCCCCGCCACCGGTGGCGAGCTCCCCGACCCCTTGCGTGGCGAAGTGGATTGGGCCGGCCTGCGACGCATCCTGTGTGGCAGCGCGAACGCGGCCGCGCGCCGAACGTGGTCGGCGCCGATCTCACTGGCCTTTTCCCATGCTGCCAGCGCGCGAGCGGTTTTGACGATCGCAAGGTCGCCGCGAATGCCGTCCAACATTTGTTCGAAACAAATGGCCGCGACCATCGACAGATGGGCACTAGTCACGGGCAATTGAAGCAACCTGGCACGGGCGTCAACAATAGCGCGGCGCAGGACATCTTCCGCTTCACGCGCCGTGGCAATCACCGAGCCTGGATCCGCGTCGAACTCGAGGCGTTTGCCAACCGCAGCCATGCGCAGCTCCTGCGTGTCGAGTCCACGCACCTCCACTGACAACCCGAACCGATCGAGAAACTGCGGGCGCAGGTCCCCCTCTTCCGGATTCATCGTGCCGACCAAAACGAACCTCGCAGCCTCGCCGGCTGACACACCGTCGCGTTCCACCGTTACCCACCCGCTGGCAGCAGCGTCAAGCAGCAGGTCAACGAGGTGATCGGGTAACAGGTTGACCTCGTCCACATATAACACCCCGCCGTTCGCGCGGGCCAGAACTCCGGAACGAAGTTGGGCATGCCCGTCGCGCAATGCCCTGGTTACATCCAACGAACCAACAACGCGATCTTCGGTCGCACCCAGCGGCAATTCTATGAACGGCGCAGCCGCGCCATCCGCCTTCGCAGGCAGAAGCGCCGCCAGGCCGCGCGCGATGGTGCTCTTGGCGGTACCGCGCTCGCCCTTGATCAGCACACCCCCGATAGTGGGATCTACCGCGGACAATAACAGCGCGAGTTTGAGCTGGTCCTGGCCAACAACCGCGGAGAACGGATATTCAGCTCTCATGTATACCCCTCTGCATGCTCCTCGATCGCCGCCTCGCTCGTAAGCAACACTGAGCGCAGCGCCTCCAGGGTTACAGCTTTCGCTGCCCACAGCTTGCGTTGCTCAGCCTCCAGCAACCGCTCTGCGATGGCGTTCAGCGCCCACGGGTTCGAACGCTCGAGGAACTCCCGCGAAGCGCCCATCGCGTAATTCTCGGCGACGGACTCAAACATCCAATCCGTCACAACGGCCGCGGTTGCCGCGAAACCGAACAGCGCATCGACCGTGGCCGCCATCTCGAGTCCGCCACGATAGCCGTGACGTTGAATTCCCGCCAGCCACTTGGGGTTGATGACTCGCGAACGGAAGACACGCAGTACCTCGCCTTGCAGGGTTCTTGAGTCAGGCCGAGTTGGGTCCGACGAGTCACCTACGTATGCGCGCGGCTGGTCACCCGAGAGTAATCCGACCGCGGCGAGCAACCCTCCTTGATATTCAAAGTGATCGCTGGAATCAAGCAGATCCTGCTCCCTGTTGTCGCGGTTATGAAGCGCCAGCTCGACGCCAGCGAGTCGGCGGCGAAAGACGTCGGTCGCCTCGACCCCATCTCCTGCGATGACCCCGACCTCATCTCCTGCTATGTCCCCGACCCCATCTGCCGCTAAGGCGCCACCGGACGTTGCCACCCCGGTAGCCGCGGCCGAACCATACGCCCACCCGCCCCACGCGATTACAACTTCGGCGAGGTCCGTCGTATCACGCCACGATCGATTGTCGATGGCATCCATTACGCCGCTCCCATATGCGCCGGGCTTCGCGCTGAAAACCCGGTACGATGCGCGCCGGGAAGCCGTGCCCGAATTGACTCCGGCGCTGATCAATGCCGCGGTCTCAGCCAACCAATGCTTGCGTGCGAAATTCTGCTCGATGGGCTCATCAAGCATGACGACACGCTGAACTGCTTCATCGAACAACTGCATCAAGGCAGGGAACGCGTCGCGAAAGAAGCCGCTGACGCGGAGGGTGATATCAATTCGCGGCCGATTGAGCTCAGGTAGGGGGATGACTTCAATCCCACACGTGCGACGTGTCACTGGTTCCCATACGGGTCGCACGCCAAGCAGGGCGAGTCCCTGCGCGATGTCATCGCCGCCCGTGCGCATGGTCGGCGCACCCCACACGCTCAACGCGACGCTCTCGGGCCACCGCCCCACTTCATCGCAATACTGCCGAAGTGCCGCGTTGGCCAACGCAACGCCCGTCGTCCACGCGGCCGGCGTTGGCAGGCCTCGCGGATCCACAGTGTAGAAGTTCCGCCCGGTGGGCAGCACGTGCGCCATGCCGCGGCTGGGCGCCCCGGACGGTCCAGCGGGCACATAGCGACCCTCAAGCGCAGCGAGAAGGTTGCGCGTCTCGTCGGTTGTTCGCGCTAAGTTGGGGGCTAACACCTCGCACGCAAACCGCAGCGTGGTACGCAAGTCGTCCAGCGCATCCGCGATGCCGACCCGTCCCTGCAAGTCGTCCGGTGCACCTCCGACCCCGACCCGTCCCTGCAAGTGGCCCGGCGCATCCCCAACACCGACCCGTCCCTGCAAGTCGTCCAGTGCATCCCCCACGCCGAACCGCCCCTCAATAACCGCGTCAACAACGTCACCGGAAAACCCACGCTCGGCCAACTCCTCTACGAGTCCCCTGGCAATGTGCTCAATCGCCTTGCGCACCTGCCCAACCGTGACAACCTCACCCGGCACAAACGGCAGCGCCCGTACCAAAGGAAACGGCCAAACACCCAGGTGTTCCTGAAGCGTAGCGGGAGAAATCCCACACGCACGCGTCACGGCTTGCACCAACGAGGGCACACCTCCATTAGCGCCGTAGAGCACGGCGAACATGAGATCAATGAGCGCCGACCCGGATGGCGACACGCCGAACACGTGCAATCCATCCCGAATCTGTGCCCGCCCGAGGTCACACAGGTAGGCATCCAGGTCCTCGAGCAAGTGCGCGAACCCGCGCCCCGACAGAGTCTCCAGGGCGCGAGGTACGCCCTGCTCGGTGATGCGATCATCCCACGAATGCACATGATCGCCGTGACGCTCCCGGCGAATCTGCTTCAGATCATCCTCGAGCCGCTCCGTGCGTACGAGCTCCCAGATCTGACCCCGCAAGACCGGCAGCTTGTCTGGATCCAGGCTTTCCGCCCGATAGTATTCCTCGACCAGCCGGGTCAACGCCGCCAAGGGCCCATACATCTGCGCCTGCGTCAGCGGTGGAACCAGGTGATCGACGATGACTGCGTGCGAGCGCCGCTTTGCTTGTGCGCCCTCGCCCGGGTTGTTGATGACGAAGGGATAGAAAAGCGGCAGATCACCCAACAATGCATCAGGAGCGCAGTCCGCCGACATCGCCAGACTCTTACCCGGCAACCATTCGAGCGTGCCATGGGTGCCGAATTGAATCACGGCATCCGCGCGCCACCCTTCCACCAACCAACGATAGAAAGCGGCGTAGTGATGACATGGCGGCAAGTCCGGTGAGTGATACATTGTCTCCTGGTCGAACCCGAACCCGCGCGGTGGTTGAACCGCGACGACGACATTTCCAAAAGCTACAGCACCGAACAGATAGTGCCCGCGGTCCGAATTAGGCTCATGCAACGCAAGCATGGGCATCCGCTCAGAGCGCGTGCCGGCCCGCCAGAACGGCGGCGCAAGGGTCGCGCCGGCGGCAGAAGGCTCTCCCCATGCCCCCCGCACGGATTTCTTGAAAGCGGCAGATTGAGCATGGAACCAGGCCACATAGACGGTGCGCGGCAATCGCCAGGCACTTCCAGGATCGACAGGGAATCTCTCGTCGTAGCAACCGCGCGCCAACAGCAAGGACATCAACTCATCCGCGGACTCGGGCAGAGCACCGACGTCATAGCCACGACCGCGCATGTCGGCAAGCAATCGCAGCAACGACGCCGGCGTGTCCAGGCCTACCGCGCCACCGACCTTCTGCGCCTTACCGCCAGAGTTGCTCAACACAATTGCAACGCGCTTATCACGGTTGGGCGTGGTTCGCAGCAGGGCAAAGCGCCTGGCGATATCGGCAACCCGGCCGATGCGCTCGCTGTCCGGAACATAGCGGTGATTCTCCTTGAATGAGATCGGCACCGTGATCACACGGCCATCACATTCCGGCAGTGCGATGTTCATGGCAGCTTCTGCCGGTCCGAGCCCCCGGGCCGACTCACTCCAGGCGGAACGTGTACTCGCGCAGCAGATGGCTTGAATGATCGGCATCCCCATCTTCTCGAACGCTGTGAGCTGTGCCTCCTGCGGCGGCCGCTCCAGCGAAGTCAACGTGAACATCGGATAGCTGACGGTGTTGACGACCACTGCGGGCGGCTCCAGCAGCTGCAACGCTGCCGGCGCGCCGGACTGATCTCTTTCGCGCAACGAGCTCGTAAACACGCCAACGGCGGCAAATCCGCGAAAGTCCAGCGCACGCACCAATTCATCAACGAACTGCAGATTTCCACTCAACACGTGAGCGCGGTAGAACAGCACAATCGCGACCGGCTTGTCGTGCGCGCGATAGCCGTTCCATTCCGCGGCGGACGTCACGAGCAGGTCAGGATGATAAACACCGTGGGCCGGCATATCCTGCGGGGCTGCAAACCGCGCGGCGGTCCCCAGCAGCTCACAGGCAACGCGCCGCACTCCCTGCAGAATATTTCCAACGCCACCAGCCATGAAATAGGCAGTCAACCCCGCAGCGAGCTCATCTGGAACCCGGGAGGTCCGCGGCAGCGAAGCGGACCGTGCCCGCGGTAGATCCGGCTTTCCCGCGGCAGCTGCACCACCTGCCGCGATGCCGGGCAAGCCGCCTGCGCCGCTGTCAACCCCGCTGATCACGACGACATGCCAGCCATCCCTGTCAGCTTCGGAAACCAACTCGATGAGGCCAGGCACGGCAGCAGCCGCGCCGTGCACTCGCACTATGGCAACCAACCTCGCCCCCGCCCCACCGCCGACGAGCTGCGACAGCGCGCCCGGCCTCGTAATACCATTGAGCGAGTAACCCGCGACGGTCGGAAACTCCGCGGGCAATTCTTCTATCGCACGCCGCAACGCGAGCAGATCCGTATCCGCGTGCGAAAGCAAAATGATTCCACTGCGCGTTTCAGCCACTGCCCCCTGAGACCCGGCAGCGCTCATCGCCTGCAATTGCGCACCCAATGGCGGGAACGCACCAGCATCGAGCACCTGTTCTGCATACTCGATGATCAACCGCCGCCCCTCACCGTCGTCCACGGGGCCAAACCACCGCAATGTCTCCCCGAACCCGAGCCCCACTGAAGGCTGTGCCGGGAGAGCTCCCTTAGGCGAGACTCTTTGCACCACTATGCGGGAGGCCTGAGTGCTCGCATCACGCGCGGCAAGCCAAGCGGCCCACGAAGCGTCCTCGGCCGTACTGGCCGCTATCAGAAGTCGAATACGCGGGGGAGGTGAGCTCACCAGAATTCCTCGTTCATCCGCCATACTATCGTGCGTCCATGAGCGCAGCCATTGACAACCCGCGGCCGCGACGGTGTACTGCGCAACGAGATTGATGGTCTCTCGCAAGAGAGCGAAGAGGGAATGTGGTACCGGCCGCGAGTCTCGCGACTTTCGGAACGAAGCCACGGCTGCCCCCGCAACTGTAAGCGGCGAGCGCCTGCCCAATGCCACTGAGGTTCGTCCCACTGACGTCTCGGGAAGGCGGCAAGGCGCAACGACCCGCAAGCCAGGAAACCTGCCATCTTTTTTTCGCGTGCCGGGCGGGGTGCCTCGGCTAGAGGAGCAACGCGGTTGACCACAAATGGCTCATTTGCACCTGGGGCGGCTGCTCGGACCACGGTGTTGGTTTGCATCACCTGTCGGGCCTCGTCCGATCCAAGCGACTCCCCGCGTAAAGGCATGGCACTCGCGAATGCCACCGCACGCGCGCTGGGAAATGCCGCCGACATCAACGTGCTACGTGTTCGTTGCCTGGGGAACTGCAATCGTGGTCTGAGCGCGGCGATTCGGCGAGAAAACGCGTGGACTTACGTCTTCGGCGACCTGGACGCGGAGCGCGATGGCCCCACCCTGATTGCCGGCGCACGGTTGTTCGCCGGATCAACGGATGGTCTGATGCCATGGCGCGGTCGCCCAGATCCATTGAAGCGTGGACTGATTGCGCGCATGCCCCCGCTCAACTTTGTGGGTGAGCCCGCAGAGCCCGAAACGCACGCGCTCGGCCCGCGCGCCGCCGAAACTCTATGACCAGCTCATGACCGTCAGCATCCGTGGGGCGTGCCCGAGCCTTGCTGCGCCGATGCAAACCGGTGACGGTCTGTTGGTGCGTCTCATCCCTCACGAACCAATCGATATCGCGAAGCTCTGCAGCCTGTGTACAGCCGCCGAGGAACACGGCAATGGCATCATTGAGATAACACAACGCGGCAGTCTGCAAATACGGGGCTTGCACGAAGGGTCGGTACGCGGATTTGCGCGTAGCGTTGCTTCCCTCGAAATCGGCACAGCCGAAGGGCCGCCGCTCGTCACATCACCGTTGCTCGGCCTGGATCCGGATGAGCCATTCGACTGCACTGCCTTTGTGTCGTCGGTACGCACGGCGCTGCACCGATTACGACCAAACCTGGAATCGCTGGGCCCCAAGGTCACCGTGCTGATCGACGCTGGGGGCCAAATAAATCTGGATGCGGTCAGCGCAGACATCCGCCTGGTCGCAACCGCCGGCTCATTGCTCCAACTATCAATAGCCGGCAACGGGCGCACTGCGACGCACCTCGGGTACGTCGCCAACGATCCCGGCCGGGCAACTGCGAGCGTCGAAAACTTGCTATGGTACATAGCCAACCTGGGGCCAGCTGCTCGCGCGAAAGATCTCACGGGCGATCAGGAGATCTCGAAGCTGCGTAGCACCCTCTGTGACAGCCTGATCGACGGGCCTGCGCCGAAACGCAGGTCCTGTGCGGAAACGGTCGGCGTGCATCGGCTCATCAGCGGCAAGGTGGCACGAGGATTCTCGCTCCCGTTCGGCCACACGACGGCCGGCGCCCTGCGGCGCTTCGCACGAGCAGCAGCGGACAACGGCGCACCCTGCATCCGACCAGCCCCGGGCCGTTGTCTCCTGGCCATCGGCTTATCGCCAGCCGCTGCAGACAGACTTTGTGAGACAGCTATTGCAGAAGACTTCATAGTGGATGCTCACGATCTGCGTCGAAATGTAGTTGCGTGCGCAGGTGCTCCTGCCTGCGCCTGCGCTGAGCTAGCAACACGCGAGCTCGCTCCAGAGATTGCACGCGCCATCCGCAAATGGGCCGGCACCAGGAGCATCGTGCACCTGTCCGGATGCAGCAAAGGTTGCGCACATCCGGGTCCCGCAGCGCTTACCCTGGTCGGCCCGAATCGCCTCATAGTGAATGGCCGGGCCAGCGACGCACCCCAGCGCACGATTTCATCTGCCGGCGTGATCGCCGATATCGAACGGCTGTGCAGCGAGTTGTAACAATGGTCGATTACAGGGCCGATTATCTGCGCGACGGCGCCGCAATCTACGCGCGCTCCTTTGCAATCATCCGCGCCGAAACAGACCTTTCGAGCTTCTCTGCTGAGGAAGCCGAGGTGGCCGTGCGAATGATCCACGCCTGCGGTCTCACCGCGGCCGGCAAACAGATCGTGTTTGGAAAAGGGCTCGTTGCAGCCGCCCGCGGTGCGCTGCAGAACGGCGCTGCGATCCTGTGCGATGCCGAGATGGTCGCCCATGGTATTACCAGGAGCCGGTTGCCCAAAAACAATGCCGTGGTGTGTACCTTGCGTGATCCAACCGTCCCCACCCTTGCTGCGCATCTCGGCACGACGCGTTCGGCCGCAGCGCTGGATTTGTGGATGGACAGACTCGAAGGCGCCGTGGTTGCGATCGGCAATGCGCCGACCGCTCTATTTCGGCTGCTCGAGCTGCTGGACGGCGGCGCGCCCCGTCCGGCGGCTATTCTGGGCATACCCGTGGGCTTCGTAGGCGCCGCGGAATCCAAGGATGAATTGCTCACCCACTCGCGTGGCATCCCGTTTCTGGTGGTTCGAGGCAGGCTGGGTGGCAGCGCCATGGTGGCCGCGGCTGTCAACGCTCTGGCGCGACCGGGCGTATGACACAAGGGCTGCTGATGGGTGTAGGTGTGGGCCCCGGTGATCCCGAGCTGCTGACCCTCAAAGCCGTGCGCGCGCTAGCGAGCGCCGATGTGGTGGCGCACTTCGCGAAAGCCGGAAATGCCAGCAACGCCCGCGCTACTGCCGCCAGCTACCTGCAGCCCAAAGCTCGCGAGCTGCCGCTGCTGTATCCCGTCACGACCGAGCATCCCACCGGTGATGCAGCGTACCGCTGCGCCATCGAACAATTCTTCAACGAGTCCGCAGCGGCGATCGCGACACATCTGGAGGCCGGCCGGGTAGTGGCCGTGCTGTCCGAGGGTGACCCGCTGTTTTTCGGCTCCTACATGCACATACACGTCCGCTTGATGAATCGGTTCCGCACCCAGGTCATTCCTGGCGTCACATCCATGTCGGGGTGTTGGTCGGCAGCGGGATTGCCCATCGTCCAGGGCGATGATGTGTTGACAGTGTTGCCCGGTACGCTGCCGCAGACCGAGCTCGTGCGGCGCTTGCGCCAAAACGAGCCCGCCGTGGTCATGAAGCTCGGCCGGAATCTTGCCAAGGTGCGCCGTTCCCTGATCGAGAGCGACCGCCTCGCCAACGCGATCTACGTGGAGCGCGGCACGATGCAGGATGAGCGCATGATGCCGCTTGCCGAGAAGTCGGACGACTCGGCACCCTATTTCGCCATCGTACTGGTCACGAATCGCTGGTGGCAGTCATGAGGGGCAAACTCTCGGTCGTCGGGTTGGGACCGGGTAATTCGTACCAACTGACGCCCGAGGCAGATGCAACTGTCAGCGCGGCGGATGCCCTCTTCGGTTACGGTCCATATCTTGATCGGGTTCCGGCACGAGCAGGACAACGCCGTCACGCCTCCGACAACCGGCAAGAGCTGCAACGCGCCGAACAGGCATTGATCGCCGCAGCCGCCGGTGAAGCTGTTGCGGTCGTCTCAGGAGGCGACCCTGGCGTCTTCGGAATGGCTGCCGCCGTATGCGAAGCCATGGATCGGGGACCAGAGCAATGGCGCAACGTGCAGGTAACATTCGTACCCGGTATCAGCGCGATGTTGGCCGTCGCCGCCCGCGTGGGCGCGCCCCTCGGGCATGACTTCTGTGCCATCTCCCTTTCCGACAATCTCAAGCCCTGGGAAGTCGTCGAACAGCGGCTCGATGCGGCGGCCGCGGCAGGATTCGTGATCGCGCTTTACAATCCGGTCTCGCGTGCCCGGCCCTGGCAGCTCGAACGCGCCTTCGCGCGACTCGGCGCCATCCTCCCTGCCGCGACGCCTGTCGTTTTTGGCCGTGCTGTTGGAAGACCAGATGAGCGGATAGCCATCACACAGCTGTCCGCCGCCCGGCATGACAGTGCGGATATGGCGACTTGCATCATTGTCGGATCCGCCGAAACCCGTGTTATCGAGCGCCCGGGCGAGCGGCCTATTGTTTATACCCCTCGTGGAGCCGCGAGACTCACTGCGTGATCGAGCCAGGCAACAGCTTCAGCAACCGTTGCCACGCACGGGCAATCCGCAACGGCCGGCCTCCTGAACAGCAGTATCGGGATACCGAGCATTCTCGCTGCTTCAATCTTGCTGTAGGTCGCCCGTCCCCCGCTGTTCTTTGCCACTATGACATCGATGCAAAGCGACTCGAGCAGTGCCCGATCGTCACTCTCGGTGAAGGGCCCCCGCGCAAGAATGTAGTGCGCATGCGGCACAGCGAGCGGCGGCTCGACAGGGTCGACGCTGCGGATGAAATATTGGTGCTGTGGCGCGGCAGCGAATGGACTCAACTCCTGCCGTCCGACTGCCAGAAAAACCCGACGGGAGCGTTCGCCCAACGCTCGAACTGCGTCCTGCGCGTCGGATACCTCGATCCAGACATCGCCGTCCACGGCGGTCCACGGGGGCCTGCGAACAGCGAGAATGGGCGTGTTGGTCCGCGCAGCGGCCCGTGCAGCATTGGCGGAAATGCTTTCAGCGTACGGATGTGTGGCATCGACGAGGAAATCGATGCGCTCGGTCAAGAGATACGCCGCAAGGCCGTCAGCACCGCCGAAGCCGCCCCGACGGACCGGAACGGGCTGAGCGGCGGGCGTCGCCGTTCGACCGGCAAGCGATATGGTGGTGGCGAGCTCACGGTCGCAGAGCGCGAGTCCAAGCTCGCGAGCCTCCGTGGTCCCTCCAAGAATCAATACGTGTGGGCGCATGTCCGGCCTCAACCCTAACACAATTGCGCCCCAGACGGCCGGGCAAGGGCCAACCCGTTGGCTGTCCATCGTCGGGATAGGTGAGGAAGGTATCGACGGGCTCGGCGAGCTTGCGCGGGGTCTGATCGAATCGGCCGAGATCGTGTATGGCGGCTCGCGCCACCTGGCGCTCGCCGCCCCGCTCATTCACGGCACCACGCGAATCTGGGGCAGTCCCTTCGAGGCATCGGTCGCGGAGGTATTGAATTACCGCGGCCGGCCCGTCTGCGTTCTTGCCTCCGGCGACCCATTCCAACATGGCATCGGCAGCGTGTTGGCGCGCCATGTCGCAGCAGATGAGACCATTGCAGTCCCGGCCGTTTCAGCGTTCACCCTGGCAGCCTGCCGCCTCCTCTGGCCTCTGCCCGAGACGACTCTCGTCTCGCTGTGCGGCCGCTCACTCGACTTCATCCGCCCGCACCTGCAGCCGGGCGCACGTATCCTTGCCCTCACATCAGGCTCGAGCGCGCCCGGAGCGATCGCCGAGCTGTTGTGCTCCGCTGGATTCGGTAAGTCACACCTCACGATCCTCGAGGCGCTCGGCGGGCCGCGCGAACGAGTCCGTTCGACGCGCGCCGACGAATTCAATTTTGATCTCATCGCTGCCCTCAACACGGTTGCGATCGAGGTCGCGGCGGACTCAACCGCACGGATTCTCTCCCGGACAGCCGGGCGCGCCGATGAGTTGTTTGAGCACGATGGGCAGATCACCAAGCGCGAAATCCGCGCAGTGACCCTGTCCGCCCTCGCGCCGAGACGCGGCGAACACCTCTGGGATGTTGGTGCAGGTTCCGGCTCAGTGGCAATTGAATGGATGCTCGCCGATCCGTCCATGAGCGCGAGCGCGATCGAACGCCGCAGCGATCGGGCCGCGCGCATCAGGCGCAACGCCGCCGCTTGCGGCGTCCCCGATCTGCAAGTGCTCGAAACGGTCGCGCCCCAGTCGCTCGATGCACTGCAACGGCCCAATGCCGTATTCATTGGCGGCGGCGCGGGCACTGCGGGGATGGTCGAAACAGTGCAAGCCGCGCTTCGCACGGACGGGCGGCTGGTCATCAATGCAGTCACATTGGAAACCGAGGCAATCCTTCTCAGCATGCAAGCACAACACGGTGGCACCTTGATGCGCATGGAAATCCAGCGCGCGAGCCCGATAGGCAGCGAGGCGGCGCGCTCATCCAGCTGGCGGCCCGCCATGCCGATCACTCAATGGACTTGGGTGAAGCGCTGATGGTTGCTGGGATCGGTTGTCGTGCGGGAATCAGCGCCGAAGAGGTCGAATCGGCGCTCGCAGCCGCCTTGGCGCCGATCGCACCCGACAAACGCTCCTTGTCTGCGATCGCAACTGCCGCAACCAAGGGACACGAGCGTGGAATAATCACCGCCGCTGCGGCTCGAGGGGTTCCCCTCGTGTTGATTGCTCAAAGCGATCTCGAAGCAGCTGACGCGAGAACACTGACACACTCGCGGCACGCCATAGCAGCCATGAACGTTCACTCCGTGGCCGAAGCTGCTGCCCTCGCTGCTGCTGGCCCCACAGCCCGGCTGCTCGGTCCTCGAATCGCCATCGGCCCCGTAACGTGCGCACTAGCCTACCAGGCGGATACAGAATGACTGTCCATTTCATCGGTGCCGGCCCAGGGGCTGCGGACTTGATTACAGTGCGCGGCCGCGATCTGCTCACACGCTGCCCGGTATGCCTCTTCGCAGGCTCGCTCGTCCCAACCGAGCTTCTCGCGCATTGCCCGGGTAATGCGCGAATCATCGACACCGCACCTATGACACTCGATCAGATCGAAGCAGAGTTCATCAGGGCGCACGCGGCCGGCGAGGACGTTGCACGGTTGCACTCCGGCGACCTGTCAATCTACAGCGCAGTTGCGGAGCAGCTCCGCCGTCTCGAACGTATTGGCATCCCCTACACGTTGACACCTGGTGTCCCCGCCTTCGCAGCCGCGGCGGCGCTTCTCGGCCGTGAGCTGACCGTGCCGGGTGTTGCTCAGAGTGTAGTGTTGACTCGGGTCTCCGGCCGCGCATCACAAATGCCCGCGGGCGAACAGCTGGCCAGCTTCGCTGTAACCGGCGCCACGCTCGCCATACACCTGGCAATTCATGCGATCGAGACTGTCGTTGCCGAGCTGCTACCGCATTACGGCGCGGACTGTCCCGTAGCCTTGGTCATGCGGGCGAGTTGGCCGGACGCGCGGGTGTTGCGTGGCACGCTGGCTGACATTACCGCCCGGTTTGCAGTCCAACCCATGGAGCGGACTGCCCTCATCCTCGTCGGGCGCGCGCTCAGCGCCGCAGACTTCATCGAAAGCTCACTGTATTCCCCCGAATATCACCGCCGCTTCCGCTCGGGTTGAGCATGCGAAAGATCCTGATCATCGGCATGGGCGCGGGTCATCCCGAACACATCACTATGCAGGCCATCAATGCGCTGCGACGAGTGGATGTGCTGTTCGTCACCGACAAGGGAGCGGACAAAGAAGATCTCGCGCGCTTGCGCCGGGAAATCTGCGCACGTTATGTCCCGGAGAGGCCGTTGCGGACCGTCGACATCCCCGATCCGCAGCGCGACCGCGATCCGGCCGACTATCACCTGGCCGTCACGACCTGGCACGAGCAACGCGCTTGCCTCTACGAAGCACTCTTCACCGAACAGCTCGGAGAGAATCAATGTGGCGCGTTTCTCGTCTGGGGTGATCCATCGCTTTATGACAGTACGCTGCGCATCGTCGAACAGATCGCGGCGCGGGGCGCGGTTGCATTCGACTATGAGGTGATACCGGGTATCACCAGTATTCAGGCACTGACCGCAAGCCACCGGATTGCGTTGAATCAGATCGGTGCGCCGGTTGAGATCACCACGGGACGCCGGCTGGCAACCCAATCACAGCCGCTCTCCCGCGACACCGTCGTCCTGCTGGATGGTGACTGTGCGTTCAAATCCCTGACCGATGAAGACCTGGAGATTTACTGGGGTGCCTACCTCGGCACACCGGATGAGATTCTGCTGTCAGGACGGCTGGGCGAGATTGCCGCCAATATCCAGCAGACCCGTGCGGCAGCCCGGCAACGCAAGGGCTGGATCATGGATACGTACCTGATCAGGAAGCCCGCAGCGCCGCGTCGGTGAGCCGCACGACCGCGCTGCTGCAGCGCCCCGCGCAATGTTGGTCTGCAGCACGGTCAAAGCGTGCAATCCGCGCGGCGCCGTGCCATTCGTTCAGCGAAGATGTGCAACTTTTCCCTGCCGCGGGCATGACGGCTTGCCGAAGAAAGTACTAATAGCCGAAGACAACGTGGTCAGCCAGCACGCTGCCAAGCGCTTCCTGGAGGCGATCGGCTGTGACGTGATGGTCGTTGAAGATGGGGCCGCGGCCGTGAGCGCCTGTGCGCGGCACGAATTCGGACTCGTGCTGATGGATCTGAAGATGCCGCGAATGGACGGCATTCAGGCCACGCAGGAAATTCGCCGGCAGGAACGTGCCGGACGGCACGTACCCATTGTTGCGTTGACCGCGAAATCGGCGTCGGACGAGCTCGCGCTCTGCACGGCGGCTGGAATGAACGGGTTACTGACCAAGCCGCTGGAAATCGCGCGGCTGCGGCAAACACTCGATCGATTCGGCCTCGCCCGCCGGACACTGGAAATGCCAACGCCATCCGGCGCGCCAACCGAGCCAGAGGCCGGCAGGCCTGCCGACGAGCCGGTTGATTTGATGACGCTGCACGCCAAATTTTCGGGTGATACCCTGTTTGTGCGGCGTCTGTGCCAAACGTTCGTGACGAGCACGAGCCAGGGTCTGGAGGAGCTCGATAGTGCTGTTGCAGCGAGCGAACGCAACCGCGTGCGGCTATTCGCTCACAAGATCAGAGCCGCGGGCAGCAGCATGTATGCTCATCGCCTGGCGGCAATTGCGTCTAACATCGAGTCGGAAGCGATGACCGCGGCCATGCCCGCGTTGGCCGCTGCGGCGCAGACGCTGCGGCGGACTTTCGATGAGGCAACCTTGCATATAGGCGCACGGCTTCCCTGAGCAGCCGGTGGACCTCCTGAACGGTCAGGCGCCGTTCGACCACGTTCTGCAGATCTGGGCCTGAAGACCCGCTGCCCTCCTACAGGGCTCTGCGCCGCAGTCTTACATTTGCAATGACCAGGCGCCCGTATGCTACCCACAGTTGCGGACCGTGCAGTGTCAGCTGTTGGAGGTAAACGTGGGCATCAACAAAGACCAGGTCGGGGGACGCCTGAAGGAAGGCGCGGGGAAGGTGCAGGAAGTCACCGGTCGAGCCACCCGCAACCGCACGCAGGAAGCCAAGGGCACGCTCAAGAAGAATGTCGGCGCTGCCCAGGCCAAGGTCGGCGACGCGACCGAGAAGATCAAGGGTTCCGTCAAGGACGCCGAAGTGGAAGCGGAGCGGGAAGACCGGATAGACCGGGACCGCCACTAGACCTTCCGGAGGGGCGGCGCGCCCGGTCGCAGGAGGGCGCCACCCCTGGCTAGCGGCTGTCGGGCGTCCCGTAGCGCCACCGACGGGCGTCCGGTAGCGCCGTGCGGCCATTGCCTTGGCCCTCGTACGAGGGCCACGTACACTATGGCCGATGTTGAAACCGTTCCTTTTATCGACCTGTTGCCGGCTGTTCGTCCTACTATCCGTCTTTGCTACTTGCCACGCTGCGGTCCCCAGCGAGGAGCCGGTGCGCGCGGAATTTATGGCCGCCATGCAGCGCGTCCGTCAACGAACTCCCGAACAGCCTGACTCACGTGCACTTCAGGCCTACGTCATTTACGACTACCTGGTTGCAGCGAGATTCCGCCGCGATCTCGAGCTGAGGCCCAGCGACGACCTCGACGTTGCGATTGACACATTCCTGCAAGCGCATACGGGTCAGCCCGTAGCGCGCAACTTACGCACCGATTGGCTGACCAGCCTCGCAAATCGTGCCCGCTGGGATTGGTTTCTGCCACGCGCGGGGGATGTGACCAGCCCGTCTCTGATTTGCGACCGTCTTCAAGGTCGATTGGCGACCGGTGACACCAAGGGGCTCGCTGCAGAGGCCCTGGCACGCTGGAGCCTGCCGCAAAAGCAGCCTTCCGAGTGTGAGCCGGCATTCAGCTGGCTGCGACAACAAGGTTTGCTGACCCCTGCCTTGGCAGAGAGCCGAACGCGCGCTGCACTTATCGCTGATAACCCGCGGCTCGCTCGTGAATTCGCACTAGATGTCCCGGCCGAGAAAGCCGCGCCGCTCCTGCAGTGGGCGCAGTTGTTGGATGCATCCAAGACGGCGTTGAACACCCTGGCAACCGACCCGTCGCTATCCGTCGAACCCATGGCATTAGCCGCGGGATTCGATCACCTTGCGCGGGCTGACTCATCCTCCGCCTTGGCATTGTTGCCGAAATTGCTGAGCCGACCCGATATGACCCCGGCCATGCAAGTGCAGCTTCAACGTATTGCTGCCCTCGGCGCGGCTTACGGACGAGACCCGGCCGCAGTGGGCGCCTTTTCTCAGTTACCCGAAAGTTCTGTCGACAACGACGTCCGCGAGTGGCGGGTTCGCGCGGCGCTGTGGGCTAGCGACTATGCGAAGGCGCTCGCCTGGATAGATGAGATGCCTCCCACCCTCTCCTCACAACCGCGATGGCGCTATTGGCGTGCCCGCTCAGTAGAGGCCACCTCGGGAAGTGAAGCAGCCGCTCCTCTTTATGGCGAACTCGCGAGTCTGAGGGACTTCTACGGGTACTTGGCCGCTGACCACCTGCACCGCAGTTACGTGCTGAACGCAAAGGCGTCTCTCGACGACAAGGCGGTGCAGAACACTCTTGCTGCGCAACCGGGTTTAATCCGGGCGCGGGCACTTTTTGACTGCAACCTGGACGACGATGCGGGCCTGGAGTGGGCGACGGCGTTGAGCGGGGCCGATAGTGCCACGAAATTGCAGGCTGCTCATTTGGCGGCGCGGTGGGGTTGGTACGCTCAGTCCATTACGACTCTGGCACAGGTGGGCGAATTCGACGATGTCCGGCTGCGCTACCCACGCCCGTATGCGTCCGCGATTGCGGACGCCAGCAAACTAACGCAATTACCGTCAGATTGGATTCTCGCGGTAATGCGGCAGGAGAGTCTGTTTCGGGACGATGCTGTTTCTCGCGCGGGAGCGCGCGGACTCATGCAGATGCAGCCCCAGACCGCGATGGCAGTTGCCAAACGGTGGCACCTGCCACCCCCGCAAAAGGATGGCACCTTTGATCCCCCGATGGACGTACAGCGAGGGGCCGCGCATCTGCGAGACCTGCTGGATAAGTACGGTCAGCTCGGGTTGAGTCTGGCGGCCTACAACGCAGGCGCAATACCAGTGGCGCGTTGGCTGCCGCCCCGCCCGATGGATGCTGACGTTTGGATCGAAAATATCCCGTACGGAGAGACGCGCGGGTACGTGCAGCGGATCGTCGAGCACATCGTCGCGTTCGCCTGGGTGCGCGATGCAGCGCCACCAAGACTCGCAACACTGCTACCACCGATCACACCCACGGCTCTTTCCGCGCAGGTAGGACAACCAGCCCCATGACGTGACGCCGGTGCGCACACCGGCGCGCGCCTACTCCGCGGCTGTCTTGTCCTTCGGGGCTGGGTCGAATGTAAACTTCTGTCCCGCCACGGTGGCCTGGTACATGGCGCCGCCTTTCACAATCGTGAACACCGCCAGTCCCTTGTAATAAGAGCCGCCCACCGTCGTCGCATCCTTCTTGTTACCACTGGCCGTCGCACTGGCGCCACTAGTCCCCGCCGTGCCACTCGCCGCCGCCGTAATGGCAACCGCGCTCACGCCGGCCTCGAACTCAAAATTGCCGTTGGTGAATTCTTCCAGAGCACGCTTGTCTTCGAAGAAGATGATCTGGCTGTATGCCTGCCCGCCAGCCTGAAAACCAACGCTGAGCTGGGTTACCGAAGTGTTGCCGATGTACTTGCCCTTCTCGTACACGTGACCCTTGCCGTGCGCTGCGCCCACGATCAGGCCACCCTTCCCGATGGTTGGAAATACCGCATATCCATAGCAACTGCCGAAGAACGAAGCGCTCTCACCCGCACTCTTGAACAGCGCGACGGTATCAATGTACTTGTTAGCTGAGGCCACACTGGCGATCGCCAGCATCGTGATCATTGCCAGGATCCTGCGGATCGATTTCATCTTCTGCCTCCTTCGGGCATTCCCATCAGGATGAGAATACCACTATCCGCAGTGGCCTCAGACCCTGCGCGCCAGTGTGCCCATGGCCATGCAGGAACAATTCGTCTACGATCAAAATTTGGATGCCCCGCCCTGGCGCGGGCCGAGTGAGCGGCGCCCCCACCTCGGACATGAAACCCGTTCGCCAGGCTGAAGGACCGTTGATCAAGACCCGGGGTGTCATTCTCCAGGCCAGTTATCGCGTCGTCACCCAACCGGGTGGCCGGCGAGCGCCCGTCGTGCACCTTTACGGCCGATTAGCGGAGGGCGGCACGTTTCTCGTGCGCGATGATCGGCAGCAACCGCACTTCTATATTCGCGCCGCCGATTGCGCCAGAGCCCTCAATGTCGGAGCGAATGAACCACGGCCGACCGCAAAGCACGCCTTCGATGGATCGCCGGTCGCGCTGATCGGGGTTGCCATACCCGCGGACGTCCCGGCCATGCGCGATCGTCTGCATGCCAGCGGAATCGATACTTTCGAGGCCGATGTGCGCTTTCCGATCCGGTACCTCATCGAGCGAGGTATCAAGGGAGCCTGCGAGATCGAGGGCACGGCAGTGCCCACCGATGCGCGCGTGACGGTGGCATTCGATAATCCTGTGTTGCGCCCGGCGCAACTGAAAGTCGAGCCGCGGGTGTTGTCCTTCGACATCGAAACCGATGCGAAGGCCGAGCGCCTGCTGGCAATCTCGCTCTACGGAACCAATCTCGACGAGGTTCTGATCGTCGACGGCATTGGCCGCGCAATGCCGCCGAAAGCAACCCGCTGCGCCGACGAGCGCGCAGCACTAACTGCTTTCTGCGACCGGATACGCGAGTTCGATCCTGACGTGCTCACAGGCTGGAATACGATCGACTTCGACTTGACGGTCTTGCAGCGGATCGCAAAGCGGTTGCGGCATCCTTTTACTCTCGGCCGCGACAGCGGCGAAATCCGCATCCGCCGCGCCGAAGGTTATTTCGGCAGCGGGCAGGCCACGATCCCCGGGCGGCTGGTGCTCGATGGAATCGACCTCCTGCGCGGGGCGTTCGTTCGGATGGAGGACTACTCCCTGGATGCCGTTGCGCGTGAGGTTCTGGGAGAAGGCAAGGCAATCAAGTCGGACGCCCGCGACCGGCTCGCCGAGATCATCCACAACTATCGTCATGATCTGGATGCCTTTGCGCTCTATGCGCGCACTGACGCGCGGCTGCCTTATGACATCGTCGAGAAGCTCGACCTGATCAGACTCGCATTCGCCCGTAGCCAGTTGGCCGGAATGACTCCCGACCGGGTCGCGGCAAGCATCGCGTCGTTCGACTTCGTGTACCTGACCGAGCTGGAGAAGCGCAACATCGTCGCCCCGACCGTGAGGTCGGACGATTCACGCGTGCAGGAAGCGCAGCAGGGGCTCGCCGTATACGGCGAGCGGGCAGCCAGGACGGCTGCCCCGGACCGCCCTGCGAAGCAGGAAGCGCAGCAGGGCGGACACGTACTCGAGTCTGTCACGGGCCTGCATCGCAATGTCTGGGTGTTCGATTTCAAGAGTCTGTATCCCAACATCATCCGTACATTCAACATCGACCCGCTGTCCTACGTCCCGGCTGCGACGGCGGGCGATGATCTGATCGAGACTCCCGGCGGGTCATTCCAGCGCGCGCCGGCAATCCTGCCCGGGCTGCTCGATGAGCTCTTCCCGCGCCGCGAGGCGGCGGCCAAGGCCGGTGACAAGGTTGCCGCAAACGCCATCAAGATTCTGATGAACTCCTTCTATGGAGTGCTCGGCACGAGCGCTTGCCGCTTCTATAACCCGGCGCTCGCGAACTCGATCACCGGTACGGGCAAGGAAATCCTCTTATGGTCGAAACGGTGGTTCGAACGAGCCGGCTTCCAGGTGCTCTACGGCGATACGGACAGTCTGTTCGTCGGCTCCGGCCGCCAGGAGCCGGATGTGACCGGGCAAGGAATGCAACTTGCCGCCACACTCAATGAGCAGCTCGCGAGCTACATCAGCGAGCGCTGGGGCGTACGCAGCCGCCTGGAGCTCGAGTTCGAGAAAACCTATCTGCGGCTGATACTGCCCCAGGCCCGGCACAGCACCCGCGGAGCGAGCAAACGTTATGCAGGACTACTACACACCGGCAGCCAATCGCACGTGGAGTTCGTCGGCATGGAGGTCGTCCGCCGCGACTGGACCGCGCTTGCCAAGCAGGTGCAGCGTGAGCTGTATCAACGGTTGTTCACCGACCAACCGGTAGAGGTCTACCTCGCCGACATCGTGAGGACGGTCCGTGACGGCGCGCTGGACAACCTGCTCGTCTACCGTAAGAACCTCAGAAAGGACGCAGATGCCTACACGGCCACTACACCACCACACGTAGCTGCGGCCCGCAAATCCGCCCCCACAACTGCAGACTCACCCACCAGGAAATCGATCGAGTACGTCATGACGACTGGCGGCCCCGAGCCGCTGGACAATATCCAACATCCGCTCGATCGCGAGCACTACGTCGCAAAGCAGATCAGACCGGTAGCGGAGCCCGTGCTGGCGACACTCGGCCTCGACTTCGACGTGGTCATCGGCGATGGCCGGCAGGTGGAAATGCCATTCTAAGCGCGGCCGGCGCCCGCCTTGTTGCAGGACAACAGACCTTACGCAGCGCGCAACGCTAAAACCGCTACACTCGTGTTAGTATCCCGGTCATCGCGGTAGCCGCTTTTCGCAGGTTGCACAACATGGATACTGTGCCCACCCTTCTGATCGGCACCTACGACCCGCGACTCATCCTCGTCTCCGTACTCATCGCCATACTGGCCGCAGGCGCCGCGCTGGACCTCGCGGGCCGCGTAACCTGGGCGCGTGGCGCGGCGCGTTTCTGGTGGTTGACCGGCGGTGCCGCCGCGATGGGAGTGGGCATCTGGTCGATGCATTACATCGGCATGCTCGCTTTTCAACTGCCGGTCTGGGTGCTGTATGACTGGCCGACGGTGTTGTTATCACTGCTCGCGGCGATCGGCGCTTCCTGGGTGGCGCTGTTCGTGGTCAGCCGCGAGACCATGACGGTGCCACAGGCAATCGTGGGCTCGCTCTTCATGGGCGGTGGAATTGCCGCAATGCACTATATCGGCATGGAGGCGATGCGGCTGCCGGCCATGTGTCACTACGTCCGCGAGTTGGTGGAGCTGTCCATCTTTCTGGCGATCGTGATCGCTTTCGCAGCACTGCAGATGGCTTACGGGTTCCGCGGCGGCACCGGCTGGAGTTGGTACAAGGTGGCCACGGCCGTGACCATGGGCGCCGCAATTCCAATCATGCACTACGTGGGCATGGCAGCCGTGACCTTTGTGGAAATGCCGCCCGCAAAGGTCGATCTGACCCACGCAGTCGGTATCTCCAACTTAGGTGTCATTGGCATCGCAGCGGTCGCTCTCATCGTCCTCGGGCTGGTGTTTCTCAGCGCGACGGTCGATCGGAAGTTCTCCTACCAATCCGTCGCGCTGCAGGACAGCGAACAGCGCTTCGCCCTGATCGTGCAGGCCACTCTTGATGCATTCCTGGAAATCGATCCGGACGGGGTTCTCACGCAGTGGAACAGGCGCGCCGCCGAGACGTTCGGCTGGCAGCGGTACGAGGCTATCGGCCAGCGGATCGGCTCGATGATCGCCTTCGAGCGCGAGACTGACGGCACCCGGCGGCTGCGCGAAATATTCCGGGCTCCCCAGGCCAATGCCGTCGCGCAGAGATTTGAGCTGGTTGCGCTTCATCGCGACGGGTACGAGTTTCCCGTGGAAATGACACTCTCGGCGATCTGGGTGGGTACGCACTTCATCTACGCCGCCTTCGTCCGGGATCTCACCGCCAGCAAGCTCGCCGAGACCGAACGCGAGCAAGCCAAGATTGCCGCCGAAGCCGGCAATCACGCGAAGACCGAGTTTCTCGCCAACATCAGTCACGAGCTGCGTACGCCCATGAACGCAGTCATCGGCATGTCCGAGCTGCTGTTGGACACGCCCCTGGACTCCATGCAACGTCACTATGCGCAAGACATTCGCGACAACGGCAATGCCCTGCTCACGTTGATCAATGACATTCTGGATTTTTCCAAGGTGGAAGCCGGTCAGCTGCAGTTGGATCAGCTCGATGTGGACCTGCGCGATACCTTCGAGGACGTGGCTCGTCTCGCATCCATCCAGGCGCATGCCAAGGGTCTGGAAGTCACCGTCCAGATCGATCCTCTGCTACCCACAATGGTCCAGGCGGATGCCGGCCGCGTTCGTCAGATTTTGTTGAATCTCGCCTGCAACGCAGTCAAGTTCACCCGCCAGGGCGAGGTTGCGCTGCAAATCAAGGTTCTCGAAACGAGCTCGCGCGGCACGCATGTCCGTTGCGAGGTGCGCGACACCGGCATCGGCATTGCCGCCGAGCGCCTGAATGACTTGTTCAAACCGTTCACACAGGTGGACCCTGCCGCGACGCGTGGCATGGGCGGTACGGGACTGGGCCTGGCTATCGTCCGCCGGCTGGCCGAACTCATGGGCGGCGAGACGGGCGTCGAGAGCGCGCGTGGTGTGGGTTCGACGTTCTGGTTCACCGCCTGGTTCGGCCCTGCAACGCAGGCTCCCACTGCACTTACTGCGCCTCCACCCGCCCTCAAAGGACAGCGGGTGCTCATGGTGGACGACAACGGCACCAACCGCAAAGTGCTGATGGGACAGCTTCTGCTCAGTGGCGTTGATCCGGTCTCGGCCGGGTCGGCGGGTGAGGCGCTCATGTTGATGCGGCATGCGGCCGCGGTCGGACGGCCCTTCGATGCGGTACTGCTCGATCAACAGATGCCGGACTGCGACGGTGCGCAGCTCGGCCGCATCATACTCGATGACGACACCCTCGATTCCACGCGCCTCATACTTCTGACTTCGTCCGGACAGCGCGGCGAAGGCCAGCAGTTTGCCGATATCGGCTTCGCGGGCTACCTGTTGAAGCCAGTGGCACAGCGAGACCTGACCGACTGCCTGATGTTAGCGCTCGCCTCGGGATCGGATACGTGGCGGACACACGCTCAGCCGATGATCACGCGCCACGGGCTGCATGCGCAGCGCCCTGCCAAGCGCGGCTGAGAGCGCATCGCTGGCGGGAGTTAGGGACATTTAGCAGAACTAACGACACCGCGGCTACACCTTGGACTCGACGTGCAACGCACAACACCCTACCATTCGCGGTAAATGCGTTACTCCATCTTCTCTCTTTTGCGACAGACCTTGTCGAGTCACCGCGGATGGACGCCGGCTTGGCGCGATGCTGCCCCCAAACAGGGCTACGACGTCGTCATTGTTGGCGGTGGTGGACATGGGCTTGCCACGGCGTATTACCTCGCAAAGGTTCACGGTATTACCAATGTGGCCGTGCTGGAGAAACGCTGGATCGGCTCGGGCAACGCCGGCCGCAACACGACCATCATCCGCTCGAACTATCTGCTGGCCGGCAACAATCCATTCTACGAATGGTCGATGAAGCTCTGGGAAGGGCTGGAACAGGATCTCAACTACAACATCATGGTGAGTCAACGCGGAGTGTTGAATCTATATCACTCCGATGCGCAGCGGGATGCCTATGCCCGGCGCGGCAACGCGATGCTCATGCACGGAGTCGATGCCGAGCTCCTCGATCGGCAAGGTGTCCGCCGGATGCTGCCCTTCATCGACCTTGAAAATGGCCGCTTCCCGGTTCTCGGCGGCCTGTTGCAGCGGCGGGGCGGTACCGCGCGCCATGACGCTGTCGTCTGGGGCTATGCGCGCGCCGCAAGCGACCTGGGCGTCGACATCATTCAGAATTGCGAGGTGACCGGTTTCCTGCGCGAAGGCGAGCGGATCGTCGGTGTCGAGACATCGCGGGGAGCGATTCGCGCCGACAAGGTCGGCGTGGCCGTCGCCGGTAGCACTTCGCGCGTGGCACGCATGGCTGGCTTGCGGCTGCCGATAGAAAGTCACGTGCTGCAGGCATTCGTGTCGGAAGGTATCAAGCCATTCATCGATTGCGTCGTGACCACCGGCGCGGGCCACTTTTACATCAGCCAGTCCGACAAGGGTGGGCTGGTTTTTGGCGGCGATATCGATGGCTATAACTCATACGCGCAGCGGGGGAATCTGCCGACAGTCGAGCACGTTTGCGAAGCTGGGATGGCCGTGATGCCGTCGATCGGTCGCGTCCGGATGCTTCGCTCCTGGGGAGGCATCATGGACATGACCATGGACGGCTCGCCCATCATTGACCGCACTCCCCTGGAGGGTCTGTATTTGAATGCCGGGTGGTGCTATGGCGGTTTCAAAGCGACCCCGGCCTCGGGTTGGTGTTTCGCCCATCTGCTGGCGCGCGACGCCGCCTATCCGGTGGCCCGTGGCTATCGCCTGGACCGCTTCGCCACCGGTCAGCTGATCGACGAAAAAGGCGCGGGCGCCCAGCCCAACTTGCACTGAGGTCCAGCCATGCGAATCCGGTGTCCGTTTTGCGGAGAGCGTGATGCAAATGAGTTCGCCTACCTGGGCGATGCGCAATTCAAGCGTCCGGATCCGAATGCGCCGGATGCGGCCGCACGCTTCTTCGAAGCGGTCTACCTGCGTGACAATCCGGCCGGCCCTCACGACGAGCTCTGGTATCACACCTGCGGCTGCCGGAGCTGGCTGCGCGTCACTCGCGACACACTCACCCACGAGATTCTCGCCGTCCAGTTCGCACGCGGCGAGCCCAACACCGGCACGGAGACGACGGCAAGCAGGGATCCGAGTTGAGTAAGGGCCGGCCGCACAGACTCGACACCGGCGGACTGATCGATCGAACCCAGCGCCTGTCGTTCAAATTTGATGGCCGAGGCTACACAGGCCTGGCTGGCGATACGCTCGCCTCCGCCCTCCTCGCGGCCGGCGTGAGGTTGATCGGCCGTTCGTTCAAATATCATCGGCCGCGCGGAATTCTGACTGCCGGTTCCGAGGAACCCAATGCACTGCTCGAGCTGCGGATCGGAGCGCGCCGTGAACCTAACACCCGGGCAACGGTCGCGGAGCTGTTTGATGGCTGCGAGGCGTACAGCCAGAACCGCTGGCCGTCACTCGCCTGCGACATTGGCGCACTCAGCTCGCTGTTCTCCCCCCTGCTCGTGGCTGGCTTTTACTACAAGACGTTCATGTGGCCACCAGCCTGGTGGGAAAAGCTCTACGAGCCGGCGATCCGGCGTGCTGCCGGCCTGGGTCGTGCCAGCAAGGATGCCGATCCGGACAGTTACGAGAAGGCGCACCTGTTCTGCGATGTGCTCGTCATCGGGGCGGGCCCCGCCGGGCTGGCTGCGGGTTTGAGCGCGGCACGAAGTGGCGCGCGCGTAGTCATTTGTGATGAGGATTTCCTGCTGGGTGGACGGTTGAACAGCGAGCGGCACGAGATAGACGGTATCGGTGGCTCAGCCTGGGCGCGGCAGGTGGAGGCCGAGCTCACATCGATGCCAGACGTCCGTATCCTTCGGCGCACAACTGTGTTCGGCACGTACGACGGTGGCCCTGCGTCGGGCAGCACACCCGGGACGCGAACCTTTGGCGCTCTCGAGCGAGTGTCGGACCATCTTGCGGTGCCCTCCGCGCATCAGCCGCGCCAGCGCCTTTGGAGGATCGTCGCCAAACGAAGCGTGTTGGCCGCTGGTGCCGTGGAGCGCACTGTTGCTTTCGACTCAAACGATGCGCCCGGCGTAATGATGGCATCCGCGGTCCGCACTTACGTAAATCGCTTCGGCGTTTCGCCCGGACACCGGATCGCCGTCTTTACGACGAGCGATGACGGGTGGAAAACAGCTTTGGATCTTGCCAAAGCCGGTGTCTCGGTTGCAGGAATCATCGATGCGCGTAAGGACGTGCCGCCCGCGCTGACTGATCGGTCCAAATCTGTCGATGCACGTACCTGGTTTGGAGCGAAGGTTGTAAACGTGCGTGGCGCGCGTGGGTTACGACGAATTACGGTTCGTGACCTGGATGGCCGCCTGACCCACCTGCACGCCGATACACTTGCCGTAGCGGGCGGTTGGAATCCAACGATCAATCTGTCCACCCACTTGGGCGGCCGTCCAAAATGGTCGGATGACATTGCGGCGTTTGTACCAGGGGACTTACCCCGAGGAATGACAGCCGCAGGCGCGGCTACCGGCGCGTTTTCCCTGTCCGATGCCCTCAGGACCGGCTTTGCGGCGGGGGCGGACGCGGCGCAAGCGCTCGGCTTGCAACGCGCGGCGAAGGTGAACTGGAAATCCGATGACGAGGCCACCGGCGTCATGCCGCTGTGGTACGTAGATCCACCTGGATCGCGTCGCCGCACGAAGGCATTCGTCGATTTCCAGAACGATGTCACCACTGAGGACGTGGCACTTGCCGCGCGCGAGGGCTTTCGCTCCCTCGAGTTGTTGAAACGATATACGACACTGGGCATGGCGACCGACCAGGGCAAGACCTCCAGTTTGAATGGTCATGCCATCATGGCGGCACTCACTGAACGCGCCATACCGGAATTGGGCACTACCACCTTCCGTCCCCCTTACACGCCAGTCGCGATCGCAGCGTTGGCGGGACCTCACCGTGGAAAACATTACAGACCCACGCGGCTCACGGCGGGGCATGCCTGGGCTGTAGAGCGCGGCGCTACCTTTGTGGAGACCGGTGATTGGCTGCGCGCGCAATGGTTCGCCGCTCCAGGCGAAGGCAATTGGCTCGACACCGTCGCGCGCGAAGTAAACGCTGTCCGCTCGCGAGTGGGTGTGTGTGATGTATCGACTCTGGGCAAGATCGACATCCAGGGATCGGATGCCGCTACGTTTCTCGACCGCGTTTACATCAACACGTTCTCGACGCTTCCTATCGGTAAGGCACGCTACGGCGTGATGCTGCGCGAGGACGGCTTCGTGATGGACGATGGTACAACCGCGCGACTGGCGCGCGACCGGTATGTCATGTCCACCACGACCGTCAATGCCGGCGAGGTAATGCAGCATTTGGAGCACGCCCGACAGGTGCTCTGGCCGGACCTCGACGTGCAGCTGGCTTCCGTGACTGAGCAGTGGTCCCAATATTCCATTGCCGGGCCGGAGGCGCGCCACGTATTGGAGCGGCTGCTGCAGAATGCAGTCGATGTGTCCAACGCCGCCTTCCCTTATCTTGCTTGCGCGGAATTCGAGTGGGCTGGCGCGACCGCGCGACTCTTCCGAATCTCCTTCTCGGGCGAGCTGGCATACGAGCTCGCAGTTCCGGCTTGCCACGGCGATGCTGCCATTCGCGCCATCATGACCGCGGGAGAAGCGTTCGGCATCGTTCCGTACGGCCTCGAGGCTCTGGGCGTCATGCGCATCGAAAAAGGCCACGTGGCAGGTAATGAGCTCAACGGGACAACTACTGCGGCCGATCTCGGGCTCGGGCGCATGATGTCCGGCCACGCGACCGCGCCAGGCGCGCTCGCCAGGGACTTCATTGGCCGGGTGCTGTCGCAACGGCCCGCACTGACAGACGAGGGCCGGGCCGTACTCGTAGGTGTGAAGCCCGTCGATGCGTGGGCGCGCCTGAATGGCGGGGCGCATTTGTTACAGCTGCGCGCGGACCCCACGCTTGAGAATGACGAGGGGTACGTCACTTCGGCGGCCTTCTCGCCCACGCTGGGACAATGGATCGGCCTTGCCCTGCTTACGCGCGGACGGACTCGCATCGGTGAACGGATGAGAGTGTACGATCCACTGCGCAAGAGTGACCTGCAAGCTGATATTGTCCATCCCGTATTTGTCGATCCGGAAGGAAAGCGTCTCAAAGCATGAGCGGGGTTGTGGCTTCAGATTGGGATGGGCGCGCCATCGCGCGCCTCGTCGCTCGAAAGGACCGCCTGGGACCGCTCAGGTCGCGCATTCGCGAGCGGTATGGCATTGAGCTTCCGCTGCAACCGAGGCGCGTCGCAGCGAACGGATTTGCGTTTGTTGGAGTCGGAGTTGAGACCTGGCTTGTGATCGCCGCGGATGGCGCGGGCGGATTCAGCTCATCCCTTCGTGAGGCCGTCGACGACCTGGCAGCGGTATCTGACCAGACCGGCGGTTACGCAGTACTGCGGCTGACCGGCCCCCGTGTCCGGGACGCATTGGCAAAGCTCGTACCTCTCGATTTGCACGCTCGCGTTTTCGACGCCGGCTCGGCAGCCACGACGAGCGCGTCGCACATCCCTATTACGCTCTGGCGTGTGACAGACGGCGCCGACGGTCTGCCTGTATTCGAGATTGCAGCACCCCGCAGTTATGCCGGCAGTTTCTGGCATGTAGTGACGGAGAGCGCCGCCGAGTTCGGTTTCGTCCGGCAATAACATGGCGGCGCTCGCGATTCTCGTAGTGACCATTATTGTAAGCGTTATCGGCCTTGCTTCACCGAAGGTCATCGAGCGCTCGCTGCTGCGTCCATACCTCGTGGCCAGAAGCTCCGGCTATGCGGGCCTGTTGACCAGCGGTTTCGTACACGCCAACGTCGGCCACATGGTGTTCAACCTGATTACGTTTTATTCGTTCGGCTTCCGGCTGGAACGGGTGATCGGTTCATTCAGGTTCGTAGCCTTGTACTTCAGCGCGCTGCTGATCAGCGGTATCGGAACCTGCTACAAACATCGTGACGATCCGGCGTACGCATCCTTAGGGGCAAGCGGCGCGATCCTGGGTGTGTTATTCGCGTCGATCGTATATTTCCCGCGGCAGTCGCTGTACATACTGCCCCTACCGGTGCCCATTCCCGCACCGTTGTTCGCAGTTGGATATCTCGCCTTCAGCTGGTACTCGTCACGCACGAACCGGGGGCAGATCAATCACGACGCACACATCTTCGGCGCGCTCACCGGACTTGCATTCGTGCTGGTGACCGACCCCACGACCTTCATGGACATCGTAAGGTCGCTGGCCTGATCAACCTGCTGACGAGACGTAGGACGAGATCAAACTTTCAGCAGGTGCTGAATCCCGTACGGAGCGCGCTCGTGGCGAGCCAGCAGGCCATCGGCCTGAGTGTCGTTGACAAACCGCTCGAGCGTCGGATCCCAGGTTACGGGGCGTCCGAGCTTCATGGCAATCCAACTTGCAATGCATGCTGAGCTGCTGCGGTGAGCTATGCGCGCCGGCGCGATCGGCTCGCGGCGCGTGCGCACGCACTCGAGCCAGTTTTTATGATGCTCGTCGCTGCGTGGCAGTTGTACGTTCAAGCCATCTGGCGCCAGCAGGCGAGCGTCACTGGCGGCCAGAGGCGGCAATGCGGTCCCGTTTGAGCTCGGATCGGAAGCCGTAGCCTGGCCCTCGCGCGTGACCCAGATCCAATCCGCATCCCCGATGAACTTCAGACCGTTCGGATGCTTGTCCGAGACGCTCACCTTGACGCCGCCCGGATAGGTCAGCTCGACCTCGTAGGCCCCATGAACATTCCAGATCTTATTGCCCGGGAACTCGGCCCGCGCCTCAATCCGCCCGGGGCCGCTGAGCTCCGTACCCAATGCCCAATGCATGGTGTCGTAATGGTGGGATCCCCACCCCGTGATCATTCCCAGGCAATAAGACTCGTTGCGCAGCCAGCCCGGCCGACCGTACCCGTGCTGCGGATGTACCCGCTGCTCTGTGTAGTAGACCTCCGGCGTGCAACCGAGCCACGGATCGTATTGCAGGGTCGCGGGGACCGGTTGGCGAGGATCATCGGCCTGAGTGGGATCGATCGGCAGACCGATCTCGACCCGCCGGACGGCGCCAATACGCCCGGATCTGACCAGCTCGCAAGCGAAGCGAAACTGCGTAGTCGAGCGCTGCTGACTGCCAACCTGGACTATCCGCCCGGTCTTGGCGATGAGGTCGCGTAGAAGAATTCCCTCACCGATGGTCATCGTGAAGGGTTTCTGCAGGTACACGTCCTTGCCCGCCAGGACAGCGGCAGCGGCGACTTGCGCGTGCCAGTGATCCGGCGTGCTGACGACGACGGCATCCAGGTCCGGCTGACTCAGCAATTCCCGGTAGTCGGAAAAGGTCTGAATCCGAGGTCCGGGCCGCCCGGATTGCCGGTAAAAGGCGGCCACCTGCTCTTTGCTATCGGCCATGCGCCTCGAATCGAGGTCGCAGACCGCCACGTAGTCGGCCAAACCGGACTTCAGGACCGCCGGTACGTCGTGCACCTGGGCAATTCGCCCACATCCGATCTGCGCGACGCGCAACCGGTTGCTGGGCGCCCCTGCGCCCAGCAGGCGGACAGGAATGAGTAATGGCAGCGATCCGACGGACAGCGCAGCGGCCGCACCCGTGACCAACTTGCCAAATGCCCTCCGTGACAGCGTCATGAGTAGCATCCTAGCGCCCCCATTTAAGACGCTGCAATCGCGATTGGCGAGCCGCCGTCGGTCCAGCGGTATGGACAGCCCAGCAAGGCAGGCGCAAGCTGCTAAGCTGCTACACACAGAAAATAAATGTTGCACGTTGAGCGAACGGCAGGTCACGGCGCGATAGAGAAGCTCGGGCCGGAGTGGGAGAGGCTGGAACAGACCCTGCGGCCGCGCACTCCATTCACCTCTCCTCTGTGGAACTCCCTGTGGTGGAAGCATTTCTGCGCGAACACCCTGTGGGTCCGGGATGAACTGTTCGTTCATGCCGTCAGGAATGAATTCGACACGTTAGTTGCGATCGCGCCCATGATGCTGACGACGCGCCCGGCAGTTGGTCCCCTGAGAGTGCGCGCCCTGCAGCTGCTCGGAGCGGACGAGAACGTCACCGAGCTGCGCAGTGTGATTTCCCGACCCGATGATCTGCCGCAGGTCCTGGCTACGCTCAGTGATTACTTCCTGGCAACGGCCAATCGCTGGGACTGGCTGCAGTGGGGCGGCATTCCGGCGGACGGCCCCTCCCGCGAGTTGCTCGCAAGAGCGGGCAAGATCCAATGGGGCCGCGAGATACCGAACTACTACCTGCCGCTGACGGGTACCTGGGAGGAATTCAAATCGCGCCTCTCCCGAAACATGAAAGAGGCATTGCGCAAGTGCTACAACTCGCTCAAGCGCGCCGGCCACGAGTACGTGTTCCGGGTGATCGCCGAGCCTGGCGAGTCCCGGGCCGCGCTCGAGACGTTCTTCGCTCTTCATGAGGAACGCTCGCGCGCCCCCAACCTGCCCTTTCACGCCAATGTCTTTGCGCGGCAGACCGCCCGGAACTTCCTGCTCGAATACGGTCAGCGGATGGCCGAGCGCGGCGCGTTGCGCGTTTTTCAGTTGGAGATCGGCGGGGAAATAGTGGCCACGCGCGTGGGTTTTGTCCTGGGGAGCGATCTGTATCTCTACTACTCGGGGTACCAGGCAGCCTGGGCACAGCACAGTGTCATGACTACGGTGGTCGCAGAAGCGATCCAGTGGGCGATCGCACAGGGATTGGCCGGCGTCGACCTGTCCACGGGCCGGGACCCGTCTAAACTTCGTTGGAAGCCGATAGAGTTCGTGGCCTGCGAGGGTGAGCAATCTTCACCGCGACCCCTCCGGCAGCTGGCCGCAGGTGCCTACCGACAGGTCGCCGGGCACGCAACCCCCAACTCGATGCTCGGCAAGCTGCTGAGCTCGGCCCGGCGCGCAAAGCTGTAAATTCCCCTCAAGAGGCCTGGGAACAACCACTGCCTCACAAAACGTTAGGGCCACTGACAACCTGAGCAGCAATGCGCGTACACTGGGTACGTGGCCATCTCAATTCCGCTGGTCGCGATACGCCGCCTGTCGGGCGCTGCTCCCCTCTTGTTTCGAGCGATTTCGTGTGCGGCCTTGTTGTGCACGCCGGTTGCCTGGCCGGCCACGCCGGAGCCGCCCCCCGGCGTCGGAGCCATCCCGCCTGCCGCCCAGGAGCCCAGCCCGGAAGTGCTGGTCGAAGCGCCCGAACCCAAATACGTCGCCCCGACATTGCGTGACCGAATCGGGCGCATCTGGGCTCCGGTCCTGATCAACGGCAAGGGACCGTTTCGCCTGGTTCTCGATACCGGCGCCAGTCACTCCGCCATCATTTCGCGTGTGGCGGACAGCTTGGGAGTCGCGGCGCAGACCGACCCCATTCTCGTCCGCGGCGTCACGGGTGCCGCCGTCGTTCCCGCCGTCCATGTCGATCGCATGGAAGTCGGTGACTTATTGATCGAGCCCAGCATCCTGCCAATCGTCGCGGATGTCTTTGGTGGCGCCGAAGGGGTCCTGGGCCGTGAGGGTCTGCCGGACAAGCGCATATTCGCCGACTTCGGCCGGGACAAGCTGGTCATCTCCCGCTCTCACCGGGAACGCGCAGCCGCCGGTTTCAGCATCGTTCCCTTGAAGATCACCCGTGGGCTGCTGTCAACGGAGGTGCGTGTCGGGTCGATCCGTACGCTGGCGATCATCGACACCGGCGGGCAGCAAACGGTAGGCAACCTCGCGCTGCGCGAGGCATTGATGAAGCACCCTCCGTCGGACGCAGTGGGCGAGGACATCATTGGCGTGACCCTGGAACTTCAGCACGGCGATACTATTGCAGCTCCACCGATTGAAATCGGGACTCTGAAATTGCGCCAAGTGCGGGTCACCTTTGCTGACACGTATCTGTTCGACCATCTGAAACTGAACCGCCAGCCTACGTTGATGATCGGCATGGACGTGCTCGGGTCATTTGACGTGCTCGTCATCGATTACAAGATGCATGAGATGCAGGTTCGAACGCGCGGAGCGACGGCTCGCCGCTAACGGAAGGTGGCCTCGACCGCTTCCAACACTGTGGGACCGCGGCGCGTCCGCGCAGATTGAATGGCTGCCGTGAGCTCCGCGGGCCCGCGAGGGCGCTCGGCGTGCGCCCCATAAGCGCGGGCCAATGCCACAAAATCCGGGTTGTGTCCCACGACGCCCGTCGGTGGAATTCCCGCCGCGAGCATGTCATCGCGGATCTGACCAAGTGCACTGTTGTTCCAAATGACAACAGGCAGGCTCAACTGCAGCTCCACCGCCGTTGCCAGCTCCTGGGACGTGAACTGGAATCCGAAATCACCTGCCAGCGCCAGAACGGGCTGGCTGGGCTCGGCAACCAACGCACCAATGGCCGCAGGTAGCGCATAGCCCAGTGTCCCGTAACCCGATGGGTGGAACCACCTTCCGGGCGCGTCCGCCGCGAACGCATAGTTTCCAAGATACGCGACCTGTGTCATGTCAGTAAACACAGCTGCGTCAGCCGGAATGGCGGCGCGCACTGCCCCGAGCAATCGGGCGCATGTGCGGGCCCCGGCGTTGAATTGCTCGTCAATCCGAGCCCGATGAACGGGTGCGGGCCCCAGCTCACTGCGCCACCGTGCCCGCCCCGGGCCTGCCAAGGTCTGCAGCAATGCATCGAGACTGGCGCCCGCGTCTCCCCAGATCCCAACATCAGCCGCGTAGTGATCCGCGAGTTTGGTTGCGTCGATGTCAATCCGGATCAGACGCCCTGACATCTCGAGACGGGTCCCCGAGTAAAAGTCGGTTTCCGACAGCTCGGTTCCCACCGCCAGCACGACATCGGCCCGGGCGACCAACTCCTGCGCCGCACGAAACTGCAAAGAGGCGCCAAGATTGGCAGGATGGCTTTCCGGCAGCAGGCCTTTTCCAGCAACCGTGGTGACCAGGTAAGCGTCCAGCAACTCGACCAACTTGCGCAACTGCGGACCCGCGGCCCGGGCACCACCCCCGGCAACGATCATTGGCCGCTGTGCGCTGACGAGCAAGTCGCGTGCTTGTTCTATCACCGCGAGCGTCGGCTGCGGACTTCCACCTACGTGAGCAAAGCGCTCGGGCCGCAACGCAGTTGCTTGCGCGAGCAGGTCGAGCGGGATTTCCAGGTACGCTGGCCGCTTCCGGCCAAGCTGAAACGATGCGAAAGCTTCGCGCAGATGATCGCGCGCATCCTCTGCCGAACGTGCCGATCGAGCCGTGCCGGCAACGCCCGCAGCCATCGCTCGCTGATCATCGAGCTCGTGCAGCACGCCCCACCCTTTCGCCAGCGAAGACTCTACCGGCGTGCTGGCAACGATCAGCATGGGGACCGAGTCGGTCTTCGCCTGTGCGGCAGCGGTCAGGATATTGGTCAGGCCGGGGCCCGAAATCACGAATGCGGCCGCGGGCCTGCCGCTGACGCGCGCGAAGCCATCCGCGGCAAACCCTGCATTCTGCTCATGGCGCACGAGTATGTGCCGCAGTCCGGCGGCTGCGATTCCACGATACAGCTCCAGGTTGTGTACACCCGGGATACCAAAGACTGTGTCGATGCCGTTGGCTGCCAGCAGCGCAACGATGTATCGTCCGACAGACCAGGGCTCGGCGTTCATTTATGCTCAAATATGCAACCCGAGCCCCTGAGCACGCAAGCGCATAACCACTAACAATGAAGTTTTCGCCTTTGGTAAAGCGCATCAGCGGCGAAGGCGCTGATGCATGGTTGACACACTATGCGGCCCTGGCTGCCCGCGACCGCGGCGAAGACGTGATCATCCTCAGCGTCGGCGACCCGGACCTCGAGACACCGCCAGCTGTCGTAGCCAAGGCTATCGAACGCCTGCAAGCGGGCGACACGCACTACTGCCCTGCCCCCGGGCGACGCACGGTACGCGAGGCCATAGCCGCATCACACACACAGCGCACCGGTCAAAGCACTCATGCCGAGAACGTCGTGTATCTGTCGGGAGCACAAAACGCGCTGTTCGTTGCGTCGATGTGTATTGCCGGGCAGGGCGACGAGATCATCTCGTTCGACCCGATGTATCCAACATATCCGGCCACCCTCCAGGCATCAGGTGCGCGGATGGTCCGAGCACCCACGAGCGGTCACTTCCGACCTGATCTGGCCATCCTCGAATCTCTGGTTACGGAGCGTACGCGGGCCATCGTCTGGGCGACACCGAACAATCCAAGTGGGGTGATACTCAAAGAATCGGAGTTGGTAACGATCGCAAGGCTCGCTGAGCGGCACGATCTTTGGCTGATCAGCGATGAGGTCTATGCGGGCCTCGCACCTGGAGGTCACGTTCCTGGCCTCGCCGCACAGTTGCCCGAACAAGTGATCACCCTGGGAAGTCTTTCTAAATCGCACGCAATGACCGGGTGGAGAGCGGGCTGGCTCGTCGGGCCGCGTGAGTTGGCAGTGCATGCAGAGTCACTCGTGATGTGCATGCTCTTCGGCTTACCTGGATTCATCCAGGAAGCCGTCATCACTGCCTTGTCAGTCGCGCCCGCGGCCGAGCGCCGCATTCGTGAGTACTGCGACATGCGGCGTGCGCGAATGGTTGCGGGACTTACGGGCATCCCGCGAATCAGCACGGTGGTCCCGGAAGCCGGAATGTTCATGTTGGTGGACGTGCGCGGCACGGGCCTCTCGGGCTATGAGTTTATGCAGGCGCTGTACAAGTCTCAGCGTGTCAGCGTATTGGACGGTGCGGCGTTCGGCCGCGAAACTGCAGGCTTCGTGCGGGTATGTTTTGCAACCGATGCAGTATCGCTCGACGGCGGGTGCGAGCGAATACGGCGGTTCTGCGAAGGATTTTAAGCAGGCGAACGCCTGCAGAATTTATTTAAGGCTGCGACGCAAAAGGAGATTTTATGACCCTGACCCTCTCAATCGGACCCCTGATCGCGCTGGTCGCGGGTATCCTGATTCTCGTGATGCCGCGCCTGCTGAACTACATCGTGGCGCTGTACCTGATTCTGATCGGCCTGCTGGGCCTGTTTACTCACCACGGCTCGCACATTATCTAGTCCATTGGAAAAATGGCCTGCGGCCATTTTTCGGACAAAGCGGCTAGGCGCCCCCCCTTCGTTTCCGCCGGCAAAAGGGTGCGACGCATGCGTCGCACGGGTTTGGTCCGCGAGGGCCAACCCAGGGCCGGGGGAAGCGCACAGTGTGCGCGACTTTTGCCGGCTGCTCCCCAGGCCGACTAGCCCAGCCGAGCCCGACACGCTGCTAGTGCATTCAAGGCCTTCGAGACAGAGCTGCCGCAGGCGCTGTGTGACTGGGCGTCCCCGGCTATACTGCGCGCCTTTTTTGCGGCGCCTCATTCATGTGGTTCAAGAATCTCGTCGTCTATCGCCTTCCAGTTGACTGGGCTATCTCGGCTGCTGAGCTGGAACAGCAGCTTGCAACGCGCACACTGCAGCCTTGCAGCCCGTTCGAAATGCTCAGCCGCGGCTGGGTCGCCCCGTCGAGTACGGGGCGCCTGGTTCACACCGTGAACCTGCAGCATCTGATCGCACTGGGCGTGAATCAGAAATTGCTTCCCGCCTCCATCATCCGGCAGGTGACGGCCGAGCGCGCCCAAGCGCTCGCGCAGGAGCAAGGGTTTCCGGTCGGACGGCGGCAGATGCGCGATTTGAAAATGCGCGTGACCGAAGAGTTGCGCGCCAAAGCTCTGACCCGGCGTCGTGTCACACGTGCCTGGATCGACCCCACGAATGGCTGGCTCGTCGTGGACGCGGCCGGCACTGCGAAAGCGGAGGAGCTGATCGAGACTCTGCGCGACACGCTGGGTAGCCTGGCCGTGCAACTGATCGAAACGGAGCGCTCGCCTCAGATGTCAATGGCGGTCTGGTTGAAACTCGGCGAAGCGCCTCTGCGGCTGACGATCGACCAGGACCTCGAATTGCGCGCGGCCAACCAGACCAAGGCCACCATTCGTTACTCGCATCATCCGCTGGACGGGAAGGAAATTCAGGCGCACCTCGCAGCGGGCCTGTACCCCACCCGCCTCGGCCTCACCTGGCACGATCGGATTGCGTTCGTGCTGAATGAGAAGATGCAGCTCAAGCGTCTGGAATTTCTGGAGATGTCGAAGGACAGCACCGAGGGCGATGAGCTCGACGAGGCGGAGCAATTCGATATCGATTTCGCCGTGATGGCCGGTGAGCTCGCAAAATTGCTCGACGATGTGGTAGCCGCCCTCGGAACGCAGGTGCAGGAGCGGGCAGCGGCGGCTTGAGGCCGCTAACGGTTAGAGCATGCGTACCGTTGGCTGGCCGGTTCCGGTGGGGTTGGTCTGCGCGCGATACCAGCGCCACACGTTGCCGCCGGCGCGCTTGGCCTCGTAGAGCGCGAGGTCTGCGGACTTGTACAGGCTATCCAGCGTGGCGCCGTGATCCGCAAACACGGCCACGCCGATACTCGCACCGCTCTTCACCTGCGCGCCCTGGAGCGGCACTGGCATCACGAAGCTCTCGATGATGCGATGACAGATGTTCTCGATATCGGTGGCGGCAGGATTCTGGGCAACGAGCACTCCGAACTCGTCGCCGCCGAGGCGCGCCACGCAGTCTGATTTGCGCACCGCGGCCTGCAGCCGGATGGCGGCCTCGATCAGCAGCGCATCGCCGGCGTCGTGGCCCAGCGAGTCGTTGATCTGCTTGAAGCGATCGAGGTCGATCAACAGCAGCGCGAATCGTTGGTTTTGCAGCCGGGCCAACATGATCAACTCGCGAAACTCTTCGGTGAACATGCGCCGGTTGGGCAGCGCGGTCAGTGTGTCGTTGTAGGCGATCTGCTCGAGTTGCCGCTGGCTCTCGCGCAACTCGGCAGTGCGCTCCACGACCTGCCGTTCCAGATCACGCTGATTGCGGCGAAGGTAGAGCGTGCGTCCCTGCACGAGCGCCGCCACGAGCGCGAGGGCTGCCAGGGACAGCGCAACTCTGAACAGCGCTGTCTGATACCACGCAGGCAGAACCACGATCGGCACGCTCAGCACACTCTCTGACCAGATGCCATCACGGTTTGAACCGCGCAAATGCAGCGTGTAGTCGCCTGGCGGAAGATTCGTGTAGGCTGCGACTCGATGCGACGCTTCGGTGTCAACCCACGCGGTGTCGAATCCGTCGAGCCGGTACGCATACCGGTTGCGCTCCGGAGCTGAGTAGTCCAATGCCGAAAATTCCACGGCGATGCTGTTGGCGGCAGGCGTGACCTGCAGCGGCTTGGACGGATCGCCGCGCGCCACCAACCCGTCCGACACGGGCTTGCCGCCCATGCGCAGGTCGGTTATGGCGATGGGTGGTTGAAACGTCCAGTGCGTCAATCGGTCAGGACGCACGACGCTCAGCCCACCGATGCCACCAAACAGCATCTCGCCCTGTGAGGTAGTCGCGCCGGCGCCCACCCAGTAGCCCGAGATCGGCAGCCCCTCGGCGCGGCGAAATGAGCGGATAGCGAATGTCCGTTCGTCGATCAGCGCCAGGCCATCATCGGTACTGACCCAGATGTTGTGCTTCGAATCCTCCAGGAGCTTGTTGACGTTGTCGTTGTTGAGCCCCTGTACGGTTCCGAGGCGCCTGAACTGCGGTTTGCCGTGCGCGTCGCGGGATTCCAGGATGTTGACGCCGCCGCCGAAGGTCGCAATCCACAGGCGCCCGCGCACATCGGTGAGCAGCGAGGTGATGTACCCCGCAGCAAGCGCCGTCGGATGCGCGGGCTCCGGCAGAATCTGCTCGACTGCACGCGTCTTCAGATCGACACGGTTGAGACCATTTTTCGTTCCAACCCAGAGCGAACCGCCCGCGCCGCGCGCGATGACCGTGATGCGCTGATCTGTCAGGCCGCTCACCTGATCGGCATGACCGAGGGGCAACTTCGTGCCACCGAGGGGCAGAGCCCACAGGCCATCGAAACCGCCTACCCACAATACATTTTCATCGAGCAACAGCGCCCACACCTGTGCTGTTGGATCTCGTTGTGGGATGGTGACGCGGACCGCGCCACGCGCAGCCCGGTCAACACGATACAAACCGAGCTCGGTACCCACGTAAACGTCGCTGTCCGCGGCGGCAGCGAACGCGTTGATGTAGTCCTTGGGAAGTGCGGTTTGCGGCCGTTGCGCATCAGGGCGAAGAGCGGCGACTCGCGCGCCGTCCGGATCGATGACGTCGATGCCCCTGCTTCCCAGACCCAACCAGATGCGGCCGTCCGGCATCGGCAGGACAGCCTCCACGTCCGGGTCGGAAATGCTATCCGGACGGCTGGATGCACCAAACACCGTGATCAGGGCGGGGTGAGCGGGATCGTGCCGGCTGATACTTCGATCGCTGCAGACCCAGATGAGCCCAGAGCGATCCTTGAACATGCCCTGGATGCTGTCGTCCGCCAGACTGGCTGGCTGCGTGGGGTCATGACGGATGCGTCGCGTCTGCGAAGTCGCGGCATCCACCGCGACAATTCCCTGGCCTAGAGTGCCTAGCCATACCTGACCCGGAGTGATTTCGACGATCGAGGACACTCCCTCGTTCTGCAGCGTCGAATGCGCCGCATCGCTCTCCTCGACAGCCCGGGCGCCCGCCGTCTGGGAATCGATGACATAGGCGCCCTGCCGGATGGTTCCAACCCAGATACGGCCTGCACTGTCCTCGAGGAAGCTCCATGGCGAGGGCACCTTTCCTTGGGGTGCGGGCAGCGGAACGGGGACGAACCGATTCGAGCCTCTGTCGAGTCGGACCAGCGCGGTCGCAGTCCCCACCCACAATGTGCCGTGACGGTCGCGAAGCAATCCCCGCACGCGGTTGTCAGGCAGGCTTCCCGGATCGCCATCCACATGACGAAGGTGGCCGATGACCTCCGAATTTGAATATATGCGATCAAGGCCTGCTTCGGTGGCAACCCAGACGCCCCCCTCACCATCCTCAACAATTGCCCGGACACTTACATGGCTCAGCCCATTGGATGCCACGGGATAGACGACGAACCGCTCATGCTCCCGGTCATAACGGGCAAGCCCGCCGGAGGTGGTGCCTATCCACAGGACGCCGCGCGCGTCCGTCAGCAACGTTTGGATGAAGTTGTCCGGCAGCGCGCCGGCTTTGCCCGGATCGGCCCTGTAGATGCGGAAATGGTAGCCATCCCAGCGGGCGAGCCCGTTTTGTGAGCCAATCCACAAAAAACCATCGCCGTCCTGGCTGACGGCAGTCGGGATGGCCGCGTTCGGCAGCTCGTTGCCGTGCGCCAGGTTCTGAAAGACCGTGTCGGCCAGCCCCGCCCAGCGCTCCACGCAATGGGCGGCCGGGACCGCTGCCAACAAGGTAGCGATCATCGCGAGTTGGCCGAGTGTCTTGCGGAAACCCCACATCTCACTTGAATCAGTGTGGAATAGCACCCGGATACTACTACCCGCGCAGCCCAGGGCCGACAAACAATCCCGCAAGTTGTGCCCCGCATCACGGGTGCGGAACGCACGTTTTCAGCGTGTGCCCGCGCCAGTGACTGCCGTCACACCGAAGCGTGGACAACCTGAGCGAAGAAACCTTTAGTCCGGGGCAGAAGGTGACAGAGCGAACAGCGGCTGTCCCATGCGGATAACATCCCCGAACTGCCATCGCTCGCACAGCGACACGCCCGCGGGTGCAAAAACGATGATGGTGGAGCCGTGCTCAAACCAGCCCATCTCCTCGCCTTTGGCCAGCTGAGCGTTGCAGTCGATACGGTTCGGTCCCCGGTATCTGAGGTGCAAGCGCACATCCAGGAACCGCAGCCGGATACTGGCGACCAGGATGGCCGCCACGGGCACCAGTGTGATCAGATGACCGCTGCCGCGGAGGCGGCACTGGATGGCCGCCCGCTCGTTCTTGCAGAACAGGCGCTCGATGCGCTTCAGAGCGATGGGGTTGACGTTCCAGGTGTCGCCCGAAATGTAGCTCACCCTGTCAACCTGAAGGTCGTGCGGAGCATGGAATCGGTGATACATGCTGGACGTCAGGCGCAGAGTCACGTAGGAGCCATTGCGATAATGGGCTGCGAGCTGCGGGTCCGCCAGCAGATCCGCGACCGCGTATGGAAACCCCTTCGCCTGCAATACGGTCCCATCGAGCACGCGGCCCGCGGCACCGATGATTCCGTCGCAGGGACTGGTCAGCACCGCCGGATCCGGATCGACCGGCCGCGCGCCCTCTTTCAGCTCGCGCGTGAAGCAATCATGCAGGCTGTCAAAATGGGTCTTGCGCGCCTCGCTCAGATCCAGGTCGGAAAACAGCTTCCAGATGGCGATCGAAGTGTCCCGCACGAATGGGTTGCGGACGCGGCTCAGGCGTCCGATGAACAGTGTGAGCCAGCGCCGCGGAATGCGGTTCGTGAGCAGGAAGTTCAGATTTTCCTGGCCGGCTAATTGGCAGATCAATGTACGGACCGTCATGTAAACGTCACTCAACTGCAATAACGTTGCGCGCCGGCGACCCCGGAGGAGCAAAGTGAACCCAACATTCGTTCTTTACATACTGGCGGCGGCCGTCTTGCTGGCCGTGCTGCGCAAAGCGCAGTTGCGGCTTCAGCTCTCGCGCGCCAAACATCGCTCGCTGGCCGGACACTCGCGCTGGTCGCGCAGATTTGCGGCCCTGGTGCCGTTCTATGAATACACGGAGAACGAATTTTTCGCCGCTGACGCAGCTCCCGCGGAAGTCGCTGCCCAGCGGCGCGCCGGGTTCATGCGCCTCGCCGCGCTGTTCGCACGGCGCTACGAGAAGAGCGCCAGTCTCACGGCCCGCATCCAGAGCGGCGTGTCGGATTTGCAGTTCACCTCGCGCTACCGGGTACCCTTCCAGTTCAGCAGCCTCGTGCGCCAGCATTTCAAGCTCGGCTCGATCGTGGAATCCTCGTCCGGAGTCACCGTTACGGACGCCGATGGAAATCAACATTATGATCTGACAGGCTCGTACGGGGTCAACGTGTTCGGCTACGACTTCTACAAGGACTGCATCGAGCGCGGCGCGGCTCACGTCCACAATCTTGGCCCGGTCCTTGGCGCCTTGCATCCTGTCGTGGCCTACAACGTCGAGCGCCTGAAGGAGATCTCCGGACTGGACGAGGTCTCGTTTCACATGTCGGGCACCGAAGCCGTGATGCAGGCAGTACGCCTCGCCCGATATCACACGCGCCGCAAGTACCTCGTGCGCTTCTGCGGGGCCTACCACGGCTGGTGGGGTGACGTGCAGCCGGGAGTGGGCAATCCGATGACCGCTCATGAAACCTACACGTTGAAGGATATGGACGATGCGGCGTTGCGGGTGCTGCGCAGCCGCCGGGATATCGCCTGTGTACTGGTCAATCCGCTGCAGGCGATGCACCCCAACTCGAGTGCGCCCGGCGATTCTGCGCTGATCGACAGCGGCCGCCGCGCCGAATACAACCGCGCGGCATACACGGAGTGGCTGCGCAAGCTGCGCGCCGTGTGCACCGAACGAAACATCGTGCTGATATTCGACGAAGTATTCGTCGGCTTCCGCCTCGCTCCGGGCGGGGCGCAGGAATACTTCGGCGTGCGCGCCGACATGGTCACCTATGGCAAGACGCTCGGCGGCGGCTTGCCGGTTGGGGTGGTGTGCGGGCGGCACGCGCTGATGAAGCGCTTCCGCGACGATCGGCCCGCTGACATCTGCTTCGCCCGCGGCACGTTCAATTCGCATCCGTACGTCATGGGGGCCATGTACGAATTCCTGCAGCGCCTGCAGACCCCTGAAATGCAGGCCAAGTACGTCGGACTGGACGAGCGCTGGAACGCCCGCGCACGGCTGCTCAACGAGCGCCTGCGGGACGCGGGCGTGCCGGTGCAGGTCACCAACCTGTCCTCCATCTGGACTGTCAGCTACCTGCAGCCGTCGCGATACAACTGGATGCTTCAATACTATCTGCGCGCCGCGGGATTGGCGCTGAGCTGGGTGGGCACTGGCCGGTTCATCTTTACGATCGACTACCCGGATGCGGACTTTGAAGCAGTCGCCGCCAGGATACTGGCGGCGACCGTGGCGATGCATTCCGAAGGCTGGTGGTGGAGCGATGCGGCGCTCACCAACAAGGCCATCAGGCGTCGCGTGTTGAAAGAGATGCTTCGAGCTCGCTGGCGCCGTGCAGCGGCGCAATCAGCTCCCCCCGCAGCAGGTACAGCGGCGCTTTATAATAAAGTTTGATGTCATGGAACGGATCGGTCACGATCTTCGTCATCCACACCAAGCCCGTTTGCACGTCCTTGATGAAGAACAGGTGCACGGTGCGGAACAGCAGTCCGCCCAGGCCCACGGCCAGCCAGACCTGGCCGACGTGCTGCAGGAAGTCGCCGCCCGTGGGGTCTGAATAGATGCCGAACAGGGTGGGATCCAGCCAGAGGACGGCCGGCGAGAGGGCCCAGATGGCCATCAGCACGACTTTACGCTTGAGGTTGTAGCCGACCTTGATCTCTTCCTTGTGCTCGTGAGTCGCCTGGTTGACGACGTCGTAGCCCTTCGGCTCGAAGAAGAAATGCCCTGCCTGCCGGCTCGTCATCGAGACCAGCCAGGCGAGCAGAGCCGCAGCGGCCGGATTTGTAAACATCAGACCATAGGCGCAGACGAAGCTGGCTGCACTCAGCAGATGCAGCGACTGGTTGATGCGGCTGTGGTGGTAGTAACGGTGATCGTCCCAACGTTGTGTCTTTAGAGCCTGCCAAAAGCTTTGCATGATGGTTCCCGAACTGTGGCGACAGGATTTCGCGCTGTGAATGAAATATCGCAAGGCTGTTGCAGGGACGTTACAGAGCGAGCGAAAGTCGCGCCTTTCGTGACGCGAGTCGGAAGCGCCGCAGGCGACTTTCGACAATCGGCCAATAGAACGAAAGTCGCGCCTTTCGTGACGCGGGTCGAAAGCGCCGCAGGCGACTTTCGACAATCGGCCAATAGCCCCTACTTCTTATGGGATGCGACGGACAGCGCCAAATAGGGGTGGTCAGATAGGTATGACGATTGCTGTGCAACCGGCGCGGGGCGGAGTAGCCTCGAATTGCGTCCTGCAGGACGTGCCACGGCAGACGAAAGTGAGCCGAAACAGAAGCGCCCCCCTGATCGTCGCCGCAGTCTTGGCGGCGGCACTATCAGGTGCTCATAGCCAGAATGCCACCGTACCCGAGGGGCAGTCTGCAAGCCCGTCCTCAGCAGCTTCGACCTCCCCTGGAGCGAGTAAGGGGACGCCAACGTCTGGCACAGCGGCGACCGCGAGCCCACACGGAGCCGCGAACGCCCAAGCGGCCGCGCCCGTCCAAGGAGCCAGGCCGGTCCAGCGAGCGGCGCCGGCGGTGTGCTTCCCCCTGACCGGACGCTGCGTCGAGGGCTCCAAGACCCCTGCGGCGCCGTCCGCCAAAGGTGCCATGAATCTCACCGCCCCGGATGTGAAGACGGTGGTTTCCGCGGATGAGCTGAAAGAGCCCCTGGCCTCTAACGAGCAGATCAGCGAGGTGCAGCAAGACGAGACCGTGTCGGTCAAGGGCGAGGGCCCACCCCCCGACGTGCCTCTCGGGTTTGGCGCCATCTGGTGGGCTCTCAATCATCCCTCGCAGGCCTGGCGAATCCTGACTCCCGCCGAATAACGCCCCGTCAACCGTTGGAGTGCTGGAACGCTCTGTATGGCGTGATACAGAACGTTCACCTGTCTGCCGTAATGCGCAACGCTGCGCGGCGACGATAGGTAACAATCGCTTACAACAGTTGAGGAATGCAGCCATGAAGTTGAACAGGACATTGGGTTTACTGCTCGTCGCAACCGCGAGTGTGGGCGCAGGAGCCGCCGCGGCTGCTACCACTATCAATACCACGCCCGCCGCGCCGGCCAGCACAGCCGCAACCGCGCCCGCTCCGGGCGGCAGACACTGGCATCATCGGAATGGCGGAATGTTGGTTGGGGTGATGTTGCGTGCGACTCGCCAACTCAACCTGACCTCCGAACAACAGACGGCCATCGAGGGCATCCTGAGCAGCGCTCGGGCCCAACATCAGGCGAACGCGGGCGCCGCAGGCGTTGATTTCGTGACGCTCGCCAACCCAGGCGATCCCAATTACGCCGCTGCAGTGCAGAACGCCAAGACAGCCGCCGCCAACCGCCTGGCCAGAGAGGTAGAGCTGCAAGGCCAGATCTACAATGTACTGACGGCCGATCAGAAGGCGAAACTGCCGCAGGTTCTGGCGGACATGAAGAGCAAGGCCGAGCAGCGCCGCGCCGCCTGGTCGCAGCGCGGTTCCGAGGCTGGGGCCGCCGGCAGCAACTGATACCGGCAGTACGGCAGTGACGCCGAACACCGACGGCGTCACTGTCCCCCGACCGGACGACGTCACTGTCCCCCCCGACAGCACTAAGACGCTCTGCCGCGATCCAACGTAGCAGTTGGAGCGCACAGCACAAACAGCTACCATCGGCACATGAATACAAAGGTAATCGGTGTGTTGGGCTGGCTCGCGGCCGGTGTGTTGGCGAACGAGGCCGTTTGTCTCCCGGCCCGCGCCACTCTGGGCGAGGACGTCGCCACGGTCGAAAACGACCGCGTGCAGATGAAAGCGCAGTTACGGACGACGGCGGTTGCTGGTTATACCGTTCACGAGATCGAAACCCCGACGAACACAGTCGTTCGTGAGTACGTTTCGGGATCCGGAAAGGTGTTCGCGGTCAGCTGGAGCGGACCGTTGTTACCCGATTTCCGCCAGACCCTCGGCCGATATTTCGACGAATACAATAGCGGTGCCAGCGCTCCCCGCGCCGGCCGCCGCCATTTGAGCATCGAACGGACGGACCTGGTCGTCAATTCGCAGGGACACATGCGCGCGTTCCATGGTAACGCTTACGTGCCGTCACTGCTGCCGCCCAATTTCTCCGTAAGCGATATCAAGTAGGGGGACGTAGAGAGTGCGAGCAAATCTGATTGCTGCCTTGGTCGGCGTGCTCTGCGTCGCCGGCTGCGGCGGGGGCGGGTCGTCAGTCGGTGGCGGCGGGAACAAACCTCCCAGCGGCGCGAATGTTCAGCCCATCACGGTTGACTCGGGACCGGCCGCGGTCGCCAACTCGAACAACCCCGCCGTGAACACGCTCTATACCACGGTGAGGCTCTGCATACCCGGCACGAGCACTTGCCAGGACATCGACCACATCCAGGTCGATACGGGATCCTCGGGGCTGCGAATCCTCAGCACGGCGCTCACCCTGAGCCTTTCCCTACAGAAGAATTCCGCCGGCAACGTGGTCGCCGAGTGCGTGCACTTCGTTGACGGGTCGAGCTGGGGACCTCTCAGGCTGGCTGATATCAAGATTGCAGGCGAGGTGGCCAGCAACCAGCAAGTGCAAATCATCGGGGACTCGGCCTACCAGACGATTCCCAACGCTTGCATTGGCAGCGGGACTGCCGAGAACACAGTTGCGGCGTTTGGGGCTAACGGCATCCTGGGCGTCGGCCCCTTCGTACAGGACTGCGGTCCGTCGTGCGAGCAAGCGGGCGGCGCGACCTACTACACGTGCACGAGCAGCACGGCTTGCACGGACACTGCAATGCCGCTTGCGCAGCAGCTCACCAATCCAGTGACCGCTTTTGCGACCGACAACAATGGGGTCATTATCCAGCTGCCGGTGCTCAGCAGTACGGCCGCAACTGTGAGCGGGTCTATCATCTTCGGCATCGGCACTCAAGGTAACAACGGCATTGGCTCTGCGAAAGTCATCCTGTTGGACTCGGTTGGAGCGCTGACGACGACTTACAAAACCCAGACGCTGGGGCAAAGTTTCATCGACAGCGGATCCAATGCCTATTACTTTCCCGACAGCTCCATCGACCTGTGTGCCAAGGGCACCCACGCACCGGGATTTTTCTGCCCCCCCCAGACTCTCAATCTGAGCGCTACCATCACCGGGGGGAACAACGTGAGCTCCATGGTCAATTTCACTGTCGCCAACGCGGACAGCCTCTTCAACACCACCTCGACTGTTGCGGCGGCCGTCACTCTCGCCGCGCCCAGCACCACCGTCAGTGCGGATGGCAGCACCTTCAGCGGAACGGACACATTCGACTGGGGACTGCCGTTCTATTTCGGCCGGAATGTGTACACGGCCATCGAAAACCACAACACCAGTGCGGGTATGGGACCCTACTTCGCGTTCTGACCCAGGCTACGCGCCCCGCGGCGATTCCTGGACGGCGGGCAATACGGTGCCCGCTGCTTCTCCGAAGCCAATGCGGGCATACCCGGCCCTCTCGCACCACCCTCTCAAGATGACGCGATCGCCATCGTCGAGAAACGTCCGCGTTTCGCCAGAAGGCAGAGTCAGCGGCTGCTTGCCGCCAGCGGTCAGCTCGAGCAGCGAGCCGGCCGCATGCGCCTCGGGACCCGATTGCGTGCCACTACCCAGCAGGTCGCCTGCTTCCAGGTTGCACCCGTTCACGGTGTGATGCGCAACCATCTGCGCGACAGTCCAGTATGAATGCCTGAAATTCGAACGCGACAGACGGTAGGCCGGTGTGCCGCCAGCGCGCATGCGTGCCGTGTCGATGTACGCTTCCAGCTGCATATCAATAGCGCCGGACTGCCGCAAGTACTGCGAGTCGAGATAGGCAAGCGGCTGCGGATCACCTGTGGGGCGGGACCAGGACGTACGGTAGGGTGCGAGCGCCTCGAGCGTGACTATCCAGGGTGAGACAGTGGTGGCGAAATTCTTCGCCAGAAACGGACCCAGCGGCTGATATTCCCACGCCTGCACGTCACGCGCCGACCAGTCATTCAGCAGGCACAGCCCAAACACATGCTGCTCGGCCCTATCCATGCTGACGGGATGGCCGAGCGCGTTACCCATCCCGATGAACACACCAACTTCCAACTCGTAGTCGAGACGGCGCGTCGGTGCCAGTTCCGGACGCTCAGCGTCCACAGGTTTCACTTGGCCGCGCGGCCGGTGGAACTCCTGCCCCGATACGCGGATCGAGCCTGCTCTGCCGTGGTAGGCAATAGGAACCCACTTGTAGTTCGGCAGTAACGGATTGTCGGGCCGGAACAAGGCACCCACAGTCGTTGCATGGTAGATGGACGCATAGAAGTCGGTGTAATCGCCGATCCGCGCCGGAACGGCGAATTCCGCGTCTGCCTGAGCCACGAGCGCGCTGCGCAGAGCTGGCGCCTCCTTCGCGTCTTCCCTAAGCAAGCGCGACAATCTCGCACGTAACGTCGACCATGCATCTGTGCCCAGCGCCATGAAAGCGTTCAGGGTAGGTTCCGTGCAAGCTTTCAGTGCATCGGCGGCAGATCCGGACACATGGCCGAGCTCGTGCAGCGCACGCAGATCCAGGATCTGATCGCCGATCGCCACGGCGCCGCGAAAAGCCTCAGGTGTGCCGGCGCGCCTGAAGCTGGCGAAGGGCAGATTCTGGATCGGGAAATCGCCAGCCGGCCGGTTCGCCGTTGCGACCCAACTCTTCAGGGTGGGATCATGGGTCGTGTTGAGTTGCGGCACCGCCCTGGCGCCAGCGGGCGACTGCGCGGTGCTCATCTCGTGCCCGGCGTGAAATGGCTCCGCAGGCCTTGCCAACACTGCGGATAGTCCTGCTGCAGCTGCGGTAACTCGAGCGCGAAGCGCGTTGGCCGTATGACGGTACGCGTTTCGAACATGAAAGCCATCGTGTCCGTAATGTGCTGTGGCCGTGATGTGTCGGCGCGGCTGGCCAGGTCGAATGTCGCGGCGTCCGGCCCGTGGCCACTCATGCAGTTGTGCAGCGAAGCGCCGCCCGGCATGAAACCCTCCGCTTTGGCATCGTAGCTGCCTGCGATCAGGCCCATGAACTCACTGGCGACGTTGCGGTGGAACCAGGGTGGCCTGAAGGTGTCCTGCGCAACCAGCCAGCGCGGCGGAAAAATAACGAAGTCGATGTTGTCCACCCCGGGCGTATCGCTGCTCGATTGCAACACGAGAAAGATCGACGGATCCGGGTGATCGTAGCTGATCGAGCCCAGGGCGTTGAAACGCCGCAGGTCATAGCGGTAGGGCACATTGTTCCCGTGCCAGGCCACGACGTCGAGGGGCGAATGGTCGATCCGCGCCGACCAGCAGTGGCCCATGAACTTGGCCACCAGCTCGAAGTCCCCGGTCCGCTCCTCGTACCACGCCACGGGCGTCTGGAAGTCCCGCGGGTTCGCAAGGCCGTTCGAGCCGATAGGCCCCAGGTCCGGCAACCTGAACGGCGCGCCGAAGTTTTCGCACACGTAACCGCGCGCCTCGGCGTCCTGGAGCTCGACTCGAAAGCGCAATCCGCGGGGAATGACCGCGATCTGCTGCGGCTCGATGTCGATCAGGCCGAGCTCGGTTGCGAGGCGCAGCCTGCCCGCCTGCGGAACGATCAACAGCTCGCCGTCCGCATCGTAGAAATACCGGTCGACCATGGACTGGTTCGCGACGTACCAGTGGATTCCACAGCCGCTGTGCTGATCGGGCGATCCGTTCCCGCCTGCCGTCCTGAGTCCCGACACGAAGTCGGTGGGTACGTCGGGAACCGGCAGCGGCGTCCAGCGCAATTGATTGGGGGAAGGGTCGGCGTCGAATCGACTGGTCAGCGCACCGTCGTCGATGCGGCTGAACTCCCCGTGGACCGCCGCCGGACGAATCCGGTACAGCCAGCTACGCCGGTTGGCATGGCGCGGCGCCGTGAAAGCGGTACCCGAGAACTGTTCGGCATACAGGCCATAGCCACACCTTTGCGGTGAGTTGCGGCCTTCGGGCAGTGCTCCTTCGAGAGCCTGTGTCCCAAATTGATTGCCAAATCCGTTTTGATAACTGAGCGAGCCGATTCCCTTAGGGGGGTCCCGGATCTCGTGAGCCTTACTCATAAGCACCATTTTCGCACATCGCACATTAGTTGCGCGCGCAACCCTTTAAGGAGACGATAGTGGCCGCCCGATACGACACCTTGTTCGCCGGAGCCAGCGCGGTGAGCGTCCGAAACGAAGTTTTCGCCGACGAAATCACTGCTCGCGCCAACCCCACACCTGCCCTGCTCTTGACGAACTTCACTCCCTTCCGGCTCAACCGCCTGGCGGCTGGCGTGAGCGAACACCTGTCCGACATCTACAAGCGCCGCTTCGACCTGGAAATCCCGGAATGGCGCGTCATCGTGACGGTCGGACCCGCTTGGAGCTGCACCGCGCAGCACGTCGCCGACACTACACGGATGCACAAGACGCGTGTCAGTCGAGCAATCGCGCACTTGGTCAAGCGTGGATTGATCGAGCGGACATCCAATGCTGACGACCGCCGCGAGATGCAACTGCGCTTGACGAAAGCGGGGCGGGCGATGTATGCGGACCTGGTGCCCCTCGCACTCGAGCGCGAGCGCGCACTGCTCGCGTGTTTCACCGTAGAAGAGCTGCGCACGTTCACCGAGGGCCTGGATCGCCTGGAGGAGTTCCTCGGACTGGCCTGACTGGCATAAAGTGCGGACCCTGATTTCGGTCCGCACTCGCCGCCTGCTGCTTTGGATCGCGCTGCCTGCGCTGGTCATAGTCCTTCTGTACACGGTCCTTGGGTTTTACCTGGTACCTCACCTGGTCCGCTCGGGTGTGCAGGACTTCGTCACGAAGAACTATCACCGGAACGCCGCCATCGGTGAGGTCCGGTTCAATCCGTACACGCTGCGACTCGACGTGCGTGATTTCGGGCTGCCTGACGCAGCAGGGCAGCCAATGTTGTCCTTTCGACATCTGCTCGTGAATCTCACCGTTGCGAGCGTGTGGAGATGGGGGCCGGAATTCCAGGCGATTCTGCTGGAACAACCCTTCGTACGGGTCTTGATCAAACCCGATGGCACGTTGAATCTGAGCGAGCTGGCGCTGCCGCCCTCCCCTGAGGCTCGACCGCAGGCGGCTCCCTTGCGGCTTTTCATTAATCATTTCAGCGTCCAGGGCGGCAATGTTGCGTTCGAGGACCGCGCTCACCCCAGCGAGTTCCGCACTGAGATCAAACCGATTACGTTCGACCTGCGTAACTTCAGCACTGTTGGCAAAGATAGTGGCACGTATTCACTGACCGGGGCGTCGGATGCAGGTGAGCGATTCAGCTGGTCGGGGTCGGTGAGCTCATTGCCGCTTGCATCGCACGGGCAATACGAGGTCGCGAATCTGCAGGCGCAGACGATTTGGAACTACATGCGCGACAGCGTGCTCTTCGAATTGTCATCCGGAGTCATTTCGCTGGCCGGTGACTACGACTTCACGACCGCGACGACGCCTAAGGGGCTCGCCGTGAATGTCCACGAGGTCACAGTCACAGATCTCGGTGTACGTCCGAAAGGCACGACAGAAGACTACGTCAAGCTCGCGAGGCTCGAGATCCACGATACGCGGGCTGATGTTGCGAAGCATACCGTTGATGTTGGGAGTGTGCACCTCTCCGGGGGCGAGTTGCGGGCTTGGATGCCTGGGAAAGCGGGCGCCATGTTGAATTTGATGGAGCTGGTGGGCCCGGGTGCCGCGGCGGTGGCGGGCACAAGTGGGTCGCCGGCCCATGCGCCGGTGCCTCCCGCGGCTCCCGACGCCCCGGCGCCCGTGCCGCCCGTGGGTAGTGACGCGCCGGCGCCCGTGCCGCCCTCTGCCCTGCCGCCGGCGTGGGCCGTCTCCGTCCCCGATGTCGCGCTCGAAGGCCTCAAGATCTCCGCCGATGACCGACAGGTCTCGCCTGCTGTGTCGATGCGCCTCGACGATCTGAACATCCATGTCAACGGCTTCACTACCTCGCGGACCACACCTGTTGCCGTGGCCGTATCCACAAAGATCAACCGGGAAGGCAAACTCGACGCAAAAGCGGACCTCTCACCTGATCTTACGGCGATGAAGGGCCAGGTCGATCTCACCAATCTCGACCTTACGGTGTTCCAACCCTACATCACCCAACGCACGGCGATGACACTCCGCAATGGCCTCCTGTCGACGAAACTCAACGCCGAGCGCGCCGCAGACGGTCATCTTGCTATCGCTGGCGAGATCGACGTCACGAAACTACGCACAATCGACAACGACTTAAAGCGCGACTTCATCAAATTCGAGCGGCTGCAGATTGCGGGTCTCGACTACCAGTCAACCCCATCCATCCCATCAAAGCCCGCAAGCCTCCACATCAAGAACATCCTTTCCCGCGCCCCCTACGCGCGTGTGATCATCGAATCGGATCGGTCGGTCAATGTGGCGCGAGTACTGAGTGGTCGCGGCGGAACGAGCCCGCAGGAGGCCACAGCGTCCACCACGAACTCCGCGGCCCAGTCGTCTGGCGGCGCATCAGCCAGCGCGAATGCCGCGACTTCGGTAGATGCGGTCGCCGCCATTGCATCCACCCCACCCGACTCCGCGGGTGCGCACGCTGCCATATCTGTCGCCTCTGTTCCGGCGCCGGCACCGGCCCCGCCATCGTCGCCTACCGCAGCGACAGCGACGGCCGCACCGGCCCCGCCATCGCCGCCTACCGCAGCGACAGCCACGGCCGCACCGGCCACGCCCGGTGCCTCAGCCGCGGACCCTGCCGGCCGCGCCACATCCAAACGCCACCGTGCCAAGTCACCACCTGCCGCCGCGCCTTCGAACGACAGTGCTATTGCGATTGCCGTCGACGCCATCGATATCCAGGATGGTTCCGCCAACTACGCGGATCTTTGGATACAGCCGCACTTCGCCGTTGGAATCCAGACACTCAACGGCTCCATTCGCGGACTGTCCTCGAACCCGCGCTCAAGCGCGAAAGTCGAGCTCAAAGGCAAGGTTGACCGCTACGCTCCCATACACATCTGGGGTGAAACCAACCCGCTGGCGGCGACGACGCACAGCGACATCAGGATGAACTTCAAGGGCGTGGAGCTTACGAGTGTCACTCCCTATTCCGGTCGCTTCGCGGGGTACAAGATCGAGAAAGGCAAGCTGTCAGTGGATATCGACTACAAGATCGAAGACCGCCAGCTGACCGCGGCCCATAAATTCGTGATCGATCAACTCGAGCTCGGCGAACGCGTCGAGAGTCCCGACGCTATCAATCTCCCGCTGAAAATTGCCGTCGCGCTCCTGAAGGACCGCAATGGAGTTATCGACGTTGACCTGCCCGTCACCGGCAGCCTGGACGATCCCCAATTCAAAATTGGACCTCTCATCTGGAAGGCGGTGGCCAACCTGTTGGTCAAAGTCGCCACCGCGCCGTTTGCACTACTCGGGCGCCTTTTCGGCGGCGGCGAGCAGATGAACTACATCGATTTCAAACCGGGTAGTGCCGTACTCGAGCCTGCCGAGCGCGACAAGCTCGTCGCACTCGTCAAAGCACTGAAGGAAAAAGAAAAGCTGCAGCTCGACGTACCCCTGACATTTTCGCCCGACGTCGACGGGCCGGGTCTCGCCGCCGCTCAGCTGAACATGCGGTTGCTGGCACTCAATCAGGATCAGGCCGCCGGCAATAAGCGGGGCAAGGCGCGGGCAAAGACCAACACCACCACTGACCCGCCGCGTGGCGGAGCATCAGATGACCCCAAGTCCCCGACATCGGCGCTACTGGATGAGCCACCGCCATCCGATCCCGCGGTAACCGATCCCGCGCAGCGCTACCGCCTGCTGCTAGCGCTCTATCGAGCCGAGCTTGGCAAGAACACGCCCCTGCCCGATACGGCGCAAGCGATCGAAGCCGCGGGCAAGAAAAAGGATCCGCAGCCCGATTACTCCGCAGCCAATGCCGAGCTCGAAGCTGCGCTGCTGCAGAAGACGCCCGTGCCTGACAACCAGCTGCAGATACTCGGAAAGCATCGGGCCCGGGCAATCCAGGACGTGTTGCTCGTAGGTACCGACATCGACCCGTCGCGCGTCTTCGTGATCGGGAGCGCACCTACAGGTGCTGCGGAGAAGGATAAAGTCCGCGTCGAGTTGGGTCTGAAGTAGCACAACTGCTCCGACATCGGCACATCGGCGCGCGAGTGTCCGTAAGGCCTTTAACGCAATCGCGACGCTGGCACTCAGCGTCGGGGCGTAGAATCGCGCCATGACAGAAGAGCAGCTGGAAGATTGGCGGATCCGCGCGCTTCGCGTGGAGGAAGAGGTCTCCAAAGCCATCGTCGGCCAGCAACCCACAGTCAGGCTTATCAATGTGGCGCTATTCGCCCGGGGTCATGTGCTGCTCGAAGGCGATGTGGGCGTTGGAAAAACGACCATTTTGCGGGCATTTGCGCGCGCGATCGGCGGCGACTTCGAGCGCGTGGAAGGTACCGTGGACTTGATGCCTGGCGATCTCGTCTATCACACGTACGTAGATGCTGACGGCAAGCCGCGCATAGAGCCGGGACCGCTCCTTCGTCACGGAGAGCGCCTTGCGACATTCTTCTTCAACGAGATCAATCGGGCACGGCCCCAGGTGCAGTCCCTGCTTTTGCGCGCAATGGCCGAACGCACTGTGTCCGCATTCAATCGCGAGCATCGTTTCCCGCACATGACGGTATTCGCCGACCGTAACCGAGTTGAAAAGGAAGAGACCTTCGAGCTGGCCTCGGCAGCCCGGGACCGATTCATGCTCGAGCTGCGGATGCCGACTCCCAGCGAGCCCGCGGTTCGCCGTCAGCTCGTTTTCGACCCCTCATTTCATGACGTGGATGAGCTTCTGGAGCGAGTCGCCCCTGAAATCCTGGATTGGCAGCGACTGAACCAAGTGGGCGCCGCCATCCAGCGCACCGTGAAGGCCAGCGAGACGCTCGAGCGTTACGTTCTGGATCTGTGGGATGCAACACATGCCCCGCAAGATCTAGGGGTGCGCCTGGAGGGCGTCGACATGCACAGGCTGATCCTCGCCGGCGCAAGTCCCCGCGGAATGATGGCACTCACGCGCACGGCCAGAGTAGTCGCATGGCTGGCAGGCCGGACGTACCTGACGCCCGACGATATTCGAAGCATGGCTCAGCCAGCGTTGGGCCATCGCATATTCTTCACACCTGTCTATGAGTTACGTCGTGCTCAGCTTGCCGATGAGCTCATTACTCAAATTCTCGAGAAGGTCCCCACTCCAAGGTAACCGTGACCAGGTAGTCATGAGCGAGCACCGCGCGTTCCACTATCGATTGCCACAGCGAATCGGAGGATGGCGGCCCGGCTCGCACCGCGGATCCAGCCTGGGTGCGGGACAGGAATTCGTCTCGCACATGCGTCTTTACGACCGGCCGGATCCGAGGCGTCTGGATCTGCGAGCCAGCCTGCGGAACATCCAGCAGGAGTGGCTGGTGCGAGTCAATCGTCAGCACGCGAGTATCCCAGTACACGCCGTTGTCGATGTCTCCGCTTCGATGGGTTTCGGTTCACGGCGCAGCAAGTTAGAGGTCGTTGCCGAGTTCATCCAGGCGCTTGGTCAGAGTACCTTCAAGGTCGGCGATGCGCTCGGCATGTTGGCTTTCGATTCGCGCGAGAGAACCGACCTGTTTGTTCCCGCAATGCTTAGCCGCGGCATGGGCGACGCCATGGCCACGTTAGTGCGAAATTGCAGTGGCGCGGCTGGAGATGCGGCGGGGCTGCAAGATGCAATCCAGCATCTCGCCGGACGTCGAGGGTTGGTATTTCTGGTCTCGGACTTCCACTGGCCCCTCACCGGTCTGACTGCCGCTCTTGACTCGCTGGTGCAGTCTTTTGTGGTCCCGCTGGTCATCTGGGACACGGCCGAAACTGAGCCGCCAACCCACGACGGCCTGGCTCAGCTTCGGGATATGGAGTCCGGCACACAACGCACCTTGTGGATGCGGCCGCGCGTGCGTGAGAAATGGCGGCAATCCGCCAATGCCCGGCGCAAGGAGCTGAATGAGGTATTCGCGGCGCGGGCCATGCGTCCGTTTTACGTGACCGGTCAGTTCGACAGCGAAGCCATGTCGCAATACTTTTTTGAGGTCGCGGCGTAATGCGAGGCGCTTGCTCCCGGGTGGCGAGGCGGCGGCTGTTGAGCGCTGTTTGGCTGGCGAGCTGTGCGCTGCACGGCGCTGCCCTGCCCAACGCCAATGGCGCTGCCCTGCCCAACGCCAATGGCGCGGCCCTGCCCAGCGCCAATGGCGCGGCCCTGCCCAGCGCCAATGGCGCGGCCCTGCCCAGCGCCAACGTCGCAGCCCTGCCGACAGTCCAGCAACCCCGCCCCTTCGGCTACGTGCTGGGCGACACCCTGGTCCAACGCATTCTCCTGAAATCAGCAGGTCACAACTTCGATCCAGCGGCCTTGCCCCCCGTGGAGCGCGCGGGCCTTTGGTTCGCGCGCCGATCGTCTCGAATCGAGCTGGCGGAAGATGGATATCGCTGGCTGACTATCGACTACCAGCTCATTAACGCCCCACAGGCGTTAATGACCGTGAATCTGCCATCGGTAACGCTCAAATCGAAACCCGGCGGGGACGTGCTGACCGTACCCGAATGGCCCATCAGCATCGCTCCGCTCACACCCCGCGCGGCATTCGCGAAAGGCGGGCTGCAGGAGCTGCGCCCCGATCACCCGGCGCCAAGCCTTCCAACACGTGCGCTGCGGCGCCAGCTTGCGATCTGGTCGGGCGCATTCGCACTGACTGTTCTGATCTGGCTAGCATGGTGGTTGGTGCGATCCATCCGCGCCAGCGCGAACCAACCATTCGCGCGCGCACTGCGCACACTCCGACGAAGCGCAGATGACGACGAAGGGGCATGGCTGGCGTTGCATCGGGCGTTCGACACTACCGCGGGATGCGCTGTGCAACTCAGCAATTTGCCAGTGTTGTTCAATCGGGCGCCGCACTTTCAACCCCAACGTGACGCAATCGAGCAGTTCTACGCGCAATCCAGCGTGCGATTCTTCGGAACCGACGACAGCCGCCCGACTGGCACCCCGTCAACAAGGTGGCCCCTCCGAACCCTCTGTACTACCCTGCGACGTATTGAAAAGCAGAACGAACGGTGAACGCGAGTTTCGACTTTGCCCATCCGTGGGCGCTGCTACTACTGCCCCTGGCGGTGCTCCCCCTCCTGCGCAGCCGCCGCGACACCCTGCCCTTCTCCTACGCCCCGTGGTTACCGCGGGATCCACTCGGTCAGATTGCCGGCTGGTTGTGGCGAACACTGGCCACCCTGACGATATTCAGTATCGTCGTAGCCCTGGCGGGCCCGGGCAAGCCGCAAACTCAGATTGCGCGCGTAGGCCGCGGAGCCGAGATCCTCGTGCTGATGGACCGCAGCCGCAGCATGGACGACCACATGCTCCCCAGCGATTGGCGAAAACTCGATCGAAGTCTGTTGCTCTATCACCTGGGGCGCGGACAGCCCAAGGCGAAGATCGCCCGCGACCTGCTGGCAAAGTTTGTCGTTCAGCGCCCCGACGACCGGTTCGCACTGATGTTCTTCAGCACTAAACCGCTGTCGGTCGTGTCCTTCACTCAACATGACGAGGTCGTGCAGGCGGGAATAGCAGCCGCTGCTGTCGGCCGCGGGCTCGCCAACACCGAAGTTGGCCGCGCGCTGCTGGCGGCCATAGGCGAGTTCGACCGGCGCGCGTACTCGGGTAGCCGCATAATCCTGTTGGTGTCCGACGGAGGGGCTTATCTGGATCAACCCACGCAGCAGCGGATTCTCGCCGGCCTGGCACGCAATCGGATCGCCCTGTACTGGATCTATCTACGCTCCTATAACAGCCCCACACTGGATGGTGACACCGCGGCTGAGGGCGCAAATGCACCGGAGATCGCACTGCACAACTTCTTTCAGAGATTGCGCACACCCTATCGCGCCTATCAGGCAGAGGTCCCCGAAGATCTGGCCAAGGCAGTCGCGGACGTAGGCCGGCAACAGAACTTCCCCCTGGACTTCCTCGAACAGGTCCCCCGTCAGGACTTCAGCCGCCGGTTCATCGCCGCGGCCGCGATCTGCTGTCTCTTGCTCCTGCTGGGCCGGTCACTCGCACTGCGGAGCTGGACATGAGACGCCGCGCAGTTCACTCGTCATTTGCCATAGTCGCGGCTACCTGCGGCACGCTCGCAATCTGGTATGGCATTCGTATGCATCAAACCGAACGCATCAACGCAGCCATCGCCACAGCCAACATTTCCGCCGCTGACAGCACCGTGCCACAGGCACAACTGGCACGGGCGTTGAGCCTGGCCAGAGCCGGTCAGTTCACTGCGGCGCTTAAAACGTACAAGTCCCTGCTGGACGCGAGCGATGAGATCAGGCTTCCCGCGCTGTACGATCTTGGAAATCTCAACATGCGCGCAGCGTTGAAGAATGGGCCGGGGGAGGCCCAGCGATTCATGCCGCTGATAGAGCTCGCGAAGCAGAGCTACCGCGATGACCTGCGGGGCAATCCCGAAGACTGGGACGCGCGTTACAACCTGGAGCGCGCCCTGTGGCTCTCGCCGGAGTATGACGATCCCATGCTCGAACGCAACCAGGCGCCGGTACGCTCCGAGCATGCCATGAGCACCCTGCAGGGCGCCAAGATCGACCTGCCGTGAGCCAGTCTGCAGGAGGCCAGTCGGCCGTGAGCAGGCTTGCCGTGAGATCGTCAGGTTGGTTGCGAGGCATTCTCGCGGCCGACTCCCGGGCAATCCTGCTTGCATTCCTGTTGCTCGTCGGCGCCTTCTTCCTGCCGGCGGTCCCACTGAAGCATGACACGTATGAATCCATAGTTATTTTCGACATTACCCAGAGCATGGACGTCGAAGACTACGAGTTGGGCGGCGCGCCGAGCAGTCGTCTCGCCTTTGCACGCGAAGCGGCCCGGCGCGCCCTGCGGGAATTGCCGTGCGGATCGCGAGTCGGCTGGGGCGCCTTCGCCGGCTATCGCACCCTGCTGCTGCTGGCCCCCGTCGAGGTTTGTGAAAACTACGGTGACCTGCTGAGCTCACTGGCTAAAGTTGATGGCAGCATGCGTTGGGAGAACGCCAGTGAGATTACCAAAGGCGTCTACTGGTCGATGCGCGCGGCAAAGCAGCTCGGCTCGAGCCCCAATGTCATTTTTGTCACCGACGCACAAGAGGCACCGCCACTCGATCCCACCAACATATTGCCCATGTTCGAGGATCTCAAGCCAGGACAAGTCCATGGCTGGCTCATCGGCGCCGGGGGCTACGCGCCCATGCCGATTCCCAAGACCGATGATGACGGCAACCGCGCGGGCTACTGGCGAGCCGACGAGGTATTGCAGCCCGGTGACCTCATTCCGGGCTCGAAAAGCCGGGGCGCGGAACACCTCTCTGCTCTGCACGAGCCACATCTTCAGGAGATCGCCCACCAGGTCGGCTTCGACTACGCACGCCTGAGCAGCACGGAATCCATCGCGCGCGCGCTGTTGGATAGACGTTTCGCGCGGCGCGGGCAGGCGCCGACCGATATCTACTGGATACCGGCGCTCATGGCGCTGCTGCTGTTGGCGCGGCGGTTCGCGCCGTCACTGCTGGCGAAATCCAATGCGGAACGCACCCCAATGACGTCCGTTGACGAAGATCGGCGCTGACAGATCCTTCATCAGCACGAATTTTCCGCCGCCCATGTCGCGCCGATAGGTCTGCAGCAGGAACGGCTTGGTGTTGGCTCCGACCTTCTGCACGGCGCGGTCATTGAAGATGCGCCGGTTGCGGCAGTTGGCCGCATTCCAGGCAGGATCCTTGCCTGGTGGCTTGGAATATTCGGGATTGTGCGTGGGCAGGTAACCGCCCTTCGCCCACGCAACACAGAACACGATGCGTGGGTCGGCTTTCTGCACCGGGTCCTGGATGGGCGGCAGCACCTGGTCGGTAAACTGCACATAGTCGGTGAGAAACTGCTTCGGGTTGGTGCCGGGTATCTCCCGATACCGCTCGTCAAACAAGCGCCCCGTCGTGATCTCGCCGCGGGCCACCGCCGCTTCGAACGCGGCCGAGATGCGTGCCGCGGTATCCACACCCAGACGGATGAGCGGCGTATCGGCGGTTTCAACGCCACTCTCGGCGATGAACTCGATCAGGGTTTCACTCAGCGCCAGCAAGGTTTCGATGCGCTGATCTGCCTGCTGCAGGTTGGTGGCGGACAGATCCACACCCTCGGCCAGCTCGCCGAGCTCGGCCAGCGTCGTGTCGCAGGCTTCCAGGTTGTCGGTAGCCGATTGCGCTATGGCATCGATCTCACGGCCCACGGTGTTGAATGCGTCGTCGGCCCGAATGATGACGCCCTTGACCTTCTCGGCGCCGCTGCCGGCATGTCCGGCGTGTTTGCTGGCTTCGCCACTCTCGTTGATGAGCCCTTCGATCTGGTCACCGAGCGCACGCACGATGTCACCGATCCGATCAGTCGCGGCGCGGGTTTCTTCAGCGAGGCTCTTGACCTCACCGGCAACTACGGCAAAACCGCGCCCTGCTTCGCCGGCACGGGCCGCCTCGATGCCCGCATTCAGCGACAGCAGCCGGGTTTGCTTGGCGATTCTTTCGATGGAGGTGGCAACGCCGCCAATCTGCCTGAGCAGCGCACTGAAGGAGCCGAGACGCTCCTCGATGTGACCCACGGCGCCGGTCAGATCCGCAATGTGCTGCACAGCCCCGCCGATCAAGGTGCGCGACTCCGCTATTTCCGAGCCCGCCGCCGAGGCTGCCTGCTGGGCTTCCTTGGTGGCACGGTCAATCTCCCGGTTCCCGGCCACCATGGTTTCAGCGGCGCGCTGCAGCTCCTTGAACTGCTCGGCCTGGTTGGCGACGCGGTTGGTCACCTCATCCAGATTGCCTGCGACATCCGCAAGCTCGACCCCCAGGGAGCCGACGCGAGCGGCCAATTCGGAGACTAATCGTCCGCTGTCGTCAGGACCGCTGTCATTCATGGCGCGATTATGCGCCTGCCCCTACGACATTGGTCTGTGCAACCGCCCACATTTGATGCAACGCCCCACAGTGTTCACCCTTGCGAACACGAGCTTGAGCATGACTCGCTCAGTGGCCACCCTGAACGAACAGGCCGGCCGCACGCAACGCTTCGGCAAGTTGCGCCTCGATCCGCGCGGCCTCGCGCCGGGCAATGTATTGCAGATGCAGGGTTGGCCCGGTCAGCACCTCCAGCCCGCGCTTCAGAACACTTCCGGAAGCGCGGATGCCCGCCTTGTGCTGGTCGAAACGGTCCGCCGGGCTGTAGTGACTCATCCCGACATAGACGCCGTGCGGATCCGGGCGGCTGTCGCTGTAGTCGAGCAATACCAGGTAGATGTTCGTGCGCCCCTTGAAGGCAGCCTGAAACTTGCCGGCAATCTCATAAGCCACCGGGAGCCAGTCCACATAGCGCATGGGTAGCCAGTCCGGAATGGACTTCGAGGCATGCTTCCACAGACTCTCCAAGGCCTTCTCGATGTTGTCGGGCCACTCGCCCCGCATCCACAGCTCATGAATGCAATGCGCGCCCACCACCCCGTCGCCGGCATGTAGAGCCGCGGCAAAGCGCGCCAGGACGTCGGCTCGCGGGTGGAGCTGAAGCGGCCGGTCCTGAGGAGCGGCGGCCGCGTCAGACTGCAACAAGACACTCAATGTGACGTGATCGTCTTGAGGTAACGGTAAAAGAATTCATTGCCGCGGTAGAACGACTCCACACCGACGTTTTCGTCCTGGCCATGAGCACGGATGTTGTTCTTGTCGATCGCAATTGCGCCGACGACGTAGGTCGGTAGCCCTGCCGCACTCGTGTAAACACCATCCGAGGCTCCGGCTGACATGGCAGGCACGACCTTGAGCCCCGGCCACATCTGCGCAACCAGCTTTTCCAGCGGCTTCACCACCTCCGGAAGAAGTGGCGGCGGAGGATACCCGCGGCGGTCAGAAGCGCTGTCCTGAACCTGCCCCGCATCGTCGATGTATTGAACCTTGATGGCCGCATCGGCTATGACGTCGATGAGATTATGCCGCACCTCCTCCGGGGAATGTCCCGGCAGGATTCGGCAGTTCACTGTCGCCCGGGCGCGCTGCGGCAGCGCATTGTTGGCGTGCCCCCCGTCCAACCGCGTAGCAACACAGGTAGTGCGCATAATGGAGTGATCAATCGCATCGCGCGACAGCCGCTCGATGGCTTGGCTGTCCGGCGGCGTTTGCAGGATTGCCTTGATATCCGCCGCCCGCTGGCCCGTCTCTATAGTAGCCATTCGCTCGTAGTAGCTACGGGTAACATTGTTGAGCTCGAACGGAAATTCGTAGTGGGCCAGCCGCTCGAGGGCGGCGGCAATCCGATAGATGGCATTGTCCGGAACCGGCAGGGAGCTGTGTCCGCCGGGGTTGGTCGCGGTCAACAGGAAGTCACCGTACACCTTCTCAGTGCCATCCATCTCGAAATAGAGCGGCTTGCCGTGGTTAGAAGTGATGGCATTGCCATCGTGGTTCAGCACGAACTGGGCATCGATGAGATCCCGGTGGTTTTTCAACAGCCAGTCGACACCGTTGGAGCTGCCGCTCTCCTCGTCTGCCGTCAGCGCGAGAATGATGTCCCGGGAGGGCCGGAAGCCCTGTTTCTTGAGGCGAATCAGCGTGCTCACCATGATCGCATCGCCATTCTTCATGTCCTGCGTGCCGCGCCCGAAGAAATAGCCGTCCTTTTCGACGAACTGGAACGGATCGGTGCTCCAGTCCTCCCGCCGCGCCTCGACCACGTCCAGGTGTCCGATCAACAAAACAGGCTTGTGCTTGCCAGCGCCACGCAAGCGCACGACGAGGTTCTTCTTGCGATCGTTGGGGCCGTGTATCTGGATATCCTCGGCCGCGAAGCCCGCAGCGCGCAACCGCTTCGCCATTGCCTCGGATGCCGTGGTTACGTTGCCCACCGAGTCGGTGGTGTTGATCTCGATCAGCTCCTTGAAAATATCACGCGCCAGCGCGTTGGCCGGGTCGGTCTGCGCATGTCCGGTGGCGGTCAGCAGCACAACGGCCGCGGTCGCTGCCATTGTCCATTTCTTTGCCGATTTCAGTGGGCGCCAATACATGTAATCATCCCCGGGCAGAGCTAATTATTGCAGGGCAATAGTATGACGAGATTCTTTGCTTTCGTGGGCACGGCGCTGCTGGCCTCGAGCCCGTGGGCAGCCGCCATGGATGCTCAGATGAGCGGGCCGGTCGATGGCGCGACCGAACAGACGCTGGTGGAGCAGTGGCGCTCGGCGCGGGTGGCGGATTTGACCGGCGAGCAGGGATGGCTGACGCTCGTCGGGCTATTCTGGCTGGACCCAGGCGACAATTCCTTTGGCCGCTCGCCTGCGAACCGGCTCGTGCTCGGGCACCCGGCGCTCGCGTCCAAAGCGGGGAAATTCGTGCTCGATTCCCGCGGCGTTCACTTCACCGCGCACCTTGGCAGTGGCATCACTCATGCCGGGCAACCTGTCACTTCACTCGACATGGTAGCCGACACCGCCGGCGAACCAACCGTGCTGTCGAGCGGTTCGCTTCGTATCTGGATCATCGGGCGCTCGGGGAAGCTGGGTGTGCGGATTCGGGATATCGACAGTCCGCGGCGGCGCGAGTTCACCCCGATCGAGTATTACCCGATCGATACGGGGTGGGTGTTCGATGCCCGGTTCGAGCCCTACGAGCCACACCGTCACATCCGGATCGTCAACATACTCGGCCTGGAGGAGGAAATGGACTGTCCCGGCGCCCTGGTGTTCTCCCGCGATGGGCAGCAGTGGCGGCTCGATGCGGTGCTGGAGGAGCCACACGATCAAACATTGTTCGTGCTGTTCGCGGATCGCACCAACGGCAATGGAACCTACGGTGGCGGCCGATTTCTGCGTGTGCCCCTGCCGGCCCAGGGGACTACGCGACTGGATTTCAACATGGCTTACAACCCGCCGTGCGCCTTCAATGACTTTGCGACCTGCCCCTTGCCACCCGGGCAGAACCACCTCGCACTGCCCGTACAGTCGGGCGAGAAGGTCTACGGGAACGGGCACGGCGGGCGCTGATGTGCGCTATAGTTGGTTCCACACTGAAGGGGGGATCGCTCACGTGAAAAAGATTCTGCTCACCATGGCGGTACTGGCTGTAGCCGCGGCAAGCGGTGCGGCACTGGCCGATGCTCCAAAAACGCTCAAAGTGCTCAAGACGGTGAACATCCACGCGCCCGTGGACAAAGTGTGGGACACCATCAAAGACTTCGACTCACTCAACAAGTGGCATCCCGGCTTTGCCAAGGATGAGATCGTGAAGGGCGACAACAACAAACCCGGCGCCGTCCGCAACCTCACTGTCAAGGACGGCCCGTCATTCACCGAGGAGTTGCTCGCCTTCGACCCGCAGACTCACTCCTATCGCTATCGCATCATCGAATCGCCGCTGCCATTGCGGGACTACGTTTCACACATATCGGTGAAGGCCGACGGCAAAGGCGGCTCCACGGTCACCTGGAGTGGGACATTCAAGCGCAAGAGCACCTCCGACACGCCGCCCGAGGCCGAGAACGACGCCGCGGCGGTCAAGCTCATCACCAGCGTGTATGAGGGGGGACTGGCGAATCTGAAGAAGATGCTGGGCGGCTGAGGGCTCACGCTTCGATCAGGCCGTGCCGGATCGCGAGCAGTGTCAGCTCGGACTGATTTACCACCCCGAGCTTCTGCTTGATGTTGTAGAGATGAGTGCCGATGGTCGAGGCCGACAGCTTGAGATCATCGGCGATCTTCTGCACCGTGGCTCCCTTGGCCAGGCGGATGAATACTTCGAACTCGCGCTCGGAGAGCTGTTCGATGGGGGAGCGGGCCGCTCCTTCGATTTCCGCCAACGCGAGCTTCTGCGCCAGACTCGGATCGATGTAGCGTCGGCCGGCGGCCACGGTCGCTATGGCCTCGATCAGGGTCTCGGGAGCGCTGCGCTTCGAGAGGAAACCCAACGCGCCTTCGCGCAGCGCCCGGCGCGCGTGCATCGGATCATCGTGCGCTGAAAGCGCCAGCACGCGGGCCGCCGGGTCGCGCGCGCGGATGCGGCGCAAAGCCTCGAGACCGCCCATACCAGGCATGCCGAGGTCCATCACCACGACATCGGGACCGAGCTCGGCAAACATCTGACACGCGGCCTCGCCTGACTGTGCCTCGGCAGTGACGGTGATATCGGGCTGCGATTGCAGCAGCAACCGAAAGCCGGTACGTACCACCGCGTGATCATCTACGAGCAAAACGCGGATCATGACGCGGCACTCAGGGGAATTTCGGCCGTCAGACGTACGCCGTGAGGGTCGTGATTTGCCGCGGTAAACGTGCCGCCCAGGTGCTCCACTCGATCGGCCAACCCGCGTAAGCCGAAATGCCCGGGCCGCGACCAGTCTGGCGCAAGGCCTACGCCGTCGTCAGTTACCGTGAGAACGATGTGATTTGAATTGGCGTGCAGATCGATTTGCACCTGTGTTGCCTGAGCATGCCGCAGCGCATTGACCAGTCCTTCCTGCGCGACCCGGTAGATTGTCAGGGCCACCGACGGGCCCAACTCCGCTGCCAGATCATGATGCGCCGACAACCGCACCGCAGGGTAGCGACGCTGCCAGTCGCGTACCAGGTTTTCGAGTGTGTCGGCCAAGCCGAGGGTGTCGAGTGACAAAGGTACGAGGCGCGGTATGAGACCATGCATCGCGTCATACAGACGGCCAGCCTCATCCGAAATCAACCGCGCCGCATCGCTCATGGCCGGATTCTGCGACTGTGTAGCGATGGCCATTGCGAGGGAGCGGATCGCCGTGACTGACTGACCGAACTCGTCATGCAACTCGTGCGCGATCAACCGTCGCTCCTCTTCCACGCGTTGCTCCACGAGCCGCGCCAGCTCGCGTCCCTCCTCGAGACGCGTCTCGGCTTCACTCGCCTTGCGCTCCGCCCGAACCTTGTCCTGCACTGCCTGGGCCATGCGATTAAATGCAGCTCCAATGGAGTGGGCCTCGAATCCTGGTAGCTGCGGCAGGCGGAAGGCCAGATCACCTTCTTCGATGCGCGCCAGGCCCGCGGCAATGACCGGAAATGGAGCAAGGGCCACGTTCACGAGCCAGAAAGCCAGTCCATTGACGATGACCAGCATGAGCGCGCCGATCAGGAACAGGCGGCTCAAGTCATCCCAGGCGTCCAGGATGGCTCGCGAGGGGTTGGCCGCCACTACGAGCTGGACGCCGCCGGGCAGGAGAAACGTGTGCCTCGGGATCCGCGGGGCCAGCAAATGTGCGAACCAGTGAGGCGCCTCACGCCCCGCTTTATAGGTCGCGGCCGGGGAGCGATATAACACCTCGCCCGCGGGGGAGCGCAGCATGACTTCATTGGCCCGGACGTGACCCAGCTGCTCCAGGAACTGCAGCACCGTCTGCGAGCCGCCTTCGCGGGAATAGATGCTGGCCAGGCGGCCCAGCAGCTGGGATCCGACCCGGTTGGCCGCCTCGATCTCCTCGTTGACGGAGGAACGGGTGTTCTCGATCTCAGCGAAGATCAGAACGCCGACGAACGTCGCCGTGAGCCCCGCCACGATGAGGTTCAGGCGTGTGCGCAGTTTCATGGGGCGAGTGTACCGTTCCGCCCTTGGACAAGGTGGCGGGGGGCCCGGCAGGGGCCGCAGGCTCATGAAAATCATGAGGCCCCTTTCATGATCATCCCCTATGGCCCTGGCAGGCGGGCGCGGATCATGACCCTCGACGAGAGACTAATGGTCCTGCCGCTGAAGGAGACACAGTATGAAATGGGAAACCCCGGAAGCGATTGACATGCGTTTTGGCATGGAAATCACGATGTACATCAGCAATCGCTGATCGCATCGGAAGCAAGCTATGGCGTCGGCCCGCGTAAGCGGGCTGCGTCTACCCGACTCTTTACCTCCCCCGGCGGGTACGGCCCATGAAAATCAGAGTACTGGGGGCCGCGGCCGGTGGCGGGTTCCCGCAGTGGAACTGCAACTGTCGCAATTGCGCCGGTCTGCGTGCAGGCACAGTGCGAGCACGAGCGCGGACCCAATCATCCATCGCGGTTCGCGGCCGTGACCCAGCAAGCTGGGTACTGGTCAACGTATCCCCTGACATCACAGCCCAGTTACAGGCCAACCCGGCCTTTCAGCCCGGCCGGTCGCTGCGGGATTGCGCCATCACCGGGATCGTGTTGGTGGATGGTCAAGTCGACCACACCACAGGCCTCTACATGCTCCGGGAATCAACGCGGCCGTGGCCGATCTGGTGTACGGACAGTACCTACGCCGACCTGACTCGCGGCAACCCTATCCTGAACGTACTTGGGCATTTCTGTGGTGTTGATCGGCGGAGAATCGACCTGGAAGGCAACAGTTTCGAGATTGACGGCGTGAGTGGCGTGCAATGGCGCGCACTGCCGGTGCCTGGGAAACCGGCGCCCTACTCCCCAAATCGCGAGTCACCGGTTCCGGGAGACAATCTGGCACTGGTGATCACCGACAAGGAGACTGGGCGCACCGCCGTGTACGCACCGGGACTCGGTGCAATGGATCATCGCGTGTGGCAGCACATGCAATCTGCTGCCTGTGTGATGGTGGATGGCACCTTCTGGACGGACGACGAGATGATCCGCCTTGGTGCCTCGAAGAAACACGCCCGTGACATCGGCCATCTGCCGCAAAGCGGCGCGGGCGGAATGCTCGAATGGCTCGAGCGGCTGCCCGCAGGCACACGCAAGGTTCTGATACACGTGAACAATACGAATCCCATACTCGATGAGACTTCCGAGCAGGCAGCCGAGGTCACCCGCCGCGGAGTTGAAGTTGCGTGGGACGGGATGGAGATCGAGCTGTGACGCAGCAACCCTGGAGCCGGCAGGAGTTCGAACAGCGGCTGCGTGAGAAGGGCCGCGCCTACCACATTCATCATCCGTTCAACGTGATGCTGAATTCGGGTCGGGCCACACCGGAGCAGATCAGGGGCTGGGTAGCCAACCGGTTCTACTACCAGATCAACATTCCGATCAAAGACGCCGCGATCCTGGCTAACTGCACGGACCGGGCGGTGCGCCGCTCCTGGGTGCAGCGGATCCTGGATCATGACGGCTATGGCGATGACCCGGGTGGCATCGAGTCCTGGATCAAGCTGGCGGAGGCAACCGGGCTGACGCGCGGGCATGTCGAAAGCCTGGTTGATGTGGTACCCGGTGTACGGTTCGCGGTTGATGCGTATGTCAACTTCGCGCGCCGGGCGCCTTGGCAGGAGTCTGCCTGCGCTTCCCTGACGGAGCTGTTTGCGCCGGAGATTCACAAACAGCGGCTTGCCAGCTGGCCGGAACATTATCCGTGGATCGATCTGGCCGGACTGCATTATTTTCAGAGCCGGGTGAGTCTCGCGCGCCGCGACGTGGAATTCGGGCTGGCCGTGACACTCGACTGGTTCGTAACCCGCGCGGCCCAGGAGCGGGCACTGGAAATCCTGCAATTCAAGCTCGATGTACTGTGGCAGATGAACGATGCCATGCAGCAGCGCTATGGAGTCAACTCATGACTGCAATCAGTCCGGATGTCAGGCCCACTCTCGGCCGCGGCTTCCGGCTGCAGTGGGAGCCCGCGCAGCAGGCTCACGTGCTTCTATATCCGGAAGGCATGGTCAAGCTCAACGGCAGCGCCGGTGAGATCCTCAAGCGGTGCGATGGCGCGCGGACTGTTGGGGAGATCGTCAATGATCTCGAATCGGCGTTCTCAACAACCGGGCTGGCGAAGGATGTGACTGCGTTCGTGAACGTGGCGCTGGAGAAGCGTTGGCTGGAGATTCGGGAGTGAGCCCTGACGGCGGCACAAGCGGCACCGCGTCCGCGTCTGCGTCTGCGCCCGCCTCTGCGCGGGTCGGCAACCCGGGTCCTCCCCTTTGGCTGCTCTGCGAGCTCACCTACACCTGCCCGCTACACTGCGTCTTTTGCTACAACCCGACCGATTTCGCGCGAAGCGAGCAGGAGCTGTCCACTGACGAGTGGCTCCGTGTGTTGCGCCAGGGCCGCGAGCTCGGTGCCGTTCAGCTTGGTCTGTCGGGCGGCGAGCCGTTGTCACGCGATGATCTCGAAATCATCGTCGGCGAAGCACACAAGCTCGGCTATTACACCAACCTGATCACCTCCGGCATCGGTCTCACCGAGCCGCGCATCAAGGCGCTCAAAGCAGCCGGCCTCGACCATATCCAACTCTCGTTCCAGGACAGCACCCGCGAAGTCAACGACTTCCTGAGCAGCACCCGCACCTTCGAGCTCAAATCGAAGGTCGCCGCGCTCATCAAGCAGTACGACTATCCTATGGTGCTCAACGTGGTACTGCACCGACTCAACATCGACCATGTCCAGCAGATCCTGGAGATGGCCGAGTCGATGCAAGCCGAATACGTGGAGCTGGCCAACACTCAGTACTACGGGTGGGCCTGGCACAACCGCGAACGGCTGCTTCCCAGCCGCGAACAGCTGCAGCGGGCCGAAGAAATCACCCAGCGGTTCCGCGAGCGCGTCGGACAGAAGATGAGAATCTTCTTCGTCGTTCCCGACTACTTCGAGCGCCGTCCGAAACCGTGTATGAACGGCCTCGGCTCGGTATTCCTGACTGTCACCCCTGACGGCACCGCACTGCCCTGCCACGCCGCGCGGATGCTCCCCGGACTCACATTTCCCAACGTCAAAGACGCCCCCATCGAGTGGATTTGGCGCGACTCGCCCGGCTTCAACCATTTCCGCGGCGACGCCTGGATGAAAGAGCCCTGCCGCAGTTGCCCCGAGAAGACCAAAGACTTCGGTGGCTGCCGTTGCCAGGCGTACCTCATGACCGGCGACCCCGCCAACACCGACCCCGTCTGCGACCTGTCCCCGCACCATCACCTGGTGACGCAGATGGTGGACAAGGCCAGCACCCCCCAAGCCCCGCCCGCCCCCGTGGAGAAACCCCTGCTGTTCCGCGACCGCAAGAACTCCCGCACGCTCTCGGGCCTGTGATTCGCCGGCCGGGCTAATAAAAGCGGACTTGTGCCTCAGCCAGGGTAAATTCGTTGCTGCGGGTTGTTGTGCAAACGACCTCGCACATATAGCGTGGCCCAATGACGCGCGCAGTTCGATCCAGTAGCCCGGTTGCAGGCGGAGCTCCCTCAGCCCCGTCCAACCTGCCTGGTGCTGATCTGCCGCAAACGGCGCCACCTCTGGAGGCGTTGCCGCTGGACCGCCGACGCCTGTTTACAGCGTTCGCTCTGACACCACTGCTGGCGGGCTTCTACCCTGCTCTCTTCATGGCAGAGCCCTCGATAATGCCTCTTGGCCTGCTCCTCGCTTACGCATCAACCGTGTTCTTCGGTGTACCGCTGGTCATTTATTTTGACCGCCGCCACATCCGCGAATGGTGGATGTACATCGCTGGCGGCACCGCCTGCTCGTTGCCAACAGTGCTTCTCTACGCGTTGGCTCCGCTGCCGAATCATCTTCTGCCCTTCGGCCCAATCCCTGTGCTCGGGCTACTCTTCTGGGGCGGATCCTCCGGCATCGTGTTCTGGATGATAGGCATCGCCGGCGAGTCCGCTGTCAGCCTGCGCTCGCTGTTCGATCCCATATCCTCCAAAAAGTAGCAGTTCCCGCAGCGAGCTAGCAACTCAGGGACAGAACTCGTCGCGGAACAATCCTCAGTGGATCAGCCGCGCGCACAAGTCCAGCAGCGGCGCGGGCAGCACGCCCAGCCCCAGAACCGCCAGCGCATTGAGCCCGAGTGCCGCACGCACACCAGCGGAATGCTGGGGCGGGGGATACTCGGCGGGTGGCGCGTCGAAGTACATGAGCTTGATGACGCGCAGGTAGTAAAACGCGCCGACCACGGACATCGCCGCCGATATCACGACCAGCCAGAAATGGTTGGTTTCCCAGAGCGCCTGGAAAATTCGCAGCTTTGCCCAGAACCCGACGAACGGCGGCACGCCCGCCGTCGAAAACATCAGCATCATCATGGCGAGTGCGAGCAGCGGATCGCGCTTGTACATGCCCCTGTAATGGTCGAGATGGTCTGCCTCGAACCCCTTGCGGCTCGCGATGAGGATCACGCCGAAGGATCCGAGCGCGACCAGAATATAGATCAGGGTGTAGTACAGGGCCGCGGTGTACCCGTCAGGTGTGCCTGCGGTGAAACCCAGCACGATGAATCCGACGTTGGAAATCGTCGAGTACGCAAGCATGCGCTTCAGATTGGTCTGCACGATAGCGACCACATTCCCAACTACGAGCGTGAGCACCGCGAGTGCACCTAGCATCTGTGACCACTCGACCACCGCGCCACCCAGTCCATGCGCGAGCAGCCGCAAAGTCAGCGCGAAATACGCAATCTTCGGTGCCGTGCCAATGAACAACGTAACACTCGTCGGCGCCCCCTCGTACACATCGGGCAGCCACATGTGAAATGGCACCGCGCCGAGCTTGAAAGCAACGGCTACGACCACGAAGACGAGTCCGATCGTCACTCCCAGGTTGGGGGGCTCGTGCAGGTGGCCGCCGAGCTCCTGCAGATCCAGCGTGCCTGTCATGCCGTAGATCATGGACATGCCGTACAACAACGCGCCCGAGCCAATGGCGCCCAGCACGAAGTATTTCATGGCCGATTCGGCGGCTACTCCGGAATCGCGGTCGAAGGCGGCCATCGCGTAGACGGACAGTGCCAACAACTCTACGCCGATGTACACGGTCAGCATGCTGTTCGCCGACACCAGTACGAAGATGCCCAGCAACGCCGTCAACGCGAGCACGTAGTACTCGCCTCGCAGAATTCCGCGCTCCTCCAGATAATCGCGCGAATACAGCAAGCCAAACGCGACAAACAGGAAGCCACACAGCTTCAGCACGTACGCGAGCTCATCGGCCACGTACATTCCGTCGAACAGGATGGTTCGCTGTGGGACATTTCCATAAATCAACGTCAAGGCCGCGCCGACGGCAAGAGCGATCAGCGTCAGCGTAGGCGTCAACCCGCGGCGGGTCTGACCCGCGAACGCATCCACCAGCAGCAGAAGGCAGATCGCCCCAACCAGGTAGATCTCGGGGATGGCGGGCGTGATGCTTTGCCAGGTCATGATCGTTTCGGGCATGTTCGAACCGGTTGTGCGGATGTCTTTAGAGCGGAATCTTACTGGCGACGGCCTGATCCACCAGGTGATGGATCGTCGGCTGCATGATCTTCAACAGCGGCGCCGGCCAGATGCCGACCAGCAGCACGGCGGCCGCCAACACCGCCAGGACGCCGAACTCGCGGCCGTTCAGGTCGGTGAGCGCAGCCACCTTCGAGTTGCCCACCGGTCCGAATACCACCCGCTTCACCAGCCAGAGGGTGTAGGCCGCGCCGAGGATGAGGGTGGTTGCCGCGAGCAGCGAATACCAGAAACTCGCCTTGAAGCTCGCGATGATGACCAGGAACTCGCCGACGAATCCCGAAGTGCCGGGCAGCCCCGTGTTCGCCAGCGCGAACAACACCATGAAAGCCGCAAAGATCGGCATCGTGTTGATCACGCCGCCGTAGTCTGAAATCAGGCGGCTATGCATTCGGTCATAGAGCACCCCGACACACAGGAACAGCGCGCCCGACACCAGACCGTGGGAAATCATCTGCACCATCGCACCGTCGAGTCCCATGCCGGCACCCTGCAGGCCGCCCGTGCTCCTGACGATCTGATAGACGATGAAGGCTCCAAGGGTCACAAAGCCCATGTGCGCGATGGACGAATAGGCGATCAGCTTCTTCATGTCCTGCTGCACGAGCGCCACGAAGCCGATGTACACAACCGCAATCAGCGACAGGGCGATGATCACGAGATCCAGTTGCCGGCTGGCATCCGGGGTGATGGGCAGGTTGAAGCGCAGGAATCCATAGCCGCCCATCTTCAGCATGATGGCCGCCAGGATTACCGAGCCACCCGTGGGTGCTTCCACGTGTGCATCCGGCAACCACGTGTGCACGGGCCACATGGGCACCTTGACTGCGAAGGCCAGGAAGAAAGCTACGAATATCCAGCGCTGTTCCACGAGCGTCAGCGGCAGCGCCTGAAAACTGGCAATCGAATAGTCGCCCGCCTTCACGTACATGTAGATCAGCGCGACGAGCATGAACACCGAGCCGAGGAAGGTGTACAGGAAGAACTTGATCGTGGCGTACACCCGGCGTGGACCACCCCAGATTCCGATGATGAGAAACATCGGAATCAACATGGCTTCCCAGAAGAAATAGAACAGCAGCGCATCGGTCGCGCAGAACACACCGATCATCAGCCCTTCCATGATGAGAAAGGCCGCAAAGTACTGCGCCGGGCGCGACTCGATGACCGTCCAGGCCGCGACGATGACGGGAATGGTGATGAATGCTGTCAGCACCACCAGCGGCAGCGAGATGCCATCCAGGCCCAGTGCATAGTTCGCGTGAAAGCGCGTGATCCACGGGATGTGCTCGACGAACTGGAAGTCAGGCGTGCCCGAGTTGAAATGCGCCAGCAGGGGCAGCGAGATGAGCAGCGTCACGATGGATGCGAGCAACGCAACCCAGCGAGCCGCGCCGATGTTTCGGTCCCCCAGCAGGAGCACCACGATGCCAGCCGCGATGGGCAGCCAGATCAGAACTGACAGAAAACCTTGCATTCAATGACCGCCGTAACTTACGACCGCACGAGGAACCAGCCCAGCATGACCGCCAGGCCGATGACCATCCAGAACGCATACGCGTACAGATAACCGTTCTGCACGCGCCGCACGATACTGCCGAACCAACTGACCGTGGCCGCTGACCCGTTCACCAGGACACCGTCGATCAACACCTGGTCCCCGCCCTTCCACAACGTGAAGCCAAGACCGCGTGCCATTGCCGAAAGAACTTTTTCGTTGAACCAGTCGAAGTAGTACTTGTTGAGCAGCACGTTGCGGATGGGCGCCAGCGCACGCGCGGTGGCATCGGCCCATTGTGGCCGGTAAAGGAAGAACAGCCAGGCGGTCAGCACACCCGCGGCAGCGAGCCAGAAGGGAGCACCTGCAAACCCGTGCAATGCCATCTGCACCGGGCTTTGGAAGTCCTTGCCCAGCTCGGCGAGTACGTCGTTCTTCTCGAGAACGCGGATGGAATCCCCGAAGTAGTCGCCGAACAGAATCGGTCCCGCGGTGAGAGCGCCAATGACTACCGAAGGAATGGCCAGCGCGATGAGCGGGCCCGTCACAACGAGCGGGCTCTCATGCGGTTCGACAGGCCCGTGGTGGTCGTCGTGCCCGTGCGCCGCGACCGCGCCGTGCGCAGCAGCCGGCTTCTCTTCCTCCTCCTCATGCCCTACGGACTTGTCATGCGACGATGTATGCACCGCGTCAGCGTGCCTGAACCGCTCCGGCCCATGAAACGTCATGAAAATCATCCGGAAGGTATACAGCGCCGTGACAAACACGCCGCCCATCACGCACCAATACGCGTAGGTAGCACCCCATCGGTGCGACTCACCCACCGCCTCGATGACGGTGTCCTTCGAATAGAACCCGGCAAAGAATGGGGTGCCGATCAGGGCCAGCGCGCCGATCCAACTCGTGACCGCCGTGATGGGCATGTACTTGGAAAGCCCCCCCATCTTGCGCATGTCCTGCTCGTGATGCATACCAATGATCACGGAGCCGGCTGCAAGGAACAGCAGCGCCTTGAAGAAGGCGTGTGTCATCAGATGAAACATGCCGGCGCCGTAGGCGGACACACCCAGGGCCGTCACCATGTATCCCAACTGCGAAAGCGTCGAGTACGCGATCACGCGCTTGATGTCGTTGTTGACTATTCCAAGCAGTCCCATGAAGAACGCCGTCGTCGCGCCGATAATCAAGACGAACGACAACGCCGCCTCGGACTGCTCGAAGAGCGGTGACATGCGCGCCACCATGAAGATCCCGGCGGTCACCATGGTTGCGGCGTGAATCAGCGCCGAGATTGGCGTCGGACCTTCCATCGAATCCGGCAACCACACGTGCAGCGGCACCTGGGCCGATTTACCCATCGCACCGATAAACAGGCAGATGCAGATCAGCGTGATGGCCTCCACACTCGTATTCGAGGTGAGCGGCAGCATGGCGTGCGCCAGTTTCGGAGCCGCGGCGAACGCGTCCGCATAGCCGATGGAGTTCGTGTAGTAGAAGATTCCGGCGATGCCCAGCACGAATCCGAAGTCACCGACCCTGTTGACCACGAAGGCCTTGAAATTCGCGAAAATCGCGCTCGGGCGCGTATACCAGAATCCGATCAGCAGGTAAGAAACCACGCCCACTGCTTCCCATCCGAAGAACAGCTGCATGAAGTTGTTGGACATCACGAGCATCAGCATCGAGAAGGTGAACAACGAGATGTAGCTGAAGAACCGGGCATAGCCCGGATCGTCGCTCATGTAGCCGACCGTGTAGACGTGCACGCAAAGCGATACAAACGTCACGACCACCATCATCAGGGTGCTCAGGCGGTCGATGAGGAATCCGACATCGAACCTGACACCATCACTGAGCAGCCAGGTATAGACCGGTCCATCGAATGCCGGCACGCCATCCAGATAGATTTGCTTGAGCACGTGCAGCGACAGCACGAACGAGGTCGCCACGGCCAGGATCGTAACCGTGTGGGCGCCCACGCGGCCGATCACCCGGCCGAACAACCCGGCCAGAATCGCGCCAATCAGCGGTAGCACTGCGATCAATACGAGAAGGGTCGGATTCATGCTCGTACTCAGCCTCGCAGCGTATTCAGATCTTCGACATTGATACTGCGGCGTTCACGGAACAGCACCACGAGAATGGCCAGTCCGATCGCCGACTCGGCGGCCGCCACGGTCAGCACGAAGAACACGAACACCTGCCCGTTGATGTCACCCAGGTAGCGTGAGAAGGCAATGAAATTGAAATTCGCCGCCAGCAGCAGCAGCTCCACGCACATCAGGAGCAGGATCACGTTCTTGCGGTTGAGGAAGATGCCGGCCACCGACAACGCGAACAGGATGGCCGACAGCGTCAGTAGCTGAGAAAGCGTGATCATGAGCGCTTCTCCGAAGTCATCTTCACTATGCGCACGCGGTCTTTGGCGCGTACGGCAACCTGCTTGCTGATGTCCTGGACCTTCAGCCCGGGACGGCGGCGCATCGTCAGCGAAATCGCCGCAACAATGGCCACGAGCAACAGCACGGCAGCCAGCTCAAACGGATATGCGTACTTGGTGTACATGACACGGCCCAGCTCGAGCGTATTGCTGTAGTCAGGCGCCGTGGGTGTTGGCGATTTCGAGACGTCAATGCCAATGCCACGCACCCACACCACGCCAACGATCTCAACGATGACTGCCAGCGCGGTGAGCCAGCCGAGCCAGGCGTAGCGCGTGAATCCCGTTCGCAATTCCTCGAGATTGATGTCGAGCATCATCACTACGAACAGGAACAAGACCATCACCGCGCCCACATAGACGAGCACCAGCACCACGGCGAGGAACTCAGCTTCGATCAGCAGCCAGATAGCGGCCGAAGTGATGAAACACAGCACGAGCGAGAGCGCTGAATAAACCGGGTTGCGTGAAGTGATCACGCCCAATGCCCCCAGGACCAGGATGGTCCCGAAGATGTAAAAAAGTACCTGTACGAGCATGTGATTGATTGACTCCCCTGAAGCGCCGGCTTGCTCAGCGGTACGGCGCGTCGGCGGCTTTGTCGGTCGCGATCATGGCTTCGTAGCGCTCACCCACGGCGAGCAGCTTATCTTTGCTCATGATGTTTTCCCCGCGGTGCTCCATGTGGTACTCGTGGATACGCGTGAGCACGATGGCATCCACGGGACACGCCTCCTCGCAGAAGCCACAGTAGATGCACTTGAACAGGTCGATGTCGTACCGGCTCGTCCGGCGCGTGCCATCCGGCGCGACTTCAGAGTCGATCGTGATACAAACCGCAGGGCACACAGCCTCGCAAAGCTTGCAGGCGATGCAGCGCTCCTGCCCGTTCGGATATCGCCGCTGCGCGTGCAACCCACGGAACCGAGGTGACTGCGGGGTCTTCTCTTCGGGGTAGTTGAGCGTGTACTTGGTGCTGAAGAAATTGCGAATCGTGACGCCCATGCCCTTTACCAGCTCGGTCAGCAGAAGCGTCTTGATTGGATTCACGGCCATTGCCTAGTCCTCGCCTTTCATTGCGCCCACAGAGCGACCTTCGCCCAGGGGCCGACCTTGTACCAGGCCATCACCATCTCCACGCCGATCCACACGATCGTGACCGGAATCAATACCTTCCAGCCCAGGCGCATGATCTGGTCATAGCGATACCGCGGGAAGGTGGCGCGGAACCAGAGGAAGAAGAACAGCGCAAGAAAGATCTTGATGAGCAGCCACCCGATGCCCGGCTGACCGATGATCGAATTACCCAGGGCGCCGTAACCTGCTACCGGCGACAGCCAGCCGCCAAAGAAGAACACGGCCGTTAGCGCCGAGATCAGAATCATGTTCGCGTATTCAGCCAGGAAGAACAGCGCGAACGCGATGCCGGAATATTCCACGTGAAATCCGGCGACAATCTCTGACTCACCCTCCGCAACGTCGAACGGCGCGCGATTGGTCTCGGCAACGCCCGAGATGAAATACACGATCAGTAGCGGGAACAGCCAGAACCAGTTCCACGCGAGGAAACCGCCCTGCTGGCGCTCGACGATGTCACCCAGGTTCAGACTCTGCGAGGCGAGGATCACGCCTACGAGCGCGAACCCCATGGCGATTTCGTACGCAACCATCTGCGCCGCCGAGCGCATGGCACCCAGGAAGGCATACTTGGAGTTAGCCGCCCAGCCCGCAATGATGACCCCGTAAACGCCCATCGACGTCAGCGACAACAGGTACAACAGGCCCGCGTTGGCCTTCGACACGACGACCGTCGCCGACAGCGGAATCACTGCCCACGCGGCGAAAGCCGGAATCAGCGTGATCATGGGAGCCAGGCGGAACAGGAACTTGTTGGCCTTCGCCGGAATGATCACTTCCTTGGTGAGCAGCTTCACGACGTCCGCGAACGGCTGACCCAGGCCCGGAAACATACCGAGTATGCGCACCCGGTTCGGACCACGGCGCAACTGCATCCAGCCGATGACCTTTCTCTCCCACAGCGTCAATAACGCCACCGAGAGAATCAGGACTACTGTAATGGCAAGGGTCCACACCGTCGTCCAAACGGTGTGTTGACCGTAGGCGGACAGTGAGCTCCAGGTGTCTGAAATACTTTGCAGCACGCGAACCTGATCCTCGGTCAGTAGGTAACAGCCAACGTGCGTCCCTCGCGCGTCTTCTGCAAAGAAGGCGCACGACGCACGAGAGCATCGACGTGGTACATGGAAAGATCCAGGACGGCGGCGCCGGCGGTGCCCTGTGCAACGCGGTGAGCGCCCTTGTAGGCGGGAAGAGCCCCGGCCTGGGCAGTCAGCGAGCTATCGCACGCCTTGCGCAGCTCCTCGCGAACGTCCTCGGAAGACTGATATTCGAAGCCATTCAGGTTCAACAGGTTCCCGAGCACGCGCAGTACCTTCCATCCTGGGCGTGCTGCGCCAACCGGCTGCGCGGCGCCACCCTGGCTCTGCCAGGTACCTTCCAGATTCACATAGGTACCCGAAGTCTCGGCGAAAGTGCCGATGGGCAGCAGCACGTGCGCGATCTCCCGCAGCTGATCGTTCGCAAAGGGGGTGATGGCCACGACAAACTCGGCGTTTGCGAGCGTACGCGAGCTCTCGGCAGCCACCGAATCGATCCAAGGCTCGACTCCACCAAACAGCACGTACGCCTTCAGGGTCCGCTGGAGCATTTCCACCGCCGACAGGCCCGCTTTGGCTGCCGCCTTTGCGCCCGCCTCACGATGCGGAACAGCACCGGCGAGATAGGCTCCAGCGGCATTTCCGCCTTCCGCCAACACACCAAGCGATGCACCCGTCACTTCTGCGATCGCGGCAGCCAACGCACGCAGGTCCGCATACGCCGGGTGTCGCACCGCAAGCGCTCCCAACCAGACTGCCCGCTTCTCGCCAGCAACCAACGCTGCCGCGGCGTCACGATGAGCGTCAGCGACTTTGGCCTGTTGTACGACCGATGCGAGGTGCGCCGGGACGGATTTGCCAGCGGTCTGCGCCGCGACCCCCAGAATGGCGGCCAGATCTTCAACCTGCTTTGCAGGCGAAGACACCATGCTGACCGCGACCGGAAACAGATACTCGACGGGTGCGGGTCCGAAGGATATGAGCTTCGCGCCGTGCAATGCAGCCTTGCGCACGCGGTGCGCCAGTATCGGCACTTCGCGCCGCAGGTTTGCGCCGATGACCAACAACCCCTGCAGCTGTTCGATTGCCGCGATCGGCATACCCAGGTTCGGATACGCAGGGTCCGCGTCCTGATCGCGGAAGTCCCGCTGCCGGAGCCGATGATCGATGTTGCCGGTGCCCAATGCGCGGGCCAATCGCCCCAGCAGATAGAGCTCTTCGAGCGTGCTCGTGCTGCTCGCCAGCACGCCGAGATCCGCGGCGCGCGGCCGCAACCCCTCGGCAACTTTCGTGAGCGCCGTTTCCCAGTCGGTCTCGACCCATTCAAGGCCCTGGCGCAGCATCGGCTTCTGAATGCGCTCGGAACTGTAAATACCTTCGTAGCTGAAGCGGTCGCGATCCGGGATCCATGTCTCGTTGATGGCTTCGTTCTCGCGAGGAATGACGCGCATCAACCGGCCACGAAGCACATGCCCATAGAGGTTTGTGCCAGCGCCATCATGCGGCGACACCAATGGATGCGATGTCATTTCCCACGCACGCGCACTGAAGCGGTAGGGCTTGGAAACCAGGGCACCCACCGGACACAGGTCAATGACATTGCCCGACATCTCGTGCTGCACGGTCTGCTCGATGTAGGTGCGAACTTTCATCTGTTCGCCGCGCCCGATCATCCCGAGCTCCTGGAAGCCGGCGATCTCCTGCGTAAAGCGCACGCAGCGGGTGCAATGAATGCAGCGAGTCATGTCCGTCGCGATCAGCGGACCCAGGTTCTCGTCCTGGACCGCGCGTTTGCGCTCGTGGAAGCGCGATATGTCGCGGCCGAATCCAACGGCGAGATCCTGCAGCTCGCACTCGCCACCCTGGTCACAGATCGGGCAGTCGAGCGGATGATTGATGAGCAGGAATTCCATGGTCGCCCGTTGAGCGCCGATGGCGCGCGGGGACTTCGTGAACACCTTCATGCCTTCCACCACCGGCGTGGCGCATGCGGGCAGCGGCTTGGGCGCCTTCTCGACCTCGACCAGGCACATGCGGCAGTTGGCCGCGATACTCAGCTTGTCGTGATAACAGAAACGCGGCACATACGCATTGTTCGCGTCAGTGACGCGAATGATCATGTCGCCCTTGCGCGCCTTGACCGGCACGCCGTCGACTTCCATGTTGATGAATTCTTCGCCGCTCATGCCGCCTTCGCTCCCAGCTGGTCGGTCACCATGCTGCGGCCGCCGTGGTCGATCATGTATTCGAATTCGTGCCGGAAGTGCTTGAGTGCACTCTGCACCGGCCATGCCGAGGCATCGCCAAAGCCGCAGATGGTATGGCCTTCGATCCGGCCCGCGACATCCAGCAACAACCCGAGCTCCTCGCGGCGCGCATCCCCCGCGAGGATGCGCTTCACCAGCCGGTTCATCCATCCCGTGCCCTCGCGGCAGGGTGTGCATTGACCGCACGACTCGGACTTGTAGAAACGGGTAATCCGCTCGAGCACGCGTACCATGCAGGTAGTCTCGTCCATCACGATCACGCCCGCGGAGCCGATGGCGGACCCGGCAGCTTTCAGTGAGTCATAGTCCATGTTGGTCTTCAACATGACATCCCCGGGCACCACGGGTACCGACAGACCGCCTGGGATCACGGCCTTCAGTTTGCGGCCGCCCTTCACGCCACCACACAGATCGAGCAGGTCCTTGAATGGGACCCCCAGTGGCAGCTCGAGATTCGCCGGCTTGTCGACGTGCCCCGAGACGGAAAAGATGACCGTACCGGCCGCATTCTTCGGCCCGAGTTGCACGAACCACTCCGGGCCCTTGCGCAGGATCGCGGGAACCGACGCGAAGCTCTGAGTGTTGTTGATCGTGGTCGGCGCGCCGTACAGACCAAAGTTGGCCGGAAACGGCGGCTTGAAGCGGGGCTTGCCGGTTTTACCCTCGAGCGAGTCCAACATCGCGGTTTCTTCGCCGCAGATGTAGGCACCCGCGCCGACGAAGGTGTAAATGTCGAAATCGATACCGGTGCCCTTGATGTTCTTGCCGAGCAGACCGGCCGAGTACGCCTCTTGCAGCGCCGCTTCGAAGCGGGGAATGGGTTCGCCCAGGAACTCACCACGGATGTAGTTGTATGCGACGGTCGAGTTCGTGGCATAACCGCCGATCGCCAGCCCCTCGATCAGGGCGTGCGGGGTATAACGCAGGATGTCGCGATCGTGGCAGGTGCCGGGCTCGCTCTCGTCGGAGTTGCAGACGAGGTACTTCTGAACGGGCGAGTTGCGCGGCATGAAGCTCCACTTCATCCCCGTGGGAAAGGCTGCTCCACCGCGCCCGCGCAGGCCCGAGCCCTTGACGGTATCGATGACGGAATCGCGCGTCGGCTTTTCCGCGAGCATCTTCTCCCAGATCTCATACCCGCCGATCTTGCGGTAGCTGTCCAGGGTCCAGGGCTGATCGTACTTCAGCGCCTCGAACAGCAGCAGGTTCTGTTTACTGGCCCACTCGCTCATTTCAACTCGTCCAGGATCTTGTCGACTTTTTCGGGTGTCAGGTACTCGTGGAACACGTGGTCCACCATCATCATGGGAGCACCGGTACAGGCGGCCAGGCACTCTTCTTCCCGCTTCAGGAAAATGCGCTTGTCCGGCGTGCTCTCGTTGAGCTTGATGCCGAGCTTCTTTTCCGCGTGCGCCACCAGCTCCTCGGCGCCGTTCAGCATGCACGACAGGTTGGTGCAGATGCTGACATGATGGCGGCCGCAGGGGTGGGTCTCGAACATCGAGTAGAAACTGGCAACCTCGTACACCTGGATGGGCGGCAGGTGCAGGTATTCAGCCACCGCATCCATCAGCTCGGGAGTCAGGTAACCGTGGTTCTGCTCCTGCACCGCCCGCAGGGCCGAGATGGTTGCCGAGCGTTGCCGGCCCGGTGGGAACTTCTTCACCCACTCGTCGATTTCGTGACGGGTAGCTTCGCTCAACAGCTTGAGCTTGCTGTCCGCGCCCAGCGCGGCTGGTTTGGTGTCTGTACTCAACGGTCGATTTCCCCGAACACAATATCCTGGGTACCAATCACTGCCACGACGTCGGCGAGCATGTGCCCGGTGCACATCTCCTCGAGCGCGGCCAGGTGCGGGAAACCAGGCGCGCGGCACTTCAGCCGGTACGGTTTGTTCGCACCGTCTGAAATCAGGTAAATGCCGAACTCGCCCTTGGGCGCCTCGATGGCGGCGTAGGTCTCACCCTCCGGCACTTCGTAGCCTTCGGTGAAGAACTTGAAGTGGTGAATGAGGGATTCCATGTCGTCCTTCATCCGCTCGCGGTTGGGTGGCCGGACCTTGCGGTCATCGACCATCACCGGACCGGGATGGCCGGCGAGCCAATCGGCGCACTGGCGGATGATGCGGTTGGACTGGCGCATCTCCTCGATACGGACCAGGTAGCGGTCATAACAGTCGCCGTGCACACCGACCGGAATGTCGAAATCCATGCGGTCATAGACTTCATAGGGCTGCTTCTTGCGCAGGTCCCATTCCACTCCCGAGCCGCGCAGCATGGGCCCGGTGAAGCCCAGTTGCATGGCGCGCTCGGGTGAGACCACTCCGATGTTGACCGTACGCTGTTTCCAGATGCGGTTGTCGGTCAACAGGGTCTCGTAATCGTCGATGCTCGCCGGGAAGCGGTCCGTGAAGGCCTTGATGAAGTCGAGCATCGAGCCCGAACGGGCCTCGTTCAGGCGGTCCACGTCCTTCTGCGAGCGCCACTTCGAAGGCTGGTACCTCGGCATGGAATCGGGCAGATCACGATATACGCCGCCGGGCCTGTAGTACGTGGCATGCATGCGGGTGCCTGATACCGCCTCATACAGGTCCATCAATTCCTCACGCTCCTTGAAGCACATGAGGAAGACAGTCATCGCGCCGATGTCCAACCCGTGCGCACCCAACCACATGAGATGGTTGAGCACCCGCGTGATCTCATCGAACATCACGCGGATGTATTGGGCGCGCTCGGGCGGGGCGATGCCGAGCAGCTTCTCGATCGCGAGCACGTAAGCGTGCTCGTTGCACATCATCGATACATAGTCGAGGCGGTCCATGTAACCGATCGACTGGTTGAACGGCTTCGACTCGGCGAGCTTTTCGGTTCCCCGATGCAGCAGGCCGATGTGTGGATCCGCTTTCTGGATGGTCTCGCCATCCATCTCGAGCACGAGACGCAACACACCGTGGGCGGCCGGATGCTGCGGACCGAAATTCAGCGTGTAGTTTCTGATCTCGGACATCAGCGCCGCTCCGTCAACTCGTTCGGCACCACATCCCGCAGCGCTGGGTCATAGCGATGATCATGGCGGATGACCTTGGGCACCAGTACGCGCGGCACGATGCTCACGGGTTGATACACCACGCGCTTCTTCTCCGCGTCGTACTGCACTTCAACATTGCCGATGAGCGGGAAGTCCTTGCGGAACGGATGGCCAATGAACCCGTAGTCCGTGAGGATGCGGCGCAGGTCCGGATGACCGCGAAAGAGAATGCCGAACAGGTCAAAGGCCTCGCGCTCGAACCAGTTGGCCGAAGCCCAGACATCGATGACCGAATCGACCACCGGCTCCTGCGCATCGAGACACTTCACGCGCAGGCGCACGCGGCGGTTGTGCGTGATCGACAGCAACTGGTACACGACCGCAAAACGGCCGGGCATGTTGGGATCGGGCGCGGTAGTACGGGTTACCCTGCCGCGGCTGAATCCCGAATGGGTGGCCGTCACGGTCTGCCACTCGTCCCGCCCATAATGCAGATAATCAACACCGGCGAGATCGACCAGCATTTCAAACTTCAACTCCGGCGTATCGCGCAGTGCCCGGCACACCGTCAGCAATGCAGCCGGCTCGACTTCGTAGGCGAGCTCGCCCGGGGGCGATGTAACGCGCCGCACGCTACTACTCAGGTGCGCGTCGACTTGAAGCGCCAGTGCCTCGATGCCGTCAGTCACCGTGTAAATCTCCTATCGGGCGATCGTGCTGGTTCGCTCGATCTTCTTCTGAAGCTGAATGATGCCGTACACGAGCGCTTCGGCTGTTGGTGGGCAGCCGGGCACGTAGACATCGACGGGGACGATCCGGTCGCAACCACGCACGACAGCGTACGAATAGTGGTAATAGCCGCCGCCGTTCGCGCATGACCCCATGGAGATAACCCATCGGGGCTCCGCCATCTGGTCGTACACCTTACGCAGAGCCGGAGCCATCTTGTTCACCAGCGTACCGGCGACAATCATCACGTCGGACTGCCGCGGGCTTGGGCGAAAGACGACGCCGAATCGATCGAGGTCGTAACGCGAAGCACCGGCGTGCATCATCTCAACCGCGCAGCAGGCAAGGCCGAAGGTCACAGGCCACAACGACCCCGTGCGCGCCCAATTGACCAGGCTGTCCACCTGGGTCGTCAGGAAGCCTCGTTGGGCGAACCCCTCCGCGGCCTCGGGATCCACAACCGCCTCTAATCCCACTCGAGCGCTCCTTTCTTCCACTCGTAGACGAAGCCAACGACGAGAATGAAGAGAAACACCGCCATGGCTATCAGCCCGAAGCCGCCGATCTTGCCGATGGCCACTGCCCACGGAAACAGGAATGCGATTTCAAGGTCGAACACAATGAAAAGTATGGCCACGAGGTAGTAGCGCACGTCGAACTTCATGCGGCTGTCCTCGAAAGCCTCGAAGCCGCACTCGTACGGCGAGCGTTTGGCCTTATCGTCGTGAAACCGCGAGAAGTAGCGACCGAGGCCGCTGCCAAGCACCAGCATCACAAGCGCGAGCCCCGTGGCAATCACCAAAAAAATCAGAATCGGCAGATAGTTCGACAGCACCTCAACACTACCTCGCTGGCAAAAACCACGCCTTTTTGCCAGCCGTCGAAAGAAACTCCCCGCTCAATTTCCGCTGAAATGGCCGGGGGCCATTTCAGCCCATGTAAAAGGGGACAGACCGGTCAACGGCCTGCCCCCTGGTTTATTCACGCGATCGAGTCACGCATTGTAGAGCACCCCAGCAAATCGCGCATGACACGCAGTACGAGCATTCACCTCTTATCGAGACGCGCGCTTTGCTGGGGGCCCCGCCAGTAGCGCGTAACGACATTTGGTGCCGACGGGGAGATTCGAACTCCCACACCTTGCGGCGCTAGCCCCTCAAGCTAGTGTGTCTACCAATTCCACCACGTCGGCATGTTCGAATACTTGTCATGGGCTGCGCCGCGCAAGGCGGCCAACTGCCACCATCTTACTTCGGCGGCTCAGGCGCTGCCGGCGCCGGCGCCGCGGGGGCCGGCGTTGGAGCAGGTGCAGGCGCAGGAGTCTTCGCCGCGCCCACTGGCGTCTTGGGAGCGCTTTCAGCAGCCTCGTCGAGGATCGTCCGCGGCTGCGCTTCCGACTGCTTTGTGCCGGTATAGGCCAGCAACAAGCTGTTGATCATGAAGACGGCCGCAAAGATCGCGGTCGCGCGCGACAACGCAGTGCTCGCGCCACGAGCGCCGAACACAGTGCCGGATGCTCCCGCACCGAACCCCGCGCCCGCCTCCGCTCCCTTGCCGCGCTGTAGCAGCACGAGACCGATGATGGCGAACGCCGAAAACACCTGAATAACTGTTAAAACTATTCTCAGCATGGAATTCTCATGGGCTGCGCCCATATTCTCATGGGCTTCGCCCAACTTTCCTCGGGGTTCGCGGACGAACCCCGTACATATAGCGGCGCTGCGCGCCGGGAAGATGAATTCTGTGCATCGCGGCCTTCTATCCGGCGGCGGCCAGGATGGCTAGAAACTCATCGGCCTTGAGCGATGCACCACCGATCAGACCACCGTCCACGTCGGGCATCGCGAGTAGCTCCGCCGCATTGCTGGCCTTGACGCTGCCGCCATAGAGAATACGGGTCGCAGCGGCAATTCTAGCATCCCGCGCCGCTATCCGGGCGCGGATGAGGGCGTGGACCTCCTGGGCCTGCTCCGGAGTCGCATTTCGACCCGTTCCGATTGCCCAGACCGGCTCGTAGGCAATCACGCCGTGCCCCACCGTCTCTGCGCCGCACAGTTCCAGCACCACATCCAGCTGGCGCTGCACGACTTCGGCAGTGCGCCCCGCCTCGCGTTCCGAAAGCTGCTCCCCCACGCACAAGATCGGTATGAGGGCCTTCGAATGAGCGGCCGCAAACTTGCGCGCCACCAGCTGATCGCTTTCCCGATACAGCAGGCGTCGCTCCGAGTGCCCGAGGATCGCGTATTCGCACCCGACGTCCTTTAGCATCGCCGCCGATACTTCTCCCGTGAAGGCGCCATGAGTGTCCGCGCATACGTCCTGCGCACCGAGCCGTATAGGCGTGTCACGCAACATGCGCCCTACTTCCTGCAGATACACGCAAGGCGGACAAACGACGCAATCCGCAACCGGATCGGGCGGATATTGCGCCCCCAGCTCTTCAATCAGCCGCGCGTTTTCAGCGCGCGAGCCGTGCATTTTCCAGTTTCCGACGACGATGGGGCGGCGCATTGTCCAACCTCCAGATTTCGCGGGCGCGCGATCATAGCGACGGACGAAGCAATGTTCAATTTGGCTGAAATTGCTCCCGGCAATTTCAGCGGACATTACTCCGTCGCCCGCGGGCAAAAAGCGCGGTTTTTGCCCGCTGTTCAATTTGGCTGAAATTGCTCCCGGCAATTTCAGCGGACATTACTCCGTCGCCCGCGGGCAAAAAGCGCGGTTTTTGCCCGCTACCCAGGCGGAGGGACGCCTGCGGCGCGCTGGCACCTACTCAGCGGCGGCCTTAACCACTTCCGCCAGCTCGGTTGCTGCCGCGCGCGTGGCACTCTCGCCTTTGCCTTCAACCATTACGCGTATGACCGGCTCAGTACCTGAGGCGCGCAAGACGACACGGCCGTCGCCGCCTAAGCGCTTCTCGATCTTTTGGACGGCCTCCTGAACCGCAGCGACCGTCGACGGATCGAAACGCTTCGCAACTTTCACGTTGAGCAGAACCTGCGGAAACTTCTTCATCCCTGAAGCGAGCTCGGCCAGCGATCTACCAGTCTGTTTCATCACGCCAAGAACCTGCAAGGCGCTCACGAGACCGTCCCCGGTAGTCGTTTTGTCGAGGCAGAGGATGTGTCCCGAGGTCTCGCCACCGAGCGTACCGCCCGTGTCACGAAGCATGGCGAGCACATAGCGGTCGCCTACGGGGGCGCGAAGGAAGTCGATACCACTCTCCCGCAGAGCGACCTCCAGACCTAGATTACTCATTACCGTGCCCACGACCGGGGCGCGAAGCGTCCCCGCCTCCTTCCGCGCACGTGCAATGACATAGAGGATCTGATCGCCATCTACTATTCGGCCAAGGTGATCGACCATCACGAGGCGATCGCCATCACCATCAAGGGCAAGCCCGACATGTGCACGGACACCCGGGACCGTGAGCTGCAGCAGGTCCGGGGCAGTGGATCCGCAGCCGTCGTTGATGTTGCGGCCATTCGGCGAGCAGCCGATGGGCACAATCTCCGCGCCCAGATCGGCCAACACTCGCGGCCCAACTTTATAGGCAGCACCGTTGGCACAATCCACCACGATTTTCATGCCGGACAGGTCCACGCCAGGTGCGATAGTGGCCGCGCAGAACTCCTGATACAGAGTTCGCGACCTGTCGACGCGGCTCGCACGGCCGAGGCTGCGCGAGATACGTGTGACGGGAGGCTGCGCCAACTCGGTCTCAATGCGCTCTTCCAGTTCGTCTGAGAGCTTGGCTCCTGTTGCGTCGAAGATCTTGATCCCGTTGTCGTCGTATGGGTTATGAGAGGCGCTGATGACGACGCCGAAGTCGCAGTTGAATCGGCGAGTCATGTAGGCGATGCCGGGTGTCGGTAGCGGGCCGATGAGCATCACGTTGACGCCAGCCGCAACGAATCCGGCTTCGAGAGCAGATTCGAACATATAGCCCGAGAGCCGGGTGTCCTTGCCGATGAGCACGGTGCCGCCCTCGGGAGCGAGCACTCGCGCCGCGGCACTCGCTAACTGCAGCGCAAAGTCTACGGTCATGGGGTGCTCGCCCACCGTACCTCTGACGCCATCGGTCCCGAAATATCGTCGACTCATTTATCGTCCCACCCTAAAACTGCAGCCACGGTCTTCAGCGCATCCACTGTCGCGCCAACATCGTGGACGCGAACGATTCGTGCCCCATTCATCACAGCAATCACGGCGAGCGCCACACTGCCATGGACCCGCTCACCCGACGGACGGCCTGTCAGCCGGCCCACAATCGACTTGCGCGACAGTCCGACCATTATGGGCAACTCGATACCTCGCAAGCAGCCATCCCTGGAGCGCAGCCCGGCCCGCCCATTGCGCTGCGCAGTCCCTGCTTCGCGCAAGCCCAGGGTGTCCGTCCATGGCCACCCGTTCGCCGCATGCGGCGAACCCATGGGCGGTCGCTCGCCGCATGCGGCGAGCCCCAGCTTGCCCAGGTGTCGCAACAACTGCAGATTGTGCTCCAGCGTCTTCCCAAAGCCGAACCCGGGATCGATCACCATGCGGTCAGCAGCCATCCCCGCCGCGCGGCACACGTTAACGCGCTGTTCCAGGAACGCTTTGACCTCGTTCACGACGTCGGCATAGTGGGGAGCCAATTGCATGCTCCGTGGATCCCCCTGCATATGCATCAGGCAGACGGCGCACTCTGTAGCAACAGCCGCCTCGACGGCACCCTTCTCGGATAGAGATCGGACGTCATTGATCAAGCCGGCGCCGACCGCCGCCGCTGCCCGCATTACCTGTGGCTTGCTGGTGTCGACTGAGATGATCGCGTCTGTCTGGCCCCGCAGCTTCTCGATGACGGGTACGACGCGGCGGATCTCCTCGTCCGCATCTACAGGGTCGGCTCCGGGCCTCGTAGACTCACCGCCCACGTCGATAATTGCGGCGCCTTGCTCAACCATGCGCAAGCCATGGCTTACCGCGGCATCGACCTGCCGGTATTGCCCACCGTCGGAGAAGGAATCAGGGGTGACATTCAGCACGCCCATGACGACGGGCCGCGACAAGTCAATTGTTTGCGATCCACACCGCAGCATCATGGAAATCCTTGCTGCGAGGAAAGCACCGGCAGAGCGGGTCGGGGCGCGCGCCTGTGGCGTACGCCCCGACCTCAGTTCTTAATGTTGGCCTGCCGGTGAGCCGATCGGTCCACCCGGCGTCCCTTCGGCGGGCGCCTTGGGCGGCTTGTTGGACAAACTTTCGTCCCAGTCCTTCGGCGGCTTCGGCAGCTTGCCGGCCATGATGTCCTTCAGCTGTTCCTCATCGATGGTTTCGTACTTGATGAGTGCATCCGCCATCGCGTGCAGCTTGTCGAGCGCTCCCAGCAGGATTTGCTTGGCGCGCTGGAAGTTGGATTCGATCACGCTGCGAACTTCTTCATCGATCGCATGTGCCGTGCCATCGGACACCAGCTTGTGCTGCGTGACACTGCGTCCCAGGAACACCTCGCCGTTCTCCTCGGAGTACGTGAGAGGCCCGAGCTTGTCCGACAGGCCCCACTTCGTGACCATGTTGCGCGCCAGCTCCGTAGCACGCTCGATGTCGTTTGAAGCTCCAGTCGTCACGCCCTCGCGCCCGAAGATCAGTTCCTCGGCGATACGGCCACCAAACAGTGTGGCAATGGCGCTCTCGAGGCGGCGCTTCGAGAGGCTGTAACGATCCTGCTCCGGCAGGAACTGGGTGACACCCAGCGCACGCCCGCGCGGAATGATGGTGACCTTGTATACAGGATCGTGCTCGGGAACCGTCATGCCCACGATCGCGTGACCGGCCTCGTGGTAGGCCGTCATGCGCTTCTCTTCCTCGCTCATGACCATCGAACGCCGCTCGGCGCCCATCATGATCTTGTCCTTGGCACGCTCGAACTCGTCCATGCCCACGATGCGCTTGTTAGCGCGGGCCGCAAACAGCGCGGCCTCGTTGACCAGGTTAGCCAGATCGGCTCCCGAGAACCCGGGAGTACCACGCGCGATCAGACCCGGCTTGACGTCATCGGCAAGCGGCACACGACGCATGTGAACACGCAGAATCTGTTCGCGGCCACGCACGTCCGGCAGCGGAACCACAACCTGGCGGTCGAAGCGGCCTGGGCGCAACAGAGCCGGGTCCAGAACGTCCGGCCGGTTCGTAGCAGCGATGACGATGATGCCTTCGTTACCCTCGAAGCCGTCCATCTCGACGAGCAACTGGTTCAGCGTCTGCTCGCGCTCGTCGTGACCGCCACCGAGGCCCGCGCCACGATGCCGGCCGACGGCGTCGATCTCGTCGATGAAGATGATGCACGGAGCGTGCTTCTTCGCCTGCTCAAACATGTCGCGCACGCGGGACGCACCAACACCCACAAACATCTCGACGAAGTCGGAGCCCGAGATGGTGAAGAAGGGAACTTTGGCTTCGCCGGCAATAGCGCGCGCAAGCAGCGTCTTGCCCGTGCCGGGAGAGCCGACCATGAGCACGCCCTTGGGAATCTTTCCGCCGAGCTTCTGGAATTTGCCCGGGTCCTTGAGGAAGTCGACAATCTCCGAGACTTCCTGCTTGGCTTCATCAACACCCGCGACATCCGCGAACGTGACGTTGACCTGATCTTCACCCAACAGGCGCGCCCGGCTCTTGCCGAAGGACATGGCCCCACGGCCACCCGAGGCCCCCTGCATCTGCCGCAGCATGTAGACGAATACCAGGATCAACAGCAGCGCCGGCGCGAGCTGCAGGAGCAGTTGCGCCAGGAAATTCGGCTGTTTCGGCGGCCGTCCCTCGATGGCCACGTTCGACTTCACGAGCGTCCCAATCAGGGCGCTGTAGTCGGTCTCCGGATTGAACGTCTTGAATTGCGTCTTGTCCTTGCGGACGCCGAAGATCATCTCGCCCTGCAATACCACGGAGTCCACCCGGTTCGATTTGACGTCATCGAGGAAGGTGGAATAACGGACCTCTTCAGTCTGGCCGACCGTGGGCATGTAGCGGCTGAACACCGCCAGCAGCACCAATACGATCACCACCCAGAGGAGGATATTTTTAGTCAAATCGTTCAAAGGGTTCGACCTCTTTTGACACGTAGTGAGGTGGCTTAAAAGCAACCTACACCATCAGAAAGTCCTTAGCCAGCAAATAGATCTCGGGACTTGGCATCTTCCCGGGCGTGCGGGCACCGAGTACTTGATCAGGGCTTGGGCCCCCGGTTCAAGAGCCGTTCGACCATAAAGTTCCGCTTACAATGGGGGCTATGAACCAGAAACGCATTCCCGCCCGTCGCTCCCGCCCGACCCGTCCCACCGGCGGCCCCTCCGCTGGCAGCAGCCTATACCGGCCGAAACGGGTCCGCGCAGGGGGAACCCCTAGCAAGCCCAGAAAGCAGCGAACGTCCCAGCGGCCACCCGCGCCCGAAGCCGCGCCCGCGGCCGCTCCTGATCTCTCCGAGAAGCAGCGCCGCCACCTGCGTGGCCTGGCCCACGAGCTGAAGCCGATCATTCGCCTCGGCAACGCCGGCCTTACCGACGCGGTCGCAGCAGAAACCGCCCGGGCGCTGCACGACCATGAGCTGATCAAGGTGAAAGCCTCCGGTGGTGGCGACCGCGAAGCTCGCGACGCCCTCTTCACCGAGCTGGCCCAGCGCACCACGAGCGCGCTGATCCACCGAATCGGCAACGTGGCAGTCCTCTACCGCCCGCACGCCACGCTACCCAAAATCATGATCCCCGACGCCACGGCCTAGCAGATGGGCGGGCGCCGGATCATTCAAATTTCACGGTAACGATCTCATACGACCGAATACCCCCCGGCGCGGAGACATCAACCACGTCCCCTTCCGATTTTCCAACCAACGCCCGCGCAATAGGCGAAGTAATGGAGACCCGCCCAGCACGGATATCAGCCTCATCCTCCCCGACGATCTGGTAAACAACGCGATTCTTGGCGTCGTCCTGATCGTCGAGCTCCACAACCGCCCCGAACACCACCCTGCCACTGTTCGGCAGCTTGCTGGGATCGATGATCTCCGCCGATCCCAACTTTGCCTCGATCTCGTTGATCCGTCCCTCGATGAACCCCTGCTGCTCACGCGCGGCGTGATACTCGGCGTTCTCGGACAGGTCGCCGTGACCACGGGCCTCCGCGATGGCCTTGATCACATTGGGCCGCGATTCCGATTTGAGCTTTCTGAGCTCGGCGCGCAGCGCTTCAGCGCCGCGCAACGTCATAGGTGTGCGCTTCATGCACGTACTGCCTCTTTGTGCAGATCTTGTAGCCGATTGACCTCGACATCATCGACATGATCCAGAGCTTCGCAAGTTGCGAGGCCTGCCGCCAACGTCGTGTAGTACGTCACTCGACGGTGAACCGCTTCGCGCCGAATCGAATTCGACTCGCGAACGGCCTGCTTGCCTTCCGTCGTATTTACGATCAGGTCGATTTCGTCGTTCTTGATCATGTCCACGATATGCGGCCGGCCCTCCCTTACCTTGTTCACGCGGCGGCATGCAATACCCGCTTCCTTGAGCGCATGCGCCGTGCCATCCGTTGCCAGTACTTCAAAGCCCCGCTCGATGAGCTTGCGGGCGAGCCCGACCGCGCCCGGTTTGTCGCGGTCCCGCACACTTATGAAGCATACCCCGTTGCGGGGTAGCGTCACGCCTGAACCCGCCTGCGCTTTTGCATAGGCCTCGCCAAAGGTACGTCCCGTGCCCATCACCTCGCCGGTGGATTTCATCTCGGGGCCCAGGATGGGATCGGCTTCCGGAAACTTGGTGAACGGGAATACCGCCTCCTTTACGGAGTAGTACACCGGCACCTGCTCCGTCGTCGCACCGAGCTCTTTGAGCTTGCGCCCCGTCATGACCTGGGCCGCGATCTTCGCCAGCGGCACACCGGTCGCCTTAGACACGAACGGCACCGTACGTGAGGCCCGCGGATTGACCTCGAGAACGTAAATGATGCCGTTCTGGATCGCGAACTGCAGATTCATCAGGCCAATGACGTTCAGTGCCCTGGCAAGCTTGCGAGTCTGGTCCCGCAGCTCAGTCTGAACTTCAGCGCTGAGACTGAATGGCGGCAGGCAGCAACCGGAGTCACCCGAATGCACACCGGCCTGCTCGACGTGCTCCATGATGCCGCCGATCAACACATCTTCGCCGTCGCAGACTGCGTCTACGTCAACTTCGATCGCAACATCGAGAAAGCGATCGAGCAACACGGGACTGTCGTTTGACACCTTCATCGCGTGAGTCATGTACGCGCGCAGGTCATCTTCAGTAAAGACGACTTCCATCGCTCGGCCGCCGAGCACATACGAAGGCCGGACGACCAGCGGAAAACCCACTTCACGCGCCAGGCGCACCGCCTGATCTTCCGTGCGCGCGGTCGCATTCGCCGGCTGTTTCAAGCCCAGCTTCTTCACGAGAGCCTGGAAGCGCTCGCGATCCTCCGCTACGTCGATCGAATCAGGCGTCGTGCCGATGATCGGCGCACCCGCCTCCTCGAGCGCTCGTGACAGCTTCAGCGGTGTCTGCCCGCCGAATTGCACGATGACCCCTTCGGGTTTTTCCTTGGCCATCACCTCGAGGACATCCTCGAGCGTCAATGGCTCGAAATACAGCCGATCCGAAGTATCGTAGTCGGTCGAGACGGTCTCCGGGTTGCAGTTGACCATGATGGTCTCGAAGCCGTCCTCGCGCAGCTGCAAGGCGGCATGCACGCAGCAGTAATCAAACTCGATGCCCTGGCCGATGCGGTTGGGCCCGCCGCCCAGGATCATGATCTTGCGCTTCTCGGTCGGGTTCGCCTCGCATTCCTCCTCGTAAGTGGAATACATGTAGGCCGTCGAAGTCGCGAACTCCGCCGCGCACGTGTCCACGCGCTTGTAGACCGGCACGACGTCGAGCTCGTGGCGCTTCTGGCGAATGGCCTTCTCGGGCATGTCGGCGAGCTTGCCGAGCCGCGCGTCGGAAAAACCCTTGCGCTTGAGCAGGCGCATGCGCTCGGCATCCAGAGCGCCGAGCCCTTCGGAACGTATCAACCCCTCCTCCTTGATGAGATCCTCGATCTGGGCGAGGAACCACGGATCGATGTGAGTCAACTCGGCGATGCGCTCGAACGACCAGCCCGCGCGGAATGCATCCGCTACGTACAGCAAACGGTTGGCCCCGGGCGCCCGCAGCTCATAGGCGAGCTTGTCCTGGTCCTCATCGGTCAGCGGCAATGTGAGCTGCTCGCTCAACCCGTCGAGGCCGGTTTCCAACCCGCGCAACGCTTTCTGCAGCGACTCCTGGAAAGTGCGCCCAATGGCCATCACTTCGCCGACGGACTTCATCTGGGTGGTCAGACGGTCGTTGGCGGCCGGAAACTTCTCGAACGTGAAGCGCGGGATCTTGGTAACGACATAGTCGATCGAGGGTTCGAACGACGCCGGTGTCGTGCCGCCGGTGATGTCGTTCTTCAACTCGTCCAGCGTATAACCGACAGCGAGCTTCGCGGCGATTTTCGCTATGGGAAAGCCGGTTGCCTTGGAGGCGAGCGCCGAGGAGCGCGAGACGCGCGGGTTCATCTCGATTACCAACAGCCGGCCGTCGTGCGGACTGACCGCGAACTGCACGTTCGAGCCGCCGGTATCGACACCGATCTTGCGCAGCACGGCGATGGAGGCATCGCGCATGCGCTGGTATTCCTTGTCGGTGAGCGTCAAGGCGGGCGCAACCGTGATGGAGTCGCCCGTGTGCACGCCCATCGGATCGAAATTCTCGATCGAACAGATGATGATGCAGTTGTCCTTGTGATCGCGCACCACCTCCATCTCGAACTCTTTCCAGCCGATCACCGACTCCTCGAGCAGCACCTCCTTCGTCGGCGAGGCGTCCAGCCCCCGCGCCACGATCGCTTCGAGCTCCTCGCGGTTGTAGGCGATGCCACCGCCGGAGCCGCCCATCGTGAAGGACGGACGGATGATGGCCGGGTAACCCGTGTCATTGACGATTTCGAGCGCGTCCTCGAGGCTGCGGGCGATCGACGAGCGCGGGGTTTCGAGCCCGATCTCACGCATCGCATTGCGAAACAGCTCACGGTCTTCCGCCATGTCGATCGCCGCGCGCGATGCGGCTATCAACTCAACCTCGTATTTTTCGAGCACGCCTTCGCGAACGAGGTCCAGCGCCGTGTTGAGCGCAGTCTGCCCGCCCATCGTCGGTAGCAGCGCATCCGGGCGCTCCTTCTCGATGATGCGGGCAATCGTCTTCCAGTTGACCGGCTCGATATAGATGGCATCCGCCATCTCCGGGTCCGTCATGATGGTGGCCGGATTCGAGTTCACGAGAATGACGCGATAGCCTTCCTCCCGCAGTGCCTTGCAGGCCTGCGCGCCCGAGTAATCAAACTCGCACGCCTGGCCGATGATGATGGGGCCGGCCCCAATGATCAGCACACTCTGAATGTCAGTTCTTTTAGGCATAATCTCGCAATGAACTAGCAGCGGGCCTTTCCGGTACCTTCCCGGCAAAAACGACGCTTCTTGCCGGGCGCCCATCGAGACGCCTCGGCCAACTCCGCGAAAACGCTGGCCCATTTGGGCTTGCGATTTTCGCCCATGAACTACCAGCGGGCCCTTCCGGTACCTTCCCGGCAAAAACCACGCTTTTTGCCGGGCGCCCATCGAGAGGCCTCGGGCAACTCCGCGAAAACGCTGGCCCATTTGGGCTTGCGATTTTCGCCCATGAACTAGCAGCGGGCCTTTCCGGTACTTTCCCGGCAAAAACGACGCTTTTTGCCGGGCGCCCATCGAGACGCCTCGGCCAACTCCGCGAAAACGCTGGCCCATTTGGGCTTGCGATTTTCGCCCATGAACTAGCAGCGGGCCCTTCCGGTACCTTCCCGGCAAAAACCACGCTTTTTGCCGGGCGCCCATCGAGAGGCCTCGGCCAACTCCGCGAAAATTGCTTGCGATTTTCGCCCATGAACTAGCGGCCGCCGGCCGCCTTCAGCTGCGCCTGCAGGCGGCGCAGCATCAGGTGATTGAAACGTTCGAACAGTGGCTTGAGGTCGTGCGGCCCCGGGCTCGCCTCGGGGTGGCCCTGGAAGCTGAATGCCGCCTTGTCCTTCAGCGCGATTCCCTGCAGCGTGCCATCGAACAACGAGCGGTGAGTGGCGCGCACGTTCGGCGGCAAAGTGCTCTCGTCCACGGCGAACCCGTGATTCTGGCTGGTGATGAAGACCCGTCCGGAGTCGAGATCCTGCACTGGATGATTCGCGCCGTGATGACCGAACTTCATCTTGATGGTGCGCGCGCCAGTTGCAAGCCCCAGGATCTGGTGGCCGAGGCAGATTCCAAACACGGGCAGATCCGTGTCGAGCAGCTTGCGCGTGGCGGTGATCGCGTAGTCGCACGGCTCGGGGTCACCCGGCCCGTTCGATAGAAACACCCCATCGGGATTCAGGGCGATGACTTCCTCGGCGCTGGTCTGTGCCGGGACGACCGTTATACGGCAGCCGAAGTCCGCGAGGACGCGCAGGATGTTGCGTTTGATACCGAAGTCATAGGCGGCGACGTGCATTCGTTGATGGGAGCGGATCGGCGCCCGCGGGTTTTCGGGCCACACGGTGCCCTCGTTCCACTGGAAGCTGCGCTTCGCGCTCACGACCTTTGCCAGGTCCATTCCCTTCAGGCCCGGGAACTTGCGCGCGAGTTTGACCGCGGCGGCCTCATCGACGTGCTCGCCCGTCATGATGCAACCGGACTGCGCGCCTTTCTCGCGCAGAATGCGGGTCAACTTGCGCGTGTCCACGCCGGCGATGGCGACGACCCGGCCACGCTCCAGAAACTCCGACAATGACTCGTTGGAGCGCCAGTTGCTGCGCATGAGGGGCAGATCGCGAATCACCAGGCCGGCCGGATAGATCTGCGCGGCCTCGAGGTCCTCAGGTGTAGTTCCCGTGTTGCCTATGTGCGGAACCGTGAGGGTGACTATCTGACGGGCGTAGGACGGGTCGGTAAGAATTTCCTGGTAACCCGTCAATGCGGTGTTGAAAACGACTTCGCCGGTGGTGTTGCCTTTGGCTCCGATTGACTGGCCGCGGAGGATCGTTCCATCCGCCAGCGCCAGCACAGCGGTTGAGCTCACTATTGTCGGTCCCCTACTGAATAAGAACTGTTTGCGAGGGGTAGATATACAAAGCGGGAGGAGTTCTCGCGAACATCCTCCCGCCTTGCATTGGACTAACCCGAACTCGGATTAGGCGGAAATTTTACGGGCCAACGGGGCAATGTGTCCATGGAAAATCGTATGCAGCGAGGCGTTCCGAAAGCGGGTAAAACTCCGCAGCGTTTTTCTCAACTGCCTGATTTATAAGTAACTAAATCGCGCATGAAATATTGCCCCGGCGGCTGAGCCACGAGCCAGGCAGCAGCCTGGAGAGCCCCGCGGGCGAAGACGGCGCGGTCGCTCGCCCGGTGACTCAGAGTGAGGCTTTCCCCTATTCCGGCGAACAGGACGGCGTGCTCCCCCACGATATCGCCACCCCGGACTACCGCATATCCGATTTCGCCGTCCTGGCGAGCCGTACCTCCCGTGCGGACGGTGGCGGCCGATTTATCGAAGGTCTGGTTGCGCCCCTCGGCCGCTGCCTTGCCCAGCGCGAGAGCGGTGCCGGAAGGTGCATCCCGTTTCATTCGATGATGCGCCTCGACGATTTCAATATCGAACTGCGCCGGCAACGCGCGCGCAGCCTGGCGGACGAGTTCGATGAGCAGGGTCACAGCCAGGCTCGTGTTGGGAGCCACCAGCACAGGTATGTCCGTCGCGGCGGCTTCGAAAGCTGCGCTCAGATCAGCGGCAAACCCGGTCGTTCCAATGAGCAGCGGCTTGCGGGCGAGCCGGCACGCCGTCAGGTTGGACTGTGTAGCGCTTGGCGCCGAGAAATCGATTGCAACATCGGCCGCCGACAATGCAGCCGCGAGGTCATTTGTGACACGCACGCCAATGGTATTGATGTCAGCAAGCTCACCTGCGTCCTTCCCAATTGCCGGGCTCGCCGCTGACGCCACGGCTGCGGCGACGGACAAATCCGGATTGTTGCAGGCAGCGCGTACCAGCTCACGCCCCATTCGGCCACTGACGCCAATGATGGCGGCGCGAATCACCGGGGTCCCCGCGAAAGCGAGCGTCTTTCCCGGCGGCAGAAGCCCATGAGTGGTGTCATGCTCGATTTCGTGGGGTGGTTTACCGATCACCGGCCGCCGCTGGAAAAGAAGCGCTTCACGCCCTCGAAAAAGCCCTGTTCGCGCGGTGCGTGACGCGTTGAGTCCTGCTTGAGGGTCTCTTCCAGCTTGCGGATGAGCTCCCGCTGCTCCGGCGAAAGGTGCACTGGCGTTTCCACTACCACGCGGCAAAACAGGTCGCCGCGCGCGCCCCCGCGCACGGGCTTCACACCCTTGTCGCGCAGGCGGAAGACCCGGCCCGACTGTGTTTCGGCCGGAACCTTCAAGGTGACATCACCGTCCAGCGTGGGAACCTCAACCGTGCCCCCGAGTGCTGCCGTTGCAAAGCTAACCGGCACCTCACAGCTCAGATGCTCGCCCTCTCGTTCGAAAATGGCGTGCTCACGCACGCTGACTTCGACGTAGAGATCACCAGGTGGTCCGCCATTGCGGCCCGCCTCACCCTCGCCGCTCAGGCGGATGCGGTCTCCGGTGTCGACGCCCGCGGGCACTTTGACTGACAGTTTGCGCGTCCGGCGTACCCGTCCTTGTCCGAGGCACGTGTCGCAGGGGTTCTTGATAACGGTGCCGTTACCGCGGCACCGCGGGCAGGTCTGCTGAAGTTGAAAGAATCCCTGCGAGATGCGGATCTGGCCGGAGCCGCCGCAGGTGTCACAGGCCGCAGCCGTACTGCCCTTCGCAGCACCACTGCCGTGACAGGTCTCGCACTCCGACAGCCGGGGAACTTCAACTTCGGCCGCATAGCCGAACACCGCCTGGTCCAAATCGAGCTCGAGCTCGAAGCGCAGGTCCGCGCCGCGGAACTGCTGCGAGCGGCCATCACCCCGGCGCGCCGCGCCGAAGATGTCACCGAACACGTCGCCGAAAATATCGCTGAACGCATCGCCACCGGCGAATCCCGAGCGGCCGCCGCCGCGCGAAGCGGCTTCGACGCCCGCGTGACCGTACTGGTCATAGGCGGCGCGCTTCTGAGCATCAGTGAGAACTTCGCACGCCTCTTTGGCTTCCTTGAAGCGCTCCTCCGCATCCTTGTCGTTCGGATTGCGGTCGGGGTGATACTTCATTGCGAGGCGGCGATAGGCCTTCTTGATCTCTACTTCGGTCGCCGTCTTCGGTACATCGAGTACCTTGTAGTAATCACGTTTGGACATGCGCTGATAAGCCAGACCCTGGAGACCCCAATTCTAACGGCGCGTCGCGCGCCGCTACTCCTAGCGGGTTCGCGTTTTTACGCGAACCCGCAGGAAAGTTGCGCGCAGCGCATGTTAAGAAGCTTTACGGTCTTTGTCCTTAACTTCTTCAAACTCGGCATCGACGACGTCGTCCCGGCCCGCGCCCGCACCACCCTGCGCTCCGGCTCCCGACGCACCCGGGCCGGCCCCAGCGGCGCCTGGACCACCGGCACCGGCACCCGCAGCACCCTGCTCCGCGGCATAGGCACGTTGGGCAATGGCCGCCGACGCCTGTGCAAGTGCGTCAGTCTTCTTCTCGATCGCGCCCTTGTCATCGCCCTTCAGCGCGGTGCGCACATCCGAGATAGCCGACTCGACTCGTCCGCGCTCGGCCGGATCAACCTTGTCGCCCAGATCCTTCAGAGTCTTCTCGACCGCATGGATCATGCCGTCAGCCTTGTTGCGCGCGTCCACCAGCTCGCGGAATCTCTTGTCTTCCTCCGCATGAGCCTCGGCATCCCGGACCATCCGCTTGATCTCATCCTCGGTGAGGCCGCTCGAGGCCTTGATGACGATCTTCTGCTCCTTGCCCGTGGCCTTGTCCTTCGCCGACACGTTCAGAATACCGTTCGCGTCGATATCGAAGGAGACCTCGACCTGGGGCAGACCGCGCGGCGCGGGCGGAATCTCTGTCAGATCGAACTTGCCCAGTGACTTATTATCCTGTGACCGATCACGCTCACCCTGCAGTACATGGATGGTCACCGCAGTTTGATTGTCGTCAGCCGTCGAGAAGGTCTGCGCCGCCTTGGTAGGAATCGTCGTGTTCTTCTCGATGAGTTTCGTCATGACACCACCGAGCGTCTCGATACCGAGCGACAGCGGAGTCACGTCGAGCAGCAGTACGTCCTTCACCTCGCCCGCAAGCACGCCGCCCTGAATGGCAGCACCCACTGCGACGGCCTCGTCGGGGTTCACATCCTTACGGGGGTCCTTGCCGAAGAAGTCCTTTACATACTTCTGCACGAGAGGCATGCGCGTCTGACCGCCTACGAGGATGACTTCGGCGATATCGCTCGCGGACGTTCCAGCATCCTTCATCGCGGTACGGCACGGACCGATGGTCTTCTGCACGAGGTCTTCGACGATCGACTCGAGCTTCGCTCGTGTCAGCTTGATGTTGAGATGCTTGGGACCCGAGGCATCGGCCGTGATGTACGGCAGGTTGATGTCGGTCTGCTGGGTCGAAGAGAGCTCGATTTTGCCCTTTTCCGCAGCCTCTTTCAGGCGCTGCATGGCGAGCGGGTCCTTACGCACGTCGACGCCGGACTCCTTGAGGAACTCTTCGGCCAGGAAATTGATGATGCGCAGGTCGAAGTCCTCACCACCGAGGAACGTGTCGCCGTTCGTCGAGAGCACTTCGAACTGACGCTCGCCATCGACTTCGGCAATCTCGATGATGGAGATATCGAACGTACCACCGCCGAGGTCATACACCGCGATCTTGCGGTCCTTACCCTGCTTGTCCTCGCCGTAGGCGAGCGATGCCGCGGTGGGCTCGTTGATGATGCGCTTCACTTCCAGGCCCGCGATGCGGCCGGCATCCTTGGTCGCCTGGCGCTGCGAGTCATTGAAATAGGCCGGGACGGTGATGACCGCCTCGGTGACAGTCTCACCGAGATAGTCCTCGGCGGTCTTCTTCATTTTCATGAGCACGCGCGCCGAGATCTCCTGGGGGGCCATCTTCTTGCCCTGGACCTCGACCCACGCGTCGCCGTTGTCGGCGCGCACGATCTTGTACGGGACCATTTTGATGTCCCGCTGCACGATCTCATCGTCGAACTTACGGCCGATGAGACGCTTGATGGCGAATAGCGTGTTCTGCGGATTGGTCACCGCCTGACGCTTAGCCGGCTGGCCGACGAGTACTTCGCCGTCCTTGCTGAACGCGATAACAGAAGGAGTGGTACGGTCGCCCTCGCTATTCTCGATCACGCGAGGCTTTCCGCCCTCCATGATGGCCACGCATGAATTCGTGGTCCCGAGGTCGATGCCGATTACCTTAGCCATTGGTTTACTCCGCAAAAAGCATTTTGTGTTCGACTAGCTGCACTTGTTGGGTGCTCGCCCCTACCTATTCAAGTAGAGGCAATCGTAAAAAAACGCGAGTTCAGGACCCCCCGCCGGCGCCGTTCAGCCGGTCGCCTTGGAGACGATCACCCGGGCCGGCCGCAGCAGCCGACCATTGATCTCGTACCCCGGCTGCACGACCTGCAGCACGGAATTGGGCTCCGCGGTCGCGGAATCCTGGGCCAGCATGGCCTCGTGCCGGGCCGGATCGAAGGGCTCACCCTGGGGATTAATGGGCACTACGCCAATCTTTTCGAGGGCTTTGGCCAGCAGCTTCAAAGTCGCTTCCTGCCCCTCGACCAGGCTGCGGGTGTCCGCCTTGCCGGCGTTCTGCACCGCAAGCTGCAAGCTGTCCTGGACCGGCAGCAGCTCCGCAGCGAATTTCTCGAGACCGTAGCGATTCGCAGCCTCGATGTCGCGCTGCGCGCGCTTGCGCACATTCTCCAGGTCGGCCACGGCGCGCAGATACTGTTCCCAGTGATTGCGGGCCCGCTCCTCAGCTTCGGTCACAGCCCGCTGCAGGCGCTCGAGCTCGACGAGCTGGGCCGCTGTCTCGGGGAGCACGGCCGTCGGCTCGCCCGCACCTGGCCGCTCCTGTCCGGCCTCGTCAGTATTCATCCAAACCTCCTCAAGTTCGTGGGCTTTCGGCCCCCCTGAGACCGCGGCGTCAGGGGCGCGCAGGATGCCTGAAATCAGGCCAGTCCGGTTAACCGTCGGTACGACCACCCCAGAAAATTAAGCTTGACGCGACTGACGAGTCTTCCACTGTCTGGTAAGACGCGTAATTTTCCAGGGGCCCCGGTAACTTGCGGTTCAGCGGCGGGAGTTCAAGGCGGCGCCGAGCAACTTTGCTGTCATATCCACTATCGGGATCACGCGCTCGTACGCCATCCGCGTCGGCCCGATTACGCCGACGACCCCAACCACAGCGTCGCCGGCCGCGTATGGGGCCGTTACGACACTGCAATCATCGAAAATCTGCAATCCCGATTCATGGCCGATAAAAATCTGCACGCCCTGCCCCTTCAGGCTGTTATCGAGCAGGTTCAGGAAGTCGCGTTTTTCGTTGAACGCCTCGAACAGGCGCCGCAGCTTCTCGACGTTGGTGAGCTCGGCCACGCCCATCAGGTTCGTTTCGCCCTTGATCACGTACTCGAGCCGATCCTCCCCTTCACCCGCCTCGAACACGTGCTGGGCGACGGAAATCGCATCCAGCATGATCTGGTTCATGTGCGCATGGGTTTCCGCAAGCTGGCGCAGGATCTCCTCGCGCACCTGCGGCAGTGTGCGGCCGCGGAACTGTTCATTCAGATAATTCGAGGCACGCTTCAGCTCGTCCGGCGAATAATAACGCTCGAGCTGGATGATGCGGTTCTGCACCTCGCGGTCATCGAACACGAGCACCGCGAGCACCCGATTCTCCGACAGCACGACGAACTCGACGTGCGTGATGGAAGCCTGCTGAGTACGCGGGACGGTAACGACGCCCGCAAGCTTCGTCACACTGGAAAGCAACTGCGAGACCGATGCGACCAGGTCTTTGGAATTCTCGCGCCGGCCATCCACCTGCCGCCGGATCTCGGCGACTGCGCTTTCATCCAGCGGCTGCATGCGCAGCAGCGTGTTGACAAAAAACCTGTAGCCCTTGTCCGTAGGAATGCGTCCCGCGGAGGTGTGCGGGGAGGAGACGAAGCCGAACTCCTCGAGGTCCGCCATCACGTTGCGGATGGTGGCTGAGCTCAGCTCCAAGCCCGAATCGCGCGAGAGCACACGGGAGCCTACGGGCTGCCCGTCACGGATGTAGCTTTCTATCAGGACACGCAGGAGGGTTTGAGCGCGTTCGCTCAGCCCCTCGGTTTCTCGACCTTCATGCGCCATGGATCATCAGCGCGTCACTTTCCGCAAAACCTGCCAATTGCCTCAGCCACGCTAGCGACGGCGGCCCCCACCGTCAAGCAATCGTCATTTTGGGGCCGGCGCCCCCTGGGAGCCAGGGTGTGAACGGCGGTGAAGCTGCCACATTGGCCGCATTGGCCCTGCCACAGGGTCGTGCTACAAAGGCGCGCCCCGCATGGCCGCGAGGCGTGAACCAAAGGCACCCGATGGGCTTTCCCGTGCGACTGTGCGCGCTGGTCGGCAGATTCACCGACCCGCGTGTGGCGGAATCCGTTGATGCGCTGATCCCCCATCTGCTGTCGCGGCAGGTCAAGGTCATTGTCAGCGAGGAGACGACCTGGTCCGGGGATGCCGCCGGGATCGTGCGGATCCCCGAAAAGGACATCGGAGCGAACGCAGACCTGGTCATCGCCATTGGCGGTGACGGCACGCTCCTGTATGCCGCCGGACTCGTAGCACGGCACAGGGTACCGCTACTCGGCGTGAATCGCGGCCGGCTCGGTTTTTTGACCGACGTCATGCCCCTGAACATGTTTCCTTGCATAGACGCAGCGTTGCAGGGAAAGCTGCAGGCGGACGAGCGGCCGCTGCTCGCGGCCTGCCTGCATTATGCCAGTGGCGCGGTCGTGGAAGCGCTGGCGCTGAACGATGTTGTTATGCAGAAACTGGTTACGGGCCGGATGCTCGATTTCGAAACACATCTCAATGGCACTTACGTCAACACGCACGCGGGCGATGGCGTCGTCGTGGCGAGCCCCACCGGTTCGACCGCGTATGCCCTTTCTTGTGGCGGCCCCATCGTCGAGCCGCACCTCGACGTGCTCGTGGTGGCCCCGATCTGCCCCCACACCTTGTCGGACCGCCCCATCGTCGTATCCGCGCGGTCCGAGGTTGAGGTGAAGTTGCTCGAGCGGCCGGACACGCGCGCGCAGGTGACCTGCGACGGCACGGTGCTCGGGGAGCTCGAGCCGGGCGACCGGCTGTGCATCAGGGCCGCCGCGGAACGGATCACACTCCTGCACCCCGCAGGCCATGACTACTACCGGCTGCTGCGCTCCAAGCTTCACTGGGGCCGCGGCAGCTTCGAGCGCTAGCCATGTTGGTAAACTCTCGTTGGTAAACTAGGGAACCATGCTGACCTATCTGCAGATTCGCGACTTCGCGATCATCGATGCCATTGAGCTGGAGTTGCGTCCCGGACTGACGGTGCTCACCGGAGAGACCGGCGCGGGCAAATCGATTCTGGTGGACGCGCTGCAGCTGCTTGCGGGCGGGCGCGCCGGGGCGGAAGTGGTCCGTCACGGCGCCGAGCGTGCGGAAATTACCGGCACCTTCGATCTGACCAAAACGCCGCGAGAGTTGAAGCGGTGGCTGGAAGAGCAGTCGATCACCGTTGCTGACGAACTTTCGATTCGCCGCGTCGTGGCGAACGATGGCCGCTCACGCGCGTACCTGAATGGCCAGGCGGTTGCCGTAACGTTGCTGCGCGAGGCGGGCAACATTCTCATCGACATACATGGGCAACATGAGTTTCAGTCGCTGACGCGCAGCGCCGCGCAGCGCGAGCTGCTCGATGGTTACGGCCGGCTCGAGCAGGCGGCCGGGCAAGTTGGCATCTCGCATCGGGTGTGGCTCGAGCTGTTGAATCGCACCCTGGAGCTGGAAGGCAAGGCCCGCGACCGCGACGCCAAACTCGAGCTGCTGCGCTACCAGGTTACGGAGCTGAATGCCTTAGCGCTGAAGGACGGCGAATTCGAAAGCCTCGTCGATGAGCGCGCGCGGCTTGCGAATCGCGGCAAGCTCGCGGAAGCCACCCAGACTGCCCTGCAGTTGCTTTACGAAGGTGAGGAAGGCAGCGCCCACGCCGCAGTGAGCCGGGCTTTGCAGGCTCTTCGCGGGCTGCAGATCGTGGATCCCAAGCTGGGGGTCATGTTGCCCCTCGTGGAGGAGGCCGCCATCCAGATCCGCGAGGCGGCACGGGGGCTCAGTCACTATAGGGATGGACTCGAGCTCGATACGACTCGCCAGGACGAGGTTGAGAGGCGCCTGGCCGCCATCGAGGAGTTGGCGCGTAAGAACCGGGTTACACCCCTCGAGCTCGTGGCGCGCACGGCCGAGCTGGTCACGGAGCTTGGGACGGTCGAGCGGGCCGAGATGGATCTTGCGGTGCTGCGCAAGGATCTCGCGGCCGCGCTGGAAGAGTTTCGAACGCTTGCCGCCCAGTTGTCCGCGAAGCGAGCCACGGCTGGCCGGGCATTGGCAAAAGACATCACGACGCGAATGCAGACGCTCGGCATGTCAGGCGGACGCTTCCAGGTCGAAGTAACTCAGGACGGCACGGCGGAGCCGGCCCAACACGGCGTCGACCAGATCGAATTTCGTGTGACCGCGAACCCGGGACAGCCTTTGCGAGCACTCGCGAAAGTCGCCTCGGGCGGCGAGCTTTCACGGTTGTCTCTGGCCGTACAGGTCTCATGCGCCGCGCGCGAGACGCGTTGCATGGTGTTCGACGAAGTGGATTCGGGAATCGGAGGCGCTGTCGCGGAGATCGTGGGCCGCGAGCTGCGCGCTCTCGGCGAACGCGGGCAGGTGTTGTGTGTAACTCACCTGCCGCAGGTCGCGTCGCAGGGCCACCATCATCTGCGCGTCGCGAAGTCGACTGACGGCCGCACGACACGCACGGCGCTGACTGAACTCACGACGCAGGATCGGGTGGAAGAGATCGCGCGCATGCTGGGAGGCATCGAAGTAACCAGCAAGGCCCGTGAGCACGCGCGGGAGATGCTGCGGACCCACCTCGATTTACCGCCCGACCCGTCGCCAACCGACAAGATGCCTGCGCTGACGGCTAAAGACTTGTTGGCGCAGGCGAAAATAGCGGCGCAGTCTGCGAAGGACGCGGGTGTCGAGCCCAAAGCGCTGGGGGTTGATCCCCGGGCCACCGCCGGCGAGCCGGGCAAGGGCGGCCTCGCGCCCGGTGCGAAGCCGGGGAAGACCGCAGCTCAACCGCCAGCCAAATCCGCCGAAGGCGTCCCGCAGCCCGACAAGGCTGCGGCGCAGCCGCCCAAGGCCAGTCCACAGCCGGCCAAGGCCGCCGCCGGCCCGCTCAGGCAGGCTGCCCCGGCAGCCGCAGGCGCTGGCCAGCCAGGCCGGGCTCCTGCCTTACCCAACAACGACAGTCCGCCAACCCCCAAGGCCACCGCTTCGGCAGGACCAGCCAAGCGCTCAGCGGACGATAATGTCATTGACCTCGCTGCCAAGGCCGCCGCCCGGCCGGGTGCCAAGCGTCGCTGAGGCCACGGGAGCTCGCAATCAGCTGATTTTCTTTTTCCGGTAGGCGCAATTCGTGCGCCGGCAATGCCCGTACATGATCAGTGAGTGGTCGCGGATCGTGAACCCGAGACGCTGCGCCACCGAGGTCTGCCGCTCTTCGATGCCGGAGTCCATGAACTCTTCGACCCTGCCGCAGTCCAGACACACGATGTGATCGTGGTGCGTGCCGTGATTGAGCTCGAAGACCGCCATGCCATTCTCAAAGTGATGGCGCGTCACGAGCCCGGCCGCCTCAAACTGCGTGAGTACGCGGTAGACGGTTGCCAGCCCGATATCCTCGTTACCCTCGAGGAGCGTGCGGTAAATGTCTTCAGCCGAAAGGTGGCGCGTGGTGCTGCTCTCGAGGATTTCCAGAATCTTGAGGCGCGGCAGCGTTACCTTCAGGCCGGCTTTGCGGAGGTCTTTGCCTTCCACTGCTGCTCTCCGGGTGAATCAACGTCCGCTGCCAAGGCGCAAGCTGCGGAGGATTCGCAATAAGGTATGATTCGCGCGCATTATTGCCCATTGGACCCGAATGAAACCACTAATTAAGGGCTCGAGCCCGATTTACGGCGCCAGGACCCTCGTGCTGCTGATGTCGCTGGCTGCAACCTCTGTGGCCACAACAGGCTGCGTTTACCGCATGAACATCCAGCAGGGAAACTTTCTGGAAGCGCGCACGGTGAATCAGCTGCAGCCGGGAATGACTCGCAGCCAGGTTCGTTACCTTCTGGGCACACCCATGGTTCCCGATGCCTTCGACAAGGAGCGTTGGGATTATCTGTATTACTTCAAGAAGGGCCGGCTGCGCAAACCCGAAGAGCGTCACCTGATTGTGTACTTCAAGGAAGACAAGGTAGACAAGTTCGAGCGCAATAACGTGCCTGACAAGGCGCCGCAGGGACCGGAAGAAGGACCGTCGGTTTCCAAGTTCCCGGTGATGTGAGCCGGATGGCTCACTTGCCACCGCCCTTGCGTTCGCGTTGGACGCGCGCCCGGCGTCTGTCACGCGGATCACTGGCCAACGGTCGATAAATCTCGACGCGATCGCCCTCCTCCGGCCGATCTGACCGCTCCCGCAGCTCGCCGAAGATTCCAACAGGCGCCGTCTCCCACGGCACATCGGGCTCATCCGCAAGTTGCCGGGCTGCCTCGATGGTCTCGGCGATCGTCGCATCCATGGGCACATCAACTGCCCACAGGTATTGCCGCTCACGGGTGGCATATGCCACGACGCATCGTTTGCGGCCGCGTTCGCTCATGGCGGCAAGGCACGTGCGCGCGCAACGAACGCGTCCATCAGTGATGCAGCTGTCTCGGCGAACTTCTGCTCAAACAATACCGCCGTCAACGGATTTTTGAATGCGAATTTCATGGTCAGTTGAACCCGACAACCGGCGGCCCCATCAACCGGTTGGGCGATGGGGGTCAACAGCCATTCACCTTCCAACATTTTGAACGGCCCGCTGACCAGGTGCATGGCGATGCGGCGATCCTGCTCGAGCTCGTTGCGAGTCGTGAACTCGCTCTGTAGTGGACCGCGCTGCACGCTGATAGTTGCGACGATTTCCCGGTCAGACCGCGACAACACCCGGGCATGCTTGCACCAGGGGATGAAGGCGGGATAACTCTCGATCTCGTTTATCAGGTCGAACAACCTTGCGGGTGGTTGGGCGACGAGCGCTGAGTGCTTGATTTCTCGCATGCGGCGATTCTCACAAGATCACCCCCAATTGTCATTCACGGTACAATCAGCACATGGCCAAGCCGGAAAAGGAAAAGACCCAACGCGTCATCGCCGAGAACCGCCAGGCACGCTTCGAGTACTTCATCGAGGAACGCTATGAGGCGGGCTTGGTCCTGCACGGCTGGGAAGTGAAGGCCATGCGCGCGGGCCGTGCGCAGCTGAAGGAGGCATACGTGTTCCTTCGCGGCGGCGAGGCGTTTCTGTTCGGAGCACATCTTTCGCCATTGAACTCGGCGTCCTCCCATGTCGTCGCCGATCCGGTACGCACGCGCAAACTACTGCTGAACGCCAGCGAGCTTGCCGGCCTGGTCGGCTCGGTAGAGCGCAAGGGGTACACGCTGGTACCTCTCGAGCTGTATTGGAAAAACGGCCGCGCGAAATTGGCCATTGGTCTTGCGAAGGGCAAGAAACAACACGACAAGCGTGCGGTGGATAAGGATCGCGATTGGCAGCGCGACAAAGCGCGCATCATGCGGGGCCGCTAGCTGCTCGGGCGCGGGCTGTACCCAACCCGCTCAGGTTCTGTCCCCGTCTTGAACTTCGCCCGGCCGCACCGATCTAGGGTATGCTAGCGATGTTCATTGGGGGCGACCGGTTTCGACGTGGGTAGCGAACCTCCAAGTGCGTGCCGAGGCGCAGTGCCCTCGTTAATAATGCTGCAAATCATAGTTGCCAACGACGACAACTACGCTCTAGCTGCCTAAACGCAGCTGACCTCTGACCAGTTCGTGCCTATGCGACTGAATCAGAGGAAGCGCTCATAGGATCGCGAGACGGCGTGCGACAGGCCGGCTCGTTAAGAGTTACTGTGGCTGGCAAAGCGTTTTCCCTGCTCCTCGGGTAGCGTGATGCGAGAAAATAAAGAGAGAGCTATGTACGTAGGTCTTGGTGTCTAGCGCTTGCGGACGGGGGTTCGATCGAGGGTCGCGCCAACCCGTGAGGGTTGGTTGATAACGGAGCTCACATCGGTGAAACCTGACGGCATCCTTTTCGAGGGATGGCATGGCAACGCCGAGGGGTAGGAAGAGGGCCAACTTCAGGCCTGCCCTGTAGAGACTCATAGACTCGCCGACGGCGCAAGCCTGGGGCGGGCACTAGGATCCAGCTGGTTCGATCAGCGGGATAACACGCTCCGCATCCGCGCGTTCATGTGACCGCACGGATGAAGGCATAGTCCAGCCCGCGGCGAAAGCCGTGGATGTGCTGTCCCCCCGCCTCCACCAGTGGGTGGTTCCTGGCCGCAAGGCCGGGAACCACAGCCGGAACACCAAGCGCATTTCTGCGCAAATTCACCAGTTTTGCCGTCTTTCGCAGGGCGCGGGGGTCGCCCTAACCTAAGCAGTCAGCACCGCGAGGCGGCTTTCCGGTACTTCCGTGAGCATCAAACAGCTTTCCGTGAGCGAAGCCGCGTACGTTGCCGGCATTATCGATGGTGAAGGGACAATTACCCTTACCAGAACTCACCGTGGTGAAAATCGGCGCCCGCTGTTAAGCATCAGCAGCACCGAATCGGCGCTGCTCCTTTACGTACAGTCAGTCATCGGGGCTGGTCGCATCACTAATAAGGCATGTGCGCGACCTCACCACACGCCTAGTTTCACGTACGTCATCTCCAGCCGGCAGGCCTTAGCGTTACTGTCCCAAGTCGCACCTTATCTGCGGACGTACAAATCAGCGCGTGCCCGACTTCTTCTCGATGAATACGCCGCCGTCACGCCACGAAACGGACGGTACAGCCCAGAGCAGCGGGCCGCCCGGCAGCAGTTCGAAAACCGATTCTTTGCCCTCTCAGTACGTGCTCCATCGATCAAACGAGACGACGTCAGCGTCCAGGCCGATGGGAACCATCCCCGCGTCCTGTCATTGAATCTGACAGGATGAAACACCAGGACGAACAACCGTCCACACGCGCCCGGTCACGGGTGGAGGGCGATGAGCAGGCGTTAACCGGTGCGCGAACGCTGAAGTCCACGCGCGAGCTGCCCGCCGCAGTCAACGCGTGCAGGCGTTGTGCGTTGTGGAAAACCGCCACGCAAGGGGTACCGGGCGAAGGGAAGGCGCCAAGCGGGTTGATGCTCGTCGGCGAAGCCCCCGGGGACTCAGAAGATCTGCAGGGCCATCCATTCGTCGGACCTGCCGGAGCCATGCTCGATCGTGCCCTGCAAGAAGCCGGCATGGACCGCAAGTCCGTCTACGTCACGAATGCAGTCAAACACTTCAAGTTCGAGCCGCGCGGCAAGCGGCGGCTGCACGTCAAGCCAAGCGTTGTCGAGATCCAAGCCTGTAACTGGTGGCTGGAAGAGGAACTGCGCCTGGTTTCGCCCAAGCTCGTGATCGCCCTCGGTGCGACCGCGGCACGCGCTCTGCTCGGCCGTATAGTGACGATCGCTCAGACCCGTGGCTCCGCGCTCGAATTGGGCGACAGACACCTGTGGGTCACCATACATCCATCGTTCCTGCTGCGAATCCCGGACGAAGCCAGGAAGCGCGCTGAGTACCAGCGCTTCGTGCAGGAACTCACTGACGCACACCGCTGGGTCAGCGGGAACTGACCGCTACCGGCCCGGCATCCGCCCGTCGAGGGACACCAGATTGCCGTAAAGATCGGGCCTGCGGTCGCGAAACACAAACCAGTTGTTACGCAGCTGCGACAGCTGCTCGAGATCGAAGGTAGCGGTCAACACCGCATCGCCCTCCTCGGCCGCTTCGGCCACCTTCGCCCCAGTCGGGTCGGCGATGAACGATGACCCGTAGAAGCGGATGTACAAACCCTCGGGGTCCTGGAACGAACGCTCCACGCCGTAGCGGTTGGAAGCAATCAGTGGCGTCAGATTCGCCGCGGCGTGACCCTGTTGAGTCCGTTGCCAGTGATCGCGGGAATTCACGGGCAGTGCCGGCGGCGGCTCAGAGCCGATCGCCGTCGGAAAGAACAGCAACTCCGCACCGAGCAGCGCCATCGAGCGCGCCGTCTCCGGGAACCACTGGTCCCAGCAGATCCCAACGCCGATCCGGCCGAATCGCGTGTTCCAGGCTTTGAAGCCGGTGTCCCCGGGACTGAAGTAGGTCTTCTCCTGGTACCCCGGGCCATTCGGGATGTGCGACTTGCGATACAAACCGAGGTTACGGCCATCGGCATCGAGGATCGCAATCGAGTTGAAGAACACCGGTCCCGCGCGCTCGAAGAAGCTGATCGGCAGCACCACGCCCAGCTCGCGCGCGACGTCACTGAAATAGCGCACCGCCCGGTTCTCATCGACACTGCATGCGAGATTCAGATGCCGGTTGTCCTGCTCGATGCAGAAGTACGGCGCTTCGAACAATTCAGGCAGCAGGATGATCTGTGCGCCGCGCGCGGCTGCCTCGCGAACCAGCGTGTGCGCTTTCGCAATATTGGCGGCTGCATCCCAGTCGCAGGACATCTGGATGGCGGCAACCGTCACCTGGCGGGGGCTGCGCCGAAAATGTTCGGGCTCAGTGGACATCGATGACTTTTCCAGGGTTGAGTATGCTGCGTGGATCGAGGGCGGCCTTCAGGGCACGCATGGTGGCAATCTCGGCCTGGGTGCGCGAGATTTCAAGGTACGGCTTTCTCTCGAGTCCGATCCCATGTTCCGCCGAGATGGAGCCGGTGATGCTGCGCAGCGGCTCATACACACACCTCTCGACCGCGTCGAACGTTGCAGCGTGCCTCTGGGCGTCGCCGGCGCAAACGGAAATGTGCAGATTGCCATCCGCGACATGTCCAAAGACCCAGATCTTCGCCCCCGGCACCTGCTCGTGCAACGCGCGGCGCACCGTTTCGAGATAACGCGGCATGTCACCAATCGCGAGACTCACATCGAAGCCGTGCGAGGGCCCATAGCGATCCATTTGAAACACATCCTCGCGCGGCGCCCACATACTTCGGCGCTCCGCCTCGGATTTCGCGATCACCGCATCGACGATGACTTCGCGCTCCAGGGCCTCGGTCAACACGCGCTCGAAGCGCTCCTGGTCGGCCTCGGGATCCGCACCGAGCGCCTCGACGAGCACATAAATGCCGTGCCCGTACGGAAGTAGCGGCGAGCTGCGCGCCGGCGCGGTGGTGGTGAGCTCGTAGTAGTCCGGCCAGAGCGCTTCGAACGCGCTCAACTGGCCACCGAGGCGCGCATCCAACATTCCCAGCAGCTCGGGTATGGCGCCAAAGTCGCGACACGCAACAAATGCCGAGGCTGAGGAAGTCGGCCGTGACGCCAGCCGCAGATCGGCGCGGGTCACAATGCCCAGGGTGCCTTCCGTGCCGATGAACAACTGTTTCAAATCGTAGCCGGCATTGTTTTTCAACATGCGGTTCAGCGAGCAGAGCACCGTGCCGTCCGCCAATACGACTTCGAGGCCCAGGACGAGACTACGCATCATCCCGTACCGTACGACGCGGATGCCCCCGGCATTGGTGGCTATGTTCCCACCAATGGTGGCCGTGCCCCGCGCGCCCAGATCGAGCGGGAACATCAGGTTGAACCGCTCCGCCTCCTCCTGGGCCCGCTGCAATGTCACTCCCGCCTCCACTCTCATGGTGCGGCCCGCAACGTCCACAGACTCGATCCGGTTCAAGGCCTCGAGGGAGAGAATGACCTCGTCCTCGCCGACAGCGCCGCCATACACGAGGCCCGTCAATCCGCCGTGCGGCACGACCGGCTGATGGCGCGCATGGCAAAGGCGCAGGACCGCAGACACTTGCGAGGTATTGGCGGGTCGAACCAACACCTGCGCCAGAACGGGTCCAACATGCTGATCGTAGACGCGGCCAGCCAGCCGTTCGCCCGTGACGAGACCTTGCTCGCCCAGGAGCGCTCGCAGATCGGCCAGCAGTTCTGTGTCGGGCACCTTTCAACTCTGGGTGCGATTCGGGGCGCGCTCGGCCAACGATTTGTGCACCTGTTCGGTGATCCGCATCGCCGTCTCCAGGGCCATCAGGCCAGCCTCACCGCTGACGACCGGCGCACGACCTGTGCGGATGCAGTCCAGAAACGACTCGATCTCGGCTTTGAGCGCATCGCCCTGTTCCAGTGACTGCTCCTCGATACTCACCGGCAGCGGACCCGGCACATCACCGGGGCTGCGCTTGCGGATCAGCGTCATTATCTTCTGCTGCAGATCCAGCGACAGATACACTCCGGCATCTTCAAACACGCGCATCTTGCGCTCGGTCTTGAAACTGACCCGGCTGGCGGTGGCGTTTACGACGCACCCGTTCGTGAACCGGATACGCGCGTTGCAGATGTCGATTTCGTCCGAAAACACGGGTGTCCCCACAGCATCGATGGTGGCGATGGGGGCACCCACGATGGTCTGAACGATATCGATGTCATGAATCATGAGATCCAGAACGACGTTTACGTCCGTGCCGCGCTCGCGGTACGGCGCCAGGCGATGGCATTCGACAAACCGCGGTGAGATCAGATACGGCTCTGCAGCCAGGATCGCCGCATTGAAGCGCTCGAGGTGGCCCACCTGCAGGATGCGCTTCTGTCGCGCTGCCAGCGCTATCAGCTCGCGCGCTTCCTCCGCGGTCTCCGTTATGGGCTTTTCCACGAGCACGTGCGCGCCGGCGTTCAGGAAATCCCGCGCAATCTCAAAATGAGCGGGTGTCTGCGTAACTACGCTTACAGCGTCCACGATACCGAGCAATTCCCGGTAGTCCGCGACCGTGTGGACTCCCAGCTCAGCGCCGACCTGGTCGCGCGCCTCCTGTCTCGCGTCGGCGACGGCCACGAGCTCACAATCGGAAGCTTGTGCGTATTTTTGCGCATGAAATCGGCCGAGATAGCCGACACCTATAACCGCTGCTCTGATTTTCTTCATCACAAAGGTATTATGCCCCGCCTCGCCACCTAGGAGTTCGACCCTGCTGGATCTGCTGGCCCGTGCCCGCCGCTCATGGACCGCCCGGTCGCGAGTGAGCCGCGAGCTGTTCATCTTTGGGAGTGCGCTGCTCATCGGCGCCATCGTGGTGCCGCTGGCCACCTGGTTCGTGGGCAACCGGATTCTCGGTCCCTACACGCACGGAACCAATGCTCACGCGGGACCGATGGCCCTGCTCGGCGATTTTTTTGTCGGGCTGAGCCACGGTGCGCTCAGTTATTGGGCAGTGGCTCTCGGCCCCGCCCTCATCATCATCCTGGCGCGGGTCGCGTGGGTTCTCATCAGGCCGGGCCCGCCCGTTAAGTCCAATCCACGCATCGAACCTACAGTTGCCAAAGACAGACTGTGACGTCCGTCATACCCATGGTCCGAGCTGGGCGCGCAGGAAGGCCCTTTAAGTCGGCCAGTACACCCATATTGTCGTTGCTACCAGCAAGAGCGATATAGCGTGGGCTCCCACGCGCCAACCCCGGGAACGCAGGTCCCCGTAGAAGCTGAACGCGCTGGCGGCGGCAAGAGCCACGAAAATTGCTATTGCCTGCAGGAGCGCTGCATGCTCCGGAGCAAAGCGGTCGGCTTCTTGCGGCAGGAACAGGATCACGATCCAGGTACCCAGCAGCCCGATGGCCAGTGATACCGTCGAGCCCATCACGATTCCCAGCAATATGGTCAAAGGACGCATGCAATTATCGACCGACGTAAAGGTTCCCGCACTTGCTGAGCCGAACCACACGCTCTAGCCTTACTCCAAAGTGTAATGCCTTCCGCAACCGCGAGCGTCATGAATGATGCCTAAACCTTCTCGCCGTACAGCCGGGTGGATAGCCGCCTCGATGCTGGCAACCCTGGCCGTACTGTCGCTGGCCGAATCAGGCTCGGCCAGGGCGCCGGCACCTGGTCCCATACTGCCCGCGGGTGCCATCGCCCCGACCGACTCCCAAAAGGCCACCGCCCGTAAGGTCGGCCGCATCCTCGAGGAAGCGCACTACAGCCGCGCTCCCATCGACAAAAAGATGTCGGAGCAGGTCTTCAACCGCTACCTGGACTTCCTCGACGGCCAGCGCAGTTATTTCCTGGGCAGCGACATCAGCGAATTCCAGGCTTACAAGTTCAAGTTCGACGACATGATCCGTACCGGCGACGTCGAGCCCGCGTACGCGATCTTCGCACGCTTCCAACAGCGCAACCGCGAGCGTATCCAACACGCAATTGCGCTGCTGAAGACCGAGCCGGACTGGACTCTGAACGAGACCTTCGAGTTCCAGCGCGAGAAGGCCGCATGGCCGGCGAATGAGGCCGAGGTCAACGAGCTGTGGCGCAAGCGCGTGAAGAACGACGTGCTGTCGCTGCTGCTGACAGGAAAACAATGGCCGGAGGTGACGGACATTCTGCGCAAGCGCTATGAGCGCGTGTTGAAGCGGGTGGACCAGATCACGCCCGAGGACGTGTTCGAGAATCTGATGAATGCGTACGCGCGTTCCTTCGACCCGCACTCGAGCTACTTCTCCCCGCGTAACTCCGAGGAATACCGCATCCAGATGAGCCTCAACTACGAGGGCATCGGAGCGTCCCTGCAGCTCATCGATGACTACGTGACCATCATGAACGTCATCGAAGGTGGTCCGGCCGCGGTCGCCGCCACACTCAACACCAACGACCGTATCACCGGAGTTGGCCAGGGCCATGAGGGCGACTTCAAGGACGTAATCGGCTGGCGGCTGGATGATGTCGTACAGCTGATCCGCGGCAAGGCAGGCACGACGGTACGCCTGCAGGTTCTGCCGGCAGGTGCCGCGCCGGGCTCGCAGGAGAAGGTACTCGAGTTCGTGCGGAACAAGGTCACGCTCGAAGCCCAGGCTGCCCACAAGGAAGTGAAGAACATCACGCGCGACGGCCGAACTCTCAAGGTTGGCGTCATCACCGTCCCCGGGTTCTATCAGGACATTGCCGCTCAGAATGCCGGGGATCAGAATTACCGCAGCACGACCCGCGATGTGCTGCGCCTCTTGAATGAGCTGAAAGCCGACAACGTGCAGGGCATCGTGCTCGATCTGCGGGGCGACGGTGGTGGCTATCTGCCGGAGGCGACTGCTCTCACCGGGCTGTTCATCGATCATGGCCCCGTCGTGCAGCTCAAGGACACCTCCGGGCGGCTCGAGGTGCTCGATGACCCGCAGCCCTCGGCAGCCTACTCCGGCCCGCTGGCGGTCCTCGTAGACCGTTTCAGCGCCTCGGCATCGGAGATCTTCGCGGGTGCCATCCAGGACTACCACCGTGGAGTCATCCTGGGCCAGCGCACCTTCGGTAAAGGCACCGTGCAGAATCTCGTACCGCTCGATCGCTGGTCACAGAAGCCCGTCAGCGGCCAGCTGACGGTGACGATCGGCAAGTTCTACCGGGTCACTGGCGAAAGCACTCAGCATCGCGGCGTCGAGCCCGATGTCCCCCTGCCCTCACCGATCGATATGAAGGAAGTCGGCGAGAGCGCGCTCGAGGCCGCGCTCCCGTGGGATCGGATCGCCGGCGTGCCATTTCAGGCAAGCACGGCTTCACTGCCCGCGCTGCCCGTCGCGACTCTGATGTCGGGCGAGGATGTGCGCGCACAGAAGGATCCCGACTATCGCTGGCTGTTGTCCGACATCGCAGCCATCGATACGGTACGCGAGCAGCACAGCGTCTCCCTCAACCTCAAGGCGCGGCGTGAAGAGCGCGGCCGCCAGGAAAAGGAGCGGCTGGAGCGTGAGAACAGCCGCCGGGCGGCGAAGAACCTGCCACCCTTCAAAACCGTCGAGGAGATCGACAAGGAGAAGGGAGAGCTACCGGATGTGGTGCTGACACAGGCCGCCGAAATCATGGCTGACATGGTCAGCGGGGCGCGGGCGACACCGGCCGGGCAACAGCAGAAAACTGCGCGCCGCGGCTAGCGGCGCGAGGTACCGCAACCCAAATCTTGCAAAAGCGTCTCCGGTTAGCGCCGGGCCGGTACGGCTCCCGGAATCTGGCAAAGGAGTCTCCGGCAGCGCCGCGAAGTGCTGCGGACGGTTTACCGAAGAAGTATCCGGAACAAATCCCAGGTATCTTCGGCGAGCACGTTGGGCATCCGCGCGGCGGTGGCGCCGACCGGCTCACTGGTAAGCACGTCGCCTTCGGAAAAGGCGAGCGAGTTTACGGTGGGTGCCGTATCCGTTGGCCCCCGATAGCGCGCGACCTGTTTGAGCCGCTCGGAGCGGCTGGCGATCTCCTGCGCAATGTTGGTACGAGCCTGGATTACGGTCTGCGCATTCTCAATCTCGCGCATGAGCACTTCGCACTCTGATTGCGATCCGTAGTCATCGGTGACCTCGCGCCGCTGTGTAGCCTCGCGCGCAAGAGTGACCAGGCGAGTCTTGATGAGTCGCAGGCAAAGCGTCTCGGCATACGCGATCGCCGCAAGGTTGATGGCCCGCCGCGATTCCAACGCCAGTCCGGGGAACTCGGGCATCGGTTCCTTGTCGAGATCCTCAGCATTGGCGCGCGCGTCCACGAGAGTTGCATTGGCGGCCACCGATCCGGCGACTGCGCTGGCGAGCCGTTGTTCGAGCGCACGACGCTTGAAGTAGTGCCAGAAGCGTGTGAGCCGCGCCCGCTCGGCTTCGAGCTCCGCGATGCGATTCGCCTCTTCGGCCGCGAGTGACTCGGCGCTGCGCAAGCGCTTCTCCACCGCCTCCCGCCGTGAGAACTGCCGACGGTTATGCTCGGCGAGATGTTGCCGCCGCTCGCGCTCGTCCTGCTTGCGCACCAGGTCCGCTACGAACTGCTCGATGAGCTCGCGGCCCGACTGCCAGAGCCGGCGCAGTTGATAAAACACCAGCGCGGGATAACCTGTGTCGGTCATGCCCAGCCGCGCTTCGAGCGCATTCAGCATTTCCTGCACGCGCTGCGTCGCGCCTTCCTGCTGCTTGATGCGGTCCTTGAGCCGATAGACCTCGTCCTGCAGCTCGCCGTAGGCCTTTTTGAGCTCGGCCCGGTTGCGAAACAGGGTGAGGACGCGATCCTCCTCTTCTGAAGGCGCTTCCTGGCGAAAGTTGAGCTTGAGAAATCCTAGTTGTCGCAACGCCTTCATGAGATGCAGCGCAACCAGCCGCGCTCACCTCACTGCGAGGCTCACTTTGCGGTGGCGAGCCTGGTGGCGGATGAGAAGCGATGGCCTCGCTCTACGCAATATTCCAGCCACTTGTTTAGCATCACGTTGCGGGCCCAGCGCTGATCCAGTTCACGCTCCGCATGGGTACGCAGCGCTTTCAAAACGGGTTGCGTATGGGTTCCGGCCCACTCCTGGGCCTCGGCCAGGTGGGCATCGTGGTACACCCTCACCCGCAGGTCCGGGAACTGCGTTTCACCCTGCGCGCCGGGCAGTAGATACGTCAAATTCACCGTGCTGGTGTATGGGGAGCGCTCCGTCATCGTGAGAAGGAGATCGCAGTCGTGCTCGACCACCGAACGATGTCGGCCATCGAGTGTCACCAGGTCGCCGGCAAGCCAACCGAGGCGAATGTAGTTGCTCTCGTACAGGCCCATGAGCGCGACGAAGCTGCGCGGCCGCGCGCGCCAGGTGACGGGTGTCAGCGTGTCGTTCAGCATTCTGTTGACTATAACTCAGACAGGGGTTCGCGCAAGTCACGGCGGGCGTGTTTTTCACAATGGGCACGGCCGGCAATTACAGGCATGAATCGTGCCACGCCAGGCGTATTTCAAGGCCGCAGACGGCGCTCGATGCCCGAGGTGTTTAGAATGCGGCTTGCGATCTCTTCGATGGAACATTCAGTCGTTTCGAGACATGGTATTGCATAGCGCGTAAATAGCGCTTCCGCGGCCCGAAGCTCGTACTGCACCTGCTGGCGGGACGCATAGCGGCTGTCGGGTCGCCGCTCGTTGCGTATTTGTTGCAGCCGTTCGGGTTTGATGGACAGCGCGAATAGTTTGCGCCGGTGGGGCTCGAGACGCCGGGGCAGACTGCCGGCTTCGAGATCCTCCTCGGTGAGGGGATAGTTGGCCGCGAACACTCCATACTGAAGGGCCATGTACAGACACGTGGGAGTTTTGCCGACGCGTGATACTCCCACGAGGATCACATCGGCGTGTGCATAGTCGCCACCGGTACCGTCATCATTGGACAGTGCGTAATTTGTAGCGTTGATACGTGCAGTGTAGGCGGCGATATCCGCCATGCCATGCGCGCGGCCAGCGCGGTGTGTGGAGCGCGTGTTGAGCTCGCGCTCCAGCGGCCCGACGAAAGCGGCAAAAAAATCGAGGAACAGGCCATTCGCGCTCATGACAATATCGCGCAGATCATCCTGCACCAGGGTGCTGAAGATGATCGGGCGCAGGCCCTCTTCCTCGGCGGCGCGGTTGATGCGCCTGACAGCCTCGTGCGCCTTGTCAACGCTCGACACAAATGGCAAAGTCACTGGTCGAAATTCCAAGCCTTCGAACTGCGTCATGAGACTGTGGCCCATGGTTTCCGCAGTCACACCCGTCTGGTCCGAAACGAAGAAAACGGTTCGGCGATTCACAGCGCGAGACCTGCACGGTGGCTCAGTGAAACTACAGTGTTCCACCGCTGTGTTGCCGGAGCAAGCATTGTCGTACCTCAGGTGAGTTGACCGAGGAGAGCCTTTGAACACGTATGTGATCCCTTTCGAGCGTCTTGGCATGCACGATGTGGAGACCGTCGGCGGGAAAAACGCGTCCCTCGGGGAGATGATCGGCTCGCTCGCCAACCTGGGGGTGCGTGTGCCGGGCGGGTTCGCCACCACGGCCCAGGCTTATAGGGACTTCCTCAAGCAGGGTGGCCTCGACGAGCGCATCCGTAAGGAGCTCGCCACGCTGGATGTGGATGATGTCAGCGCGCTGGCCGCAACGGGTGCCCGCATCCGGGGCTGGATCATGTCAACGCCGTTTCCACCTGAGCTGCAAAAAGCCGTCAGCGACGAGTTGCGCCGGATGGGCAATGGGAAGGAGATTTCGGTTGCGGTGCGCTCATCCGCGACGGCGGAAGACCTGCCGGAGGCATCCTTCGCCGGCCAGCAGGAAACTTTTCTCAACGTTCGCGGCGAAGCGAACGTACTCAAGGCAATGCACGAAGTGTTTGCATCGTTGTTCAACGACCGTGCGATCTCGTACCGCGTGCATCAGAACTTCGATCACAACGCAGTAGCCCTGTCCGCCGGCGTTCAGCACATGGTCCGCAGTGACCTTGGTGCAAGCGGTGTGATGTTTACACTGGATACCGACTCCGGGTTCCGCGACGTCGTGTTCATAACAGCCTCGTACGGTCTGGGCGAGACGGTCGTACAGGGTGCCGTCAATCCTGACGAGTTCTACGTTTACAAGCAGTCGCTACGCGCGGGCAAATATCCCATTCTGCGCCGCAACCTCGGTGGCAAGGCCATCAAGATGGTGTATGCGCCCGCGGGTTCCGCCGAGCGCGTTCAGACGGTCGAGGTACCGCAGCCCGAGCGCATGCGCTTCTGCCTGGACGATGCAGACATTCTGACACTGTCGCGCCAGGCGTTGACCATCGAGGAGCATTACAAGGCCCCGATGGACATCGAGTGGGGCAAGGATGGCTCGACCGGCGAGATCTTCATCCTGCAGGCCCGTCCGGAGACCGTACAAAGCCGGGTCGGGCGCACCATTCAGCGCTTCTCGCTGAAGTCGCGGTCCACGGTGTTGGCTACGGGCCGCAGCATCGGTTCACGTATTGGTGCCGGTCCCGCGCGCGTGATCAAGGACGTCTCTGAAATGGCCCGCGTGCAAACCGGAGATGTGCTCGTGGCCGATATGACGGATCCCGATTGGGAGCCCGTGATGAAGCGCGCTTCGGCGATCGTGACGAACCGCGGCGGACGGACTTGCCACGCCGCGATCATTGCGCGCGAGTTGGGTATACCGGCAGTCGTCGGCTGCGGCGATGCGACGCAGCGTATTCACGAAGGTCAGGAAGTGACGGTGTCGTGTGCCGAGGGCGATACCGGCTATGTTTACAAAGGGATGCTCGAGTTCGAGCGCAAGCAGATCGAGCTCGACTCGCTGCCGAAGATCGACGTCAAGATCATGATGAACGTCGGCAATCCCGACCGGGCGTTTGACTTTGCCAGCATCCCGCACCGCGGCGTCGGGCTCGCGCGACTCGAATTCATCATCAACCGCATGATCGGCGTACATCCGCGCGCCCTGCTCGAGTTCGACCGCCTGGACGGGGAGCTGCAGGACCAGATCCGCGCGCAAATGGCCGGCTACCCCGATCCGGTCGGTTTCTATGTTGACAAGCTGGCGGAAGGAATATCGCAGATTGCCGCCGCGTTTGCGCCTGAGCCGGTGATCGTCCGGTTGTCGGACTTCAAGTCGAACGAGTATGCGAACCTGATCGGCGGCTCGCTCTATGAGCCCGACGAAGAGAACCCGATGCTCGGCTTCCGCGGTGCCTCACGCTACGTGGATGAAACCTTCAGGCCGTGTTTCGAGCTCGAGTGCCGCGCGCTGAAGAAAGTTCGCGAGGCCATGGGGCTCACGAACGTGCAGGTGATGGTGCCGTTCGTCAGAACGGTGAAGGAGGCCAGGCAGGTCACCGAACTGCTGGCGCAGAACGGCCTCAAGAGCGGGACGAACGATCTGAAGGTCATCATGATGTGCGAGCTGCCGACCAACGCGCTGCTCGCCGACGAATATCTGAATCATTTCGATGGCATGTCGATCGGCTCGAACGACATGACGCAGCTCGCGCTGGGGCTGGATCGCGATTCGTCCATCGTGGCAAAGGCGTTCGACGAGCGTGACGAGGCGGTAAAGATCCTGCTGTCAATGGCAATCTCGGCGTGCAAGCGCCGCAAGAAGTATGTCGGAATCTGCGGGCAGGGCCCTTCTGATCACCCGGAGCTCGCGCGTTGGCTGCTGGAGCAAGGCATCGAGAGCATGTCGCTCAACCCCGATACCGTGGTGGAGACCTGGATGTTCCTGGCGCAACAGAAGGTCACGGAATAGCGGTCATGCGCGCGCGTCAGCGAGGCTCGTCCAACGAGAGATTACGGATTTTGGCGTCGGAGGCGGCGCGATCGTTGTCATCGAACGGCTCGACCTCGACGTGCTCGATTGTCGAGGGATCGAGGCACCTGACGTTCACGCTGTAACCGTCAGGGTTCGACCTCGGAACGTAAAAAGACTTCACCCCGCACCGGCTGCAGAACAGGTGCCGCGCGATGCCGGTGTTGAATTTGTACTCGGTCAGCTCGTCGGCGCCCTGCAGCAGTCGAAACCTCGAACGCGGCACGATCAGATGCAGGTAGCCGCTCATCCTGCAAATGGAGCAATTGCAATCACTCGCGACGATTTTCGCAGGCGCCTGCACCTCGAAGGCCACGGCGCCGCAATGGCAGCCGCCGCTGTGAGTCACGTACGAATCGGTCATGTGACGGTCTCTGCCCGAAGGAACGGACACTGCTCCAGATCGACGTTCCCACCCGACAGAATGATTCCAACACGTTGCCCGCTGCTCCCCAACTTGCCCGCGAGCAGCGCGGCTACAGCAACCGCGGACGACGGCTCGATGAGGAGCTTGAGGTCCTGCAACACGATACGCATGGCACTGACTATTTCCTGCTCTGTCACGGTCACGACATCGTCGACATGACGCCGCAGCAGCGCGAAATTCAACACGCCAATGGAGCCGCGAAGGCCGTCCGCGATCGTCGCCGGCGTGACAACTGATTGACGAGTGCCCGAACGGAATGAGCGATAGGCGTCATCGGCCTTCACTGGCTCCGCGCCAATCACCTGACATCCAGGCGTCATTGCTTTCGCGGCCAGCGCGGTGCCACCGATCAGTCCACCGCCTCCGATGGGAGTGCAGATGACATCAAGGTCAGGCTCTTCCGTGAGAAGCTCCAGAGCCGCAGTCCCCTGCCCCGCTATCACGCGCGCATCATCGAATGGATGCACGAGGTGCGCGTCAACTCGCTGCATCAGCTCGCTTAGAGCAGCCTCACGGGCCGGCAATCCGGGCTCGCAGAGAATGACCGTTCCGCCTGCCTGCTCAATGTTGGCGATTTTTGGTCGTGCGGAGTCGCGGGGTACGACGACGTAAGCGTCGAGCCCGCAAACCTTCGCGGCCAGCGCCACGGCAGTCCCGTGATTGCCCGACGAATGTGTCGCGACAGCGGTGACGTTGCCAGCCATTGCAAGCGGCAGTATGGCGTTCAGTGCACCGCGATATTTGAACGCCCCCCCGTGCTGGAGGTTTTCGCACTTGAAAACGACTCGCCGATCCGCCCGCTTGTCCAGACCGGCGGAGCTCATCACGGGCGTCCGTGCGACTCGCGAGCCGATGCGATCCGCCGCTGCTGCGACGTCCGCGAAAGTGGGGACGGAGGCGGCGTCAGGTTGCATCGTTACCAGCGTACGCGGGCGCGAACAACCGCGCACGGTAATGTCTCAATTCGCGAATCGATTCATGAATATCGGCCTGTGCCAGATGCGTTCCCTGCTTGACGAAACCCTCCACGATCCCCGGCGCCCATCGCCGGGCGAGTTCCTTCAGCGTGCTCACGTCTAAGTTGCGGTAGTGGAAAAAGCGCTCGAGCTTTGGCATGTGGCGCGCCAGAAAGCGCCGGTCCTGGCAGATGCTGTTGCCACACATCGGTGACGCCCCCTTTTTGACCAGCGCCGCCAGAAACTCCAGGGTGCGGGCCTCGGCTTCCGATTCGGTAATCGTACTGGCGCGCACGCGCGCCGCGAGCCCCGACGAGCCATGCTGCTTCGTATTCCACTCATCCATTCGCGCCAGCACGTCCTCGGGCTGATGAATCGCGAACACCGGGCCGTCGGCGATCACGACGAGCTCCTTGTCCGTCACGACCGTCGCGATTTCGATGATGGAATCGGTGTCGGGCCTGAGGCCCGTCATTTCCAGGTCGATCCAGATCAGATTGTCACTGCTCGGCATTGCGCATGTGCCATTCGCATTCACAGGTTGAGCTGGAGTTTACCAGAGGCTACCCTGAGGCGGCGTATGCCTGACACCTTCGATGCTTTGGTCATTGCGACCTTTGGACGCCACCTGCTGGTGCGCGATGCGGCTGGACGACAGCTGAAGGCTCGGCCGTTCGGCCGTGGTCTCGTGATTGTTGCCGGTGACAACGTCGTCTGCCGGGACGATGCGCGCAATAACGAGACGCACGTACTGGAGCTGCGGCCGCGACGCAATGCGCTGTACCGATCAAACGTGCGGGGTGGCGCGGAACCGGTCGTAGCGAACCTCTCGCAACTGCTCGTCGTGCTGGCGCCGATGCCTGTACCGGACTTGTTCGTTCTCGATCGTTACCTGGCGGCAGCCACTTCGGGCGGCGTCTCGGCGACGCTCGTGTTGAACAAGAAGGAGCTGGGGATCAACGAGGACCTGCAGACGCAGCTCGCTGTATACCAGGGCGCCGGTTATGACTGGCTCGCTTGCTCGACACGGACCGGCGAAGCAATGGAGGCGGTCTTCGCAGCGTGCACGGGAGCGACGACCGCGCTGGTTGGTCAGTCGGGCGTGGGCAAGTCGTCGCTGATCCGCCGGCTCGTCCCGCAGGCGGATGTTGAGATCGGCGATCTCGTGCGCGAGGAAGAAGGCCGGCACACAACGACGGCTTCCCGCCTGTTTGATCTGCCGGGCGGCGGCAGCTTGATCGATTCGCCCGGGGTACGCGATTTCGCGCCCGCGATCGACCGGCTCGACAGCGGTCACCTTGGATTCATCGAAGTGGCGCGGCTCGCACCAGAGTGCCGCTTCGCGGACTGCCGGCATATGCGCGAGCCCGGCTGCGCCGTGATAGGTGCCGTGGCTGCGGGGACGATGCACGCTCGACGGTATGAGAGCTATCGCCGGCTACGCCGGCTGTTTGAGGAGCTGACGCAGGCGCGTGGGCCGCAGAAGCGAAATCGCTAAGAACGTGGGGCCGGCAGCCGCCATTCATGCGCCATCAGCTTAGGGACGGTCTCCCAAGTCAGTCCGCGCGGCCATACGGCCCCACAAACGCACCGACGAAGCCGCCGGCAACATCCGTACTGAGTATGGAGCCGTCGTCGTTTTCGCGCAGCGGCTTCCATCCGGCTCCGTCCTCGTCGAAGTAGAACGAGTATGCGCGAGCATTCGCGGCAATCTTGAGTTTGACGCGGGCACTGTCGCCGAGCGACACGCGAGCGACTGTCTCAGTCTGCTTTCCGCCGCGTTTCTCTAGAAACAACTCGAGCGGCGCTGCGTGGGGTGCACCCCCGTTCTGTTGGGGGCGGGTCGCCATCTCGACGGCGTCGCCGGCAAGTGCGCAGCGGCGGACGGCGAGAAAGTACCAATAGTTTTCGTTCTGAAACGCGGCTAGCCCGACCGCAATGCCCTTTTCAGCCGGTACTTCCAGCTCTGCACTGGCATCGAACGCGAGATGTTGTTGACGCCGTGCGAGAAACGACATGTTTTGCAGACTTTCCAGCGGCGTGCGCAAGGCGTGGATCGTGAGCCAACCGGGGCGGTGTGTCAGGTCGGCCCAGGGCTGCTTGGGAACGCGCACGTATAGCCACTGCTGCTGAAGAGCGGCGGAGTTGAAGTCGTCGCGCCAAGTGAAGTTTCCGGTGGTGGGGGCGAGGGGCGCGGCTGGCGCTGTGGGCACGCTCGCCGCGGCCGGCGCCGGCGCTACATACGGGATCTCCCTACTTGCCGGCAGTATTGACGGCCAGCCGTTGCGCCATGTGACCGGCAGCACGAACGTTTCTCTACCCGTGTTGTAATGGGCCTGCTCGTAAGGACGGGAGGCGAGAAAGACGGCCCACCAAGTGCCATCGCCTGCCTCAACCAGGTCGGCATGCCCGGCATTGGCGATTGGATTGGCACGCCCGGCCGGCAGATCCCGCTGAGTCAGGATCGGGTTGCCACTGAACGGTTTGTACGGTCCCCACGGCGAGCGGGAGCGCAGTACGACCTCCGAATGCTGGGTACTGGTGCCTCCCTCCGCGCACATCAGGATGTACCAACCATCGCGATGGTACAGGTGCGGTCCCTCGATCCAAACCGGACGTTTCGAGAAGTCGACTCCGCCGTTGACCAGCACTTTGCGCGGTCCGAGGAGCTTGCGGGTGGCGAGGTCGAGCTCCTGGATCCAGATTGCGCGATGGCCCGCGTACTTCGGCCGGCCCGCGGGTGGACCGTTGTTCAGCAGGTAGACCCTGCCGTCCGTATCAAAGAACAACGAGGGATCGATGCCATCGAGCTGCGGCAGCCAGATGGGATCTGACCAGGGACCGGCGGGGTCTTTCGCCACCGAGAGAAAATTTCCACCCGCGTCCACCGACGTGCACACGACATAGAATAATCCATCGTGAAACCTGATGGTCGGCGCGAACATCCCCCGGGACACATCGAGACCGTCAAAACTAACTTCCTGGGGGCGGTCGATGACGTGGCCGATCTGCCGCCAATGAACCAGGTCCTCGCTGCGGAACACCGGGATGCCAGGGAAGTAAGCGAACGTGGAGTTGACCAGGTAGAAGGTGTTGCCAACCCGCGTGATGCTCGGGTCGGGATAAAAGCCTGCCAATACGGGGTTGCGGTAGCTCCCCGCCGGCAACGGCTGGTCGAACACGCTGTCGCGTCCCGTGTATTCGAACCAATTGAAGTACGCCAGCGGGGCTACAGCCACGCTGGTTGTTGGTTTGGCGAAGCCGGTGGGGATAGGCGCCCCGGCCAGTGCAGGTGCCGTGGCCGCCAGGGGCGCCGCGGCTGCAAGGGCGACGACCAACCCTAAGCCTGTTAAGCCGAGCCCCATGACCGCAGCGCCGGTCTGCGCAATCGAGCGCGCAAATGGCGCACAAAACGAGCGCATAGTTGGCGCAACAAACCAGCGGGCGTCCTGCCGGGACAAAATTCACGCCACCGATTGGCGACCCGCGAGCGCGTGCGCCAGCGTCCCACCATCGACATACTCCAACTCGCCACCTATGGGCACGCCGTGGGCGATGCGGCTGGCACGGATGCCCCGCCTGGTAGCGAGCTCGCCCAGGAAATGGGCCGTCGCCTCGCCTTCGACTGTTGGGTTCGTGGCGAGGATCAGCTCCCGCACGGCTCCTTCGTTGAGAATGGCCTCGAGCTCGCGGACTCCCAGTTGTTCAGGGCCGATCCCGTCGAGTGGTGACAAGTGACCCATCAGCACGAAATATCGTCCGCGATAGCTGCCCGACTGCTCGATCGCGACAACGTCGGCCGGCGACTCAACCACACACAGCAGAGCGGAGTCGCGATGAGGCGCCGAGCACGTCGAGCAGAGCGGCTCTTCCGTGAGCATGCGGCAACGCCCGCACCGTACAACCGATTCCAACGCAACATTCAACGCGCTCGCCAATGCACGTGCGCCGGACCTGCCTTCCTGCAGCAAATGGAAGGCCATACGCTGCGCAGTCTTCGGCCCGACGCCCGGTAAGGAGCGCAGAGCATCGATGAGTTGAGTCAAATGCGGAGAATGTTTCATGTCAGGCGTCGAGCGCGGGCCGCTCGCTGCAAGCGGCGCAGGCGCGCGGTCAGAATGGCAGTTTGAGCCCTGGCGGCAACTGCATACCCGCCGTCACGGCAGCCATCTTTTCCGAAACCTGTGCCTCCACCTTGTGAACCGCATCGTTCACGGCGGCGGCCACCAGGTCTTCGAGCATCTCACGGTCTTCGCCCGCCACGGCGGGCTCTATCTGCACGCGCTTCACCTCGTGCTTGCCCGTCATGATGACCTTCACCATGCCGCCGCCCGACTCGCCACTGACCTCGATGTTCGCGATCTCGGCCTGGACCTTCTGCATGTTGGCCTGCATGGCCTGGGCCTGCTTCATCATGTTGCCGAAATTGCCACGCATTTTCTGAGCGCTCCTGCGATCGAAATGAAAGCTACTTTACGGGACGAATAGTATCGGGCAACAGCGTCGCGCCGAAGCGCTCGCGCAAGCCTTGCACGCCAGGGTCAGATTCGAACGCGCGGCGCGCGGCGTCCAGATCCTCCAGCGAGGCCCGTTGCTCAGCCTGCGCGGGAGTTTCCGCCGCGGTCGCGCCGACTTCAAACTCCAAGCGCACAGGCTGCCCAAAGTATCGGGAGAGTGCCTGCGTTAGCTTGTCCTCTTGGGCAGGCGTCCGCATGTGCTTGTTGCGGGCATCTAGCGCCAGACGCAAGACGGCGCCTTGCCGGCCCATCAATACGCAATTGCTGGCAAGCTGCCGCGCGGCGCCACCTAATTCCAGACGGGCAACCATCTCGGCCCATGGCTCTGAAACCTCCGCGGTGACCGCGCTGGCTTGTGCGGTGAAATTCGCATCGGCTGACCGACTGCCGCCGGTGCCGGTTCCCGAGATGCCAGAGCCCGCCGTGCTTCCCGGTTGTGGCCCCGCTGTATTTCCCGGCCGAGGCCCCGCCGTGCTTGCCCGCTGGGCCGCCGCCGCCGATTCCCCTGGGTTGCCGCCCGAACCGCCCGATCGTGAGCCGGCCACTCCGGCGCCGATCGCCCCTACCCTTGCGGCCCCACCGGGAGGGGCCTCTGGGTTGTTGCTTGATCCCGTGCTGGTAGGCACTCCTGCGGCGTTGTTCGTTCGTGCGTTGGGGCCGGCGCCGCCTCTCGAGGCACTCCCGCCCGCTGCGGCGGCCCTGGCGGCAGCCGCCCCGGACATGGCAGGGCTGCCCGAAACCGTAGCCCCTGCGCCGGGCCCAAAGCCCACGCCTGCACCAGCGCCCCCGCCGGCGCTTGAACCTGCCCAAGCGTTGGCTCCGGGGCCCGCTGCGGCAGCACGGGCAGCAGCAGCGCCACCGCCGCCGCCAGTTGCACCGGCAGCTGGCGAAGTCTCTCGCGGGAGCTCGGCCTCGCCCAACGGGCGAAACGCAATCATCCGCAGCAGCGTCATCTCAAAACCCGCGCGCGGGTCGGGGGCCATCCCTAAGTCACGGCGGCCAGTGATGGCCGTCTGATAGAAAAGCTGCACGTCCTCCGGCGCGATCGCCTTCGCGAGGCGTTCGAGCACCTCCGGTGCATACAGCTCATCACCTTCGAAATCATTCACCGCCTGTTTCATGGCGATCCGGACGAAAAGCGACGCGAGCTCATCGAGCACCTGCCCATAGTCGGGCGCGAACTCCTCGAGTGACCGCGCGCAACTCAGGAGCTCAGGCACGTTCATCGCGCCCAACAAGTCCGCAAGCCGCACCACGTGATCGCGCGCAATCGTGCCAAGCATGGCGCGCGCCTCTTCCTCGCCAGCTTTCCCGCCCCCGAAGGCGATCAACTGATCCAGCAGTGACAACCCGTCCCGCATGCTTCCATCGGCCGCCTGTGCAACGAGCCGCAATCCGGCCGCCTCGAACTCAACCCCCTCCTTCTCGAGAATTTCCCGCATGCGCTCCGTGATCTGCGCTACCGGCAGGCGCTTGAGGTTGAATTGCAAACAGCGGGACAACACGGTGACCGGCAACTTTTGCGGGTCCGTCGTGGCTAGGAGGAACTTCACATGCGGCGGCGGCTCTTCGAACGTCTTCAACAAAGCGTTGAAGGAGTGTGTCGAGAGCATGTGCACTTCGTCGATGAGGTAGACCTTGTAGCGTCCCCTCGTAGGCGCGTACTGCACGTTATCGAGCAGTTCGCGAGTGTCGTCGACCTTGGTGCGCGATGCCGCATCGACCTCGATGAGATCTATAAACCGCCCCGAGTCCACTTCGCGGCAAGCTCCACACACGCCGCACGGATTGGCGGTCACGCCCGTCTCACAGTTGAGGCACTTCGCAAAGATGCGCGCGATCGTCGTCTTGCCGACACCGCGCGTGCCGGTAAACAAAAACGCATGATGAACCCGGCCGGACTCGAGAGCATTTACCAGCGCCCGCCGAACATGCTCCTGCCCAACCAGCTCGGTGAATGTTTTAGGGCGCCAGGTCCGCGCCAGTGCCGTATATGCCATCGGTAACTAGTTCGTGCCCTTTGGTGGTTCGGTCCGGGAGGCGACTCGCATCAGCCGAAACTCCGGCACCCGACATCATCGCTGCCGCTGCTGCCTTCCGGCCCTGACGGGATTCACGACTGGTCGTCGCGGAGAAGCCGATGCGAGCCACCATAAACAATGCGGCCACCGCAACCAAAAACTCTTGAGAATTGCATGGCGGAGAGAGTGGGATTACTCGGCGCCACCGCGCCTCGCCCTTCGGGCCGCCCTTCCGGGCGTTATCCCACTCCGCTTCGTCACGTAACCTTAAGCCACCGCCGCGCGCCAAAAGTCCTGGAGCATTTCAATGGCGGAGAGAGTGGGATTACTCGGCGCCACGCGCCTCGCCCCTTCGGGGCCGCCCTTCGGGCGTTATCCCACTCCGCTTCGTCACCTACCTATCAGCCGCCACCGCGCGCAAAGCGTCTCGCACATTACATGGCGGAGAGAGTGGGATTCGAACCCACGAACACCCGTGAAGATGTTACTGGAATTCCAGTCCAGCGCCTTCGACCGCTCGGCCATCTCTCCAATCAAGCACTTGCGACGACTTTCTCGAAAGCGTCCAGCTCACGCCTGGCCGCCGCGCCGGTCCTCGCAAGGGCGCGCATGATACACCGTCAGGCCTGCGGAGGCGTCTGCTTTGGCACATTGAAAGGCGGTGGCTCATCGAGGCAACGATCGCTCCTCTTGCGGGGCGGCGCTGCCGGCGTATCCAGCGCCGGGATGTGCAGAGCATTGGCGGTGTCAGGCGTGTCCAAGCCGGGCGGAATCTTCAGGGGGGCAATGCTGGCCGACTTCATGTAGGGCTTTACATCATTGCAAGAACCACCCACGTTGCGCAGGTGCTTGCACCCGGTGAGACCCGTCAAGGCAACCACAACTCCGATCAGCACGAGGCGATACCGCATCTAATACCTTTTCACGGCCTGCGGCCGGGGTTCAACGGGGCTCGCGAAACGCGAAACCCGTACGAATAGCAGCGCGAAACGCGCTGGTAAAACAAGATTCAACTCAATACGCCAGCTTTGCTCAGCGCAGCCAGCACCGCCGGCTGATGCTGGGCGGACAGCTCAGTCAGCGGCAAACGTATACCGCCCTCTATCATTCCCATCCGCGCCAACGCCCACTTTGTGGGGATCGGATTCGCCTCGAGAAACAGGTCGCGATGTAACGCCGCAATCGGCTCATCGAGACGCTCTGCTGCTGCGGCGTCAGCCTTCATGGCAGCGGCCACCATATCCGACACGGCCCGCGGTGCAACGTTGGCGGTGACCGAGATGAGCCCTTTCGCGCCAGCCAATATCGAGCGGCGGGCGCTGGCGTCATCGCCACTCAGGATTGCGAAATCCGGGGGACAGACCGCGACCAGCTCGCGCACTCGCTCCAAGTCAGGGACGGCCTCTTTGACTGCGACAATCCCAGGAAGTTGCGAGAGTCGTTGGACCGTGGCCGGAAGCATGTCGACGGCCGTCCGGGCAGGCACGTTGTATAAGATCACAGGCGCACGCGCGGCGCGCGAAACAGCAGCAAAGTGCTGATACAGCCCTTCCTGGGTCGGGCGGTTATAGGCCGGGGTCACGACCAGCAAGCCATCGAGAGGTAACTCGGACAACTGCCGCGCCCGATCCACAGTCGTGGCGGTACTGCTCGTACCGGCACCCGCAATGATTTGCACCCTCTTCCTGGCGTGAGCACAAGCGCGCTTGGTGAGCTCCCACAATTCGGAGTCGCTCAAGGTAGCGGATTCGCCCGTGGTCCCACCCACGACAATGCCGCTGGTGCCACTCGCCAGGTGAAAATCGACGAGCCGCTCCCAAGCGGCGAAATCCACCGCGCCATCCGGCCGCATCGGCGTGATTATGGCGACCAGACTGCCTGAAAACATTGATCTTCCCAGATGTTCGCGGACCGCATGTTACGAGCCGGCGCTGCGCCTAGGCAAGCGGTACGAGCTGCCGCGCGGGACTGTAGCTGATACACTTGTCGGATTGCAGAAAGTCGTCCCGGGCCACCAGGGAGACTCCTGCGCCGCGCGCCAGGCGCACCGGACAACGGGCGCGACTTTAGCGCGCTCATCATTGCAGAAGACGGATTGAACGACACGCAGATGAAGCAGCACCTAGCCGTTTCGGCGATCGGTGGCGACCGCACGGGGATGGTTCACGAGCTGACGCGCGTGATCAGCGAGTGCGGTGGCAACATAAGTGAAAGCCGCATGGCGAGCCTCGGAACCGAGTTCGCAATGCTGCTGCTCGTATCCGGCAACTGGCACGCGCTGGCAAAGCTGGAAACCGAGCTCAAGCGACTCGCCGAGACCAGCAGTCTCAGCATTCACCTGAAACGTACCGAGCCTCGTGCCGCGCGCACGGACATGCTCCCGTACTCGATCGATGTGGTCTGTCTCGATCAGACCGGAATCGTTTCGGGACTCTCGGGCTTCTTTTCGAGCCGGGGCATCGATATCGCGGAAGTCTCTACCCGGAGCTACCCGGCCGCGCACACGGGCGCGCCGATGTTTTCAGTGCAGATGATCGTCAATGTACCGAGCCGTATCCACGTCGCACACTTGCGCGAGGAGTTCATGGAGTTCTGCGACTCGCTCAATCTGGATGCAATACTCGAACCGGTAAAATCCTGACGCATGGCTACCCCGAAAATTGGCAGCAAGATAAAGGATTTCTCGCTGCCCTCGAGCGGTGGAGGCACCTGGTCTTCCAAGGATGCCGCGGGCCGCAAGCTGGTGATCTACTTCTACCCGAAGGACATGACCTCCGGCTGCACGCGCGAGAGCCAGGATTTTCGGGACCTGTACAGCGCGTTCCGCAAAGCGGGAGTGAGCATCGTGGGTGTTTCGCGCGACAGCGTGAAATCACACGACAAGTTTACCGAGAAGGAAAAGCTGCCATTCCCGTTGCTCTGCGATGAAGATGAGAGACTCTGCAAACTGTTCGATGTCATTCACGAGAAGAGTCTCTACGGCAGGAAGTACCTCGGCATCGAGCGCAGTACGTTTTTGTTGGATGGCACTGCCATCCTGCGGCGCGAGTGGCGCAAGGTGAAAGTACCCGGCCACGCGGAGGAAGTGCTTGAAGCAGCGAAGTCTCTCTGATCCAGGTCCGGCGAAAGCTCTCACCACAACGGCCGGCGAGGCACGGGACCTGAAGGCCAGGGCGCGCGATGGGCATCGGTTGTTCGTGCTCGACACGAACGTGCTCATGCACGATCCCACGTCGATATTCCGGTTCGAAGAGCACGACGTTTATTTACCGATGGTCGTGCTCGAGGAATTGGACGCGCACAAGAAGGGACTCTCGGAAGCGTCCCGCAACGTACGCCAGGTGAGTCGTTTCCTCGACGACATGATCCGTGACGCGACCAAAGAACACATCGATCGTGGACTGCAGCTGCCGAGCGGGTATTCCGGCAATCACGGCAAGAAGCCTTCCACGGGACGGCTCTTCTTCCAGACACGCCAGCTCTCGAGCGCGCTGCCGGAGAGCCTGCCAGGCCAAGCCAACGACAACGTCATACTTGCGCAGACGCTCGCGTTGCAAAACGAGAAACAGGCTGATGCGCGAGTCATCCTGGTTTCGAAAGACATCAACCTGAGGATCAAGGCCGCTGTCCTCGGTGTACATGCCGAGGATTACTACAGCGACAAAACCCTGGAGGACACAGACGTCCTCTACAGCGGGATGACAGCCTTACCCACCGACTTTTGGGAACAGCACAGCAAGGACATGCGCTCCTGGAAGGAAGGCGATCGTACCTTCTACGAGCTCTCAGGCCCCGCGGTCCAGCAGTGGCAGCCCAACCAGGGTGTCTATGAGGACACGCCGGAAGGCATCGAGGGCATCGTCCGCAAAATCTCCGGCACGAAGGCAACTCTCGAGCTGCTCCGCGACTACCGCAGCGAGCGCCACAACGTCTGGGGCATTACCGCACGCAATCGCGAGCAGAACTTTGCGCTCAATCTCATGATGGATCCGGAGATCGACTTCGTGACCATCCTGGGACCCGCGGGTACGGGCAAGACTCTGCTCACGCTCGCCGCGGGCCTGATGCAGACCCTGGAGACCAATCGCTTCGTCGAAATCATCATGACGCGCGTCACCATTCCTCTGGGGGAAGACATCGGCTTTCTGCCGGGCACCGAAGAGGAGAAAATGGAGCCCTGGATGGGTGCGCTCATGGACAATCTGGAAGTGCTGACCGGCAGCCAGGAAGGCGGCAACTGGGGCCGCGCCGCCACGAACGACCTGCTGCGCAACCGGATCAAGATCCGCTCTCTGAATTTCATGCGCGGCCGGACTTTTCTCAACCGTTTCATCATCCTGGATGAGGCACAGAATCTCACCCCGAAGCAGATGAAAGCCTTGATCACGCGCGCCGGTCCCGGCACGAAGGTGGCCTGCCTCGGCAACATCGCGCAGATCGATACACCCTATCTCACTGAAATGACCTCGGGCCTGACTTATGCCGTGAACCGCTTCCGCGGCTGGCCACACTCAGGTCACATCACCCTCGTGCGTGGCGAGCGGTCACGGCTGGCGGACTTCGCCTCTGACATCATGTAAGTAAGTGTAAATTCAAGGAAACTCTGACCGTCCCCCGGCGGTCGAAGCTGAATGATGCGCCCCCTCCTGCTCTGTCTCCTGGCCGCCTTGACGACGATCACTACGGTGGCGGCGGCGCAAGAGCCCATGCCCCTGCCCAATGCGCCGGATCTTCCCGACATCGGCAGCCCCGCCGCCGCGGTGCTGAACGGTACGGACGAGTATCAGCTCGGTGCGATGGTGATCCACCAGCTGCGTGATCAGAACGCGATTATCGAAGACCCCGAGATCACCGAGTACCTGAACTCGCTGAGCTCGAGGCTCGCAACCCAAGCACCGGATGGCGCGCCTCACTTTCAGCTCTTCGCGGTCCGCGACAATGCCATCAATGCGTTTGCGCTCCCCGGCGGATTTATCTGCATCAATGCCGGGCTGATCATCCAAACCCACAGCGAGTCGGAACTGGCGGGTGTCATGGCGCACGAAATGGCGCACGTGACTCAACATCACATCGCGCGTCAGATACGCGCGCAAAGCCAACAGAGTCTCACCACGGCCGCTGCGATGTTGGCCGCGATCCTGCTGGGAACGCTGGGTGGCGGTGGCGGTCAGGCGATCGAGGGCGGTATTGCCGCGGCGCAGGGCCTCGCCGTGCAACAGCAGATCAACTTCACGCGTGACAACGAGGCAGAGGCGGACCGCGTCGGAATCGCCTTTCTGGCGGGTGCCGGATTTGACACCCGCGCCATGGCCAACTTCTTCGAGACCATTGGCCGCACGGAAGGTCTCGCTGGAACCTACATCCCCGCGATGCTCCAGGACCACCCCGTGACATCGGTGCGTATCGCCGAGGCGCGGGCGCGCGCCGCCCAGTTCGGCCCGCAGAAAGTCAAGGAGTCGCTGAGCTACCAGCTCATCCGCGAACGGGTACGTGTTGTGACCTGGCCCGGCGACCAGGATGTCGAGAAGTACTACTCCGTTCGGCTGACCAAGAACAGCAACGACATTGGCAACCGCTATGGCGAAGCGCTGGCACTGATGGCCGACAACCGCCCCGTGGATGCGGAGAAGATTCTCGACAAACTGACGGAACAGCACGACAGCCTGACGCTGTTGCATGCGGCGCTCGGCCAGGCGCAGGTGAAGGCTGGCCAGACGAATGACGGCGTGGCCTCATTGCACCATGCCGTACAGCTCTTCCCGCGAAACGTTCCCGTCACAATTCGTTATGCGGAAGCACTCATGAAGGCGGGCCGGGCCGCCGAAGCGCACACCGTGCTGCTGGACTTGTTCAACAACGTACCGCCGACTCCCGAACAGCTGCGCCTCACCGCTCTCGCGGCGAATGCCGCAGGCGATCCGGGAGATGCCTACGCCTACATGGCTGAATACCAGATTGCCGGTGGCGACCTGCCCATGGCCGCTCAGCAGCTGCAACTGGCGCTCGCAACTCCCAACCTGTCGCAGGTCCAACGCGCCCGCTTCCAGGCGAGAATGGATGAAGTGCGGGAATATCTGCAGAACTCACGCCTGCGCCGAGTCAGCAACACACAGTGACAGCCCGTTGCGGCGCACACAGCTGGTCCTTTGTGCTCCCGCCCTCTCTCTAAGGGAGCAGAACAGCGTAGCTCCATGTAGCCGCTGCTGCGGTTGGCGCGGGCCGGCTGCAGTACCTAACAACACTGGTACAATCCCCTATCAGCGGCTCAAGCGCGCCGCGACCATCGCAGGTCTCTGGTCGAACAATGCAAAAGATAGCTTGTGCCTCGCTACTCGCCCTCGCGTGCCTGACCCAGATCGGGTGTGCGTCCCTGCCAGCGGGCGCCAAGCGCGACCCGCGCGACCCATGGGAGCGCATGAATCGCACGACCTTCAAGGTCAACACCGCGCTCGATCACGCCATTGCAAGGCCGGTCGCGCGGACCTATCAGAAGATCACACCCCGCCCGGTACGCACCGGGGTGTCCAACTTCATGGACAATCTGTTCTATCCCGTCACGATGGGCAATGACCTGCTGCAGCTGAAATTCACGCCGTTCGCGCAGGACACCGGACGCTTCCTGCTGAACACGCTGGTCGGCATCGGTGGCCTGTTCGATCCGGCCACCCAGGCCGGGTTGCCGAAGAACGAGGAAGACCTGGGACAGACCTTTGGCCACTGGGGCGCCAAGCCGGGCCCCTATTTCGTCATCCCCATACTGGGACCGTCGGATGTGCGCGATGGGCTCGCGAAACTCGGCGACGCTTATATGAGTCCGCTCGCTTACGTCCACAGCGACTACAACTACATCCGTTACAGCGTTTACGGGGTGTACCTGGTCGACACCCGCTATCGCCTGCTTCCGCAGGACAAGGTTCTCGACGAAGCATATGACCCATACACGTTGCTGAAGAATGCGTATCTTCAGAGGCGCGAATACCAGGTCACAGACGGCAAACTGTCGGACAAGGCCCGCGAGCAGCAGGAACAGCAGCAATACGACGAGGAGAAGAAGATTCTCGAGGAGTCTGGCGCAGAGGAGTCGGGCGCGCAGCCTCAGACCCCGCCGCCAAAATAAGGACCTGCGCCGAAGGCGCGGGGCCGGCCCTGCCTTGCGCCTTGGTCGAACGCTGGCCGGTGCTCGGCGCCTTTAGACGCCCTTCTCCAGCAATTCCTGCACGTCGCTGATCCGGGCGAGTGCCTGCACCTGTTCGGGCAGGTTTGCAAAATGCATCGAGCGGCCGGCGCGCTTGGCGAGCGCCAGCCAGTCGAGCAGCACGGTCATCCCTGCGCTGTCCGACGCGGTGATACCGCCGCAATCGACCTGGATCTCACGCGAGTTGCCTGCGCCAAAGGCCGCCTGCCCTGACTCACGCGCGCGCCTGGCCGTCGCAAAGGTGAGCGAGCCGCGAGCTACGAACTTCCCGGGGGAGCTTTCTTGCAGCTCGACGGCGGCGGCAACCATTACGACTTGCTGCCCGTCGCCTTCGTCGTCTTGCTGATTTCACTCGGCTTCTCGCCCCGTTCCAGCCGAGCGATGACCGAATCGATGCCCTGCTGTGCAATCTGCGACCCGAAGTCCTCGCGGTAGCTCTTCACGTAGCTGATTCCGTCGATGTTGACGTCGTATGCCTTCCAACCTTCCGGCGTCTTGTGCAACACGTAGTTGACCGCGATACGGTCACCGCTGTCGCGCTTAATCTCGGTGCGGACCGTCGCATGATCGGCACCCGCCTCGACCTTCGACGGAAACACTTTCAACTTGTCCGCGGTGAAATCCACCAGAGCACTGCCGTAATTCTGCAGCAGCGAGTGATAGAAGGCGTCGACAAAGCGCTTCTTCTGCTCGGGCGTGGCGGTCCGCCAGTACTGGGCGAGTACCAGCCGCGCCGCGTACTCGGTGTCGAAGTGTGGCAGCAGGTACTTGTCCACCAATGCCGCGATCTTGCTGGGGTCCTTGCGGAACGCATCCCGATTCGCCTCGAGATCCTTGAGGACGCCTTGCGCGGAGGCTTGCACGATGTCGCTCGGCTGCTGGTCCGCGGACGAAGACGCCGCTGGCGTCTGTGCAGCCGGCTGCGCGCCCTGCGCGACCGCGAACTGCGCATAAAGCGACGCGGACGCGATCCAGGCGCCGGCCACCAGTAGGGTTGCAACTTTCATTTCTTGGTTCCTTGCTGACTGTTAGTGTCGCTCTGAGTATTGGTACTGTTTTGACCATTGCCCTGGGCGCCGCCGCCCTTATCCGCGAAACCTGCGAACAGCTTGTTGATCAGGCTCTCCAGCACGATGGCCGACTGCGTCTGGTCAATGCGGCTGCCGTCCTTGAAGTAAGTGTCCGAACCACCTGGGCTGAAACCGATGTACTTGCCACCGAGCAGGCCTTGGGTCTGAATGCTGGCAAAGCTGTCATCGGGAATCTCGTTGTACTGCTTGTCAACGCGCAGGCCGACCACCGCCTTGTAGCTCTTGGGATCGAAGCGGATGCCGTCCACCTCGCCAATCCGCACGCCCGCCATGGTAACGGGCGAACCCACCTTGAGGTCCCCGATGTTGTCGAACTCGGCGGTGACGTGATACCCGCGTTTCGCACTGCCCAGCTTGAGCCCGCTCGACGGCAGCTGCGTCGTCAGGAAGAAGAGCGCGGCGAACCCGAGCAGTACGAACAATCCCGTCCCGATTTCCAGTGTCCGATTGGCACGCATGTGGAATCTCTATAGAAAAATGGCGGTCAACACGTAATCGAGCAAAAGCGTCAATACGGACGATGCGACCACGGTCCGCGTCGTCGCAAGTCCCACGCCCGCCGCTGTCGGCTCGGCGTTGTAGCCCTCATGCACCGCGATCAGGCTGCAGGTGATACCGAATACGAAGCTTTTGACGATACCTTCGGTAATGTCGCCCAATTCGACGGATCCCTGCATCTGCGACCAGAAAGCGCCCTTGTCCACGCCCATCAGCTGTACGCCAATGAGCTGGGCTCCAAATAGCCCGACGAGGTTGAAAACGGCCACCAGCAGCGGCATCGCTATCATGCCACCCAGGAACCGCGGCGCGGCGACGTAACGCAACGGATCGACCGCCATGACCTCCATCGCGGTGAGCTGATCGGTGGCGCGCATCAGCCCAATCTCAGAGGTCAACGCGGTCCCGGCGCGGCCTGCGAACAACAGCGCCGTGACTACCGGTCCCAACTCCTTCAGCAACCCGAGCGCCGCTGCAGTACCCAGCGCTTCTTCGGAGCCGAATCGTTGCAGCAGGTCGAATCCCTGCAGCCCGAGCACCATGCCGACAAACAACCCCGAGAGCATGATGATGATCAGTGACCGCGCACCCGCGTTGTATATCTGCGCGACGACCAGCCCCGGACGCCCCAGTGCGGGCACACATTGGGCGAGAAGTCTGAACAGGAAGAGAAACACCGCGCCCATGCGGCGTATGCCCTCGAGCACCAGACCATTATTGCCCTTGCGGCCATTGCTCACGGCGCTTCTTCCGTCAGCAGTTGCTCGGCGTAGTCAGGCGCGGGGTAGTGGAAGGCAACCGGACCATCCGCAGCGCCCGTCATGAATTGGCGGACCACCTGCGAATCGCTCTTCGCAAGCTCGTGTGGCGTGCCCGAGGCAACGACGCGGCCACCGGACAGCAGGTAACTGTCATCCGCGATCGCGCCCAGCTCCTGCACGTCGTGGGAAACAACCACGCTGGTAATGCCCAGTGCCTCGTTCATCTGCTTGATCAAACGTTGAATGACGCCGAGCGAGATGGGATCGAGTCCCACGAACGGCTCGTCATAGATGAGGATTTCAGGATCCATCACGATGGCCCGAGCCAACGCTACACGCCGCGCCATGCCACCCGACAGCTCGGTTGGCATCAGGTGCGCCGCGCCCCGCAGACCCACCGCCTGCAGCTTGGTCAGCACGAGCCTGCGGATCAGCGGCTCCGGCAGATCCGTATGCTCGCGCACCGGGAAAGCAACATTCTCGAACACGCTGATGTCAGTCAGCAGGGCGCCGTTCTGGAACAGCATGCCCATGCGTTTGCGCAGCGCGTAGACCTCGGAGCTCCTTGCCTGCGCGAGGTCGTGACCCAACACCACCACCTGTCCCGAATCAGCCGCGATCTGGCCTGTTATCAGACGCAGCAGCGTGGTCTTGCCGGTGCCGCTGGGGCCCATGACAGCGGTGATGCGGCCCCGGCGGACCTTGATGTCGAGGTTTGAAAATATGGCGCGGCCATCGACGGCGTAATGCACGTCGCGCACATCGACGATCACGTCGTCGGCCGGCGCCGGCGACGCGCTTTGCAGCGAATCAGGTTTTGTCACGGGAGCTGTGCAGCCGCCTCAGGCGGCCTGACTCTCCATGGACGAGGAGTAGCTGCCCGTGGTGGCCAGGCCATTGAGCTTGGCGCGCTTCGCGATCTCCTTCTGGGCGGCGGCGTAGTTCGCCCCCTGGCCAGCCCAGGTCTTGAGCGCATCGTCCTGCAGCGCCCGGCCATAACTGAACGTCAGCGACCACGGGAGTGGACCTGCCTTGTTCATGAGCGACAGGTGCAACGTCGCTTCCGCGGACGACTGACCACCGGACAGGAACGCGATCCCGGGAACCGATGGGGGCACATGACGCTTCAGCACACGTAAGGTCGCTTCCGCGACCTCCTCCGGGCCCGCGCGCTTCGCAGCCTTCTTTCCCGAAATGACCATGTTGGGCTTGAGAACCATGCCCTCGGGAAGAATACGGTGCGCGAACAGCTGATCGAACACTGCTTGCAGAACTGCGCTGGTCACTTCCTCGCAGCGCTCGATCGTATGGGCGCCGTCCATCAGGACTTCGGGCTCGACGATGGGCACGATGTCGTTTTCCTGGCAGAGCGCCGCATAGCGCGCCAGGGCATGGGCATTGGCCTCGATCGCGAATGCAGTGGGAATTCCGTCGCCGATATCGATGACCGCGCGCCACTTGGCAAAACGCGCGCCGAGCTTGTGGTACTCCACCAGCCGCTCGCGCAGGCCGTCGAGGCCTTCGGTAATCGTCTCTCCTTTGAAGGAGGCGAGCGGCTTTGCGCCGGTATCGACCTTGATGCCCGGGATGATGCCCTTCTTCGCCAGATATTCCGGAAAGGGCGTGCCGTCCTTCGTCTTCTGACGAATCGTCTCGTCGTACAGGATCACGCCGCTGATGTACTCCGCGGCCCCCGGGGCCGTGAAGAGCAGCTCGCGGTACGTACGGCGATTCTCTTCAGTGGATTCGATCTTGATGCTGTTGAACCGCTTCGCGATGGTGCCGGAGCTCTCATCCGCCGCCAGAATGCCCTTGTTCTTGGCCACCATTGCCTTGGCAATGCGAGCGAGCTCACCCTGGTTCATCGTTCGAATCTCCGGTTGGGGGCCTGACGGCCCTTAAGAATACCAAATTCGCCCCCACGGAGGACTCACCCCTTGCGGGGCAGAGACATCGCGGCGTCCCCAGCCACGGCACGGGCGGACCTTGGAATAGCGCCGAATCAGTACTAAACTAGTACTGTAATGGGCTGTGCGCAACCCCAAGCGGGATCCGCCTGCCGCGGACCTGCGAAGAGCAGCCGGCGAGGACGCCGGGAAAGAGGAGCCTGTGCTGCGGATATCTAAGCTTACGGACTATGCCACCGTCATCCTGGCTGCTCTCGCGGAGCAGCCCGAGCACGTGCGCACGGCCACGGCACTGGCCGAGGAGACCCGGATAGCGGCTCCGACCGTGAGCAAGCTTCTCAAGCAGCTGCAGCGCGCGGGGTTCGTCGCCTCGACTCGCGGGCTGCATGGCGGTTACCAGCTCGCGCGTCCCGCCACGCAGATCAGTGCCGCGGCGATTCTGGATGCTCTGGAGGGTCCGGTCGCGCTGACCGACTGTTCGGCGGGCCACGGCAACTGCGGGATCGAAGCGACCTGCCGGGTGAGCAGTGTCTGGCAGCGGCTGAACCTGGCGATCCGGCGCTCCCTGTACGAGGTGAGCCTGGCACAACTGGCCGGGCTCGAGGCAACCCAGGTGCGGCTGTCGCAGCTCGAGCAGGAGATGAAGATAGCGGCGACGCGCACCGGCCGCCCGGGAGTGAATCGACATGAGTGAGTGTGTATGAGTGAGACGGCTGACCAGCTCGAAAGTCTGATGGGTCGTGGCTATCAGCACGGCTTCGTGACTGATATCGAATCCGACACCGTGCCGCCCGGCCTCGACGAGGATGTCGTACGGCTGATATCGCGGAAAAAGAACGAGCCCGCCTTTCTGACCGAATGGCGGCTCAAGGCCCTGCGCCACTGGCTGACCATGCCCGAGCCGCATTGGGCGCATGTGCGAATCAACCCGATCGACTATCAGGGCATCTCGTACTACTCGGCCCCGAAAAACAAAACAGACGGTCCGAAGAGCCTGGCGGAAGTCGACCCGAAGCTGCTGGAGACTTACGAAAAGCTCGGTGTCCCGCTTCACGAGCGCGCACGCCTCGCCGGCGTCGCCGTGGATGCCGTGTTCGACAGCGTCTCGGTTGCTACGACATTCAAAGATCGGCTGGCGGCGGCGGGTGTCGTGTTCTGTCCGTTCTCGGAAGCCGTGCAGACTCATCCGGAGCTGATCGAGCAGTATCTCGGCACGGTCGTGCCACATTCGGACAACTTCTTCGCGGCCCTCAACTCGGCCGTGTTTTCGGACGGTTCGTTTGTATATGTGCCGCAGGGCGTGCGTTGCCCCATGGAGCTGTCCACGTACTTCCGCATCAACGCGGCGAAGACCGGCCAATTCGAGCGCACCCTGATCATTGCCGATGCCGGCAGCCAGGTGAGCTATCTCGAAGGTTGCACCGCGCCGATGCGTGACGAGAACCAACTCCATGCCGCGGTCGTCGAGCTCGTGGCGCTGGATGATGCCTACATCAAGTACTCGACGGTGCAGAACTGGTATCCGGGTGATGCCAACGGTGTCGGTGGCATTTATAACTTCGTGACCAAGCGCGGCGAATGCCGCGGCCGCAATTCGCATATCTCGTGGACGCAGGTGGAAACCGGCTCTGCCATCACCTGGAAATATCCGAGCTGCGTGCTGCGCGGTGCAGGCTCGATCGGCGAGTTCTACTCGGTTGCGACGGTGAACAATCATCAGCAGGCGGACACCGGCACCAAGATGATCCACATCGGCCGCGACACGCGCAGCACCATCGTTTCGAAGGGAATCTCGGCCGGCCACGGTGAGAACACCTACCGAGGGCTCGTGAAGATCCTGCCGAGCGCCGCGGGCGCCCGCAATTTCACCCAATGCGACTCCCTGTTGATGGGTGGCAAATGCGGCGCACACACCTTTCCTTACGTGGAGGTGAAGAATCCCTCCGCCACCGTGGAGCACGAAGCCAGCACCTCGCGGATCAGCGACGATCAGCTGTTCTACTGCCTGCAGCGGGGAATCGCGCGCGAGGATGCGGTCAACATGATCGTGAGCGGCTTCTGCAAGTCGGTATTCAAAGAGCTGCCCATGGAATTCGCGGTCGAGGCGCAAGCCCTGCTCGCCGTGAGCCTGGAAGGGGCCGTCGGCTGAACGGCCGCGGTGCGAACGAGCGCAACAACGTATGCTGAAAATCAACAATCTGCACGTCGCCGTCGGCGACAACAAAGTACTCAACGGCCTGGATCTGGAGATTCCGACCGGTGAGGTTCATGCCATCATGGGACCGAACGGATCGGGCAAGAGCACGCTCGCCCACGTGCTGGCAGGCCGCCCCGGCTACCAGGTTACTGCCGGCTCCGTGACTTTCGAGGGCCGCGACCTGCTCGCCCTGGAACCCGAAGAGCGGGCTCACGAAGGCGTGTTTCTCGGGTTTCAGTACCCGGTCGAGATTCCCGGTGTCAACAATGTCTACTTGTTGAAGGCTGCGCTGAATGCCGCACGCAAGCACCGCGGGTTGCCGGAGGTCGATGCGTTCGAATTCCTGGGCCTGGTGCGCGAAAAGATGAAGCTCATGCGAATGGACGAGAGCTTCCTGTCCCGCGGTGTCAATGAAGGCTTCTCCGGTGGCGAGAAGAAGCGCAACGAGATCCTCCAGATGCTGGTTCTCGAGCCGCGGCTCGCGGTACTCGATGAAACCGACTCGGGCCTGGATATCGACGCGTTGAAGGTGGTCGCGAACGGAGTCAACACCCTGCGCTCGCCGGAACGTTCAGTTGTACTCGTCACCCACTACCAGCGCCTGCTGGACTATGTGGTGCCCGATCACGTCCATGTGCTCGTACGCGGAAAGATCGCCCGCAGCGGCGACCGCACACTCGCTCTCGAGCTGGAAAAGCGTGGTTACGATTGGGTGATTGAAGAGGCCGCCTGATGAGCGCCGTACTTGCAACTCGCATCGCCGAGGACTTTGCGGCCACGGCTCACGCTTCCGGCGACCTGCAGCGACAACGCGCAATGCAGGCGCTGACCGAACGTGGGCTGCCGACGTCGCGGGATGAGAACTGGAAATACGTGAATCTGCGGCCTCTGGAAAAGGTCCGATTCGCTCCGCCGGCCGCGGGGCCGCAGCCGCGCCTCACTGCTCAGGATCTGCCTGCACCGATCGCGCAATACGCGCGCTATACATTTATCGATGGCGTGTTTGCGCCGGCCCTCTCCGCGCCGACGACGCACGCAGGCGTTCTGATCAAGTCCATAAAAGCGAGTGGTCCGGTCCTGGCCAATCCGATCTCGACGCCCGATCTGCGCTTTGCATTGTTGAACGAAGCCTTCGCGACGGACGGCGCCCAGATCCTGGTCGAGCCCGGCACCGACTGCCAGTCCTGCGTTGAGCTCGTTTTCGTCGCAACCACCGAAGCGAAAGCCGGCGCGTCTTACCCCCGTGTCAGCTTCCAGGTCGGATCGGGCGCACGGGTGGGCCTGATTGAGCGGCACGTCAGCATCGGCAGCGATGCCAACTTCATCAACTGCGCAGTAGATATCTCTGTGGCACGGGACGCGTCGGTGCAGCACTATCGCGTCCAGCAAACTGGTGCGCGCGCCATATGGTTTGATACGCTGACCGCCAGGCTCGCCGAGAATGCGAAGTATCAATTGCACAGCGCGAGTCTCGGTGCACTCTCTGCGCGTTCCACAGTGCACGTGCAACTCGCTGGCGAGCATTCGGAAGTGGGCCTGTTCAGCGTATCGGTCGGCGGCAAGAACCAGGTGCACGATACTTTCGCCCTGGTCGAGCACGTTGCAGCCAACGCGCGCACCGAGCAAAGCTTCCGGGGAATCTCCTCGGGGCGGGCGCGTGTCGCATTCAACGGCAAGATCATCGTTCGCAAGGGTGCGCACGGCACCGACTCGCGCCAATCATTGCGCGGCTTGCTGGCGGGCGATGATGCGGAAATCGATGTCCGTCCGCAGCTGGAGATCTACACAGACGATGTCCGCTGTAATCACGGCGCAACCGCCGGCAAGCTGGACGACAACATGTTGTTCTACCTGCTGTCCCGCGGACTGGATCGCGAGACGGCACAGCGCCTGCTGAAGTGGGCATTCCTTGAAGATGTGGTCGCGAAGATCGAGGTGCCCGAGCTGCGGCGGCAGATCGAGCAGAGTCTAGCGGGCCAGTTGAATGAAGCCGCCGCGTTGCAGGAGTTGTTCTGATGGCAGCAACAGCCTCACAGGCCGTACCGGGTCGGATACTCGATGTAGAGCGTGTCCGCCGGGACTTCCCTATTCTCGATCGGACGGTGAATGGCCGGCCGCTCGTCTATCTCGACAGCGGGGCCTCGTCCCAGCGGCCCATCGCAGTCCTGCGCGCTGTAGAGGAATACGAAACGCATTCACACGCCAACATACATCGCGGCGTTCATGCGCTGAGTCAAGCGGCTACGGAAGCCTTTGAAGGCGCCCGGGAGCGCGTGCGGGGTTTCATCAACGCGCGTTCGACTAAAGAGATCATCTTCGTGCGTGGTACGACGGAGGCGATCAATTTAGTGGCGCAGTCGTTCGCGCGTCCACGGCTCAAGGCGGGCGACGAGATTATTGTGACCGCGCTCGAGCATCACGCGAACATTGTTCCGTGGCAAATGGTCTGCGAGCAGACGGGCTGCACCCTCAGGGTGGCTCCTATCAACAAGCGCGGCGAGCTGCTGTTCGACGAATACGTCAAGCTGCTGTCGCCCCGCACCAAGCTCGTGGCGATCGCGCATGTGTCGAACGCGCTGGGTAGCATCCTGCCGGTCAAGCGGATCGTCGATCCCGCGCATGCACAGGGCGCTGTGGTACTCGTCGACGGAGCGCAGGCCGTGCCGCACTCTCAGGTCGATGTTCGCGCCCTGGGCTGCGATTTCTACGCGTTTTCCGGCCACAAGCTGTACGGCCCGACGGGCATCGGTGTCCTGTACGGCCGCGAGGAGTTGCTGCAGTCGATGCCACCATGGCAAGGCGGCGGCGACATGATTTTGACCGTATCGTTCGACAAAACGACCTACAACGACCTGCCCGCGAAGTTCGAGGCTGGCACTCCGAACATCTCGGGTGCGGTTGGACTCGCAGCGGCGATGGACTATGTGGAAAGCCTCGGGCTCGATGCGATCGCAGCGCACGAGCACCGTCTCGTGGAGCTTGCCACAGCCGAGCTGCAGAAGATTCCCGGTATCCAGATCATCGGGACTGCCGCCAACAAGGCATCCATCGTGTCGTTCACCCTGGACGGGGTACACCCGCACGATCTCGGTACCATCCTCGATCATGAGGGTGTGGCGGTCCGTACCGGTCACCACTGCGCCATGCCGCTCATGACGTTCCTCGGGCTGCCCGCCACGGCGCGCGCGTCGTTCGGCGTCTATAACACCGAGAAGGATGTTGCGAGTCTCGTGGCGGCCCTGGAGAAAGCCCGCGAGGTGTTTGGCTGATGGACTTGAAAGAGTTGTATCGCGACGTGATCCTCGATCATAACAAGCGACCGCGTAACTTCGGAAAACTGGAGCCGGCGGATGCGTGCGCGGATGGCCACAATCCATTGTGCGGGGATCGGCTGACCGTGTTCCTGCGAATGAGCGGCGAGCGCGTCGCGGACATCCGCTTCGAGGGTAAGGGCTGCGCGATCTCGACCGCTTCGGCCTCGCTGATGACGGAAGCCATCAAGGGGCGCGACAAGGCGGACATAGGCTCATTGTTTGGCAAGGTCCATTCGCTGCTGACGCAGCAGAATGCGGTCGCCGACCCCTCGCTGGGAAAGCTGGCCGCCCTCTCCGGAGTGCGCGAGTACCCGGCCCGCGTCAAGTGTGCAAGCCTCTGCTGGCACACCTTGAATGCTGCCCTCGAACGAGGCGCGGGCGCCGATGCGAGGGGCTTGCGCAATGAAACTCCGACGACGGTCTCGACGGAGTAAGCCATGCGAACGCACGAGAACGAGCCCTTCGTCGTCAATCGGGACGTCCCGGCGGTCATTGTCCCGGCGGGTGTCGAAGTAAAATTAAAGCCAGGCCAGGCCGGATACATCACGCAGGCCCTCGGCGGCAGCTTTACGGTTTACATCGAAGGCAACCTTTTCCGGATCGCGGGCGAGAACGCGGATGCGATTGGCAAGGAGGCCGTCAAGGCGCCCGAGCTGCCCCCGAATGCGACCGAAGAGGACATCAAGAAACTCGTCTGGGACCAGATGCGAACCTGCTTCGATCCTGAGATCCCGATCAACATCGTGGACCTCGGGCTCGTTTACGAGTGCGAGGTGACCCCGAATCCGGATGGCACGCGCGCCATTGACATCACCATGACGCTGACCGCACCCGGCTGCGGCATGGGCGAGGTCCTGGTCGAAGATGTCAAAGATAAGGTGCAGCGCATCCCAACCGTGAATTCGGCACGCGTGGAGCTGACGTTCGATCCGCCGTGGAATCAGAGCATGATGTCCGAGGCTGCGCGCCTCCAGACGGGGATGTTCTGAGTGCCGCCGAGCGCCATTTGGCCATCAAGACAGACATGAGCAGCGATTGGGTGGACGTCGGCAGCGCAGATGAGATCGAGGACTCAGGATCACTCTCTACGGATCTCGACGGGCTCGCCGTACTCGTCGTACGCTGCGGCACCGACGTGTACGCCCTGGAAGACCGTTGCACACATGACGGCGAGCCTTTGGACGGTGCGGAAATCGAGTCGTGTCAGATTATCTGCCCACGGCACGGAGCCCACTTCTGCGCGCGGACGGGAGAGGCCCTCACCCCGCCGGCGTATGAACCGTTACGGACATTCAAGGTGAAGATAGAGAACGGCCGGATACTGGTGGAGAACCCCGTGTGAAACGCCTGACGCTGATGCGGCACGCAAACGCACAGTGGAAGGACCCGCAAATCTCCGATTTCGATCGGCCTCTCAATCGCCGCGGCACCGGCGAAGCCGAGGCCATGTCCCGCCGGCTCATGGAGCTGCAGCTGATTCCGACGATAGTGCTGACGAGCTCCGCCCGCCGGGCGCAGCAGACCGCCAACATCGTGGTTCGGGAGTTGGGAGTGCCGGCCAGAAAGCTGCGCATCGACGAGGGACTGTACCTGGCACCCGCGGAGGAGATCCTGCGCGTCACCTGGATGACCGGTCCGCGCATTCCGCACCTGCTCATCGTGGGTCACAACCCGGGCATCACCGAGCTTGCCAGCCTCCTCGCCCCAACCTCTCACATAGAGCTGACCACCGCGGCGATGTGCTCGCTCACGTTTGATGCGCGCATCTGGGGGGATGTGAAGGCTGACAACCTGTTGGATGTGCGCAGCGAGTCCCCGCCGGCGCGGTTGTTTGCGTTGTGGGCCTGACTAGCACTCCGGGACGTTCACTGCGAGACCGCCCTGGGAGGTCTCCTTGTAGATGGTCTGCATGTCCAGCCCCGTCTGCCGCATCGTAGCAATCACCTGGTCCAGCGAAACCTTGTGGGTACCATCGCCGCGCATGGCGAGGCGTGCGGCGTTGATTGCTTTCACGGCGCCCATGGCGTTGCGCTCGATGCAGGGAATCTGAACCAACCCGGCGACCGGATCGCACGTCAGGCCCAGGTTGTGCTCCATACCGATCTCGGCTGCATTTTCGATCTGCTCGTTGGTCCCGTGGAGCGCCGCGACGAGCCCTGCGGCCGCCATGGAGCATGCAACTCCAACTTCCCCCATGCAACCCATCTCAGCACCCGAGATCGATGCATTGCGCTTGTACAGCATCCCTATGGCTGCCGCGCACAGCAGAAAACGCATGATCCCCGCCTCGTTCGCGCCCGGCTCGAAGCGCATATAGAAATGCAGTACCGCGGGAACGATTCCAGCGGCGCCATTGGTTGGCGCGGTGACTACGCGGCCGCCGGCCGCATTCTCTTCGTTTACGGCCAACGCGAATGCATTCACCCAATCCATTGCGTCCAGCGCTGATGCCACTTTGCTTTCAGTCAGAACACGGTACATTTTGGGCGCACGCCGCCGCACCTTCAAAACGCCCGGCAGGTGTCCTGTCTGGCGAAAACCGCGCTCGACGCAAGCCTGCATAACCTTCCACAGATGCAACAGTCCGGTGCGTACCTCCTCCTCCGACCGCCACGTCCGCTCGTTCGCGAGCACCAGCTCGTACAGCTCCAAACCGTGTTCGCGGCATCGCGCCAATAACTCGGCGCCAGATGTGAACGGATGCGGCGGCGCGGCGGCGTGTACACCGGTGCCACTGGCTTCGGACTCATCGCCGCGCACGATAAAGCCCCCGCCGATGGAGTAATAATCCTCCTCGCGCAGAACCCGAAGGTCATCGGCAAGCGCGGTGAATCGCATACCGTTGGAATGCCGCGGTAAGCGCTCGTGACGCATGAACAGAAGTTGCATCGGCTCGTCGAACGCAATCTCGTGCTCGCCCAGCAGTTTGATTCGCCCCTCAGTGCGGATCCGCCGCAGGATCGGCTCGATGGAATCCGGATCGACCGTCTCCGGCTCGGCGCCCTCGAGGCCGGCCAAAACGGCACGGTCGGTGCCGTGACCGATACCTGTCAGGGCCAGCGAGCCGTACAGCCGCACCGCAATCTGGCCCGTAGCCTGAAGCAGACCATCGCGCTTCAATCCGAGCACAAACTCGCGGGCGGCACGCATCGGGCCCATGGTGTGCGAGCTCGAGGGACCGATGCCTACTTTGAAAATGTCAAAAACGCTGAGGGACATAGCGATACTCCTCGTGGCCTGCGGATGCTCATGGCCCGCGGCCGATGCTCATGGCCTGCCGATACTCATGGCCTGCGGCCAACTTCTCAGGGGGATCGCGCAGGGCCGCGACCCCCGAAGGGTAGCCGGCGCGAGGCGCGCCGGAGAGGACAGATGCGACAAAACAGCCGCCCTACGCGACTCACCTCTGTGACTCTCAATTGCGACCGCGCAGGCGCCTCAGCAGCTTGCGGTCGTGCTTGTCGGGACGGTCGTCGGGCCGCGGAGTCAGGCCTGCCGCGACCTTCATGCGGGCGGCAAATTCGTCGCGGCGTGCCTTACTCGCCGGCGTTTCGTCATAACATCGGGCTGCCTCGCTTGCCGGCCCCCGGCGCAGCGGAATTGCAGTCACGATGCATTCGAACTCAACCGCGCCACGTGTGAAGGTTACGGTGTCGCCGGGCTGCACACCGCGCGATGGCTTCACACGCTCACCGTTGATGTGCACCTTGCCGCCGCTCACGGCGTCCGCTGCCAGTGAGCGTGATTTGAACAATCGGACTCCGAACAGCCAACGGTCGATCCGCGTGGCGCCAGGTCCGGTCTCGGTGGAAAATTCGCCCATATCTTTGCCGGCCGCTACCGCGGCGCGCGTGCGCCGCTGGGGCCAGAGTATAATTGAAGCCATGAATCCAGCTTTCATCGAACGGTTGCGAGCCGATCTCGCCGGGCTCAGGGAACAGGGTCTGTACAAGAGCGAGCGCGTGCTTGCGGGCCCCCAGGGTGGCCTCGTAAGAACCGGAGACCGTGATGTCGTCAATCTGTGCGCGAACAACTATCTCGGGCTCGCGAATCACGCCGCGATGCGCGAGGCGGCACACCGCGCCATCGATCGGTTCGGCTACGGCATGGCCTCAGTACGGTTCATCTGCGGTACGCAGACCGTCCACAAGCAGCTCGAAGAGCGGTTGAGCCGTTTCCTCGGAACCGAGGACAGTATCCTCTATTCCTCATGCTTCGACGCCAACGGGGGACTGTTCGAGACGCTGCTGGACGAGCAGGATGTAGTTATCTCCGACGCCCTCAATCACGCGAGCATCATCGATGGCATCCGGCTGTGCAAGGCACAGCGACATCGTTATGCCAACAACGATATGGGGGAGCTCGAGAATTGTCTCAAGGCGACACAGTCTGCGCGAACCCGGCTCATCGCCACCGATGGCGTGTTTTCGATGGACGGCACGATCGCCAATCTGCGCGCGATCTGTGACCTCGCCGATCGGTATGACGCGCTTGTCATGGTCGACGACTCGCACTCCACCGGTTTCATGGGAGCTACCGGCCGCGGTACGCCCGAACACTGCGGCGTTGCGCGCCGCGTCGATATCCTGACCAGTACCTTGGGCAAGGCATTGGGGGGCGCCAGCGGCGGCTTCGTGTCCTCCCGCAAGGAAGTGGTGGACTGGCTGCGCAACCGATCCCGCCCCTACCTGTTCTCGAACAGCATCCCGCCGGTGGTGGCTGGCGTCAGCCTGCGAGTGCTCGACCTGCTGGAGAACTCACCCGAGTTGCGCACCCAGTTGTTCGACAACACCCGGTATTTTCGTGCAGGTCTTGAAAAAGCGGGTTTCAACCTCAAACCCGGCGAGCATCCCATCATCCCGGTGATGCTCGGCGACGCCGCCCTTGCGGGCCGCATGGCCGAGCAACTGTTGCAACGCGGCATCTACGTCATCGGTTTCTCATTTCCGGTCGTCCCCAAAGGACAAGCGCGGATCCGCACGCAGATGTCGGCGGCACTGACACGCGAGCAACTGGATCGGGCGTTGGAAGCGTTTACGTTGGTAGGAGCTGAACTTGGCGTTATCAAATGACGGCGCGCATTCGCAATCCGATCGGCGCGTCCGCGCGCCGCTATATGGACGGGGTCGCGCTTGGGCGATCCCCGTGGGAAGTTGGCCGCAGGCCATGAGAAGGGTCATAGGTCAGTGAAAGCTCTCGTCAAGAAACAGGCGACTCCCGGCATCTGGCTGGACGACGTACCGGAGCCGAAGGTCGGCCCGAACGATGTGCTGATCGAGATCGCCAAGACGGCGATCTGCGGCACCGACATGCACATCTACAAATGGGACGCCTGGGCGCAGAAGACCATCCCGGTGCCCATGGCTGTGGGCCATGAGTATTGCGGCCGCATAGTCGAGATGGGCTCCGAGGTTCGGGGTCTTTCCATCGGTGATCGTGTGTCGGGCGAGGGCCACATCACCTGCGGGTATTGCCGTAACTGCCGTGCCGGGCGCCGGCACCTGTGCCGCAACACTGTTGGTGTGGGTGTGAATCGCCCGGGGGCATTCGCGCAGTACCTGGCGATTCCGGCAGTCAACACATTCAAGCTGACCGACTCCATCAACAACGATGTCGCGTCCATCCTGGATCCGTTTGGCAATGCGACTCACACCGCCCTGGCATTCAGCATGGTGGGTGAGGACGTGCTCATAACAGGTGCCGGACCGATCGGCATCATGGCGACCTCCATCGCCCGGTTCGTCGGCGCCCGGCACGTGGTCGTCACTGACATCAATGACTATCGGCTCGACCTCGCGCGCAAAATGGGCGCAACTCGCGCCATCAACGTGCAGCGCGAGTCGCTCGATCAGACGATGAAAGACCTGGGCATGCAGGAGGGTTTTGACATCGGGCTGGAGATGTCGGGCAACGCCGCGGCATTTCGCGAAATGCTGCGCACCATGCACCACGGCGGCTCTATCGCTATTCTCGGCATTCCGCCCGATGAGACAGCCATCGACTGGAACCAGGTGATCTTCAAAGGCCTGACACTGAAGGGCATCTACGGCCGCGAGATGTTTGAAACCTGGTACAAGATGGCCTCGCTGCTGCAAAGCGGGCTCAACCTGGAGCCCATCATCACCCACCACTTCCCCATTCAGGACTACCTGGAGGGGTTTGAGACCATGGGGTCGGGGAAGTCGGGGAAGGTCATCCTCGACTGGGCCACTCTCTAAGGCAGCAGATTGAGGCAGCAGAGGTCTCTACAGATCGGTCGCGACAACCGTTCCGACAGGCGTCATGAACTCGATGGGCAGGCGGGCAGGGCGTGCGCCCTGCTCCTCCGCCCGGCCGAATGCCCATCGAGTTCAGGGCGCCCCGCCAGACACAGCGAATTCTTAGTTCTTATTCAGCCCTGCAGAAGCAGTAAGCGTAGACCCGATTAGGTTCGGTAAAGCGGCTCAGCCGCTCCACTTCTTGAGTCAGAGGATCAAACCGCTGCGCCATCCGCGCCAGTGGGTTCGATGACAAGGAACCCACAGACAAGAAGGCCTTCACCGCCCGCGTCTTCATCTGCAGCACGAGCTCCTGGGCCCACGACAGCTCCGGCTCCATGAAGACCACCTCATAGTCGGTCAGCTTCGCGCGCCGCGCCGCCGCCTTGGCGGCATCGTCAAACGAGCCCAGTCCATCGACTAACCCTAACCGCTTGGCTTCGACCCCAGCCCACACACGTCCCTGCGCGATGGAATCAATCTGCTCGCGAGTCTTCTTGCGCCCAGTGGACACGCGCTCCAGGAACACATCGTAGCCGCGCTCGATTTCACTCTGGATCAGGGCACGGGCTTCCGTACCCAAGGGACGGTCGAGGCGCATCTGCGAAGCAAGCGCAGTCGTCCCAACGCCATCGACATTGACGCCAACCTTGCCGAGCGTCTTATCAATCGTCGGAATGATCGCGAAGATCCCGATCGAGCCGGTCAGCGTCGCCGGACTCGCCCAGATCTCATCGGCCGGAGCCGAGATGTAGTACCCGCCAGAAGCCGCCAGATCGCCCATCGACACCACGACGGGCTTGCCTGCCGCGCGCAAGGCCTGCAACTCGCGATAGATATGCTCGGACGCAAGGACACTACCGCCCGGACTATCCACCCGCAAAACCACAGCCTGAGTATCCCGGTCCAACCGTGCCTGCCGAATCAGCCGCGCAGTCGAATCCCCGCCAATCGTTCCCGGCGGCTGGTCACCGTCCAGGATCTCGCCAGCGGCAACGATTACGCCAACATGCTTCTTACCGTCGCCATGGATCTTCTTCTGCGCGTGCGCAACACGCACGTACTCCTGCTCATGAACGGCCTGGAACGACCCGTTCTGCTCGTCCTGGCCTACGAGGTCGATCAGCCGACGCTCCACTTCCTGGCGAGACTTGATCCCGGTGATCAGGCCTGCTTTCAGTGCGACCTGAGCGGCATTGCCACCCGCGGCCGGCACCGTCTTGGAAAGTGTATTGACGTACGTCGAAATCGCATCCGCAGGTAACTTGCGCGCACGAGTCATCGACGCCTGATAGTTGGTCCACAGCGCATTCAGATAAGCGAGACTCTCCTCCTTATCCTCGGGCGACATGTCGGTGCGGGTGTAGGCCTCCACGGCACTCTTGAAGGCGCCGACGCGGAAGACATTGATGTCGACACCGATCTTGTCGAGCGCTTCCTTGAAGAACATGCGATAGCGCCCGTAGCCGTCGAGCAGTACGAAACCGAGCGGATCCAGATAGATCTCATCCGCCTGGGCGGCTATGTAGTAGCGGTCCTGGGTGAATTCCGTTCCAAAGGCCACGACCTTTTTGCCCGCCGCCCGGAATTCGCGGATCGCTCTGGCGAGCTCCTCGAGAGTGGGCTGGCCGGCGCCGTCGAACTTCTCCAGATCGATGGCCAGAACGGGGATGCGCTTGTCTTTGGCGGCGGCCCGAATGGAGTCCACCGCATCCCACAGCAGGGTTTCGGGCCGGCCCTGACCCCGCGCTTCCTGAATGGCGCGCTCGAGGGGATCACCCGACATCTGCTCCACGAGCTCGCCCTCGGGAGCGACGAGCAGCGCGGCTTTCGCCGGCACGGTCGGCAACGACACACGCAGTGCGCCGAAGACAAACCCGAAGACGACCAGCAGGAAGACCAGGTGCAGGAACCTGCGCAGCACGTCCAGGCCGCGCCACAGCCCACCCAGAATCGCCCGGACTAGATGCAAGATACGGCCTCCGGCCGACAGTCCTGGCTAGATCTTCTCTTCGATGCGAGCTGCCTTGCCCGACAGGTCGCGAAGGTAGTACAGCTTTGCGCGGCGGACACTGCCACGGCGCTTGATGGAGATGTCGCTGATCGACGGGCTGTATGTCTGGAAGACACGCTCGACGCCCTCGCCATGCGAAATCTTGCGCACCGTGAACGAAGAGTTGAGTCCGCGATTGCTGATCGCGATCACGACACCCTCGTACGCCTGGACACGCTCGCGGTCGCCTTCGACCACCTTCACCTGCACGACCACGGTGTCGCCGGGCTTGAAGTCCGGTACTTCGCGCGTCATGCGTGCTTTTTCGAGTTCCTGAGTAATCTTGCTCATATTCGTCATCCTCGAGTACACCGCTCATGCAGTGAACAATCAATCGCCACCCACCGCGCGCGCGGTGAGAAATTCATTCAATAACCGGCTCGCCTCGGGCGCGAGCGGATGTGCCGCTATCAGATCCGGGCGGCGCTTCCACGTGCGCTCGACCGCCTGCGCCAACCGCCAGCGGCGGATGTCGGCATGGTTGCCCGACAGTAACACCTGCGGCACTGCGAGCCCTGCAAACACTTCGGGCCGCGTGTAGTGCGGCCAGTCGAGCAGACCCGCGGCGAACGACTCTTCGACACTCGAGCGCTCGTCCCCCAATGCACCCGGCAGCAGCCGCGCAACCGCATCGATCACCACCAGCGCCGGCAGCTCGCCGCCGGACAACACATAGTCACCCAGCGACAGCTCGCGATCGATACCCAGCGCCACCGCGCGCTCATCCAAACCTTCGTAGCGTCCTGCGACCAGTACGAACCCGGGCAGGGCAGCCAATGCTTCCGCCTGCCGCTGTCCGAAGCGCTCGCCCTGCGCTGACAGGTAAATTCTCGGGCTGCCCTGCGGCAACCGCGCCCGCGCCGCACCAATCGCCGCCAGTATGGGCTCAGGTTTGAGCACCATCCCGGGGCCACCACCGTACGGCCTGTCATCGACCGTGCGGTGCGCATCCGTCGTGTGCGCCCGTGGATCTTCAGTCCCTACACTCAACAACCCGCGCTCGATCGCCCGGCCCACGATGCCGAACTTCAACGCCCCGCTGATCATTTCAGGAAAGAGCGTGACGACCTCGATGTTCATTCGAGTTCCAGCGGCCAATCCACCAGGATCAGTGCGGCCTCCACCTCGACCTTGCGCAGATACTCCGGCGTCGCGAGCACCCAGTGCTCCCTGCCGGCCGCATCTTTCACCACCATCACCGGCCCCGTCGGCGCGTCAACAAACTGCGCCACCTTACCGAGCTCGACACCCTCGAGATTGCGAACCACCAGTCCGACCAGGTCGGCGCGATAGTATTGGCGCTTTCCCGGTGGCGGCAGCTCAGCACGCTGCACCTCGATCACGGCACCTGTCAAAGCCGACGCGGCGTCGCGATCCTCAACTCCCTCCAACCGCGCGACCAGGTGATCACCCTGGGGATGCCCTTGCGCTACCCTACGCGTTACACGCTCGCCTGAAGCGATCCGTAGTACCCATTGTGGGTACCCGAGTAACCCTTCGGGCGGATCGGTGTAAGAGTCAACATGCATCCAGCCCTTGACGCCGAATGGGGCGCCGATGCGGCCGAGCTCGACCCAACCTGCGGCCCCGCCGCGGCCCGCTTCCGATGTCAGGCAGTCGCCTGCTTGCTCAGGCCGTGGCCTGCTTACGATAGGATGCGACCAGCGAACGCACGCGGTCGGACTGCTGCGCACCCTTGCTGACCCAATAGTCGATTCGCGGCAAATCCAGCTTCAGCTTCGGCTCGCTGCGCCGGGCGATGGGATTGAAAAATCCCACGTGCTCCAGGCTCAGGCCGCCCTGCCGCTTGCGGCTGTCGGTTACCACGACGTGGTAGAAAGGCTGGTTGCGCGCCCCGCGTCGCGTCAGGCGTATGGTTACCATGGTCTATAGCTCTCGTTCGGTACGAGGCCGGGTCTGACCCGGCCCAAAAAGAGCGCGGATTCTACGTGCGTTTCGTGTCTTCTGAAAGAGCCCGCGCGTCTTATTTTCAGTAGCTTAGGTCAGTCGCGGCTCCCAGTGGGGTCCTAGCGTCCGGAGAACCCCGGAGGACCTCCTCCGCCGCCCTTCAGGGCGCTCATCAACTGCCTCAATTTGCCGCCCTTCATGCTCTTCATGACGCGTTGCATCTCCATGAACTGCTTTAGCAGTCGATTCACGTCCTGGACCTGGACGCCGGAACCGCCCGCGATTCGACGGCGGCGGGAACCGTCGATTATGGACGGGTTACGGCGTTCCTTACGGGTCATGGAATTGATGATGGCAATCTGGCGCCGCAGATCCCGGTCACCTTGGTCGGGGGATATGGCACCGGCTTTCTGCGCGGCCGCAGCCGGGAGCTTGTCCAGCAGGGCGCCGACGCCACCCATCTTCTGCAGCTGCTCGAGCTGGCTTTTCAGGTCGGCCATGTCGAAGCCCTTGCCCTTCACGACCTTCCGCGCGAGCCGCTCGGCTTCCTGCGTATCGACTTGCCGGTGAACTTGCTCGACCAGACTGACGACGTCGCCCATTCCTAGAATGCGGGACGCCATTCGCTCTGGGTCGAAGGGTTCCAGAGCCTCGGTCTTCTCGCCGACGCCCATGAACACGATCGGTTTGCCAGTAATCTGGCGGACCGAGAGCGCGCCACCGCCTCGCGCGTCACCGTCTGCCTTTGTCAATATCACGCCGGTCAGATCCAGCGCTGCACCGAACGCGCGTGCGGCGTTGACAGCGTCCTGTCCGGCCATCGCGTCCACGACAAAGAGACGCTCCGCCGACCCAACTGCGGCGTCGATGTCTCGGACCTCCGCCATCAAGCCCTCATCGACGTGCAAGCGACCTGCGGTGTCCACGATGAGCACATCGAAAACACCGCGTTTAGCAGCATCGAGCGCGGCGCGCGCAATGCTCGCTGGAGGATCCTGCGCGCTCGCCGCGAAGTATTGCGCCCCAACCTGCTCCGACAGCCTTTCCAGCTGGAGCATGGCCGCTGGCCGCCGCACGTCGGTGCTGACGAGTAGCACCCGCTTCTTCTCGCGCTCAATGAGCCATCGCGCCAGCTTGGCGGCGGTGGTCGTCTTGCCCGCGCCTTGCAGACCTGCAAGAAGCACGATGATTGGCGGTTGCGCGCGCAGATTGATGCCGGCGCGGGGGCCACCCATCAGCTGCACCATCTCTCGATGCAGGATCCCGATGAATGCCTGGCCCGGCGTGAGGCTGGAGGCGACTTCGGCGCCCAAAGCCTTGGCCTTGACGGACTCGATGAACGTTTTGATTACCGGAAGCGCAACGTCGGCCTCGAGCAGCGCGACGCGCACCTCGCGCATGGCCTCCCCTATGTTGTCGTCAGTAATCCGGCCCCGGCCACGAAGGTTCTCGATGGTGCGGGACAGGCGGGCAGTGAGATTGTCGAACATGGAGACGGTTCCAGGGCAGTGAACGGGGACGGCGAACGTCGATTATAGTCCGGCAGACCCGCCTGGATGGAGGAACGCTGCCTTGGACGATGCCCCGACGATTGGCCTGCTGTGTGCGCTGCTGTTCCTGCTGATGGTCATCGCATTCTCATCCGGTACGGAAGTCGCAATGCTCTCCGTCAACCGCTACCGGGTGAAATACAGGGCTGAACAGGGTCAGAGCACCGCAAAGGTGCTGGAGCGCCTGCTGCAGAAACCGGATGACTGGCTCGGCGCGAACCTGGTCATTCTTGCGGCTGCCAGCGTTTTTGCCTCCGCGATCGCAACTATCCTTGCCCAGCGCACCGGCTACTCCTGGGCGATACCGGTCACCGGATTCATTCTGACCGTCGTGGTCATCGTGTTCTGCGAGCTCACTCCGAAGATCTATGCGGCGACCCACCCGGAACGGGTGGCCTTGAGTGCCGCGCGCATCTACCGCGCGCTGGTACTGATAGCGCGTCCGGTCCTCTGGCTGACCAACAAACTCGCCTACGGCGTACTGCGAATTTTCGGAGTCGGCAAAACTTCGCGGGCCAACCAGGCATTGAGCAGCGAGGAGCTGCGGACCGTAGTCGCCGAAGCGGGCCCGTTGATCCCCGCCCGGCACAGACAAATGCTGTTGTCGATCCTGGATCTCGGCCAGGTCACCGTGAATGACATCATGATCCCGCGGCAGGAGATCTCGGCGATCGACGTGCAGGAAAACTGGGACGACATACTCGATCAGCTCCGCCAGACACCGCATACCCGCCTGCCGGTCTATGACGGCGAGCTCGACAAACTCATCGGCATGCTCCACATGAAGCGTGTTGCCCAGGAGCTTGCCAGGGGCACCCTGACACGCGAGAAGCTCATCGAAGTGGCGAGCAGCCGCGAGCCCTATTTCGTGCCGGAAAGCACCGCGCTTACTGTCCAGCTCACGCAGTTCCAACGCAACCGGCGGCGCCTCGCCTTCGTAGTCAACGAATACGGCGACATCGAGGGACTCGTTACATTGGAGGACATACTCGAGGAGATCGTTGGCGAGTTCACGACCGACCCGGCGACCATCATGCACAAGGACATCCATGCCGAGCGGCCGGGCGTGTTCATCGTCAATGCAAGCGCCACCATCCGTGCTCTGAATCGTGCATTGCAATGGCACCTGCCCACGGATGGGCCCAAGACGCTCAACGGTCTCTTGCTCGAAAAGCTGGAGACCATCCCGGACCCCGGTACGACCCTCAAGGTTGGGGACTATCAGTTCGAAGTGCTGCAAATCGCGGATAACGCGATCAAGACCGTTCGCGTCTACGCGCCGGCCACCGACGAAGTCACTGCGACCGGCTGAACGCGGCCTCCAACGCCTCCCCTACGCGACCTACCGGGATAACGTGCAAGCCATCGAGGGGCTTGCGGGGCGTGTTTTCCTTCGGCACCACCGCGACTTTGAAGCCCTGCTTCTGCGCCTCGCGCAGCCGCTCTTCGCCATAGGCAACGGCACGGACTTCGCCGGTCAGCCCGATCTCGCCAAACGAGATGAGCGAGTTGGGAACCGTCCGGTCGCTCAGACTGGAGGCCAGGGCCAGGACCACCGGCAGATCCCAACCGGTTTCGCTGATCTGGATGCCACCCACGACGTTCACGAAGACATCGTGTTCCTGCAAGGACACCTGCGCATGCCGGTTCATGACGGCCAGCAACATCGCCACGCGGTTGGAATCCAGTCCCTGGGCGATGCGCCGCGGCGCACCAAATCGCATCCTGTCCACCAGCGCTTGCAACTCGATGAGCAGCGGACGCCCGCCCTCCCGCGTGACCGTCACGATGCTGCCGGGCGCGGCTTCGGGAGCGCGCGAGAGGAAGATGGCCGAAGGATTGCGCACTTCCTTCAGGCCACTCTCGGCCATTGCAAAGAATCCGAGCTCGTTGACGGCACCGAAGCGATTCTTCGTCGCGCGCACGATGCGATAGCGGCTGCCCGCTTCGCTCTCAAAATAAAGCACCGTATCCACGAGGTGCTCGAGCATCCGCGGGCCTGCTATCGTGCCCTCTTTGGTTACGTGCCCGATAATAATGACGGCGGTCGCTGTGGACTTGGCAAAGCGGACGAGCTCTGCCGTGCATTCCCGCAGCTGCGATACAGCACCGGCACTAGTTGCGACTGTGTTCGATTCGATCGTCTGGATCGAATCCACCACCAGCAGCGTTCCTTTGCGTTCGGAGGCCAACGCAAGAATGGTGTCCAGGCTGGATTCGGCAATGACTTCAAGCTTCTGCCCCTCGAGGCCGAGGCGTTGGGCACGCAGAGCGACCTGCGATACGGACTCCTCCCCACTTGCATACACCACGGCGTTGGTCCCTGCGACGTGGGCCGCGACCTGCAGAAGCAGTGTCGATTTCCCAATCCCAGGATCTCCTCCCAACAAGGTCACCGATCCGGGTACGATGCCGCCACCCATGACACGGTCCAGCTCTTCATGGCCGCTTGCGAGCCGCTTCTCGATACCCGCCAGGGCTGCGTCCAGCCGCCGCGGCGACCCCACCTCCAACGTCGGGGCGGCCCCGCCCACAGCACGGCGCCCTGCGCCATGGCGGGGACTCGAGGCCCGCTGCTCGAGCGAGTTCCACTCGGCGCAGAGGGGACACTGCCCCTGCCATTTCAGGGTTTCGCCATTACAGGCGGTGCAGACAAATACGGGACTTGCGCGGGCCATCTATGCGCTCGGGTGTCAACTGGTTAGGATGCGCGGCCATGCTTCGGTTACCGAATGACAAGTTTGTGACCGGTCGCCTGCACTGCACCGCAGTCAATGCTAGCGTATGCCGGCTCGAATCGGGGACGGGAAAGTGACGCTTATCACATTTTGCGGGCCGCATGAAGGTCAGGACGCAGCATGAGCCTGAAAGGCAGGTTGCGTTTCGTAGGACTGACCGACACGGGCAAGGTCCGCGAGCACAACGAGGACACCATTGCGTTCGATGCTGACATCGGCCTTCTGGTCCTGGCGGACGGTATGGGCGGCTACAACGCTGGCGAGGTTGCCAGCGGCATTGCCGTCAAGACCATCGTCAACCTCGTCCGCGAGCAGGTCGAGCGAGAGGACATGAACGTGCAGGACCGAGAGTCGGGGCTGTCCCGGCCCACTATCATCCTGCGCGATGCGATTCATCGGGCGAACAAGATCATTTACCAGACCGCGCGTACGCAGCCGCAATGCGAGGGCATGGGTACGACGGTTGTTGCCGCGCTGTTCTTCGACAACAAGATAACGATCGCCCACGTAGGCGATTCGCGGCTGTACCGCCAGCGCAGCGACAAGCTCGAGCAGGTCACCATGGACCACTCGCTGCTGCAGGAACTGGTGGACCGTGGCTTCTATTCGGCGGAGGAAGCACAGCGCGCCGCGAATAAGAACTACGTCACACGCGCGCTCGGCGTCGAGCCGAACGTGGACGTGGAGATCCAGGAGGTGCCGGTGCAGAAAGGCGATGCCTACATGCTCTGCTCGGACGGGCTATCGGATATGGTTGAAGACGAAGATATTCATTTAACCATAAACACCTTTAGTGATAATCTGGATACGGTTGCCAAGCAGTTGATTCAACTGGCGAATGATAATGGGGGCCGGGACAACGTTTCGGTCGTGATGGCGCACGTCCTGGATCCATTTCCGGCACGTACACGAATATTCGACAAGATCCTCGGCTGGTTCGGCTGATAGAGGCTACGCACATGGCAAGGTTGGTCTTGAGCCTGGATGGCCAGGTGATGGCGGAATACAACATGAACAAGGAGCGGTACACGATTGGCCGCCTCCCTGACAATGACATCCGCATCGACAACGCTGCCGTCAGCGGTCATCACTCTTTGATCATCAATATCCTCAACGATTCATTTCTCGAGGATCTGAACAGCACCAACGGCACCTACGTCAACGGCAAGCTGATCAAGAAGCACGCCCTGCAGCATGGCGACGTGGTGACCGTCGGACATCATCAACTGCGGTTCGTCGAGGACGACGAGGCCCAGGATGAGTTCGAAAAGACGATGGTGATCCAACCCTCGTCACGCCCGGTGGAGAAAGTACGGGCCGCGAGCGAGGCTGCGGAGAAGGCTTCCCCTGCTCTGTCGGCCACCGGCAAAACGCGCGCCCTGAACGATACCGCCGCAGCCGCGCTGAAGAAGGCGAAATTGCAGGTTCTGTCCGGTGCATTCGCGGGTCGCGAGCTCGAGCTGAGCAAAGCACTGACCACACTCGGCCGGCCGGGTGTTCAGGTCGCGGCCATCACCCGGAGGGCTGAAGGCTATTTCATCGTGCACGTGGACAGCGGCAAGGATAATGACTTCCCGCTGCTGAATGGCAATGCCATCGGCGCTCAGGCGACCCGCTTGGCCGACAACGATGTGATTCAGCTTGCGGGGGTGAAGATGGGGTTTTTCGTCACCTGAGGTCCTCGGGGCAGCGCGGCCGATCGACGCCGCGGGGCGGCGGAGGGCTGGCTGTTAACGAAGTTCCAGCGGCACCCGCTGGCTCACTCCACACAACAGCTCATAGGGAATCGTCGCGGCGTAGCGGGCGATCTCCTCTACGGGCAGGCCGACTCCCCACAGCACAACCGGTGTACCTACGTGTACGCCGTTCAGCTTCGTAACGTCGACGGCAATCATATCCATGGATACTCGGCCCACTAGCGCAGCTCGCTCGCCGTCGATGAGAACTGGTGTGCCGCCTGCCAGGTTGCGCGCGATACCATCTCCATAGCCGGCGGCAACGATCGCTATGACCGAGTCGTGCGATGCCCGCCAAGTGCCTCCGTAGCCCACCGTCTCGCCTGTGGCAACTTTGCGCGTGGCAATGACCGAAGTCTCCAGGCTCATCACCGGATGCAGTCCCAACTCGGCGCTCGATTTGTCTTCGAACGGTGAGCCGCCATAGAGCGCCAGCCCGGGGCGGACCCAGTCACAACCGAGCGGAACGCGCCCGAAGAGACCCGCGGAGTTGGCGATGCTCACGGCGTAGTCGAGACCGCTGATCGCCTTTTTGAACCGCTCCAGCTGCTCGCGCGTCGTGGTGTCATCGCTCTCATCCGCGCGTGCCAGGTGGGTGAGCAAGCGGATTTCCAACGGCGCGGGCTGGAGCCGTTGCACGCGCGCCAGCGCAGCCGGGAATTCTTCCGGCCTGAAGCCGAGGCGATTCATCCCCGTATCGATCTTGATCCAGATCAAAAAGCGCGCCGCTCCCGAGTATTCCTCCAGCAGCTCGATCTGCAGCGGATCGTGCACCACCAGATCGAATCCATGCCGCGCGACTTCCAACAGCTGTTCAGCCGCGAACACACCTTCGAGCAGCACGATTGGCTGAGTGATGCCCGCCGCCCTGAGCGCCAGTCCTTCCTCGAGCCGCGCGACCGCGAATGCATCGGCTTCGGCGAGCGCCAGCGCCGTTGGAATGAGCCCGTGCCCGTAGGCATTGGCCTTGACGACCGCCATGACCCGCGCCCCGCGCGCGCGCTCCCGGATTGTCCGCAGGTTGTGCCGCAGGGCGTGCGTATCGATGACGGCCCGGATCAACCGGCTCAACGCAGCACGCCATCCGCGTAGGAGTCGGGCACGTAATTCGCAAACCGCGTGTACTGGCCCTGGAAGGTCAGGACGAAGGTGCCGATCTCGCCGTTGCGGTGTTTGACCAGATCGATCTCGGCCATGCCTTTCTTGGTGGTGTTGCGGTCATACACCTCCTCGCGGTAAATCAACAGGATCATGTCCGCGTCCTGCTCGATCGCGCCACTGTTATGACTAACAATGCCATCAGCCAACCAAACTGACGTGTCCGGCACTGTTATGTCAAACACATCTTCCTCGCCAACTAACTCAACAGACAAGAGGCGATCCCAGAAAATGTCGTTGGCCGCCATATCTTTCAGGAGGCGATCATCGAGAACTTGCGCATATTCCGCCATCAAGGTGCGTGACGGCGCGCTGCGGAAGCTCACGTTGGCCTGACCGAGCATCACCGCCATGCGGCGCCGGGAAACGCCCTGTTGCTGCATCAGGAAGCGCACCCTCCACAACATCTCCTCCGGGACGGTATCCACGTTGGTATTCGCCCGCACTCCGGCAAGAGCGAACAACAGACCCTCGGCGGGACCGACCCGTGGACCGAAACTCCCTACAGCCCTGAGAAACTGCATTTGGTTCTCAACGCCGTGCACCCAAACCATGTGCACCGGATTTTGGTAGCCGGAGGTCACAGTTTGAATTCGCGCGACGATGCCCAGGCGCAGCAAAAGCGCCGCAACGTCGTCGGCAAGACCACGACTGCAGGTGGAGAAGTGCACGCCATGGCCGCCCCCCTGACCGGGCTTGCGCACGGAGATGGTTCCATCCGTGGCCCATAGATGGCGCACAAACAACTGTAGCTGCTCGTTCGAAAGCCTGAAGACCGCCGCCGGAACCCGCTTCTCGGCCGACCGCTGTCCGAAGATCCCGAGCTCACGTAGCCACAGATTGATGCCGGCCGGCTTCCACCGATTCCCATTCCCCGCAAGCAGCAATTGATGCCAGTTACCGCGGCCGGCGTAGCGCGTCACCGTCATACCGAATTCGGTTTCTGCGGCCCGGCGCACGAGTTCGCTGCACACCTCCGAGCCCGTGGTGTACCTCATTGGCTGCTGCTTCAGGTAGCTACCATCACCAATCAGGTGCGCCAGCAGGGCGACGCGATCATCGGGCCACTTTTCCGGGTTTTCCGGCTCGGGAAGTTGCCGCGCCATCGCCAACCGGTCACCGGTCCGCAAATCGCTGACCTGTTGCCAGCCAAAAGAGCAATACAGGCGATGCTTGCCGGTCGCACGAATCTTTCGTCCGCTGGCAAGTTTCAACTCATAGACCGGCTTTTTGCCGACACGCCAGACCAGGTCAGACTTGGCCCGCGTAATTCGGCCATCCTCGGTCATCGACAGGACTTCCGGCGTCTGCCCCACCAGCTCCTGGATGGGCACGCGGCGCCCGTCTGCCAGGCAGACGAGCGTGTCCCCTGTAACGCATTCGCGCAGATCCGACATCACGGGCTTTTTGTTTTCGCGCTGTTCCACACCGCGATTCAACTGCGACAGCGCAATGACGGGGCAGGCCAACTCCTTAGCCAGGACCTTGAGGCCGCGGGAGATTTCCGAGATCTCCGTGGCACGATTCTCCTTGTTGCCGGGAACCTGCATCAGTTGCAAGTAGTCAACGATGATCAGATCGAGGCCGTGCTCGCGTTTCACGCGGCGAGAGCGCGCACGCAGCTCCGTTGGTGACAACGCGGGAGTTTCGTCGATGAATATTTTCGCTTCTGACAACTGACTCGTGGCGCTGGTGATACGCACCCAATCGTCGTCGGAAATCTTGCCGCTGCGCAGGTTGTGCAGTGGCACACCGCCGATCGAAGACAACATGCGGGTGATCACCTGCTCGGACGGCATTTCCATGCTGAAAATCGCTACCGAGGCACGCGTGTCCCGTGGATGCAGCGCCGCGTATTCCGCCATGTTGACCGCGAGTGTGGTCTTACCCATCGATGGGCGGCCCGCGACGATCACCAGGTCGCCGGGGCGCAGGCCACCGGTCATCTTGTCGAAGTCGCTGAAGCCGGTTGGCAGGCCGCGCAGCTTGTCGGGGTTGGCATAGGCATCATCGATCTGGTCGATGACGGCGGGCAGCAGCGCACGGACCGCGGTTGCACCCTGCCGGCCGCGGAAGCCCATTTCCGCGATCTCGAAGACTTTCTGCTCAGCTTTGTCGACCAGCTCGCGCGCCGTCTCGCCGTCATTGTTGAATACGGCGGAGGCGATCTCGGTGCCGGCGGTAATGAGCTGCCGTAAGAGCGAGCGCTCGCGAACGATATCGGCGTAAGCGCGAACGTTCGCGGCTGTGGGTGTATCGCGCGCGAGGGAGCCCAGGTAAGCAAGCCCGCCCGCCCGATCCAACTCGGAGCGCCGTTCCAACTCGCCCACGACGGTCACGACATCGCTCGGCTTGGAGGCAGTGGCAAGCGCGCCGATTGCCTCGAAAATCAGCTTGTGATCGGGGCGGTAGAAATCTTCCGGGATGATGACGTCGGCGACGTTATCCCAGGCTGCCGGATCCAGGAGCAGACCGCCGAGGACGGCCTGCTCCGCTTCGATCGAATGCGGCGGCTGCGGGGCATCCGCCAGCGACAGTGTGCCGGAATCTCGACGCACCTTGGCGGGACCGGCCACGGGGTGAGCTGGCTAGGAGCGCAGCTTATTCTTCGGCGACGATGGTCACTGCCAGCGGCACATCGATATCGGCGTGCAGATGCAGAACGACCGAGTGCTCGCCAATCGTGCGCAAAGCTCCATTCGGCAGCCGAACCTCGCTGCGCTCGATCTTGATGCCGGCCTTGGTAGCCGCTTCCGCGATGTCGGCCGTGCCGATCGAGCCGAAAAGCTTGCCCTCGGTGCCCGCCTTTGACGGGATGACGAGTTTGAAGTCTTTCAACGCGCCCGCACGCTCCTCAGCGGAGGACATGTGCTCGCGGGCAGCCTTCTCGAGCTCAGCACGCCGCGCCTCGAAACGCTTGACGTTGTCAGGCGTAGCCAGCGTGGCCTTGCCCTGCGGCAGCAGGAAGTTACGGCCGAAGCCGGACTTCACTTTCACGCGATCACCAATGTTGCCGAGGTTGGCGACCTTCTGAAGAAGAATGACGTCCATTTAAGTGCGCCTCAATGCTGGTCGGTGTACGGCAGCAGGGCCAGGAAGCGCGCGCGCTTGATCGCAACCGCGAGCTGGCGCTGATAGAACGACTTCGTACCCGTGATGCGGCTGGGGACAATCTTGCCCGTCTCAGTGACGTAGCCCTTCAACGTAGCAAGATCTTTGTAGTCAATATACTTCACGCCCTCGGCTGTGAAGCGGCAGAACTTCTTGCGGCGCGAAAAACGGCCACCGCCGCTACCGCCGCCACTTCCACCACCACCGCCGCGGTCGCGGTCGCCACCAGCGCCGCCGCTACCACCACTGCCACCACCACCAGAGCGATCTCTACTCATAGCCATTTGAAATTTCCTTTACGAGCCGATGCTGTCGTTTAGGTCGATGCGCGATTTCGCGCTTCAGACGTTCTCGCCAGCAGGGGTGTCATCTTCATCAGACCCGGCAGCTGCCACGTCGTCGCGAACGCGACGCGGAGGCCGGTCGCCATCGTCGTCCGAACGGTCACGCCGCGGGGGCCGATCGCCATCATCATCGCCGTCGTCGCGCCGATCGCGGCGCCGACCGCCATCACCCTCTTCATCGGCGGCCTTGGCCATCGGTGAGGGCTCCGTCACAGCGGCATCCATGTTGACGACCAGGTGACGCAGCACGGCATCGCTGAAGCGAAACGCGCCGGTCAGATCGTTCAATATCTTCTGGTCGCACTCGATGTTCATCAGAACATAGTGCGCCTTGTGGACTTTGGCGATGGGATAGGTCAGCTGGCGCCGACCCCAGTCTTCAAGGCGATGCACGCGGCCTTCGCCGCCGGCAATCATTCCCTTGTAGCGCTCGATCATGGCGGGCACCTGCTCGCTCTGATCGGGATGGACGAGAAACACAATCTCGTAATGCCTCATGATTCCTCCTTACGGATTGGGGAGCCGCCCGTCGCGAGGCGCTGCGGGGTGCGGCAAGGAGACCTACGCTGGCGGCACCTGCCGCCTTGCATAGCACCCTCGTTTCCGAGGGGGCGCGAAGAATACACAATCGGGCTGGTGGCTGCCAGCCGGGATTTTGGCGCGAAGCCCGCTAGGGCCCTGAGCGCGCCCTAGCCACTTCAACCCGCCGTCCGCTGCCTCACCGCCTCATAAAGGAGCATGCCCGCAGCGACCGAGACGTTCAGGCTCTCCACCGTACCCAGTTGCGGCAGACGCACCATCCAGTCGCAGGTCTGCTTAGTGAGGTGGCGCAGCCCGGCCCCCTCGGCACCGAGTACCAGCACCGTGCCGCCCTTCAGGTCCGCCTCGTGAGCGGGCTTGGCGCCCTCTGCATCGGCTCCCACCACCCACAAGCCTGCCTCTTTTAGGAGCTTCAGGGTTCGCACAAGATTAGTGACGGCAACTACTGGCGTCGTCTCAGCAGCGCCGACAGCCACCTTCCGAACAGTGGCGGTGAGCTGCGCAGCGCGATCGCGCGGCACGACGACCGCCAAGGCTCCACACGCATCGGCCGTACGCAGACAAGCCCCAAGATTGTGTGGATCCTGGACGCCATCCAATGCCAACACCAGTGGGTTCTTCGCAGTCTGCAGGGCATCGACAAGGTCGTCCTCCGACCAAGGCTCCAGCGGTGAGATTTCCGCGACCACGCCCTGATGTGCGACGTCGCCCAGAGCTTGCTTCAGAGCATGTGCATCGACGCGTTGAACCTGCCGACCATGCTTTCGTGCGAGATTTTCAATCTCACGCACACGAGGATCGTCTCGCCGATCCGCAAGCCTGACTGCCACAACACGCTCAGGATGCTTCTCAAGAAGCACCCGTACCGGGTGCATGCCATAGATCGTCTCAGTACTTTTCAAGTGCATTCAACCGGAGACGTCTTCCACCAGATCCAGGTCGATGAGGCCCTCAATCGGGTTCACCGCTGTCACGATGACTCTGATGTGAGCGCCAGTCCGCAATCGACGGCCTCTGCGGCGGCCCGTCCAGGCATGCCCGTCGTCTTCCATTACGTATTCGTCGTCGCGGAGATTATCGAGGTGAAGCAACCCATCCACAGCGACGTCCAATATCTGCACGAAACACCCAAACTCCACCACGGTTGTGATGATGCCGTGGAAAGTTTGACCAATTCGCTCGCGCAGATACGAACACTTTAGGAACGTTGCGACGTAGCGGTCCGCTTCGTCGGCGCGCTTCTCCAACCTGGAAGTGCTTTCGCCACGAGCCTCCAACTCGTCCGTCCCATACTGGACGCCAGCCTCGCCTCGCGCTCCGATCAGCGCCTTTAGCGTGCGGTGAACCACGAGATCCGGGTAGCGTCGAATCGGCGATGTGAAATGCGCGTAGTGCGTTAGCGCGAGCCCAAAGTGGCCGATATTCGTCGGCTGGTAGACCGCCTGTGGCATCGCCCGCACGACCAGCGACTCGATGAACGGACGGGCCTCCGAGGTCCCGAGCCGCCGCGTGATTGCCTGAAGATCACGCGTCGTCACTGTCTCGGGAATCCGAACGTCTATTCCCAGTGCGTGCAGTGTCGTCTGCAACCGCTCCAGCTTCTGTTCCTCCGGCTGCCCGTGAACACGGTATAGCGTCGGTGTACGCTTTTTCGCGAGTTCCTGAGCAACCGCGACGTTCGCCATGATCATGCACTCTTCGATCATTCGGTGGGCGTCGTTCCGCACTCGCAATTCAATTGCCCGCACACGCTCACTCGAGTCGATTACAAACTCGGCTTCGGCCGCGTCGAAATCCAACGCACCACGACGCCCACGCGCCTTTAACAGCGCACGATAAACGTCCACGAGAATCAGCAGACGCTCAACGAGGGGTCCCAATTCCTCGCGGGCTGCGGGGCGACCCTCAAAGAGAGCCTCATAGGCTTGCGTGTATGTGAGTCTCGCCGCGGATCGCATTACGGCTGGGTAGAACATCGCGGACTTGAGTGCGCCGTTCTTCGTGATGAGCATGTCCGCGGCGAAACAAAGACGATCGACACGCGGTGCTAACGAACACAAGTGGTCCGAAAGCGAATGCGGCAACATCGGAATAACCCGCGTCGGGAAATACACCGAAGTACCGCGCTCGAGCGCGTCGGTGTCCAAGGCACTGCCCGGACGCACATAGTGGCTCACATCCGCGATCGCGACGATCAGCCTATAACCATCCGGGTGAGGTTCAGCGTAGACCGCATCGTCAAAATCGCGGGCGTCCTCACCGTCAATAGTGACGAGCGGGAGCGAACGTAAATCCTCGCGATTATCCGATTCCGCGGGATCGACCCGGTCACCCCACGCTTGAGCTTCGCGAAGAGCTGCCGATGAGAAGTCATGAGGTAAATCGAATCTGGCTATTGCCGACTCGGTTGCGAGCTCTACAGGACGGTCCGGATCCAGGCGCTTGACCACGACTGCCTGCGCTGGCGCGATTGGATTGGCGTGCTTCGTTATGCGCGCGATCACCCAATCGCGGTTGCGAGCGCCATTGAGATCGCCATACGACACCGCGCAGTGGAGCTGCAGACGGCGGTCGGCGGCGTTCACCCAGGCGTTCCGACCTTGCACATCCACTGTTCCAAGGAATTCTGTCACCCCACGGGAGACGACCTGCTCGACCGATCCCAACCAGCGATCACTGGAGTCCTGCGCCAGCTTCACCCTGAGGCGGTCGCCGTGCATGACGCCCCTCATTTCATTCGGGGGGATGAAGACGCTGTCCTTCATGCCGTCTACGCGTAGGAAGCCGTAGCCGGCACGATTAGCGCTGACAACCCCTTCAACTACGCTGCCGGCGCGGCCTGCGGAACCGGCTTCCGATCCACCGCCCTTGCCACCCCTGCCGTGTGCCGGGGTGCCATTACCACCTCGCGTCTTGGCCTTTCCCGCGCCACAAACGCCTGGACCGCGCGAGACCCTTGGGCCCGAAGCCGGCCCCGACGGGCGCGGACCGCGTGCACCACCCGAACGCGCGCTCGGATTCTCCGACGAGCGCGCCTCGCGGCTATCGCCGCCTCGCGAGCTACCGCCGGCCGACGACCTGGCTCCGCCACCCGTACCGAACTTGCCTCTGCGAGCTTTCAATTGACAGCTCCCGAGGCCGTGCGTAGATTTCGCCGCCTTCCTTGCCCTGCCCGGGTGGCGGAATTGGTAGACGCACTAGTTTCAGGTACTAGCGGGTAACACCGTGGAGGTTCGAGTCCTCTCCCGGGCACCAGTTGGCTCTTTTCAGCGCATCTCACGCTGTGCCGCTGCATCTCATTTGCGCTCGTAAGCGCTTGTTCTATATTCAATTTTCTTGTCTCAGTAGTTCTCAGGCGGACGCTCCTTTTTCCATCCCAGCGCAATTTGGTAGCGGGTAGATTTCCGGCTAAGTTTGGGCCCCTGGGGAACAGGAACTCGAACCTTCAAAGTCGTTACCCACCGCAATTCCACTCGCCCGGCCCGGGTTAAGGGGCTGACGGACATCGCCGTCCGCAATGCGCGGGCCCGGGATCGAGCCTACAAGCTCTCCGATGGACGCGGATTGTGCCTGCTTGTTCAGCCCAATGGGTCGAAATGGTGGCGATTCCGCTATGACTGGGACGGCAAGGAAAAGATGCTGTCCATGGGCACGTACCCGGACACGAGCTTGGCGGACCCCGAAAGCGTCGGGACGAAGCACGGCAGAAGATCGAAGCGGGCACGGATCCCGGCGCGCAGCGACCTCTGAGTGAGGGTGCACCTCCCTTCAATGGTCGGCTACGCGATGAATGTTTGAACGACCACTGGTTCACTAGCCTGGCACATGCCCGGGTGGTGATTGAAACCTGGCGGCGAGAGTACTCGCGATCCTTCCATCAAGAGCAGGATGCTCTCGCTACTTCCCAACCACCTGTTGGTTCGTCAAAAATGCGACCAGCGCCTTGAGTTTCGCGTCCGTGAGATCGCTCGGGACGAACGGCGGCATGGACCTCAACCCGTGCCGGACAAGGTATTCGATGTAATCCGGCGCGAGGTCGGTGCGCTGAGTCAGTAGCCCTTTGCTCTTGCCCCGTGTCCGACTCAGCTGCATCGTGCCCGGCCCGTCGCTGGAGCCGTGGCAATAGGTGCAGTAATGATCGAACACTGCCTGGCCCGTCATTTCCGCGCCGGCTGCCGGACCTGTCAGGCCCGCAAGGGCGAACAACACCAGTGACGTGAACGCGATACGCGTCATGCCTTACGACCCTCCCGTAAGTGCCGCGGCCAGATGCCCGACTTGCCCGGCGACAGGATACCGTTCGGATCGAGCGCATCCTTGATGGTCTGGTGCATCTTCATCAAGGCGTTGTCGTTCCAGTTGTAGGTGCGCGCGATCATGTCCATGTAATGTATGTGTGTCCGATACTCACCGTACCCCTTGGCGGCTGCCTCTCGCACCATCAAAGAGAACAGCTCCCCGAGCTTCTGCCGCTCCTTCGGGTCCGTATGGTCGTAAACGATCACGGTCACGTGGTGCAACTCGCGAAACCCAATGGCCATGAGACCCATGTAATCGAAGCCGTACTCGCGCACGCGGCCGCTGACCATCCGGAACTGATCGATGGCGTCCGTGCCGGTGGTCGGCGAGACGGGCGAGAAGCCGACGTGACCCCCACCGCCGTTCCAGTTGAGGAACCCGAACTCCGTCAGCTTCGGGATGCCGCGCATCGTATCGGCGCGATGAATCAAAATGTCCGGTCGCCGCTTGCGGTCCTGCGGGAAGTAGAACTTCGCGCCTGGGATCTTCGCGAACGAGTCCCGGATCACGGTCCACAACGCGTCCATGATGGGCGGCGGCCCATACAGCGCGCCGCAGAAATTCCACCTGCCGATTTCCTGGTCGGCCATGATCTGCTTCGCAACGCTGTCGGGGATGGGGCCCTTGCCGGAGTAATACTGGCTCTTCGTCGCAAACAGCGCGGCATCCAACACGAGACTGCGGATCGTGGCGGCATTCTGGATGACATTGTTGAGCCGTAGCGGCCGCACGATTTCCACGACCTGCTCGATGTCCTCTTCCCGGGGGAAGGTAATCAGGTAGGGCCGATAACCCGCGGGCTCCGGCATCAGCCAGATCCCCATCTTCGTGACGATGCCGAAGTTGGATTGTGAGAACATCCCATCGACGTACGGCCCGAAACCGTACTTGAACAGCTGCCAGGTGTTGTTGCCGGGCATCGCGCCCATCCCGGTTCGCACCACCTCGCCATTGGCGAGCACCACTTCCATGCCACACTGCATGGTGAAGTGATCGCCGTACGGCGTGTACCCCACACCGTGATCCAATGCGTTTCCTACGACGCTCCCCCAACCGGGGTCCGGGACGTCCAACCACAACTTCAGCTTTCGCTCCTGAATGTACTCGTACAGGTCGAAGTAGCTGACTCCGGGCTCGAGCAGCGCGTACCCGAATTTCTCATTGAGCTCCAGGATCCGGTTCATGCGGCTCAGGTCGAGCACCACCGAACCGGACAGCACCGGCGCCGCCCCACCATAGGCGAAATTCTTGCCCCGCGAGACCGTCCACAGTGGCACGCGAAACTCGTTCGCAATCTTAACGATCTCCTGCACCTGCCCTGTGGAAGCTGGTGCGACCGCGGCATGCGCTTTATAGCGCGCGTCGTCGTTGGGGATCGTATAGGGATCGTGGTAGCTATCGACCCGCGCGCCGGAGAAAATCCAGTCGTCACCGACGACCCTCCGGAACCGCTCCAGCGCGGCTCCCATACCTTCCGCATTCAAACCGGGGGGGAAGGGTTCAGCCATTGCGTCGCTCCGCTCTCAGTCTTGGCGCAGTCTGCATCGTCCATAGGAAGAGGTACCGGTCGAGCCGGGATACCTTCAAATCGAACTCGGCGTGCTCGCTCACCAGGACACCCAGGCAAAAGCGGAAGGACTCCGTTGTGACTCCCCGCAGTTGCAATCTGCGGTCACGCGTTGCGCGATTCAAACCAGCACTCCACAGCTGTGTGATGTCTCCCTGAACCGCGACGGGTCCATTTGAGCCGCACCATGTGGCCGCGATGCGACGAGCGTTCTCGAACCGCTCATCGAAGAAGGCGTAGTCGTCATACGCGGAGAGCGCCGACAGCGCATGCAAGGAGAGCGACTCCAACGCGACCGGAATTAACAGGGATGCCGTAGCGGCTCGGATGAAGTGCCTTCTCTTCATTTCTTCTCGGAAGCCCCCTATCACCACTGCCATTGCAGCGCCTGGACACGCCACCGGACTGGAAATCGTAGAATAGACCTCGCCGCAAAGACGGGCGCGTCTGCAGGTGCAAGTTCTTTGGGCTGAGAGCGCACAGCTCAGGGCACAGGGTCGGGTGCTGGTCAGAGCGAGCAGAGGGTCCGTTCGGGCGGGTGCGAGCGAGTCCCCGATGGAATGTCGATCCCCGAGGAGCTGGAACGGCGCGAGACACGTCTGGCGGCGATGGCCGAGGCGAAAGCGAAGATTTGATCAGTTCTACAACGCCAGGCGGTTGTAGCAGCGGAGAGTTTGTTGGTGGTGGCCCCTGCGGTTACCCAAGCGGCGAACGAGGAGCCCGCGATCCACAGGATTCGCGGCTCATGTTGTTTTACCCTGACCAGCGGGGCCGGCTTACCGGAGCCTGTTGCCGCGTTGCTGGCGACTTCCGACACCGGCGCCGCCCAAGGCGGATTGTTCGATGACAGCCACGAGCTCAGCCGCCTGATCGACCGCCCCACCGTATCGATGGCGGTGTCCGTGCAAGCTGCGTTGCGCCAATAACTTGCCCGCGGGTCGCTCGCTTGCCGACCTGCCGGGCTGGCAGCGCACCGCGCAGCGCAAATGCTGGCCTGCGTGGGTGGAGCGCCCCGGGACTGCTCTTGGATGAGCCCGCCGCCGCGGACTCTTCTACGTCCTCACTCGCTGCAGTGTGATGGCCCTTTCCGGACAAGCTGCCACACACAGGCCGCAACCCTGGCAGCGGTCCGCGTGTTCGGCAAACGCCTGCTGATTGCCATGGACGAACAGCTTGAAGCGCCCGGCCAGACTCAACTTCTGGCGCTCCTCGCGAGTCACTTTACGGACCGCGAGGACATCATAGGGGCAGGCGTGGACGCAAGTCGCTTTGTTCTCACATCGCTCCGGATCAATGACCGGTACCACTTCCCCGGGGCCCAGCGGGCAGTCTGGCGTAGGTTCCATACTAGGCTTGACGATCGAGGTCTGCGGTTTATTGCACGCCAGCCGATGTCGGCAACTCGTCGCGCAGGAGCGCTAACCCAAGAACCAAGAATCCGAAGCCTCGTGCTGCAGCGGCCACCGTGTACGACCTCTGATAGTTCTCCCAAAAGCCGGGAGCTCACCTTTGCACTCGCTCCACGTTGGTACGAAGAAAGTCGCGGAAGCCGGCATCATCGATCGTACCCGCTGCTAGCTCGAGTACGGCTTGCGCCGCGTCCGGTTCGCTTGCCGTGAAGCGGTAGCCATTGAGCTCCAGGAAAAGCACGCCCACAACAAAGCCGGTGCGTTTGTTTCCATCGACGAAGGGATGGTTTTTCACTATGCCAACGGTGTACTTCGCAGCAAGGTCAACAATGTCGCCGCCAGTGTAGAGCAGTTGATTCAGCGGGCGAGCGAGTGCGGAATGAAGTAACGATTCATCGCGCACACCTTCTGCTCCCCCATGCTCGGCGAGCTGTCGATCGTGGATCGCGAACACCAAGGCATCCTCGATCCAGATCGGCTCACTCATTTGGCCAGTTCATGGAGGGTGTTCCGGTAGCGCCCCATGATCTCCTCGGCCTTCTCCATCTTTCTTTGGAAGGCCGGATCCAACGAGGTGAGTCGGTAGCTATTGTTCGGTCCTTCGATCAGAAAAAGATCCTCCCCCTCGCTGACGCGCAGATGGCCGAGAACTTCCTTTGGGAGGACGACCCCGATCGAATTCCCGACTTTGCGAAGCTTCAGCGCGACCATAAGCACCTCAATTACTGCCTGATGCCACCCGGTAAAAGACCGGACGGGCGTTACCACAATAGTAATAACGTCTGGCGTAATCAAGCGTGCCCATAGCGATTGAGAAGCGTCGCTCGGGCGCTCGCCTGCCCGCTTGTATGCCTTTTGCCGGCGGCTACGGGTCTAAGGGCCAGTGGAGCCGGGGACCAGGCGGACGGCCCCATTTCACTCCGGCGCAATTGGGTAGCGGCTAGATCGGTAGATCTGCAGGTAGGCCCGATTCCTGAAGGAACAGGGACTCGAACCTTGAAACCCGTTGCCACGACTCTTACAACGGCTTCGCCGTGACGGTGCTCCCTCTATGCGAGTATTCACTGCAACTGCCTGCCAACGCTCGAGGTCATCCAACAAGACCTTCGCGTGTGCACGTACCGCCTCGACGGCATCCTCGCCCAACTGCAGTCGCAGCGGTGTCTTTTCCGCGGCCAGTGCCTGATCGATTGCGGCCGCCGCCTTTAGCGGGTCGCCGATCTGCGCGTCATGCATGCTGCGGACGAATCCACGGGTGCCACCGACAGTCTGCCGATACGAATCTAGAGACGGCATCTCTCGCGTACCCGATCCGAGGAGGTTTTTGTGGGGCGAAACCGATCGATTCAATCTCAGCCCAGGACCTTTTGGTAGTTCCGAAGAAAGGTGAGACCCAGGGACTGCTGGAAACCGCCCGCCGAACTAATCAGCGTTGCGGACAGGTGTTCAGGCAATGAGGTGGGTCAATTGCTGCGAGCCATCGAAGGCTACAGCGGTCGGCGCTTGGCCCACCTGGCCTTGAAGCTCTCACCACTGGTATTCGTACGGCCCGGGGAGCTGCGCAAAGCGGAGCGAGCGCATTTTGATCTGGAGAATGCGGAGTGGCGCATTCCACCGCGCCTGATGAGTGCTTTGACCGATGGCTCACTGGGCGGCTCGGAGTCGGGGAGACGGATGAGCGTCACAAAGCAATAGCCTTGCCCCGGTACATTGACAATGTTTCGGGCCTCTCCTGCACCCTCGCCGAGGGCTTTGCGGAGTCCGGCAATGTGAACTCGCAGGCTCCCCGGGGTGACCACCAGACTTCGCCAGACACGCCGTATCAGTTCATTGTGAGCGACGATTCCCCCCGCGCGCTCGGTTAGAACGATCAGGATGTCGAGTGCGCGGCCACCCAATGCGAGTCGAGCCCCGTCTTTTTCAATTGTCCTGGCGCCGGATAGAGCATGAATCGGCCAAAAGAAATGTGTCGACCCATCGCTGTTCATCCTCGAGGCCTAGATCAGTACCCGCTGGGACGCTTTCTAAAAAGTCATATCTCTGAGCTAGTAAGGTAACTCTGAGTTATTTTTGCGCACAAACATTCTTCGGTCTTAACACCCGGCATAACATCAGTCGTTACGACTGCCTATGTCGGTGGTAGCGAGTTCTGTGAGCGTCGTTTTTCAAGATCGGTGACGATTTGCGGTTCCATCGTTTCGAAACGCCGATAAAACATGATCGGAATTAATGCAAGGAAATAAAATAGCGCAGGAACCCAGACAAAAGAAAAATTGATACCCGCTATGGCAGTGACACTCTGCACTTCATTGGCTCGATAGCCAGTCGCGGATAAGATCCATGCGGTTATCGCCCCCCCAAGTCCGCTACCCGCCTTTACACAGAAAGCAGAGCCAAGTGCAGACAGCAACCCAGCAGCGCGTATACCGGATTTCCATTCGCCGAAATCCACACTGTCTGCTAACAGTGAGAAGGGCATGATCATTGCCAAGGCACCGGTGAGTATGCCGATGATCCAACCAACAAAGACCACCGGCAGCGAATGACTCACGACACCCACATAGATGACGAATTGAGCGAGCACCGAACCCGCCAGCCCACATGCCCAGACAGTGGTCTTGGACGTTCGCGAACAAAACCATGGAATCAGAACAATGCTTACCAACGAGACAATATCCAGGCTGTTGGCGATGGGAATCAGCTCAGTGCGACCCCAGACATACTGGAAGTAATAGGGCACGATGGATATACGTGAGATGAACGCAACCCAAAATAGCAAGCTGCTCGAAACAATGATGATCCAGGGCCAATTTCCGACAATGGCGGAAAATGAATTTTTCGTGGTTTGATGCGGGGTCGCCGCTTCCGTCACACGCTCTTCGAGCGTAGCGAAGGCGGTCAAAAACAGGGCCACCGATCCACATGCATAAACAATGATAGCGATGAAGACACCGCGCTTGTCATTACCACTACCGAAATAGGCAATACATGGCAGGAACAAGGCGTTGACAATCAATACACCGGCTTTCGAGCCAAGCATTCTAAAACTGGTCAATACCAGGCGTTGTCTTGGGTCTCGTGTCAGCGCCGATAGAATCGCGGTCACCGGCGTATTGATCCCGGTGAAAATAATACTGCAGATACAGTACGTCACACCGGCATAAAGCACCTTGTTTGACATCGACAGATCGGGCGTGGAGAAGGTCAGTACCGCGGTAACTGCAAAGGGAATGCACAACCACAGAAACCAGGGACGGGATTTTCCCCAACGTGACCGCACCCGTTCGAACACGATTCCCCACAGCGGCGCATCCAATGCGTCGATAGATCGTGCAATCAACAATATATTGCCCGCAACCAGCGCTGACAGACCCGCTATATCCGTGTAGAACTTCAGTAGATAGAACGAAATGGCGGCAAACAGCAAATTGCTCGCGACATCGCTCATCGCGTAACCAAAACGTTGTGCGTATATAGTGGATCGCGTCAATGGAGCTGTCGTTGGTGTCGGTGGCACAGCCGTTACGTCACTTAATCGCGCCGTTTGTAGTGGATTGCTCATGTTGTCGTGCCATGGCTTAGATCGGTACGAAGCGCGAGGTCTGGTCGGCGATGTTTGAGTCGCACAGATTCATTCATTCGATCACGAGCAAACTGAAATCGGGTAATTCGATGATCGTGATAGGTGTGGTTTGCGCCGAGAATGTTTTGAAACTATATAAGATATCACAAATTATTATTGATATTCTATAAATGCGTTCCTTGTATCAGAACAAAGTACGTTAGCGAGGTCGAGGGCGCGGAACTGAACGGGTTCGCTCTCGAGGGCCTGGTAGCCCAGCAGCCCCAACGTCACTTGGCGGCCTGGATCTAACCGCAGGTCTCAACGCAATGTTTTTTTTCAGTCGCTCTTGCCGGTTCGTGCCATTGCAGATGTGAACAATTGACTCGCAGTTGACTCGCTGAAGTCTCGCAACGCCAGGTGCCTGAGCCACGTCCCCGGGATCTCTGAGGCGCCGTAGAATGCACCAGCAAGTTGACCGTTGATCGCCCCGTCGTATCCGCATCGTCACCCAAATTGACCGCCTCGATTACAACTTCCTCCAATGAGCCTGCCCGAGGTCCGAGCCTCTCCCGGTCTGTGCATCCAGAGGTGGTACTCTGGGCAATGCACCACTCATGGGCCTCGCACTCGTGGGGCGCTAGCCATCTGGCCTGCGACAGTGGGGACGGCTCGACGGTGGATGTGACGAGCATCGGCGCTCAGCGTCAAACCGTGGCCCGGCGCCAATGACCCCGCAATGATTCCATTGCGGATGGCGAACGGGGTCTCCACGAGGTGTTCAAAATTCTGGAAACTATATTCCAACCAGCGCACGTCCGGCAGCGCCAAAGCCATGTTGACGCCGATCTCGAGAATGCTGTTGCCGAATGTAACCTCGGCGTTGTGTTCGTTGGCCAGCCAGCCGGCGCGCATGACGTCGGAAATCTGACCGTGCACATTGACCATGTCGCACGCTTTCGCCTCGAGCAGCTTGCGCTTGCCTGACAGGTCCAGGTATTCGCCACTGTTGACCCGGACACCAGGGCAGGCTGACCGCAGCTGTCGAAGTCCATCGAAATCATCACGCGGCAACGGATCCTCGACCCAAAAAATCTCGTGTCCAGCCTTCGCGAACAGCGCGAGGGCAGCCTGCGCCTGGGCGGCGGTCCAAGCTTCATTCGCATCCACCATGATGGGGCGACCATCGTGGCCCACTGCGGTCCGCAGAAGATTGAGTCGATGCAGATCACGCTCCACGTCGGGGTGACCCACCTTGATCTTGTAACCACGGTATCCCGCCTCGGCGGCCGCGGCGAACAGCTCCGAAAACTCGTGATCCGAAAGATGGAAATCCAAGCCGCTCGCATACACCGGACACGTTGTGCGCTCCGCCCCGAGCATTTGCCAAAGCGGCAAGTCCATCGCTTTCGCAAATAAATCCCAAACTGCGTGCTGAATGGCTTCTTCAAAGGGGAGCTGCATCGAGCGCACATTTCCTCCGCGTCTGCGGATCACCTGAAGCGCAAGCGCAGAAGCATCGCGACCTTCGATGCGCGGAAAAGCCTCCTCGGCGAAAATGCGCGCGATATCCACTTCCGCAGGTGTGGACTGAAACAGGACCTGCATCACGCCGAGCCCGACGTGGCCGGCTTCGTCCTGTAACTCGAGCGCGACTAGGTTGGCTTCGGCACTACGTACCTGCGAGTCGCCGACCACTCGATCGCGCGGGAATTGAAAGCGGTATACCCTGAACTCACTGATTCTGCCGCCTGCCATTGCAATACTCGTGTACCTGATATCTCAATAATGGTATCTGGTTAATTACAAAGGTCAACCTCGATGCCGACGTCCGCCCTGCAGCGGTGCCGGGGCTGAATCCAGGTACTGTCAGTGTTGGACCAACTCGGGAGCTGGGATGACGCGAGTCCGTCCATGGAAATTTTCCCCGTGAAGTGCGTAACGTTCTCCGGCGGGCCCCCGCTGGCGGGGCCTACCCCGGACGAACGCGTCTGCTTACACCAGACTCGACGCCGGGAAAACACGATCAGAACGACACTCTGACACCAAATAAAACACGGCGTCCCGTGTCTTGCACCAGTTTCACACGCTCCTGCAACACGGAATAGTCGAAGGTGTAGGAATCCGTTAGATTAACGACTTGAGCATAGATTTGAGCGTGATCATTGATTGCGTACGAGGTACTCAGATCGAGCTGCCCATAGCCGCGCCGATTTTCGGGCTGGCCGTAATCGCTGAAGCACGAGACCAGGAATGACGAACGCCAATTGTAGGAGATCCGACCCTGGAATCCATATTGTTCGTAGAAAACACTGCCATTGGCAGAGTGCGGCGAAAGGCCGTTATACCCGCAGCTCGAGTTGGTATTCTGCGCGCGTTCAGCGGTGCTCGACACGTGGGTGTAGTTACCTGCAAGCCCGAAGCCGGACCAGAACCCGCTCAGACTGTCCAACGTGTATTGGCCGCCCACCTCGACGCCGGCGACCGAACCGGTGGCGCCGTTGCGGGTACGCGTATCCTGAAACGTAATTCCCAGGACCGTCAGCGGCAAGGTTTCCTGCTCCAGGAAGTCGTGGAACTTCTTGTAGAAGCCCGCTACGCTGACATAACTCGTGGGCGAAATGAAGTATTCATAAGCCAGATCATAGTTGGTTGACTTGAATGGCCTCAAGGACGGGTTTCCGCCTCCCGAAACCGCCGCTGTCTTGCGACCCGTATAGCTGTTGTTCACGCCCAGATCAGTCAGCGTCGGCCGAGTGACCGTTTGCGAGAATGCAGCGCGAATGTCCATGCTGGTGTTGAGATCGTATTTGAAGTTTGCTGACGGCAGAACTTCGACATAGTCGTTCTTGACTTGCCGGGGCGACGCCGGTGCCAGTGTGATTGTGTAGAAGTCATCGTTCGCGTTCTGCAGAACGATGCTTTGAACTGCCTGGTCGAAGCCATTCGAAGTCGTGTGAGTGTCGACAATGCGCGCGCCGACGTTGCCCGACCACTGGGGACCGGCGAGGGCAAAATTGACGTAGCCGGCCAGAACTTTTTCCTTCACATCGAGCAACTGTCCGGGCCGATCCCGTGGCGCGTAGGGTCCGCCTGCCAATGCCGCAAGTTGATTGGCGATCACCTGCTCCTGCGCTGCGGTGTTCCCCTGTCGCGGCGCGGCAAGCACCGACGGTAGCGACATGTAGGCAAGGATCGCATTCGGATCGAATTGCAGGAAATCGCGCGGTGCGCTGCTGCTTCCCGATGCACCCGGCAAGAAGTTGCTGAGCGTATAAGGGCTCAGCAACGCTGTCGGCGCAGGCACGTCGTAGCCGCAGAAAGCACAGACAGTGTCACTGTTGTCGGCTTGGTGATGTATCTTGTGGCGCTCGTTATAAGCCGTTCCAAACATGATCGACTTCAGCCAATCAGTGCCCGTGCTCCACTCGCCATCAAAATGGTATTCCTGACCGCGGTCGCGAACGCGACCTTCCGAGACGTTCGCATAGTGCAGTCGTTCGAGCGTTGGATCGGTGATCGTCCCGAGGTTCGAGATAATCGGGATGTCGTTACCGGCGTTCAAATTCCATGCGGGTGCCGTCTGAGCCTGCTCGCCCACCACGACAAAAGCCGCCGGCGTTCGATTGCGCGCCTCGGTCATCGACGCGTCTGCCTTTAATGTCAATTGCTCCGTAGGCGTCCACGCGAGGTTGATGCCCTCCTGGTTGCTGCTGGTAAAGCGGTCATTGACAACCCCGTAGTTGTCATTCTGCGACGCAAAACCGGCGGTGCCGAGTCCGGGATTGGCGTTCTGGAACTGTGTTCCCGGACGATTGAAGCTGGTCAGCGTGCCGTTGCCGTTCACCGTGGGTGAAATAAAGGGTGGAACATAGAATACGCCGAACGTATGTCCGGTTTCGGTAACGTCGAACTTCGAATAGAGGCCATCGAGTGTCAGGCGCAACTGATCGGTAGGCTGCCACTGGACGGTTGCCGCAACGTTGATGCGTTTGCGCCGATCATGATATCGATAATAGGTTGAATCGCGAGGCGCGTAGGCATCGACCGTACCGAGAGCGGCCGTGTCGAGGCCGGTCGATGTCGGTGATCCAGCAATTGTCTCCTGGGCTCCGGGCAGCCAGCCGTGCACATAATACTGATCCATCTGGCTGTGACGGTCAGTGTAGGATCCCGCCAACACGGCGCCGAACGTCTTGTCATCGTTGGCGTACGAGGTGACGCCTGAGAAATCGGGGCTGGCTGCCTTGTCGAGAGTGTCGTAAATTCCACCGGTCGACACAGCCGTGTGGAAGCCGGTCTTGCCATCGAGCGGTCGGGCAGTGACGACATTCACGGTCGCACCAATGCCGCCCTCCTGAAGTTGAGGCACGGAACTCTTATATACTTCCATGCGCTGAATGATGTTGGGGGATAATACATCGAAGGAGAATTCGCGCCCCTGATTGTCGGTCGCCATGATTCGACCATTCACCAGCACCGTGTTGAATTCCGGGCCCAACCCTCTCACGGTAATGAACTGACCCTCGCCACCACTGCGGTCAATCGCAACACCGGTGATGCGCTGCAGCGATTCAGAGACATTGTTGTCCGGGAATTTGCCCGCGTCTTCGGCTGTGATCGCATCGACAATCTGCGTCGCGTTACGCTTGATCGCCTCTGACGACCGAAGACTGGCTCGAATACCCGTCACGAGGACTTCATCGACCGAACTCGATGGTGCGGCAGAATTGGCCGCTGACGCGTCGGTTTGATCACTGGCCTGTGGCTGAGCCACCGCGGCCGATGCGGACTGTACGCAAGCGTTGGCGCCGAAAGTCAGGCCGGCAGCCGCGCACAACCAAGATGCTTTTTCCATGGCCCCCCCAATTGGTGTCAACTCAATCGCATCGGAAGATACCTTAACAGTAGAATCTGAGTCAATCAGAAACGTGATGTGAAATTTCAGTGCGCGTATTTGAGGTCTCTATTGACGCGAGGTTTTATTTTGTCCTAAACAGTGAGCCGCGCGAAAAGCCGGCTGCTCGGCCGGCAGAAAATTCCATCCGGCAGTTCATTCGAGGTATGTATGGGTAGGCTGCCGATCTCAGGAGTGCGTTTTATGCGGTTTCACCCCTGTCACTATCGTTGGACTGGCGATGCTGAGGACTCGGGCATTTCTGGGACGCTTCGCGATCTACATGGGCTAGCAGGCTATCCTGACCTACCTGCTCTACATTCTGCAGGACCCTATCGGGCTCAGTCAGACGCGGGCCAACGCAACGATTGCGACGATGTCCATCGTCACTTTTGTTGCGCTGGTTATCTCTGGGCTGGGCTCGGGCGTACTCTCGGACCGCCTGGGGCGGCGCAAGCCATTGGTTTTTGTCGCCAGTCTCGTTATGGCTGCCGCGGTAGCCACGCCCCTCATTGTGCCGACGATCCACGGCATGATGGCCTATGCGGTGCTGCCTATTGCAAGTTGTCCGGTCTGCGCACCGAACAGAGGCCGCACCAGTTTGCCGATGAGCTCGCTCTCGGCACACGGTTAGCCCAACGCGCGCACGTGCAAGCCCCACGCACGGCCTTCGCCTTTACCACCACTGGCATCACGATCGTCGACCCCAAGTGGCGCTTCCTGGCAAGTCTGCCTGACCAATCTCGGATTGAGGTGGAACAAACCGGCTTCTTTACCGACCGGCGCGCCCGAGTCGGCCGCATCAGCGGTGAGACCCTCTGGATGCAGCAGCCCGGGTGGCGAAATAACCTGATCGGCTACGACACATTGGCCCGGACACTGGCCGGCGACAAGGGACGGTTGTTTTTCGCCAATTCCCTCGCCTTCCTGCAGGAGCCGGGACAATTCTTCATCGATCCCGAATCAGGCAAGCTCTATTACGGGCCCCGCGTGGACGAGAATATGACGCGGTCGCAGGCCGTGCTGCCCCGACTCGAGATGTTGGTCTCAATTGCGGGCAGCTACGATCGGCCGGTCACCGACCTGAATTTTGTCGGCATTGCATTTCGGCATGCGAGCTGGCTGGGATCCTCGAGCGCCAAAGGCTACGCGAGCCAGCAGAGCGGATCCTATCTGGCGGGCTGGATCCCGGACTTTCCCAGCGACCCCATCCGCGATTGCAGTTGGGGCTGCTGGGCATTCGAGACGATGCGCAAGCGCTGGCAACAACAACCTGCCGCCGTGCAGGTGGCCGCTGCAACACGAGCCACGTTCGAACAGGCCGAATTTACCCAGTTGGGACAGATTGCACTGGGAATCGGCAATAATTTGGAGGCAAACGAAAGCGGCGTCGGCTACGGCGCGGCCGCCGTCGAGGTCCGGCGCAGTCGCTTTGCCGAACTTGCCGGCGGGGCGATTATGGTTGGCGGAATCACGCCGGACGCGCATCATCCACCTCGGCCCGAGATGGGGGATCGAAACATCATCATTTCGGACAACCGTATAGAGAATGTATCGCAGGACTACAAGGAACAAGCTGCAATCTTGGTGACCTATGCAGCGGGCGCAATCGTGACACACAACGACATTTCCGGTGCCCCCTACGACGGTATCGACGTTGGATGGGGTTGGGGCATAAACGACCCGGGCGGCAGCGGCGCATACCGCTCCCGAGCCCGCCATGGCTACTACGACCAGCCCGGCAATCACGTCTATGACACGCCTACGATCCTGCGCGACACCGTTGTTTCAGGCAACCGCGTGCATCGAGTCAAAACGTGGTTCGCGGACGGCGGCGCCATTTACCATTTGTCTGCCGATCCCGGCGCCCTGATTGCCGACAATTATGTAGACGACGTTCCTGGCGGCATTGGCCTGTATCTTGATGAAGGCTCACGGTACGTAACCGTCAGAGGAAACGTAGTCGACGGATCAGGCATCTGGCTCAACGCCAACACCATGGACAGCTTCCGACCGCATCGCCCGACCCTAGACAACCTCGCGATTGGCACCTGGTACAACGGTGGCCGGCTGAACGGATCGTGGGACGACTATGTCAACAACCGATTGGTCGATAACATCGAAGTCAAAGGCGACGCTTGGCCGACCGGCGCCCAAACAGTCATCGAGCAAGCCGGCATAGAACCGGGGAAGCAGCCATGAAAGCCAGCACAAAACATCACCCAACTACCTCGAATGGCAAACCTCGGCGCAAGTCGGTAACGACGAACGCCGTAAAAAAACCCGATCGATCTCCTCGTCGTCGTAAAACCCGCGTGGCGGCGGATAAGCCGGAATCCGGGCCCCGGCTCGGCGAACTCGCCTATCGGGGCATCCTCGAGGGCCTGTTCGATCGCCGCGTCCCCGCCGGATCGTTTTTTTCGCAGAGCGAGCTGGCTCGATTGCTCAACCTGCCGATTCAGCCACTGCGTGACGCGCTGCGTGTTTTAGAGACTGAAGGTATCCTAACTATCCACGCCCGTTCGGGTATCGAATTTCTAAAGGCCGACTTGGAGTTAGCGCGCTCAACCTACCAGTACCGCTCAATCATCGAGCGGGCGGCGGCGCGCGCCTACGCAGAGAGCGCCGACTCTGCAGAGATCGCAGCGTTGATCAACGACCATCGCGCCTTACTCGAACGCGTCGAGCGGGAGGGTGCGACCGACGCCGTAAACATCGATATGGAGAAACTGGAGCAGCGGTTCCACGGCAGCATGATCGCCGCTCTGCAAAATCCCCTGATTGAGGTGACCGCGCGCCGATTGAAGAACTACGTCTCTCTGATCCGCCTCAACCGGAGGTCGACCACTCCGCGGGTGATCCGGACAATTCGCGAGCACCTGGAGGTTCTGGAAGGCTGCGCTGCGCGCAATCCCGAAGCGGCCGAGGCCGCGCTGACCTACCATTTCCAAGCTGCACTTCAGCGGATCCTGGGCATGGCCTGACAGCGGAGACAACCAGCATGTTCGGAAAAACGCGACGGATAGTCAGGATCATGGACTTGAACAACCAGGCTGACCTGCTCGACGCGTACGACGAGGCCCATCGTCCAGGCAACACGCCCCAAGCCGTGATCGAGGCGCAGCGACGTCACGGGATAGCAGAAATGGAGATCTACCGCGCCGGCGATCGCTTGATCATGATCATGGAGGTCACTGACAGTTACAACCCGGCCGCACTCGATACCGACAGTGCGCGTTCTGTCGAGATCACGAGTTGGCACCAACGCATGGCGCAACTGCAAAAGGCCCCACTTCCAGACGGCATGGCTTGGCCCGAGGCGCGTCGGGTATTTCGCCAGAGCGAGCATGACTGAATTCCGGTTTGCGGTCGAGCGTCAAGTCACCCACCTAGCGGACTGTCTGCGGAAATCACACGCTGGCGCCGGCTTCCAATGATTGCCGAACAGGATCGCTGAGAATCGCTGGCGCCGCATCTCATCCTTCATCGGGACAAACACGTGGCCCCAGTTGCTCCCAAGAGCCAGTGCCCGGCTCTTTGCAATTTTAGCCTCAGGGTCCGGAAGTGATCGCCAATGAATCACTTTCGGATTTTAACCATGGGAGCGGGCCCGGTCGGCGTTGGCGCATCCTTTGGGATGAAGCTAGAGGCGATTTATGGGGCCGCCGATGGCGAAAGCCAAGTCTGCCGGTCCCTTCGTTGGGTATAGCTGCTTCGTCTACTTCTCTTGTCCGGCCCGAACCTGACAAGCCAATCCTCGCGCGCACGACGCCTGACCTGTTCGAGATCCTCTCGCGGTTGTTTCTGTCGCGTTCTGCGCCACGCTTCGCGCGCATCCCTGCGAAGGTTCTCGGGATCACGCGATGAGTTTGCTCGGGTATTTTTACCGACGGCGTCAGTCAAGGCGCCGGCACTGTCGCTTGCTCCAAAACGCCGCTTTGGCAACGGCGGCGCTGGATACTGCCCCATCTTTGAATTCCAGTACGCCCATGATCGAGGATCGATGATGCGGGGCGGTGCTCGACCAAGCGCTCGTATGCTGGTCGGAAACGAATCTACGTCGAACTTAACGCACGAGACCGGGCCGCGGTACGAGAAACTGTCGGCGGTTGCATGTTAGCACATTAGCTAATACTATGATCAAATGCAAGCCGACAAGATCTTTGAAGCCCTCGCCTCCGGTCAGCGCCGCAAGGTTTTGGCTTACCTATCGAAGACTCAGCTCACCACTTCTGAGCTCGCCGCAAGATTCGATATGACGGCGCCATCGATGTCACGGCATCTGTCGGTGCTTGAAAATGCGGGACTGGTGAAAAGTCAGCGCCAGGGACAGCGGGTTCTCTATCAGCTCAACCCGGACAACCTGGTGAATACACTGACAGGCTTTGCGCTTGAAATTTGTCCGGTCGCCGGTCCGTTGAAGCGCGAATCCCGTGTACTGGCAAAGCGACGTCGCGCCATTGAATAGCGACGTTCGACTCGGAGGGGTGGACCGTTCCCAGACGAAATCCATGGCGGCCGTGCAACCCCCTACCCCTCTTAATGCCGCCGGGTTCAGCACGACCTCCGATGACGTGTTTGGCCGGATTGCCTCTCGCTATGACCTGCTGTGCGATCTCTTTAGCCTTTGTATACACCGGCACTGGAAACGTCGTGTCGCCAAGTACATTGCGCGAGAACCCTGGACAGAGCTTCTGGATGTCGCCTGTGGCACGGGCGACATCGTCCTCCGAGTCCTCAATCAGCAGGAGACACATGACTCGCGTCGTGTCGTAGCTTCGGATATCAGTCCGCAGATGCTTGCCATTGCGCAGCGCCGCCTCTCACCATTGCCCCACGTAGTCGAGCTGCGATGCCTGGATGCGCACTCAATGCCGGCAGTTCCGGCCAACAGCGTCGATCTCTACTCCATTTCACTGGGCCTCAAGATCTGCGACCGCCGAGCGGTTCTTCGGGAGGCACTACGGGTGTTGAGGCCAGGCGGACGGCTTATTGTCCTGGAAGCCTCCAACATTCCACTTCGGTGGTTGCACGGCGCCTACCTTCGTTACATGTCAATCTGTATGCCCGTCATCGGATGGATTGCTACCGGCGGCGACGCATCGGCGTACCGGTATTTGCTCCATGGGGTACGTGAGTTTCCCACGGCCGAGCGCCTGGCCGAGGAGATTGAAGATCTCGGTTTTGACGAGGTGGGCTTCGAACGACTGACGCTGGGAATCGCTGCAATCCATGTCGCGCGTAAGCCGCATGCGAGCCTACCGTAGATCTTCGACTTCTAATGCTGCCTTGTTCGCTCGGGCCCACTCCTGACATAAGGCTTTCCAGTGACCGCAGACTTTGCATCCTTTAATCCAGGGCCGCGCTGGCATAGTGTCGCGGCGGCCCCACTAAGTTATGATGATCGAGTTGAGTAGCTGTCCGGCTGTCCGCAGTCGATCGGAATAGGTTGAAAGGCATTCACTCGATGAAGATACCGCACGCGATCCTTATCAGGTTGGTTACGTTCACCTCTGAATCCCTGCTGTCTCGCGCCCAACGCGCAGCCGGACCCGGAGGCCATGGCGAAGGCGGCGAACGTACAGACTCCGGATGACCTCCAGAAGGCGGATTTCATGAGCAAAGCCATGCTGGCCTCATCGGCGGCGTGGGCGCCCAATCCGCGCAATCCGCCACGATTCTTCGATTTGGCCGTGATCGATGGTAAATCCCGCCCGGACATTGTTGCCAAGTGGGCGGCGAACGCTCCGCTTGCCATGATCGATCAGTACATCCCCAATCTGAGGACGTTAGAAGCCGTAGCGTTCGATGCGGGTGATCACGATTTGATGAACATTGCCGACACGGTACGGACCCTCGATAGCGTGTTGAGCGCGTACGGCATTGCTCATGTATCGGAGATCTATCCCGGAGACAATCAGCGGGAGCAGACCAAGCAGCATGTCGGCGTGATTGCCGCTGACACCAAAGCGGCTTCCAACGAGAGACATTCCGCCCCCGCCGTTGAGGCAGACGACGCCACCCCTTCGCGCGGCCGGAAATATCTCGGTGGCCTTGGCCGCAGGCCCCTCGACGCTACTACCAAGGCGGAAGGCCGACCGCTCGGCAGCACGAAACAGTCTCCTGCCTCCAATCGCACCGGATCACCGCTCCCCTCCACAACGAGCCAGCAGCCTCCCGACACTATCGCGTAGCACTTGATGAGCTTGTGCTGCTCACCGAACTGGACTGCCCAATCTACTTACTAGAAATGGTGGCGGTTCCGGTACGAATGGGACAGCAAGGCACTCTTACAACGGCTTCGTCGTGACGGTTGCTCCCTCTATGCGAGTATTCGCTGCAACTGGCTGCCAACGCTCGAGGTCATCCAACAAGACCTTCGCGTGTGCACGTACCGCCTCGACGGCGTCCTCGCCCAACTGCAGTCGCAGCGGTGTCTTTTCCGCGGCCAGTGCCTGATCGATAGCGGCCGCCGCCTTTAGCGGGTCGCCGATCTGCGCGTCATGCATGCTGCGGACGAATCCACGGGTGCCACCGACAGTCTGCCGATACGAATCTAGAGACGGCATCTCTCGCGTACCCGATCCTAGGAGGTTGGTGCGGAAGTTACCCGGCTCCACGACCAGCACTTTGATGCCGAAGGGGGCGACTTCCTGAGCTAATGCTTCGGAAAGTCCTTCCAGCGCGAACTTGGATGCGGAATATGCGCCGAAGCCGGCGAACGACAGCTGGCCGCCCATGCTTGAAATGTTGACGATGGCACCAGAGCGTTGAGCGCGCAGTGCGGGCAACGCTGACTTGATCACCGCTGCTGCCCCGAAGAAGTTCGTTTCCATCAGGGCACGAAGCTCGCTCTCTGGGGTTTCTTCCACGGCACCGACGATTCCGTAACCGGCATTGTTGATCACCACATCAATCCGGCCGAAGCGCTCAAGTGCTGCGCTGACGGCCATCTCCGCGTCGCGTGGACGGTCCACGTCGAGCGTGACGGCGAGAACGCGGTCGGGTGCTTGGGCGACCAACTTCTTGAGCGTTGAGGGGTTTCGGGCAGTAGCTACGACGTTGTAGCCCTGGTCCAAGGCATAGGTGGCGAAGGCGTGGCCGAAGCCCGAGGAGGTGCCCGTGATGAACCAGGTTTTGCGGGGGCTGGGACTGTTCGTCATGGCTCGATTCCTGTCTCTGGGGCCGCCGGAACGGCATGGGTAGAAGGATGAGTGCACGCCGATTAATTTATAAGGCGGCTTAGTTCGCATGCTTTATGCGATATCATTCATGAATGTGGCGCGATCTCCTACCTCACTTGCCCGTGTTCCTCGCGGTGGCTCGCCAAGGTGGCTTCGCGGCGGCGGCTGGTGAGCTTGGGATGAGCCCGTCCGCCGTCAGTCACGCCGTCCGTACGGTCGAGGACCGACTCGGTGCACCGTTGTTCGCGCGGACGACGCGAAGCGTTGCACTTACGGAGATGGGTCGAAAACTCAACGACTCGATTGGCTCAGCTCTGCAGGAAGTTCAGGACGCTCTCGAAAGAGCTCGTTCGGAGCGCGGTCAGGTGACAGGGCTGCTGCGATTGAATGTACCGCACGTCGCGCTACCGCTGGCGATCACGCCAGTCGTTACCGAATTGGCGTGGCGTCATCCGGAACTCGTCGTCGAAGTGATATCGGACTCAACACTCACTGATATCGTAGCCGGCGGGTATGACGCTGGCGTGCGGCTCGGCGAGATGATTGAGCGGGACATGGTTGCCGTCCGACTCACCGCGCCTTTCAAGGCGATTATGGTCGCGGCGCCTGCTTACCTTGCTGCGAAGGGCGACGTGCACAGCGTTGCTGATTTGAACCGACACAACTGCATCGGGTATCGATTGGTTGCCTCGGGGGGTATCTACGCTTGGGAGCTGTTGGATAACGGGGAAGACGTGTCCGTGCGCGTGACGGGGACTATTCTTGTGAATGACGCGATGTATGCAAAGGAGCTTACGCTCGCCGGTGTGGGCATTGCTTATCTCTTTGAGCCGCTCGTGCGCAAGGAAATCCGCGAGGGATCGCTGCGTTGGGTGTTGCCTGATGCGGCGATCACCGAGCCCGGGTTGTTTCTGTATTTCCCGCAGCGGGCGGCTGAAGCGCCTAAGTTGAGGACGTTTATTCAGGTTGCAAGGGAGGTGCTGCGACCAGAAGCCGGAAAGTGATGCCGAAAGCGGCCCCAGGGCGCGCGAGCTTAGAAGCCGAGTGTCATTTGCGGCCCGTCGACGGCGGGGGGACGAAACAAATCCGTGCGAAGCTCGTGGCGATTTGCGGCATTGTCGAGCCCGAATTTCCGCTTGGCGACATCGAACCGCTTCCGCAGCAGTTGGGCGAATACTCCGGTGCCCACCATGCGCGTGCCGAATTCGGCCTGATAGTCTTTGCCGCCACGTGATTGATTGATCAAAGACATCACGTGCTGCGCGCGATCCGGGTAGTGCGCCGCAAGCCACTCGCGAAATAGATCTTTGACCTCATGCGGCAGCCGCAGAAGCGTGTATCCGGCGCTACTGGCTCCCGCAGTCTTCGCAGACTCGAGAATTCGCTCCATCTCATGATCCGTGAGCGCGGGGATCACGGGCGCCACCATTACACCGACCGGCACGCCGGCCGATGCAAGCTGTTCGATCACTTTGAGTCGCGCCTGCGGCGAGGCAGTCCGCGGTTCCAAGGTCCGCTTGATGTTGTTGTCCAAGGTTGTGACACTGACCATCACCGAGACCAGATGGTCGCGCGCCAAATCCTGCAACAGATCCAGGTCGCGCACCACCAGAGCGCTCTTCGTCACGATGGTCAACGGATGCCGGCACTCCGCCAGAACCGTGAGTATGCTGCGAGTCACCTGCATCTGCTTTTCAAGCGGTTGCCAACCGTCCGTGTTGATGCCGAGCGCGATGGTCTTGCACTGGTAATTGCGTTTACTGAGCTCAGCGCGCAGCAGTTCGACTGCATTGTCCTTGTAAAAGAGCCTGGTCTCGAAGTCGAGACCCGGTGACAGGCCCAGATAGGCGTGGGTTGGCCGAGCGAAGCAGTAGACGCACCCATGACTGCAACCGCGATAGGGATTGATGGACTGATCGAAGCCCACGTCCGGGGAGCTGTTGGTCGTAATCACGCTTCTGGCTGCATCGGGAAGTACGGTCTGCGGCAATGAAGTCGTGCCGTCTTCCTCATGAGACCAGCCATCGTCGATCTTTTCGACAGCGGTGGACTCGAAGCGCACGGGAGGGTTGGACAGGGCACCACGGCCCTTGAGGGATTGAGAACTCAGGAACCGGCGCGTCATACACTGATGATACGGGCCGGGCAAGTTCGCGTAAATCCAGTGGGCGGTGGGGCTGACTGCTGTACGAGCAGACCATTTACCCGGTGTGCACAACTTTCGCGGCACCTTCGGAAAATGTCACCTCTGTGCCCGAAATGGCATAGCTGAAGGCTGCTGAGCGCTCGGGAACATCGCTCGAAGGCGCGATTGGCGAATTGCAGGTGCAACGGCGCCTTCCTGTTCGAGGCTACAATGCTCAGGGATATAGCAATCTGTGGGTGGTGAGCACATGAACTGCATGGAGAGCTTCAGCGCTTCGTATCGGGAAGCCCGCGACAAATTCCGCGAGGCCGTCTCGCAGGCCAGGGGCCAACTGGACTGTTTGACACATCCCGAACGCAGTCCCGATGGTGGCGATTTGAGTACGGACGTGGCCTGGATTGGGCCGCGCGATGCGCAGAAGGTGTTGGTCACCATCTCGGGAACGCACGGTGTGGAAGGCTTTGCGGGCTCTGGTGCTCAGGTGGACTGGCTGCGGCGAGGCGAAACGGCTCGCCTGCCCTCGAATTTTGCAGCGCTGTTGATTCATGCAATCAACCCGTATGGGTTCGCATGGCTGAGGCGCGTCACGCACGAAAACGTCGACCTGAACCGCAACTGGATCGACTTCGCCCGCCCTCTTCCCGAGAACCCCGCCTACGACGAGCTGGCGAGCTCGGTTTGCCCCACCGAGTGGACAGATGCAGCCCGATTAGCCAGCGGCAAGGTGCTACTCGCGTATGCGGCGCGTCACGGCGAGGCAGGCCAGGCAAAATTGCAACACGCAGTCTCCGGAGGTCAATACCGCCATCCGGCAGGCCTGTTTTATGGAGGCCGTGCACCAACATGGTCGCGTCAGACACAGACGCAAATATTCTCCACCTATCTCGCGCTCGCACGGAAGATAGCTATTATCGACTTTCACACAGGTCTGGGTCCTTGGGGATTGGGTGAGCGAATCGTGTCTGCGCCGCGCGGCAGCGCCGGCTTCGACCGGGCCGGGCGTTGGTACGGGAAAGGGATTACAAGTCCCTATGACGGCACCTCGACCTCAGCGCCTATCGTGGGGGATGGACTCAGTGCCAGTGCCGGCTTGCTGCCACACGCCGAAGTGACGGGTATGGCTCTCGAGTTTGGAACGGTTCCCGTCATGGAGGTGTTGGACGCGTTGCGGGCAGATGCCTGGTTACATTCTCATGGCGATCCCGCATCGGATGCTGGCCGGGCGATCAAAGCGCAGATTCGGAGCGCTTTCTACGTGGAGACGACAGACTGGAAGGGAATGATCGCAGGTCAAGCGTTGCTCGCCTGCAGGCAGGCGATCGCGGGACTGAGTGATTGAAAAGGTACTCGCGTTGAAATCGACCGTTCTGGTGTAGGTAAACTCGTGCAGGCCAATCGCGCCGACCGTTGCCCCGCATAAAAACTCTCGACCGCCCGGTCGGATTGCAATACACTTGGCACCTGGGTGACATCGTGAATCGCCCTGGATCCGACGCTGAGGTGCGGCGGGGTGGCACTCGGGAAGCAAGGGGAATTGTTGTGCCGCAGTCAGTGTCTTCTCACCAGCTGACCACGAGCTCCGGTCAGTCGGGCAACCCCTATCCGCGCCTGTTCGAACCGTTTCAGTCAGGCCGCCTCCAACTCGCCAATCGGATCGTTGTTACGCCGCACGGCACCAGCATGGTCCGCGACGGCGCCGTCACCGACGACGACATCGCGTACTACGAGGCACGGGCGCGCACCGGTCCAGCGATGATCATCGGTGGGGCAATCGTCGTTCATCCAACCTCCGCGCTTCGGCTCCGCTCGCTGGTCGAGGGTTATGACACGCGCGTGATCGAAGGCCTGCGTCGTCGATCGGACGTCATTCACGCGTACGGCGTGAAAGTCGTTGGCCAGCTCGTGCATCTCGGCCGGGAGCGGATCGGCGCCGAATCCGACTATGCGCCGTCGGCCCCATCGCCACTGCGTTCGCCGCGGGACTTGTTTCAGCCCCACGAGCTCGACCAGGATGAGATCGCGACGCTCATAAACGCATTCGCGGAGTCGGCCATAAACCTGGAGCGCTCCGGCCACGACGGGGTCGAAATCCACGCCGCGCACGGCTACCTGGTCGCGCAATTTCTTTCGCCGGCCACTAACCAACGCACGGACGCGTATGGGGGAACTGCCGATAAGCGGTTGCGGTTCCTGCGCGAAGTAATCGACCGCATCCGAGAGCGATGCCGCGAGAGCTTCGTGTTGGGTATACGCCTCTCGGCAGATGAGGAATTGCCCGACGGGCTCGGTATCCAGGACACCGCCCGAATTGCCACTGCTCTTGCCGAAAAGGGAACGGCCGACTATCTCAGCATCACGCTCGGCGTCCGCGGCTACTACGTCAAGGACGTCACCCAGCCGGAAGCGGCCGCGGCACGGGCTGCAAAGATCATCCGCGAGGCCTGCGGCCTGCCAGTCATTGTCGGCCAGAGAATCACGAGGCCCGAGGTCGCGGAGCGGCTGCTGGCGAATGGGGATGCCGACTTGATTGGCATGACGCGCGCCTTCATCGCGGATCCCGAGTGGATCAGCAAGACGGCGCGCGGCGAAGCCAACCGCATCCGACCCTGTATTGGCTTAAATCAGGACTGCCGTGCATTCGCGCCGCATTTGCACTGTGCGGTCAACGCTACCACCGGCCGGGAGCGGCGGGCGCCCTTCAGTGAATCCGGCCCAGCTGTCGTGCGCCGGCGGATCGCAATTGTTGGAGGCGGCCCTGCGGGACTCGAGACGGCGCGAGTGGCCGCCCTGCGGGGTCATGCCGTCACGCTCTTCGAGGCGTCCGATGTCGTCGGCGGACAATTCCTCTATGCGAGCTCAGTGCCTCATCGTAAGGACCTGCGGCGTTTCATCGACTATCTGCGCAGCGAGCTACGTTACCTGCAGGTCCGCCTCGAGCTCAGCGTTCGCATCGAAAGGCTCGCGCAGCTGCAAAGCGCATTCGATGCGACCGTGATCGCAACGGGCGCAGTCGGCCAGCCTCTCGATGAGAGCTTGATCGGCAAAAACGTGATCACCTGGTTCGACGTGCTCGACAAAGGCGCGCCGTCCCCACACGGAGGTGGCCGCGCCATTGTCGCCGATGATGGCAGCGGTTTCTGGTGGACGTACGGTGTAGCTGAGGCCCTCGCCGAGGCAGGTTGGCGCGTGCTGCTTGCCACGCCCTCCGCTGCTATCGCCAGCGCAATACCCGCAGAGAGCGTCGGACCCTTGCTCGCCCGCCTAGGGCGTGCAAGCACGGAATATCGCGTACTCACAGTGCTAAGCGAGGCTACGGACGGCGCCGCACATCTTATGAATGCAACGAGCGGCGAAGAGGAAGTCATTCGCTGCGACCTGGTCGTAGTGCAAACGGGTCGCCGACCGGTGGTTGATCTAGTTGAGACACTCAAGCCGGCCGGAATGGAGCTGCACATGATAGGGGACTGCGTCACTCCGCGCCGGATGTCACACGCTGTCTTCGAGGGACACCGACTCGCCTGCTCCCTATGAGTCATCTGTCGCAATCACCACGCGGCTTGCGATCACGGTTAGCCGGAGATTCGCTGCAACACCTCGTCCCGGATTTTCTTCGCAAGAGACCACTTGTGCACTTCGGTTGGACCGTCGTAAATACGGAAAGCGCGGATCTCGCGGAACACTTGCTCGACCACGGTGTCACCGCTCACGCCAGTACCGCCCATCACCTGCACGCAGCGGTCGGCAATGCGGAACAACGCCTCAGAGACGGCAACTTTAGCCATCGACGACTCCACCGTGCCAGGAGCACCGCTGTCGAGTACGCCGGCGCACCAATCGATCATCAGCCCGGCCTGTTGTAACTCGATGCGATTGTCGGCCAGCATGAATCCCACGCCCTCGTGCTCGATCAGCGGCTTACCGAAGGCCTGTCGTCTGACCGCATACTCCGACGCGATCTCCTGAGCGCGCACGCAGGCTCCCAGCCAGCGCATGCAATGGGTCAGTCGCGCCGGCGCGAGTCGCACCTGGGCATATTTGAAACCCTGACCGCTCTCACCGAGCACCTTGCTGTGATGCACGCGCAGATTTTCAATCCTGACCACGGCATGGCCGCCCGGCATCGAGCTGTCGATCGTATTCAGGATGCGCTCGATGTGAATGGCGGGATCGGGCAGATCGACCAGAAACAATGTCGCGCCCTGCTCCGACTTGGCCATCACGATGCCGACACCGGCGCCCTGAGCTCCCGTGATGAAGGCCTTGCGGCCGTTTATGACCCACCACTCCCCCTCACGTTGAGCGGAGGTCTTCAACATCGAAGGATCTGAACCCGCGCCGCCATCCGCGGCGGGCTCCGTCATGAAGAAGGCCGAGCGCTTGCTCCCAGCGACGAGCGGCTCGAGAAAGCGTTCCTTTTGTTCTCTCGATGCCACACGTCCCAACAGGAACATGTTGCCCTCATCGGGTGCGGCCACGTTGAGCGCAACAGGCCCCAGAGGTGAAAGACCGGCCGCACGAAACACAAGAGCGGTCTCCCGGTGAGTGAGATGACTCCCGTCGGACAGAATGTGCGGAGTCAGAACTCCGGCAACTCGCGCCAGATTCCTCATTTCAAGGACCAGCTGTTCGTCGGGCCCGTGCGGGCCGCAGCGCGGATCACGTTCATGGGGCACGATCACCTCACGCACGAACGCCTCGACACGGGCGGCCACCTTACTGCCGCGAGCCATGTCCCGATCCGCAGATTCGGCGCCCGTGCTCATGACGAAGCCGTTCGGCTCGTGCCGTCGGCCCGGCTGGTCTGACCATAAAACCCGATACCCGCCGCAGCGGCCGCCCGCATACCCTCAGTCGGGACGTACATCGGCCCGAGTGGCGTGTAGGCTTCGCAGCTCATCAATACAGATTTCATACCTAACCAGTCCGCGTACTTCAAAGGTCCGCCCGCGTGACGGGGAAAGCCGAGCCCCAACACCAGGCTCATGTCCACTTCGGCCGCAGATCCGGCGATGCCCTCTTCCAGACAGCGCGCCGCCTCGATGACCATTGGCAACATCAGCCGCTCGAGCAGCTCCTGCTCCGAAAAAGATCTGAGGCCCTCTGGCTGAATGCTTGCGAGCAGGGGCGCGGTCCGCGGATCTGGCGACTTTTTCGGCTTGCCGGTGGGATCGGTGTCGTACCGGTAGTATCCGCCCCCATTTTTTTGCCCAAGCCGGCCGTGCTGCACGAAGAGCTCCACGGCATGGGGAAATTCCAGCTGCATGCGCGGCGCGAACCCGTCCGAAATCACCCGAAGCACGTGCAGCAGTGTGTCGAGTCCAACCACGTCCTGCAGATAGGCCGGGCCCATGGGCCAGCCGAAGCTCTCCATTACGCGATCAACTGCGAGGTAGTCGGCACCATCATGAATGGCACGCAGGAAACCCACCATGTAGGGCGTCAGAATACGATTGACGAGAAATCCGGGGCACTCCTTTACTACAACCGGCGTCTTGCCCATGGCACTCGCGTAGCCTGCGACTGTTGCGGCAGCCGCCTCGCTGGTCTGTGGCCCGCGAATCACCTCTACCAGGGGCATCGCCGGAACGGGGTTGAAGAAATGCATGCCCACAAAGTTTTCCGGCCGTTCGAGCACTCGAGCCATCGCCCCGATCGACAGGGACGAGGTGTTAGATGCAATGATCGTATTCGGCCCAACGCGCTTCTCGACTTCTGCCAACACCCTCTTCTTGACGTCCAGGCTCTCGACCACGGCTTCAATCACGACATCCGCCGATTCGACCTCGCTGTAGTCGAGCGTCGGACGGATGGAGGCCAGCACGGCCTGCGCCTTGTCCGGCTGCATGCGCCCCAACCCGACTTGTTTGGTCAGAAGCTTCTTTGCCTCCGTAATACCCAATTCCAGGGCGCTCTGCACGATGTCCTTCATAACTACCGGAACCCCGCGGACCGCGGAGGTATAAGCGATGCCCCCTCCCATGATACCCGCCCCGAGGACGGCGGCGCGTTGCACCTTACGGGCGACCTTCGCGTAGACCTTTCCCTTCTTTTTGATCGCCTGGTCGTTAATAAACAACTGGACGAGAGAAGCTGCGGCCTGGGTGTGCGCGATCTTCGCAAATGCTGCGTGCTCGAGCTTCAAGGCATCATCGCGAGACAGTCCCGCCGCTCGCTCCAGCAACTCGACCGCCGCGAGTGCCGCGGGCTGATGAACCGCGGTTCTTGCGGCCGACGCCTTCGCTTGCTGGAACACTGACACATCCGCGGTGAAAGGGCCGTGCCGCCGCTGCCGACGCGCACGCCACTCCTGCGACGTGATGAGGAATTCGAGACGCTCAAGAGCCGTGCGCCGCAGCGCCTCTGGCGCGACGACCGCGTCCACAGCGCCCGCTCTCAGGGCGGTTTGCGCACTCTGCGGCTTGCCGCTCGTGATCCACTCGATTGCGGTCGCCGCGTTCGTCAGGCGGGGCAAACGCACCGTGCCGCCAAAGCCCGGGAATATCCCCAGAGATACCTCTGGAACACCAACTTGGGCCGTTTCTGACATCACGCGCGCATCCGCCGCGAGCGCCATCTCCAATCCGCCGCCGAGCGCAAGGCCGTTGATCGCCACGACGCTCGGAATACTCAAGTCCTCGAATGCGGTAAACACCGCGTTCTGTGCGGCGATATACGCATCAACATGCGTCAGCGGCTGCGCAAAAAGGGCAGTAAACTCAAAGATGTCGGCCCCTACGACAAATGCCTCCTTGGCGCTCGTGACCAGCACTCCGCACACACCGGGTGCCGTGCGGATAGCCTCCGTAGCAGACTTCAGCTCCTGGATCGTTCGGACGTCAAACTTGTTGATCGCCTCATTGCGCCTGTCGAAGCACAACTGCGCGAGGCCTTCGCCCAGGAGTTCGACGCGCAGGCATTGCCCTTCAAACATGATTCAAATATCCTCTGTTACCCAGCGGAGCGTACACCTGACATGAACCGCACACCCCTGTTTGATCTGAGCGGCCGCGTTGCCGTAATTACCGGCTCCTCGCGAGGCATCGGCCGCGCCATTGCCGAGCGGCTCGCGGAGCAAGGCGCCAAGGTCGTAGTTTCTTCCAGGTCGCAGGCTGCGACTGAGGCCGTCGCCGCTGCCATCAATGCGGCACACGGCGCCGGCACGGCTATTGCCGTCGCGGCCAACATCTCGTCGAAGGACGATCTCATCCGGCTCGTCGAGCGTACCCGCGAGTCGTTCGGCAAGATCGATATACTGGTCTGCAATGCCGCCACGAACGTCCATTTCGGGCCGCTGGCCACCATCAAGGACGAGCAGTTCCGTAAAATTCTGGACAACAACATCCTGTCGAATCACTGGTTGATCCAACTCGTCGCGCCCGAAATGAGCGCGCGCGGGGACGGAGCGATTACCCTCGTCTCCTCCATCGGCGCGATGATGGGCAGCCCGCTCATCGGTGCCTACAACATTTCCAAGGCAGCGGATTTGCAACTCGCGCGCAACCTCGCGGTAGAGCTCGGGCCGCGCAACGTCAGAGTCAATTGCGTCGCCCCGGGCCTCGTGAAGACGGATTTCGCACGCGCCCTGTGGGAAAACCCCGAGATTGCCCGGGCCGCTGAAGGCTCCACAGCGCTGCGGCGGCTCGGCGAACCGGACGACATCGCAGGCGCGGTCGTCTTTCTCAGCTCGGACGCGGCACGCTATGTGACGGGCCAATGCATCATCATCGATGGGGGCGGGATGATCTCCAGCCCGGCACTCACCGGGTGAATAGGTGGTGAGCGCCATGCCGAGCCCTAACGTCATCAAGCCACTTCAAACAGACCGGCCGCACCCATGCCGCCACCGACGCACATCGTGACCACGACGTAGCGTGCGCGGCGACGGCGACCCTCGATCAAGGCATGACCGGCCATGCGCGCGCCTGACATACCGTACGGATGACCGAGCGCGATTGCGCCACCGTTGACGTTGAGCTTCTCGTCGGGAATACCGAGCTTATCGCGGCAATACAACACCTGAACCGCGAACGCTTCGTTCAATTCCCACAAACCGATGTCGTCAATGGTGAGCCCGTGACGCGCCAACAGCTTTGGAATCGCGTAGATGGGCCCGATGCCCATCTCGTCCGGCTCGAGCCCTGCGACGGCCATGCCCCGGTAAACTCCCAATGGCGACAGGCCACGGCGCTGCGCCTCCCGGCCCTCCATCAACACCAAGGCGCAAGCACCGTCCGATAGCTGGCTGGCGTTGCCAGCAGTAACGCAATGCCCCTCACCGCGGACTGGCTTAAGAGCGGCAAGGCCCGCGAGGGTCGTATCCGCGCGCACGCCTTCATCCTGAGTCAGCGTGACTTCACGGTAGCTGACCGCCTTGGTCTGCTTGTCGGTTACCGCCATCGAGGTCCTCACCGGGATGATCTCGGCGTCAAATCGGCCCTCCCGGATAGCCGCCGCAGTACGCTGCTGGCTCTGGAGCGCATACGCGTCCTGCGCCTCGCGGCCTACACCATAGCGCCGCGAAACTATTTCGGCCGTGTCAATCATTGCCATGTAGGCCGCAGGCTGCATGTTGACGAGTAACGGATCCTGCTCGATCCAGAGGCGCTCAGTCTGCACCTGGCTGATGGAGTCCACGCCACCGCCGAGGGCGATCTGCATTCCTTCAGACTCTATCTGACGGGCGGCCACCGAAATCGCCATCAGCCCGCTGGCACATTGTCGGTCGAGCGACATGCCAGGCACCGTTACCGGAAGGCCGGCGCGCAACGCGGCCAGCCGTCCAATGTTCATCGTCTGACAGCCCATCTGGAGCGCCGAACCGAGAACGACATCCTCGACCTCCCCAGGCTCGATCCCCGCGCGTTCCACTGCCGCACGGATTACACTGCCTGCCAGAGTCGGCGACAATGTTGCATTCAATGCCCCTCGATAGGCCTTTCCAATCGGCGTGCGGGCAGTCGATACGATGACGGCTTCTCTCATTATGTGCTCTTTGTGGCCTCAGTGATTCAACCTATCGATTGCCCGCCATCCACGAGAAGCGTCTCCGCAGTGATGAAGCTGCCCGCGTCGGACGCAAGCAGCGCGAGCGCACCTGAGATCTCAGCCGGGCGCGCAAATCTGCGCAGCAGAATTCGTGACAGCAAGCGCTGTTGCACCTCTTCGCTAAGAGTGTCGGTCATGCCGCTCTCTATGGAGCCCGGCGCTATCGCGTTGACACGGATGCCGTGGACCGCCCACTGGGCGGCGAGGTCCTGCGTCAGATGCACGACAGCTGCCTTCGTCGTGGTGTAGGGCACGACCTGGCCTGCCTCAGGGACATAGGACAGGAACGCGCCGACTGATGCGATATTGATGATGGAGCCGCCACCCCGGGCAATCATGCGCCGGGCAACATGCCGACAGGCGAGGAAGGTTCCGGTCAAATTGACATCCACGACCTTGCGCCAGCCCGCGAGAGGAATGTCCTGCGGCAGGCCCCACCACGAAGCTCCAGCATTGTTGATGAGGATGCCGATGTCTCCAAGTTGCTCCGTTACTTGCGCCACGGCCTGCTCGATATCTTCCTCGCGCGCGATGTCACACCGAAGACCGATCACTCGACGCCCGAAGCGGCTCGCTATCCCCGCGGCGATCTGCGCACAATCAGACTCATGCCGTGAGGCAAGCGCGACGTCGCATCCGAGATCAGCGAGCGTGGCAGCCATGGTCTGCGCCAGCACTCCCCTGCCACCCATGATCAGGGCAACCTTTCCGTCGAGGCGGAAGAGCTTCCCGGTAAACCCCGGTTGCGGGAGGTCCACGACCTGATCTTCAGCCATGGCGAGCCTCGTCACTTGACATCAGTGTATTCATGCCGCATCGAACCCGGCAGTGCGCGCAGCCTGAATCCCATAGGTCAGCGCCAGAGCAAGGCCGCCGGCGTATCCAATGCCGTACACGTCACCGGCATCGGCGCCCGCTGCGAATAGCCCCGGCACCGGCGAGCCATCTGACTTGCAAACACGCGCGGACGTATCCACGCTCAAGCCACCATGCGTGTGAGTGATGGCGGGCCGCACCACGAGTGCATAAAAGGGCGGCTTATCCAGCACGGAGAAATTCTCGGCGCGCGCAGGTTGGAGCGCCTCCCAACCGTTACGGCAGTGTTCGTTATACTCGCTTATCGAGCGGCGCAGCTGCGCAGCATCGAACCCCTGGGTAGCCGCGAAACCGCCGATCTCCTCGAGCGTGTGTGCGACGATCCCGTTGCCACCCTGTCCCAGCGCGATCTTCATCTTATCCACCGCTTCAGTGCCTTTGACGATGGCCGTCGTAGCATGCGCCTGGTGCACGGCTTCATCCCAAAAGCAAATCGCCCGGGCATTCGACTGGGTCACGACATGGTTGGCGTTCGTGTGATCGCCCAGCGATTCATCGCAGAAGCGCCGGCCCGCCTCGTTCAACAGCAATGAATGGTCGCTGTGATACTGCGTCAGCAACGTATACAGATGCGGCTCGCCCCAATTCGGCGACTCGCTGACCAAATGACCGTAGAAACCCGGATTCGAACCGCGCACTTCCGCGCCGACAGCGGCAGCCAACCGTATTGCGTCGCCGTTGCTGTGCGGATTGCTACGCAGCAACAGCCCGTCGCGCGCATTTGCGTGAATGTACCGAGCACGCAATTCCGCGCAGTTCTGATAGCCACCCGTGGCCAGCAGCGTGGCCTTTGCATGCACATCGATCGTGCCGGCGGCATGAACAGTTCGTGCGCCGACAACCGCACCGCCGGTATCAGTCAGCAAGTTTTGGGTCTGCGTGTCCAACGCTACATGACCATCATGCTGCTCCACCAAACGGGTGCAGCCGCGCAGATGATCGAGGATGTCGATTTGATAGCCGCGGCCATGGAGCACGGACACCGCCGGTGACAGCGCGATCTCCCGGCGGCGCAGCCATGCCAGTCCCAAACCATAGTTGCGCAGAACCACATCGCCCAGGTCGGATCTGCCACCGCCATAAAGCTGCATGCGACCTGCAGAGGTTGCAGTCCACAAGACGCCGCCCGAGAGCAAGGCCGATCCGCCGATGCTCTTCGCCTTCTCGATCACGATCACGCGCCCACCGCGTTCCGCCGCATACCCGCCGGCGGACAATCCTGCCATGCCGGCCCCGAGTACCAGCAGATCGCAATCAATGGACTCGTGTTCAGTCATGGTGCCGCATGCGGTACCCGCCGCCGTCAGAAGCGCGCTTCGCCCTGCAGCAGCACTACGCGTGGTTCCCCGGCCACTGTGTACACTTCCCCCAGGCCACCGGGTTTATCTACGCCCAGTGTGCCATATCGCCGGTTGGACAGGTTCCGGCCGATGACCGCAACCGACCACTTGTCGCTATCCGGACCGAGACGGACGCCGCCATTCACAGTAGTGAAGCTACTCTGGTATGACAGCGGATTCAGATTGAGGCCAGTGTAGTATCCGGACGAGTATCGCAGGTCGCCGTTGACGGTCAAACGCAGGTTGCCTGGGAAGGCGAAGTCATACGCGGCGCCCCCGGTCAACAGCCACTTTGGCGCGCGATACAAGGGACGGCCGGACAGGTTCTGAGTCTTCGCTCCGGTCACCGGAGCGGCTATACACCCTTGCGCCAACGTCTGGCCCGTGTAGCACTGCGCCGCGTTGAATTCCTCGAAGTAGGCCTGGTCATAACTTGCCGAGCCGCGCAGGGTAAGACCGGACAGCGGACGAAAGGCGCTTTCGAATTCAACTCCGCGGGTGATGGTGCTGGCCGCGTTCTGCGTCACGAAGGTCACGGCGGTCGAGCTCAGAGCGATCAACGAGGTCAACGGCAAGCCTTCATACTTGTAACGAAACGCGGTAAGGGACCCGGTCAGCTTGTTATCGAGCAGGGAGGCCTTGACGCCGCCCTCGAAGCCTTTGGCCTTTTCCGAATTGTAGGACAAAGTCTGCAATGTCGAGATCGCCGACAAGGTACCCGGATTGGAAAAGCCCCCGGACAGATAGCCGGTTTTGTAAGCACCGTACACCATGATCTGATCGGTGGCGTGCCAGGCAAGCGTTGCTTCCGGTGAAACATTGTGCTCGCTCTTGCTGCCGGCAATCACCTTGCCCTGAGCCAGATAGCCTGCCGCCCCGACGCCCTTCGGGTTGACGTACTTGTTGAAGGAATCCAGGCTCTTGTTCTCGCGGGTGGCACGGGCACCCCCGGTCAGCTCCAGATTGCCGGGGAGTTTCACGATCACCTGGCCGAAGACCGAGGCGGCATGGCTCTTGTTGTGCTGCTCATTGTCGTAAAGGTTGTAACGGCCGGTGGCCGGATCCAGCAGGTTCGGTCCATTGGCGCCACCTACGAACAGGGTGCGGTCGTTGTACTCATAGTGACCGCCGGCGGCAAAATTGAGCATGCCGTCGAGGGAAGATACGGCACGCAATTCCTGATAGAAGCTGCTGTTCTTTTCGTCGCTGTACGACCAGAAATAGGAGTACGAAGTGCTGTCAGCGTTGCCCTGGCTCACATAGTCGTAGTGATAGTAGCCGGTGATCGACGTCAGGTTGACGAGCCCAAAGTTGTAATTGAGCGTCAGAGTGGGCAGAACGGAGTCATCCTTGCTGAAGGGATTGCCATTGTCGTGCCGCTTGACCTCCGGCCAGGAGTTGATGATGGTCTGTGACAACCAGCCTTGAGATGACTTGTCATTGAGCGTGCAATCACCGTTTGGATCGACGATGCCGCCGGTCGTCACGGGATGCGTACGGCCGGACGGGCATGCCATGACTTCGTCAAAGCTTTGCAGGCTCTGCCCACGATAACGGCTGAGCAGTAGTTTGAGATTGGCGTCAAACCGGGCGCCGGGATCGTATTTCAACGTCAGGCGTACTGCTTCCTTCTCTTCGGCGCCCAGGGTAGGTTGCGCGGGCGGAACGAAGGTGCTGCCGGAGGCGGCAGTGCGTATCAGGTCCGGCACACCCGTGTCCTGATTGCGAATGTAGCCGTTGCTCTTGCTGGCGAACCCGGCCACCCGGTATCCCAAGCTGTCCGACAGGGGCCCGGAGATGGCCGCTTCCACGGAACGGGCATGGTTGGTGGTGACCTCGTAACCGGCGCGGGCAAATCCCGCAAACTCCTTGGTCGGATCGGCCGATTTGACCGAGACGACACCACCGGGTGAGTTCTTGCCGAAGAACAGCGCCTGCGGTCCCTTCATGACCTCGATACTCGCCATATCGAAGAGCGCGTCGTTGAGTATGCGGCCGCGGCTCATCTCCATGCCATCGAACACCAGCAGAATTGATTGTTCCAGGCCCGCGTCCAGGCTCGATGAACTGACGCCGCGCATCGACACTGATGTACCTGAACCGGTAAAGCCGCGATCCAGGGTAATCTGCGGCGCAACCAACCTGATGTTCGCCACGGAGGTCAGGTCGTACTGGCGGATTTCCTCGGGTGTCACTGCAGACACCGCCACCGGCACATCGACCCACCGCTCTGAGCGTAACCGGGCGGTGACAACAACTTCCTGCAGCGCATCGGGCTCCGCGGGGGCCGCTCCCGGCTCCTCCGCATCCGGTCCGGGCGCACCTTCAGCTTCCGCGCCACGCGACATCAACGGCGTGCTTACGGCAACCAACGATGTCACCAGCAGCATTGGCAAATTCGATTTACAAACCACGATTCCCCCTCCCGTAGTCTTGTTCTAGCCCGATTCGGATTCAATCGCACTAACTCAACACTACCCGACCGTCTGGTCGGTCGTCAACTGGAGAATCATCCGGCCTTGGCGGACCTGGGTTGCAGATCAGCAAAACGCGATAAGTGAAGCTCCCGATTACCGAACAGGGTGCCGTTCACCATCAACCGGCGGTAGTAGTGACTCACATCGAGCTCGTCGCTGATGCCGATGCCGCCATGCATCTGCACCGCTTCGGCAGCGACGCGTCGGGCCGCGCTGCAGGTGAAAGCACGTGCTGCGCTGATGATGTGCTCGCGCCCTTCGACCGGTCCCATCAATGCCCGTTGCGCCGCCAAGCCGAGAGCGCGCACTTCCTGCTCGAGCATGTACATCTCCACCATGCGGTGCTGTAGTGCTTGGTTCACGCCGATCGGGTTGCCGAACTGCTTGCGCACTTTCAAGTACTGGAGGGTAGCCGCATTGAGCGCGCGCATCGCGCCCAAGGCTTCGCTACACAGTGCGACGGCAGCTTCATGCAAACACTCGGCAAGCGCTTTCGCATCCGCATCGGGTGATGCGGCGGCTGCGAAGGACTCGGCCGCCGCTGCCTCGAAGCGCAAATTCGCAGCGCCGCGACCATCGAGCAGTGAGAAGCTTCGCGAGGTCACGCCAGTGGCGTTAGCATCGACCAGGTAGAGCGCTAGCCTTCCCCCGGCGTCGGCATTTCTTGCCGAGACGATAAATCGATCGGCGCAATCACCGTGCAGTACGGCAAGCTTATGGCCGTACAGAGCACCATTGCGATGTTCACATTCGCATGGAGTCTGCGCGCCGGCTCTCAAGGACTCGTGATGAGCCAGTGCCAACCGCAACGACCCGTCCGCGAGCCTCGGCAGCATGTCAGCCCGCTGCGCCGCATCCGCGCGTTTCAATACCAGCCCCGTGCAGAGAATCACGCTGGCCAGAATCGGCTCTAACAGCAACTTAGCGCCCACTGCTTCCATCAGTGGGGCAGTGGTGGTTGCCTGCGCGGCCAAGCCGCCGATTTCTTCCGGTAATCGCAGCGCCAGCCAGCCCATCGCAGCATAGTCGGACCATGCTCGCTCACTATAACCACAACCAACGCGCAGGGCTGTCCACCGTTGCTCAAACGAATAATGGTCCGCGGTGTAGCGTTCGATGCTCTCGCGCAGCATCGCAACCATATCATCGGTGCCCATCGCTGCTACATTCAATGTCACAGGCCCAGCACCGACTTGGCAATGATATTGCGCTGAATTTCGGCGGAGCCGCCGTAAATCGTCGCCGCACGATTGTAGAGGTGACAGCGAAGTACGCCCCCGGCATCGTCGGGCCCCATAGGGGGCGGTCCTTCACCATGCAGAGTGTCGGTATCGTAAGCCACCCCGGCATAGCCCAGCGCATCCACAGTTGCTTCAAGAATGTCTTGATACATTTCAGAAGCGCGCACTTTCAGCAGCGATGATTCTCCACCCGTTTCCACGCCGGCCATCATGTCGACCAGTGTCTGATAGGAAACGCATTCCAGCGCAAGCAGTCGCAACTCGAGCTCGACGATGCGGCTGCGCAATGTTCCATCGTTCTGTTCGGCGGACAGCGCCTGCAGGCGCTCGAGCGCAAATCTCGATTCACCCAATCCCGAACCGTAAATGCGTTCATTGACCAGCAGGAACTTGGCCAGGGCCCAACCGCCGCCCTCCGCGCCGACCCGATTTGCCACCGGCACGCGTACATCGTCCAGCCACACTTCGTTCAGGTGATGGCACATGTCCATGCTGCGCACCGGCTTCACGGTGACACCCGCGCTTCGCATGTCGATCAACAAAAAGGAAAGACCTTGTTGCGGCCGTCCCTCACTCGAGGTGCGCACCAGGCAAAACATCCAATCCGCCCATTGCGCATAAGTGGTCCAGGCCTTCTGGCCGGTGACGATGTAGTGATCGCCATCGCGCACCGCGCTGGTCCGCAGACTCGCCAGGTCGGAGCCCGCGCCCGGCTCGGAATACCCCTGTGCCCACCATTGCTGCGCTGACACGATGGACGGCAGGAAACGCTGCTTCTGCTCTTCACTGCCGAACGTGTAGATGACAGGTCCCACATATTTCACGCCGAAGGGAATGACCCAGGGACAGCCGGCGCGTGCGAGCTCTTCTTCGAATACAAAGCGCTCGAGCGTGGACCAACCGAGGCCCCCATATTCACGCGGCCAGTGCCCGACCGCCCAGCCACGGCTTTGCAACTCCCGCATCCAGCGCACGTACTCATCCTTGTTGAGCATCAAATGTCGCGAGCTCTTACGCAGAATGTCCCGCGGCATGCTGGTCCGGACGAACTCACGAATCTCGCTACGCAATCGTTCGGCGAGCCGCCAGGCCTCGGCGCTCACGGGGGACCACTCCCGGACTCGGCGTGCTTCGCCTTAGGCTTATTGAGTCCCTGCAGAAATGTCTGGCAGAGCGTTTCGGCCAGTTTCTGCGTGGGGATTTTTTCGGGCATGGCCGGATACCATTGATATGCCCAACTGCACATGCCCAGAAATCCATAGGCGGTCAGTTCGATGTCGCATTTGCGAAACGCCCCGGCGGCGACGCCCGACTTCAGAATGCCGCAAAGCTTGCCGAAATATTCGAGCCGGCGCCGGCGGATCTCCGCCCGTTTGGGCTCGTCGAGCTCGGTATAGTGTTCGAAAAATGCCCGCACGTAGCCCGGATGCTTCGCAATCTCGTCCAGAATGTCGCGACACGCATAGACCAGCAGCTGCTCATGGCTCGCACCACGGCGCTGCTGCGAATCCAGTCCATCGATGAGCGCCGCGATGTGCTGTTGATGAATCGCGTACAGGATGTCCGTCTTGCTGCGAAAGTAGTGATACAGCGTGGGCTTACCCAGCCCGACCTCGTCCGCCAGCATCTGCATGGTCGCGCGGTGATAGCTGCCCGCATCGAATAGCTTGGCGCAGCGCTCGATGATTTCCTGGCGCTTGTCATCATGCGCGGTGGTCATCACCTTAACGCTGCCCTTGGCCGCGCTCTTGCGTGCGCTTACCTTAGCCATCTGTTTGATTCCCTGTCACGAATAACCCTTGACGTCGGCGTCGGTCTTATTGGCATGCTTGGCGAGCTCGATACGGGCGATCTGCCGACAATGCACCTCATCGGGCCCGTCAGTGAGCCGCACGATCCGTGTGTTTGCATACATTCGCGCCAGTCCAAAGTCTTCGCACACACCGGCCCCGCCGAAGGCCTGAATGGCTTCATCGATGATACGCAGCGCGATTCGCGGCGCCGCCACCTTGATCATGGCGATCTCCGCGCGTGCCGTCTTGTTGCCCACCGTGTCCATCATGTGCGCGGCCTTCAGACACAACAGCCGCGCCATCTCGATATCGATGCGAGCCTCCGCGATGCGCTCTTCCCAGACCGAGTGTTCTGATATCTTCTTGCCGAAGGCCGTGCGCGATTGCAGCCGCACGCAAATCCTTTCCAGCGCCACTTCCGCGGAGGCAAGGGTTCGCATGGCGTGATGAATACGCCCCGGGCCCAACCGTCCCTGCGCAATTTCGAAACCACGACCCTCACCCAGCAGCAGATTTTCCGCCGGTACACGCACCTGATCGAGAATCACCTCGAAGTGGCCGTGCGGCGCATGGTCGTACCCGAACACCGGCAGATGACGCACGATGTTTACGCCCGGCGTATCCGGAGGAACGATAATCATCGACTGCTGGCGATACGTCGCGGCGGACGGATCGGTTTTGCCCATCAAAATGAAGAAGCCACAGTGCGGATGTCCGGCCCCGGACGACCACCACTTACGGCCATTAATGACGTACTCATCGCCAACGCGCCGTATTTCGGTCTGAATATTGCGCGCATCGGACGAAGCGACATCAGGCTCGCTCATTAGAAATGCCGAGCGCGTTTCGCCATTGGCCAACGGCAACATCCAACGCCGCTTCTGCCCAGGTGTACCGTAGCGATGCAGCACTTCCATGTTGCCGGTGTCCGGCGCCATGCAATTGAACACCTCGGACCCGAACGAGACGCGTCCCATCAACTCCGCAATGGGCGCATATTCAACGTTGGTAAGACCGACGCTCGTGAAAAACTCATCGTCGTGTTCCGAGGGCGGCATGAACATGTTCCACAGGCCCGCCGCACGCGCTTTGCGCTTGAGCTCCTCGAAGACCGGCGGAATGACCTTCCAACGATCAATGCCCGCGGACTGCTGCGCGTAGAGCGGCACCGCGGGGTAAACGTGCTCATCCATGAAACGGTTCACGCGCTCGAACCAGTGTTTGGATTTTTCAGACTGATCGAAATTCATGGCTGCACCCATCAGACTCCGAGTATCGTCACCGCACTCACACCCGGCGCACCGTACACATGCGAATACCCAATGCGCGGTGGCTTCGGCATTTGGCGCGCGCCGGCGGCCCCGCGCAACTGCAGGCACAGCTCATGCACCTGGCGCAGACCCGACGCGCCAATGGGCTCGCCGTTGGCAAGACAGCCGCCATCGGTATTGATGGGTAAGCGCCCGCCAATCGCTGTCGCCCCGTCACGCAACATCGCTTCCTGATCTCCATCGCGGCAAAACCCGTTCTCGGCCATGTGCATGATCTCCGCGCCGGATTCGGTATCCTGCAATTGCGCAACATCGACGTCTTCGGGTCCGACCGCAGCCATTTCGTAGGCCGCCCGCGACGCCATCACCGAAGGCGACGGTGCGCGTTGCAGAGCCAGTGATGGACTGAACACCTCAAATGAACCGAAGTTGCGCGTGCGAATGGCGGCGGCCCGCAAGCTGATTGGCTTGCCGCCGAATCTGCGCACCGCTGCCGCGCTCGCAAGTACCACCGCAACGGCGCCCTCGGCCGGCGAACAGAACATGTACTTGCGCAATGGATCGTTGAGCATGGGCGACTGCGCAATCTCATCGAAGTCGAGCGCTTTGCGGCGCCAGGCATTTGGGTTGAGCGCACCGTTCGCAAAGGCTTTGACGGCTACTCGCACCAGCGCATCGTTGGTGATGCCGAACTCGTGCATGTAGCGTCTGAGCTTCAGGGCAAAGAACTGCGTCGTCAGCGCGAGGCCAGCCTCGCCATACCAATTGCCCAGTCCCCACTCGGATGGATTCACCACAAACGCGCCATGCTCGTGCTTATCGAAACCCACGGCCATAGCTACATCTGCTTGGCCGGAGCGTAGCGCCATGTATGCGCCCAAAAGTGCGCTGCCTCCGGTGGCACAGCCATTCGCGACATTGATGAACGGCAAGCCGGTCAATCCCAGCCGGTTTACCATCGTGTCGGCGTGGCCGGCGCTGCTACTACCGCCAAAGGCGTATTGCACGTCTTTCCAGGAAAGACCCGCGTCTGCCAAGGCGGCTCGTGCGGCCACCACGCCCTGCTCCATTGCGCTGCGTTGTGGTGTCCGCCCGAATGGATGGATCCCAATGCCAATGATGAATACGTCGCTCATGGGCGTTCCCGCAGCGGCGTGAATGCAAAACAAACGACCTCGTCGCCGTTGACGTCAGTAAACAATGGCGTAAAGGTCAACTCCATCGGCAAGCCAATGCGAAGGGGTGTGTTGCCTGCTACGATCCGCGACTCGACAATCACTTCGCCGGGCAATTCGATGTAGCCCAGTTGAAAGGTCATGAAGTCTTCGGGCTTGCGAGTCACTGCATAAGGCGGCGACTTAGGTGCGAACTCCTGTGTGGTCCAGGTCCACAAGCTCCCGGTGTTGCCAAGACGCCGCACTGTCACAGCCGATGCGCAACACCGAGGGCAACTCGCCTGCCGCGGAAAGCTCACCACACCACAGCTCCTGCACTCACTACCGATGAGATGCGGATCGTTGGAGGGCCATTCGAATAGTTGAGTGTCGATTGAGCGTTGCATGGTGACGCCTAGCTTGCCTGTTGCGCCGTGAGCCATGCGTACTGCGCGACCGCTTCTACGTGGCGCGCGTATTCGCGCGCTCGCTCGCTCACGGCGTTACCGCGCAGTACCCGGCCGCGGATGCCATGCAAAATAGCGGCGAAGCGGAATAAATTGAACGCTACATAGAAATCCAAATTTTCAACGCCGTTCCGCTGAGTGCGCAGGCAATACGCAGCAACGTAGTCGCGTTCCGATGGAATGCCCAACGCCTGCCAATCTCTTCCCAACAGACCGGATACGGCCAGCGTGGGCATGCGATACATCATCATGTGATAACCGAAGTCGGCGAGCGGATGCCCGAGGGTGGACAATTCCCAGTCGAGAATGGCAACCACACGCGCCTCGGTAGGATGAAAGATCAGGTTGTCACAACGATAATCACCGTGCACGACCCGCACTTCTTCGCCCGCGGGAATGTTCGCGTTGAGCCATTCAATCACGCGCTCCAGATCAGCCACGCGGCCTGCATCGGCATCGACTGAATATTGTCTGGACCAGCGGCCAATCTGGCGCGCGAAATAGCTGCCCGGCTTGCCGTAGTCGCTCAAGCCCGCTGCGACAGGATCCACGTTGTGCAGGCTTGCCAGTGAGGCATTCATCGCGTCGAAGTACTGTGTGCGCTCTGTTGGCGCCACTTCGGGGAATGTCGTATCCCAGAACACACGGCCTTCTACATGCCCCATGACGTAAAACCAGGTGCCGATCACTGTGTCATCGGTGCATAGGGCCAAGGCATCCGGTACCGGCACGGCCGAATGGGCCTTGAGGGCACGCATGACGCGATACTCGCGATCCACAGCATGCGCCGATACCGGCAGCAGGCCGGGCGGCTTTCGACGCAACACATAACGCCGCTGCGCAGTATGCAGCAGGTAAGTGGGGTTGGATTGCCCCCCTTTGAACTGCCCGATGCTCAGCGGGCCCTGGAAACCGGGCAGGTTGTCTGCAAGATAACCCTCGAGTCGCGCCGCATCCAACTCAAAGCCGGCGCGCACGTCACTTACGTCTGCAGCCAACATTACATTCCCCGAATAGCGCCGCGTTTCGGCGCAGTCGCCTAGCGCCCCTTCCAAACCGGAGTGCGTTTTTCAAGAAAGGCTTTCACGCCCTCTTTGGCATCCTCTGAATGGTGTACGACGTTACACGTCATCGTTTCGAGCGTGATCAAGGAGTTGGTGTCGGCGTCGAGTCCACGGTTCACTGCCATCTTGGTCATCCACATGCAGAACGGACTCTTATCGATGAGCGGCGCGCAGAAATCGCTGATGAGCTTATCGAACCCGGCCTGCGGTGCCGCCGCATTGACCAGTCCCCAGTCGGCGCATTGATCGCCGCTCAACAGCTTGCCGGTCAACATCAATTCCTTGGAACGGCGCATGCCGATCATGCGCGGCAGCCGGTAGATCGGACCCGCGCCGCCGAATAGCGCACGACGAATATGGAAGTCGCCGATCTTGGCCTCGGAGGTCGCCAGGGCGAAATCACAGGAAATCATCAGCTCGAAACCGCCCGCCACCGCATAGCCTTCGACCGCCGCAATAGTCGGCTTGCGCATGTTGAAAATCTTGTCATAGGTGCGCGCCGAGTCGATGGCCAGCTGCAGCGAAGTCGAGCTGGCGTGCAACACGGGGCTGACCAATTGGTCGAGATCCGCGCCTGAGCAAAAGGTGTTACCGCGCCCGCGGAACACCACGGCCAACGCCTTTGGGTCATCGTGCGCGCGGTCGACCGCGACCTCCAGATCCTTCAGCAATTGGGGACTGACGCAATTGCGCTTATGCGGGCGGTTCAGCCAAATCGTGCAGATGCCGTCATCCGCCACCTCGTATTGAATCACGTCTTTCTCAACCATGATGAGTCCTCGCCTCAGTAGTAGTTCGATTTGTGTCAACCCAAGCGGGCTAGCCCTTGGCTCCGGCCGCACATGCCTCCAGCCATCCGGCTTGCGCCAACGGCCGCACGCGCGCGGCAAGCTCCGCTGCGTTGCTGGAAGCCGCGCTGCCCTGCTGCGATCTGTGCGCGACGCCTTGAATGATCGCTGCCACGCGAAACAGGTTGTAAGCGCGGTAGAAGCCCCAGTCTCCCTGCACCGCAAATCCCGTTTGCTCGCAATAGCGGGCGGCATATTCCTGGAAACCTGGAATTCCCAGCGCCTTGAGATCTTTGCCCTTGAGTGTGCCGCGCAGGTCCACTCCGGCCGGGCGGTACCACTCCATCATGTGATAGGTGAGATCGCCCAACGGGTGACCAATGGTCGACAGTTCCCAATCAATGACCGCCACCACTCGCGGTTCGGTGGGATGAATCAGCACATTGTGAAACGAATAGTCCCCGTGAGTGATACGCGCCACGCCGTCGTCCGGGGGCACTGCACCTGGCAGCCACGCAATGAGTTTGTCCATCTCCGGGATATCATCCGTCGCGGCCATGGCGTACTGCTTTGACCAACGGCCGATTTGCCGGGCGAAGTAATTGCCGGGACGCCCGAAGTCCTGCAGACCCACGCTGGCAGGGTCCAACCGATGCACGCGCGCCAGCGTCTCGTTCACCGAGTCGAAGATCGCGGACCGATCCGCAGGTGACAGATCCGGCATGGCGCAATCCCAAAATATCCGGCCTTCCACGTGACGCATGACGTAAAAGCTCGTGCCGATGACCGATTCGTCCTCACAGAACACCAGGGGTGTAGGAACGGGCAGTTCCTGTTCAGCCAATGCCGTGAGCACGCGGAACTCGCGATCTATCGCGTGCGCGGACTTCAACAGCAGGCCGGGCGGCCTGCGGCGCAGCACGTATTTTTGCGCGGGCGTTTCCAACAGATAAGTCGGATTCGATTGTCCGCCGTCGAACTGTCGCACCCGCAATGGACCGCGATACTGGCCCGCCAGGGCCCCACGCAGCCACAAGTCCAACTTCTGTTCGTCGAAGCGTACGTTGTCACGCACCTCACCGACCTCGCCGAGATATTTTTTCGGGGTCGGCGCGGCCGCTGAATCAGTTTCAATTGGCGTCGGCATCGGTACGCACGCTATCGACCGTCCGGTCGGTTGTCAACACTGCGCCTGGATCCTGCAGCTCAAGGGCACGCAGCCGGCGCCTGCTCCAGCGGCTGCGCGGCCACCCATTTGCGCAATTCAACGCGATTGAATTTGCCCCACTCGGTTCTGGGCAGACTGACGGTGAACAGCAGCCGTTCCGGCAAACATTCCTTGGGCAGGCCGCGCTGCAGTAGATGCGCTACCAGCTCCTCGAGCGGCGGCCGCTCGTGAGCGCTTTTCGCAATCGCGACAATCACCGCCTGCTCGCCCAGACGCGGATGCGCGGTGCCGACCACCACGACCTCGGCGATCTGCGGATGCTCGGCCAGCAGCCGCTCCATTTCCAGCACATCGATCTGCAAGCCACCACGGCGAATCACATCTTTGATGCGGCCCGCGCACGAGATGTAGCCCTCGTCGCTGGCAATCATCAAATCGCCGGTCTGATAGAAGCCATCCTCGGTCAGTGCCCCGCGCGTGAGCTCCGGTTGCCCGAAATAGCCCATGAACAGCGATGGCCCGCGACACACGTACTCGCCCGCCTGACCCACGGGCATGGGTTTGCTGGTACCCGGTTCGGTGATGCGATACTCGAGTCCCGGAAATGGGACGCCATCTTTGTGCAACCGTACTGCAGCCGCATCGCTGGGCCGTCCAGGCGCATGACCCAGGCATTCCGACAATCCGTAGTCGCGTACCACGCGGAAACCGAAGCGGCGTTCCGCATCCTCGAACAAGTGATCGGGTCCGGCGCCGGACACCACCAGACGCATGGATTTCAGCAGCGGCTCGGTGCCGCGTTCCAGCGCCAGCAGGTCGAACACATGCGTGCCAACCGTAATGCAATAAGTACCACCATAACGCGCTATCGCTTCGGCCACGGGCTGCGCCTTCCAACGCGCGTTGGGTAGAATCGGCGCGCCGGCCAACAGGGGCATGTACACGTCGAAGACTGAACCGCTGGCGTGCCCATACGGACCGAAAGCGACGTACACATCGTTCTCGGTGAAATCCGTGCCCCGTGCAAAGTTGCGGCCTGCATAGACCAGCGATTCCTCGCAGTGCACCACGCTCTTAGGTACGCCAGTGCTGCCGCCCGTGCACAGCACCAGTGCGGGCCGCGTTGGATCTTTCGCACGTTGGGATATTTCGCGGCCCGTTGCACAGGCATGTTCCAGAGTCGGCAGCGAACCATACTGCTGCAGATCACCGGCAACTGTACCGCGCAACATGACAGGACGGCAGTTGTCACGGAAACGCACAGTGTCGAACATTTCACGCCACTCGGGCCGGTGCAACAACTCCGCTTCGAGCAACACGCCGCGGCAGCCCACTTGCTCGAACAGATTCAGCGCCAACGTGGGCGATACGCGCGCGGACAAGGGACTGAGCGCAATGCCCGCAATGGAGGCCGCAATGGACAACACCACGCCTTGCCAGGAGTTGGACTGCACCGCGAGCAGGAATTCACCGGGCTGCATGCCCGCATCCACAAGGTAACCCGCGAGGCGACGTGCACGCGTATGGAGGTCGGAGTACGTCAGCGGCTCGGGACCGACAATCGCGGCGCGTTCCGGATCTTTGGCGGCGCGCTCGGCCACTACCTCGCCGAGCGTGATGCCCTCCCAATACCCGAGCCGGCGATAGTTGGCCTGGATTTCCAACGGCAGTAATGGATGGGAAGTCATTGGGCGGTGTACCCCCCGTCAATGGTTACTTCGGAGCCGGTCATAAAGGTGGATTCGTCACTGGCCAAAAAGACCAGGGCGTCGGCGACTTCCAGCGGCTTACCGACACGTCCCAGGGGAATACGTTCCAGCGTGCTTTGCATGCGTCCGGAATCGGCCATGGCCTGCTTGAGCAATGGCGTCTCGATCTGGCCCGGATGCACGGAGTTGGCACGCACACCGTTACCCAGCGTTGCGCACTCTAGCGCCGTTGCCTTGGTGAACAGACGTACGCCTGCTTTCGCCGCGCTGTATGCAGCGGTACCGTGACCCGCAACCAGGCCTCGAATCGACGACATGTTGATAATCGACGCCTTGCCGGCGCGCGCCAGCAGCGGCAACGCATACTTCGTGCCGAGAAACACACTGTCTAAATTGACTGCCATGAGTGCACGCCATTCCTGCAGCGTCGTCGCATCGATCGTCAGAAAGGAACCATAGCCGGCGTTGTTGACCAGCACGTCCAAGCGACCGAATGCCGTGCCGACTTCCTTGAGCGCGCGTATCCAATCGTCCTCGAGCGTCACGTCCAGATGCACGACACGATGCCGGTCGCCGTACGCACGCAACGCGCTGGCACATTCCTGCAGCTTGTCAGCGGCGCTATCGGCAACGATGACTGTTGCGCCTTCCTGCGCAAAGCGTTCCGCGGTAGCCCAGCCTATCCCCGATGCGCCGCCCGTTATGAACGCAATCTTGTTCGCAAGACGCCCGGTGCCTGTTGAAGTCACGATTACACCCGCCGATCACGTAACGATAGATCGAGCAAACTTGGAAACACCGGATTGCGCCGCGCGAGGATCGAGTCCACGCGTTCGCGAATGACACCGTCGTATTGGTCCGACGTTATCTGGTACAGGCGCTGCGCCTGCACCGCATCGAATACCTGGTCCGCCACCGCTTCAGGGCTCAGTGCGTGAGCATAGAGCTCCGCCGCAACGGCTTGTAACTCGGGTATTTCGGCAGCCGCGCCGGACGCAGGCCGCAGATTCTCAGGGCGATTGCGCTCGGATTCGTAGATGCGGGTATTGACCAAACCCGGGCACAACAATGTCACGCCGATCGGAGCATGCAGCTCCTGCAAAGAGGCATACAGCGCCTCGGTGACGCGCACCACCGCGTGCTTGGCGGCGCTATATACCGGCGAGCCGGAGCCACTGACCAAACCTGCCACGGAAGCGGTATTTACGATATGAGCCGGGGTGTTCTGCGCCAGCATGCGTGGCACAAAACTGCGGAGGCCGTGCACCACGCCCATCACATTGACGTCAAAGGCCCATTGCCAGTCTTCCAGCGGATATTCCCAGACCGGTCTATAACGTCCGCTGGGCACGATGCCCGCGTTGTTACACAGCAGATCGACGCTGCCGTAGGTTTCATAGGCCAATACAGCCAGCTGCTCGACTTCAGTGGCTTGCGAAACGTCGACCTTGGCGGCCAGCGCAGTGTGTCCCGCAGCCTGGAGGGCGACGCATACGCGCTCGGCAGCGGCCAAGTCGATATCCGCAACCACGACCTTCATGCCGGCCCTGGCCCAGCGCCAGCAAAGCGCCGCACCGATACCACTGCCCCCGCCGGTCACCACCGCCGCTCGGTCCTGGAATTCGCGCATCAATACCCCTCTGCAGTTGCGCAAACAATTGTTCGCTCGCGGGCGGCCATTCCCGCTACGGTCGCGCCGGCAAGCCGCTATTTCGCCCTGGCGGCTTGTATCGTCGAACGGCCGCAATTAGCATATCGACCGACCGGTCGGTTTTCAAATGGAATTTAGGCCTCGAGGCGCTTGCAATGTCTGCCAACCAAGAGATTCGACACCTGTCGGAGCGTCAAGCGCCCATCCAAACGGCGGCACTACCCGCACCGTGGCGCAAGTGGTATGTGTTGGGCGTGTTGATCCTGATCGGGCTGTTCAACTACATAGACCGTCAAAGCCTTGCGATTCTGCAGATTCCCATCAAGCGTGAGTTGGGCCTCAGCGATACGCAACTCGGCGCTCTGACCGGACTGGCGTTCGCGTTTCTGTATACGTCGATGGCATTGCCGATTGCACGCCTGGCCGATCGAGGCAATCGGACCGTGCTGATCGCGGTAGCACTGGGTATATGGAGCCTGATGACCTCCGCATCCGGTCTTGCCATCGGCATGGTCACGCTGGCGATCACGCGCATGGGGGTAGCGTTCGGCGAGGCGGGTTGTGCGCCTACGAGCCATTCACTGATTTCCGACTATTTCCCGCGCGCTCAACGCGCCACGGCGATCGGGATGTGGACACTCACGTTTCCGATTGGGACCATGTTGGGGTTTGTGGCCGGTGGCTGGCTGACCACCGCCTTTGGCTGGCGTCAGGCGTTCGCGGTGTTGGGGCTGTCCGGGCTATTGCTGGTGCCGCTTGTGCTGCTGACGGTACGGGAGCCGCAACGCGGCGCGATGGATGTTGGCTTCGTTGCCAGCGAACAACCGTCGTGGATGGTGGCTCTGCGCACCTTGTGGTCACTGCGCGCCTTTCGTCATGCAACTTTTGCCGGCGCGCTGGTGGACTTTACGCTGTATGCAACGCTCAACTGGAACGCACCGTTCTACAATCGCGTATACGGCCTATCGATGCACGAGATTGCCGGGCACCTGGCGTTGATATCTGGTGTCGGCGGCGGGCTCGGAGTCTATCTCGGTGGCGCCCTCACCGACCGGCTCGGACGGCGCGACGCCCGGTGGTATATGTGGGTACCGGCCATCGCGGCACTCGCCGCGGCGCCAGTGATGATGATTCAGTACTTCACCACGCTCCCGCACCTGTCGCTGCTGGCGGCCTTTCTGCCGGCCATGTGTCTGAGTTCGTTTTTGGCCCCCCTGGTCGCCACCGGTCAGTCATTGGTGCCAGCAACACTGCGGGCATTTACTTCTGCGGTATTGGCCCTGGTGGTCAACATCGTCGGTCTGGGCCTGGGCCCGCTCGTCACCGGCATGATCAGCGATTTTCTGATTGCCCACCATGGTTTGGGTAACGATTCACTGCGTTATGCGATTGCAGCATCGGCGATTGTGGCGCTTTGGGGCGCCGCGCACTTCATGCGCGCCGCGTTTTACTTGCGCGCAGACCTGGCGAGAGCCAATGGTCAGAGTGTGTCGACGACTTGAACCAGGAGCACCCGGTGTTTGCGATCTGGGCGGAACGCGGGTGTGTGTGTGAAGGCCGCTCAGGCAGGCTTGGCAAGCCCCTGCAGAAACGTCCCGCACAGGGTCTCGGCCAGCTTCTGGGGAGCGAGCTTATCCACCATGGGCGGATACCACTGATAGGCCCAGCTGCACATACCGAGAAAACCGAGTGCCGTCAGCTCGACATCACATTTACGGAAAACCCCCGTCGCCACTCCCGACTTTATGATGTCGCATACCTTGCCGAAATACTCCTGCCGGCGGGCGCGGATCTCGGCCCGCTTGGGTCCCTCCAGCTCGCCATAATGCTCGAAGAACGCGCGTACGTATCCCGGGTGCTCCGCGATCTCCTGGAGAATGTCGCGGCAGGTACGGATCAGCAGCTGCTGGGGGCTCGAGCCCAGCCGTTGCTCCGAATCGAGTCCGTCGATGAGCGCGGCGATGTGCTTCTGATGGATGGCGTACAGGATTTCCGTCTTGCTGGCGAAATAGTGATAGAGCGTTGGCTTCCCGAGCCCGACCTCATCCGCCAGCATCTGCATCGTTGCGCGGTGATAGCCGCCCGAGTCGAACAGGTCGGCGCAACGCTCGATAATCTCGAGGCGTTTGTCGTCATGCGCAGGAGTAGTGGTCCTGCCGCTTTTCCGCTTCGCCGGCCGGTCCGCAGTCGTCTTGCGCATCAATCCGCCTCTCATAGTGGAGTCCTCGAACCCAAGTGCGTTGATTTTCGCACCCGGCGGCGCCTAACGCCAACCGGCATGGCTGGCGAGCCGCGGATGTGCAAGCCTGCTGCTCGCTCGCAAACCCAAACGGGGTGATTCCAAACCATGAGCAAACTGACGATCCGGACTTTTCACGTGTTTGACGCGCCAGCCGCGAACGTGTGGGCGCTGCTCGCCGACTTCGGTGCAATCGAGCGCTGGTGGCCGACTGAAGGATCTATCGTGATCGACTCCGTCCAGCTCGAAGGGCAAGGAGTCGGAATGGTGCGGCATATTTTCAACCGCGGCGCCCCGCAGGGCGTCAGCGAGAGGCTCGAGCGGCTAGATTCCGGCGAGCGCGTACTGCAGCTATCGATCCTCGGCAGGGACTCGGTTCGGACCCCTTGGTATTTGGCGACGGCACGACTCGTCGAGCTCCAGAACGACCGCTGTCGGCTCGACTATGAAAGCGAATTCAGCGCCCCGCCAGGTCGTGAGAACCAGACGCGGGACGGGATCCTGGCGGCGTATCGAGCGATGTTCAGCGGGTTACAGAACGCGGCGAAATGATGCTGGGCTGCTCGAGCCGATCGCTCGAGCAGCCCTCCCGCGATTGCACCGGCAGATCAAAGGCTGATCGTCACCGCCTTGGTGTTGAGGTAGTTGTCCAACACGGCTTCACCCATCTCGCGTCCCCAGCCGGACTGCTTGTATCCGCCGAACGGTAACGCAGCGTCGAAAATGTTGAAGCAGTTGATCCATACGGTGCCGGCCTTGAGTCGCGCCGCCAGGGCGTGCGCCTTGCTGACATCGCGCGTCCAGATGCCAGCCGCCAAGCCATAAATACTGTCATTGGCCTCGTGGACCAGATCGTCATTCGCCTCCGTAAAGGGCGCTACGGTCACGACGGGACCGAAGATCTCCTCCTTGACGATCTTCATATTCGGCTTGGTGTCTACGAACACCGTCGGTTCGACGAAGTATCCCGAACCCTCCCGCGCCTTACCGCCTGTAATCGCCCTGGCGCCCTCTTTCTTGCCCGAATCGAGATACCCACAGACGCGATTGCGTTGCGTCTCGGAAACCATTGGCCCCATCTGCGTGGCAGGATCGAGACCCGATCCGAGCTTGATCGCTTTGGCCTGTGACGAGACGCCTTCGACGACTTTGTCGAAGATACTGCCATGTACATACAGCCGCGACCCCGCGCAGCAGCATTGGCCGTGATTGAAGAAAATCGCGTTCGCCGCCCCCGGGATGGCGACTTCCAGGTCGGCATCCTTGAGGATGATGTTCGGCGACTTGCCCCCGAGCTCCAGCGAGACGTGCTTCAGATCGCGGGCGGCGGCCTGCACGATCAGTCGGCCCACCTCTGTCGATCCTGTAAAGGCGACTTTGTCTACGTCGGGGTGAGCGGCGAGCGCGGCACCCGCTGTCTCGCCGAACCCGGTAATGATGTTTACAACCCCGTCCGGCACGCCTGCCTCCTGCAGAATCTCGCCCAAACGTAAGGCCGAGAGTGGAGTCTCTTCGGCGACCTTGAGCACTACCGTGCAGCCTGTCGCAAGCGCCGGAGCCAGCTTCCAGGCCGCCATCAACAGCGGGAAGTTCCAGGGAATGATTTGCCCGACGACGCCGATCGGCTCCGGACGGGTGTAAGAGTGATACTGCGTGCCCGGCGTGTAGAGAACGGAGAGCGGAATGGTTTTGCCTTCGATCTTGGTACTCCAGCCCGCCATGTACTGGAACATGTCCGCGGCCAATGGAACGTCCGCGACCTTGGCAACGCCCATCGGTTTGCCGTTGTCGAGCGACTCGAGCTCCGCGAGCTCGTCGGTGTACTTTGAGATCAAGTCACCGACCCGCCAGATCATCTTGCCGCGTTCAGAAGGAGTCATGGCCGGCCATGGCCCCGACTCGAAGGCGCGGCGTGCGGCCTGAACTGCGAGGTCCACATCCGCCTTGTCGCCTTCCGCAGCGCGGGCGATCGTCGTGCCAGTCGCCGGGTTCTTGACCTCGAAGGTCTTGCCGGAAGCGGCGGCGACCCACTTGCCGTTGATCAGCAGCTTTTTGGGCGTCCCCAAAAACTGCGCGACGCGACTCGATAGCGAAGATTCTTTGATAACAGCGCTCATCGTGATACCCCCTCGCGATGGATTAAGCTTGGCGTAACCGCTATTTTCCGCGGGAGCACAAGAGCGAGCCGGTGATGTCACTACGAGTGGCATTCCTGATCGGCCGCCGCCCGCGCGCTACAATGCAGTGAATATAGCGCCAAACGATCATCGTTAGTTACTCGGTACGCGACAACCCGACAAACTGAATTGCGCAGGTAGAGTTAAGGGTGAGACCGGTGGCAGAAACGCGCCGCCCACGGGCTTGCGGTTTACCGAAGTTGCGTCAGTCGCGAGGCAAGCCACCCAACCGTGACCGGCCGGGATGCAGACGGACTTACCTCGAGAATCTGGTCACGGTAATGAAGCCTCGCTGGCGGCGATTCCGTCGAGCTCGTGGCGCCGGCGATTCGCCGCACCACTGCGCGCTGTAGCTCACCACTGCTCCACTCGAGGTCGAGTGCGAAACCCCCACGAGCACGCAAACCGCGAATGGTCCCGGACTGCCAGACGCGCGGCAGCGCCGGCAACAGATAAATTATCCCGCGATAGTTCTGCATGAGCATCTGAGTAATGCCCGCGGTGCCGCCAAAATTGCCGTCGATCTGGAAGGGCGGATGTGCATCGAACAGGTTGGGATAGGTACGCTGCGGGCCCAGCAGGAGCTTCAACACCTCGTGCGCGTGGTCGCCCTCCCGCAGCCGCGCCCATAGATTCAATCGCCAGCCGATGCCCCACCCGGTCGCATTGTCGCCGCGGATCTCCAGAGATCGGCGCGCGGCCGCAGTCAACTCGGGAGTGTCGTAAAGGTTGATCTGACTGCTGGGAAACAGGCCGTACAAGTGCGAGACGTGGCGGTGATGCAGCTCCTTCACGTCCATGTCCCAATCGTCCAGCCACTCCTGCAGCTGACCCTGCCCACCGATGCGATCCGGCGCGAGCTGAGTTAAAACGCGCTGCGCTTCGCGTTGAAAGTCCGGCGCAACATCAAGAATTCGTGCCGCCTCGATGCACTGACCGAACAGATCGCGCAGGATCTGCCGGTCCATCGCGGGACCCGCGCAGATCGATACACCGGCTGGATGCGAGTTCTCCGGGGACATGGATGGGCACGTGACCAGCAGGCCGGTGCGCGGCTCGGCGACCAGGGTATCCAGAAAAAACTCGGCTGCACCCCTCATCAGGGGAAAGACTTCGGCCAGATACTGCCGGTCGCGGTTGTATTCGTAGTGCTCCCACAGGTGCGTGCACAACCATGCTCCACCTGTTGGCCACATACCGCTCTGCGCATGATCGATGGGCGCCGTGGCGCGCCACAGATCGGTGTTGTGGTGGGTAACCCAGCCGCGGGCGCCATAGTTGACCTGCGCGGTTCGTACCCCGCTGCGCGCGAGATCGCGCACCATGGCCACGAGCGGCTCGACACATTCGCCCAGCGCCGCCGATTCGGCCGGCCAGTAGTTCATCTGCGTGTTGATGTTGATCGTGTACTTGCTCCCCCAGGGCGGCTCCATCGAGTCGTTCCACAGGCCCTGAAGGTTCGCCGGCTGTGTCCCGGGCCGCGAGCTGCTGATCAGCAGGTAGCGGCCGAACTGGTAATAGAGCGCCGCAAGTTGCGGGTCATCGGACTGCACGGAGTCGCGCACCCGCTGGTCCGTGGGCAGGCTTGCAGCGGCGGTCGTGCCCAGATCGAGCGTTACCCGGCGGAACAGCCGCCGGTGCTCCGCAAGTTGGTCGGACCGCAAGCGTGCGGGCGCTTTGCGCGCTGCCTGCGCAAGCTGCGCGTTGACTATGGTTCGGGGGTTGCCGCTCGTGTCCTCATAATTGCGATAGCTCGTGGCCATGGCGATCAGCACGGTGGCGGAATTTGCGTTTGCAACGCTGAGTGCCGCTGGACTGGCGCTCACCTGGCCGCGGTCTGTCATTATCCGTGCGCGCGCCTCCCAGCTCAGCGCGCCCGCTATACCATTTTGCGGCAAATTGCGCCCGCGCATCACCAGATCGCCGTCTTCCACTAAAACGCGGGCAGAATCATTCGCCCCAGGGGGTCGGAAGGTCGCATCGAAGCTCAGCGCCTTGCGCCTGTCGGTGGTCAGTCTGACCACGATCACCTGATCGACCGGGGAGGCAAATGTCTCGCGCGTATAGCGGGTGCTGCCGCTGCGAAAGCTCACAGTTACGGTGGCGGAATCCAGATTCAACTCGCGCCGATAATCCCGCAGCGACTGCCCTTCCGCACCAGCGAACGAGAGTAACAAGTCGCCCACGTTCTGATATGACATCTGCCGCAGCGGCTTGCTCATCATGCTCGCGTCAGCGAGCTTCAACGCATCGGCATAGCGGCCCGCAAAGACCAGCGACCGCACCTCCGGCAACGCACGCAGCGCATCCTGGTTGCTTGGATCGTAAGGGCCGCCCGCCCACAGCGTGTCCTCATTGAGTTGCAGCCGTTCCTGAATTGCGTCGCCAAACACCATGGCCCCGATGCGACCGTTTCCAACCGGCAACGCCTCCTCCCAGCGTGCCGCCGGTTGTGTGTACCAGAGCGTCAGCGCGCGCGTTGTGGTGTCCTCACGCCGCCCGAACGCGAGAGCGGGACTTGCTCTCGAGATCAACCCGGCCGCATATGTTGATAGCAACGCCTGCAATGTCCTGCGGCGGGTTAGCTGTGGCATCTGAATTACTGCGCCTATCCGATATCCAGGCGGCTGATCTTACCGAAGATCGACAACGCAATGCTGGCGCCGAGCGCCCGCGCCACTGTACTTGCCAATGAGTTTGCGCGCAGCTATGATTGCACGATCCTGCACGATATTGCACGAATTCGTCATGACCGAAACAGCGCTTGCCGAGCGATCCAAACCACTGCTGGTGCTGATCTGCCGACCGTACCTCTCGGGCACTGACGGCGATCCGAAAAAAATTGCACGCAACCGGGAGCGCCTGGAGAGCTTTGCACTACCCATCTATGGGCGAGGACACGTGCCGATGGTAGGCGAGTGGCTTGCGCTGCCGATAATTCATGCCGCTGGTGGGCGCAGCACGGACGATCCCATCTTCCGCGCCTATCAATACCCGGTAGCCCATCGATTACTGGAGTGTTGTCAGGCGGTGTTGCGGATCCCGGGTGAATCGCGTGGAGCTGATTTGGATGTCCAGCGTGCCCGGCAACTTGGGCTACCCGTTTACAACGAAGTGAATGAACTGCCGCTGCGCGAATAGCTGCCTTGTCTAGCGGTGCGCGTTGTCCGGTTGCGCCCCGCACGGCGTTCCGCGAGGAATCCGGCCGGTGTCTGACACAGGCAAGGCGTCAGGGCCACTTAAGAGTTCCGCCGCGATATTTTGCGGCGCGTACTCAGATTCCCTGAAGCTCAGCCTGTCCAGTACCGAGCGGTGAATGCACTCGCCGTCCTTTCGATGCTGCCCCAGGGCGCGGATGTTCTTGCCGAACGCCCGATAGAACCATGTCATGGATACATTGAGCGTCGAGTTGAAGCACGGCAGGAAGAATTTAAGGTAATCGCCGTTGACCTCGAGTCCGTGCCGCTCCGCACGCTCCACCATCCAGTGCAGAGCTTCGTTCGCCAGGCCATCGGGTGAGTAGCCACCACCGACGTTGCCATGCACTCCCGCGAACCATGCCTGCTCCAGCACACCCTGCCAACCCTCGGGCCTGGTCCAGAAGGCAGGTAGGAAAGGCACACGCTGCTCATCAATCGCGAGCGCGTGATACGCATTCTGAATTGACGAGTGCAGGTCAACATTGTGATACGAGAAGCGATTGTGGTTTAGCACCCCGCCAATTGGACCCGGTACCCCGAGCGCGCCAACGGTGTCCCATACACCGATGAATTTGATGGAAGGACAGGCGCGCGGCGCTCCCATGTGCCGGAAGTGCGGATCCTGCAAGATCGACGCGCGCGAATCGCCGCCCTTGTATTCGGCAAACAGGTCCGGCACATAGAAGTCATCGGACTTCTGCAGCAGGCCGAAGGTATCCATAAACCCGGCCAGCGTGCGCACAGTGAACGCACCGCGGCTAAATCCAAACATGAAGATCTCATCATCATCATCATAGTTGTAGATCAGAAAGCGATAGAGGTCGCGAATGTTGCCCTCGATTCCATCGCCGAAAGCACCCCCGGTAAATTTGTCGAGCCCCGGATGGGTGCCAACACCATCGTGATAGAACACGATTTGATCGACGCCTGCTTTGTCTCGCGAGCGCACGGCGCGCGCTACCTTCGTGACATTGGTGGCGTGCCGCAGGTGGGTCTTGTCGTCAGTCTGGTCGCGCTCGTTCCAGGTGCCATCGGCACAGATGATGAGACGCTTCATCCCTACCTCCCTGCGATGTGATTATTCTTCGTTGCCGAGTCTGCTCCCGGCGAGGCCGGGACTCAAGTGCGGAGCGCGCTTGCGGCGGCGGTCACATTCGCAACCATTCTCGCCGTTGTTTCCTGGCATCCCTTACGGACCGAAGCGCCAGAGGCCAACAAGAACGGCAAGTCTTCCCGCGCAGTTCGCGCAGTCGCCGAGTCCGAACGGGCCCGATCCCGCACATCCAACTCACGATTAGCGCCCCAACACTCAAGCGGACATATGATCACCCAGCGTCGCCGGAATGCGACGCACCGTGTTGCGATTCAGTGAACATTGCATGCGTTCTGCAACCCGCAGACCGCGCTCGAGTTGCCAGTGGGGACGGGCAGCCGCTAGGATGGGAACGCGCGACTCAAAATAACGGCTGGACAGGGAGCAATGGATGATAGTTGATGTGGGCCGGCGCAGCGCCGCGTGCCAACGCGTGCGCGGTATCTTCGCTGGATTGTCCAAAAGTCTCGGGTACACCGCTGCGGCGGTTCTCGCAACGCTCCTCGCCTCGTTCGTCGTGCCGTCAGCCGGTTGGGCTGCCTCAGTGCCCGTATTGACGGCTGTAGTCACCGCAAAGGGGGCCAACGTCACCTGCCTGGCGGGTGCTTGCGGCATTTTCGATACCAATCACGCGGCGCAGGGCGAGTCAACCACCCTCGACGCCTCGGGTACGATTCTCACCCCTGACGGTTCGACGATAACTGAGTACCAGTGGATCATCGATAACGGGTCGGAGATGGTCACCATGCTGCCCACGCTGGGTATCAGCCTGGCCGATGGGGCCCATCATGTGCTGCTGACTGTGCTCGACTCGGCCGCCCGAACCAGCCAGGCCACTCTCGACCTGACGGTTTATGGTCCCAGCGTCGCCGTGATCACCGGGGGACAGCCAACCGTATCCGATACTGACCGCCAGCCCGGCGAGTCGGTTTCTCTGCAGAGCACCGGTAGCGCCTTTGGAGATTGTACAGCGCCAGTCGGAACTGCCTGTACCAATCTGACATACAAGTGGATGGTCAACGGCCAGGCCGTGGGCGTCAATTCACCGAACCCGACACTCCGTCTGAATGATGGCGCCAACTCGATCACCCTCATCATCAGCGACACCGGGCAATCGAGCCTGGCATCAGCTGCGGTAAACATCACGGTCGGACCGCCTCCTCCGACGGCTGCAATCGCAGGCGGGAACCGGACTGTCACAGACAGTGATGGCAAAGCGGGAGAGTCCGTAGGCTTCGATGGACGCGGCAGTAGTGCTGCGGGCGGAGGAACGATCACGACCTACGCTTGGTCCTTGGACGGCGGGGAGACGACGGCGGCCACTGGACCGCAGCCCACGTTGGCTCTCAAAGACGGCAGTAACACTGTTACGTTGAGAGTCACAGACAGTTTCGGGGCGATCGGTACGGCATCCGTAACGGTTGCAGTGGGCACCGCCAACGCACCAATGGCTGCGATCGCGGGCGGCAACCGGAGTGTGGCCGACACCGATGGTAAGCCGGGAGAATCAGTAACGGTGGACGGAAGTGGCAGCACTGCGGAGGCAGGCGCGGCGCTCAGCTCCTATTCCTGGTCCGTCAACGGCACTGCTGTAGCAACCGCTACTGGACCGACTCCGAAGTTGTCACTCAAAGACGGGGCCAATACCGTGTCCTTGGTTGTTACCGACAACCGCGGCCAGCAGAGCACGGCGACATCTGTAACCATCACGGTGAGTACCACACAGGCGGTGACACCGACCATTGCAGGAGGCAATCGCAGTGTGGCCGACGCCGACGGCTTGCCGGGCGAGCGTGTTGCGATGGCCGGCACAATCAGCGGCGGCGCGGGAGAAGGAGGTATTCCGGAATCCGCTTTCGCCTGGGTTGCCACCGCAATGGTTCAGGGTCAGTCGGTGACTGTGGATTCCGCGCAGGGAATCAGCAAGCCGACACTTCGGCTGCGCGATGGCGCAAACACGGTGACATTGACGGTTACCGATCCGGCCAGCGAGTCAGTAACCCGCAGCTCCGTCACCATTATGGTCGCAGGTTCCAACCTCGAGGGTGCACCGGCGCCGCTGTCGTCCATTCCCGGTTTGACCGCGAACCAGAAGTCGGTCGCTCAGGCCATCGAGCGCTCCTGCACGGACCTGACCGCCAAGTACGAAACCGGTACGACACTGGGAGCCGGTCCGACCGACCTTCTGCAGCAATGCCGTGCACTCATCAATGACTATTCGAACGCCGAGAACGTCGCAGGACTGCAAGGCGCGCTCGACTCGCTCTCCGGCCAGCAGATCTCCGGTATGCAACGCATGGGACTCGATTTTTCGGACTCACAATTCAAGAGTCTGAGCGACCGGCTGACGGAATTGCGCCGCGGCCAGCGAGGTGTGAGCGCGTCGGGAGTTCACGTTGAGGGCGGCGCTATCGAAATGCCCCTCGCGGATCTCGCCTCGGTCCTGGGTAAGGCACTTGGTGGCGGCGCTGGCGACAGCCCTGGGCTCAGCGACCTGTTGAGCGACCGCTTCGGGATATTCGTGACCGCCAATCTGCGGATGGGTGACCGGCAGGCGAGCGACCGTGAGTCGGCATCCGACCTGCGCAGTCACGGAGTCACAGTGGGCCTGGACTATCGCTTCACGGATAACCTGGTCGCTGGCGGTGCATTTGGATACGCCCGTGCCAAGAGCGAATTCGCCGCGCCCGAAGCGCGGTTGGACAGCAAAAATGTCACCGTGATGTTGTATGGCTCGTACTACGTGGGCGATGGTTACCTGGACTTCATGGCCAGCCACGGCAAGCTCGATTACGACTCGCGTCGGCATATCCTGTTCGCGAGCAGCGTGGTGACCGCCACGAACGGCGAGGTCGATCGGACAGCCATCGGGGCCACCGGCGGACGGCAGAACGCAGTCAGCGCAAATAGCGGCTACGACTGGCACTGGCGGGGCCTGTCTGTGGGTCCGTTGGTAAGCCTCAGCTACGTTAGCGTCGATATCGACGGCTTTCAGGAATCCGGCGCCGAGGGTCTGGACCTGTTGTTCGACTCTCAGCATGGCGAGTCGTTTACCCTCAAAACCGGGGGCCATGCTTCATACGCGCTCAACACGCGGGTTGGCGTACTCATACCGCACGTACAGGCAGCCAGCGTGCACGAGTTCGCCTCTACCGCCCGGGCGATCACTGGCCGCTTCCAAGCGGACGTCGCTTCGGGCTTCTCGATACTGACGGATGATCCCGACCGGAATTATTTCAACTGGTCGGCCGGCATGTCAGCGCAGTTCCCGTTCGGCATTGCCGGGTTTGTGGACTATCAGGCCATGGCCGGCCTGACCCGCACAACGATGCACGACATCAGCGCCGGCCTGCGGATGGCGACGCGCTGGTGAGCTACTCGTGAATGCGGGTGAGCAACTCGATCAGCCTGGCAACTTCCTTGCCCGTAAAGCGCGCTTTGAGCCAGCGCTCATGTCTCTGGATCGCGCCCTTGGCTCTCAACAGCGCCTTGCGTCCCGCAACCGTCAGGTTCAATGCCTGTTTGCGCGCGTCGATCTTCGACTTTCTGCGTACGAGATAACCCTTCGATTGCAGCCGGTTCACGATGGCCATTGTAGTAGCGCGGTCCATGCGCATCCGTTGAGCGAGGCCGGTTTGCGCAATGCCTGGGTGGTCATCCGTCAGCCAGAGTACGGAGACCTGTTTCTGCGTGAGACCGAGGTGCGCGAAGGTTTCAGTGAAATGCCGATAAACCGCACCGTATGCCAGCCGCAGATGAAAGCCCACGATGTTGCGAATCTCGCCAATGTCCTCATCACCTGCTACATGCGGGGTGGTGATGGCCAGTGATTCCTTGGGTCTGCGCATCAGCTCACTCGAGCGCCTCGAGCCGCTCCACCTCCCGGCCGTACGGTTTGATGCCGAGCGAGATGATCAGCGCGGCGAGTGGCATCAGGATCGACGCGGTCAAAATAAGACTCTTCCACAAGTACGCATCAGAGTGAAAGACGCGCTGGGTAACGGACCCGATCAGCTGGCTCCCAAGCGCGCCAAAGGCGATATACATGAAGAGGTAAACGGCCGTGACCTGACCGCGAAGCTCATTCGGCGTGATGCGTTGGATCGCGGCATTCTGTGGGACTGCCGATGCAAGACCGCATACCAGAGCACCGCCGAGGCACACCAGCGAAAGCGCGGCGGACGGCATCAGCGGAGCGATAATCTCGAGCGGCCCGGCGATGGTAAACATGATGGCAGCGGCGCGAAGGTTTGCATCCTTGTAACGCTTCGCGAGCCATTCGACGAATAAGGTGCCGAACACCGCGCCCGTCAGGGAGGAAACCAGAAACACCAGGCCCATCCAGCGACCGATCTGCGCTTCGGTCCAACCGTAGGTTCGGATCAGGAACGGCGCACGCCAGGCCTGCAGACCGGCGGACTGCGCAGCGCTCAGACCCAGGCCGATGAACATCGGCAGGTAAATACTCCTGCGTGAGCGCAGCTCCCGGAGCACGGAGCGCGGTGATAAGGGCTTTCCATGTGCGGCTGTGCCACGCCGCGGCGGCTCCTTCGCCAGGAGCAATAGAGCGGATATCACCAGGCCCGGCGCACCGACCATCATGAGCACCCACTGCCACCCGTAGGTCGTCAGGCCCAGCCAATGCAGAACGGGCCAGGTGGACACCAGGCTGATCAACATTCCGCCCAGAAAAATTCCCAGTGTATTACCACCAATGAACCCCAACTGCAGAAAGCCGATGGCGCGCGGCAGCTTGCCGGGAGGAAAGTAATCCGCCAACATCGAGTATGAGCCGGGCGCGTGCGCCGATCCGCCGGCGCCGACCAGCATGCGGCTGAGGAACAGTTGAGTGAAGCTCTGCGCAAGGCCGCCGAGCGCGGTGATGCCCCCGATCAACGCTATGCCGCAGGCGAGCACGATTTTGCGCGGGTAGATATCTACCAACCGCGCCATCGGGATGCCCACCAGGACATAGAACAGGATGTTGGCGGGTCCTATCAGGAAACCAACCTGCTCGTCAGTCAGGTGGAAGTCGAGCTTGATGCGCTGGGCCATCATGCCGAACACCTGTGCATCGAAGAAGTTGAGCATGGTGGCGAGAATGATCACGGTAAGTCCGTAATACGCGGCGCCTCGCGGCGGCCACGGTTGCACAGGGGGCGCCGGGGTTTCTGCGGGCGCCACGGTTCCTGCAGGCACCAGGGTCCCTGCGGGCGCCACGGTTCCTGCGGGCAGCAAGGTTCCTGCAGGCGCGATCGCGCCGGGTACGTCCGTTACCATTGATGCCCCCTCGTCCAGACTTACAAGCGGTTTGGCGCGACGCTCATCGGGCATGCCCCGTCCACGTGCGTAAACCTGGTGCAGTACGATCCTCACCGGCGAGGGCTCGCGCCACAGCCGGCCGTGCTGTCATTTTCTCGCGCCAGGCGACGAGACGCGGGCAGCGCTTGCCGATTTCCAACTCCGGGAACATGCGCTCGACCATCATTCCGCAATGTGAATAGAAGTTGATGTCCGCAAGCGTGTAGGTATCACCTGCCAGCCAGGCAGTCTGTGCGAGCTGCCGCTCAACCTTGTCAACGGCGTAGATGATTTTCTCGGTGGCATTCGCGAGATCCGCCTCGCTGAAGCCCGACCGCGCGGTGCGCCACTTCTTGCGCTGATCGGGCAGCGGGATGCGCTCCATCAGCCGGTCGAACTCACCGCTTTCGATGTTGCGCGCGATGATGCCGATCATACGGTGCCAGCCATGCATCGATACATGGTTCATCACGTGCTCGTCGACGAATTTGTTCCAATAGCGCATGCGCGCGGCGCCGACCGGGTCCCGGGGACGCAGCGCCGTGTCGGGAAACGCGTCCTCGAGATACTCGTTGATGACGGTCGTGTGTGTGACGATGACGCCGTCATGATCGAGCACCGGAACCTGCCCTTCAGGGTTGATCGCCACGAACCAGTCCGAGTGTTGCTCGAACTCGTGCAGATCAACATAGCGACTTTCGTACGGCAAACCCTTCTCGATGAGAGGAATCATCGACTTCAGCGAATTCGCCACTGGCTCGGCGTGATAATACCTGATGGTCATGCAGGCTCCCCCTCTGCGGTTGTAAGTGTTGCATACCATTTGGGCGGCCGCGGGTCAACCAGGCAGGCGTGCCATGCTCCCGGTCCGCGCCCTCGCCGCGCCGCTGCTGGCGCCTTGCGGTGGTTCGAAAAGCAACAACGAGAGCGGCAATTCGCAGCGTGCGACTACCGCACAGCTTCCGGAGCGCGAGCATAAGTTGCCGTGACGGTAGACAATGAGAAAGCTTTCGCTTGGGATGGCATTCGCGGACTGCCCGATGCAGCCGTCGCCGATGCAGGTGTAGCCTACGCACTCGCAGATGGCGTAGCTTCGTGATGCGTTGCATCGTCGGGCAACTCGGATTTCCCTCTTAGGGGAAAGGTCAGCGCCCGCGCCGATATAATCGAGGGAATTACCCGGGCGGCATCGCGCACGCCCCAGGAGCTCGGAAGTGAGACGCTTAGCGTGAACGAGCCCGCCGCACCGACCCTGAGTGACTGGAAGCGGATGTATCGCGCCCTGTGGCGTATCCGGATATTCGAGGGTCAGGTGCAACGGCTTGCGGCCGCAGGCGAAGTCCCTGGATTTCCCCACCTGTCGACAGGTCAGGAAGCAGTGGCTGTCGGCGTATGCGCTCATCTCACCCGTTCTGACACGCTCTTCACGAGCCATAGGGGGCACGGCCATACCCTCGCAAAGGGTAGTGATCTACAGCGCACCTTTGCGGAAATCCTCGGCCGTGCCAGCGGTTTGTGCCGCGGTCGTGGCGGCTCGATGCATTTGGTCGATGTGGCTAACGGCGTCCTTGGTGCGACCGGAGTAGTTGGAGGCAACCTGGCACTTGCGGCTGGCGCCGCGTGGGCCGCTCAGGCCAAAGGTGAAGCCAGCATCAGCGTCGTCTTCTTCGGTGATGGCGCTACGGGCGCGGGTGTCTTCCACGAAACAGTGAACCTCGCAGTCCTCTGGAAGCTCCCCATTCTGTTCGTGTGTGAAAACAATGGGTATGCGGAGTTTACCAGCCGTGAGGAACACTCAAACGTGAAGCTGGTGAGCGCTTTCGCAGTTCCGTATGGTATGCCGGCAAAGACGATTGACGGCAACGATCTGCTCGCCGTACACGCCGAGGCCGGCGATGTTATCGCCGGGCTGCGCCGAGGGTCAGGACCGTTTCTCCTTGAATGCATGACGTATCGCATGGCCGGCCACTTCGTCGGGGATGCCCAACACTACCGCTCGAAGGAAGAGCTCGCGGCCACAAAGGGAAAGTGCCCCATTGAGCGTCTGAAACGCCACCTGATTGAACGCGGGGTGCAGGAGCGTGATCTCGACGCTATCGTTGAGGAGGCCAAGCAAGAGGTGCTAGAGGCGGTTGCGCGCGCGCGTGCCGAGCCGGCACCAGACCCTGCTGGGGTGCTCGAGTACGTCTACAGCGCTCCCTCTTTGGCCGGGATAACGGGTTAGCATGCGTGAGTAACACGTTTATTGAAATTCTACGGCGTGCGCTCGATGAGGAGCTGGAGCGCGATCCCGCTGTGTATCTATTGGGTGAAGATGTCGCGGCAGGAGGTGCGTTCGGAGTTACGAACGGCCTCGCCCAGAAGCACGGGGCCCAGCGTGTGCGCAACACGCCTATCAGTGAAGCCGCAATCACCGGTGTTGCCACTGGTGCTGCGCTCTGCGGCCTCCGTCCGGTGCTGGAGATCATGTTCATCGATTTCGCCACGTTGGCGCTCGATTGCCTGGTCAACCAGAGCGCCAAGTATCGCTACATGTCCGGCGGACAACTGGCGGTGCCCCTGGTTGTGCGCACGCAGGCGGGGGCAGCCGGCGGCGCAGCAGCTCAGCATTCGCAGAGCCTGGAAGCATGGTTCACTCACGTTCCCGGACTCGTCGTTGTTACGCCCTCCTCGCCTGCCGAGGCGTACGGCTTGCTGAAAAGCGCCATCCGGCTTGGCGATCCGGTGTTGTTTATAGAGCATAAGCGACTATATGCCATGAAGGAGGCATTGATCGAGAATGCCGAGCTGCCGCAAATCGGCAAGGCGCGTGTCGCACGGGGCGGCACGGACGTTACGGTGATTGCTTATTCAGCCATGGTCCGCAGCGCACTCGAGGCTGCGGACGAGCTTTCCCGGTCGGGCATCTCGGCTGAGGTGATTGATCTGCGCACGTTGGTACCACTCGACATGGCGACTGTTGCGGAGTCGGTGTCGAAAACCCATCGCGTTGTGATCGCGCACGAGGCAGTTCAGAGTGGTGGCGTGGGGGCGGAGATTGCAGCGCGAATTGGCAGTGAGCTGTTTGATGAGTTGGACGCGCCTGTCACGCGCGTGGGCTGCCCGTTCTCGCCGATACCCTTCGCGCCGGAGCTGGAGCGAGCGCTCCTGCCTGGCACACCGCACATCGTACGTGCCGTGCGCGACTTATCTAGCTGAGCGCCGTCCGGAGACAACAGTGGCGTTGGTGGCAGTGGAAATTCCCAAAGTCGGCCTGGTGATGGAGAACGCCCGACTCGTCCGCTGGCTGAAGAACGTCGGGGATCTGGTCAAAGAGGGAGAACCGCTACTCGAGCTCGAAACGGAGAAGTCGGTTGTCGAGATCGAATCGACCCAGAGTGGGCGGCTGGTTGAGATCCTGTTACAGGCCGATCAGGAGGCGCAGGTCGGCGACCGGATTGCGTGGCTGGAGAGTGATGAGCATGGGTCGGCGGCACCACGGGCGCGGCCCGAGAGAGCCATACGGGCACCGCCGGGATTTGCCACTACATCAACACCGTCTTTGCCATCGGCGGCGGCCGGCGCGACTGGCCGCATCAGGAGTTCCCCGTTGGCCCGGCGTGTTGCCACGGAGCATGCCGTGGATCTCCGGCGGGTTACCGGAACCGGTCCGCGTGGACGCGTGCAACTGATGGACGTGCGGCGCGCGATCGAAGCGCAGTCTGCGAGAACAGATGGCACCGCGCCGGACACAGGCGTTGAGACGCAGACCGGAACTGGCGCGCAAACAGTGACTGGGGCACAGATAGGCACTGGGCCGCAGGCGCGGACAGGCAGTGGGGCACAGATAGGCACTAGGCCGCAGGCGCGGACAGGCAGTGGGGCACAGATAGGCGCTGGGCCGCAGGCGCGGACGGGCACGGGGGCTGGCGCACAGATAGGCGCTGGGCCGCAGGCGCGGACAGCCAGTGGCGCGCAGGCGAGTACCGGGGGGCCATCACCAGCTCAGCCGCTCTCCAACATGCGACGAGCCCTCGCGCGCTCCATGACATTGAGCAATGCCACCATCCCCCAATTCACGCTCGAGCGAGCCGTTGACTGGTCTGCCCTCCATGCGCAACGCGCGAAGCTCTGCACAGGCATTCCATCCGGGACCGTGAAGCCATCTGTCAACGACTTCCTGCTACAGGCCATCGCACGCGCCCTCCTCTCCTTCCCTGCGTTGAATGCAACGTTCTCGGGCGACCCTGACTCGCCCGAGGCGCGTATTGTGCCTGCGAACGGCGCTCACATCGGGCTCGTCGTTGCGGTTGAGAATGGCTTGCTCGTTCCCGTGTTCCATCGAATTGAGCAAGTCGGGCTCATTGAGCTGGCGCGCATGCGCAGCGACACTGTCGAACGCGCGCTACACGGCACGTTGAAGCGCGAGGAGTTGGAAGGCGCTACGTTCAGTCTGTCGAACCTTGGCGCGCGTGGCCCGGATCGCTTCAACGCCATTATCAATCCACCTCAATCGGCCATTCTCGCCGTCGGTAGACAGCGGGATTGCGTCGTCATCGTCGATGGCGAAATACAGCCTAGGCCGCTATCGCAGCTGACGCTCACGGTGGATCACCGGGTGGCAGACGGCCGCCTGGCTTCGGAATTCCTCGCCTACCTGGTGGAACTCCTCGAAGGTGATCTCTGGCGCTCGAAGTAACGAAGTTTGCAACGCACGCGTTGCATGGGCAGTCCCGCAAGGCTGCCCCGGACCGACGGTGAGCAGGCGAAGGGTGCAACGCATGCGTTGCACGGGCATCCCGCAAGGGCTGCCCCGGACCGACGGTGAGCAGGCGAACGCCTGCGCAGGAGGAGGCGTATGACAAAGCAGATTCAACTTCTCGGATCGTACTGGACCCTTGCCGTCGGGGCGGACCCGATGGGCGAGCAGCGCTGCCTCCACGACTTCCGCGTGCGGGTTGAAACTGCGGCCAGGGCTGGATTCACCGCAATGGGCTTCTGGCATACCGACATCGCCGCAATCATCACAAAATACAGCTTTCGGGAGATGAAACGCATTCTGGACGACAACGGCATTACACAGGTCGAAGTCGAATGGCTGTTGGACTGGTTCTGTACCGACCAGCGCAGAGTGGTTTCGGATCAGACCCGCAAGCTGCTGCTCGACGCGGCCGAGGGCCTGACCGCGCGTCACATCAAGATCGGCGACCTCAACAACGACTGCGCGGACATTGCGGTCATGTCGGAAGAGTTCGGCCTGCTATGCCGGCAAGCCGCGGAGCGTGGCACCAACGTACTGTTCGAAATGCTTCCGGCGCAGTTCTCCCGCGCACCCTCGCTGGACCAGGTTCTCGCTATCTGCCGCGGATCCGGGGCGAGGAACGGCGGCATCATGCTGGATAATCTGCATCTGCAACGAACCGCGACCCAACCGGAAGATATCGTACGTAAGATCCCGCGCGATATTCCGCTCGGCGTTGAAATCAACGACGGCACGCTGGCGATGCCGGTGAACTTACATGATTCCGTCGTCAACAAACGGCTTCTGCCCGGTGATGGAGAGTTTGATATTGCGGCATTCCTTCAGGCGCTCTGGACGCAGGGCTATGATGGACCTGTCGGTGTGGAAGTACTGAACGAATACATCCGCAAGTGGCCTTTGGAGACCGCTGCCACGCAAGCGTTCGCGAAAACGAAGCAAGTCGTTGCCGCGGCACGCGAGAAATGGGAAACGACGGAACGCGCACGGACGTCACCGCAAACTTAATGCGAGGGGATCACATGAGCGTACAGCTACCCGATGCTGAGCGGCAGATCTGGATGTTCACCCAGATGCTGCGCATTCGAACTTTTGAAGAAAGAGTAAAAAAGACGTTCACAGATCATCCGGGGGTGATCCGCGGTCATACTCATCTCGCAGATGGCGCGGAAGCCTCAATTGTCGGCTCACTCAGCCATTTTCGTGAGGGCGACGCGGCGCTTGCCACTTACCGATGCCACGGCTACCCATTGGTTCTCGGTAGCGATCCCAGAGCCATGATGGCCGAAGTCTATGGACGGGCAGACGGGCTGTGCAAAGGGCTGGGTGGCTCCATGCATCTGACTGATGTAAAGCGCGGATTTCTCGGAACATCCGGGATAGTTGGTGCGGGTATCCCGCACGCCGCGGGGGCGGCGTGGGCTGCGCAGATACGCAGAAAGGGCAATGTCGTCCTGAGCTTCTTCGGTGACGGGGCATCGAAACAGGGTGCATTCCACGAAACACTCAATATTGCCTCGCTATGGAAGCTGCCGGTCGTATTCGTCATGGAGAACAACGGGTACAACGTAGTCACCACATCAGCGCAGGAAGACGCGAATGCTGCGGCCGGCGAGCCCCTCGCCGTGAAAGCAAGGTCATACGTCATGCCCGGTGTTACGGTGGACGGCACGGATCCTCTGGCTGTCTACCAGAGTGTTGGCGAAGCAATTGAGCGTGCGCGCGCAGGTCAGGGGCCGACTCTCGTGGAATCGAAGGTGTATCGGTTATCCGCCCACGGCAACATCATCGCACCGCCGGGCGTACCGCTTCATTACCCCGAGCACGAGGCAATCACTGTGTTTGGCAGGCGCGAAGAGTACGAAGCAGCGTTGCGTGGCGATCCGGTCCCGCGATTCCGCGCCGCGCTGGTTCAGAACGGCACCCTCACTGCCGCGAAAGCGGATGAGATCTCTTCGCTCGTTGCGAACGAGATGCAGGGCGCCGTGACGTTCGCACTGAACAGCCCGTTCCCAAAGGTCGAGTCCGCACTTGAGTATAACTTCGCGTAAGTCGCTGGAAGAGCGCAACGCATGCGTTGCACGGGTGGGCCGCGGGCACACCCTGGATCGCTTCGCCTTTTACGACGACAAAATCCCGCAAAGCCGCTTGCCGACGGTGAGCAGGCAAGGCCTGCGCGAACTAGGAGACTCTCATGGCACAAATGCCCTATGTCGCCGCGATTGACGCTGGAATTCACCAGGAAATGCGGCGCGACCCTGACGTGTTGTATTTCGGCCAGAACCTCGCGACGACGGAAAATCACGAGTTCGTGGCCGCGTACGGCGCGGATCGCGTGCGCGTCACGCCGATCTCCGAGACTGCCGAGATCGGAATCGCCATCGGCGCCGCCATGGCCGGGTTACGGCCCGTCGTGGAACTCTACATGGCGGAATTCATGCTCGTCGCGATGGACCAGGTCGTCAACGAGGCGCCTAGATTCCGCTACATGTCGGGCGGGCAGGTGAAAGTCCCGTTGGTGCTCAAAGCCGGGTACGGATTTACGGCGGGGTGGGCGGGACAGCACACCGGATCGCTCACCGCGCTGTTCATGGGCGTTCCGGGACTCAAAGTCGTCGCTCCGTCCACGCCGGCGGATGCCAAGGGATTGATGGCCACGGCAATCCGGGACGACAACCCGGTCGTGTATCTGCACCACTACATGCTGACGCTGGAACAGGGCGAAGTTCCAGATGGAGAATATCTGGTACCGTTCGGAAAAGCCGAAGTTCGGCGCGCCGGCGGCGACGTAACGATAGTTGCAACGGGCTGGATGGTGCCTCGCGCGCTTGCTGCCGCGAAGATGCTTGCCAAGGAAGGGATCAACGCCGAAGTGATCGATCCGCGCACGGTTGCGCCGCTCGACCTGGAAACGATCTTGAAATCTGTGGACAAGACGGGTCGCGTCGTCTTGGTGGATCAGGCGCCGCGCCATGCATCGGTGACCGCCCTGATCGCCGCCGACATCGCTGAACATCGTTTCAAGGCGTTAAAAGCCCCCGTCGTGCAAGTCACGGCGGCTGATACGACTGTTCCGTACAGTGAGCCACTCGAGGCACATGTGCTCCCGGACGAGGCCCGCATCAGCGCCGCAGCCCGAGCAGTACTACAGTAGGTTTATCACGTAATACATTGTTTTCTACTGAAAACAGTATGGCCGCGACCCAGTGATGGGCAGGCCGGCGCGACGGGTTGCAGAAAGCTCGATACCGCGTCAGCATTTAGATGCAGCTGCTAGGGGGTCCGAAGATGGGGGTACGACTCGACGCGCCAGCGCCACGCCACTGGTCCACCAGCGAGGTGGGCCAACCAGAGGCACTTGCCTACTGGATAGACACCGTGTGCGATCAATTTCTCGAGCTCGAAATCGATACGCCCATGCGCGATCGCTTTCACGCTTCACTCGACCAGGTAGACCTCGGCCCCGCGACCGCTAACTTCCTGGAGGCCGATATACAGCTGGTTCGGCGTACAAAGGCGAAGATTGCCCGCATGCGCGCGCCCATGTTCATGTTGATGCAACTACGGGCCGGCCACGTCACGTATCAGCAGTTGGGACGTGAAGTGCGCGTGGGTCCAGGGGAATGCGTGTTGATCGACTCCACCGAGCCCTACGAGCTCGAATGTCCACACCCTACGCGAGCCATGGCGCTGCGGCTACCTGCCGACTGGTTGAGAAGGTGGATTGCGCAACCGGAACGTCACGCGGCACAGCTCTTCAGCTCGGGGGGTTGGAGCGCCGCTTTGTGCGCCGCCGTTGCGAGCCTGGACATCAACTCGTGCGACAAGCAGGCACTGCCCTCAGATGAAATTGCAGAATCCATCGCGACACTGTTGAAACTGGCGATCGGACCCGAGCCCGAAATATCATCGCCGCGCCCTATCCTGTTCAATCAGCTGCTGCGCACCCTGCGGAACCGCTTGCATGAAGCTGATCTGTCACCGCTCGCAGTCGCCGCGGAACACGGAATCAGCACGCGCAGCGTGCATTACGTGTTTGCCGGCGCGCGCACGACCTTTGTAGAACGGCTGATGGAATTGCGTCTCGGCCGCGCCCGTGAGATGTTGAGCGACGCACAGCTGTTCGATCTCCCCGTTGCCGAAGTCGCAGCTCGTTGTGGATTCGCGGATCCAAGTCACTTCGCGCGCCGCTTTCGTCAGCGGTTCGGACAATCCCCGCTCCAATACCGCAGCGGCTTCAGCCGGGCAAGACACTGATCAGAGCGCCTCACGCGGCATCGCTCACGGCACCTCACGCCGCGCCCTAGGCGGCACCTCGCGCGCGGCATCGCTCACGGCACCTGCCCCGGCACCTTACCCGGCACCTCCCGCGGGGCATCAGGCGCGGGACCTCAAGCGCGATCTCACGGGACCTCAATTTCGTTCTTCAACAGATCAAGGAGACCATCGAGAACACGATGCGGCCGGCGCATCGCGGGCTGCTGCAGCCACTCTTCGAGTGAAGTAGTCCCTGTTGTGACAGCGAACATCGTGGCGCCTGCGCGCCGCGCCATCACGGCCTCAACGATCGGATCGTCCCCCACGACACACATTCTGCGCACTGCGACGCCCAGCCTGTTTGCGACGAATCGCAATGCGCGCAGCGATGGTTTGCCGGTGATGATAACGGGGGCTTTGGTGAGCCTGCGGATCGCACCGAGGATCGCAAACGTATAGCCGATCGTCCTCCCCTGCTTGGTTGCGAAGAACGGTACATCGGAAGCGGCGTAGAGTTTTGCTCCATTCCAGATTGCATCACATGCAGCCTCGATGTCCTTCATACCGCAGTCCGGATGCCAGCCTACATAGACAGCATCGACCTGGCTGGTATGAGGCTCTCCGGTGTACACCGTCTGGATCCCATTATCTCTCAGCGCCTGCCCAACGCCCTGTGTACCCAGTACGAGCACACGTTTCATCCCCAGCCGCGACCCGTGATCGGCCATCACACTGGATGGCGTGATCATCTGCGAGTCCTCAATCGGCAGCCCGATTCCGCGCAACTTCGCCGCCTGCTCCTGGGGCGGGTAAGCGCTGCCGTTCGTGAGCAGCGCGAAAGGAACAGAGCGCTGTTTCAGGGCACCCAGAACTTCGACCGCTCCGGGCAACAACTCATACCCCGCCAGCGACCGATCACTCAACAACAGGGTCCCGTCCACATCGAACAAAAAGCCTTTGATCCGCTCACGCTCCCCTGCCGAAAATTCCCCCGCGACCGCGGCCATCATGTTTGCGCATTCATGGACGCGGTGCGTCGCAGCTCCAGACGAAACCCCGCCTTCTCCACCGAGACGTGTGTCAGGTCGCGTGCCGCGGTCAGCTTTTGAATGAGGCTCAGCGCCGGTTGGATCGCCGCATCGTAGTGGCGGCTGGCGGGTCCTGCCGCAATCATGGCATCCACCTGACCGGCCGGCATGGTGGCACGTAGGAGAAACTCCTCGTCCGAAAGTCCTGGTCCAAGCTGCCGGCGCAGTACCTCGAGTGGCGCCATCGGCGGCTCCTCGCGCAGCTCTTGCGTGCGCGGCAGGGATTCGATCCGGTGCATCACGCGCGCGTCAATGGGTGTGTTAGGTCTGCCGAACCGCCCCAGAGCGTAACGGATGACCTCGTCTGGAACGACCGCATAGCGCTCCCGGCCGGTCACATTCATGAATGCCTGGGTCATGAGAATCTGTGCAAAGGGCGTCATGACAATCGGCCAGCCCAGCTCCTCGCGTACTTGACCCAACTCCTCGATGACGGCCGCTTCGAGGTGGGCCAGGCGGCTCTCCGCGAGCTGCCGGCGCATGGTGCCGATCATGCCACCAGGCAATTGATGACGCAGATAGCCGGCGTCGAATCCCTGCGGCTTGCCGGCGGGAAGCCCTTCCGCTTCAGCAATCAGGGTGAAGTAGCCGGCAACTTGTGCCAACGCATCCCGGTCGACGTGAACCGTATGGCCCAGCGCGCGCAAGTTGGAAACGATCCGCTCCGAAGGGGGATTTGAGATCCCATCCCCGGTGGCTCCGGAGGCGCACTGTAGTGTCCTGACACCGTAGTCAACAGCGTCCAGATAGAGCAGCTCTCCCAGGCCCAGCGTACAGTGCGAATGTAACTCGAGCGGCTTCGCACCGATCAGCGCCTTGATCGCTGGAATGAGCGTGGCAGCGCGCTTCGGCGCGAGCAGGCCGCCCGGATCCTTGATGTACAGGGCGTCGATATCGGGGCTCGACGCCAGTTTGCGGGCCCTCTGGGCGTAGTAGGCGTCATCGTGAACGGGACTCACCGTGAATACCAATGCTGCGATTACATACTCACCGCCCCCCTGCTTCACCATTCGAGCGCAGGCGATATTCGAATCCGCATCGTTCATTGGATCGGCGAGGCAGAAGCGGCGAATGCCGTTACGTGCGAGCACGGTGAAGGCGAGAGCCATGAATTCCGGGCTGGCGGTCTCCCAGGAGATGAAGCGAAAGCCCGTGGACATAAACTGCAGCGGCGTGCGTGGCGTGGCCGCTGCCATGAGTCGGATGCGCTCCCACGGATCCTCGCGTTTGTAGCGCACAGCAACGCCCATATGGGTGGACGTAGTGAAATCAATCGCCTTGTAGCCAACACGATCCATTACGGGAGCAATCGTTAGCGTCTTTGCAGTGTCAATTCCAAGGGCACCCCAAAGGCACTGGTTACCATCGCGAAGTGACGTATCCACCAGATCGATCTCAGCCACGTACGCCAGCCTCCTTTTCTAGGTGTGAACGCTCGAGTAGTCGTCCAAGGAATCCCGTGTCCACTCCACCAGCCTGAAATTCTGGGTCTTTCAGTACCGCGGCATGGAAGGCCAGATTGGTGTGAATGCCCTCGACCCGGCTTGCCGCAAGGGCCCTCTGCAGCAACTGCAGAGCCAATGTACGCGTTGTAGCGTGCGCAATGACTTTAGCCAGAAGCGAGTCGTAAAACGGCGGTACGCGCGAACCAGCGGCAATGTGGGTGTCGACACGAATGCCTGGTCCGGACGGCCACGCTACATCGCGCACGACCCCAGGGCTCGGTTGGAACTCGCGGTCAGGATCCTCGGCGTTGATGCGGCATTCCATGGCGCAACCCTGCGCGCGGATGTCAGACTGAGTCAGTCGAATCCCGGTGCCGGAGGCAATTGCGATCTGTTCAGCCACGAGGTCCACGCCCGTCAGGGCCTCCGTAACGGGATGCTCGACCTGGATACGCGCGTTCATCTCGAGGAAATAGAACCGGTCGCTATGAGAGTCGACCAGGAATTCCACGGTCCCCGCGCCCCGATACGCAAGGCGCTTAGCGAAGCGCACGGCCGCTTCATGGAGTTGATGACGAAACTCGTCGGCCAGCCCCGGCGCCGGGGACTCTTCCAGGAGCTTCTGATACCGGCGCTGCACGGAACAGTCGCGCTCGCCCAGGTGGATGACGCCTCCATGGCCATCACCGAGCACCTGCACCTCAACATGTCGTCCGTGAGTTACGAAGCGCTCGAGGTAGACGCGGGCGTCGCCGAATGCCGCGCCTGCTTCCGCGGCCGCCAACTCGATAGCGTGCGGCAGATCCTCCAGGCGATCTATTAGCTTCATTCCACGGCCACCGCCGCCACCAACCGCTTTGACCAGGATTGGTGTACCGATGTGTCGCGCGAGAGACAGAGCCGCTTCGACGGACTCCACTGCCCCTCCCGGAACGACGGCGACGTTGGCTGCCTGCGCCTCGGATCGGGCGCGTAGCTTGTCACCCACCGCCTCAATCTGTGTGGCTGTCGGGCCAATGAAGATGACACCCTGCTGCTCGCACAAGCGCGCAAGCGCGGCGCGCTCGGATAGGAACCCGTATCCCGGATGGATCGCATCGGCTCGAACTCCGAGTGCGGCCTGTACGATTGTCTCGACTCGCAGATAGCTTTCGCTGGGGCGGGACGGACCGATGCACACCGTGCGGTCCGCTAAGCGCGCGGGTACCGAATCGCGATCGGCTTCGGAGGCGGCAAGTACCGTTTCGATGCCGAGCTTGCGGCAGGTGCGAATGATTCGCGCGGCAATTTCACCGCGATTCGCAACGAGGATGCGCCGAATTTCCACGGCTAACCCGGTTTACCCACGCGCATCAGGCTTACCCACGCGCATCAGTATTTCCCCATACTCCACCAGGGCTCCATCCCGGCAGAGGATCTGAGTCACTTTGCCGCGTACACCCGCGCGCACGGTATTCATCAACTTCATCACTTCAATGATGCCGATGATGGTGTCCTCTTCCACCTGCGAGCCGATTTCAACAAAAGGGGCCGCGCCCGGCTTGGGGGCCCGATAGAAAGTGCCGAGCAGAGGTGCTGACACGCTCACGTTGTTGGGGTCGTCGGCGGATGCCGGTGGCCCGCCCGATAGGCTTGGCTCGCCCCCTGTGGCTGACCCGGCCCCTGTGGCTGACCCGGCCGCTGTGGCTGGCCCGCCGGCTGCGGTTGACCCGCCCACTACCGCTGGCCCCGCGGTTTCGGCTAACCCGGCCGCCGAGGCTGACCCGCCCTGTCGCGTCGAGTTGATCCCCGGGGCAGCGGATACCGACCCGCCGCCATTCCCGAGCGGCTGCAGCTGTGCGCCCGCTCCGCGCCGCAAACTCAGCTTGAGCCCGTCCAACTCGAGGTACAACTCATCGAAATTGGACTCCTCCAGCAGCCGCGTGATCTGCGCGACATCCTTGGCCGTCAACGTCACCGGCGGCCTCCAAAGATCGACATCACGTGCTCCAGGGGATTGTCGGCTGCGCGTGCGACGGGCGCCGCGTCCTTTCGTGACCAAACGGTCTCCGGACGGCTCTGCAAAAGAAGAATCTCACCGCTATGCCGATCGACCGCCCACTCAATATCCTGCGCGCGCCCGTAGTGCCGCTCCACTTTCCGCGCCAAACCCCTGAGTGTCTGTAGCTCCGCATCGCTCAGGCAACTTTCCCGCACCAACTCCGGCTCCACCGCAACGGCCTCGATGCCGCCGGCGGACAGCGGGACATGTTTTATTTTCTTCTCGGACATCTCACGCACCGCAATTTCGCCCGTAATCTTCCCTACAACCCAGCGATCCGGCGTCACCTCGCCCCCCACTACTGCCGACCCGAGCCCCCAGGCGCCCTCGATTGTGATTACCGATCGATCGCCCGTCGTCGGGCTACGAGTAAACATCACTCCCGCGGAGCGCGCATCGACCATAGCTTGAACGACCACCGCCATTGCGACACCGGCTTCGGGAAAACCGAGCCTGCGGCGATAGCAGATCGACTCCACCGAATACAGGCTGGCCCAGCAGCTGCGCACCCGTCTGTGCGTCTCATTCCAGGAGTTGACCCAAAGATACGTATCCTGAAGACCGGCGAAACTGGCATCACTCGCGTCCTCGGTAGTCGCGGAGGAGCGGACGGCCACCGGGCGTGCGGCACTTTCATGACAGAGTTGCGTGTATGCGGCCGAAACGTCCGCCGCGACGAGCGGCGGCAGCGCCGCCTCCTCCACCCTCGCTCGAACCAACTTCGAACATGCGGTGATGGCTTCGAGATCTTCTGCACGCAGCGCTTCAACGGCCGCACGTATAGGTGACTCGCGCTCCAGCACCTCGAGGAAGCTCTCGAAAGCCTGTGTCCGAACCACGAATCCAGGCGGGACGGCAACTCCCGCGCGCAGCAACTCGCCGAGACTGCCGCCCTTACCCCCGACAGTTGGACGATCGTTGAGTCCGATATCCGCGAACCAGCTGACGTTCCCAAGAGCGCCCATTGCAGCCCTACTGGAGGATTGTGACAATTCCGCGACCGCCGTCGACGCGGATACGTTGGCCGTCCTTGATCCGTGAGGTGGCCGTGCCCGTACCAACGACGGCCGGAAGCGAAAACTCTCGCGCCACAATGGCGGCGTGACTCATCGAACCGCCGATGTCGGATACGGCCCCTGCGATTTTCTGGAAAATCGGTGCCCAGGTGGGATTGGTGACCTGGCACACGAGAATGTCCCCCTTCTGCAGGCGCCCGATCTCCTCTACTGACTTCACGACGCGTGCGGGGCCTTCAACCACCCCGCTGGAAGCAGCGAAGCCCTTGATCTCGTTACCCGAGCCCTCACCATCGGCGTTCAGCCAGGTATCGAGGGTCTCACTCGTGATACCCCACAGCATGACGATGGCGGGGTCATCGATGATGTCAGGAACGGGGCCGAGGGCTGGAGGGGTATCGTGCTTTGCCCACTCGGCTATCGCGGCCTTTCGCTCCGCGACGATTCGCGGCCAACGCTCGGGTCCCCGCGGCGGCGAGCCGTTGGACCAGGATGTCATGAGATCGATGATAGCCGCCTCGACCTCGTAATGCGTCAGTTGGAAGACGTCTTCCTGGTTCGCGAAGAAGCCATGCGTGGCCAGCAAGGCGCCAAACTCCCGGATCTTGTTGAAGAACAGGTTGGTGTACCAGTGCTCGCAATAGAACTTGTGGCCTTCCACATAGGGAAACACGCGGTGCGCGAGCGTGATCATCTGGTCGTAGGCGGCGCGCTCATCGTCCGAGCTCAACAGCTCGCGATACTCCGCAATGAGCTCACGGCGCTCCGCCTGTAATTTATTAACCGGCCGTTCGAGGGATTCCCCCGCTTTTAGCCGCGCGATGTAACCGGGCAGGCCGGCAAACGGCATGGACAGGTCATCGTTCCAGGAGCGGTGATAGTGATAGAAGCCGTCGCCTACATTGATGTTGAACCAGGGCTCGCGCGAGGTTTCGAGCTCCCCAAGCCAGGACTTGCCGGGCGCGCCGCTGCATTGCAGCGACTCGATGATCGCCTGGGCCGACATCCCTTCCTGGAACTGCCCCTCCACTCCCAACTCCACGGCGCAGCGCGCGAGCCGCCGCAGCTCCTCGTCCGGACGGAAGATCTCCGCCTCGATGCCGGCAACCATGCGCGCGACGGTCTGGTCGCTGATCTCGGGAAATGCCTTTTTGCAGAAGCCGAAGAAGCTCAGGTAGGCCCCATACCCCAGCAGCAGAAACTCGAAGTGGTGATGCCACATTCGAAAGTATCCCTCGAGTGTCTTCTGGTAGACATCGAGCAGATAGTGATTCGAAGCGACGCCGCGCCCGGCGTGCACGTGCTCCAGAGGCTCGAATTCGGGCAGCGCGAGCTTGGGCAGCGCCCGCGCGTCGCGGATCAGAGCCAACATCTTGTCGCGCCACTGGGCGTACAAGCGCTCCCAGTTCTCGTAATAATAGAACGCGCGCTGCTGGAATTCGGTGGTGCGTCGCGCGATCTGCGCGGGATCGGTGACCGCGTTGCCGCCGATGTAGACGCGGCCATTGATGATGCGATGATCGATACCGAGCGTTGTCGGGATGCAGTGAACCCGGGTGGTCGATGAGCCCAACGCGCAGTAGGCCGCCTCCGCTGTCACCATGTCAAATGCCGACATGGGCTCTGGAAAGTGCATCGAGTTGTAGAACCAGAAGCGATTGTCGTCGGAGGGCGTGAATTGGGTGTAGTAAGGATAAGCCGCCTGCGCCTGCTCAGTGCCCGGAATCACCCGCAACGAACTGGGCAGTGGAAAGCTCCTGGCCTTGACTGAAGTATTGATGACGATTCTCCTGCACTACGGCGCACCCGCCCGCGCCGCGGCTGAATTGCGCGGACTGAGTGAGTGCAGCTTAGCGCGCGGATTGGCGCGCAGCGCGGATCACAGCGCAAGAATTCTCGTCTAACCTGCAACCGCACCTGGGCGCCGACGGGATCCAGTTGTCCTACGATGGGATGCAATATGACCGGCGAAGGGCTGGTGCTGCGCTCAAGGTCAGAAATTCTGCACTGTGGTCCGCGCGTCGGTACGCATCGGAGCTGTACGCTCCGGCAAGCAAAAAAAGCACCGTCGCGCGATGAACAACCAACAGACACGGGCTCTCGTGCGGATCCGCGAAATGATTCTGCAGGGCAAACTCACCGCCGGACAACGGGTGGCCGAAGCGCCGCTCGCTGAGCACCTCGGAATGTCCCGGACGCCCATCCGGCAGGCACTGCCGGTGCTCGCGCAGGAAGGGCTGCTGGTCGAGCATCAAACACGTGGCTATGTCGTCAAGAAAAGCAGCACGGCAGATATCCTGGACGCAATCGATCTGCGCGGCTTGATAGAAGGATTGGCCGCCCGACGCGTGGCGGAACGCGGCGCCTCCAGGGCTCTGTGCAATGAGTTGCATCTGTGCCTCACGGACGGAGACCGGATTTTCAGCAAAGGGCACATCGAAGCGAGCGACGAGGCCCTCTATGCGGATATGAACGCCCGGCTTCACACTCTGATCGTCCGTGAAGCACGCAGTCCGATGATCGAGCAGACTCTCGAGCGCAACGCCCGCATTCCCTTCGTAGGTCCGCAGGCGGTCGCTTTCGACAACACCAATCTCGCGCGGATGTTCGACATGCTGTTATATGCGCATCGTCAACATCATTACATCGTGGAGGCGATCGAGCGGGGGGAAGGTGCGCGCGTGGAAGCACTCATGCGCGAGCATGCGAATCCAGTAAAAGACAGTCTGAATCTGCCGGGTCTCAAATCGGCACAGCGTCCGAATCCGTCATTGACGGTGGTTGGACGGAACTCGTGATGCTCGAGGAGCATCGCGGCTAATCGTCGGCTAAAAGGGGGAACGCGAAGATGAACGGGTCATTCGTGAATAACTGCCGCGCATACTTGCGCATGGCAGCCTGCTGCGCAGGCATCGGACTGCTCTGTGCGACTGCAATGGCGCAGGAGGCGCAACTGCAGGAAGTCGTCGTGACGGCGCAGAGACGCTCCGCGAACATCCAGAGCGTGCCCATTGCCATCTCCGCCTTCACTTCCGAGATGCTGCAGGCGAAGGGAGTCACGGATGTCCATGCTCTCTCAAACCTCACTCCGGGTGTGAATCTCGACGCCGGATCGCCGTTCTCAGGCGATCGATCGGTACTCTCCGCCTCCATCCGCGGCATCGGTCAGGATGACTTCGCTTTCAACCTGAACCCCGGTGTCGGCGTGTATCTCGACGGCGTGTTCCTCGCACGCACGATCGGATCTAACCTCAACCTGCTTGACGTGGATCGTGTCGAGATCCTGAAGGGCCCACAGGGAACGCTGTTCGGCGCAAACACCATCGGCGGCGCGATCAGCATTGTGACCCATACGCCGGGCAATGAGTTTCGAGTCATCGCCGAGGCAGTAGGCGGCAAGTACAACCGCCGCGACGTGTCGTTTACGGCGGACATCCCCATCATCCAGGACACGCTGCTGACCAGCATTACGGTTGCGTCCCAAAATCAGACTGGCTGGCAGAGAGTAATACCGTACCCTACCAGCTCCATAAACGGCTCCACACCGTTCGTCGTGGATCCTCAGACGGTCTATCCAAAGGCCGGCTATCAGACCTCCGACAATTTCGGCGGTACGGGCGTCACGTCCATGCGCGCGAAGATCCTATGGAACGCGTCCGACAAGCTCGCCGTGACGCTCACGGGGGATTGGTCCCACGAGGATCAGACGGCGCTGCCGCTTTCGATCCTCGGAGTCACCGAGGGCAATCTGCTTTCGTCCACGTTCGCGACGCTATACAACCTCTGCATCAGCAACAACGCCGCGACGATCAACCAGGCAGTCTCCAATGCGTCCTTCGGTGTGTTCGCGGTCGGCTCGCCAAACAATCTGCTCTTTTCGGGCCTGTGTTCGCAGCCGCGCGCTCGCGTTCCTGGGTTATCCATTGGCGGCGCGCCGCTCCTCGGCGCAGGATTCGTGGGAACCGGAACCAGCAACGGCGTGGCCGTCTACAACCCCGCCTACAACGCGGGAACGGCCGGGCCCGGGTATCTCGGGTCGAATCAACCGCGGCTCCTTTTCAACTATGCCGCGACGAATACCGGCAACATCGACACGACCTATGGAAACGGTCCCGACTTTGCACGCAACGATGTATTCGGGTTCTCCGTTACGGGTGCCTATAGCCTCACCGGCGACCTGCAACTGAAATCCATCACGGGTTATCGGCAGATCAAGTGGAATATCGGCACGGATCTGGACGGAACGCCCGAGACGATGCAGGAAGTCACGGACGCCCAGCATCAATGGCAGGCAACCGAAGAGATCCAGGTCCTGGGCAAGGCGTTTGACAACAGGCTTAACTACGTCACGGGCCTCTACTACTTCAAGGAGGCGGGCTATGTGCACGACTACGTGCCGTTCGAGTCCTTGCTGTACGTGTATGACGTGTCGAACGACGTGGAAAACGTCAACTATGCTGCCTTCGTACATGCGGACTACAACCTCAGCGATCATTGGGGCTTCACGGCAGGTGGACGCTTCACCTCCGCTCAGGCCTACTTCGTCGGCGGTCAGAGTGATCTCAACTCCTTCCCGTTCGGTTCCACCTGCTGGCAGAACCCATGTGGACCCAATCCACCGTTCACGGACATCATTCCGAACGCGGGGTCGCCCGGCACGCCGTACTTGCGATATTTTCCGGCCACGCCCGATAGCCAGTCGTGGCATATCTTCGATCCCACGCTCGGTGTTCAGTACCACTTCAACAGTGATGTGATGGCCTACGCGAGTTGGGGTAAGGGTTTCAAGGCGGGCGGCTGGACCACTCGTCTGTCGGCCGTCATCCCGACTTCGAAGGCTGCGGAGTACGGTCCTGAGTACTCGAAGACGTATGAGGTCGGCTTGAAGTCCGAGTGGCTCGACCGTCACCTGATCGCGAACGCCGCGGTGTACTACACGGATTACAACGGCATTCAGTTAAACATCCAACAGGGTATCTCGCCGGTGTATACCAACGCGGGCAACGCGAAGATCAAGGGCGCGGAGCTCGAATTCCAGTCAATCATCGGCGGCACCGGCCTCAAGCTGAACGGGTCCGTTTCGTACATCGATGCCTACTACACCTACGTGAACCCGGTTGCTAACATTCCACAGTACGCCCTGCCCGACGGCACGACCATCTGTCCCGCCGGCCCGCCGATCTGCGGCGCGCAGGGGCCGGGCAGCCCGCTCGATGCACGACTGCCAAAGACACCCAGGTGGAAGGCGACTTTGAATCCGGAGTACGACATCCTGCTGCCCAACCAGGCCAGCATCCGCGTCATCCCGGCCTTCACCTACACTTCGGAAATGTTCAACGATTCGCTGAACACTCCGCAACTGCGGCGGCCTGCCTCGCGCATGCTGGATGCTTCGATCCACTACGCGGGACCGGATAATCAATACGACTTTGCCATCGGCGGCACGAATCTGACCAATAACCGCTTCGTCACGGCCGGCTCGCCCAACTACGGTGCCGGCGAAGTCTCCGGTTACTACAATCCCCCGCGCATGTGGTACGCGAGTGTCCGAGTCAAATTCCAGCCCTGAAGAGAAACCAGTCATGCCTCCAGAGAGCAAGACCACCATGATGGCGCCGCCCTCAACGGCGTACAAGATTGTCGATGTGCCCGAGCTTTACCGCGATGTGATTGCACGCCATGGGGTGCCCGGCAGCTTCGTGGGCTCCTCGGAAAAGGAAAGTCCCTGGGTGCCTTTCGGAGAGCGGGTCGCGATTCGCCATCTCGCATTCGACGTCCGCAACAACCGCTTCAGCAACATACTCTGGATGAAGGAGTCCGGTGTCGTCGGTACCCACAAGCATCACGGCACCGTGGTCATGATCTGCCTGCAGGGCAGCGCGCGATATCTCGAATACGACTGGGTTGCCGGGCCCGGGGATTTCATCTATGAGACCCCGGGCCTGGTGCACACGCTCGTAACGGACCATCCGCAGGGAGTGAAGCTATTCGGCTGGATGGAAGGACCCATCGACTTCTTCGACGAACAGGGCGCGTTCATCGAGTCGCTGGATGTCTGGTGGTTCATCAATCACTACGAAACCTATTGCCGCGCGCAGAATATTCCGATCAACAAACAGTTATACCTGTAAGAGGTAGTCGCACCGTGAGCCGTCAAAGTCTCGAAAGTCTGCTGCAGAGCGCAGGCAATACCGTCGCGCTGCTGCGCAATTCCCAGGTCGGAGCGTACGTTTATCCCGTCGTGCCCATTGAGTTCAGTAATTGGCGCAGTGAGCAGCGTGGCTGGCGCGAAACGGCCGTACTCTTTGATCAGTCACACCACATGGCGGAAATCACCGTAACCGGGCCGGACGCGGTCAAGCTGCTCGCGTCGCTGACCATCAACAGCTTCGCCGGCTTCACGCCCAACAAAGCGAAGCAGATGGTTCCCTGCAGCCATGACGGCTATGTCATCGGGGACGGCATTCTGTTTTATCTCGACAAGGACGAGCTGTTGTTCGTGGGACGTACGCCCACGGTCAACTGGATTCAGTTTCACGCCGAAACGGGCGGCTACAAAGTCCAGTTCGTGCGCGACGACCGCTCCCCGTCACACCCGCGGGGCAAAGCCGTCGTGCGCGGACACTATCGCTACCAGATTCAAGGCCCGAATGCCGCCAAAATTCTGGCCAAGCTCAACGGCGGGCCACTGCCGGACGTGAAGTTTTTCACCATGGATACGATCAACATCAAAGGTCGCAAGGTCCGCTGCCTGCGCCACGGCATGGCCGGTGCGCCGGGACTGGAAATCTGGGGTCCGTATGCGCAAGGCGATGAGATTCGGGAGGCAGTCATCGAGGCCGGCAAGGACTTCGGCCTGGTGCAGGTTGGCGCACGCGCGTATTCCAGCAACACGCTCGAATCGGGATGGATCCCCTCACCGCTGCCTGCCGTGTACACCGGCGAGGCGATGAAGAAGTATCGCGAGTGGCTGCCGGCCAACGGCTACGAAGGTACGGGCTCGATCGGCGGCAGTTTCGTCTCCAGTAACATCGAGGACTATTACCTGACCCCGTATGCGCTCGGGTACGGCCCGTTCGTCAAGTTCGACCATGAGTTCATTGGCCGCGAGGCGCTGCAGAAACACGCGCAGCAACCGCAGCGCAAGAAGGTTACTTTCGCCTGGAACGCCGAGGATCTGCTGAAGGTTTTCGCCTCGTTGCTGGAGCCCGGCGGCGAAAACTACAAGTACTTCGATTTCCCAAACTCCAACTACGCCTCTTCCAGCTACGACAGCGTAATGATGGGCGGCAAGGTGGTGGGCTACTCCATGTTCGGCGGTTACAGCTACAACGAGCGGACAGCGCTCTCGTTGGGTGTGGTCGATCAGAATATCGAGATCGGCGATGTCCTGACACTGTTGTGGGGCGAAGAGAACGGGGGCACGCGCAAGACCACGGTGGAGCCGCACAAGCAGCTCGAGGTCCGCGTCAGGGTGTCACCGACGCCGTACTCCCGCGATGCGCGCGAGAGTTACCATTCCGGTTGGCGTACGCGGCAAGGGTGAGCCTGGTGAACAGATTCGAGCAAGCGGTCTACGACTGCATGATCCCGACGGCGACGCTGCTGGAAGAGACAACAAAGCCGCTGCATCGAGCAATCCTTCTGAACTTCTGGCGGCATGTGCATCTGGAAGGCGCAGGCGAGTACGACCGGATCCTGGCACCTGACATGATCGTCGATCATCCGGTCTACCGCGTAACGTGGGGAGCGAACCCTGCCGTCATCGAAGGGAAGGATGGTGTACGCGCCTTCTACAACAGTGTTGGTGAAGCTGTGCTGTGGCACTCTGATGATCGTCTTTCGGTCGCGGACTGGGGCATATGCGATGAAATCACGTTTCATCAGCTCGCCGCGGGCGCGGACCTCGAGGCCATTGGCTACCAGGTTGGTCAGGCGGACAGGCTGTACCACGTGTCCAGCCGCCAGGCCTTCATCTGGCCTTATGACTCGCAAGCCCGCCTGGCGGGCGAGCACCTGTATGAGGACAAGACGAGCCTGCGCATCGAGGAGGTAGACCGTTCGGAAGCCATTACGCCCGCGCGAGTGCGGGCGATTCACCGCGAGCAACTGGCAAAACTGCAAGCTCAGCGCGGACCCAACTTCTGGGTGCTGGGGTAAAGCGTGGTGGCCGCCTTCAGCGCTCGTCAGCTGCCACTGGCCTGATACCAGGCGACCCCTGCAGCATCCATGCTGCGCGTGAGGTGACCGCGTTGTATCAAGCAGTTGAGATGCGCCACGCTTTCGCCGGTTGCCATCTGCAACATTTGACCTGAGACGGGTCTGCGGAACAGCAGGCTGAACACATCACTGGCGGTCTTCGGCTCCACGAGCGCCTCCTGGAGGCGTGCGAGCGATTGTTCGTGTCCCTGGATGAGCGCCTGGATTCGCATGTGCAGTCCGTAAAACGGCTCGTTATGCGCGGGCAGGACCAGCACATCGTCCGGCACGGCCGCTTGAATCATCGCCAGAGACTCGAGCCAGTCCTTCAACGGATCGGCATCCGGCTCGGTCGGGAACACGGACACGTTCGATGTGATCCTCGGCAGCACCTGGTCTCCCGAAATCAACAAACGCGACTGCGGACAATACAGACACAGGTGCTCCGGCGAATGCCCCCGGCCGATGACGGCCTGCCAGCGATGGCCGCCGATCAGAAGCTCATCGCCGTGGGACACCCGGTGGTAGCTGTCCGGCAGCGCGTAGACCATCTTGCCAAATCCGCCGAAGCGGGCCTTGTAGTACTCCAGGTCGGAGGATTTCCAACCGGATGCCTTGTAGAAGCGCAGCGCATCCGCCGGCGCCTCACGGCCGGTGTCCGCTACCAGCATTCTGCAGGTGACATACTCCAGCCGCGTCATCCAGAACGGACAATCGAATCGTCGGGTCAACCATCCCGCCATACCGACATGGTCGGGATGCATATGCGTACACACCACCCGCTTCACAGGTCTCCCCGCCATCGGTCCCGCGAGCACGCTCTCCCAGGCCGCGGCAATCTCCGGTGTCTGCATGCCTGTGTCCACGAGTGTCCAGCCATCGCCATCCTCGAGAGCCCACAAATTGATGTGGTTGAGGGCCATCGGTAAGGGCATGCGCAGCCAATGCACGCCCGGGGCGACCTGGATGGCGTGTCCCGGCTCTGGCCGAGCCCTCAGCGGGTATCGCAAACCTGGGTTGGAGGTGACCGGAGCGAGTGATTCGTCGTTCATGGCCCATCTTTACCTGAACCCTGCGGTTGACGCCATCGGCGCGCGCGCCTGGGAAATGCCTGCGCTGTCATCTAGAGTAGCAGCATGAAAAGGATCATTCGCCATGTCGCCCTCTTGGCCGGGCTTGCCGTTGTCGCTCCCGTGCTGTGTCTCGGAGCGCAACCGACGGCGCACGAGGCATATCAGGTTGTGCACGGCTGGCCGCAGCTCCCGCCGGACTTCGTGCTGGGTCAGGTCTCGGGCGTCGGCGTGGATTCACACAATCATGTCTTTGTCTTTCACCGCGCCGAGAACTCCTGGGCGGCCGACAAATCGCAGCTCATCAGCTCGCCGACGGTGGTTTGTTTCGACGGCGCCAGCGGTAAAGTGCAGTTCTCCTGGGGAGCGAACCGGTTCGTGGCGCCTCACGGCCTGCGCATCGACCCGGACGATAACGTGTGGGTGACTGATACGGCCCTGCACCAAGTATTCAAGTTTTCCCACGATGGCAAGCTGCTCCTCACGCTGGGCACCGAGCGCAGCGCAGGCCTCGATACGACCCACTTCAATCGGCCGACCGACATCGGTTTCGGCTCCGACGGCAGCATTTTCGTCAGCGACGGGTATGGCAACAGCCGGATAGTGAAATTCTCGGCTGACGGTCAGTATCTGCTGGACTGGGGCCGTAAGGGCTCCGGGCCCGGTGAATTCGATACGCCCCACAGCGTGGTAGTGGATGTACACGGATTGGTTTATGTCGCTGACCGTGGCAACTCCCGCATCCAGGTGTTCGACGCCAAGGGGCAATTCCTGAAGAGCTGGAATTCGGCTGAATTGGGCAGGCCCTGGAGCCTCGCCCTGGGGCCGGACAATCTGCTCTACGTGGTGGACGGCGGCGATGCAGTGGCAGCCCATCCCGAACAGGGACGCGAACAACTCCTCAAGCTCGATCTATCCGGCAAAATTCTCGCGGCCTGGAGCCGCGTGGGCAACTACGATGGCCAGATCTACTGGGGCCATGATGTTGCTGTCGGTAAAGATGGCGCCGTGTATGTCGGGGATGTCTGGCATGGCATGCGCGTGCAGAAATTCACGCGGCCCCACGGCCGCGACTGACTTCAGCACCGCGGCGTGACCGCTACTTTTCGCCGATTTTGAGCCCGAGCTGCGGAGTGTCGCTGTCCTGAGCGGGCCGCTCGGGCTCGGCCGTCTCACCCATCTCCAGCAATGGCAGCTCCTGTTGGGCCAGGCCCTGGATGTCACCCGCAACTCCCACGAGCTCTGCGATCCCGCTCTGCAGTTGTTTCTCGCGCCGCGCCCAGCGCTGCAAGGTCTGACTTTTCTCGGCTTCGAGCTCCTGGCGCATGCGGTAGAACGATCCATAGACTGCCTTGAGCTTGTGCGCGAATTGCGATGAGGTCAGGTAGTCATACACTGCCTCCATTTTTTCCCCCTTCCCCGCTGAGACCAGCCGTTGTTTGTGCAGATCGAGGAGTCCCGCGCGCAGCACCGCTGCCAGCTGCAGGGCCGTGGTCCACGAAGTTATCCAGATCTCCTCGTGCAAACCAAACAGCTGCGCCGCATCCCAGTCCTTGGGGAGCGCGGTTCCGGTGATGACCAGCACTCCCACATCGGCGCCGCAGGCGCGCATATCCTCCTTTAGCTTGGTGATCCACTGCGCGCTCCAGTCGCGGGCACGCTTGGCTTCCCACAGGAGGATTCCAGCGCTCTGGCCGTTGCGGGT
>JBJMWM010000001.1:0-168986 GCA_045810105.1 Steroidobacteraceae bacterium | reverse complement strand
TCGGATGGCCTTTATGCCTCTGCTGCGCGTTGAGACGGGCGCGCACTACTAGCTGCTGATTCGGCTGATAGACGAGAGAGGCCGGATAGTCGCACCAAACGATTTCATTGCCGCAGCCGAGCGCTACGGAATCACTCCGGCGATCGACCGTTGGGTCATTGAGAATGCGCTGCGCTGGCTCGTGTCTGAAGCGGATGAGCGCGAGAAGCTGTTGATGTGTTCCATCAATCTCTCGGGCCAGAGCCTGGGCGATGACAAGTTCCTGCCGTTTGTCATCGATCAGTTCCATCGCAGTGGCCTGGATGCGTCGAAAATCTGCTTCGAGATCACTGAGACAGCTGCGGTTGCGAGCTTCTCGCAGGCTAACCGGTTCATCCAGTCGCTGAAGGAGCTCGGGTGCAAGTTCGCGCTCGATGACTTCGGGACGGGCCTGTCTTCGTTCGGTTACCTCAAACACTTCCCGGTGGACTTCCTCAAGATCGACGGAAGTTTCGTTCGCGAGATACTGCGTGATCCCATCGATCGCGAGATGGTCCGGTCAATCAACGAGATCGGGCACCTTACGGGCAAGCAGACGATTGCCGAGTTTGCGGAAAATGCCGAGATCATCCAGATGCTCACGAGCCTCGGCGTGGATTACGCACAGGGTTACGGGGTGGCGCAGCCTCAGCGGGTGTTGAAGTCGGCAGTGGCTTAAGCGCCGCCGAACTGCAGCCGCATGGACAGGTCTACTGCCCTGACGTGCTTCGTTATCCCACCGATTGAAATGTAGTCCACGCCCGTTTGCGCAACTGAGCGTACGGTCTCGAGCGTGACGCTCCCCGACGCTTCCAGCTTAATCGGCCGGCCTTGCGCGCGGTTGAGCTCCACGGCGGCGCGCATGTCCTCCAGGCTGAATTCGTCGAGCATGATGATGTCGGGTTGGGCCCGTAGCGCTTCTTCAAACTCCGCCAGCGTTTCCACTTCGACTTCCACTTTCCGGCCTCCGGCAGCGCGGCGGCCCGCGGTGATGGCGGCTGCAAGCGAGCCGGCAGCGGCGATGTGGTTTTCCTTGATGAGTACCTGGTCGAACAGACCCATCCGGTGGTTTTGCGCGCCGCCCTGCACAACCGCGTATTTCTGCGCCGTCCGCAATCCCGGCAGTGTCTTGCGTGTATCGAGAATCGCGGACTCAGTACCGGCGATCGCGTCTACGTAACGGCGCGCAGCGGTGGCCGTGGCTGACAGAAGCTGCAGGAAGTTGAGAGCCGTACGTTCGCCGGTGAGTACGGGCCGGGCGAGGCCGGATACCTCGAAGAGAGTTTGGTTCGCAGTGATGCGCTCGCCATCCTTCGCATGCCACGTCAGGCGGACAGTGGGGTCGAGTTGCCGGAATGTTTCAGTCACCCAGGGGCGGCCGCAGAGGATCGCCGGCTCCCGGGTGATTACCTTGCCGGTGACGCGTTGCGTCGCGGGGACGAGCTCGGCGGTAACGTCGCCAGTGCCAATGTCCTCGGCGAGGGCCGCGGCTACCTGTTGCGCTAGATCGGGAGGGAGGTCCGGCATCCCGCGAAGGTTACCGGCCCGTGCCCCGCTTAGAAAGGTAGCCCGTGACTCGCCGATCCCATGCACAGGATCAAGGGTACCGACAGCGCGAAGTTGGTCCGCGAGGCCAGGAGCGCCACCTTGCGCGCTTTGGCTTTCTGCTCATCCGTGGCAGGGACCAGGCCGAGAATCTTTTGCTGATTGGGCCAGATCAGGACCCACACGTTGAACAGCATGATGGAGCCGATCCACATGCCGAGCCCGATGACCAGTCCGTACAAGTCCTTGCCGCCCCGACCGAGAGTCAAGGCGTTCATGAACTGGTGCGCGTACGTGAGGTACCAGAAGCCCGTCAACCAGGTGGCGACGGCTGCCCAGCGGAACCACAGCAGGGCACGCGGAGCGATGTATTTGCTGACGCCGGCACCCCCCGGGCCGCCTTTATCCGCGGCTGCAACGGCCATGCCCGGTACCTGCACCACATTGAAATAGTAAAGCAGGCCGATCCACATGATTCCGGACAAAATATGGAACCAGCGGGCGAGGCTCAGCTCGTTGAAGTGAACTCCTGCAGCCCCCATCTCAATGCCGAAAGTGATGAGGAGGGCAAGGATTACGCCCGTGACGATAGCGCCGGTGATGGACGTGAGCGGATTCATGACGGCTCCCTCTTCCAATGGCAGACGTTATAACCCAAGTGGTTTTTGTTCTTGGGCTGGACAGTATGCCATTATTTGAGGCGCTCTGGCGCGTACCCCTTTAGAGATCGCGATGCCTGACCTGATGAGCCCGGAGCGCCCCCCTTCGCCCTGTACCAAGGTCTGTACACTGGACGCGCAGGGGTTTTGTGCCGGATGCTTACGCACGGGTGCGGAAATCGCCGGCTGGATGTCGATGAGCGCGGCACAGCAATGGCAGCTGATCGCGCAGCTCGAGGCCCGCCGACGGGTACGTGATCAGGGGCCTGCGACCTAGTGCAGCCCCGAATGGTCGTCTTACCGGCGCGTAGCGCCGCTGCGCTTCGCAGGTTCGCGGTCCGCCGCGAACCTGCAGGAAAGTTGGGCGCAGCCCATGAAAAGTTGGGCGCAGCCCATGAGAATTGGGGCGCAGCCCATGAGAATCCCATGAGGAGAGCTAATGATGGATGTCGTAGAGAAGATCAAGTCCGAGCTCAATTCGAGCCCGGTAGTGCTGTTCATGAAGGGCACCCCCGATTTCCCCCAGTGCGGGTTTTCCGCACAGACGGTCGCGGCCCTGCGTGCCATGGGTGCGGACTTCAAGCACATCAATATTTTTGAGGAGCCGGAGATGCGCGAAGCACTCAAGCGCTACTCGAACTGGCCCACCTATCCGCAGCTCTATATCAATGGCGAGCTGGTTGGCGGCTGCGATATTGCTCTGGAGATGTATCGTAACGGCGAGCTGAAGAAGCTGCTGTCAGAAGCTGGTGCTGTCGCGGCGTAGTTGAGCGGCCCACTGCGCGAAGGGCCCGCTGCGATTGCGTCGCCCCGCTGGATCAGTGGCCCCGAGATCGGCGGCCGCGACGGTCAAGCGACAGGTTTACAGCGGCGGCTCATCGGCCGCCGCCTCTGCTGGGGCCGCATTCATCCACCCCATTGCGCGTGCGCGATCCTGCGCGTCGCGAAAACTGTCGTGCAGCCGATTGCAGATGAGACAGAAGATGTCGGCCGTACGCTCTGCGTCGTATGAGGCCGAATGCGCGCTGCTCGGGTCCCATTGGAGCCCGGCCACCGCGAGAGCCTTCGCCAGGACTGTCTGACCCAACGCCGCCCCCGCCAGTGTCGCGGTATCGAAGCACGAGAACGGGTGAAACGGATTGCGTTTCACGTCTGCTCGGGCGACTGCGGCGTTGAGAAAACCAAGATCAAACGCAGCGTTGTGACCAACGAGAATCGCGCGTCTGCAGTTATGGGCATGTATGGCGTGGCGGATTTCCCGGAATACGCGGCCGAGTGCGTCCTTCTCCGGCAGTGCCGGGCGCAGCGGATGAAACGGATCTATTCCCGTAATCGATAGTGCGGCTGGATCGAGTCGAGCGCCTTCGAATGGTCTGACATGAAAACTGTGTGTCGCGCCGCGCTTCAACCTGCCGCCGGGCTCTATGTCGATGAGTACTGCGGCGATCTCGAGCAGCGCATCGGTCGCGGAATGAAATCCGCCGGTTTCAACGTCAATGACAACAGGTAGAAAGCCGCGGAAGCGCCGCGCCATCAAACCATTAGGTAACACAGCTTGCGCGGCCACCGTTGGTGGCGGCGTTGGTGTCACCTCAATCGCTATCGCCGGCCCGATTCCCGACGCTGCGGGTTCGATCGCAACCACCGGCGAGCTGTCCAGTGGTGCTGGCGCGCCAGCAATCGTCAAATCAGCGTCCCCCATTAATATTCATCCCTCATTGCGCGACGCGCCAATGGATCCGCTCGCCGGCGCGTAGCGGCACGAGCTCGTCCGAGCCGAACCGGAAGGTAGCCGGTACATCCCAAGGTTCTTTCTTCAGGGTGATCGTGTCCTCGTTGTATGGCAACCCATAAAACGTAGCGCCGTGCTCGGACGCAAATCCCTGAAGATTGTCGAGCGCCCCTATGGCTTCGAAGGCCTCGGCATAGAGCTCGATCGCCGCGTGTGCAGAGAAGATTCCCGCGCAACCGCAAGCCGCCTCCTTGGTATGTCTGGCGTGAGGCGCGCTGTCCGTTCCGAGGAAGAAGCGCGGGTTTGCGCTCGCGACGACGTCTAGCAATGCGCAGCGGTCTTGCTCGGTCTTGAGCACCGGCAGACAATAGTGGTGCGGCCGGATCCCTCCGGTAAACAACGCATTCCGATTCATCAGCAGGTGTTGCGGCGTAATCGTTGCGGCTACACCGGCTCGCGCCTGACGCACGAAATCGGCAGCTTCGCGGGTGGTTATGTGTTCAAACACAACCCGCAGGCGTGGATACCGGTCAACCACGGGCGCCAGCACCGACTCGATGAAGCGTGCCTCGCGATCAAACACGTCGACGGCCGGATCGGTTACTTCGCCGTGAACCTGCAGGATTACTCCCAACTCGGCCATGCGGGCGAGTACCGCGTCGAGCTTGCCGATCTCGGTGACTCCGGCGTCCGAATGCGTGGTGGCGCCGGCAGGGTACAGCTTGAATCCGTACACCAGACGGCTGGCCTTGGCGCGCTCGACTTCGGCCGGCTCGGTACGATCAGTGAGATACAGAGTCATCAACGGTTCGAATTTCGCCGCGGGCGGCAGCGCCTCGAGAATTCGCTGCCTGTAGGCCAGGGCCTGCGCAGTTGTCGTGACCGGTGGCTTCAGGTTGGGCATCACAATGGCGCGCGCGAATTGCGCGGCCGTGAAGGGCAGCACAGCGCGCAATGCTGCGCCGTCCCGCAAATGCAGGTGCCAGTCATCCGGACGGCGGATCGTCAGCGCAGTCACTTACGACGCCCCGCGTCGGCAAGGATGTCATGTTTCAAAATCAGCTCGAGCGCATAGCGCACGCCAAACCCGGTGATGTCAGTATTGATGTGCGCAAGGCCTCCCGTACGGGTGGCGGACGACAGATCGACATGTGCCCAAGGAGTGTCCTCCGGGACGAACCGGCTAAGGAACCGGGTCGCCAGAATGTGATCACCCTTGCCGTCCACGCTGCACTGCAGGACATCCGCAACCTTGCTTTCCAGGTCGGTGTCATAGTCGGCGTCGAAGGGAAAATTCCACACGCGCTCGCCACTCGTGCGGCCGGCTTCGACCAGCTTTGCGGCAAGTTTGGGCCGGTTCGTGAGCACGCCGCTCATACGTTCCGTGAGCGAGTACACCGCGGCTCCCGTGAGTGTTGCGAAATCCATCATGAAGCGTGGCTGGGTCTTGCCGGCGAGAGCGAGAGTATCGGCTAAAACCATCCGCCCCTCGGCGTCAGTGTGAATGACCTGGATGGTGACGCCGTTGGCTGCCGTTACGACTTCCTGCGGGCGATAGGCGTTGGGTCCAATCTGATTCTCGGTGATGGCCAACCACGCATCGACCGCGAGCGGCGCCCGCAACTCAACGAGGGCCAGCAATGTTGCCAGCGCAACGGCACTGCCCGACATGTCGATGTGCATATCGAGCATCGAGCGGTGCGGCTTCAGATTGACGCCGCCGGTATCGAACAGAATCCCCTTGCCAACGAGCGCTATGTCCGGCGAGCGGGATTTATTGCCGGGTGGCCGGTAGGTCAGATGGGCAATGCCCGCGTCACGTCGCACGTTGGCTGCTGACACAGCCAGGAATGCGTTGGCACCGGCTTGGCGCAAGGCCTGCTCATCGAGCCACTCGAAACCGACTTTGTGCGCCTTCGCCAGTTTGGCGATGGTGGCATGGTATGCCTGCGCATCGAGCATGTTCGGCGGAAGCGCAGTCAACCAGCGTACGAGGTTGTTGCCGCGAGCGGCGGCGGTGGCATACGGAATATCAACTTTCGCGGTGTCCAACAGCGACACGCGCCGGATGTTCGCATCCTCGCTCGCGCGCGAGCGGAAGGCAGGCATCTGGAAAGCAGACGCAAGTGTGGCTGCTAAAAGCGCGTCGCTGCCACCCTGCGCCGCCACGTCCTCGCCCAATGCGAGGAGGCCGATGGACTCCGGGCATCTGGAGGACACTTCTTTGAGCATGCGTCCCGCCAGCGCAAGCCTCTCGAAAGTGCTCGCCTGCGCCCCTATATATCCAAGCACGGCAAGTGTCTGCCGGGAATTAGCGAGGACAGTGGTACGCACCGTACCGGAGCGAGGTTTTACTCGGGCGTTGAGGCCCTGCCAGCGCTCGCTCTCGGGTAGCTGCTCGAAGAGCGACTTGGAGGGTGAGTCGGGGACGATTGCAAGTATGGCGTCCAGATCGGCGAACTGCGTCCCAGTTCCATATGCGATCTGTGGCGTGTCGGGCGCCGGGAGCAGTTGCGGCCCTCGGGATGAACGACCGCCAAGCCGGGGCGTACGGCTGCTGGCGCGACCCTTGCTGCGCTTGACCCGAGAATTTGCTGACGTGCTCGCGCTCACACTGAACCCCAGATCCGAAGCTTGCTTGACCATCGCGAGTGAAACCCGGATCATTGCGCCGCTTGTGTAGGCGCGAATTCTCTCGCATACGTACGTTGCTGCCGGCGCATCTTATTCTATTTTCCACATTTTATTTTTGCCCCAGGAGCGGTCGGCCCGCGGCACGCCCGTGGCCCGCGACACTTGCGTGCTGACGCCCTCCTATGTCGCGCGAAGCAGCGCAGTAAGTTTGAGCACACCGTATGACCGACATTCCAAAGCTGGAAGATCTCGACCCCGTTGAAACTCAGGAATGGCTCGAGTCCATTGACTCGGTGCTGAAGACGCACGGCCCGGAGCGTGCGCACTTCATCCTGGAGAGACTTATCGACTACACGCGAAGGAGCGGCGCATACCTGCCGTTCAAGCCGAACACCGCGTACGTCAACAGTATTCCCACTGGACGCGAGCCCGAGTATCCGGGCAACCGTGCACTCGAGCGCCGCATTGAGGCTTACATCCGTTGGAACGCGATGGCGATGGTCGTGCAGGCCAATCGGGTATCATCCGAATACGGTGGACATCTGTCGAGCTACGCCTCGTCGGCGACATTGTACGAAGTGGGTTTCAACCATTTCTGGCGGGCGGCCTCCGAAAAGCATCCGGGCGACATGGTCTTCATGCAGGGCCATTCCTCGCCGGGCATTTATGCCCGTGCTTATCTCGACGGCCGCCTGACGGAAGATCAGCTGCGCCACTTCCGGCAGGAAGCGGGCGGGCCGGGTGTGGGACTGTCTTCTTATCCACATCCGTGGCTGATGCCTGATTTCTGGCAGTTCCCCACCGTGTCCATGGGACTTGGACCGATGATGGCGATTTTCCAGGCGCGCTTCACGCGCTATCTGGAGCATCGTGGTCTGGCCAAGCCCTCCGACCGCAAGGTGTGGGCATTCCTCGGCGATGGTGAAATGGATGAGCCCGAATCAATGGGCGCGCTCACGATGCCCGTGCGCGAAGGGCTCGACAACCTCATCTTCGTCATCAACTGCAACCTGCAGCGGCTCGATGGGCCGGTGCGCGGCAATGGCAAGATCATCCAGGAGCTCGAGGCGGCTTTCCTCGGCGCCGGCTGGAACGTGATCAAAGTGTTGTGGGGCTCGCGCTGGGATCCGTTGTTGGCCAAGGACCATCACGGGCTCCTGCGCCGCGTGATGGAAGAATGCGTCGACGGTGAGTACCAGAACTTCAAAGCCAAGGGTGGCGCTTACACCCGCGAGCACTTCTTCGGCAAGTATCCCGAGCTGAAGGCGATGGTCGCCAACATGTCAGATGAAGAGATCTGGCGGTTGAACCGCGGCGGCCACGACCCGCGCAAGGTTTACGCAGCGTACGCGGCGGCAGCCAGTCACAAGGGCCAGCCCACCGTGATTCTGGCGAAGACCGTGAAGGGCTTCGGACTGGGCAAGGGCGGCGAAGGCCAGATGATCGCCCACCAGCAGAAAAAGCTGTCGGAAGAGGATCTGCGCGCGTTCCGCGATCGGTTCAATATCCCCGTGAGCGACGACGATATTGCGCGCCTGCCCTTCAAGAAGCCGGAAGAGAGCACTGACGAGCGCCGCTACATGCGCGAGCGCCGCACTTCCCTGGGCGGCCCGTTGCCCGTCAGGCGCAAGGAGGCACCGCCGCTGGCTGTCCCGCCGCTCGAGACCTTCGGGCCGTTGTTGGAAGGCACGGGCGAGCGCGAGATTTCCACGACGATGGGATTCGTCCGAATCCTGACGATCCTGTTGAAGGACAAGAATATCGGCAAGAACATCGTGCCGATCGTGCCGGACGAGGCGCGTACCTTCGGCATGGAAGGGCTGTTCCGGCAGATTGGCATCTACTCATCCGTCGGCCAGCTCTACACGCCGCAGGATGCAGAGACCCTCATGTCCTACCGCGAGGACAAGAAGGGTCAGATGATCGAAGAGGGCATCAACGAGGCGGGCGCGCTTTGTTCATGGATTGCGGCCGGCACTGCCTACAGCAATCACGCCATCAACATGGTGCCGTTCTATATTTTCTATTCGATGTTTGGCTTTCAGCGCGTTGCCGACTTCATCTGGGCTGCCGGGGATATTCAGGCGCGCGGTTTCCTGCTCGGTGCGACTGCGGGGCGCACGACATTGGCCGGAGAGGGCTTGCAGCATCAGGACGGACACAGCCAGCTCGTGGCCACGACCGTGCCGAATTGCGTTGCCTATGATCCGACCTTCGCTTACGAGCTGGCCGTGATCGTCCATGACGGCATGCGCCGCATGTTCGTCAATCAGGAAAACATCTTCTACTACATCACGGTGATGAACGAGAACTACGCGCAACCCGCCCTGCCGAAGGGTGCAGAAGCGGGAATTCTCAAGGGCGGCTACCTGTTGCAGACCGGCGGGCGCGGCAAGGTGCGCGCCACCTTGTTGGGATCGGGCACGATATTGCGCGAGGCGCAGGCCGCTGCTCAGATCCTCGAGAACGACTATGGCGTGCCGGCCGACGTGTATTCAGTGACGAGCTTCAGCGAGCTGCGCCGCGAAGCGCTCGAGATCGAGCGTTGGAACATGTTGCATCCGGGCGAAACGGCACGCGTGCCGTACGTGGAGCAGCTTTTGAAGGATCGGCAAGGGCCTGTCATCGCCGCGACGGACTACATGCGTGTAGTGCCGGATCAAATCCGCGAGTGGGTCGGCGGCCGCTACGTGACGCTCGGTACCGATGGCTATGGCCGGTCGGATTCACGCGCGGCGCTGCGCAAACATTTCGAGGTCGATCGCAACTACATCGCGGTCGCGGCACTGAAGTCGCTTGCCGATGAAGGCAAGGTCGATCAGAACACCGTGATCGGCGCGATGCAGAAACTCGGCGTCGATCCCTCCAAGCCAGTTCCCTGGAAAATCTGAAGGCTATCGCCATGAACGCGGCTGCAGGCCTCGTAGAAGTACGAGTGCCCGATATGGGCAACTTCAAAGACGTCGCCATCATCGACGTGCTCGTGAAACCCGGTGAGAAGATCGAGCCGGAAGCGCCGCTCGTCACCCTCGAAACCGAGAAGGCGACGATGGACGTCCCGTCCACGGTCGGGGGTGTGGTGGAGAAGATCCATATCGCCAAGGGAGCCACGGTTTCAACCGGGGACCTCATTGTCACGGTGCGCTCGGAGGGAGCTGCCACGGAAGGGTCTGCTGGCGGGCCAAGCGCAAGTGAAACGGCCCCCGGTAATGCCACTGGCAGTGGTGGCTATGCCGCTGGGTCGCCTGGCGCTGCTGGCAATGGTGGTGCCGCTGGCGCGCCCGGCAGCGGCGCTGGCTCCGTTGGTGGCGCCCCGGCCGGCCCAGCCGGGCCGAGCGCAGCCGGGGGAAGCACGGGCGGGCAGCCCACCCGTGCTCCGACCCAGGCAGGGGATGGAGCCGGTGCGGCTACGGCCGCTGCTGGTCGCTCTGCCACGGCAGCGGGCCACCCTGGCGGCGCCGGGGGCTCATCGTCGAGCTCGTCGGCTGCCGCATCTGCTGCCGCCGGTGGAGGGCAGCAGGGCCCTGTAGGCGCCGCTCAGCCGCGGGCCGCGTCCGGCCAGACCTCCATCGCAGGCGGCCAAGCCCAGGCTGCGGCTGGTCGCTCCGCAGGCAACGGCGCAGGTTCCCCACAGACCGAGGTGGGTCGGCCCGATCTGCCACCCATTAACGAGCCGGGGTTTTCGCGGGCCCACGCGGGGCCCTCGGTGCGGCGGTTCGCCCGCGAGCTCGGGGTCGATCTCACGCAGGTCACAGGTGGCGGCTTCAAGGGCCGCGTCACTCACGACGACGTGAAGGCGTTCGTCAAAAAATTTCTGGCGGCGGGCGCGAAACCTGCTCCGGCCGCGGCCAAGAGCACACCGGGGGCCGGGGCTCCCTCATCATGGCCCGCGGTGCCGGCTATCGACTTCTCGGTATTCGGGCCGATCGAGACCAAGCCGCTGTCGCGCATCCAGAAGATCTCCGGCCCGCGCCTGCATGCCAGCTGGGTCAACATTCCGCATGTCACGCAGTTCGATGAAGCCGACATCACCGAGCTCGAGGATCTGCGGACCCAGCTGAAGCAGAAGGCGCTGCAGGCTGGCATCAAGCTCACGCCTTTGGCGTTCATCGTGCGCGCCTGCGTCAAGGCATTGCAGGAATTCCCGCTGTTCAACAGCTCCCTCGATCCCAGCGGCGCGAGCCTGGTACTGAAGAAGTACATCCACGTTGGATTCGCCGCGGATACCCCGAATGGCCTCGTGGTGCCGGTGGTGCACGATGCGAATCGGAAGGACATCTACGAGATCGCACGGCAGCTCGGTGAGCTTTCCGAGAAAGCGCGCGCGGGCAAGTTGTCGGTTGCCGAGATGCAGGGTGGCAGCTTTACGATCTCCAGCCTCGGCGGCATCGGCGGAACGGCGTTCACTCCGATCATCAATGCGCCCGAGGTGGCAATTCTCGGCGTGTCGCGCTCGGCGATGAAGCCTCTATTCCGCGATGGCACGTTCGTGCCGCGCCTGATCCTGCCACTGTCACTCTCGTACGACCATCGCGTCATCGACGGTGCCTCGGCTGCCCGATTCACAACATTCCTCGCGCAGACGCTTGCCGATCCGCGTGCACTGACGGAGGCCATACCGTGAGCCGCGTAGATCTGGTTGTTCCCGATATCGGCAACTTCGTCGATATCCTGGTCGTCGATGTGTTGGTCAAAAAAGATGACGTCATCGACGTAGATGCGCCGCTGGTCACACTCGAAACCGACAAGGCATCAATGGACGTACCGGCCACTTCGGCTGGCACCGTCACTGAAGTGCTTTTGAAGGCCGGCGACAAGGTGTCGAAGGGCAGTGTGATCGCGCGGGTCGAGACGAATTCGCAAGCGGCTGGGGCGACCCCCGCAGGCGCGAGCGGCAATGTTGGTTCGGGTGGGGAGGCGGACGCGCAATTCAGCGCTGCGTTTGACGCTGACGAGCTCGAGCGAACCGTTACCCAGCCGGTGCTGTCACCGGCGGCTGCGCAGGCTGCCGCAGCGTTGGTTAATTCCGGAAGTCATGCGACGCAGACTAAATCAACAGCAGCACCGGCGGGAGCGCCCGGGGCAGGGGCGGCGACGGCACCGGCCGCTAGCGCCCGGTCCGACGGTGGTGGCGATACCGTTCGCATGCCGATCCCCGACCTTGGACGTCGTGATCGCGCGGAAATCGAATTCAATCGATCCACCCAGGTCCTTGTGTTGGGCTCAGGGCCGGGTGGATACACAGCGGCGTTCCGTGCAGCGGATCTCGGCATGCACGTGACGTTGGTCGAACGCTGGCCGGTGCTCGGCGGCGTCTGCCTGAATGTTGGCTGTATTCCCTCCAAAGCCCTCCTGCATGCGGCCAAGGTGATCGAGGACGCGGAGGCCATGGGGGCCAACGGCATCGCCTTTGGCGCGCCTGCGATCGATATGGACAAGCTGCGGAACTGGAAGGGTTCCGTGGTCAAGAAGCTGACAGGCGGCCTGCAGATGCTCGCCAAGCAACGCAAGGTCGAGGTGGTGCAGGGCGTGGGGCGATTCGTGAGCCCGAATGTGATCGAGGTGATGGGCAGCAGCGGTTCTGAACGGATCCGTTTCGATTACTGCATCATCGCGGCCGGTTCGGAGCCCATCAAACTGCCTGGCTTGCCAACCGATCAGCGCGTAATGGATTCGACGGACGCGCTCGAGCTCCCTGAGTTCTCGGGAGGATTGCTCGTTATCGGCGGCGGCATCATCGGCCTCGAGATGGCGTGTGTTTACGACGCTCTCGGAAGTCGCGTGAGCGTCGTCGAACTGACTCCGCAGTTGATGCCAGGCACGGACGTGGACTTGGTACGCCCGTTGGAAAAGCGGATCAAAGGGCGATATCAACAGATTCTCACGGGCACCAAGGTGACACGCGTCGAGCCGCTGCTCGAGGGACTGCGGGTCACATTCGAGGGCGACAAAGCCCCTGAGCCCCAGGTCTATGACCGCGTATTGGTGGCGGTTGGCCGTGTGCCCAACGGGAAGACGCTCAGCGCTGAAAATGCCGGTGTCACGGTATCGGATCGCGGCTACATACCTGTCGACAAGCAGATGCGAACCAACGTGCCGCATATCTTTGCGATCGGAGACATTGCGGCTCCCCCGATGCTGGCGCACAAGGCGATGCATGAGGCCAAAGTTGCTGCCGAAGTCGCTGCAGGTCACAAGAGCGCCTTCGATGCCCGTGTAATCCCGTCGGTTGCCTACACCGATCCAGAAATTGCCTGGGTCGGACTGACGGAGACAGAAGCGAAAGCCAAGAACATTCCGTACAAGAAGGGTGCATTCCCGTGGGTGGCGAACGGCCGTTCGCTGTCCTTGGGACGGGAAGAGGGCTTCACCAAGTTGCTGTTCGATCCTGAGACGCACCGTGTCTTGGGCGGTGGCATCGTTGGTACCAACGCGGGTGACTTGATCAGCGAGATTGCGTTAGCTATCGAGACGGGATGCGATGCAGCTGATATTGGGCTGACGATCCATCCGCATCCAACACTGTCGGAGACAGTCGCAGGCGCGGCCGATGCTTTCGAAGGAACGCTGACGGACCTTTACATCCCGAAGCGGTAGAGCGCCATTACGACGCTGTAGTGGCGCTGGGTCGCGGCCGCGGCCAGCCCGTACCCCTGGATCACGCGATCAGATTGTCGATTGGACCGCCAGCGCGATTAGAAACAAACCTGCGCCGACGACGACGGCTCCGATGGCTCGCGCAGCGTGCTCACCCGCTGGTGCGAGACGTTCAACGGTGATGGCTACCGTCACGACGGCCATCGCGCGGAGGTCCATGACCCCGCTGACTAGGAGGATCGCCGTTAAGCCGGCACAGCAGTAGCTGCACTGGACGCCGAGACGTACGCCGTGTCGCCAAGCCGTGGCGGCCTTCGCCGGGAACCTATGGTTGCACCCCAGTCCCTCCCGACAGCAGGCAAGGTGATGTGCCTTCCACGCGGTGAACTGGAGCGCTCCGGCGATCAGGACGACCATGCCGACCGCGAACGGTACGGCGCGCGCCAGCGCTGGCTGCTGCATCTCAACGGTTGCGACCGCGACGCCCAGCGGAAACGCGATCAGTCCGAACGCAGTCCAGACGAAGAAGTAACCCGCGCCCACGAGTGCGGTCAGCAAACCTAGGTGCGTCTCGCCTGTTCTACCAACGGCCTGGCGATAGCGCCACAGCATCGGGATCAATGACGGCAGCATCATCGCCAACATCATCACAGCCCACATTCCAAGGAACGACGCCGTGGCCTCGAGCCACGTCTGTCCGGGCATCCGCATCCACGCCATGGACATCGTCCAGCCGCCCGGCATTCGCATCTCACCCATCGTAGACATCGACGCGCACCAGACGATCGTTACCGCTGCGCTGGCGGCGAAGAGCAGCGCCGAGGTGCCAAAGAATGCGCGCTGGGAAACTCGCTCGGAAGTCATGGTCGTGAGATCTCCAATTCCGGGTATCGCCACCCCGTTCTCCCATGTCGTTTCGTCGTAGTTCTGTCTCGATACGACGCGCTGGTTGGTGGTCGTGAGATAGATTAGGAGCGGGGCGTCGAACCCTGGGAGTGACAAGTGTGGCGGGATTCAGATGGATTCACTGATCACGGCTGCGGCGCGCGCGCTCGCTGCGGGTGATCCCCTCGGCGCACTGAACCGAATCGCATTGCGCGACGACGCGCCTGCACTCGCGCTTCGAGGCATCGCAATGGCGCAGCTCGGCGATCTTGCTCGAGCGAAGGCGCTGTTGCGACGTGCGGCGCGCGCCTTCGGTCCGAAAGAGGCCGTGGCCCGCGCAAGATGTGTCGTTGCAGAGGCCGAGATCGCGCTCGTCTCGCGCGATCTGAGCTGGCCTGCGAAGACACTCGATGCAGCCCGGGCGACGCTCGAAGAGCACGGCGACGGGCTGAACGCCGCGCATGCGCAGTATCTCGAGGTCCGCCGGCTTCTCTTGATCGGGCACGTCGACGAGGCTGAGCGTACGCTCGCCGGCCTCGACCCCGCCCCTTTCCCGCCCGCGCTGGTGGCCGCTCACGAGTTGCTCATTGCAGGGATCGCGATACGACGGCTCCGGACGAAACCAGCGCGCGCTGCTCTCGCTCGGGCCGAGCAGGCCGCGCGCCACGCAGGTATCCCTGCGCTGCTGGCGGAGGTCGAAAGCGCATCCCGCGTCCTGGACACGCCGGCGGCTCGTCTGATTGTCCGTGGCGAGGAGCGACTTCTTTTGCTCGAGGAGGTTGAAGCGTTACTAGGCTCGAAAGCGCTCGTGGTGGACGCATGCCGCAATGTCGTTCGTGACGCACGAACGGTGGTCTCGCTCGCAAGGCGCCCGGTGCTGTTCGCGCTTGCACGCGCGCTGAGCGAAGCCTGGCCGGGAGACGTGCCGAGGGGTGCGCTCGTTGCACGGGCATTCCGAGCGAAGCGCGCTGATGAATCGCATCGCGCGCGGTTGCGAGTCGAACTTGGGAGGCTTCGCACGTTGCTTCGCAACCTGGTCGGTGTCAGCGCGACGAAAAGTGGGTTTGCGCTGGTGCCGCGCCGCGCAGTCGAAGTCGTGGTGCTGGCGCGGCCTGTCGAAGAGGAGCATGCGCCGGTGCTCGCATTCCTCGCCGACGGTGAGTCGTGGTCGAGCTCGGCGCTGGCGCTTGCGCTTGGAGCTAGCCAGCGCACGGTGCAGCGGGCACTCGACTCGCTTGCGGCTGCAGGGAAGGTGCAGTCGTTTGGTCGCGCTCGAGCTCGTCGCTGGATGACCCCGCCGGTGCCGGGATTCCCGACAACCTTGTTACTCCCCACTCCACTACCAAGTGACTAGCATACGGCTCCAGTACCGATACACCAGGATACCAACATGAAACGATCAGCCGCCAAAGTCGTCCGAGAGTATGGGCCCTTTCCGGGTATCAACAGCGTGCATGGCGTGACGTATGACGGTCAGCAAGTCTGGTTCGCCAGCGGAGACAAGCTGAACGCGCTCGATCCCGCGAGCGGGAAAACGCTGCGCTCGCTCGAGGTCGCCGCGCATGCAGGAACGGCCTTCGACGGCCAACACCTGTATCAGCTCGCCGAGCAGCGCATCCAGAAGATCGATCCGCACACCGGCCGCGTGCTCTCTACGATTCCGGCACCCGGCGGCGGCGGCGACTCGGGGCTCGCGTGGGCCGAGGGAACGCTTTGGGTAGGACAGTATCGGGATCGAAAGATCTATCAAGTCGATCCCCAAACAGGAGCCATTCTTCGCACTCTCGAGTCCAACCGCTTTGTCACTGGGGTGACCTGGACCAACGGTGAGCTCTGGCACGGAACCTGGGAAGGAGACGACAGCGATTTGCGACGAGTCGATCCTCAAACGGGAGAGGTCCTGGAGAAACTCGACATGCCTGCGGGAGCCGGCGTGTCGGGGCTCGAGTCCGACGGCGGCGATCAGTTCTTCTGCGGAGGCAAGGGCGGGAAGGTGAGACTCGTCAGCCGGCCAAAGTGATCCTAAGGTACGGCGCTTACAACTTGCGGAGCTTCTCCAGGTACGCCTGTTCGTCGGGGGGGCGACCGTTGTGCTGCGCTTCCCACAGAGTCTCGGCGAGTGGTTCGAGCATTTCGTGTTCGGCATCGTGCGCGCTGCCGGTACGCTTTGAGAGGGTATCGTGGATAGCCGCGATGCCCTTCGGCCGATCCGTCGCGACCTGCTCGCGAATCGCGAGATGCAGACCCATGTGGAGGAAAGGATTCTGACGTCCACTGGCGGGTGTGAACTCGGCCGCCAAGGCCGCGTCACCGGCTTCCAGCCATTGCACATACTCGGGGTGTTCCGCCATTACAGCAGCGACCTGCGCTTCAAGTGGCTCCAAGGGAGCGTGCGCGCTGAACTTGCGCCATGTGTCCAGATACATGCGACGCAACTGATCGCGATTCTGTCCCGCGAAGATGGCCATGTGTCAGATCAGCTTGCCAACGCGGGTGCGCTTGCGTTTGCGGCTGGCGGGGCGGCGAGCGCCGGGCGCCGGTGCGCTCGATGTTCGCGAATGCCCGCCAGCAGTGGTGGTCGCGCGTCGCCGTGCGCCGGCGTTGGCCCGCGCAGTCTTCGCCTCCGCGGCCGGTCGCGGCCCAACTTTGCGCACGACGGGGGCGTCAGATTTGTCCAAGGCCTTGGCTGGCGTCTTGTTGGGATACTCGCAGAGATCCGCGATGATGCACTTCGGACACGCAGGCACCCGCGCGACGCACACGTAGCGCCCATGCAGAAGGAGCCAATGGTGGGCATCCTTCATGTATTCCTTCGGAATGGTCGCTACGAGTTCGTCCTCGACAGCGCGCGGCGTTTTCCCCGGGGCCAATCCTGTCCGATTCGCAACACGGAAAATATGCGTGTCGACCGCAACTTCGGCTTGCCCGAACACCATGTTGAGAATGATGCTTGCGGTCTTGCGGCCAACCCCCGGTAACGCCTCCAGCGCTTCGCGGCTGGCAGGTACCTCACCACCGTGTTCCTCTACGATCTGCTGTGCGAGCCCAATGAGGTTCTTGGCTTTCGTGTTGTAGAGGCCCACGGTCTTCAGGTAGGGCTTCACTCCCTCGATTCCCAGCTTCGCGATCGCGGCGGGGGTGTTCGCGACCGGAAATAATTTTCGGGTCGCGACGTTGACGCTCTTGTCCGTCGTATGTGCCGATAGCATCACCGCCATGAGAAGCTCGAATGGCGTCTCGTGGAGCAACTCGGTGGTGGGACTGGGATTTGCGGCCTGAAGCCGCCGAAAAATAGCGCGTCGCCGAGCGGGGTTCACGACACACCTGCCACTTGCTTGCGCGCTACGAGCAATGCCGCCTGCGCCTCGGCGCGCCGAGCAAGGCGATCGGTGTGTGCGTAGTAACGCGCCCGATTGAGATCGGGCGTCGGGTCGCGCGACTCCGGAGCCCGTTGCATCATTGATATGCAATCTACTGGGCACGGCGCAATGCACAGCTCACACCCGGTACAAAGATCTGCGATGACCGTATGTGTCTGCCGGCGGGCACCAATGATTGCATCAACGGGGCAGGGCGGGAGACATTTGACGCAACCGATACAACGGTCCTCGTCGATGACGGCAACCAGCGCCGGCCCTTCAACACCATTCGCCGGATTGAGTGGAAGCGCTTCGCGATCGAGCAAGCGAGCGAGTGCAGTTATGGTCGCACTTGCGCCCGGCGGGCATTGATTGATCTGCGCCTGACCGCTGGCGATCGCCGCCGAGTAAGGGCGGCACCCGTCGTAGCCACAGCGCGTGCACTGTGTCTGCGGAAGAAGAGCGTCGATGTCGTCGGCGAGTGCCATCAGGTCACTAACTGATCCTCATCCCCGGCTGGGCCCCGCTGTCAGGTGACAGCAGATACAACCCGGGCGCGTCGCCGCTGGCAGCGAGCACCATGCCCTGCGACACGCCGAACTTCATCTTCCGCGGCGCAAGGTTTGCCACAACTACTGTCAGGCGCCCGATCAGAAGCGCCGGATCGTAAGCTGACTTGATCCCCGCAAACACCGTGCGGGTCTCGAACCCCAGGTCCAGGGTCAACTTCAACAGTTTGTCGGCGCCCTCGACGTGCTCGGCGTTTGCGATCTTCGCCACGCGCAGGTCGACGCGCTTGAATTCATCGATCGAGATCGTTGCCGCCGCGTCAGAGGTGTCCTCTTTGGCAGTGCCAGAGGTCGCGGCGGGAGCCTTCGCAGCGGCTGGCGGAGCCTTCGTCCCCGCAGCTTTCGCGGCTGCAGGTGGCGCTTTGCCCGCCGCAGCTTTTCCACCTCCACCGCTTGCGGTCGGCGCACCGCTCGCCGCTGGGCCTGCGTCCGCCACGGGTTTGGCCCCGTTCTCAATTTCAAATAACGCATCCAGCTGCTTCGGATCCACGCGGGTCATCAGGTGCTGGTATGGCTGAATCCGTTCCGGCAGCACGTCGGCATCGCTCCACGTGAACGCCCGGTCCATGCCAAACAATTCGCGCGCAACCCGTTTGGCGACCTCGGGTAACACAGGAGCGATCAGCACTGTCAGCAGCCGGAATCCCTGCAAGGCGCGCGAGCAAACGTCCTGCAGCTCAGCCCGGTTGGCCGGGTCCTTGGCGAGCACCCACGGCTGGTGGGCGTCGAAGTCATGGTTGATCCGATCCGCCAGCGCCATGATCTCCCGCATGGCCTTGCCAAACTCCCGCGCCTCGTAGTGCGCGGCGATTGCGGCCGCAATACCGCGCGCCTCACGCACCAACAGCTCGGTGTCCCCGCCGTATCCGAGCTCGCCGTCGAAATGGCGGCTGATGAAATTAGCCGCCCGGCTCGCAATATTGACGTACTTGCCGACCAGGTCGCTGTTGACCCGTGCGATGAAGTCATCCGGATTGAAGTCGATGTCCTCGACGTTCGAGTTCAACTTGGCGGCAATGTAGTAACGCAGCCACTCCGGGTTCATGCCGATGTCCAGGTAGCGCAGTGGGCTGATGCCCGTGCCGCGCGACTTCGACATCTTCTCGCCCGAAACCGTGATGAATCCGTGTGCATACACGTGGTCGGGGACCTTGTAGGGTGGGCCGGCAAACTTCAACATCGCCGGCCAGAACAAGGTGTGAAAGTAGATGATGTCCTTGCCGATGAAATGCAGCTGCTCGGTGTCGGGAGCAGCGAGAAATTCCTCGAACGAGAGCGGCTCGCCGCGCGCGCGCGCCTTGCCCGTGTCGAAGTAGCTCTTCAGCGCCGCAAGATAGCCGATCGGCGCATCCAGCCAGACGTAGAAATACTTCCCCGGTGCCTCGGGAATGGGAATGCCGAAGTAGGGCGCATCCCGGGAAATGTCCCAGTCGCCGAGGGCCTCGTCGCCCTTGCCGGTGAGCCATTCGCGCGCCTTGTTGACCACCTGCGGCTGCAGGCGCTCCGGTGTACCCAACCAGGCGCGCAGGAACTCGACGCAGCGCTCGTCCGACAAGCGGAAGAAGTAATGGTCTGAGGTCTTCATCACCGGCTTCGCGCCCGAAAGCGTCGAGTAAGGGTTGATGAGGTCCGTCGGCGTGTTGACGATGCTGCAGGCCTCGCAGGCGTCAGCGTACTGGTCTTTCGTGTGACAGTTCGGACACTCGCCCTTGATGTAGCGGTCCGCCAGGAACATTCCCTTCACGGGGTCGTAGAACTGCTCGACCGGCTTCACATAGATCAGGTCAGCCGCTTTCAGGCGGCGGTAGATATCCTGTGACAGCGCCGTATTCTCGGGCGAATCCGTCGAATGCCAGTGATCGAACCCGAGGTGAAACCCGTTGAGATATTTCGGCCGCTCGGCGGCGATCCGTGCCACCAGCTCCTGCGGCGTGATCCCCTCGGATTCCGCCTTGAGCATGATCGGCGCGCCGTGCGCATCGTCGGCGCAGACGAAATGCACCACGTTGCCCAGCATGCGCTGAAATCGCACCCAGATGTCGGCTTGGATGTACTCCATGATGTGCCCGATGTGAAACGGGCCATTGGAGTAGGGCAGAGCGGTCGTGACGAAGAATTTGCGGGCCATCCCGCGATTCTATAGTGCCACGATAGATTTTTGAGCTTTCGTGCTGCGAAAGCCCTGGCGGGAGGGCGTCCGGGCTACCCCAGATCCTTCACAGGCTCGAATTTGGCCTTGCTGATACCCTTTTTGTACGCCTCTTTGCCCGTCACCTGGCGCGCGTCCAGCAGCTGTTGGATCGCCGTATCCATGGTGCGCATTCCGAACGCGCCGCCGGCCTGCATGACGTTCTCGAGCTGGTCGAGCTTGCCCTGACGGATCAAGTTCTGCGCAGCCGGCGTATTCACGAGGATCTCCAGGGCGGCAACCCGACCCTGCTTGTCGAACCGCTGCAGCAGCTGTTGCGACACTACTCCACGCAATGATGTGGACAGCATCGTTCGCACGTGTGACTGCTTATCGGCCGGAAACACGTTGATCATACGATCTACGGTAGCTGCGGCACCGTTCGTATGCAGCGTCCCCATGACGAGGATGCCCATCTCAGCTGCCGTGACCGCAATACTCATCGTTTCCAGGTCGCGCAACTCACCGACCAGAATGACATCCGGATCTTCGCGCAAGGCGGAATGCAGCGCCGCCGCGAAGCTCGGGCTATGCACGCCGATCTCGCGCTGGCTGATGAGGCAGCTCTTGCGGTGGTGCACGAATTCGATCGGGTCTTCGATGGTGAGGATATGGCCCTTAACTCGCGAGTTGATGTCATCGATCATCGCGGCGAGCGTCGTGGACTTTCCCGATCCCGTCTTGCCCGTCACGAGGATGAGCCCATTGTTGGCGCGGCACATATGCCGCACGGCGTCCGGCATCTTCAAGTCATCGAGCGACAGCGCCTTGGACGGGATCGCGCGGAACACGGCGCCCATGCCGTTCAGCTGCCGCATCACATTGACGCGGAACCGGCCCTTGTCGGCGAACGTGTAGGCAAAGTCGGCGCCGTCTTTCGCCTCGAACCGATCGACCGCCGGCTTGGGCATGATTTCGTACAGCGCCTGCTTGACGTACTCCGGCGCAAGCTTATCCGGCCGCAGCGCGGTGAGATCACCGAACAGCCGCACCCGGGCCGGGTCACCGGCAATGAAATGCAGATCCGAGCCGCGCCGCTCGAGAATCTCGCTGAGATAGCCGTCAATCTCTGCCATGTCCGGGGGTCACGCAGAGGCCGGCGAAGTTGGTTTCTGGGTGGGGCTCGGGCCCGTGAGATCCACCTTCGGCAGCATACTCGTGTCCGTTACATACTTCTGAAAGGCCTTCTTCTCGAGGGCATAGACGTAGGCATCATCCGGATCGATCTCGCGCGCGGCGATGGCGGTAAGCAGCGATTGGTCGAGCAGCGACATTCCCAGGTCGCGGCCCATTTGCATCTGCGTGGGAATCTGGTGCGACTGCTCCGCCTGGATGAGCTTCGCGATGGCCTTAGTCATCATCAACACTTCGCAGATTGCCCGGCGGCCGCGTGCATCCAGCGTCTTCACCAACACCTGTGTGACCACCGCGAGCAGGCTCTGCGCAAGAAAGCTCTTGGTCTGCTCGCGTTCTTCGACGGGCAGAGCGTCGATGATGCGGTCGATGGTCTTTACGGCGCTCGTCGTGTGCAGCGTGCCGAGAACCAGGTGTCCGGTTTCGGCGGCTGTCATCGCCATGGTGATCGTTTCGGCATCGCGCAACTCACCAACCAGGATCACGTCAGGGTCTTCGCGCATGGCCGCGCGCACACCTTCCGCAAAGCTCGGAATGTGTGTGCCGAGCTCGCGCTGGATCACCTGGCTGTTCTTGCTCCGGTGCACGAACTCGATGGGATCTTCCAGGCTGATGATGTTGAGTCGCCGGGTCTGGTTGAGATGGTCGATCATCGCCGCAAGCGTGGTCGATTTGCCTGTGCCGGTGGAGCCGGTGACGAGGATCATTCCCTGATGAAAGTCACACAGCTTGGTCACGATGGGCGGCAGTGCGAGCTTCTCGAGAGTCGGCACTTCCTGTGGGATGGAGCGGAAGGTCGCCCCCATACCCGTTTCCTTGCGGAATACGTTGACGCGGAACCGGCCACCCTCGGAGGAGACGTATGAGAAGTCGAGGTCGTTCCCCTTGGCGAGCACATCGAGCTGCGACCGTGTGAGGATCTCGGTGATATAGCCTTCGAGCTCGCCGGGGCGAAGGTCGCGGAATTTGATCGGTAACAGGTCGCCATGCATCCTGAGCATTGGCGGTACACCCACGGCCAAATGCACATCGGAGCACCCTTGCTGCGTGCCCAGTTTCAGAAACGCGTCTATGCGCGCCAAGGCGACCATCCTCGATTCAAGGTTTAAGGCAAGCTGTTTTGCCCGGAGCGGGCCGAGGAATCAACAGGCCGTGCGTCAAAATTTGACGTAATCCACGTACTTGGCACCCGAGATGGGCTGAAAGCCGCCCGCGGGGCGCCTAAAGGCACTTCTCCAGGGCGGCCCGCAGCTCTTCCATCGACTGATGTCGCTTGCTCTTGTCCACCGCCATGGCTTTGGCCACCAGGTCCGACAATCCCTGAGGCAGTGCGGGGTTGATTTCGCGCGGGACACGCGCCTTGCCCTGCACGTGCTGGTACATCACCGACATGTGATCACCACGCGAGTAGGGCGGCACGCCCGTCACCATTTCATACATGATGACACCCAGTGCGTAGATGTCCGCGCGCTCGTCCACCTTCTTGCCGAGAATCTGCTCCGGTGCCATGTACTTCGGCGAGCCGATGACGTAACCGGTCTTCGTCAGCTGCGTGTCGCCTTCGCGATGAGCGGCCGCCACACCGAAGTCCACGATCTTCAGGAGTCCTTCCTGGTTGATGAGCACGTTCGCCGGCTTCAGATCCCGGTGCACGATCCCCACGTGATGCGCAACTGTCATTCCGTTGCACATGTCGATACCAAACTGGATGGCGCGCCGCAGCTCGAGAGGCTTCTCGTTCACGACCTCGCTTCCCAATGTATGCGACGGGAAATACTCCATCGAGATGGCGTAGTTGCCCTGCATGTACAGGAAGTCATAGATGCGGATGACGTTCTTGTGTGTAATCTTGCGCGAGTAACGTAACTCGTGGACGAAGCGCTTCATCACCTCTTCGTCGTTGGACACGTTGGGGTTCAAGAACTTCAGGATCAGTCGCTCGTCAACGACCGTATCCTCCATCAACAACACCGTGCCGAACGCACCGCGGCCGATTCGGTCGATGTACTTGTAGCGGCCCTCGATCACATCGCCGGGTTTCAGCGTGCCGATGTCCAGCCTGGCGGCCGCTTCCGCCTGTTTGGCGGCCGCCGACACTGCGGTCTCGGACATCAACATCGTCTTGGCCTGCTCGGCGGGCGGTAACGGCGGGCGCAACGTTGGCGGCGCTGTTGTGTGTCCGGTACCTGTCGAGACGCCTGAACCGGTCGGTGAAACACTACCTATGCGATTATCGAGCTCCGCCATGGCGGAAGCCGCCATGCGGGCGATGGTCTGGTCGGCCGAGCCGGCCTGGTTTTGTAACTCGGCACGCAGCTGATCGACGCGCCTCTCATCCACGAGCTTCGCCAGTGCCTGGATTGCCTCGATCCGCACCTCGCGCTCGGCTCCTGCCACCAGCGGCATCAGCGTATCGACAAACTTGGTGTCACCCAGCTTGCCGATGGCGCGGACCACGATGGGCATGGCCTTCGAATTGCCCGACTGCAGCATCTCGGCGAGCCGCGGCAGCGCGCGCTTGCTGCCGATTTCAGCCAGCGCATCGACGGCGCGCTCGCTTACCCACCAATCACTGTCGTGCGTGGCCTGGATCAACGAGTCCACCGCTCGCTCATCCTTGGTCTGATTGAGGATTTCAATGGCGGCACGCCGGATGTCATCGTCCTTGTCGCGCACCAGTTGCAACACGGCCTCGATCACGCGCGGGCCGCCGATCTTTCCGAGCGCATCGGCCGCACGGCTGCGTACCCACCAGTCGCTGTCCTTCAGCGCCTCGAGCAGGTACTTCACCGATTTCGCATTGCCGACTTCGTTCAGTACCTCGACGGCCGCGCGCCGGGCGTTCTCGTTCTCGTCCTTCAGGATCTCGATCAGGTAGCGGATCGTGTCCGGATGATTGGCCTTGATGACGACATCGATTGCCTTGTTCTGCACGTCGATCTCGGGATCTTTGAGCAGCGAGCAGATGCGCTCGATGTCGATCGGGCCGTCCATCCTCTGCAGCGCCGACAGAGTGGCGCCCCGAATCAGCTTGTTGGGATCCTTCAGCTGCGTCTGCAGCGCGGTCTGTACCTCAGGTGTGTTGAAGCGCGCCAGGAGGTTGATGATGTGCACGCGTGCGATCGGGTCCTTGCCCCCGATTCGCCCGACGAGCTCCGGGACCGCGCTCGCCGTTGCGACCTCGCCGATGATCCGGAACAGGGCGGCCTTCTCGTTCGGTTCCTGCTGGTACGCTGCAGTCAGCAGCTCACGTACCCCGAAACGATCCTTCTGCAGCGAGATGACTTCGAGGATCGCAGGCTTCGAGATTCCTGGCGTGGCAAGCGCCTCGATGAGCAGGTGTGGCGGGTAATTGCGGTTGCTGGTGAGAGCCCAGGAAATGCCCTGGATCACGCGGGCGCTGCCCTCGATCATCCCGCGGACGAACTGTGGAAAAGTCTTTTGACTGACGAGGCCCGTCAGCACCTCGATGAAGGCGACGGTGGCGGTTTTGCTCGCATCCGGCAGGGCGGCAAAAACGGGCTCGATGGCACCCGCCCCCAAGTCCTTGAGCCTCGCTACGGCCTTCTGCGTGACGGGGCTCTCGGGGTCGGCCGTTGACCGGATCTCCGTGATCAGCCGGTCGGCGCGCAAATTCGTGAAAAAGCTCATTCAGCCTTTGAGTCCGGGGCGTTCCCGCGCGCGATTCTCCGTCGGGGCGCCGCTACAGCCTGACGCCCTCACAAGGTTAGCGCGGGTATCGGCGCAGCGCGCGGCAGCTCGTCGAATGCGCGCGCTGCGACAGGGGGATTATGCCACAGCCTTGGCTGAGGCCGGCTACAGACAGGCGCGCGCTCAAGCGCGCGCCCCCCGCCACCAAGCGCGCAATCGTCGCAGCCACTACAATCCAAACCCTTTATCCCTCCCGGTTTTCAACATGACCGATGACGCCACTCTAAACGCTTTGCGAGCGGCTTTGGACTCGTATGTGGACCCCTATTTAGGGGAGTCCTTCGGGGCCGCGCAAGCCGTACAGGAACTTACCGCCACTTCTGCAGGCGCTACCGTACGTATACGCCTGGGTTTCCCCGTGGGCGGTTATCGTGACGAACTGGCCGCTGGACTGAAGAAGCACCTGGCCCAGGCGGGTATTGAGACATCCCTTACGCTCGAGCTGGCAGCCGATATTCGCTCGCATGCGGTGCAAAGAAACCTGAAGCCCATCGAGCAGATCAAGAACGTGGTCGCCGTTGCCTCCGGCAAGGGCGGCGTCGGGAAATCGACGGTGGCCGTCAATCTCGCGCTCGCGTGGGCAGCCCAAGGCGCGCGCGTCGGGCTGCTGGATGCTGACATCTACGGGCCGAGCCAGCCCCTGATGCTCGGCCTTGAAGGGCAGCGTCCCTCGGCGCCTGATGGCAAGCACCTGCAGCCGCTGCCCGCTCACGGGGTGGTCGCGATGTCCATCGGCTTTCTGGTCGACGCCGAGCAGCCCATGGTGTGGCGCGGCCCGATGGTGACCCAGGCCCTGACCCAGCTTCTGTCCGAGACGAATTGGGGCACCCTCGACTATCTGGTGGTGGACATGCCACCGGGCACCGGTGATATCCAGCTCACGCTCGCACAGCGGGTCCCAGTGGCCGGCGCCGTGATCGTGACCACGCCCCAGGACATCGCTCTTGCGGACGCTCGCAAGGGCCTCAAGATGTTCGAGAAGGTCTCAGTGCCCGTGCTCGGCATCGTCGAGAACATGAGCATCCACGTGTGCTCGAACTGCGGCCATGCGGAGTACATTTTCGGTGCGGGCGGCGGCGCGAAGATGGCAGAGCAGTACGGGGTCGCGCTGCTGGGTGAGTTGCCCCTCGATGCGCGTATTCGAGAGGAAGCGGACGGAGGCCGGCCTACCGTCGTCGCAGCGCCGGATTCGCCCCGTGCCAAGGCATACTTCGAAATGGCTCGCCGCTGCGCCGCTGCGCTGTCGCGCCGCGCGCGGGATCGCAGCAGCGTATTTCCAAAAATAGTCGTCGAAGAAAGCTGAGCACCGTAGCCCTTCGACAACAGCAACACGCGCAAGACAAAGGCGCGTGTGCGTATATCATCGCGCATTTTGCACGCCAACTTTCCGGGGACGCTGTATGAGCATCAAATCCGACAACTGGATCCGCCGCATGGCCGCGGAACACGGCATGATCGAGCCGTTTGCCGCCGAGCAGGTGCGCCACGTCGCGGGCCGGAAAATCGTCTCGTACGGCACTTCCAGTTACGGCTACGACGTCCGCTGCGCGCGCGAATTCAAAATTTTCACCAACATCAACTCGACGATCGTCGACCCGAAGCAGTTCGATGAAAAAAGTTTCGTGGACGTCACACAGGACGTGTGCATCATCCCCCCGAATTCATTCGCCCTCGCTCGAACGGTGGAATTCTTCCGGATTCCGCGTTCGGTGTTAACGGTTTGTTTGGGGAAAAGCACGTATGCGCGTTGCGGGATCATAGTCAACGTAACGCCCTTGGAGCCGGAGTGGGAAGGCCACGTGACGCTGGAGTTTTCCAACACGACGCCGCTGCCGGCGAAGATCTACGCCAACGAAGGCGTGGCGCAGATGCTGTTCTTCGAGTCCGACGAGGTTTGCTCGACCTCGTACGCCGACCGCGGCGGCAAGTACATGGGGCAGCTCGGTGTCACGCTGCCGAAGACCTAGCTCAGGCTCACTCGCGTTTCGCCGACTGCACCTGCATGGTCCACTGAACCTCGTCGCCTTTCTTCTGTTCCACGCGCAGCGGAATATAGCCGCGGGACGGGGCACACCAGAATCGGGTCACCCGCGGCGAGCCTTTCTTCTGGCTTCGGTAGATGACCGTGTCGAGCTTCCCGAGAGGCGTCGAGAGTGACTCCTCGCCTTCGCGCGTGTACTGGTATTCGCGCACCGAGTTCTTGTCGACCATGAGGAACTGAGCGGGGGCGCGGCCGGCAAGTAGCTCGACCATGAGGGCGATCTGCACCGATAAATCATCCTGAGTGCCCGGTTGCAGAGGCATGTCCACCGTGGCGCCCTCGTAGGTGCCGGTCACCCGGTTGTGTTCCCAATCAAACTGCAGGTCTGCGTCTCGCTTGGCTGAGGACGTTCCATCATCGGCCTTGTAATGAAGCGGCCGTACCTCAGATGGCGTGACCCTCATGATGCTCTGTTGCGTGGGGCGCTCGGAGAACATCCGTCCGAAGCCGCGAGGCTCACTCTTGGACGCGTACACCCAGGTGTCCCCAGCAGGGGCGTCCGGCGCACGCGCCTGTTGTTCTAGCTTCAGCGTCGAGACTGCCACGTTCATACCGTGCCAGAACCAGCCGTACGAGGCTTCGAAAGGCTTCAGCTGATCAGCGCCTGCGCCTTGACCCGTTGCGAGCGCGGCGACACACAGGACAAGAGCCGGCAGTGCTTTAGCTCGCACCGGAATACTCCACAACCGGCTCATGCAGTACCTTGCCATCGAGCAGCGGATGACCGTCATTCCATGCGAGCCGACCCTCCGCGATCCATTCGATCACGCGCGGATAGATCACATGTTCGGTGGCTTGCACACGTGCAGACAACGTGGCTTCCGTATCATCCGCATTGACGGGTACCCGTGATTGTAGGATCACAGGTCCGCCATCGAGTTCCGGCGTTACGAAGTGCACGCTTGCGCCATGAGCTGTATCACCTGCCTCGAGCACTCGCCGGTGAGTGTGCAGACCCGTATATCTCGGCAATAATGAAGGATGGATGTTCAGCATGCGCCCAGCGTACCGCTCCACAAACGGACCCGACAGCACCCGCATGAAGCCAGCGAGGACAACCAGCTCAGGGTTGTAAGCGTCAAGGCATCGGTTCAGCGCCAGCTCGAACGCGGTCCGGTCCGTGGCGCTCTTCCAGGATACAACGTGGGTCTCGATTCCGAGATCCTGGGCCGTGGTGAGTCCTGCGACGTCCGGCCGATCGGAAATCACAACGGCCACCGACGCGGCGATCCGGTTTTGCAGGCAGGCGCGGGCTATGGTGGCCATGTTGGAGCCACGGCCCGAAATCAGGATAGCCAGTCTTAGGGGCGAGCGAGCGATTGTGCTTACTCGTTGATGACTACGCCGCGTCCGCCTTTGCGGACCTCGCCAATGGCACTGGCCGTTTCACCGCGCGAGTTGAGCAGGTTGACTGCCGCTTGCGCGTGCTCATTCGGAACGATCGCCACCATTCCGATTCCGCAGTTGAACGTCCGGTACATCTCGGCGGCGCTGATGCGCGCCGTGCGCTGAATCCAGTCGAATACCGGATCCCGGTGCCAACTCCCGCGCTCGAGCACCACCTCGAGCCCATCGCTCAAAACGCGCGGAATGTTGTCCGTGATGCCGCCGCCTGTGATATGGGCGAGTCCGTGTACGGGAACGGTCCGAATCAGCTCGAGCAGCGCTTTCACATAAATACGCGTCGGAGTCAGGAGCCTGTCAAACAGTGCGCGGCCGTCCAGCACGGTGTCGGTGTTCGCCTGCGCGACGTCGATCAGCTTGCGGATCAGTGAGTAGCCGTTTGAATGAGGCCCGGAGGAGGCGAGCCCAACCACCGCATCGCCGGGATTTATCCGGCTACCATCGATAATCGCGCTTTTCTCGACCACGCCCACGCAGAATCCGGCGAGGTCGTAATCCTCACCCGAGTAGATGCCCGGCATTTCGGCGGTTTCGCCGCCTACCAACGCCGCTCCCGCCTGGACGCAGCCTTCGGCGATCCCTCGGATTACCGCTTCAGCTACGTCGACTCGCAGCTTGCCCGTCGCGTAGTAATCCAGAAAAAAGAGCGGTTCTGCTCCCTGGACGACGACGTCGTTCACGCACATCCCGACCAGATCGATTCCGATGGTGTCGTGGCAACCGGTATCAATCGCGAGCCGAAGTTTTGTCCCGACGCCGTCCGTGCCCGAGACAAGCACCGGCTGCTTGTATCCCGCAGGGATTTCCACGAGGGCGCCGAAACCACCAATTCCGGCGAGGACTTCGGGGCGCTGTGTGCGTCGAACGACCGGCTTGATGCGCTCGACGAGCTCGTCGCCCGCGTCGATGTCGACACCGGCGTCGCGGTAGGTAATTCCTCGGTCAACTGGTGGATTTTTTCCCATTTAAATATTCTACCAGCACATAGAATGTCCGCATGGCCGAGAACAAGCTGTTAATGAAAGGGCTGGCGTGGCTCCTCTGCTGCGCTATTTCATGCTCCGCCTGGGCCGGGCGCCCGGTCAGGGTCTATGAGGTCGATCTGAAGGGTGGCCAGACCCCAGCTTCTCTACAGGACGCCATGCGCGAAGCACTCGTGCGGGCGACAGGTCGGCGCGAGTCCGCCACCGATCCCGCACTGGCCAACCTGATTTCGGAAGCGCAGAACTACGTCAAAAGCTACAGCCCGGCCACCCGCGGCCAATCGCAGGTGATATTCGATGGCGTCGCCGTCGAGCGGGCCATCGTCGCGGCTGGTCGAAGCGTATGGGACCGCAACCGGCCGTTTACCCTGGTGGTTCTATACCCGCCTCCTGCACGCAACGCGGAAGATGCGGCGCGGGTTGAAGTTGAGCAGGCCGCCAGTGAACGCGGATTACCCGTCACGCTAGTCCCGCTGTCGCCTGTCGACGCCGCGGGAAACGATTTGAGCCGCGAAGCGTTCATGCAGATGGCGCAACGTTACGGCGGCGATGCGGTTCTGGTCGGACGCGGTGATGCTGGGTCGGGGAACTTGCAGTGGACTCTGCACACGAATTTCTCGAGCGAAAGCTGGAGCGGTCCGTTAGCTGCTGGCATCAACGGTGCCGTGGACACAATGGCTCCGGCTCAAGGCGGGTCACTGGCGCAGACTGAGGCCAGCGCGAGAGTTGAGATCGACGCAGTGAGGACGCTCACTGATTACGCAAACGTCGAACGGATGCTGGAAAGTGCGCCTGGTGTTCGGCGCGCGAACATTAGTGCCGCTAGCGGGAATGTCGTCGTGTTCGACGTAGTGGCGCGCGGGGGCGGCGATGCGATCAGTCACGCCTTGGCAGGCTCAACCCACTTAGTGCGATCGGACGCTTCCAGTGCACGACTCGCCTACCAATACCGACCCTAATCTTCCCATCGCGCGGAAAACCGCGGTCCGGGCTCGACGTGCGCCACCTGCCTAACATCATCTGCGTGCTGCGTATCGCGCTCGTGTGGCCCATTGCCGCCGCGATCGCTCAACGCGAATATCTCCTGGCGCTCGCGCTGTTCATTGTTGCCGGCCTGTCCGATGGGATTGACGGCTATCTCGCCAAGCGATTCAACTGGACGTCCGCGCTTGGTAAGTTCCTGGATCCGCTCGCCGACAAGCTGCTGCTGGTGACCGTGTTCGTGGAGGCGGCGTGGCTCGGCATGGCACCCTGGTGGCTGACTTCCGCGGTGGTGGCACGCGATGTACTCATCGGTCTCGGCGCGATGGTATTTCGCCTGTGGTTCGGGCCGTTGCGAGGCCGGCCAACCGTCTCGAGCAAGGTCAACACGGCCATGCAACTGTTGTATCCCATGGTCATGCTCCTGAACGCGGCGTTGGGCTTTCCGCCGCATGAGGTCCTCGAGGCGCTTGCGGTCCTCGTGTTCACGACAACCGTAGTCTCGGGCCTCAACTATATGGCCATTTTCACGCGGCGCGCTTGGGCGATGCCGGTGAGTTCGTCCTGAGGGGCCGCCTTAGATGCAGCAGCTTCCCCTCGGCGTGCGCATACCGGATCGCGCGGTGTTTGAAAGCTTCCTGCCGGCCAGGAATCTGCAGACGGTTGAGCACGCGCTGCGGATAGCGAGCGGTGACGTAACGGGAGCGGCGTGGATCTGTGGTCCGCTGGCGGCCGGCAAGACCCATTTGCTGCAGGCGGTTTGCGCACGTGCCAGTGAGAATGGCGGACGCGCTGGCTATTTCCCACTTGCTGAGCTGGCAGCACTCGGGGTTGGTGTACTCGAGGGACTGACACTGCTCGAGTGTGTCTGCCTCGACGATCTCGATCGCGTCGTCGGCGAGTTGGAATGGGAGCGGGCGCTTTTTGCGGTGCTGCGCGAAATGCAGGAGAAAGAGGCACGGTTGGTCGTCGCCGCGAAGGCGCCTCCCGCGCTCCTGCCCTTCAAGCTGCCGGACCTGGGCTCACGTTTCACCGCCACGGCGATCTTTCAGTTGCGCGAGTTGGACGAGAAGGAGCAACGGGAGGCTTTACAATTGCGGGCGCGGCTGCGGGGGTTTGAGCTTCCTGATGACACCTCGCGTTGGCTGCAGCGCCGTTTCCCCAGAGACATGAGAACGATGTACGAGCTCCTGGATACGTTGGATGAGGCAGCTCTCGTTGCTCAGCGCCGCCTGACTGTTCCGTTCATCCGGTCTGTGCTGAAAGACTGACGGTTCAAGGCGTGCGCAGCCGCTCGGCCAACCTTGCGACTCGCCGTCCCAGTGCCTGCGCCAATATCTTCTCGTGATCTGCCAGTGCCGGGTCGTCCTGCATACCCGCGACGTGCGATGCACCGTACGGTGAACCGCCGAACCGCGTCTCGTTGAGAGAACGCTCCGTGTAAGGAATGCCGACGAGGTACATCCCGTGATGAATCAGCGGCATCATCATCGAAAGCAGAGTTGTCTCCTGTCCGCCATGCATGGATTGCGTCGAAGTGAAGACGCCCGCCGGCTTTCCCGCCAGCGCGCCCGACAACCAGAGGCTCGAGGTGCAATCCAGGAAATACTTCAGTGGGGCGGCCATATTGCCGAAGCGCGTCGGACTGCCCAGAACGAGCCCATCGGCCTGACGCAAATCCTCGAGCGTGGCATAGGGCGGCCCGCTCGCCGGAATGAGTTTGGCCGGTGCCTCATTTTCCGCGCTCACCGGTGGTACGGTGCGCAGCTTCGAAGTCACTCCCGCGATGGTCTCGACACCGCGGCATACCTGTCTTGCGAGCTCCGCAGTCGAGCCCTTGCGGGAGTAGTAGAGCACCAGTATTTGCGTCATCAACGATTCCTCCTGCGCCGCATCGAGATGGGCACGGGCAAAGGTGGCCGCCAGCGCGGTCTGAGTATCGGGATACGTTGCCACAGGCAAACGGTCATCGGCCATAGCAGCATCACTCCATTAGGCGGGCTGGGCCCGCTCACATTCCTGGGTGTCCCTCACTGGACACCCGCGCGACGCATGCGTCGCACGCGTTTAGCGAAGGGACGCGAGTGTGAAGCCGAATGTGGCGCCGGTGCAGCCTGCAAATCTGCCGTCATCGTGCAGAAACGCCGGGCTGCCTCTATATTGGCTCCCATGGGTTCGCAACTGCGGTAGCTGAAGTGGTTTGCAGGAAATATCTCGTGGGCGGCCGGGTACAGGGAGTGTTCTACCGCGCGACCGCGGCGCGGTTTGCACGCGAGCTGCAGATCACCGGGCATGCGAGAAATCTGCCGGACGGGCGCGTTGAGGTGCTCGCTTGCGGCTCAGCAGCCGCTTTGGAAGAACTGCTGAAGCGACTCTGGATTGGTTCCTCCGCCTCGAAGGTCACCTCTGTAGAGGTTGCGGACGCAACCCCGGCCGAGGGCCTTCCGACTGACTTCATCACTGGTTGAAATCGAGATCACTCATGCCCGTTCTTTGTTTGCGCGCCCGGCTCCTGGTCCTGATTGCGTCCTTGTCCGTCGCAGCGTCAGTCGTTACAGCCAAGGCGCCCCCGGCCACCCCCGTTGTTGCAAAGCAGGTTGCCGCGGTGGTCGCCGCCAATCCGCTCGCTGTGCAGGCGGGAGCGGAAATCCTCAGAAAGGGCGGGAGCGCGGTGGATGCAGCAGTCGCCATCCAGGCGATGTTGGGTCTGGTCGAGCCGCAAAGCTCCGGCCTGGGTGGTGGTTCTTTCATGATGTACTACGACGCCAGGACCAGGCAGGTCACGGCCCTCGATGGGCGTGAGAAGGCGCCCGCCGGTGCTACATCGGACATGTTTCTCGACGAGAGCGGCAAACCCATGTCGTATGTGCAGGCTGTGCGTACCGGCAGGTCAACGGGCGTGCCCGGCGCCATGCGGATGCTTGGCGAAGCCCAGGCGCGGCTCGGCAGGTTGCCGTGGAGCGAGCTGTTTCAGCCTGCGATCCGCGCGGCGGAAGGTGGCTTCAAGGTTCCGCGACGCCTCGCCAACTTCCTGGCCCCCGACTTCGCATTCCCAGCAACGCCCGAAATCAGGGCTTTGTTCCATCGCCCTGATGGCCAGCCCCTGCAGGCGGGTGACGTGTTCAAAAATCCAGCCTACGCGAGCACGCTGCGACGGCTCGCAAAAGTTGGCGTCAAAGCGTTGTATGAAGGGGAAATCGCGCAGGCAATCGTTGCGAAAACGCATGAGTCACCGTACCCCGGCACGATGACATTGGAGGATCTCGCCGCCTATCGCGCCGACTGGGTGCAGCCCCTGTGCCGTCCCTATAGGCAGTATTCGGTATGCATACCTCCGCCCCCGTCGAGCGGTGTCAACTTGCTGCAGTTCCTCGCGATACTCGATCACACCGACATTGCGGAACGCGGGCCGGCGGATCCGCAGTCGTGGTTCCTGTTCGCGCAGGCGAGCCGTCTCATGTACGCGGATCGCGATCGATACGTAGCCGATCCGCAATTCATACAGGTTCCCGTGGAGCGCATGCTCGATCCAGGCTATCTCGCCGAGCGGGCCCGGTTGATTGGTGAGCGCTTTGGCCCGCCGCCGCCGCCCGGGCAGCTGGCCGGAGTGTTGCGCGGGGTGGATGCAACCCGCGAGGCGCAAGGTACGAGTCACCTCGTCGCAGTGGATGCGGCGGGCAATGTCGTGTCCATGACCACCACCGTCGAGTCTGTTTTTGGCTCAGGCCGCACCGTTGGCGGGTTCGTGCTCAACAACCAACTTACGGATTTCTCCTTCCGCCCCACCGACGACCACGGTCCTGTTGCGAATGCCGTGCAGGGTGGAAAGCGGCCACGCTCGTCCATGGCGCCGATCATCGTCCTCGATCACGAGGGCAAGTTCGTCGGGGCGTTTGGGTCACCCGGAGGATCGTCGATCCTCGACTACAATGCGAAGACCGCTGTGGGTGTGTTCGCCTGGCACTTGTCCATGCAGGCGGCCATCGAGTTGCCTAACCTGATTGCGCGCGGCAGCGATGTTGCGGGCGAGGTCGATCGGTTCTCGCCGGACGTGTTGGCGGGGCTGCGGGAGAAGGGCATCAATCTCGAGCCGGGGCGCGCGGAGAATTCGGGCTTGCATGGCTTGCTGCGCAAGCCCGATGGCACACTGGAGGGCGGGGCGGATTCGCGGCGCGAGGGAATCGTGGTGATGGTGCCGCCGGCGGCGCACTGAGCCGGGCGCGGGCGCCTCTCACTTACGCCGTGGCGTCGCCGATGGAAACCCGAGGTCGTCGGCACCGTTCCAACGCGACCACCTCGAAATAACCATGTCGGGATAACCGCGCTGACCGACGCTGCCGTTGTATCGGGCGAGCGCCTTGCGAACATCGTTGCGCTCGTAACGAAGGTAGTAGCGAAGGATGGCGCAACCCATGTGAATGTTAGGGCCCGTATGAATGAGCTCGTAGCGTTTGATGCCGAGGCGTTCGGGCCAGAATGGCATCACCTGCATCAGCCCCACGGCGCCCGCTGACGAGACGGCCCACCGGTTGAAGCGGCTTTCGATATCCATGACCGCCATGACGAGTCCCGGCGGCAGACGTGTCTCGCCCGCGCGGTGAGTCTCGCAGTACACCTGTTTGAGGATCTCCATCCGCTCATCGTGTTCCTTCACGATGACCCGCAAACGCGGCTCCATGAGGGTGTACCAGACCGCCGAGTCGTAATGGTCGGTGAAACACTCCGCCTGCGAAATCGCCCGCTCGATGACCTCTTTCAAGCCCGGATCGCGCTGCTGATCGGCGGCTGCACCGCCGGACAGAAAAGCGCCCGCGACAACTATCGCGAGGCGCGCGCGATCAAACAGCCATGTGCGAGCGGATGAATGCGAGCGCATCGTCGAGCGGGAATTCCTGGCTTTCCGTATCACGTCGATTCCGGTACTCGAGTTTGCCTGCTTCCAGTCCGCGTTCACCGACAACCACCCGGTGAGGAATACCCAGCAGCTCCGCATCCGCAAATTTGACCCCCGGCCGGGCGTCGCGGTCGTCGTACAACACCTCGATCCCGGCCGCAGTGAGCTCCAGGTACAGGCGGTCAGCGACTTCGCGCACCCGGGCGGACTTCTGCAGGCCCATCGGCACCAGCACGACGTGGAATGGTGCGATCGGCTCGGGCCAGATGATGCCGCGCTCATCGTGATTCTGCTCGATGGCGGCGGCCACGATGCGCGTCACACCGATGCCGTAGCAACCCATGTGCAGGGTGACTTCCTTGCCGCTTTCATCGAGTACGACACTCTTCATGGGCTCGCTGTACTTCTGCCCCAGCTGGAAGATGTGACCGACTTCGATACCGCGGGCGATCCTCAGGCTCCCATGCCCGGTAGGGCTGGGGTCGCCCTCCACCACGTTCCGGATGTCCGCCGCGATCATTCCTTGCACATCCCGGTCCCAGTTCGTGCCCGTGAAATGCATGTCCTTTTCGTTGGCGCCGCTGACGAAGTCCGCCAGCGCAAGGGCGCTGTGATCCACGTAGATGCGGCCGCGGAATCCGATTGGACCAATGAAACCCGGTTCGGCGCCTGTCGAGCGCGCGATGCGTTCGGCGCTTGCCATGTGCAGAGGACTTGCCACTCCTGGCAGCTTTTGCGCTTTGACGGCGTTCAGTTCGTGATCGCCGCGCACGACAAGCGCTACGACGTCGTCTTCGACGCCATCCACGAGCAGCGTTTTGACGGTCTTCGAAGGTGCGATCTTCAGGAAGCGCGCAAGGTCCTCGATGGTCTTTGCGCCCGGTGTGACGACCTTCGTCAGCTTCTCATTCGGCGCGGGCCGCGGCGCCGTCGGCGGGGCGGCGACGGCTGCTTCGAGATTCGCTGCGTAGTCATCACCGTCAGAAAACACAATCGCGTCTTCACCCGAAGCGGCGAGCACGTGGAATTCCTGGGAGACATCGCCCCCGATGGCCCCTGAATCGGCGCGAACTGCCCGAAAGTTGAGGCCAGTGCGCGTGAAAATCCGCGTATAGGCGTCGTACATCGCACGATATCCCTGCTGCAGCGAGGGCTGATCTATGTGGAAGGAATACGCGTCCTTCATGATGAACTCGCGCGCCCGCATTACGCCGAAGCGCGGCCTGATCTCATCCCTGAATTTGGTCTGGATCTGATAGAAATTCACCGGCAGTTGCCGGTAGCTTTTCAGCTCGCGGCGCGCGATGTCGGTAATCACTTCCTCGTGAGTGGGTCCGGCGACAAAATCCCGCTTATGCCGGTCCTCAATGCGCAGCAGCTCCGGGCCGTATTGCTCCCAACGCTTCGACTCCTGCCACAACTCGGCCGGCTGGACCACCGGCATGACGACCTCGAACGCGCCGGCGCGATTCATTTCCTCGCGGATGATCCGTTCCACTTTCTGCAGGGTCCGCAGCCCCATGGGAAGCCAGCTGTACAAGCCCGCAGCCAGGCGGCGGATGAGGCCGGCCCGAAGCATGAGCTGGTGACTGATCACCTCCGCTTCGGCTGGCGTATCTTTCAGGGTGTTGATCGGGTATTGCGAGAGCCTCATCGGGAGCGTTCGAGTCCATGCCAGTCAAGAAGGACGGGATCTTAGCACCTGATAAGATGCCGGCCCCGAAACCCACAGCACGAGCCTGTACACGCTGCCTATGGCGACGGACGTCGAAGATGAGTTGAGGCCCCGCAACAAGGGCATCTATCTGTTGCCGAACCTGCTGACCACGGGATGCATGTTTTCCGGCTTCTATGCGATCGTTGCCGCGATCGACAAGCACTTCGCCGCGGCGGGCGCGGCCATCTTCGTGGCGATGATCTTCGACACGCTGGACGGGCGCATGGCGCGCCTGACCAAAACGGAGAGCGCTTTCGGCAAGGAGTACGACAGCCTTGCGGACATGGTGTCCTTTGGCATTGCGCCGGCGATCGTTGCCTACCAGTGGGGAGTGGTGCGCATAGCCGAATTCGGCCATTACTGGGGCCGTTTCGGCTGGCTGGCCTGCTTCTTCTACACGGCCGCGGCCGGTATGCGACTCGCGCGGTTCAATACGCGCGCCGCGGCCGACAAGCGTTATTTCGAGGGTTTGCCCAGTCCCTCCGCTGCGGCCATCGTGGCCGCGTTCGTCTGGTTTTCCAGCCATTTCCCGCAGCCAGGGCTCATTGGGCTGATCGCGGCGCTGATGCTGACCGCCTTCGCCGGCGCGCTGATGGTCAGCCGCTTCAGCTTTCCGAGCTTCAAGCAGTTCAATCTCGACCGGCGCGTCAAGTTTGTGTACCTCCTGATTGTGCCGCTGTTTTTCGTGCTGATCGCCATCGATCCGCCGGCGATGCTGCTATCGATGTTCGCCACCTATGCGCTGTCCGCCCCGGTGTTGTGGGTCGGCCGCCGCTTGCGGCGCCTGTTCCGCGGTCCCCCAGCGGGTAGCCAGGGCTGATGGACCCGCTGCGCCGAAACCAGTATCTCCAGGCGATCGGCGTGGACGTCTGGATGCCGCGACGCGGCGCAGGGGCCGCCACGCCTGTCGCCATCCCCGCAATGGAGGTACACCGCCCGCCGGTGGCCACCGGCGTCGCTGCAGCCACGCTTGCTGGGGGCTCAGAGACCTGGGAATCGCTCCGCGCCGAGGTCTTGACCTGCACCCGATGCACCCTGCATACCAGCCGCACGCAGGGGGTGTTTGGTGTCGGGAATCGTGAGGCGCAATGGCTGGTCGTAGGCGAGGCTCCAGGAGCCGAAGAGGACCGGCGAGGCGAGCCATTCGTGGGGCGGGCGGGGCATCTGCTGGACGCCATGCTCCGCGCCATCGGGCTCAACCGCGCCAACAACGTGTACATCGCTAATGTGTTGAAGAGCCGGCCACCCGGCAACCGGGACCCTACTCCGGAGGAAGTATCCGCTTGCCTCCCCTTTTTGATGCGTCAGATTGCGCTGCTCAAGCCACGTGTCATGCTTGCGGTCGGAAGAATCGCGGCACAGAACCTCCTGGCCACGGACGCGCCGTTAGGGCGCTTGCGGGGGAAAGTTCATCATTTCGGCGAGCTTAATACGCCGCTAATTGTGACGTATCATCCGGCTTACCTCCTGCGAACCCCCAGCGATAAGCGTAAGGCGTGGGAGGACCTGAAGTTCGCACGTAGCGTATTTCAGGGACTTACCTCAACCTAGGAGCTTGTCGGACTTGCGACGCATGAGGTACCACGCGGTAGCTGGCAAAAGTCGCGTCTTTTGCCGGCGGCAACGTAGCCAATGTCCGAAAAACGGCCGCAGGCCAGTTTTTCCAATGAAGTAGGCAACGCAGATTCCGATGGCAACTGCGCCTGAGCTGCTGGATGCGGTTCCGGATGTCCTCATCCGACCCATGGCCGAAAGCGATGTGTCCGACGTCATCGCCGTCGAGCGTGCGTCGTATCAGTTTCCATGGAGTGAAGGCATCTTCCGAGACTGCCTCCGGGTGGGTTACACCTGCCGCGTTGTAACAATAAACGACACGATCATTGGTTACGGGGTGATGAGCGTAGGGGCGGGTGAGGCCCACGTTTTGAATCTGTGTATCAGCCAAACGTACCGCTGCCGGGGCGTTGGCAAGCGGCTGCTGACATATCTCATCGACCGGGGAGCAGCTACCGGTATGAGCGAGGTGTTCCTGGAAGTACGCCCGTCGAACACGTCGGCGATTAGACTCTACCTGTCGGTCGGCTTTGAGCAGGTTGGCATGCGCCGTGGCTACTATCAGGCCGTCGGCGGGAGGGAAGATGCCGCGGTGCTCAAGCTAGCTTTGCGCCCCCGACGGGGAACCCGCTAGGACAGATCACCGTGGCCGTCCGGGCCATTGTGCGGCAAGCTCAGGGGATCAACTTCCTGAGGGACGCGGGCGGCGGCGCCCGAACCCTTCTGCCACAGAGTGCGCACATTCTGGACTTCTTGGAGAACGAGGTCGCAGCCGGCCTCGCGCAGCGCCCGCTGCGAGAACCCGCCGGTGAGTACGCCAGCGCACTCCATCCCGAGGTTCTTGGCGGCTATGGCATCATAAGGGGTATCTCCGACCGCGATGGCGTGTGAAGCCTGTTCGATGCCGAGCTTGCGTAGACATTGCTCAAAGAGCGAGGGATCCGGCTTTCCATGTGGGGCAGACTCGCCGCAAGTAAGGGCATCCGTCAGCTCGAGAATGCCCAACCGCTCGTCGTATACAGCCACCTCCTCTTTTTGGCAGGTCGTGCCGATTCCAATCAACACACCTTCCTGCTTGAGGAATGCGAACAGGCTTCGTACTCCGGGAAAGGGCTGAGCACGGCGCAGGAACTCTCGCCGGTACCGCTCACCCTGGGCCGTGAGCAGGTGCTGTTTGAAGTCCTGGCGCTCCTTCGGCAGCAGACGATTGAGCATCCACAGCCCATCCATTCCAAAGAGGGGCTGTAGATCCCGATAACTCACGGTGTGTCCGGCCTCCTGCAGTGTCTCGCGCCAACTCTCGAGCGTGAGAGAAAGGCAGTCCACGAGTGTTCCTTCGATGTCGAATACTGCCGCGCGGGGAGTAAGCGGGGGTGGCATTTGGCGAGGTCCAAGCTCAATGCAATGAGCAACGGGTCGGCGCTGCCGAAGTTCCAGCCCGCCGCCCGGAGCCCTACACTAGGCGTAACTCCGAGCTAATGTGCATCGGGCGGATTCTTGGGCGCGGCAGACATGTACAGGAGCATGTACAAATTGAGGCATCAGACACAAAAATGGATGACGTAAGAACCTGTGAAATAAGGAAAAGACGCACATTTGCCATCATCTCCCACCCCGACGCCGGCAAGACCACCCTGACCGAGAAGCTGCTGCTGTTCGGGGGCGCCATCCAGATGGCGGGCACGGTCAAGGGGCGCAAGGCGGCACGGCATGCGACATCAGACTGGATGCGCCTCGAGCAGCAGCGCGGAATCTCCGTGACCTCGTCTGTCATGCAGTTCCCTTATCGCGATTGCATCGTCAATCTGCTCGACACCCCGGGTCACGAGGACTTTTCCGAGGACACGTATCGCACACTGACGGCGGTCGATTCGGCCCTCATGGTGATCGACTGCGCCAAGGGCGTTGAGGAACGGACGATCAAGCTCATGGAGGTCTGCCGGCTGCGCGATACGCCGATCATGACCTTCATCAACAAACTCGACCGCGACGGCAGGCAGCCGATCGAGCTGCTCGATGAGATCGAGAAGGTTCTTGGAATTCGCACCGCGCCGATCACCTGGCCCATAGGCATGGGCCGCGAGCTGCGCGGCATCTATCATCTGCTGGAAGACCGCATTTACGCCTACGAGGCAGGTGAACGCGGCAGGGTCGGTGAAAACCTCACCATCGACGGACTCCACAGCCCGCAAGGGCGCGAGTTCCTGGGGGACCTGGCGCAGGCGTTTGACGACGAAATTGAGCTCGTCAGAGGCGCAACCGAGAGCTTCGATACGGAGGAGTATCGCGCGGCCCAGCAGACTCCCGTGTTCTTCGGGTCGGCAATCAACAATTTCGGTGTCGAGGAGCTGTTGGCGTCCTTCACCACGCATGCTCCAGGACCGCTGCCGCGGGTAGCGCGCGAGCGCCTGGTGGAGCCAGCGGAGGAACACCTGACCGGTTTCGTATTCAAGATCCAGGCAAACATGGATCCCATGCATCGCGACCGTATCGCCTTTCTGCGGCTCTGTTCCGGCAAGTACTCACGCGGTATGCGGCTGTACCACACCCGGCTGGCCAAGGAAGTTCGGGTCGCGGATGCGCTGACATTCATGGCCGCGGACCGCGCGCAAGCCGAGGAGGCTTTCGCGGGCGACATCATCGGCCTGCACAACCATGGCACAATCAACATCGGTGACACTTTCACGGACGGCGAGCGTCTGACGTTCACGGGTGTCCCTAACTTCGCGCCGGAAATATTCCGCCGCGCGGTGCTCAAAGATCCTTTGAAGATGAAGGCGCTGAGCAAGGGTTTGTCGCAGCTGTGCGAGGAGGGCGCGACACAGCTCTTCAAGCCGTTGCGCAACAACGATCTGATACTCGGCGCGGTCGGACAACTGCAGTTCGAAGTCGTCGCCTTCAGGCTCCAGGACGAGTACAGCGTGCAGTGTGTGTTCGACAACATCAACGTCCATACGGCCCGTTGGATCACGGCCGCCAACGAACAAAAGCTGGAGGAATTCCGCGCCAAGGCGTACGACCACCTGGCAGTGGATCACAGCGGAGCGCTCGTGTATCTCGCGCCCTCCAGGGTCAATCTACAGTTGACGCTGGAGCGCTGGCCGGGCATCACCTTCCACGAGACCCGCGAGCACGCCACGTGACCGATATGCGCGCCGCCGCCGGGACGGGCACGGGCGGCGCCGCCGGCATGGGGACAGGCTCCGCCGCCGGGACGGGCACGGGTGCCGCGGCGGAGACGGGCACGGCCCGCGGCACGGGCCCCGGCCCTGCAACCGGGCGAGTTTTGACCCGCCGTCCGGTGTTTGGTTGGGCGATGTATGACTGGGCGAACTCATCGTTCGCCACCACCGTCATGGCGGGGTTTTTCCCGCTCTTCTTCAAACAGTTCTGGAATGCCGGCGTGCCCGCCACCGAGAGCACTTTCCGGCTGGGCATGGCAAACGGCACGGCAAGCCTCCTGGTAGCACTGATGGCGCCGCTGGTTGGCGCTATCGCCGACAAAGGCAGTGCGCGCGTGCGCCTTCTGGGTCTTTTCACTGTCCTGGGTGCCGCCGCAACGGCAGGCCTGTTCCTGGTCAGCAAGGGGGACTGGCTGGCTGCGGCCATTCTGTACATCGTCGCATCGCTCGGATTCTGGGGTGGCAACCAGTTCTACGATTCGCTTCTCACCGACGTATCCCAAGAGCACGAATACGACCTCGTATCAGGTTACGGCTACGCAATGGGCTACCTCGGTGGTGGCCTGTTGTTTGCAGTCAATGTCGTAATGGTTCTGAAACCAACTCTGTTCGGTCTTGCGGATGCCGGCGAGGCGGTGCGTTGGTCATTCGTCACAGTGGGCATCTGGTGGGCTGGATTCACGCTCTTCACGCTCCTGTTCGTGCGGGAGCGCTCCGCACAGCCGGCCTTGCCGGCTGGCGAAGCAATCCGTGCGGGGGCGGCCGAGCTATTCAACACGTTGCGGCACCTCCGAGGGGACCGGACGCTGTTGATGTTCCTGCTCGCCTATTGGTTCTACATCGACGGTGTCAATACCATCATCAAGATGGCCGTAGACTACGGCCTGTCACTCGGTCTCAAGCAGAACAGCCTTATCACGGCTCTGCTGGTCGTGCAGTTCGTGGGCTTTCCGGCAGCGTTGGGATTTGGTTGGCTGGGGCAGAAGATCGGCCCGCGCGCCGGCATTCTCATCGGCATTGCCGTGTATGCGGGAATTGCAGGCTATGCGTATTTCCTGCGGACCGAGCAGCAGTTCATGATCATGGCTGTCGTCATCGGCCTCGTGCAGGGTGGCGTGCAATCGCTGTCCAGGTCCCTCTTCGGACGGCTCGTGCCACCCGGCAGGTCCGGAGAATTCTTCGGTTTCTACAACCTGATGGGGAAAGCCGCGGCCATTCTCGGGCCCACACTGACGGGCGTCGTCGCCCTTCTGACCCACGACTCGCGGCTCGCGATCCTCTCGATCACGATCCTGTTTGTGATTGGCGCGGTGTTTCTGGTGCGCGTGCGCGTACCGTCAGCCGGTTGACCCGCCGCTCGAAGTCACGCAGGTTGCTCAGGTGTGAGTTTTCCTGCGGGCGGCCATAGCGCAATTGCGCATAACGCAGCAGCAGCGGCTGCACGTCGCCGGCCAGGTCGGGCCGGAGTTTCGAGACTTCACTCGCGAAAGCAAGTGGCCCCTGGTGTGATTGCCGCGGGACACCCGCACGGCCGAGCTTCCTGCACAGAGCGAAATACGCGCGTGCAAGTCTGTCCGGGCGCGCTCGCTGCGGTCCCCGTCCAACGTGCCACGCGATCCACAGCATCCAACCGATCAGTCCGGCAGCAAACGTCCAGCCGAGCTCTTCAGCCCCTGGAGAGTTGAATCCGAACCGCTCTAGCAGGCGCAACTGATCGCCATAGTTGAATTTCACCACCCGATCATTCCACGCTGTGTTGAGCGCATCCCAGCGCTGCAAGAGGGCCGCGAGCCACGGTTGCGACCACACGAAGCGGGCAGGCGCGGAGACGGCGTTCGGCAGGATGTCGAGAATGCCCCGGCGCAGGCGCTCCGGCGCGACGACCCCGGTTGGGTCTACGCGGGTCCAACCGCGGCCATCGAGCCACACCTCCGCCCAGGAGTGTGCGTCTGACTGTCGCACTATGAAATAACGGCCGATGGGGTTCCATTCGCCGCCCAGGTAACCCGTTACGACGCGGGCCGGCACCCCCGCGGCGCGCATCATCAACGCGAATGCCGACGCATAGTGCCCACAAAATCCCAGGCGGGTGTTGAACAGAAAGTCATCCACAGAGTCGAATCCGAGCCGCGGCGGCGTCAAGCTGTACTCGAACCCGCCCGTGCGAAAGTACTCGAGCACCGTGCCAACGTAGGCGCTATCCGATGCCGCACCGGCGCGCAGCTTGACGGCCAGCGCGCGCGATTTCGGATTTCGATCTCCGTGCAGGTCGGTCTCATAGCGGCGCGCGAGCTGGGACAGCGGATGCAGGGCCCGGGTACTCGTGTGCGACACGAGCGTGTAGTGGGTTCCTTCCACCACCGGCTCAGTGGAGATCAGCTGATAATCGTAGGTGAAATACACCTTGGAATCGGGTGAGCCCGTGGCGGTATCGAGCGAGAACCACCAGTGCTGCGCACTGGGCTCCAGAGAGATGCGATAACGGTATTCGGGGCCAAGGTATTGCAGCGGCTGAATGTGGGCGAAGCTATGAGCCGTGCGCCGCCAGGTGTAACCGTCGAACTCGTGCAATACCGGGCCACGCCAATAGCGTTCCTGCGCGGGCGGCGGGGCTCCATCGAACTGGGCCCTGAAGGCAACTTCGTATGACGCGGTCAATTGGGAGATGCTGCCCGGGCTCATCGTCTCACCGAGGCCAGTGAGCGCCTCGTCGGACCTGGGAATGGCCCAGAAGGCACCCGGCAGCCGCGGGAAGAACACGAACAGCATGACCGCCAATGGCAAGGCGAACAGCAGGCTTCGGCCCGCGAGCAGCACGGCCGCACGATCGTCGAACCCCGTTGCTGAGGAGGACGCAGTGGGCGCGTAAGCTATTATCGCCAACGCGGCACAACACAGCCACGCGTGCAGCATGTACAACGGCGCGCGGACGAGGCCCTGTCTGTCCAGACACGCGGCCAGCAAGAGGAACACCGCCGCCGCGACCACGATGAATTGATCTCGCTGGGCACGGGTTTCCAACAGCTTTATCGAGCCCATCAATATGAGCAGAGCCGTGCCGGCGCTCAGCCCGTTGAGCGTATGAAAACGCAGCATCACACTGGCAACCAGCAACAAAGCGAGCAGGCTTCTCACGATGACGCCCGGCAGGCGCAACGACCGCGTAGTCGCCATCAAACGCCATACGACAAACAGGACCGCCGCGACGGGCACCCACGAGGGCACCCGATCAACGTTGAGCAATACACCGGCGCCGAACGCGCCTGTCGCCCAGACGAGACCCCGACGTGACCCCTCAGGTGGCTGTTGTTTCGCCACGCCGCGTGTCCTCGAGCCCGAACGTCGCCAGTGCCGCAAGGCATCGATGCCGATGCTCAGGCCCGCGATCCGGTTTGATGTAACAGTTGGGCAGCGCTAAGCCATAGTGCTCGCCACCTGCTTCGGCGTCCACCACCCAACGGGCGAGTTGCTCGAGCTTCGCCTCCAGCTGCAAGTTGACGAGTCCGCCGAAGTCGAATAGCCGCAGGTCCGCGCCGGCCGCACTGTATTCCTTCACCAGCAAAGGTGCCTCGCGCGCGTAGGCTTTCCAGTCGACCTGCCGCGGCGAATCGCCATCGCGGAACGGCCGTAAACCGAGCCATTCGTCCGCTCCGGTGTTGGTGAGAGAGCGGGTGCCGGCCGTATTGCCGTAGTGAGTAGGCATTGGCAACGAGCCACCCGGGTGGGGGTATACGAGCATCTCGATCGGCGCATGTACCCATGTCCAGGTTCGAAACAGGCCGAAGGGATGCGTGGTGATCAGCTGCAGCCGCTCGATCCGCACCCTGCCGCGGTTGGGCGCGGCGACCGGCAATTCGATTCTGCCTCGCCCGCCCGCGGGCAGGTCTGTCGCCGTCACCGGCTCGTCCGCAACGCCGGCCGCAATCCGCAAGCGGGGCATGGCCCCGGGATTCTCGAAGGTCAGACTGAGCGTGCCGGGACGCTGGGCGAAAGTGGGCGCGGCCGTCGCAGCAACCAACATTGCCCCCTGCAGATTCCGGTGGCACTGATGCATGGTGACGAGCGTGAAGCCCGTCAACAGGAAAGTCAGGAACAGTGCGATGCTGTTGGCGTAGTTGAGTCCCGCTATCAGCATCAGGACGAGCAGCAGGCCAAATCCGATGCCTGCGCGCGTGGGGAGGACGTAAAGTCTCCTGCGCGCCAGGGTCAGTGGCAGGCTGTCCGCGCCTTGCCGCTTCCTGATCCATTGGGCCATCCGCCTGCGCAGCCTCGTCCTCATCAGACTGGCTTCATCAGACTGGGACGGGTACGGCTCGAATCAACTCGTTGGCGATTACCTGGCCGTCGTCCGCGCCGTTGCCACCGCCCTTCGCGGCGGATCGGTCACGGTATTCCAGTCGGTGTGCAACCACCGCGGGCAGCACAGCCTGGAGGTCATCAGGCAGCACCGCCTTTCGGTTCGCGAGGTAGGTCCATGCCTGGGCGGCACGTATGAGCCCTTGTCCCGCACGGGGCGACAGACCGAGCTTCAAGTCCATGCGATCGCGCGTTCGCGCAATCAGTGCTTGGGCGTAATCCAACACCGCATCCGACACATATACGGTGCGGACGTGGGCCTGGATCCTGATGACAGCCTCTGGAGTGAGAGCAGCAGCGATCTGCGGCAACATATCGCGGCGCTCGCCGCTGCGCAGCAGCTCGCGCTCGTGAGCAGCATCGGGATACCCAAGTGTGACCCGCATGAGAAAGCGGTCGAGCTGTGACTCAGGCAACGCAAACGTGCCGAGCTGCTCATGCGGATTTTGCGTCGCTACCACGAAAAAGGGTTCGGGCAGACGGTACGTGGTCACGTCAGCGCTGATCTGCCGCTCCTCCATTGCTTCCAGAAGCGCACTCTGCGTGCGGGGGCTCGCGCGATTTACTTCGTCGGCCAGCAGCAGCTGGGTGAAGATTGGCCCCTGGCGAAAATGGAATTGCTGGCCAGAACGATCGAATACGGACACGCCAATGATGTCAGCCGGCAGTAGATCGCTCGTGAACTGCACGCGCTGCCACGCAAGCCCAAGCACATGCGCCAGCGCGTGCGCCAGCGTGGTCTTGCCGACGCCGGGTACGTCCTCGATTAGCAGGTGGCCGCGGGCGAGCAGGCAGGCGAGACAGAGCCGAACCTGCGCCGGCTTGCCCAGAATGAGCGTCTCGAGAGTACTGACAGCGCGATGCAACGCCGCGGAATCAATGTCAATCGCGGCTGCGGCGTTCATGGCACAAATAATCGCCGGACACGCTCGAGTTGTTCCGTGAGGCTGGTCACAGTGCGGTCGAGCTCGGCAACCCGGGCGCGCTCGGTTTCGACGACTTCGGGGGGCGCATTGCGCACGAAATTGTCATTCGCCAGCTTTTGCCGAGTCTTCGCGAGGTCGCCCTGCGCCTTGGAGAGCTGCTTGCCGAGGCGCTCTGCTTCGGCGGCGGCATCGATGAGACCCGCCATGGGCACCAGGATCGACAGATCCCCGACCAGGGCAATGGCCGACTCGGGCGGCTGAGCACCTTCGGGCAGCACCGTCACGCTTTCGAGGCCTGCCAGCCTCTCGAGGTAGGGACGGTGGCGCTCGGCGTACAGCTTGTCTTGTTCGGAAGCATTCCTCAGCAGCACTGGAATGAGCTTCGAGGGCTTGATGTTCATCTCGCCGCGGATCTGCCGTACGCCGAGCACGAAAGCCTGAACCCAGCCAATTTCCTTCTCGGCCACTTCGTCAAGGGGATACTCCGCCGGCTGCGGATAGCTCGCGAGCATCAATGTGGGGCCTGCACGCCCGGCCAGTCCCGCGACACCCTGCCAGATCTCTTCCGTGATGAACGGCATCAGTGGATGGAGGGCTCGCTGCAGCGCTTCGAGAATGTCGACGAGCGTCTTGCGCGTGCCTCGTTTCATCGCATCCGGGACTGTGTCGGACTGCAATACGGGCTTGGTCAGCTCGAGGTACCAGTCGCAGAATGCGTACCACGTGAATTCGTACAGCGCGGTGGCCGCGAAATCGAATCGGTAGTCGCGGAAAGCCGCTTCCACCTGGACGATCATGCGTCCGAAGCGCGAACGGATCCATTGATCCGCCATCGACAGCTCGACCGGCCCGCTGTCCGTAATCGCAGCGTCGCCCACTGACATCGCGACGAACCGCGCAGCATTCCACAACTTGTTGCAGAAGTTACGATAGCCGGCCACACGCCCGAGGTCGAAGCGGATATCGCGGCTGGGCGCGGCAAGTGCTGCCAGCGTGAATCGCAGGGCGTCGGTGCCGTGCGGGGCGATGCCTTCCGGGTATTGCTTGCGCGTGGACTTCTCTATGCTGGCGGCAAGCTGCGGCTGCATCATGCCGCTGGTGCGCTTTGTCACGAGCTCTTCCAGCCCGATACCATCCACGATGTCGAGCGGATCGATGACGTTACCTTTGGACTTCGACATCTTGTCGCCGTGCTCGTCGCGGATGAGTCCCGTGATGTACACATCACGGAACGGCACGTCGCCCATGAACTTCAAGCCCATCATCATCATGCGTGCTACCCAGAAGAAGATGATGTCGAAGCCCGTAATGAGCACACTGGTCGGATAGAATTTCGCCAGCTCGGGTGTTTTATCCGGCCAGCCGAGCGTGGAGAACGGCCACAACGCCGATGAGAACCAGGTGTCGAGCACGTCCTCGTCCTGCCTCAACTTCACGCTTGCGGCAATCTTATGCTGGGTGCGGATCTCAGCTTCGCTGCGCCCAACGTACACGTTGCCCTGCGGGTCATACCAGGCCGGTATGCGGTGGCCCCACCAGATCTGCCGGCTGACACACCAGTCCTTGATGTTGCGCATCCATTCGAAATACGTCTTGGACCAGTTTTCGGGGATGAAGCGTGTACGGCCTGCTTCCACGGCCGCCACGGCGGGGCCCGCCAGGGGCGCAATCTTCACGTACCACTGGTCCGTCAGATAAGGCTCGAGCACCGCGTTGGTGCGCTCTCCCCGTGGGACGACCAGTTGGTGCTTTTCGATCCGCTCCACCAGTCCCGCGGCTTGCAGCTCCGCGATGACCTGCTTGCGCGCCTCGAAGCGCTCGAGGCCCCGGAAACGCTCCGGCACGTTGTCATTCAACGCGGCGCGGGGCGTGAGGATGTTGATCTGCTCGAGGCCGTGGCGGGTGCCGATCTCGTAGTCGTTGAAATCGTGGGCGGGCGTGATCTTGACGGCGCCCGAGCCGAATGCGGAATCAACATACGAGTCCGCGATGATGGGGATCAGCCGGTCGGCCAGCGGCAGCCGGATCTGTTTGCCGACCAGTTGTTTGTAGCGCTCGTCATCGGGGTTCACCGCCACCGCAGTGTCGCCAAACATTGTCTCGGGACGAGTCGTGGCCACGACCAGGTTGCCCGATCCATCCTCGAGCGGGTAACGCAGGTGCCACAGGTGGCCTTCTTCAGGCTCGCTCTGCACTTCGAGATCTGACAAGGCACTGAGCAGCACGGGGTCCCAGTTGACCAGCCGCTTACCGCGGTAAATCAGCCCTTCCTCATGGAGACGCACGAACTGCTCGATCACGGCTGCCGAGCGCTGCGGATCCATGGTAAAGGCATCTCGGGACCAGTCGAGCGAGTCGCCCAAGCGGCGCATCTGCGATGCCATGGTGCCGCCGGATTGCTCTTTCCACTTCCATACGCGCTCGACGAATGCGTCGCGTCCGAGGTCGCGCCCCTTGATGCCTTGCGCGTTCAACTGGCGTTCTACGACCATCTGCGTGGCGATGCCCGCATGGTCAGTGCCCGGCTGCCACAGCGTTGTATCGCCTCGCATGCGGTGATATCGGGTGAGAGCGTCCATCAGCGTCTGCTGGAACGCATGTCCGAGATGAAGGGTGCCCGTCACGTTCGGTGGGGGGATCACGATGGAATACGGCGGGTCATCGCCACGAGGCGCGAACCATCCGTTCGATTCCCAACGTTCGTAGATCCGCCGCTCGATTTCATGCGGCGCGTAGACTTTATCCATCAATGGTGGCTCGGGAGCTGTGCAGGCGCGAAGAGGGCGCCAGCCGATTATACCCGGTGAGATGCACGGTCCGGCTGCGCCGGCGGGCCGGAGGGGCTGTGGGTCTCAGGGGCCCCGGATGTTGTGGGATGCTGGCTGAATGCCCAGGTCTCGATAGGCTTTGAAACGCGCCCGCCCGGCGCGGCGGCGGGAGTCGTCCCCATCGATGATTTCAGCAACGCGCCGGGTACGTGAGAGGCACCCGGGCACGTCCGGGGCTAGATTGATGATGATGTCCACGTCCGCAGGCGGAGTCATCCCGGCACTCAGCAGCACAGGCGTTGCGTCGCTCGATGAGCTGGCAGTGAGTATCTCATGCGGCACAAAGCTGCCGTCCATGAACGTCCACAGCATCTCATCGAATGCCTTCAGCTCTTCGGTATCGGTATGCCACACAAGCGCGGTCTGCGCCGCGAGATAGGCTTTCTCAGCCAGCCTGCAGGCAAGTTTCAACCGCGCGGCAGCGGATGACTCATCCAGGATGTAGAAGTCGACACGCAGCCCTTCAGAGCTATCGCCGGATGAGCCGAGCGGCGATGAACTTGCGCCGCTCGAGGCGGCAGAATCGGACGTGCCGGCGGTGTCGTGCATGACTGACGCCGTTCCTCGTCAGAGGCCTGCGCGACGGATAAGAAAGTCCGCGAGCAACGGCGTGGGCCGGCCCGTGCTGCCTTTCTGCGCACCGCCCTGATAAGCGGTCCCTGCGACGTCGAGATGCGCCCATTTGAGCCCCTTGGTGAATTTGGCGAGGAATGCGGCAGCCGTAATGGCACCACCCTCGCGACCACCGACATTCGCGAAATCCGCAAAGTTGCTCTTCAGCTGATCGCCGTACTCATCGGTGAGAGGCATATGCCATGCCCTGTCATCCGCCCGTACTCCTGCCTCTACGAGCTCACGTACGAGATCTTCGTCATTGCCCATGGCACCCGAGTGATGATGCCCCAGTGCAACGACGCACGCGCCGGTCAATGTCGCGATATCCACGACCGCCGCAGGATTGAAGCGCCGCGAGTAGTGAAGCGCGTCACTCAGAATGAGCCGGCCCTCTGCATCCGTGTTGAGAATCTCGACTGTCAGGCCCGCGGCGCTCGTTGCGATGTCACCCGGCTTGACGGCCCGCCCGCTGGGCATGTTTTCGACAGCGGCGACGAGCCCGATGACGCGCATGGGCAGCCGCAACCTCGCGGCGAGCGACAGGCAGGCGAGCACGGCAGCGGCACCGCTCATATCGAACTTCATCTCGTCCATGCCGCCGGGATCTTTGAGCGAAATGCCGCCTGTATCGAAGGTCACTCCCTTGCCCACGAGCACGACAGGGGGACTGTCAGTTTTCTCGCCCTTCTCGCCGCGGGGGCGATGCTCGAGCACGATGAAGCGCGGCGGTTCGTCACTTCCCTGCGAGACGGCGAGCAGGCAGCCCATCTTTTCCTTTTTGATGGCCGCTTCATCGAGAACCTGGACGCGCAACGAGGTGTGCTGCTTCGCGAGCGCCCGCGCCTGGTCCGCGAGGTAAGTCGGCGTGCAGACATTGGCAGGCAGATTGGCCAGATCGCGCTGCAGACTCACCGCGGAGAGAACGGCTTGTCCATGTTCGAGCCCGCGCTCGGCGGCGTCCACGCCGGGCTTGCGCACCGGGCCTGCCAGGACCTTCTGCAAAGGGGAGGGCTTCGACTTCTTGGCCGTCTTCAGATCGTTGACGCGATACAGGGTCGAGCCGACGATCTCCGCAATTGCGCGCCCGAAATAGTAGTCATCGAGCTCCTTGGCGGGTGGCCGGTCAATGGCCACCGCGATGCTCGCAATGCGGGTCTTGGTAATCGCCGTGATGGCAGCTCCGAGAGCCCGGCGCCACTGCTTGCGCGCGAAGTTTTTGCGGTTGCCGAGGCCGGTCAGGAGCGCACGCGAGGCTTCGATTCCGGGCACTTCGGTGAGCAGCAAGGTTTCGCCTGTGCGTCCGGAGAAGTCGCCGCGGGCCAGCAGCTTCTTGAGGAAGCCCTTGGATGCCGAGTCGATACTCTGCGCCTCTTCGGCGAGCTCACCCTCCTCGAAGACTCCGAGGACGATACAATCAACGCTGAGTGTGGCCAATCCTTTGGCCCAGACCTCGAACTGCATTCGATCTCCCCTTAAAATTTTGGCTTCAGTGTAACTAAGCGAGCTCACGGTTGGGGAAAATCCTCTCGCGCTACATTTTGCGGGAAGTGGTGGTGGCCTCCGTGGTCGTAACCGCGGTCCTGCTGGTCGTTCTGCTCGCCAACCAGGTCGCCGTCGTGCTGGAGCGGGCGGCCGTCAACCAATTTCCGCAAGACGTCGTCCTGCAGCTCATCTGGCTGGGCGCGTTGCAGAACCTCAGCCTGCTGATACCGGTGGGCCTGCTCCTGGGGGTGGTGCTGGCTTTTGGCCGGATGTACCACGATAGTGAAATGGCGGCTGCGCTTGCCTGTGGCGTGGGCCCCGGCAGCATCTACAGACCCGTTGCACTGTTGGCGCTCCTCGTGGCGTCCGTGTTGGCGTGGCTCACGCTGGCGCTCTCTCCTGATGCTACTGCACGTACTCTCAGTCTCAGAAGCGCGGCCGCGCGCGCCGGCCGCTTCGCGGCGATTGCGCCAGGGAAATTCCGCACTTTTGGCGGTACTGCGGTTGTGTATGCGGAAGATGTCAATCCGGACGGCACGCTTGGAAATGTGTTCGTCGAACACAACCGTGGCCCTCGCGTCGAGGTTGCGCTAGCTGAGCGTGCGCGGCACTCCGTCACGGCGGATGGCATGACACACACCATCACGCTGTATGACGGTGAGCGCTTCGAAGGGGTACCCGGAACCCCACAATTTCGGATCGTCCGGTTCGCCGAGCACGTGGTCCCCATCCAGGTGCCGACACCCTCGGATGTCATCAAGAATATCGAAGCCCAACCTACGCAAGAGCTGATCGGCTCGACGGATCCCGACAAGCGGGCCGAGCTGCATTGGCGAATTGCGCTGCCCACGATGTGTCTGGTCCTCACGATAGTGGCCGTGCCGCTCTCGCGCTTGCGGCCCCGTCAGGGACGCTACTCGCGCGTGTGGCTCGCGATCGTGGTCTACTTCGCGTACTCCAACCTGATGTCGGCCGGCAAAGTCTGGCTTGCGCACGGTACGACTCCCGACTTCCTGGGACTGTGGTGGACGCATGTGGCGATTGCGTTGCTGGCTCTCGCGTTCATCTCGGGCCCACGCGGGCTTGCGAATTTGCGATTGAGAGTTCGCTCATGACCGTTCTGGACCGCTATATCGTGCGCACCATCATCGGATCGGTGCTGCTCGTCATGTCCGTGCTCCTGGTGCTCGGAGGGCTGTTCATTTTCATTGATCAGCAGGATGACATCGGCGTCGGCCGCTACAACGCGCTCAGCGCTTTGTGGTTCACGCTGCTCAATCTTCCGCAGCAGGCGTACGAGTTACTGCCAGTCACTGCGCTCATAGGCTCACTGCTGGGAATGGGGTCGCTGGCGCGAGGCAGCGAGCTCGTCGTAATACGCGCGACCGGTGTATCCACCCAGCGCATCGCGGGCGCAGCCGCGATTGCCGGGCTGATATTGATCGGTGTGGAGCTCCTGCTGGGAGAGGTTATGGCCCCACCGCTTCACGAGGCGGCCAAGGAGCAGAAGGCGTTCAGCAAGTTCAACAATGTGAGCTTCGGCGGCGGCAGCGGTGCCTGGGTGCGGGATGGGAACCTCATCATCAACGTTGCGCGCCAGTCCGGGCAGCGGCAGTTCAGTGGCATGCAAATCTTCGAGCTGTCGCCCGAGCACCGGCTGCGGGCGATCGGTCATGCGGCAGGTGCTACCGCAGGGGCCAATCGCACCTGGCTGTTGACCGACTACACCGAGTCGCGCTTCACGCCGGAGCGCGTGCTCGCCCCGCCGCCGGGCCAACGAGTAATGAAATCCAACATCACGGCCGGATTTCTGGGCTTGGCGGTGGAGAGTCCGGCGCAGCTGACCAGCCGTGCGCTGTTGCGGCTGATCCGCTACCTGGAGGCTAACTCGCTGAGCGCGCGTGACTACCTTTTCGCGCTCTCGTCGCGGCTCGCGCGTACGGTGGCGATCCTGTTCTCGGTGCTGCTGGCCATCCCCTTTGTGCTGGGCTCGCTGCGCTCGGCGGGCGCGGGCACCCGCATGTTGATGGGCATGGCGGCGGGTATCGGGCTCTTCCTGCTGCAGAAGCTGATCGAGAGCGGCACCGTGGTGTTCGATCTCAACCCGGTGCTGCTCGCGTGGTTGCCAACGGCGTTGTTGGCAACCGTGACGTTGTCGTTACTTGCTCGGGCCCGGTAGACCACCCCACGAAATTGAGCCCTACTGGCCCAGAGCGCGCCCGCCGACGAGCAAGACGCTCAATTTCGTGGGGACCCCGGTGAGGCCGGGTCGGCCGGGGGCGCTGATTTCTTGCCGGGCCTGGCCGCGTCTTTCTCGCCTGCCTTGCCCTTCGCGCCTTTGGCTGCCGGCTCCGGCGGCTTCTTCAAGAGATCCTCCAAGGGCCGGAACATACCGTCGTACTTGTAGCTGGGAATTTCGTATTCCCAACCATTGAGACGGGCTGCCAGCGTCTTCGCCTCGGCTTCGGTTTCCTTGGCAGTGGAGCTCGGCGTGAGTGACACGAGCGTCCTCGAGCCATCCTTGCGGCCCGCGACATCGATCTTCAGTCCATCGAAGGTGCTGAAAACCACATGCGACACTGGAGCCGCGGCAGCGGCGACCGAGCGGTCAGCGAGGGAACCCCCAGCGGGGGTGACGTCCCCAGCGGGGACTCCTGCTGGAGCTGTCTGCGGCGCGCGCTGCACGTCATCGAGGGAGACTCCGGCGAGTGATCCGGCAATGGGATCGGCCGCAGCCGGGCTGCTCAACTCGCGGCCTTTCGGCACCTCGGCGACGGCGAAGTCGGCCTGCTCCTTGCTCGGGCGAGTGGCGCTGTAAGCGGCTCCCTGCGCCGGCTTCACGGCAAACTCCTTGATCCGATCCTGTGGGATATCGATCAGGGTGTGATCCAGCCAGCGTTTCGGGTCGGCATCGAGTGTGATCAGCGGCGCAGCCAGGAAGCTCTGCGGTGCGTTGACCACCCGCACATACCCCGATTTGGCTCCCGAGGATTTGCCAACGATCAGGCTGTAGGTCTTCGCCGCTGTAACGACGTCGACGCGCGTGCCCGTGGCTTTGGCCGAACTGGTGTCCTCGACTCCGAGCAACGGATAGTTTTCCGGAGTGCGGGTTTTCTCCTCCACCACGTTCAGCGCGGCGAGATCCAGCAGCAGCTTGCGCACCTTACCCGAGTCCGCGGGATACTCGCGCTCACCCACGGTCCAGTCCGACGCTCCCTTCTTGAGGGTCGTCCTGGTTCCATCTCCCTTGGCCAGACGCACTTCGGTGATGGAGTTGAGCGCGCCCTTTTCCAGCCCGGTCACAACGGGATCGCCAGCCAGCGTGCCGCGCTCGACCTGCCGTTTTGACGACAGCCATACCGCCAACACGATCACCAGCACGGCGGCGATCAGCAGAATGGTCACACGGCGCGCGGTCATGGCTGCGCCTCCTTGGTCTTCATGCTCAGGGGCGTCTGAGTGGCAGGACGTTGCCGCCTTCGCCACAATCCGATGAGCAGGGCGACGACGGCGAAAACGATCGGAACCACAATGATGTTCACGATCTTCAACTCGTTACCCAGGCCTTTGATGTCCTTATCGAGGCCGGCCCGGACAGCCCGCAGCTCCTTGCGGATCCGCACCTTCTCGTCCTGGAAGTTGTCGAGCTCCTTCTCCTGCTCGGGGCTGAGGATCATGGCCGACTTGTCGTTGCGGCGCGATTGCAGGGCCGTGAGCTTCTCTTCCGTATCACGCAGCTGTTGCTCGAGCTCGTGTTCCTTGGCACGGAACTGGTCATCGGCAACGTGGCGCAGCTGCTCCACCCGATCGAACGGACGAGAGAAGCTCGCCCGGCCGCGAACGCTGATCAGGTCCGCGCTGCCGGCGAGGTTGTCGAGCGTGTTCAGAACGAGATCGCCGTTGTTGGCAAACACCTGTTCGACGCGTTGCCCGAACACACTCTGGGCGTGTACCCACAAGTAGTCGGTCAGCATGTCGGTATCGGCGAATACGACCAGGTTCAGAGGCTTGGCGGACTCCTTGAGGGCGCTCTGGCCCGCGGGCAGCGTTACGCCGGCTGGCGGACCCGCGGGGAACGCCGTCTTGACGTTGCCGATCACACGCGCGCCCATCGTGTAGCGCTTGCCCGTCGGCTTGAAGCCGTCCCGCAGAGTGTTCGGATCAAACAGCATCGCGAAACGCTCGACCGGCAGCAGCGCCGCATCGGTGCTGGATACCAACAACGGCTCGAACTTCGTTTTCGCGTCTTTTGCCGGCTCCAGGTTACCAGCCGTGGCAACGTTGACGCTCGACAGACCCGCGGTGATCACGTCTCCGCGCGTGAAGTCGCTGGAGTTCAGGCCGAGAACCCCCAGGTGCAACACGGGGCTGTCGCTCTGGCGGGTCGAAACCTGCAGCGCGTGGCCCCGGTCGGCGACCACCTGCTTCGGATTGAATTGCACACCCCACGCGGCGAGCAGGGGCCCGGGTTGCGATGACTTGTCGGCCTGCATGGCAGCCATCGGGTTTTGCGGATCGGCGCCGGACTGATCGGCATCCGCCAGTGGGTCCACGAACATCGCGATGTGCCCGCCCCGCAGCGCGTACTGATCGATCGCGAACTGCATCGCCGGTGTCAGGTTCTTCGGATGTGCGATCACGAGCACGTTCACATCGGAATCGATCTTGCCGGCGGTCGCATCCACGGGGCGCACATCGAACAGCTGCTGCGCCTGGCTGTAGATGGCCCAGGGCTCGCGCATCTGACCGGTCTGCTGATCGAAGCCGGTCGTCATCGGCAGGCTCGAAAGCCAGCCGACCACCGGTTTCTTCGGGCTCGCCAGCTGGTAGATCAGCTTCACCACATCGTATTCGAGAAACTCTTCCTTCTTCGGATCGAAGAACTCGATGGCCTGGTGCCCATCGGTGGAGTTGGTTCCGGCGAGGCCGAAATACAACTGGTTGCCGGCGGCATCCAGGGGCTTGCCGCGCACTCCCAGCTCGGAGGCACGGTCTTCGTCCTCGGAGAAGGGCTGTGGGTCCACGACGTGCAGGCGGACCTTGCCACCGGAGCGCGCCACGATCTCTTCGAGAAACTCCCGCACGCGCACCCCGTAGGTGGCGATGTCCGGCATCTGCGTCGCCGGCTTCTCCGAGTAGAAGAAGTACAGATTGATCGGCTCCTTCAGGCTCTTCAGGATCCGATCCGTGCCGGGTGCCGTGGTGTAGAGATGATTGGCCGTCAGGTCCAGCCGCCAGCCGCGCAGGGCATGATCGAAGAGGACCGTGAGACCCACGAGCAGGAGAGCGAGCGCGAGGAGGGCGCTGCCACCGAGTGTCGAGCGATTCGTCATAGGGTTGGCTTTCCGGCTATTGTGCTTTGCGCAGGTCGAGCGCGATGGAAGTCGCAAGCAGGAAGAACGCGCCCAACATTCCGAAATACAGCAGGTCGCGCACGTCGATCACGCCTTTCTTGATTGAATCGAAGTGCGTCAGGAACGACAGCGAAGCGATGGCGTCCACGAACCACTGCGGTGCCCAGCTGCGGAACGCATCCAGCACCAGTGGGAAGCCCGCCAGCAGCACGATGAAACACGCGACCACGCCCAGGATGAACGCAATGACCTGGTTGTTCGTCAGCGCGGACATGCACGAGCCGATGGCGAGATAGCCGCCGGCGAGCAGCAGGCTGCCGATGTAAGCGGCCAGGATGGTGCCGTTGTCGGGCCGGCCCAGGTAGTTGACCGTGATCCATATCGGGAATGTCAGGGCAAGCGCCAGGGCGGCGAAGATCCAGGCGGCGAAGTACTTGCCCAGCACCGCCTCCCACAGCGTCACCGGCTGGGTCATGAGAAGCTCGATGCTGCCGGACTTGCGCTCCTCGGCCCACAGCCGCATGGAGATTGCCGGAATCAGGAACAGGTACAGCCACGGATGCCAGTAGAAGAACCACTGCAGGTCGGCCTGGCCGCGCTCGAAAAAGCCACCCAGGTAGAAGGTGAAGGCGTTCGCCAGCAACAGGAAGATGAGGATGAAGACATAGGCGAGCGGCGTCGCAAAGTAACTTGCAAGCTCGCGGCGCATGATGATGCCCACGTTACGCATAGCGTCCCTTTCGTTAAGACGGAACAGGCTCGTCTTTGTGAGTGCCTTCAGACGGACTAGGCAGTTATGGTGCGGAAGACTTCGTCGAGCCGGCCCGATTCCAGATGCAGCTCTTTGAGCTTCAGACCCTGGCGCGCCGCGAGCTCCGACACCGTCGGCAGGATTGTTGCACCTGCACGCGGAAGCGCGGTCAGCCGTGCATCGCGCGCGCTGACTTCAACTTCCGCAACCGCGGGCAATGCGGCTACCGCAGTGCGGGCGGCTTCCAGTTGCTCGGGCTGCTCCAACTGAAGGGTCACGGCGTTGTAGTAACGGGACCGCGCCTCGAGCGCCAGCGGCGTGTCATCGGCGACTATCCGGCCCCGCGCAATGATGATCGCGCGGGTGCAGACCGCATCGACTTCTTCGAGTATGTGGGTCGAGATCACGATGATCTTGTCGCGGGCCATCTCGTTGATGAGAGTGCGCACTTCGTGTTTCTGGTTCGGATCGAGGCCGTCCGTGGGCTCATCGAGAATCAGGACCGGCGGATCGTGCACGATGGCCTGTGCCAGTCCCACGCGGCGTCGAAAGCCTTTTGAAAGGGTCTCGATGCTTTGATCGAGGACCCGGGACAGTTGCAGGCGCCCGATGACGTAATCCAGCCGGGCGCGGCGCCGGTCGCCCTCGAGACGGCGCAGATCGGCAATGAATTCCAGGAAGCGCCGTACGCTCATCTCGCCGTAGGTCGGCGCGCCCTCGGGCAGATAACCGAGGCTCGCTTTTGCCGCGAGCGGCTCAGTGGCTATGTCGTGGCCGCAGACGGAGGCTTTGCCCGCCGTGGGCGTGACGAAGCCCGCCAACATGCGCATGGTGGTCGTCTTGCCGGCGCCGTTGGGGCCGAGGAAGCCCAGCACCTCTCCGGGGGCTACCTGAAAGCTCACATCGTCGACGGCGACCAGCGAGTCGTAGCGCTTGCTCAGATGTTCGGTCTTGATCATATGATGGCATCTAGTCTATTGGAAAAATCGCCTGCGGCCATTTTTCGGACATCGGCTTCGTTACCGCCGGCAAAAGGCGCGACTTTTGCCGGCTGCTCCCCAGGCGACTTGCCCAGCCGATCCTGACACGCTGCTAGAGGGAGGTGAGGCAAAAAAGTTCCCGCCCGGTTCCTTTCGGGCGCGGATTGTATCAGCGCAAAGCGCTTCGATCACTGTCTCGGGTTCGCCACAGCAGGATCATGATCGCGCCGCCCAGCATGCCACCGAGGTGGGCGAAATGGGCAACACTGTCCTGGGCACCCGTAACACCCAACACCAGCTCGAGCGCGCCATAGACTGTTACGAACAGCCAGGCTGGCATCGGTATGGGCGGGAATAGCAGCATCAGCTTCTGGCGCGGGAAGAACCAGGCGAATCCCAGCAGCAGGCCGAAGACACCGCCGGAGGCGCCGATCACCGGCTCCACCACCCCTGACTCGGTGAGGACCAGGAGCTCAGTCCCCGCTGCCGCCAGGATGCTCGCGAAGTAAAACATCAGGAAGCGCTGGCTGCCCCAGTAGCTTTCGAGCGCGCCGCCGAACATGTACAGCGCGAACATATTGAAGAAAATATGCAGAATGTTGCGCGGGTCGTGCAGGAAGGCGTAGGTGACAACCTGCCAGGGGTGAAACAGGCTGCCGAGGGGCCACAGCGCGAAGAGGTCGATGAGCGCGCCCGAAGTGACCTGCTCGAGCAGGAATACCACGACGTTTGCGATGAGGATCGCCCGGGTGACGGGCGGCATTGTGCGGAACATTGCAGCAGTTTACCCGGCTGCCCGGGTGCCCTGCGCTGAGTTGTGCGAAATCGGGGTGCTTGGCTGCGTTGCAGGGCGGAGGTTTCAGGCAGCTGCGCTGAGCGCGTCACCCAGAAAACTGATGAGGGCAGGGGCGGTGCTATGCGCGACGTTGAAGCGCAGCCATTGGCTGCAGCCCTTCGACGGTGAGAATAGAGACCCCTTGGCCAGCAGGATGGACTGCTCCCTGGCATCGCGTACCAGCTTGTCTACGGGCGCGCGATCGGGTATGCGTCCCCACAAGAAGATTCCTTCCCCGCCGGCACTCTCGAAGGTGACCCCGGCCCGCTCGAGCGCCTGGCGCGCGTCGCGCCGCATACGCGACAGCCGCGTCCGAACAGTCTCCACGTGCTTTCGATAGCGGCCGCTGTCGAGCACTTCGGAGACGAACCCTTCCAGCAGCGCTGAACCGGACAGAACCGACAGCACCTTGCGCTCCACGAGCTGCGCGATCAGAGCGGGCTCGGCCGCGACGAAACCCACTCGCAGCGCCGGCCCGATGAGTTTTGTGAAGCTGCCTACGTGAATGACATTCCGCAGACCGTCGATCTGGGCGAGCCTCACAGCCGGTCCGGCATACAGATCGCCATATACATCATCCTCGATGATGGCGAAGCGGAATTGCTCCGCGAGCGACAGCACCCGGTGGCAATTGGCGGGCTCGGTGTTGGAGCCTGTTGGATTGTGGAGCAGGGTCTGCGTGAAGAAGGCGCGTGGCCGATGCGTTCGGCAGGCGCTCTCGAGAGCTTCCAGGTCAGGGCCCGTGGCCGTCCTTGGAACCGGGATGAGGTTCACGTGCTGGCCGCGAAGTTGTTCGAACAACACGAAATAACCCGGGTCCTCCACGAGCACCGCATCGCCGGGAGCAAACAGGATACGGCCCAGGAGGTCAAAGGCCTGCGAGGCACCGAAGGTCGTCACGATGTTGGCCGCTCCGGCGGCGATGCCGTGTTGCACCAGGCGCGCGGCAATCTGCTCGCGCAACTCGAATAGTCCCTGCGGCGCGCACTGCAACCAGGCCTGCGGCCGGCGGCCCCGTGACAGACGGTTGAGCACCGCTGCGGGCACGGCTTCCATCAGCCAGTTCTCGGGGAGGAATCCGGAGCCTGCGGCGATGATGTCTGCCGAGTGCGAGAGCGATATGCGTGCGAGGGCGAGTGCCTCGGAGCCCGGATCAGCACCCGAATCGACCAAGGCCTCGATGGCGAGGAGGGGAGTTGCCAGGCGGCGGCCGCAGACGAAGAAGCCGCGCCCCGCGCGCGACTCGATGACCCCGCGGGCCACCAGCCGATCATAGGCATCGACGACGGTGAAGGGGCTCGCCCTTACGAGCTTGGCAAGCTTGCGGATTGAAGGCAGCCGCGCCCCGGCCGGCAACTGGCCATGCTCGACCAGGCTCGTGATGCGCGCGGCGATCTGGTCAACCAGGGCTATGGTGGAGTCGCGGGACAGCTCGAACACGGTGGCTCTCTTGAGTCCGGCGCGCACCGGGGCGCGCCGGAGAGGTTACATCACCATCGTAATGCCGGTGACAGTCAGGGCAACCGCCATCATGGCATTGAAGGTTACGCGGCCTGTGGGCTTGGCCAGGAAGCCGCGCAGGGAGCTGCCAAACAGGGCCCAGATGGTGATGCACGGTAGATTGATGAGCGCCATCACACCAACCATGTACGCGCACGCCGTCACGAACCCGAGCTCGCGCGGCAGGAACATTGCCGCGGCCGTCAGCGTCATCACCCACGCCTTAGGATTGAGGAACTGAAAAGCGGCGGCCTCCAGGAAGGTGAGGGGCTTAGGGTTGTGACCGGCCTTTGCCTCACCGGAGCGCAAAATCCGCCAGCCCAGGTAGAGGAGGTACGCGGCTCCGGCCCACCGCAACACTGTCTGAATGTCCGGCCAGCGGGTGAACAGCGCGTCCAATCCTGCGCAGACCGCAAAGAGCACGGCGCTGAATCCTACGCAGATGCCGAATATGTGCGGCACCGTGCGACGGAAACCGAAATTCGCCCCGGATGCGGTCAACATGACGTTGTTCGGGCCGGGGGTGATGGACATGACGAATGAGTAGGTTGCGAAGGGCAGCGGGTCGATCATGGGGGAGTCCTGTCAGGCAGGACTACAAAGTACGAGCTTGGGAGGCGGCGCGGCAGATACAGGGGGTGCGCTGTATTGCTCACTGTATTGGTGGGGGGCCGGTACGGGGTGGCGGACCGCGGCCTTAGGATAATGATTTCCGTGAGGGATTGTGACAGGACCCCTCCAGCTTTCGAGCTGGAGGGGCGAGATAAGAGGTTATCGGGGGGGTGGTAGCTGGCTGCTCAGCTTTTCTGCGGCTGCCCGTAGGACCGGGAGGCATCGCTCCAGCAGTTCGCGGCGCGAGACCCGCGATGCTTGTGTGCTCACGTTCATTGCGGCTACCACTGTGCCTACCACGTTCCGCACTGGGACGGCGATCGAGCGCAGGCCGATTTCGAGCTCCTGGTCATTGAGCGCGAAGCCTTCTTGCCGCACGCCGGCCAGGATTTCCTCCAGGCGCTTGCGCGAGGTGACCGTGTGCTTGGTGTGCTGGATGAAGTCCACCTTGGCCAGCTCGGTGTTGACCTGTTCGTCGGTCAGGTGAGCGAGCAAAACACGGCCCAGTGCGGTGCAGTAGGCCGGCAGCCGGCTGCCAACTCCGAGTGTTACCGACATGATCCGCTTGGTGGCGGCACGCCCGATGTAGACGACCGCGCCGTCATCCAGTACTGCGACGGATGAAGCCTCGCCCAGTGTCTCGCTCATTTCTTCGAGGACCGGCTGCGCTGCAATCGGTACGGGCGCAGTTGAGAGATAGGCGTAGCCGAGATTGAGAATCCGCGGCTGCAGGAAATACATGCGTCCATCTGTCGCGGCGTAGCCGAGTTCTTTCAGCGTGTACAGGCAGCGGCGCACTACAGCCCGCGTCAGTCCGGTCGCGCGACTCACGTCCGCAATGGTGAGCCGACGGTCGACTCCTGCGAAAGCGCGGATGACGTGCAATCCCCTGGCCAGGGACGTCATGAAGTCCGGGTCGCCGCCGCGAAACAGCGCGTTATCCGGATCGCTGGCGCTCATCACTCGTTGCGCGATAAACGAACCCGACGTCTTGGGGAATGCTTTAGACTGCAACATAGCTCGCTCTTATAGGTATTGATGGCGGGTACGGTAATCGTACCCCGCCTCGCGGCGCCTGTCATCGTATTATTTGCAACCCAGGCGCGCGCGGCGCGCCACGACGCCGGCTTCGAGGCCTGACCCATGACTAACGCTTATATCTGTGATGCCGTACGAACCCCCATCGGCCGGTACGGCGGTGCTCTGTCCTCCGTGCGGCCGGACGACCTGGCGGCTCTGCCCATTGCCGCTCTGGTCTCCCGCAATCCTTCGTTGGATCCGGAGGCCATTGACGACGTGCTTCTGGGCTGTGCGAACCAGGCTGGCGAAGACAACCGGAACGTGGCGCGGATGGCTGCGCTCCTGGCGGGTCTTCCGATAGACGTCCCCGGCGCCACCGTAAACCGGCTTTGCGGATCGGGTATGGACGCGATCAGCCTGGCCGCCCGGACCATCAAGGCAGGTGAAGCGGACCTCATCATCGCGGGCGGCGTCGAGTCGATGTCCCGGGCGCCTTTCGTCATGCCGAAAGCTGATTCGGCCTTCAGCCGCACGGCCGAGATCTACGACACAACGATCGGCTGGCGCTTCATCAATCCACGCCTGCAGCACAAATACGGCGTGGACTCGATGCCCGAAACGGGCGAGAACGTCGCTGCTTCCTACGGTGTAGCGCGTGAGGACCAGGACAAGTTTGCCCTGCGTAGCCAGCAACGCACGGCGGCTGCGTATGCACGCGGGTTCTTCGAGTCGGAGCTGATCCCTGTCGAGATTCCACAGCGCAAAGGTAAGCCGCTGCTCGTCTCGCGGGACGAGCATCCGCGTCCCGACACCACGCTCGAACAGCTCGCGAAACTTTCAACTCCGTTCCGCTCAAACGGAACAGTTACAGCGGGGAATGCTTCCGGTGTGAACGATGGCGCCTGTGCGTTGATTGTTGCGTCTGAACAGGCTGTGAAGCGCTTTGGACTCACTCCCCGTGCGCGCGTCGTTACGGCGGCGACTGCCGGTGTCGAGCCTCGAATCATGGGAATGGGCCCGGTCCCCGCGAGCCGCAAGGCGTTGGGTCGCGTAGGCCTGGATATCCGAAAGATGGATGTCATCGAGCTCAACGAAGCGTTCGCATCGCAGGGCCTTGCCGTGTTGCGTGAGCTCGGACTTGCCGACGATGCCGAACACGTCAATCCCAACGGCGGAGCTATCGCAATTGGCCATCCGCTCGGCATGACAGGCGCGCGGCTGGTTACGACGGCTATGTACCAGCTTGCTGCAACTCGCGGCCGCCATGCGCTGTGCACGATGTGTATCGGAGTTGGTCAGGGCATCGCAATGCTCATAGAACGCGTGTAGCTCTCAGCGCGAGGATCTAGATGGTTAATCAAGGGGATTTGTTGTGGACTCCGTCACCGGAGCGTGTCGCAAGATCACATCTGACTGCCTTCATGCGCTGGCTGGCGCAGAAGCGCGGCTTGAGGTTCGCCAGCTACGCTGAGTTATGGCAATGGTCCATCGATGACCTCGAGGCGTTCTGGCAGGCCATCTGGGACTACTTCGACGTTCGCTCCTCGACGCCCTATGATCGCGTGCTCGCTGACCGCCGGATGCCGGGCGCGAAATGGTTCCCCGGCGCGCGTCTGAATTACGCTCAGCACGCCTTGCGCCACGAGCGCCCAAACGCCGACGCGTTGCTGTATCTCAGCGAGCGGACGCCACTTACGCGGATGTCCTGGGAGGAGCTCGGCGGGAAGGTGCGGATCCTCGCAACCCAGCTTCGAAAGTTGGGTGTCGAGCCCGGTGACCGGGTCGTCGCCTATCTGCCGAACGCGCCTGAGGCCATCATCGCGATGCTTGCGACGACCAGCATCGGTGCGGTCTGGTCCAGCTGCGGCCCGGATTTCGGCACGCGCGGAGTGTTGGATCGCTATTCGCAGCTTGCACCGAAGGTCATGTTCTGTGTCGATGGCTACCAGTACGGCGGGAAGGCCTTCGAGCGCAAAGCCGAGGTGCAGCAGATCATCGGGCAACTCGACTCGCTGCGCCACGTGATCTATCTGCCCTATCTGAATCGCGCCGACCGCCAGCCCCTGTCATCGCACACAATCCTGTGGGATCAGCTCTTCGAGCATCCAGCCGTGCCGGCGGGCGAGTTTGAATTCGAGCAGGTGCCGTTCGAGCAGCCGCTGTGGATACTGTTTTCTTCGGGCACGACGGGCCTGCCGAAGCCCATCTGTCACAGCCATGGCGGCATCATTCTCGAGCAACTCAAGCACCTGAAATTCAATTTCGACGTGCATCCGGGCGAGCGCTTGTTCTTCTTCACCACGACCGGCTGGATGATGTGGAACTTCCTCGTCAGCTCCCTGCTGTCCGACGTTGTGCCGGTGCTGTACGACGGAAATCCGGCCTGGCCGAGTCCGGACGTCCTCTGGAAGATGGTGGACGATTCAGGCGCCTCCCTGTTCGGCACCAGCCCGACGTATGTATCGGCGTTGGAGAAGGGCGGCTTCGTGCCCAAGGACAAGTTCAAACTATCAACGCTGCAAGGTGTCACGCTGGCGGGCTCGCCCGTCACACCCGAGTGCATGCAGTGGTTCTACGACAACGTCAAGAAGGACTTGTGGGTTGCTTCCGGCAGCGGTGGGACCGATGTCTGCACTGGGTTTGTCGGAGGAGCTTCGATCCTGCCGGTGTACGCGGGTGAGATTCAGGCGCGCTCGCTCGGGGCCGCGGTTTATGCGTTCAATGAGCGCGGCGAGAAGGTGGTGAACCAGGTTGGAGAGCTGGTCGTCACGCAACCCATGCCGTCGATGCCCGTGTGTTTCTGGAACGACACGGACAATAAGCGCTACCTGGAATCCTATTTTCAGGACTTTCCGGGCGTCTGGCGGCACGGCGATTTTTTCCGGATCAACGAGCGCGGTGGTTCTTTCGTGCTCGGTCGCTCGGACGCCACGCTCAATCGCCATGGCATTCGTATCGGCACGGCCGAGATCTATCGTTCGCTGGCCACTTTGCCCGAAGTCGACGACTCGCTGATCGTCAACCTGGATCTTCCGCACGGCAAATTCTTCATGCCTCTGTTCGTGAAACTGAAGGAAGGCCTGGTCCTCGATGAAGCCGTCAGCGAGAGGATTCGCGCGACCTTGCGTCGTGAGTATTCGCCACGGCATGTTCCCGACAAGATCTACCAGGTGGCGGCGATTCCCTTCACGCTGACCGGCAAGAAAATGGAAGTACCGGTGCGCAAGATGCTCATGGGAGTCGCTCCCGAGAAGGCGGCCAATCGGGATGCGGTGGCGAACCCGCACGCGTTGGATTATTTCGCCCAGTACGCGCGCGAGCAGACAGATTATTCGTTGTCCTCGTGAGCTGGATAACCATACAGACCGTGGCCCGGCAGGGGCCGCGGTAGGCCGCGTTCTGCCGATCTCCGCACGCACAGCGGCCCCTCCTGCTGTCACAATGGCCCCATGAAGATCGCAGTTCTGTTCGGCGGTACAAGTGAAGAGCGTGACGTCTCGATCGCCAGCGCTGCCCAGGTAATCCCTGCGCTTCGCGGCCTCGGGCATGACGTAGTGGCCATCGACACGGCAACCGGCCGGCTGCCGCCCAGCGTTGAGCAGAAGATGCTTACGAGCGGCGTCGGACCCGAGCCGCCGTCCCGCACGGCCCTGGCCAGCATGCGTGAGTCCGCCCTCACGCTGACCACAAACGCCAGCGACATTCGCGATGTTGACGTCGTCTTCCTCGCCTTGCACGGTGGCGCAGGGGAGGACGGCCGTGTCCAGGCGGTGCTCGATCTTGCGGGGCTTGCGTATACCGGCAGCAATCACATCGCCAGTGCGACAGCGATGGACAAGGATCTGTCGAAGCGTCTTTTCCGCGCTGCGGGCGTGCCGACTGCTGATTGGCTCATGGCCCCAGTCCTTGCGCATGACGTGAGCGAAACGCTGGGCTGGCCTGTGGTGGTCAAGCCGAACAAACAGGGCTCAACCGTAGGGTTGTCCATTGTGCGGCAGGCCGCCGATCTCGCCGACGCCCTGTTACTGGCGGACCGGTTCGATTCCGAAGTGATGGTGGAGCGGTTCGTTCCGGGGCGGGAGCTCACGGTCGGCATTCTGGACGGCGAATCGTTACCCGTGGGGGAGATCATCACCAAGGGCGAGGTGTTCGACTACGAGGCGAAGTATCAGAAGGGTGCAGCCCAGGAAGTGTTTCCGGCGGAGCTGCCCGTGGAGGCCGCAACGCAGGTGCAGCAGCTCGCCTTGCGTGCGCATGCTGCGCTGAAACTCGGAATGTACAGCCGGATCGATTTCAGGATGGACCCGAACGGCAAGTTCTGGTGCCTGGAAGCCAACTCGCTGCCCGGCATGACCTCCGGAAGCCTGCTTCCCCAGGCCGCCCGCGCAGCCGGTATTGACTTCCCGAAGCTGGTCGAGCGGATCTGCCGCGCCGCGCTGGTCGCGCGCCGCTGACCGAGCCGCTATTTAGGGTTGCGCGGGTGTGTGCATATGCAAATCAGGTGCCGCGCGCCGCAGACCGTTCGACGCCCCTGAACGATCAAGTCTAGAATGTCCGCATGCACCAGGCGGCCGCCAAGGGATTCGCACGGGAGGCGCAGGCCTATGCGCGGGGGCGTCCTGAATACCCCCTCGCGCTCGACCAATGGTTGCGCGACGATCTGAAGTTGGATGAGACCCAGACGGTCGTCGATCTCGGTGCGGGAACTGGAAAATTCACACGCAGGCTCCTGGCCACCGGCGCCAACATCATCGCCGTCGAGCCCGTACAGGAGATGTTGGCCCAACTCACCCAGGCCGTCCCGACTGTTGCGGCCAGATCGGGCACCGCAGAAAACATACCAGTGAACAACGGGGCGGTGGACGCCGTGGTCTGCGCGCAAGCGTTTCACTGGTTCGCAACAAAGGCTGCCCTGAAAGAGATTCATCGTGTGCTGCGGCCAGGAGGATCCCTCGGCCTCATCTGGAACGTGCGCGATGAATCGGTGGACTGGGCAGCCGCGATGACAGCCATCATGGCTCCATACGAAGGCGATGCCCCGCGCTACCGCAGTGGCGAGTGGCGGCGACTGTTTCCCGCCGAGGGTTTCGGGCCGCTGCGCGAGCACCATTTCCCCAACGGTCACACGGGAGCGCCGGAACAGGTGATCGTGGACCGGGTTCTATCCACCAGCTTCATAGCCGCCCTCGAGCGGCCGCAACAACACATCGTGGCGGCCAGGCTGCGCGACCTGATAGCCAGGACCCCCGCGCTGGTCGGCCGCGACGAGGTGACCGTACCCTATGAAACGGTTGCGTTCAGCTGCATGAAGGATTGAGCAGCCGAGCGGTCGTATACTTTTCGCCGCGTGCGCAGGGCCGAGCGAAACAACAACGGGCCCGCGATGCCCTACTTACTGCCGAACTTCCGGCCGGTAGCGAAATGTGGCGTACCACTCTCGGGGTGCATTGTACGATGCATCGATCACCGCCACACCACCCTGGTTTTGCCCACTTACTACGTAGCGCTTGTCACTCAGGTTGATGCCGCCAGCGGCTACTTCCCATTGTCTGCTCGGCGCCTGATACGTGATGGAGGCGTTGAACGTGCTCATGGCCGGACGTGCGAGCTGCCACGTATTGCCGATGTCGTTGTACTCCTTCGTTATGTACGTCACATCAGCGTCCAACAACAACCCCGCGCTGTTCGGCAGACTGAGAGCGTATTGCGGCCCGAAGAAGCCCTTGAACTTGGGAGTCTTCGGCAGCTGACACTGGCCGTTGCTGGAAGATTGCGCGACGGCCGTTTGGCCGGCCAACGCAGCCGCGCGGCTGTCTGTAGGCTGCACCGAGTAGGGTGCCGGCGCGGTCGGGCTGCTCTCCGGGCAAGAGTAGCTGGTCAGCAGGTATCCGTTATCGAGGACCTCATTCAACCTGTCGTATTTCGCGTGCGTATAACCGGCGGAGGCGTTGACGGAAAATCCGCCGCCGACGATGGCTTGTGCTTCAACCTCAAATCCATAGATGGTTGCATCTCCCGCATTGACGATGGTGGGTGAGATGCCCTGTTGCGAGTTGAGCTGGATGTTGTCGTACTTGGTGTGGAAAGCGGCGAGGTTCAGGCGCAGGCGGTGATCGATCAGCTCCGACTTGTAGCCGAGCTCCTCGGACTTCGCGAATTCCGGGTTGAAGTGCAGAGTGTCATCATACGTCGGATGGGGGCTCGAGAGGCGCGTCGTCCAGCTGCCAGTCTTGTAGCCCTTCGAGTACGAGACGTACAGCATCTGGTCGGCATTTATGTGGTACTCGACACCGGCCGTCGGCGAGAAGTTGTTATATACCTGCGTGAACGGTCCTCTCGGGTAGTAGGTATAAGGACTGCCCACTACGGGGAATCCCAGCACATCCTGGCAGGAAAGGGCGGCGGGGGCGCCGAGGGTGTTGGGCGCATTGGGCGGATAGCAGCCCGTAATCTTGTAGGAAAGCCCGTTATCGTCGCTCTGGTATCCCTGAAAGTCCTTGTGCTCGTGGGTCTCGCGGCCGCCGAGCGTGAGTCCCCAGTGCTCGGTCAGCTTGAAGTTCAGATGGGCATACAGGGCTTCGGCCTTCGTGCGCAGATCGTTGGGCCCATCGATCATCAGGATTCCCATGGGGAAGGTCACGAAGTCGTGCAGATGGCCGGATTCCTCGAAGTAATACGCACCAACGGCGTAGTTGAGCCGGTCATCCACAGCGACACCGTTCAACTGAAGCTCCTCGGAAGTCTGATGCTGGATCATGTCGAACGAGGTATGCAACACGGCTTGCGGGGAGCCATCCAGGTCCATACCGGCATCCCAGCGCATGTCGCGGTAAGCGTTGATCCACTTGAGATTCATCCCGTGACCGAGCCGCCAGTCCACCACCGTCGATACGCCCCAGTTCTTCAGCTTTGAAAAGCTGTTGCCGCTGGCGTAGGTGGTATCGATGTTGCCGGTCTCGAAACGCGAGTCGTACGGGAGATAGTTATTGTAGGGATTGCCGTCCGTGTTCAGGCCCGAAAGCGGTTGTGAGATGGGCATGGGGGTCGGTGTCGGACTGAGACCGCCGCGCGGCAACGTGCACAGCACCCCAATGGGTGCGCCGAGCAGGCATGCGTTGGAAACCCCCGACAGGCCACCCGCGCCGAGTTGCGCATTGTTGATACCAATGACCGTATTCGCGGAGGCGGGCTGGTCAACGTTCAGATAATCGCCCGTGGCCGTAATTTTCAAGTCATCCGTGAGCAGGAACACCACCTTCGCCCGCCCGCTCCACTTGTTGATCCCGCCTTCGTTCTGGGAGGTCTGGAAACCTGCTGCCGGGAATGCCTCGATTGCGTCAGTGATGTATGGGCAGGTCGGCGTCGTGCAATCCGGGATGCCGGCGGAGCCGCCGGCATTGGTCTGCACGAAGGGAATTCGATGTTGATACCCGGTCTGCTTTTGGCTCGAGAACGAAATCGTGCTCAGGATCCAATCCGTGAACGGCACGTCGAAGGAGAGCTTGGCATCGAAACGCTGCCGCGAGCCAGTGGTCACATCTGCCTTGACGTTAAAGTCCTTGCCGGGATCGCGTGTCACGATCGAGATGGCGCCGCCGATGGTGTTGCGGCCGAACAGAGTGCCCTGTGGGCCCTTGAGCACCTCGACCCGATCAACATCCAGCATCGTGGTGTTCGCCCCGACGCTGCGGGCCAGGTACACGCCATCGACGTATACGCCAACGCCAGGGTCCAGGTTGAACGCGAAATCGTCCTGCCCGATACCACGGATGTAGGCGGACAGCACCGTGTCGGACCCGGAAAAGGGCGTCCCGGCATCGAGATTGACGTTCGGGGCAAGGTTGCTCAGCTGCGAGACACTGCTGATACCTCGCTGCTCCAGCTGAACCGAGCTGAACGCGGAGACCGCAATCGGCACTTCCTGGATGTTCTCGCTCCGCTTCTGCGCCGTGACCACGACTTCCTGGAGCTGATCTTCAGCGAACAGCGGAGATGCGACAGCCGTCCCCAATACGAGCACGCACAAACGTCGGCAGGCACCGCTCGGGCAGTTTTTCATAGGTTGGATCCCCCAGGTTGCGCAAATGAGACGCCCGATGTCGGCTGCCGGGCTCTCCCAACAGGGTCGTCTTTGTCGCCTGAGAGTGAATTGCCGCTGCTGTATCAGCTGAGCAACAAGCGGTTGGACACCGGTGTCAATTTGTTTTAGCGCGACGCACTATCCGAATGGCTGCGCGTTCGGTAAAGTCCTCATCCGGCTTTCCGCCACAGCGCGCGGCACCTCGAATCGAGGGGGTGTCGGGTCGGGCCTTCGGGCCCGGCCCGGCACCTCGCAGACCTTCCCGCGCTTGCGCCACGACAACTGAGCTCAGCAGCCCGATGGCCCCGGTCCATGTCGGTCGGCAGATCTACGAACTGAAGCCGGGACGACCTTCAGTGGGTGGCTGAGCGGGCCAGCCGGCCGGCCCCCTTGGCGGCCTCAACCTTTGCCAGGGCGGCATCGACGTCGATCGCGGCGGCCTGCTTCGCGCCCTCCGCGCTGCTCCTCAGTAGCGAGACGATCGAGTCAGCCGTCAGGCGGTTGTTGGCGCTGAGCAGCAGCGCCACCACGCCGGTCATTTCCGCCGCCGCGACCGAGGAACCTGACTCAAAGTCGTATTGCGCATCGGGCCGCAGGGTGAGCACGTGGGAGGCCGGCGCGGCCAGCGTCGCTGCCGGTTGGTTGCGCTGGCCAGGGTTGTGTTGTTCCGGGGTCTGTTGGGCAGGGTTGGTTTGCAGCCCGTCGCTGTTCGCAACCCCGATCACTCCATTGATGTTGGTTGGAAAAGCGTCGCCGGCCTCGGTCGCCGAGCCGACGAAGATCACGCCGCGCTTCAGGCCGCTGCGCACCAGGGCTGACAGCAACGGATCGGCCGGGCCGGCAATACTCAGGTTGATCAGTGGAATGCGGGCCTCGAGCGCCGCCGCGAGCGCCTGCGCGAGGGTGAAGGTGTTACAGACCGCCGCGTCGCTGTTCGGCTTGAGCTGCCAGCACGCTTCAAACACCTCGATCCGCGCCAAGGGCGCAATGCCGACGATGCCGAGCTTGTTGTTGGCAACGGCGGCGATCAGCCCCGCCATCGCGGTGCCATGCCGATAAGACGCCGCCGTGGGAGGTGTAGGCCCCGCTGCCGTTGGCGTGAGAAAATTCGTGGTCACGAACGAGCGCGTGCCGGAGATTCGCTCGCGCAGGTCAGGATGTGCGCGGTCCACGCCGGTGTCGATCAATGCCACCTTAATGCCGGCGCCTTGCGAGCGCTGGTGGGCGGCGGAGATGTCCAGTGCGACGAGATTGGTCTGCAGGCCATACAAAGGATCGTTGTACGCCGTATCGCTGGTTAACGTGTGGAACTCCTGCAAGGGCTGCGCAAGCGTGACGCGGGGATCCTTGGTCAGCGTGGTCAGCACTTCGGCTACCGATCGCGAGTCAGGGATTTCGTACACGACACAGTGCACGCCGAGCGCTTTGATCGGCCAGCTCACAACTTGCCTGAGCGAGTAGGTGGCCGCAACGCGCTGCGCATTGTTGTGCGCGGCTTGTGCCAGGCCGTAGGTGCCGCCCGCATAGCGCCGGCCGGTGGTGCCGGCGCGCGGCGCAGGGCGATACGGATCGTTCGCGAATGTCACCACCACGAACTGGTGGCCGGTATCGCCCTTCGAAGCCGCTGTGTCAGCCGTCGCGGGCGCGCTGGCCAATGTAAATAGGACGAGTGCTGACAGGACCAGTGCAGCAATGGCGCCCGCATGGGCAAATGCGCGCATCAGTGCTCCCGGGCATCCGGCGCTCGCTTGTCAGCGGCATCCGGCGCTCGCAGCTCGGCCGGTAGTCCTTCGTCCGCCAGAGGCTCTACCCAGAGCACTCGCGGGTCGGCGCGCAAGCGCGCCGAAAGCGCACGCAGTTGCTTATTCGCGCTCGCTTGCGTTGTATGTCCGGCGATGACGCCGACCGGCGCCACGCCCAGTTCCCCGGTATTGCTGGGGCCTGCGACGATTCGAGCGCCGCCCGTCCGCAGCAACTCTTCAACTTCGCCGATCCGCAAGGAGCGATCAAGAGCAATGTGCAGGACGTTCGGAGTCGAGGCGGACGGATCAGTGGCAGTCTGAAACACCGGAGCTGACCAGCGATACGCCGTGAACATCATCGCGGTGATGCCGAACAGCAGCAGAAAGCTTGCGGCCCAGGCGAGTCCCGGAGGACGCCACAGGGATACGCGGCCAAGGCGACCCAGCGTTGATTGATCGGATGCGCGGCCCGTGGATAGCCGGTCGTGCCCGGAGGCTTTGCCGGATTCGTCCTGCCGAGTGCTGTTGTCCCTGTTGATACGGTCCATCAGCTTGCGGAACGAGGGGCCGGGGGCATAGGTCACCCGGTCCGGCTCCGAGAAAGCGCCACACATCAGCTGTTGGAGTGCGAGCTCCCGCTCACATTCGTTGCAGTGCCCTACGTGTTCCTGTGCCAGCTCGCGCTCTGCTGGTGAAAGTCGTCCGTTGGCCAGCCAGGGCAACAGTAGCCAGACTTCATCATGGAGGCCGCGTTCATCGAGGGCCATCATTTTCCACCTCTGCTATCGGCAGGAGGAGCGGCGCTTCCACCCAACACGGGAAGCAGCTTCTGCAGTTTGGCCCGCGCATGAAACAAGCGCGTCTTCACCGTGTTGACCGGACAACCCATAATGGCCGAAATCTCCTCACATGAATAACCGAGCTCATAACATAGTTCGACAGCGAGCCGTTGCTCTATGGGCAGTTGCTCCAGGGCCTGCACGAGCCAGTCCCGCAACTCCTCGGTCCGCATCGGTTCGTCGCTCGTAGGTGGCTCCAGCAGAGCATCAAGGTTCTCTGCGGAACCCGTCCGTGCGGAGGACCGGAACGCATTTCTCGCTCTGCGGTAGGCAATCCCGAGAATCCAGGTGGACGGCTGCGATTCGCCGCGGAAGTCGCCCGCTTTCTTCCAGACGATCCAGAAGGTGTCATTGATGACTTCTTCCGCTACGTCGTAGCGCCGGGTGAGGCGCGTCAGAAAGCGCGCGAGCCGGCGATGATAAAGGTTGTAGATCTCCTCGAAAGCCCGCCGGTCGCCCTTGGCAATTCTCGCAATGAGCTCCGACTCGCGCGCCGCCGACGCGCCGCTGCGATAACCGTGCTCCGCTGTAGCCGGTGTGCCATGCGTTTCGTTTTGGTTTGGGCCTCTCACGTCTCACATCCTTTACCGGTAAGTGTCACGCAGAGGTATCCAGGTTCAAAAGGGCCTTCAAAAATGCCAGCTTACGGTTCCCGCGAAACGGCTGCCGGCACGCCCGTACGGAAATAGCATGCGGGCCCGGTCCTGGGCGGCGTAGTAGCCGGCATCTATCCGTAAGCTCTTGAATTCAAAGCCGAGACCTACATTTCCAAACGCATATCCGGTGCTGTCGGAAGTGTAATAGCCGGCGCCGGCCGTAAGGAACAGCCGCCCAACGAGGGGAAGCTGAGCCGATGTGTCGGTGATGTACGCTGGGTAGCGCCCCAGTCTGTGACCCCCCTCGAACCGCACTGCATTCGGGATTACCGCTTCGGTCACAGTCCAGAGGTCCAGATAGGACACCGCAACCGAGATCTCCTGGTAATCATCGGACAGCGGCGCGTTTCCTCCCAGGTAGGAGTAGTTCACCGCCGTGAGAGTGGTGCTCCAGGCGGGGGACACATCGAAGCGATGGCCCACGTACGCTTCCAGCTCGTAATCCCAACCGGAGTGTCCCCAACTGTGGTGCCAGACACGGCCCAGCGTCGAGGCGAAGACACCCAGGAATGTCCCGTCCCGGGTGCTCAGACGCAAGTCGAGCTGCCCGGCGCTGCGCCCGCCGGTTTCCGAGATTCCCCTGAAAACGTAGTCGCTGGTATAGCTGATATCACCGTCGATCGTGACAGCTCCTGCGGCGGCTGGCGCCAGGGTTGCGGCCGCAATCAACAGGTGAAAGATACCGATCCGCAACGGCACTGAACCCACTGTGTCCCTCGGGGTGGAGATGACTATTGCTCGTCATCACAGTTTAGTGCGAATCGGGAACGCGGTGGCCCCCAACTCACGCAACCCGCGGCACATTGACGCCCGGCCGCGACAAATCAGGTTGGGCGGTGGCTGCCCGCTGACACGTTTACGCGCGCTTTGCGTGCCCCAGTTCGGCTTCCCTGCGGCGGTAATCGCTGGGTGTTGCGCCATAGTGCTCGCGAAACACCCTGCCAAAATGCGATGCGTTGTTGAAGCCGTGCAGAAATGCAATCTCGGTCACCGTGCGGCCGCGCTGGCCGGCATCCGAAATCGCGCGGGCGCATTCCTCGAGCCGCCGCCGCAAAATGTAACTTCCGACCGTCTCGCCGTCCGGCTCGAAAAGCTGATGCAGCCGCCGCGCTGACAGATGCACCGCCGCGGCCACCCGGCCCGGCGTCAGCGCCGGATCGTGCAGGTTCGACTCGATGTAAGTTCGAATCTGCTCGCGCCGTGCAATGGCAACCGACGTACCCGCGCCTGCGCCCTGGGGCAGGCCAGCATAGGCGCTGGCAACCAGATCGAGGATGGCCTCGCTGAAACGCGGCGACAGAAAGCGCTCATCGCCGCCGCGCCGCTGGTGCCAGAAACTACACAACAGTGAGGACAGCAGGCCGGACACGCCGGTCTTGCCCGAGAGCGCAATGCCCACGACGCTCTCGGGGTTGGCCATCCGCCGCGCGAGCTCCTGCTGTGGGATACTCAACACGAGCATGCGGTTGGCTTCCTGGAAGCACACTTCGTACGGGCGCAGGCTGTCGAGCAGATGGAAGTCACCGTACCGCAACACCGCTTCGCGTCCCTGCTGGCGGTTGAAACTGACTCCGTCGAGTTGCAGGCACAGCATGAACAGCGCTTCGCGTGCGCGCGCCACGTGCTGACGTGAGTGCCGTACGGTGGCGGCCTCCGAGCGCGCCTCTGACAGCCGGATGTCGCCGATCTGGGTGCGAGTCAGTCGGCCAATGAACGCGCGCCGATCGACAGGATCCGTTACGAGCGGAGTGAATGCGCTGCCGGTCAGATCGTTCCAGTATTCGAGCCGCCGGTGTTGTGGCTGCTCGGCCGTCGAAAATATTTCCAGCTGAGCCATCTGGCTGCCCCCTAGTTGCCCAAGCCGGGCCCGACACTCTGCTATGGACGCCAGGTGTGCGGGCTGGCGCCCCCCTGCTTAGTCAAGCGGAATATCCGCCGGCGCGCAAGGCGCCCCGGCTACGCGCCCCGGATCATTTCCTTCCTGGTGTATGGCCGGTTCGCGGTGGGTCGAGAGGCGCAACTGCGGCCTCGGGTCCAATGCCGGCGAATGCCCCACCTGTAGCACGCGCGAGTGCCAGCGCACGGAGGTCCTTGCTTGCCCAATCTTCAATCCCTTATCGCCTCGCAGCCGCAACCGTCCGCTGAGGTTGCCAAGTTTCTGCAGCGACCTCCCCGCCTGTTCATCGGAGGCGAGTGGGTGGAGGCGAAATCCCGCGAGCGTATTTCGGTCGTGGATCCGGCGACTGGGCGCGAGATCGCTTCGGTTGCCGATGCAAATGCGGCAGATGTGGACCGCGCGGTCGCGGCCGCACGCAAAGCGTTCGAATCCGGTCCCTGGGCTGACATGTTGCCCGTCGACCGCCAGGCACTGCTGTGGAAGCTGTCGGACCTGGTCGAGAAGCATATGGACGAGCTGGCCGAACTCGAAAGCATCGACAACGGCAAGACCAAGCTCATGGCGACCGTCGTCGATGTTGCCGGCACCCGCGATTACTTTCGCTACATGGCCGGCTGGGCAACCAAGATCGAAGGCTCCACGTTCGCAACCTCCATCCACGGGCCGCCGGGCGTCAAGTTCCACACTTATACTCAGCGCGAGCCCGTCGGTGTGGTGGCGCAGATCGTCCCCTGGAATTTCCCGCTCGCGATGGCCGCCTGGAAGTTGGGGCCAGCGCTTGCAACCGGCTGCACCTGCATCCTCAAGCCCGCCGAGCAAACTCCGCTTACGGCGCTCCGCCTCGCTGACTTGATCGCCGCGGCTGGCTTCCCAGCTGGTGTGGTCAATGTTCTGACGGGTCTTGGCGAAACGACGGGGGCAGCGCTGGTCGCACATCCCGGCGTGGACAAAGTCGCCTTCACGGGCTCGACCTCCGTCGGCAAGCTCATCAACAAGTCGGCCACGCACACGCTCAAAAGAGTGTCGCTCGAGCTCGGTGGGAAGTCGCCCGTGATCGTGCTGCCCGATGCCGATATCAACAATGTCATTGGTGGCGCGGCCAACGCGATCTTCTTCAACGCGGGGCAGGTCTGCTGTGCTGGAACGCGCCTGTTTGCCCATAAGAAGGTTTTCGACCAGGTTGTGGAAGGCATCAGTGTGGCGGCGAGCTCCATTCAGCTTGGGCCCGGTCTGGACCCCAATACGCAGATGGGTCCGCTCGTCTCGCGCGAGCAACAGGAGCGCGTTCTCGGATATATCGAGTCCGGCCGCAGGGAAGGGGCCACCGTGGTGGCAGGCGGCGAGACGCCGTCATCGCCGGGCTACTATGTGAAGCCGACAGTGCTTGCCAACGTTCGCCCCGACATGAAGGTCGTGCGCGAGGAGATCTTCGGACCCGTGCTGGTTGCGCAACGATTCGAGGATCTCGATGACATTGCCGCGCTGGCCAATGACACTCCCTATGGGCTTGCCGCGAGCATCTGGTCCAATGACGTGCGCGCGGTTCAGCGTCTCGTGCCGAAGATTCGCGCCGGCACGGTTTGGGTGAACTGCCACAATTTCGTGGATCCCAACATGCCGTTTGGTGGGTTCAAACAGTCGGGGTTTGGGCGGGAGCATGGCCGGGCGGTGCTGGACTTGTATACCGAGCTGAAATCGGTGTGCATGGCCATCTGAGCGCCGCCGAATCCGCAGGGTAGGGTCCATGGATGCTTTACGCCGAGCGGCGCTGAGCCTGGTCGTTGTGCTGAGCGCGTGCGGCGGGGGCCAACACGCCGCGATGGGTGATGGCGGCGGCGCCAACGCAATGGGAGGCGCCAAACGTCCCGTCGATGCCGTGCGCCTCAACGCCGCTGATGCCGACACTGCCAACTGGTTGACCTACGGCCGCACCTATGACGAGCAGCGGTTCAGCCCGCTTCGGCAAATCAACCCCGGGACTATCGGGCAACTGAAACTCGCGTGGCACCATGACCTGGATGCCGCCCGCCGCGTGCAGGAAACGACGCCACTCATCGTGGACGGTGTCATGTATGTGACGAGCGCCTGGAGCAAAGTGTTTGCGCTCGACCCGGGCAACGGAAGGCAAATATGGGCCTTCGATCCTGCGGTGCCGGGCAGCGCCGGTGTCAAAGGCTGTTGCGATGTCGCTAACCGCGGCGTCGCGTTCTGGGACGGGAAAGTTTATGTCGGCACGTTTGATGGCCGCCTGATCGCACTCGATGCACAGACCGGCAAACAGGTTTGGTCTGTGCAGACCTCCGATCCGGCCAGGGCCTATACCATCACGGGCGCGCCAAGGATCATCAAGGGCCGCGTCATCATTGGCAATGGCGGTGCTGAATACATCGCCCGAGGCTATGTCACAGCCTACGATGCGCAGACCGGCAAGCAAGTCTGGCGCTTCTACACCGTGCCCGGCGAACCCGGTAAACCCGACGGCGCCGCCTCCGATCAGGTGCTCGACAGCAAGGCGCGGTCAACCTGGCATGGCCGCTTCTGGGAAAACGGTGGCGGCGGGACCGTCTGGGACTCGATGGCCTACGATCCACGGCTCGATCTGTTGTACATCGGTACCGACAACGGCTCACCGTGGAACCGGGCAGTTCGCTCTCCCGGTGGTGGCGACAATCTGTTCATCGCTTCCATCATCGCTTTGCGCCCCGACACGGGCCAGTACGTGTGGCACTTCCAGGAGAGCCCGGGAGAAAGCTGGGACTTCTCTGCCGCGCAGCACATCATGCTCGCCGATCTGCAGATCGATGGTAAGGCGCGTCACGTGCTCATGCAGGCGCCCAAGAACGGCTTCTTCTATGTGTTGGATCGCGAGACGGGCGCGTTCATCGCGGCGCGGCCATTCGCCACGGTCAACTGGGCGCTCAGCCTGGATCCCAGCTCCGGGCGGCCAACGGAGAATCCGCAGGCGCGCTACGGCGAAACCGGCAAGCCGTGGGTGTCACTGCCGGGGCCCGCGGGTGCCCACAGCTGGCAACCGATGTCCTACAGCCCGCTGACCGGCCTCGTCTACCTGCCTGTGAGCGAGGCCGCGTTCGTATTCATCGGCCAGCAGCAGTTCAAGCCCAGCAGTTTCGGTTGGAACACCGGGGTTGATTTCAACGCCGGCAGCCTGCCCGAGGACGCGAAGGCGCTGGCCGCAATCAAGACGCGACTCAAAGGCAGGCTGTCCGCCTGGAATCCGGCTACCCAACAGGAGGTGTGGCGGGTGCAATACGACCAGCCGTGGAACGGTGGGGTACTGGCGACGGCGGGGAATCTCGTGTTTCAGGGAAACAGCATGGGAGAGTTTGCAGCATTCCAGGCTGATGACGGCAAGCCGGTGTGGTCCGTCCGGACGTATACCGGAATCGTCGCTCCCCCGGTGTCTTACGAGCTCAACGGTGAACAATATATCGCGGTCGAAGTTGGCTGGGGCGGGGCATTCGGGCTGGCGGCGGGCGTGTTGGCGCACGACTCCCAGGTCAACCGCGGCAATCTGCCCCGAGTGCTGGCTTTCAAGTTGAATGGTAGCGACAGTTTGCCGCCGCCGCCGGCTTCCAGCCAGCCGCTCGAGCCGCCGCCTGACACATCGAGTGCCGCTGTCCTCGCACGCGGCAAGTTGCACTATCACACGTACTGCAGCATGTGCCATGGAGACAGCGCCGTGAGTGGCGGAGTTCTGCCGGATCTGCGGCATTCGGGGGCGCTCGGCAGTATCGCAGTCTGGCAAAGAATCGTGCGCGACGGAGTGCGCCAGGCGAACGGAATGGTCGCGTTCGGCGGGCAGATGAACCAGGATGAAATAGAGGCGATTCGCCTGTACGTGGTGCATCGGGCTAATGAAGGAGTTGCCGTCCGGCCGTGAAACGGGGCTGCGCCATACTGCCGGCGGTAGACGTCGGCGAACGCACGCAACAGACGGTGGACGCGGGCCGGAAGTTCCTGGTTTGATGAGGGAATGCCTGATATTGACCCGGCTCGTTGGCGCGACCTTAGTCCACTCCTCGATGAGTTCCTTGATCTGTCTGGAGAGGAGCAGGCTACGCGGCTGGCGGCCCTGCGCGCAGACCAGCCCAACCTGGCCGAGGATCTGCAGATGTTGCTCGCCCGGCTGCAGGCGCTCGAGAGCTCGAAGTTTCTCGAGGATGACCCCGCCGCGCTTTTGAAGCACAACTCACTCGCCGGAGTGACTCTGGGTGCCTATACGCTCGAGTCGGTCATTGGTCACGGCGGCATGGGCAGCGTATGGCTGGCCCGGCGCAGCGACGGGCGATTCGAAGGCCAGGCCGCTGTCAAACTTCTCAATTTCGCCTTGCTGGGCCACGGCGGCGAGGAGCGTTTCCGGCGCGAGGGCCGCTTGCTCGCGCGGCTCACTCATTCGAACATCGCACGCATTCTGGATGCGGGGGTGACCGAAGCCGGACAGCCCTACCTGGTACTGGAGTATGTCGAGGGCAGCGCCATCGACCAGTACTGCGATGACCACAGCTTGAACGTCGAAGCCCGCTTGAGGCTGTTCCTGGATGTGCTGGCTGCTGTCGGCCATGCGCACGCCAACCTGATCGTGCACCGGGACATCAAGCCGTCCAACATCCATGTGACGCGGGACGGGGTCGTGAAACTCCTGGACTTCGGCATAGCGAAGCTGATCGAGGACGATGCACGGGCGACCGTCCTGACACACGACGGCATGCGGGCCTTGACCCCGGAGTACGCAGCTCCCGAGCAGGTGCTGAGCGCACCGATCACCGTCGCCACGGATGTCTACTCGCTCGGGGTGTTGTTATACACACTGCTGTGCGGACAACACCCCACCGGCGGCGCAAGCCACTCGGCACCACAATTCATTCGCTCGCTGCTGGAAACTGATGCCGTTCGCCTGTCCACCGCCGTTGCAGCGGTGAAGCTCAAGCGCGTGTTTCGGGGTGACCTCGACAACATCGTGGCCAAGGCGCTCAAGAAGAATCCGCTCGAGCGCTACGCCGCGGCGAAAGAGTTCGCGGACGATCTGCGGCGTTATCTGCACGACGAGCCGGTACTCGCTCGCGCCGACAACGCCTGGTATCGAACACGCAAATTCGTCTCCCGCAACCGCCTGCCCGTCGGCATTGGCGCCGTCGCGCTGGCGGCCGTCATCGCGACCGCGGCGATTGCACTGTTCGAAGCGCATGCCGCCGGTCTCGGGCGGGACCGGGCTCTTGCGCTATCGTCACGCAATGAAGCGGTGGCGGAATTTCTCAATACGCTCATTACCGAGGCAGCCGACTCTGACAAGCCGGTGAGCGTGCGCGACATGCTCGCGCGCAGCGAGGCGCTGGCACGCACCGATTACCAGGACAATCCACAAAAACGTGCGGCGGTGTTTGACATGCTTGGTGTGTACTACGCCTCCAACGACGAACATGCACGTGGGGAGTCGTTATTGCGCGAGGCGCTCGACAGCATCAAAGAATATTCGGACGATGACCTGCGCCGCAGGCTGTCCTGCGATCACGCGTTCACCATGGCGACGATTGGCAAGGTGGCACAAGCCATTCAAGAGCTGCAGGGAGTCATCGCGGAGCCGCAGATCACCGTGCAGCAGTCCCTCAGCTGCCTGGACTATTTGACTCAAACATCTCTGCAAGGCAACGATGGCCCCAACGCTTTGAAGTATGGGAAGCTGGCGCTGCAGCGCCTGCCCCAGATCGGGCACCCTTCACCGCTGGTCCAGGCTGGCTTGCTGGCCAACATCGGCTATGCGGAGCACCTCGACGGCCATAACGACCGGGCAAACCAATACTATGCGCAATCGCTGGCGCTGCTCGCACGCGCCGGGCGAGATCACGGGTCAGAGGCGGTTTCAACCCGCAACGGCTGGGCGCTCGTAACCCAAGGCGCGGGCAATCCAAAGCAAGCGCTGCAGTTATACGAACAGATACTCCACCTCATCGCTCAGTACCATCTCGATCCGGCCCCGCGTCCGTCGATCCTCTATAACCGCGCGCGTACCCTGGAGTTTGTCGGCCGCCTGCGTGAAGCACGCGCGGGATATATGGAATGCGCGGCATTGGCCGAGGATGCGCATACCCCAATGCCTCGCGTGTACTGCCTGTTGGGGCTGGCGTCCGTGTCCCAAACGCAGGGAGATCTGGCAGCCGCCGAGCGTTTTCTGGCGGCGGCCTCCGCAATCGCCGGAGATCCGATCCCGCCAGGTTTTCCCGCAGCGGCCAGACTGCAGACTTTACGGGGGTTGATCGCAATGTCGCAGGGGCGTTTCGAGCTGGCCCGGGCGAACCTCGATGCGGTCACCGCCAACAGCAAGACGGCGCAAGTTACGCACGAGGCGTTACGAACCCGAGCCGAGCTGAACCTCACAGAAGGCAAGTTGGCCGCCGCCGAAGCGGATGCGCGGCAGGCGTTGGCCGTCGCACAACAGGCGCAAGGTGGCTTGCCGTACTCGGACCGGACCGGATTGGCGTGGATGGTACTCGGGCAGGTCCTGGCAAAGCGGGGGCAGGCCGCGGGTGCCGCCCAGGCGTTCCAGGCTGCCGTGAAGAATTTGTCCAATACCGTGGATGCCGATCACCCGATGTTGTTGCGCGCGCAGCTGCTCGCCGGGAACTGATAGCGCGCAGTAGTCCGCTGCCGGACCAAGCCGGGGGCCCTCGAACACACCGCGCTTGCGGCGCCGGTCCGATTGCACTGTGGATCTATTTTGGGTTCCGCAACGGTTGAGTCCGTTGCAAGGCTAAAGGGCCAGATAGTGCGAGCTGACGAGGGCACCGGGCACATGAATCAGTCGATCGCACGGCCACTTTCCACGCAGGGTGGGGCGGGCCAAATCCCGGCCGGGAGTGCGCCGGGCCAAGCCGGCGCCGAGGTGCCCTGGCCAAGCCCGCGCCGTGCGTGGTATGCGGTGGGCGTCTTCGGCCTCGCCCTGGCCATCAACTTCCTCGATCGCGGCATTCTCGTGCTGCTCATCGGCCCGATCAAACAGGACATGCAGTTGTCGGATACCAAGGCGAGCCTGCTCGTGGGTTTCGCATTCGTGTTCTTCTATTTGTTTCTGGGCGTGCCCATCGCCCGGCTGGTCGATACGAAAAGCCGGCGCCTGATCGTCGGGACCGGTATTGCCATCTGGAGCCTGATGACGGCGCTTTGCGGCCTTGCACACAGCTTCGTGCAGTTGTTCGTTGCGCGCATCGGAGTGGGGGTGGGGGAGGCCTGCAACGGACCGGCGACGTTTTCAATGATGTCCGACTTGTTTCCCCGCGACAAACTGCCGCGCGCCATCTCGGTGTTGAATTTTGGTTTCGTGGCCGGCACGGGCCTGGCTTTGTTGTTGGGGGGCGCCGTAATCCACTTCGTGAGCAACCTGGGCCCGATCGAGCTGCCGCTGCTGGGGGCGCTGCGGCCGTGGCAGATTACGCTGCTGCTCGTGAGCCTGCCCGGATTCCTGGTGGCCGCGATGTTCGTAACGGTTCCAGAGCCGTTGCGCCGCGGGCGGATCGCCGGAGTTGCGGCGAAATCCATCCCCGTTGCGGCTGTCATTGGATTCATGAAGGATAACCGGTGGGCGTACGGGCCGATGTTCCTTGGTCTCGCCTGTAACGTCGTCTTGCATTTCGGCGCCGCGGCGTGGGTGCCGACATTCTTCATCCGCACGTACGGCTGGACTGCAGCCAAGGCTGGCGTACTGCAGGGAATCATCGTCATCTGCGCGGCCCCCTTTGGACTGATGCTCGGCAGCGCTCTGTCCGAATGGCTCACCCGCAGGGGTTATGCCGATTCAAACATGCGCGTTACGCTGATCGCCATCATCGGCGGCACTCCGTGCGCAATCCTCTATCCGCTCATGCCCACCCCCGAGCTCGCGGTAGCTCTGCTGTTCCTGCAGTGGTTCTTTGCCATGCTGTCTCCCGGACCGCAGAACGCGGCCTTGCAGATCATCACGCCGAACCAGATGCGCGGTCAGGTGACGGCACTCTTCCTGTTCGTGTTCAATGTGATCGGATTTGGCGCAGGTCCCACCGTGGTGGCACTACTGACCGACTATGTGTTTCGCGGTGAGAACATGCTGCGTTACTCGCTGTGCGCGGCGGCCGGTGTATTGGGGCCGCTGGCCGCGGTGATAGTGTGGTCAGGGCTCAAGGGCTATGGTGAGAGCGTGAAGCGCTCGGCCAGCTGGGTATGAGCCGGGGTCACAGCTTGAAGACTGCCCGCGCATTCAATTCGTAGAACCGACCGATGGTGAGCGGGCAAACGCCCGCGCAAGAGGAGGACCCATGGCAAGCGTTGAGACAGCGGCGGACCTGGCGGCTCTGCGCAGGCAGGTTGAACAGCTGGCGAACGAAGTAGGCTCGTTGCGGGATGTGCATGCCGTGCGCAGGCTGCAGCACGCCTATGGTTACTATCTCGACAAATGTCTTTATGACGAGGTCGTCGATCTGTTCAGCGACAGCGGCGAAGTACGTTTCATGGGCGGCATTTTCAAGGGCAGGGCCGGAGTGCGGCGCCTGTACTGCGACCGCTTTCGAAAGAACTTTACGGGCGGACACAACGGTCCGGTCTACGGCTTCCTGCTCGATCACCCGATCATGCAGGACATCGTCGATGTTGCGCCGGACCGCAGCACCGCGCTCGCCCGCTTCCGCTGTGTGATGCAGGCGGGCAGGCATGAGAGCAAGAAGGACACCGCCCCTGAGGCCATCAAGCAGTGGTGGGAAGGGGGAATTTACGAGAATACCTACACCCGCGAGGACGGCACCTGGAAAATAAAGGTACTGAACTATCGTGCCATCTGGCATGGTCTGTTCGAGACTGGCTGGGCGCACACGCGGCCGAAGTTTGTGCCATTCTTCAGTGAGACGTTTCCAAAGGACCCGCTCGGGCCGGATGAGCTGCTGCAGCCGCCACCCGTGTTATGGCCTGAGACTGAAGTCGTACCGTTCCACTACGAGCATCCCGTCACGGGTAAGAAGTGGCAGGTGGTGTGAGGCGCACATGACGACGCAATTTCCCGCTTCCATGGATTTCAGCGGCTTCAATGCCCCATCACGGATCGAGTGCGAGGTCCATGACCTCGTGATCGAGGGACAGTTGCCCGCCGGGATCAATGGTTCCTGGTTTCAGACAGTGCCGGATCCGCAATACCCGCCCATGCTCGGGCACGATACCTACCTGAGCGGCGACGGCATGCTGCGCTTGCTGCGCTTTGCGAACGGGCATGTCGATCTCAAACAGCGTTACATCCAGACGGAGCGCTTCAAGAATGAGCGCCGCGCCGGACGCTCGCTCCATGGCCTGTATCGCAATCCCTACACCGATGATCCCAGCGTCAGGGGAAAGCCGCGCGGGGTGAACAACACCACCCCGATCTTCCACGGTGGCCGGCTGCTTGCACTGAAGGAAGACAGCCGGGCAATGCAAATGGATCCGCAGACTCTGGAAACGCTGGGAGAGTGGGACTATCGGGGCAAGCTGCGCAGCCAGACGATGACCGCGCATACTCGCCCCGATCCGGATACCGGCGATTTGTATTTCTTCGGCTACGAGGCAGGCGGTCTCGCCTCCCGTGATGTTGCGTACTGCATCGCGAACCAGCATGGCGAGCTGATCCGCGAAGAATGGTTTGAGGCACCGTATTGCGCAATGATGCATGACTTCGCGGTGACGAAAGAACACGCCATATTTCCGGTGTTTCCAACTACTGCGGACCTGGCACGCATCAAGGCCGGTGGCCCGCACTGGATCTGGGAGCCGACTAAAGACACCTTTGTCGGCATCATGCCGCGCGACGGTGGCGTGAAGGAGTTGCGGTGGTTCCGCGGTCCTGCGCGTTCCGCCTATCACTTCATGAATGCATACACCGACGGCCCGCGCGTGCACCTGGATTTTGGCTGCGGCAAGGTGAATGCCTTTCCTTTCATTCGCGAGGCCAGTGGAATTCAGGTACAGCCACAGGAGCTGGGTGGCAGCTTCGTGCGCTGGACCTTCGACTTGTCCAGGCCCGGCGAAGGATTTGAGGAAACGGTGCTCGGGCCGGGCGGCGACATGCCGCGCGCTGCCGAAAAGGATGCGATGCGCGATTATGAGATCGGCTACTACCAGACGTTCGATCCAACGGCCGGGCCACCGTTAATCGCAGGTCCGGTAGGCGCGGGATTCAACACCATCATGCGGCTCGAGGTGCGCACCGGCAAACTGCAGAAGTACGCACCCGGCCCGCAATCAACCGTGCAGGAGCATTTTCACATTCCCTGCGGCACCCCCGGGCACGAGGGCTACCTGGGCTTCATCGTCGATCAACATGCGCAGAACCAATCGGAAGTTTATATCCTGGAAGCGGGCGCCATCGAGCGGGGCCCGCTGGCGCGCATCAAAGTGCCATTCAGGCTGCGTGTGGGCGTGCACGGCAACTGGATTCCGGCCTGAGGCGCTACGATGCGCCCCAACCTAACCGTTGTGTTGCCGCCGATACTCCCGTGGGGTGGTGCCGAATCGGGTCCGGAACACGCGGCCGAAGTGCGTGGGGCTGTTGAATCCATAGTCGAATGCGATGGAGGTGACCGTGCGCCCGCGCTGTGCGGCGACCGTAAGAGCACGGGAGCATTCTTCCAGCCGGCGGCGCAGGATGTAGCGCGCTACGGTTTCGGTCTCGTTCGAGAAGAGATGATGCAGGTAGCGGGGAGTCATCTTGCATGCTTCGGCCACACGCATCGGCGTCAGGTCCGGATCGCCGAGGTGGGCCTCGATGTAGTTGACTATGCGAATCCGGTGCGACGTGGCGAGCGAGGAGCGGTCCGAGTTCGACTGAGGCAACACGGTGTAGGCGCTCGCCAGAAGGTCGAGAATCGCGCGCGTGAGGCGCGAGGAAACCGACGGGTCGAAGTCATCCGCGTAACTGCTCCAGAAGTCTCTCAGGAAATGCGAGACCAAGCCGCTCAAGCCCGAGGCGCCGCGCATGGGCACCGCCACGATGCTCTCCGGGCAGGCCACGTGGCGGCGCAACATGGTGTCAGGGATGCCGACCACGAACATCCGGTTCGGGCCCTCGAACAATATCTCGTACGGTCTCGATGTGTCGCACAGGGTGAAGTCGCCGGGGCCGAGCCGCGCTTCCCGGCCGTCCTGCCGGTTCAGGCTCTCGCCTTCGAGTTGCATGTGAATGAAGAACATAGCGGTACGGGCGCGTGCTACGTGCGCTCGCAAGTGCCTGACGGTCTGGGCGTCCGAGTAAACCTCGGCAAGGCGCATGTCACCGAGCGCGGTGCGGCTCAACTTCCCGGAGAAGCTTCGCACATCGCGTGGATCGGACAGGTTGTGCGCGAACGTGGCGCACACAGCGTCGTTCCAATACTCGAGCTTGCGCCGCGGATCGACCTCAGCGGTGGAGAAGGACTCAAGCTGACTCATATCGGCACCCCCTCGAATGCTCGAGCATTGCCTCAACTTGCCAATTGTTATTCCCTACTACGGTTATATATCATAACCGTCCGCAACCGATGGTAAGGCAGCCCCAGCTCCGATGCAAGACTCACCCGACCCAACTTCCGCGCCGCTCGCGGCCCTGGCCGCGGGCCTGCCGCCAACGCTCAAAATTGCGCTGTTGCCGGAACAGTCGGTTCCCGGCGCGCACATACTCGTAATTACGTTAGCCCGGGCGCACAAACGTAACGCGCTCGACGACACCACCGTGCTCGGTCTTGCTGCCGTGTTCGAGGGACTGCCCGCCACCGTACGCGCTGTCGTACTGGAGGGCGAGGGAGAGCACTTTTCTGCGGGTCTCGATTTGTCGGAACTCAGTGAGCGCGACATTGCGGCCGGCATCGCGCACTCGCGTCTGTGGCATCGGATTTTCGAGAACATCCAGTTCGGCCAGGTGCCCGTCATCGCCGTATTGAAGGGGGCCGTGATAGGTGGCGGGCTGGAGCTCGCATGCGCTGCCCACATACGGGTCGCGGAGACCTCAACGTATTACGCCCTGCCTGAGGGGCAGCGTGGGATATTTGTAGGTGGGGGCGGATCCGTGCGCCTGCCGCGTCTCATCGGCGTGTCACGGATGACCGATATGATGCTGACCGGCCGCACGCATGATGCCGAGGCCGGCCAGGCGATGGGCTTGTCTCACTACCTGGTGGATGCCGGCAAAGGTCGCGACAAAGCGGTGCAGCTCGCTGGCAAAGTATGCGCCAACGCTCCGATGACCAACTTTGCCGTGATGCATGCGCTGCCGAGGATTGCCGAAAGTGACCCCGCGGCGGGCTACTTGACCGAGTCGCTGATGGCTGCCATCGCGCAGGGCGATGAGGAGGCCAAGCGCCGCATCCGGGATTTCCTCGCGAAGCGCGCACCCAAGGTGCGGGTGCCCGAGTAACCAGGCCCAAGCTCATCCCAAGTCGAAAGGCATGCCGAAAGTCAAACGCAAGGAATTCAATGAGGAAGCTGAGCCCAGCTCCGGGAGGCAGGTGAGCTTCGGGCCGCTGAACGACTACCTGGGCTACGCGCTGCGGCGTGCGCAGATGACAGCGGTGGCGGAGTTTCTCGAGGCTTTCAGGGAGGTTGACCTGCGGCCCACGCAGTTCGCCGTATTGATCATCATCAGCGCGAATCCAGGTGTGCGGCAGACCGAAGTGTGCGACGCCCTGGGTATCCAGAAAGCCAACTTCGTGCCGCTCCTGAACGAGTTGGAGCGCCGCGGCCTGGCCTTGCGCAAGTCGGTCGCAGCGGACCGGCGCTCCTCGGCGCTGCACCTCACCCCGCTCGGAAACGTAACCCTCCAACGGGCGCACACGATTCACGAAGCCTACGAGAACCGCTTCGTCACCCGCCTCGGCAGGCGCGGGCGGGATCAGCTCCTCGCGCTGCTCAACAAGGTGATGGAGGCCGGCTGATCCAGGCCACCCCACGAAATCGAGCCCGCCGCCTGTTATGAGCTTCCGCCCGCGAGCAAGATGCTCGATTTCGCGGGGGACCCCGGCGGCTTCAGTTTCAATAACGCGAGCACGCCGGCGGCGATCAGCGAGCCCATCGCCATATAAACCGCCACCGTGGGCAGTGGATAGCCCCATTTGAACAGGAACCCGGCCGTGATGGGCGCGAGCACCGATCCGCCGCGTCCCAAGCCAATCGCGAATCCCGTTCCCCCGGCGCGCACGTGTGTTGGAAACGCCTGCGCGAAAATGGCGTACAGACCGATGATGACCCCATTCGTGAAGAAGCCAGCCGCGGCACACAGCAGTGATAACTCGTTCAGATCGGGAGCGCTGCGTCCAAACAGGATCACCATGGCCGTCGACAACAACATTGCGCCGATGGTGACCTGTTTGAGCCCAACCCGTTGCGTGATGAGTCCGACGGCAGTTCCTCCCAACGCTCCGCCCACGTTCGCCCATACGAGAACGCCCGCAGCCGCGGATGGCGGGAAGTGCATGTCCACTACGATCTTCGGCACCCACTTCAGCATGAAGTAGAAGGTCATTATGTGGAAGAAATACGCAACGGCGCACAGTGCGGTCGTCAGGACCAGCCCGGGCGCGAAAATGTCACCCAGCGAACCCTTCCGCACCTCCACTGGGATGGTTGGCAGCGCGCCGATGATGGAATGCCCCATTCGCGTGAGTGCGCGGTTGATTCGCTCCAACGACCCTGCGGGTTGTTTTTGTGTCAGCCAGTGCACTGACTCGGGCATCAGCAGCACCAGCGGGATGAATCCTGCGGTGATCGCGGCGCCGAAATAAAACACTGAACGCCAGTCATGCGCCCGCAAAAGCACTGCCACGATCAGTCCGCCCGCCACGGCGCCCAGCGGGTAGCCGATGGCCATGAGTGATACACACAGATTGCGGCGCCGCAAGTTGGCGAACTCGGCGGCTACCGCATTGCTCGCTGCCAGCAGGCCGCCAATGCCGAGCCCGGTCGTGAAGCGCCACACTTCGAGCGCGGGGATCTGCTTCACCGTTGTGACCATGAACATTCCTGAGGTCATCAACACCAGGCAGCCGAGCATCGTCGGCCGGCGCCCGATTCTGTCGGCAACGCCGCCCAGCACTATCGAGCCGAGTGCCATGCCAATCAGCTCCATGGACAGCACGATGCCGAGCGCCGCTCGGTCAATGCCCCACTCGGCCGCGATACCGGGCGAGGCGAAGCTGATGGAGAGGACGTCGAATCCGTCGAGTGCTGTGAGCCCCACGGTGATCGCCACGGCCAGAATCTGCAGCCTGCTCATCGGCGCGCTCGACAGTGTTTCGCGCGGATCGGTATTCACCTGAATCATCCCCTTGTCGTGACCGCAGCCTCGTGAGTGGATTCTCGGCAATACGGGCCCACGATGAAAGGCCGAGCAGTCGATCACCGTACGTTCCATCCATTGAACAGATCAGCGCGGACCTCGGCGTAGCCGCCGATCGTGACCGCGCCGGCGGCGGGTATGCGCCATAATGCCCGCCGGCAGAATGGCAGCTGGCAAAAGTCGCGTCTCTTGCTGGCGGAAGCGGAGCCACTGTCCGACAAACGCGCAGGAGCGCGTTTGGACGACCGAAGGTCGGCCCGCAGGGTGACGTCCAGGGATGGACGGGCACAAAAATGGCCGCAGGCAATTTTTCCAATAAAGGTAGCGTAATGGCCGATACACCTGCACTCGAAGTCATCAGTCAACACAAATGTTTCGACGGCACCATGGGCTTCTACCGCCACGCCGCGACGAGTACCGCATCGCCCATGAGGTTTTCCGTCTTCGTGCCGCCGCAGGCCCAGTCAGGCCGCGTGCCTGTGTTGTATTACCTCGCGGGCCTGACCTGTACCGAAGAGACTTTCATGATCAAGGGCGGCGCACAGCGCGTGGCCGCCGAGCTGGGCATGATGCTCGTCGCACCCGATACCAGTCCGCGGGGAGTGAATCTGCCCGGCGAGAGCGATTCGTGGGATTTCGGTGTTGGTGCGGGCTTCTATGTCGATGCGACGCAGGAGCCGTGGTCGAAGCATTACCGGATGTACACCTACGTCACCCAGGAGTTGCGGGCACTCATCGAGGCACACTTTCCCGCCGATGCGGCGCGTACCGGTATCTTTGGTCACTCCATGGGCGGGCATGGCGCGCTCGTGCTCGGGCTGCGCAACCCGCAGATCTACAAATCGATCTCGGCGTTTGCGCCGATTTCCGCGCCCAGGCAAGTGCCCTGGGGACAAAAGGCGTTCACCGGTTACCTGGGTGCCGATACGGGGCAGTGGAGCGCCTATGATGCAACCGAGATCATGTTGGGTTTGAAGGATGCCGCGCGCCGGCCGCACCTGCTCGTTGACCAGGGCCTGGCAGACCAGTTCCTCGAGAAGCAACTACCGCAGCACGTATTCGAGGCGGCAGCGCTGAAAGTTGGACAGCCCCTGACCCTGCGGCGCCACGCAGGCTACGACCACGGCTACTACTTCATCAGCACTTTCATGGAGGACCATCTGCGCCATCATTCCAAGCTCCTGACAGGTCGCTCTTAGGTGACCGGGCGGCAGTGATCAACACCTCGCGTAACCAGGCGTGTCCCGGATCCGGCTCGTTGCGCTTGTGCCAGATGACGACCTCGCGCGTGTCGGGTGTCTCAAAGGGTAGCGGCATCAACTTCACGGGCGCGAGCTTCGCGAGGGTGCGCGCCAGGTGTTCGGGCAGGGTGGCGACCAACTCGGTGCCCGCGAGCATGAAGGGAATCTCGAGCAATCCCTGCGTCGTCGCGCGGACGTCGAGCTCGGCGCTGAGCAGACGCCGGACCAGCTCCTCCAGGGGAATCGTGTGGCCACTCGGCCACCCGAATACGTGAGGAAGAGAGAGGTACTGCTGCTCCGTGATCTGCTCGCCGACCGTGGGATGATCATTGGAAACGGCGCACAGCCAACGGACCGGCCGCAGGTCCACGATCCGCAACGACTCGGGGAAGGCACGCAGTCCAAACAGGCGCAGACTGTTGAGACCGAGAAACAGGTCCGCGTCGCCGTATTCCAGCCGCGATAGGGTGGTCTCCGAAAAGTGTTCCACGTGACAACGGATGCCAGGGGCCTCATGGGCCAGCCGGCGGAACACTGCGGGCATGACGCGCAGAAGCGCATCCGCCGAGACAATCAGTGTGAATGTCCGCTGCACCGTACCAGGGTCGAAGGTGGGCTGCGTGCCGAGCGTCGCCTGGATACGCAGCAGCGCTTCGCGCACGGGCTCCACCAGCGACAGGCCCCGGGGCGTGAGCTGCATGTCCCTGCCGACCCGGACCAGTAGTTGATCGTCGAAAAACTCCCGCAGCTTCTGCAAGGCGGCGCTCATGGCCGGTTGGGATACAAAGACCCGTTCGGCGGCTCGGGTAACGTTCTTCTCATGGACCAGTGCGTCGAGGGCAATGAGCAGATTGAGATCGAACCGATTGAGCTGCATGACGATATCGAGGCCCCCGGGCCGTTTTCGGACAACTTGGCGCCCCGGCGCCCGTTTTAGACATCGGGCCCCGGGCCCGTTTTCACACTTATAGTACGGGACGTATACTGAAGAGACCTATGAAAGCAATGGCTCCAGCCGAAAGCGACACCGTCCGGCGCATCGTCGAGGACATGAAAGGCCGCCCCGGCCCCCTCATCGAAGTATTGCACTCCGTGCAGGCAGCCCTGGGCTATGTCCCGGCGGATGCCGTCCCAATCCTGGCGGATGCCCTGAATCTGTCCCGTGCGGAAGTGCACGGCGTCGTGACCTTTTATCATTTCTTCCGGGAGACCCCGCCTGGGCGGCACACGGTAAGCCTGTGCCGGGCCGAGGCGTGCCAGTCCATGGGCGCCGACGAGCTGGCCGCGCATGCGAAGGACCGACTGGGTGTCGATTTCCACGAAACCACGAAGGACGGCACGTTCTCGCTCGAGCCCGTCTTCTGCCTCGGCAACTGCGCGTGTTCCCCAGCGGCAATGATTGACGGACGGCTGTATGGACGCCTGACGCCAGATCGCTTCGATGACTTGATTGCGGAGCGGCAGTCCAGTGGACCAAAACTATGAGCGCAGCGACCGTATACGTGCCGCGTGACGCCTCTGCCCTGTCAGTCGGTGCGGGGGAGGTTGCTGCGGCGATTGCGAAAGAGACATCCGCGCGCGGGATAGAGCTGAAGCTCGTCCGAAACGGCTCACGCGGCGCCTTCTGGCTCGAGCCGCTCGTCGAAGTACTGGTTCCCGCCGGCCCGTCGGAAAATGGAGGCTCGGCGGCGAGCCACCAGCAGCGCATCGCCTATGGTCCCGTCACGGTTGCTGATGTGCCCAGCCTGTTTGCCGCCGACTTCCTGAATGGCGGCTCGCACCCGTTGCGTCTCGGCCCGACTGACGCAATTGCCTGGTTTGCAACTCAACAGCGCCTCACCTTCGCGCGAGTCGGCATCGTTGATCCGGCCAGTGTTGCTGACTACGTGGCGCATGGCGGTTACCAGGGATTGCGGCGTGCTTTGTCGATGGCGCCCGAGGCCATTGTGCAGGCCGTCCTGGACTCCGGCCTGCGTGGTCGCGGCGGTGCCGCCTTCCCGACCGGGATCAAATGGAAGACAGTCCTCGAGCAGAAGACGCAGCAGAAGTACATCACGTGCAATGCGGACGAGGGCGACTCAGGCACGTTCTCCGATCGGATGTTGATGGAGGGTGATCCCCTGTGCCTCGTCGAGGGAATGACGATTGCAGGGCTGGCCGTGGGCGCGACGCAGGGCTACATCTACCTCCGCGCCGAGTATCCCCATGCCCATCGCGCTCTCAACACTGCGATCGCCGCCGCCTATCAGACCCGTTATCTGGGTTCCGATGTGCTGGGCAGCGGCAAGCGATTCGATCTGGAAGTACGTCTGGGCGCCGGCGCGTACGTGTGCGGCGAAGAGACCTCGATGCTGGAGAGCCTGGAGGGCAAGCGCGGCGAGGTTCGCGTACGTCCGCCGCTTCCGGCCATCAAGGGATTGTTTGGACAGCCTACGATCGTCAACAACGTCATGACGTTTGCGAGCGTGCCCGTCATCCTGCACCAGGGTGCCGAGTTCTATAAGAACTTCGGCATGGGCAGGTCCCGAGGCACGCTGCCGCTGCAACTGGCCGGCAACATCAAGCGCGGCGGGCTCATCGAGCGCGCCTTCGGCGTGAGCCTGCGGGAGTTGTTGTATGACTACGGCGGCGGCTCTGCAACCGGCAGGCCGATTCGGGCCGTGCAGGTCGGCGGCCCGCTGGGGGCTTACATCCCGGCTTCGCAGTTCGACGTTCTGATCGACTACGAGGCGCTCACGGCCATCGGTGCGCTGTTGGGCCATGGAGGTATCGTCGTGTTTGACGATACCGTGGACATGGCGCGCATGGCCCGCTACGCAATGGAGTTTTGCGCGGTGGAGTCCTGCGGCAAATGCACACCTTGCCGGATTGGCTCGACGCGCGGTGTGGAAGTGATCGATCGGATCCTGGGTGGAATTGAGAGCGAGCGCAACGTGCAACTGTTGGAAAGCCTGTGCGAGACGATGTTGCAGGGATCCTTATGCGGCCTCGGCGGCATGACGCCGTTCCCGGTGCAGAGTGCGCTCAAGCATTTCAGGGAAGATTTCCGCGCACGGACGCCACCATTGAAGCAGGCGGGGTAGTCAGCCGCACACAGATCCGCCTGCGTCAGTAGTAGGAGATGCCATGTACGCAATCGACTACGAAGATCTGGGGACACCTTCGGCCGCCGAGCCCTCCACGGCGCTCGTCACTGTTGAAATCGACGGCCGCCCCGTCACGGTGCCCGAAGGAACCTCCGTGATGCGTGCCGCGGCCCTGGCCGGAGTCCGGGTACCCAAGCTCTGCGCTACCGACACCCTCAAGGCATTCGGCTCATGCCGCCTGTGTCTGGTGGAGATCGAGGGCCGCAAAGGCTATCCCGCCTCGTGCACCACGACAGTGGCCGCCGGTATGAAGGTCCGGACCCAATCCGAAAAGTTGCACGAACTGCGTTACGGCGTACTCGACCTCTATATTTCAGACCATCCGCTGGAATGCGCGAGCTGCCCGGCGAACGGCCACTGCGAGCTGCAGGACATGGCCGGGATCGTCGGTATCGAGACCACCTCCTACATGGGTGGTGAGACCGCAATGCATCGTCCCATCCCGAAGGACGAGAGCAACCCCTACTTTGCGTTCAATCCCGAGCTGTGCATCGTCTGCTCGCGCTGTGTCCGCGCCTGCGACGAAGTTCAGGGAACGTACGCCCTCACCATTCAGGCGCGAGGCTTCGGGTCAAAGGTGTCGGCCAGCCAGAATCAGCCGTTCGTCGAGTCGGAATGTGTGTCCTGCGGTGCCTGTGTCGAGTCATGTCCAACAGCCGCGCTCACCGAGAAGTCGGTCATTGGCCTGGGTCAGCCGCAAGCCGCGATTACGACGACCTGCGCCTACTGCGGTGTGGGTTGCAGCCTCAAGGCCGAAGTCAAAGGCGAGGCCGCCGATGTCGAAGTCATTCGCATGACGCCGAATCGCAACGGCCATGCCAATCAAGGCCACGCCTGCGTGAAGGGACGCTTCGCCTGGGGCTACGCCACGCATCCTGATCGTGTACTCAAGCCCATGATCCGCAAGCGCATCACGGATGACTGGCGCGAGGTTTCGTGGCCGGAGGCGATCGATTACGCCGCCAGTGAGATCCGCCGGATTCAGGGCAAATACGGCCGTAACTCGGTGGGTGGCATCACCTCGTCCCGGTGCACGAACGAGGAAACATTCCTCGTGCAGAAGTTGGTGCGCGCTGCATTCGGGAACAACAATGTGGACACGTGTGCGCGCGTGTGTCATTCGCCGACGGGTTATGGTTTGAAGAACACCCTGGGCGAGTCCGCGGGAACGCAGGAATTCAGGTCCGTGATGCACTCAGACGTGATCATGGTCATAGGCGCGAATCCCACGGACGGCCACCCGGTATTTGCATCACAGATGAAGCGCCGCCTGCGCCAGGGCGCAAAGCTGATCGTGGCGGATCCGCGTGCGACCGGACTGGTCCGTTCTGCGCACGTGCAGGCTGACTTCCATTTGCAGCTCACGCCCGGTACGAATGTCGCCCTCATTAACGCAATGGCGCACGTGATTGTGACCGAGGGCCTGACGAAGGAGGACTTCGTCGCCGCGCGGTGCGAGCCGGGTCCGTATACGAAGTGGAAGGCCTTCGTCTCTCAGGAGAGGAATTCACCGGAGGCGACCGAATCGATCACCGGCGTTCCCGCCGATAAGGTGCGGAGCGCGGCCCGTCTGTTCGCCACCGGCGGGAATGCGGCTATCTATTACGGCCTGGGTGTCACAGAGCACAGCCAGGGCACGACCATGGTTATCGGAATCGCGAACCTCGCGATGGCCACTGGCAACCTGGGCCGCGAAGGCGTCGGCGTCAATCCGCTGCGCGGCCAGAACAACGTGCAAGGTTCGTGTGACATGGGCTCTTTCCCCCACGAGTTCAGCGGTTATCGACACGTGTCGGAAACCTCGGTGCGCGAGCTCTTTGAGTCCGCTTGGGGTGTGACCCTGGAACGCGAGCCGGGCCTGCGTATTCCCAACATGTTCGAGGCCTCTCTCGATGGCACCTTCCGTGGCATGTATGTGCAGGGGGAGGACTTCGTCCAGTCCGATCCCAACACGCATCACGTCAGCAAGGCCATGGAAGCCATGGAATGCGTCATCGTGCAGGATATGTTCCTGAATGAGACGGCCCGCTTCGCCCATGTGTTCCTGCCCGGTTCCTCGTTCCTCGAGAAGGACGGCACGTTTACCAATGCCGAGCGCCGCATCTCGCCTGTGCGCAAGATCATGGAGCCGCGCGCCGGTTATGCGGACTGGGAAATTACCGTGATGTTGTCGAATGCGCTCGGTTACCGCATGGACTACAAACATCCGGCCGAGATCATGGACGAGATCGCCAGACTGACACCGACCTTCGCCGGCGTCTCCTACGCGAAGCTGGACCGCCTCGGCAGCATTCAGTGGCCCTGCAATGATGCGGCGCCCGAAGGCACGCCGACCATGCATGTTCATCAATTCGTGCGCGGCAAGGGCAAGTTCCTCATTACGGAATACGTGCCCACGAGTGAGCGTTCGACCAGCCGCTTCCCACTGATCCTGACGACAGGCCGCATATTGAGCCAGTACAACGTAGGTGCGCAGACACGGCGTACGCAGAACGTGATCTGGCACGCGGAGGACGTGCTGGAAATCCACCCGCACGATGCCGAGGTCCGCGGGATCAGCGACGGCGACTGGGTGGGCTTGACGAGCCGCGCGGGGGAGACGCTTCTGCGTGCGAAAATCAGCGACAAAATCGCCCCTGGAGTCGTGTATACGACCTTCCACTTCCCGGAGACCAACGCCAACGTCGTGACTACCGAGAATTCGGATTGGGCAACCAACTGCCCGGAGTACAAGGTGACGGCCGTTGAAGTCGTGCTCGTCAATCAGCGCGATGCGTGGAAGCAGCGGGCGGCCGAAGAGCGCGAATCGCCACGGTCGCCACGCAAGCGGGCGCGGGATCCTGCACCAGCGTGAGCAGCGAATTTGCAGAGGTCACGGTCGAGCGTTGGGCTCAGGGGGAACTCACCCGAAAGACCGACCAGGTCGCGGAGGAGATGCCCATTGCCTTCGTCTATCACGGCGTTCCGCATGTCGTAATGTTGGCCACGCCGGCCAATCTCGAGGATTTTGCGGTCGGCTTCACGTTGAGTGAGGGGTTGGTCGGCAAGCCGGAAGAAATTCGATCGGTCGAAGTGACGCACGGGGAGGAAGCGGCCGATGTGAAAATCACCGTGGCTTGGGAGCGTTTCTCCGCGCTTTTACAGCGTAGGCGCAACCTCACAGGCCGCACGGGCTGTGGACTATGCGGTGCGGAGACTGCCGAGGATGCGATCCGAGAGGTGCCGAGAGTGGGTCCGGGTCCGGCAGTCTCGACGCAGGACCTGCATCAGGCCATCGAGCAGCTGGGCTCCATGCAACCGCTCAATGCGCGCACCGGCAGCGTCCATGCCGCGGCATGGGTGATTCCCGGCAAAGGAATCCAACTCGTCCGCGAGGATGTCGGGCGGCACAACGCACTCGACAAGACCATTGGAGCGCTGGTGAGGGCCGGCACCGATTTCAGCTCGGGTTACATGCTGATCACCAGCCGGGCCAGCTTCGAGATGGTGCAAAAGAGTGCCACGGTCGGTATCGCCTTCCTCGCGGCATTGTCAGCCCCGACTGCTTTCGCCGTGCGCCTGGCGGAAAAAACAGGTTTGACACTCGTGGCATTCGCACGTCGTGACCGGCACGTGGTCTACGCACATCCGGGGCGTTTGAGATGAATACCGATCTGATGATCAAGATGCTGAACGAGATCAGCGCCTTCTTCGCGGGTGAGGACGACCGGGAGCAGGCGGCCCGTGACATACAGAATCATGTGCACCGGTATTGGGAGCCGCGGATGCGCGCACAGTTGCTCGAGTATTTCGAGCAGCGCCAGGGCGCGGGCCTTTCGGAGCTTGCGCTGCAGGCCGTGCGATTATTGGCCGCCGAGGCGCATCCGCCACACTAATAGCTCCTATTGCATCTATCGATTTGAAGCCGGCGCGGGCGGGCGGCTACCGTCTGCGCCCATGAATACCAATGTCGTTGATTTCGTTCGTGCGGCTTCAACCGAGATCTCCACTCACGATGAGGACCTGTTGCCTGCGCTGGCGGGCAAACTACCAACCGGGATGGTTATGTATGTCGCGCACACACCGAAGGCATCGTTGGATGACGTCGTGCGCGTTGCGGTCAAGGCCCAATCAGTCGGCTTTCGCGCCTCCCCACACATCGTAGCCAGGCGGCTCCCGAGCGAAGACGCATTGAAGGATGCACTGCGGCGCTTGAGCGATGCCGGTGTCGAGCAGGCATTGCTGATTGCCGGTGACCTGGAGCCGCCGATCGGGAAGTTCACGAGCACACTGCAGGTACTGGACACCGGGCTCCTCGAGACCTCCGCAATCAAGCGCATCGGTGTGGCAGGACACCCGGAAGGCCACCAGGCGATCGGGGCTGCCGCGCTGTTGGCGGCTCTGCGCTACAAGCAGGCCTTTGGCGCCCGCACCGGCATCCAGGTCCACATCGTTACCCAGTTTGGCTTCAATCCCGAGGCGATTTGCGCGTGGGACAAGCGAATGACAGAGCAGGGCATTGCACTTCCCGTGCACGTGGGTATCGCAGGGCCCACGCCACCGCACAAGTTGATCAAGTTCGCCCTGCAGTGCGGGGTCGGCGCCTCGCTGCACTCGTTTGCGAAAAACCTGGGTGCCGTGGCGAACCTCGCTCGACTGGCGACCACCGCGGATGAGATGCTTCTAGGTCTGATCCGCGGGCGCGCCGAATACAGCGGCAGCCGCCTCGTGCAGCCGCACTTTTATGCATTTGGTGGGACGATGGCCACCGCAACGTGGCTGCGCGCGGTCGCGGACGGAAGTTTTACGGTCCAGCCAGACGGCCGTAAGTTCGTCGTCAACGCTTAAGTTCTTGGTCCGCGCGCAGCGCCGCTGCATCTACGGGGTCGCTTCGACCCGTGGGAAGTTGGCCGCAGGCCATGAAGAGGTTACTCAATGCCGGGAAAAAGCGCACTGATCTGCGGATCGATCGCGTGGGACACCATCATGGTGTTCAATGACCGTTTCACCAATCACATTCTGCCCGACAAGATCCACCGCCTGAACGTGTCGTTCCTCGTGCCGCAGCTACGGCGCGAGTTCGGCGGATGCGCCGGGAACATTGCATACAACCTGAAGCTGCTGGGTGATGCCGGCTACCCGATGGCCACCGTCGGCCGCGATTTCGGGCCCTATCGGGAGTGGTTGGCGCAGAACGGTGTGCCCGCCGATTACATCCGGGTGATCGAGACGGAGCACACAGCTCAGGGCTACGTCACGACCGATCTCGACGACAACCAGATCTGGGCATTCCACCCAGGCGCCATGCAGCAGTCGCACGCCAACAAGGTGTCAGATGCGCGCGATGTTGCCATCGGCATCGTGGCGCCCGACGGCCGTGATGGGATGATTCAGCATGCCGCGCAATTTGCAGCCGCGGGCATTCCCTTCATCTTCGATCCGGGCCAGGGTCTGCCGATGTTCGCAGGCGAGGATATTGTCCGCTTCGTGGACCAGGCGACGTGGGTGGCCGTGAACGACTACGAGTGGGGGATGATCCAGCAGAAGACCGGTTGGACGGTCAAGGACGTCACTCAGCGGGTGGAGGCATTGATTGTCACCCTGGGTGCCAAGGGGTCCGTGATCCATACCCGGGACGGGGATATTGAGATCGCCTGCGCAAAACCCACGGCTGTCGTGGATCCTACCGGCTGTGGTGACGCCTACCGCGCGGGCCTGTTACACGGCCTGCTGCATGGACTCGACTGGCGCGCCACCGGCGAGATCGCCTCCTTAATGGGCGCCATCAAGATCGAGTCCCTGGGTACCCAGAATCATCGCTTTACGGCCGCGCAGTTCGAAGCCCGGCTCAGGCAAAGCTTTGCCGCTGGAACGGCACCGGGCGGCCCCCCTTGAGACCCCGGAATGAAACCGGTTTGTATCGACAAGTCCGGTATATTGTGAGGTCCCCGGGGGCGCACCGCAGGTGCGCTCCCAACCCAAAACCCTGACGAGCGGAATGAGTCAAATGGCGAATAATTATCTGTTTACGTCCGAGTCCGTCTCTGAAGGTCACCCGGACAAGGTGGCCGACCAGATCTCCGACGCGGTGCTCGATAGCATCCTGCGCGATGACCCGCGCGGCCGAGTTGCCTGCGAGACCCTCATCAAGACCGGTGTTGTCGTAGTCGCTGGCGAAGTCACCACCAAGGCGTGGGTGGACGTGGAAGCGCTGGTCCGGAAGGTTGTACTGGACATCGGCTACAACTCCTCGGACATGGGCTTCGACGGCGCCAGCTGCGGCGTTGTCAACATCATCGGCAAGCAGTCCCCGGACATCGCCCAGGGTGTTGATCGCAAGGATGAGCGCAAGCAAGGCGCGGGCGATCAGGGCCTCATGTTCGGCTACGCAACGAACGAAACCGACGTGCTGATGCCGGCGGCCATCACGCTGGCGCACCGGTTGGTCAAGAAGCAGGCCGACGTTCGCAAGAAAGGCAAGCTGGCCTGGCTGCGTCCGGACGCCAAGAGCCAGGTCACTCTGCGCTACGAGAACGACAAGCCTGTGGGTCTGGAAGCGGTCGTATTGTCAACCCAACACAGCCCCGACATCTCCACCAAGGCGCTGCGTGAAGCCGTGGTCGAAGAGATTCTCAAGCCGGTGCTGCCGGCCAAATGGGTGGACAAGCGGACCAAATACCACATCAATCCCACGGGGCGTTTCGTGGTCGGTGGGCCAGTGGGCGATTGCGGGCTCACGGGCCGCAAGATCATCGTCGATACCTATGGCGGCTTTGCCCGTCACGGCGGTGGCGCGTTCTCGGGCAAGGACCCGTCCAAAGTTGACCGCTCGGCTGCCTATGCCGCGCGCTATGTTGCGAAGAACATCGTCGCCGCGGGACTTGCCGAGCGCTGCGAAGTGCAGTTGTCCTACGCAATCGGCGTGGCTGAGCCTACCTCCATCATGGTGGAGACTTTCGGTACGAGCAGCCTGTCACGCGAGAGGCTGACACAGCTGGTGCGCAAGCATTTCGATCTCACGCCTTACGGACTGCGCGAGATGTTGGATCTCGTGCGGCCGATCTACCAGAAGACCGCCGCCTATGGACACTTCGGGCGCACTGAGTCCGAGTTCACCTGGGAAGGCACCGACAAGGCCGATGAGCTGGCCGACGAGGCCAAGAAAGGAGCCGTTCGTGCGGCTTGAAGCCGGCAACGCGGTTGGGACGCAGCCGGCAAAAGTCGCGCCTTTTGCCGGCGGAAACGAAGGCGCTGTCTGAAAAAGCGCCGCAGGCGACTTTTTCTTATTGAAGATAGCCGCAGGTTTGCGGCAACGCGCGTCTTTGAGGAGCGTTGCGACAGGCCGGTGCAGGACGTTCGTATGCACCGGGTCTGCCAGGCTCGAAGACGTCGCGATTCGTCAACACGGCGCTCGTTCTTTATCGGAGCATTCGAGTATGAACGCCAATCTGAAAACCTCGTCGACGCACGACTTCAAGATCGCCGACATCAAGCTGAGCGACTGGGGCCGCAAGGAAATCCTGATCGCCGAGACCGAGATGCCGGGCCTGATGGCCATCCGCGAAGAGTTTGCCCCGGTGCAGCCGCTGAAGGGCGCCCGTATCACCGGCTCTCTGCACATGACCATCCAGACCGCCGTGCTCATCGAGACGCTGCAGGCACTGGGTGCGCAGGTTCGCTGGGCGTCGTGCAACATCTTCTCTACGCAGGATCTTGCCGCGGCGGCCATAGCGGCGCGGGGTACACCGGTGTTTGCCGTGAAGGGCGAAACGCTGGCCGACTACTGGGACTACACGCACCGGATCTTCGAATGGCCCGATAACGGGCATTCCAACATGATCCTCGACGACGGCGGCGATGCAACCCTGCTGTTGCACCTCGGTGCCCGGGCGGAGAGCGATGCGTCACTGATCTCCAAGCCCACGAGCGAAGAGGAGACCGAGCTGTTCGCGGCGATCAAGGCCAAGTTGAAGACCGATCCGAAGTGGTATTCCACGCGCCTCAAACATGTGAAGGGCGTGACGGAGGAGACCACGACCGGCGTCCATCGGCTGTATCAGATGGCGAAAGATGGACAGCTTGCTTTCCCCGCAATCAATGTCAATGACTCGGTGACCAAGAGCAAATTTGACAATTTGTATGGTTGCCGCGAGTCCCTGGTGGACGGCATCAAGCGCGCCACTGACGTCATGGTCGCCGGCAAAGTTGCCGTCGTGTGCGGCTATGGGGATGTGGGCAAGGGCTCAGCCCAGGCATTGCGCGCGCTGTCGGCCCAGGTCTGGGTGACCGAGATCGATCCGATCTGCGCATTGCAGGCGGCGATGGAAGGCTACCGCGTCGTGACGCTGGATTACGCGGCCGATAAGGCCGACATCTTCGTCACCTGTACGGGCAACTTTCATGTGATCACGCACGATCACATGAAGCGCATGAAGAACAACGCCATAGTCTGCAACATCGGTCACTTTGACAATGAGATCGATGTGGCGAGCCTCAAGCAGTACACCTGGGAGAACATCAAGCCGCAGGTGGATCACATCATTCTGCCCGATGGCCGCCGGCTGATTCTGCTGGCCGAAGGACGTCTCGTGAACCTGGGTTGCGGCACCGGTCATCCCAGCTATGTGATGAGCTCGAGCTTTGCCAACCAGACCATTGCGCAGATCGAGCTGTTCACCAACCCGGGCAAATACCCGGTGGGCGTGTACGTGTTGCCGAAGCACCTGGACGAGAAGGTGGCCCGCCTGCAGCTGAAGAAGCTGAACGCGCAGCTCACCGAGCTCACCGACACGCAAGCGCGCTACATAGGTGTTGACAAGGCAGGCCCGTACAAGGCCGAGCACTACCGTTATTAACCCAACCGCGTGAAGAGAGGCTCCAATGTCCCTGGCGACCAGCGAACAGCGCGCGCAGCGCGTGGCTAATCCCGCGATCGTGCCGCGGCCGTTCATCCTGACGACCGCGTGTCCCGATACGACGGGAATCGTTGCTGGAATCTCGGGATTTCTAGCCTCTCACAACGCGCTGATCACCGAGGCGCAGCATTACGACGACCCCTACGGGAACACGTCGTTCATGCGCACTGTCTTCCATGACAACGGCAAGGGAATGCCGTCCATGGAGGAGTTGCACGAGAAGTTCGGCGCCTCGGTGGGTCAGCAATTCAGCATGCGCTGGCAGTTTCACGAAGTGCAGCGCAAGTGCCGCGTGCTGCTGGCCGTCTCGCGCCAGGGGCACTGTCTCAACAGCATTCTGCATCGCTGGAGCACCGGCACTTTGCCGATCGAAGTGGTGGCCGTGGTGAGCAATCACCAGGACATGCGAAGTCTCGCCGAGTGGCACGGTGTTCCGTACCATTACCTGCCGATCATCGATGGGCGCAAAGCCGAGCAGGAACAGCGGATGATGGAGCTTTTCGAGCGTTCGGACTCGGAGTTGATGGTGCTTGCGCGCTATATGCAGATCCTGACTCCAGAAGCCTGCCGCTACTTCGAGGGGCGGGCGATCAACATTCACCATTCGTTCCTACCCGGGTTCAAGGGTGCGAAGGCCTATCACCAGGCTTTCACGCGCGGGGTGAAGCTCATCGGTGCCACGGCGCACTACGTCACCACCGATCTGGATGAAGGCCCGATCATCGAGCAAGAGGTCGAGCGCGTCGATCACACACTGTCGCCCGAGGACCTCACGGTCATCGGCAGCGAACTGGAGAGTGTTGCGTTGAATCGGGCGATCAAGTGGCACGCGGAGCGCAGAGTGTTCCGCAACGGCACCAAGACAGTTGTGTTGAGGTAAGCGCATGAGCGCGATTGTGATGGATGGCAAGGCCGTCGCGGCCAAGGTCCGGGCAGAAGTTGCGATCCGCGCAAAAGAGTTTGCCGGCAAGTACGGCCGGCGCCCGGGGCTTGCCGTCGTGCAGGTGGGGCAGGATCCGGCTTCGTCCGTCTACGTCCGTAACAAGCGGCGCTCCTCGCTCGAGGCGGAAATCGAGTCGATTGCGCATGATCTGCCCGAGACGACGAGCCAGGCCGAGATTCTGGACCTGGTACACGCCCTCAATCGAAACCCACGTGTGGACGGCATTCTCGTGCAGCTTCCGCTGCCCAAGGGTGTCGACGCCAATGTCATCATGGACGCAGTCGATCCGGCCAAGGACGTTGATGGCTTCCACCCGGTGAACACGGGGCTGCTGGCTCAGAAGCGCCCTCGGTTGCGGCCGTGCACGCCGTTCGGGGTGATCCGGCTCGCAGCCGAGTATGGAATAAACCTGACTGGGCTGCGGGCGACGGTAGTCGGCGCTTCGAACATCGTGGGCCGCCCCATGGCTCTCGAGCTGCTTCTTGCTCGGTCCACGGTTACGGTGTGCCACACCGGGACCCGGGATTTGAGAGGCGAGGTCGAGCGAGCGGACGTGGTAGTTGCCGCGGTCGGTAAGGCCGGCTTTGTTCCCGGTGACTGGATCAAGCCCGGTGCCGCTGTGTTCGACGTTGGCATCAATCGCACGGCTGACGGCAAGCTGGTGGGCGACGTTGAATATGACAAAGCCGCAGCCCGTGCTGGATGGATCACGCCCGTTCCGGGTGGACTCGGACCGATGACGATTGCCATGCTGTTGTCGAATGCGGTGGATGCTGCGTTTAGCAGCCGCGCTCACGGACTGGATCGCGGCACTGGCTGAATCGCGCAGGTACTGGCGTTGCGCCTGGTCAGACGCCGCGCCCATGCGCTGATTATCATCCGTCCCATCTATAGCTCTTATTCCAATCATCGATTTGCTCCCGGCGGCGCCGGCTCATACCGTCGCGGGGCCCTAAAGCCATCGGCAGGAGTCGGTCATGAGTCAGCAGAACCTGGAGCAGTTGCTTCAGTCAGCCGGTAACCCCGTAAAAATGCTGCGAAATTCGCAGCTCGGGGCCTATGTCTACCCCGTCGTGCCCAGCGAGTTCAGTAACTGGCGAGACGAGCAACGCGCGTGGCGGGAGACGGCGGTGTTGTTCGACCAGAGCCACCACATGGCTGAGCTCACTGTGAAGGGTCCGGACGCGCTCAAGCTGATCACCCACACCACGATCAACAGCTTCGCTAATTTCACGCCGAACAAGGCGAAGCAGATGGTGCCGGTGAGTTACGACGGCTACGTGATCGGCGACGGCATTCTCTTTTACCTCGCCGAGAACGAGCTGCTGTTCGTCGGCCGCGCTCCCACTGTGAACTGGCTTCAGTTCCACGGTGAGACGGGGGGCTACAAGGTCGATCTGATCCGTGATGATCGCTCGCCGTCGCATCCGCGCGGTAAGGCGGTCACGCGGCGACACTATCGCTACCAGGTTCAAGGCCCCAACGCGTGGAAGGTCCTGGAAAAGGTCAACGGCGGGGCGATTCCAGACGTGAAGTTCTTCACGATGGACGCTATCAATGTGAAGGGGCGTAAGGTTCGTGCGTTGCGGCACGGTATGGCCGGCGCACCTGGGCTCGAGCTGTGGGGTCCATACGAGCAGAGCGATGAGATTCGCGACGCGCTGCTCGAGGCCGGCCGGGAGTTCGGCCTCGTCCCAGTAGGCTCGCGTGCCTACGCCAGCAACACGCTCGAATCGGGCTGGATTCCGTCGCCGCTACCGGCCGTGTACACCGGCGAAAAGATGAAGAAATACCGTCAGTGGCTGCCGGCGAACGGTTACGAAGGCACGGGCTCGATCGGTGGCAGCTTCGTTTCGGATGACATCGAAGACTATTACATGACGCCGTACGAACTGGGATACGGCCCATTCGTCAAGTTCGACCATGACTTCGTCGGCCGGGATGCGCTGGAGAAAATCTCCAGGGAACCGCAACGAAAGAAGGTCACGTTTGCCTGGAATGGCGAGGATCTCGCGAAGATCTATGCGTCGCTATTCGTGCCCGGCGGCGAGAACTACAAGTTCTTCGACCTGCCGATCGCGAACTATGCATCCTCCTCCTATGACAAGGTGACCATGGGCGGCAAGACCGTTGGGTTCTCGATGTTCGGAGGCTACAGCTATAACGAGCGCTCGGGTCTGTCCCTGGGTGTGGTCGATCCGAACATCAACATCGGTGACGTGCTCACGCTCGTCTGGGGCGAAGAGGGCGGCGGGACCAAGAAAACGACGGTAGAGCGTCACAAACAGCTCGAAGTTCGGGTGAAAGTGTCGCCAGTGCCGTATGCTAGCGCGGCTCGCGAGGGCTACCACGAAGGGTGGCGTACGCGCAGCGCGTGAGCCGAAGGCTCCAAGCAGCGCGCCTGCCGATTGAAAGTGACAGGGGTGCGGGGGATTGTCCTTCGCACCTCTTTTTTTTTATTGGCTGAAATTGCCTGCGGCAATTTCAGCGGACAACGCCGGTCGCCCGCCGGCAAAAAACGTGGTTTTTGCCGGCTGCGTTTGTGCGGGACGCCTGCGGCGCGTTGGGCGACCCCGTACCGTCGGGGCGAGCTTGACCCAGCGGTCCGCGCGGGCTGGCGGCGCTTTCAGCGGACAACGTTGGTCGCCCGCCGGCAGCTGCTTAGTGGGTGGCGTTGTACTTCGGGGCCGCTTTCGGGGTCATGTAGCGCATGTCCCAGTCTGCCGGGTTGAATGCCTGGTGGCTGGCGAGCTGCACCGGGTAGCCGCCTACATCAAGCTCGCTGTCAATGATCCGTCCACGGCCTTCGATGGTATCGGCAACGACTCGCCAGTCGTGCTCGTCGCGATCCCATGGCCGGGCGCCGGCGTTCGCAATCACTGAACTCTCGACTTCGACGGCCGGCAACACCTTCAGACCTTCCGGCAGCGCAGGCGCGGTCTTTACCTCGATGATCTTGGCCGCACTGGTGGTGTATCGGCCCAGCATCGGCAGCGGCCGGCCCAGCCGATCCACCGCAATGTTGTCTTTCATGTACAGCTCCACGTCCCCCGCGCCGCCCAGCATGAACAACGCAACATCGCTCGGCGTCGAGGGCCCCGCGCGCATCACATTGCCGAGGAGCGAGATTTTCCCAACCTGGTAGGGATGCTCGCCCCATTCCGCGGCGATGAGGTTGTAGTGCACGGCCCGCTGTCCCGGGTCGTAGATCAGGTTATTGACTACGCTTCCGTGCACACCGCCCTTGAAGAGCGGATTGCGTTCGGCATCATGTGCGTAGAGGTTACCGATGATCAGAATATCGGTGACGTTGTCGTGGATGAGACTGCCTTTGGAGTGCTCGCCCTTGGCATGCGTCGCATTGGCGAGACCTTCCGCGAGAATGTTGTTGCTGAAGGTGATTGCATGCGAGGTGTGCTGGCGCCACTCGTCCGGATTTGCGCCAATGAAACGCTTGCCCGATGCCGATAGGTTTTCGTCTATCGACCAGGTCATAGAGCAGTGGTCCACGATGACGTTGTAGGCGCCGCCGACCGTGCCCATTGCATCCGGTTCCCATCCGGTGCGCTTCGCCATCCCCGCAGTCCCGGTTCGCACGCGAATATGTTGAATGATGACGTCGTGCGCGCGGATGTTTACACCTGCGCGGATCAACGTGATACCCGGGGCGGGCGCCGTCTGACCGGCAATGGTGAGGTAGGGCTCAGCGATCTCGATTTCCTCGCCGTGCAGATCGATGACACCACCGACTTCGAATACGATCACGCGCGGGCCCTTCGTTTCGAGGGCCTCGAGGAACGAGCCCGGCCCTTTCGCGGCTAGCGTGGTGACGCGAATGACTTGCCCGCCGCGGCCACCCGGAGTGTGTGCCGCCCAACCCACAGCGCCCGGAAAGGCCAGCTCGTTATTGGCTGTCTGCGCGGAGGCGGGCACGGCGATGAGTGCTGTACAAGCTGCCAGAAGCCACGCTCCGAGCATTCGGGTACGTTGCACGGCTGACGCGCCGTAGCGCGAACCGTGAGGCAAATCTATGGACGGAAGATCAATAGGCACTACGGTGCTCCTTTGGGGTCATGAGTAGCCCAGGCAGTGCCAAGGCCCGCGCCGCGCGCCTTCGCCGGCCGCACGGATTGTAAATGACACCGGTTTCCCCTATACAGGCCCTTATCAGGAAGTGAGACACATGAACGATGCCATCGCAGAACAATTTGTCCGTGCGCGCCTCGACGCGACGGCGCTTCCGGACTTTCCGGGAAGCATTCCTGCGACGCTCAATAGCGCCTACGCGTACCAGGACAGGGCGATTGCGCTCTGGCCGGACTTCGTGGCTGGTTGGAAAGTTGGCCGCATAGGCGCGCCGTGGTTGGAGCGGCTCGGCGAGGATCGCCTCGTGGGGCCCATCTTCCGGCGTGGGATCCGGCTCGCTCCACCGGAGCAGATGGTGGAATTTCCGGTGTTCGAAGGCGGGTTCGCCGCGGTCGAAGCCGAGTTTGTCTTTCGGCTGGGCGCGGATGCTCCCTCGGACAAGGTGCAGTGGACACCCGAGGAGGCAGCGGGCATCGCCGCGGCATTGCATATCGGCATCGAGACCGCGGGAAGCCCACTCGCGAGCATCAACGATCTGGGCTCGGCGGTGGTCGTTTCGGACTTTGGCAACAATGCCGGACTGCTGCTGGGACCGGCCATTGCTGAATGGCGCAGCCGGCCGTTCGAGACGTTGAAGACTGAGACCTTCATTGAAGGCAAATCGGTTGGGCGCGGGGGTGCGATGTCGCTGCCCGGTGGCCCGTTCGCGGCCCTGGCATTCGCGTTGTCTCGATGTGCGCGGCGCGGGCTGCCGATGAAGTCAGGTTATGTAGTGTCCACGGGGGCGACGACTGGCGTGCACGACATTCGCATCGGACAGGAGTCGCGCATCGTGTTCGAAGGGTGCGGAGAGTTGTTGTGCCGGGCCGTGCCCGCGCAAAGGTCGCCAGCAGCGCGGAAGGGAGCACGGGCCTAGTGATCAGCAGGCGGGCGGTGCTTCTGGGAGCTGGGGCTGCCTGTGTGCATGCTGTTTGCTTGCCGCGCGTGCCGGTAACCGGGGGCGTAGTGAATCCTGCTCGGATCAGCAATCCAGCCGGCGTTCTCACTGCCTCCGACGTGCACGTCTCTGACTATCCGACGGTGCAGGCGCTCCGCTGGATGGGCGAGAAGATCAGCGATGAGTCCGACGGCGAGCTGAGCATCCGCGTATATCACTCCGGGCAGTTGGGCCGGGAAAATGACACCGTGGACCTCGCCCGGTTTGGCGCGCTGGACATTGTGCGAATCAACTTCGCCTCGCTCAATAACACCTTTCCTGCGACTCAGGCGATGTCGCTGCCGTATGTCTTCGACTCCACGGAGCACATGCGCCGATCGGTCGATGGAGCTGCGGGCCGCTTGATTCTCGATGCGTTCGAGAAGCGCGGCTTGGTCGGTCTGGCCATTTACGATTCGGGAGCGCGCTGTTTCTACAACCATCTGCGCGCGGTCGCCGAGCCGGGTGATCTGAAGGGACTGAAGATCAGGGTCCCGCCGTCCGATATGTTCGTGCGCCTCATCCGGGACCTGGGCGCGAATCCCACACCGTTGTCGTACGGCGAGATCTTCTCGGCACTGCAGACGAAGCTCATCGATGGGGCGGAGAACAATTGGACGACCTTCCACACCAGCCGCCACTTTGAGGTGGCTCGGTTCTGGTCACAATCGGAGCACTCTTACTCGCCGGAAGCCTTGCTGATGTCAATGCGGCGTTATCAGAAGCTGTCGGCAAGCCAGCGCGAGTTGGTTAGAGCTGCCGCGGCTCAATCCGTGCCGTACATGCGCAGTCTTTGGGATGGCAGCGAGGCGGCATCGCGAGCAGCCGTGGAGAAGGCGGGTGTGCGCGCGATACAGGTCAATCGCGGCGCGTTTCAGAGGGTGGCCGCACCGATACTCGAGTCGTACATGAAAGATCCGCAACTGCAGCGGATATACCAAGAAATTCGCGCGGTCGCGTGAAGTCTTCCACCTGCGGCGGTACGCGCCGGAGGCCCTTTTCTTTGCGGGGGTTGTCGTCGGATGGCACGTCAGATTGCTTTGTTCAGCGCCGGGCTCGCGCGTGTTGCCCAGTGCGCGATTGCCATTGCATGTGTGGCGCTCATCACCATGACGCTCGTCGAGGGTTGGCAGGTGTTCGCGCGCTATGTCCTCAATGACTCACCCAGTTGGACCGAGCCGGTTGCGCTGTTGCTGATGAGTGCGGCAATGATGTTTGGGGCGGCTGTGGGGGTGCGCAACGAGGCGCACTTTGGTTTCTTTCTGCTCGTGCATGTTGTCGCGCCGCCGGCTCGTACCGTACTCGTCGGCATCGCACGCCTGGTCGTCATCGCGATCGGACTATTGCTTGCCTACTGGGGCGGTGTGCTACTGATGGATGGCTGGGACGTACGGATGGCCGGCGCGCCCCTACCGCAGGGTTTGTACTTCCTGCCGATCTGCGTGGGGGGTGTACTGATCGCGCTGTTTGCGTTCGAGCGGCTTCTGGTCGCTCCTGCGGGCGTACCGCGTGGGGAGCACTGATCTTGGCCACCGCTCTGTTGTTTGGTGTGTTCGGGGTGCTGCTGATTATCGGCGTCCCAGTGGCGTTTGCGCTTTCTGCCGCTTCGCTGGCAACGGTGCTGTATCTGGGGATGCCCTCGATCGTGGTCGTGCAGCAACTTGCGGCGGGTGCGAGTCTCACTACTCTGATTGCGATTCCGCTGTTCATCTTCGCGGGCGAGATGATGATGCGTGGAGGTATTTCGGACCGGTTGATTGCGCTTGCGTCCTCACTGGTCGGGCATCTTCGGGGTGGCCTGGGCCAGATCAATGTGTTGTCTTCCCTGTTTTTCGGCGGCGTGTCCGGGTCCGCGATAGCGGACGTGTCCGCAATCGGCGGCGCGATGATCCCGCAGATGGTGAACCGCGGTTTCGACCGCGACTTCGCGGTGAGTGTCACGGTGTCCTCGGCGATCGTGGCGCTGTTGATACCCCCGTCACACAACCTGATTCTGTATTCGGCCTCGGCGGGCGGGGGCATCTCGATCGCGGATCTGTTCGCGGCCGGTATCATTCCCGCGCTGTTGTTGACTGTCGTCCTGATGATCACGGGCGCGACGATGGCCCGCCGCCGAAACTACGCGACCGAAGCGTTCCCCGGGTTTCGCGTGATTCTCAATCGATTGATCGGGGCGTTACCCGGTCTGTTGCTGGTTGGCGTGATCTTCGGTGGTATCCGCGCGGGCGTATTCACCGCCGTTGAGAGTGCCTCGATCGCGGTTGTGTACGCCATTGCCGTAACGGCGGTCGTATACCGCAACCTCTCCTGGCAGAACTTCCTCGACGCCTGCACCGGCGCCGTGCGTACGACGGGGCTGATTGTCTTCGTGATCGGCGCGGCTGCATCGTTTGGCTGGCTGTTGGCGTATCTGCAGGTGCCCGCGGGTGCCGTAGAGGTGCTCACGAGCATCACGCATAACAAGTACCTGCTGCTGCTATTGATGATCCTGATCCTGCTGGTGCTGGGTACGTTTATGGACCTGGCCCCGCTGATCATCGTCTGTACCCCGATCTTCCTGCCGGTCGCCAAGGCTATCGGCATAGACCCGGTGCATTTCGGGGTAATCCTGATTTTGAAGGGTGGGCTGGGGCTCATCACCCCGCCCATCGGCTCGGTGCTGTTCGTGGGAGCGGCCATCGGGCGGATCAGCATCGTCGATGTGTTGCGGACGATCTGGCCGTTCTACCTGGCGATTCTCGGGGTGCTGCTGGTGGTGGCGTATGTGCCGGCGCTGTCGCTGTGGTTGCCCGGGGTGTTGCGGGCGGCTGGGTAGGGTTCGCATCGGCGCGGTGCTGGGCCGAGGCACGCGGTGCGGCCCACGGGTAGTCCGCCAACGCGGTCGGGCGCGTAGCCGGACTGTGGTTGACCCGCGCTCGCCCGGGTGGCACGTTCCCTAGATCTCTCGCTGCGCGGGAATAAACACGTTGGCTCGGCGGTCTTGTTCTGATGAGTCCAAGGTGGGCGCCATGCGCGCCAGATGAGGCTAGCTTGGGGCGCCAATTCGAGGACCTGTTCCTGCCTCATCTGAACGCGGCGTACAGTCTGGCGCGGTTCATCGCGCGCGATGCCGTAGCGGCGGACGACATCGTCCAGGAATCCTTTCTCCGGGCGTTTCGCTCCTTTGGAAGGTATCGCGGTGGTGATGCAAGAGCCTGGTTGCTTGCGATCGTGCGCAACTGCTCATTTGACTGGTCAAAGGCGACCCGACGTGCCGCGGGTGTTGCCACCGATACAGTGACCTCCGCCGCCGAGGGGGACAGCGCGGGCGATTCCTTCGGCGACTTGCTCGACAGGTGGATCCCGAATCCTGATGAGCTGGGCGATTGCACCCAGGACGGCCCGGAGACTGCCGTGTTACGCCAAAGCGAAATTGATGAGGTGCGCGCGATGATTCGGCGCCTCCCGGAGCCGTTTCGGGAAACGTTGGTGTTACGGGAGCTCGAGGAGTTGTCATACAAGCAGATCGCCGAGGTGACCGGCGTCCCCGTGGGCACTGTGATGTCACGACTCGCGCGAGCGCGGCAGATGCTCACGCAAGACATGGAGCCAACGCGATGAACGCCTGCGCGGACAAAGAGCTGTTGTTGCATGGCCTGCTCGATGGCGAGCTGGATGCAGCTAATACACTAATATGTGAGGCTCATTTGCGGGAGTGTGCCGCATGTGCGGACGAATATGGGCGATTGCGCGCCCTGCGAAGCAGGTTGAGAACGCCTGGTGTTCCGTTTGAGGCCCCGCCGGCATTGCGTGCGCGCGTTGCGGCAGCAATTGGCGCTGGCGGGGTCCAGAGCGTCAGCGTTGGGGGTGGAGGAAGCGAAGGCACGTTCGCCGCCGGAGTCCGCGAAGGCCACGCCAACCGGGGCGGAGTGACGCCGAGCTCCAACGCTCCGCGAGGGGCAGCAGTCTCGGCGTCTAATGCGCGCGCTGTGGCGGCGTCGGGCTCCAACGCTCCGTCGGGGCCGGCCTCGGCGTCCAACGATCCGCCGGCGATGGTCCCAGTCTCTAACGGGGAGCTCCGAGTGCGCGCGGCCGCGGGCGAAACGGTCCGCTGGGGCACGGCGCGGCGGCGCAAAACACTTGTTGCCTGGACATTGGGCGGCTCCATCGCAGCGCTCGCGGCTGCACTGGCTTTCGTGTTCTTCGTGCACCTGCCACGGCTCGGCGTGGCGGATGAGTTGGTTGCCGGCCACGTGCGCTCGCTGCTTGCGGCACACCTCGTGGACGTGGCCACATCGGACCGGCATGTGGTGAAGCCCTGGTTTGCAGGGAAAGTGGATTTCTCACCACCGGTGCTCGAGCTCGCCGACCGGGGGTTCCCGCTGGTGGGCGGGCGCCTCGACTACATTCACGGCAGGGTGGTGGCAGCTGTCGTCTATCGACGACGTCAACACATCATCAACGTGTTTGTGTGGCCCGCCGGTACGCGCGAGGCGGTGCCCGCGGCATGGCGCCACGATGGCTATAACGTGGCAGGTTGGAGTCAGCGGGGGCTGCAGTTCTGGGCGGTTTCCGACCTCGATCCGCTCGACTTACAGCAGTTACGGGCGGCGTTCGCGGCCCAGACGGGGCAATGAGGACCATCGTCCGGCGTCATATGTGAGGAACTGTTGCCGTTCCACAAACACAAACTCTTACAACATGTCAATACACCATGTTGGGCGCGCGGCGGCCGCAATCGCCGGCTATCATTCCACCATACCCTCGTTGGGTGATTGGAGAGAAGACTGATGGCAAAGCGTCCCTCGAACGACGGCTCCTCGTGGAGCGCCGGTGAATTGCGTAGCCTGAAACAACTGGCCAAAGCGGGAACTTCCACGAGCGAAGTTGCTCGGCAACTCGGCCGGACTGCCGCTGCGGTCCAGCAGAAGGCCATGCGCGCTGGAATCTCCTTCCGCGCCGCCAAGAAGTCGGGCGGCCGCAAGCAGAAATAACGCCTCTTTCCCGTGCCGGGCACTCGTGCCCGGCCGCGGTCCGCTGCCGCCACTCGGCCTGCACTTGCGCCGGCTGGCGTGCGTTGCGTTCTTAGTTTTCTCAAGATGTCTGGCCTGTCCCCCACAGACCAGAATCCTTCACAACGTTCTGTTGTAGCCGCTAAGCTCTGGACTCGTCCGCCTAAGGATGGCATGCGTGAAGGAGGCTCGAGTGCCGGACCGATGCAGGATGGCCGCTTGGGCCGCGCTCGTCAGCAGCGCTGCCATGGCGCTGCATGTCAGCGGCGCTACCGTCCCGCTGCACGTCGGCGCCGCTACCGAGCCACTGCATGTGAGTGCCGCTACCGAGCCACTGCATGTGAGTGCCGCCGCCGTCGGGTTGCATGTGAGTGCCGGTGCGAAGCTCGTGTCCGCGAGCGCTGGATTGAACCCCGAATCGAAGCCCGAATCGAAGCCCGAATCGAACCCCGGATCGAACCCTGGATCGAACCCTGGGTCCAAGGCGGTCTGCAACAGAATGCCCACGGCCACGCGTGCGTTGGATCGATTGGGACAGGTCATGTTGCATGGGCGTTTTGTCGCCTACCAACCCACCTCGCTGCAGATCATCAATGGCCAACCTACCCATGCAGACCCTGCCGGCATCCGCGCCGACTTGCAGGTGCTGCGACCACACTTCGATGGGTTGATCACTTACGGTTCGGTTGATGGCCAGCAAGCGATTCCTGCTGTCGCAGCAGCGCTTGGATTTCGAGCGATGATCATCGGAGTCTGGGATCCCTTTGATGCGTCACAGCTGGATGCCGCCGTCGGCGCGGCGCGCGCGTATCCGGGTATCGTGATTGGAATATCACTCGGCAACGAGCGGGTGTTTGCTAAACGTCACAGTTTTGCAGAGCTCACGGCGCTGGCGGTCAGTGTGCGGCGACGACTAGCCGCGATTGCGATCTCGACGACCGAGCCGTTCCATATGTTTTACGGCTCCGAAGCGTCGGAGTTGCTACGCCAGCTGGACTTTATGCTGGTGAACGTGCACCCGGTACATCAACCCTGGTTTCGGGGTGCTCCGGATCACAACGCTGCCGAGTTCGTTGTGAACGTGGTCACGAAGCTGACTGATGTCTACTGCGGGCCGATTCTCGTGAAAGAAGTTGGTGTGCCCACCGCGCCGTCCGAAGCCGGCTTCACTCCTGACCGGCAGGCGTCATTCTTCACGGAATTGCTGCGGCAGTTCCCACCGGCTCGGGAGCGATCGTTCGCCTACTTTGCGGCATTCGACGCGCCCTGGAGAGCATTCGACGAGATTGCCGACCCTGCCCATGCAAGCTCCGCGGTAATGCATCCCGAAGAAGCCCATTGGGGTTTGTTTGACGAGCGCCGCCGGCCTAAGCCGGCGGTTGCACGTGTGCCCATTTTGGAAAGTGCACCGCCCCAAGGGTCGCAAGGTGCACCGCGGTAGCGTCGGGTCAGCGCGTGCGGGCGAAGTGGTTTTTTACGGTTACGGCGAAATGAGCAACGAGCAGCGCCGCTGTTGCAACCATTTGAATGATGATGAAGGACACGTTACTTCTCCTGGTGTGTCAGGAGCGCGCAGTGTACCTATGGCCGGTGACAGCTCGATGACTGATCTCGCGTCTCCTAACAACCGGTGATGCAGTTCACAGTCGGTGCGGGTGCACTGTGTCCCAAGTCGCGACGGTGTGCGCTGCAATATGCCGCGCGCGTGATAGCGGTGAGGGAACTGCGGCGCTTGTCCTCAGACCAACAATGCGCTGCGGGTCAGCGTGAGACCGGAAAACACTGCAAGTCATCCGCAAACCTGACTGGGCCGGCGTAGAACTTGCGGATCGCCGCGAGGGATTCGGTTTCGTGACCCAGCGTGCGCAACATTCGATGCGCGAGCACGAGTTGCTTTACCGCTGCGGCAGATGCAATTTTGCCAATCACCGATGGCGGCATATGAAGGGCGCGCTCAACGCCCGAAGCGCCTTCCGGAACTGCGTTGTGCGCAATGAGTAGGTTCACGTTTTGCGCCAGCCGTTCCAGATTGCCATTGTTACCGTCGGTGTCACCGCTGAAAGCGATGCTGACGTTGTCGAGTTCCACTCGATAGGCGATTGCCGGAACCCTGCCGTGAACGACGCTCGTGGCGAAAATGCGTGTTCCTTCCGAGTCGTATATCTGCTTCACATCATGCGGGGCGGGGACGATGTTGTGAGCGTCGAGCCGATATGAGTCAGTCGCGTCGGGATTGAGGAAGTCGCCTAGATAACGATAAGCACCATCGGAGCTCGCAAACAGTCTTTGTATGAAGCGCGTCGTCGACGGGAAGAACTGGTTGCCATCGGGACCAAAGAGCGGCAGTTTCCGGTGGCGATCCTCGAAGAACGAGGACTTCACGAGCGCTGCGAGATCTGCAGTGTGATCGACATGCAGATGCGTCAGCAGAATCACATCAATATTGGACATCGTCGCTCCGCTTTGCCCAAAGCGCAGAGCGGAGCCGCCGCCGCTGTCGATCAGTAGTCGCGGAACACCGGCGCGCCAAATGAGATAGCTGGTCGAAGCTCGCCTGTCCTGCAGTTCGGGCCCGCCCGAGCCGAGTACCTGAAGTGCCACACCTGTGGGGCCGCAGCCAACAACTGGCGCGCGCGCCGGTGCCGATGGCACCACTGCGTCGGCAGCCATCGCCATCGTGCCCAAATTTGGAGCAGACCACTCAAGGACACTGACACCGATGGTGCATCCGAGCGCGACAGCCGCCTGCCCGATGCATCTCAAAAGCCACGGAGCGAGCGCCCGGAGCCCGCAGTGCGTGTGTGATGTCGCCATAGGTGGAAGCCTGTTTCAGAGCACCAATCTGTTGTACGCTAAATCCAAGTGTACATACGAAGCTGCGCCATCCGGACTTTGATTCTATGGGCAGGCGCAACCCTCGGGGTCGGCGGCTGTTCGTCGAATGCGGCCCCGGAGTCTCAGGCAGGGCAACTCCAAACCGCGCAATCCAGGGGAGCCGCGCCGCCTGGCGAGACCGCCCAGGGCGAGACCCCTCAGCCGGCGCAATCGTCCCAGCAATACCGGCTGACCGCGACCATTCCGGACCTCATGGACGGAATTATCGACCCCGCGGCTGACGTTCTCTGGGACTCGGTGGCTTACATCGCGACGTCGAAGGGCACCGAGGACCGGCAGCCGCGTACGGATGGTGAGTGGAAAACCGTGCGCAACAGCGCTATCACGTTGATTGAGGCAGCCAACCTGTTGAGCATGCCAGGACGCCGCGTCATTGCAGCGGATGTGTCGTCCGCGGGAGCCCCGCGGGGCGCACTGAGTGCGCAAGCCGCGCCGATGACGAAAGCGGCGCCGAGCGCGCAAGCCGGCCTTACCACGCCTGCCGCGCAACCCGCCTCGCCGCCGCGAACTGCGCCGAACGTGTCGGCCACGATGGCCGATGCTCCGCCGCCCCTGGGCGAACTGAGTCACGCGGAAATCCAACAGCGTATCGACGCCACCCACGACGCTTTTACGCAGTTCGCGCGTAACCTGCAGGATGCCGGGTTGAAGGCGCTCGCAGCGATAAACGCGAAGGATGCGCAAGGGTTGATGGACGCCGGTGGGATAATCGACGAGGCGTGCGAAGCCTGCCATGTCACTTATTGGTATCCCAACCAGCATCGTCCAGGCACGTGAGCATGACCCTGCAATCGTTGGATTCGTTCTGCACCTGGTTGGCGGCGACCTCCTTCAGCCAGGTGCTGCAAACGGTCGCGTGGATTGTCCCGGCCGTGCAGACGGTGCATATCCTTGCTGTAGCCGCGGTGGTGACCTCGGCGTTGATGATGGACCTACGCCTGCTGGGTATTCGCGGCAAGGAGCAATCGATCGCTGCGATCGCGAAGCGCTTTTTGCCGTTCATCTGGTGGCCGTTACCCGTTCTGCTGGCGACGGGAGCGCTGCTCATCACAGCGGAGCCGGCTCGCTCGCTCGAGAATCCGGTGTTCATTCTGAAAATGGGACTGCTGGTGGCGGCTGCCGGCATCACGTTGGCCTGCCAGATCCCGCTGCAGAGAGACGCGGCATTCTGGGAGGTGTCCGCGACCCGCAAGCGGCTGGCGCAAGTCATCGCCGCGGCATCGATTCCCTTATGGATTGCCATCATCTGTGCCGGGCGATGGATCGCTTACGTTCAGGGAACGTGACGTGTTTGAACAATTACTACAGGGTCTGCAGGACACCTCGATTGCCACAGCCATCCGCGAAGGCGAGACCTTGTTCCCGTGGATCGAATGCGTGCACGTGCTTGCGCTGACTCTCGTGATTGGATCAATTGCCATTGTGGATTTGCGTCTCGTCGGCCTCGCCTCACGCGACCGAGGCGTTGCCCAGACGACTGCGAGCGTGTTGCCGGTGACGTGGACGGCATTCGTCCTCGCCGCAATGACGGGCGGCCTGCTGTTCGCCTCAAACGCAACGACCTATGCGCACAATTTCTATTTTCAGGTCAAAATCGCGCTGATCGCGCTTGCTGGCATCAACATGGCGATCTACCACCTGTTCCTGAACAGGGGAGCCGATGCGTGGCACACTCCGGCCGTGACGCCGATGCGCGCCCGAATCGTGGGTGGCCTGTCCCTGTGCCTGTGGATCGCAATAGTCGCTTTCGGCCGCTGGATTGGGTTCACGATCAACACGCCTACGTGAGAGATTCTTCCATGCGAAGTTTTACACGTGAATGTCTGATGGCCTGCGTCGCGGTCACAGTAGTGGCTGCAACAGCGTCGACGGCGGGCGCGGCCGAGTCTGCAAACAACCGCCCGCCGCAGGCCGCCGATTGGGTGGCGCTCGCCAAGCTGCCGGATTGGAGCGGCGTGTGGACTCCCAGCATGTCAGACCAGAACGCTCGCATCAAAACGGATCCCATTCCCTGGAATGCCGCTGCCGCTGCCCAGATTGCGAAGCTCATTGCGGCCGAGCAGGCGGGCGATCCGAAGGGCTTGTTCGTGAATTGCCTGCCGGAGGCCATGCCGAGCTGGATGCTGATTACCCACAACGCCCTGGAATTCCTGTTTACCCCTGGCCGCGTGACCATCCTGGGCGAGTCGGACGGAAATCGCCTTCGGCGAATCTACACGGACGGTCGTCCCCATCCTGCTGATCCGGATCCTACGTTCCATGGGCACTCGATCGGTCACTGGGATGGCGAGACTCTCGTGGTCGACACTGTCGCTGTGCTTCCGCAAACCTACATCGCCCCCAGCGAGGGGGTGGGCCTGCCAAACAACGGCGACATGCACATCGTCGAGCGCATTCATCTGTCAGGACCTGACACTCTGCGCGACGACCTTGAGATCACCGCGCCGCATGTGTTGACCCGAACCTGGAAGACTTCGCGTATTCTGTTTCGGCAACGGGCGCGCAAATACGACATCGTGGAGGGCGTTTGCCTGCAGGGTAATTTTTCGGAAGGTGTAGACGCCAACGGCAATGCCGTGTTCGAGCCTGCGCCACAGACGGAGGGGGGAAACGTCCTTCCCCCGGGAAGTAGATGATGAAACTGAAAGTATTGGTGAGTACGTTGATGGTGACCGTGGCGCTGCAGATGCCAACGTACGCGCATCACTCCTTCGCCATGTTTGACTTCAGCAACACGATCACCTTCAAGGCTAGAGTGAAGGAGTTCCGCTGGACCAACCCACACGTGGTTCTATTGGTCGAAGGATCACCGAAGCCTGGAACACCGGCTGAGATCTGGTCCATGGAGCTCACGAGCCCGGGCAATCTCACACGCATGGGCTGGACGCGCCGCTCCTTCAAGCCGGGCGATCAGATCGAGCTGCAGTTCAACCCCTTGCGCGATGGCAAGCACGGGGGCGCATTCAAGGAGGCGAAGCAGCTCGAGACTGGACAGGTCTTCAGCTCGAGCGTGCGGGATGTGGAAAAATTGGAAAAGCCGGGCCTGAAATAGGCGGGCGCACGCTCCCCAAGCCATTGGATACGGAAATTGTGTCGCTAGTTCGTTCGCGCGCGCTGAAATTTTCTCATCGCACGCCTTAGAAAATTCCGCCTGTCAGCGGGCGTCGGAGACGCTATCTTTACTCCCGGCACCTCGGCGCCCGCGTGCTGAAAGCAGTGACCCCCTCGCTGTGAACGGTTTCCAAGCGCCGAGGTGCCATTGAACGGGTGCCGCTCGCTTACCATAAGCCCTCGTTCATCGCGCCGCGTACGCCACATCGCTCTTCTACGGAACGATCAGTACGTCAACCGGCGCATGGCAGGCAATCCGAACCCCCACACCGTCCGTCAAACGCCGCCGGCCCATAGGTGCGCGTCTATCTGATTTGCCGATAACCACCAGTTGCGGAGCATGCAACGTGATCTCTGCGAGGATTATCGCGACTGGATTGCCGCGCACAGCATGGCTGTGCAATCTCACCCCGCTCTGCGTTCCACAGAGCGCCTCCTCGACGCTCGTAATTGCCTCTTCGTAGGCCCGCCGCATCTGTCTTTGTCCCTCGATCACAGGGCTGACTGCATCATGCGGTCGCAAACGCTGCACGTAGGGTAGGTCATAGGCGTGCAGCACGTGACAGTCACCCCCCTGAACAAGAGCAGTGCCCCACTGAACCATGCGTTGAGACAGCGCGTTGATAGCGTCTAGGGCGACCAGAGATGTGTTGTAAGCGGCGGCGGTCGACTCTCTTACAAGCAGCAGCGGTTGCTCAAAACGCGTCAGGAGCTCGAGTGCCGTGCCACCCAGATAGGGACCGATCTCACCCGAATCGTGCTCGCCACGCACGCCAATGATGACAAGCTGTGGATCGTGCTCCGCCACCATCGCAGCGATGACGTTACTGGCTCGTCCGAGCCGGGTTTCACATTCGGCATGTATGCCGAAGTTTCCTTCGAGAGCGTCCAGCACTGTGCGTAGTGGATTGTCCGCGCCTCGTGACATGTCCTGATGGGCAACAGGGAGAGTGGCCCGCCCCCGTGCAAAGAGATGCCAATCGTGTCGCACACGGACGAGACATAGATTGGCGCGCCATTGGCTCGCGAGTTGTCCCGCCCTCATCACCGCACGCTGTGCTGCGCAGGACAGGTCGGTGGCAACCAGTATTCGCTTCAGGATCGGCATGATGCCCATCCTCGTTTTGTGCGCTCGCACGGTAACGACGGCGACAAATATGCGCCTCGTTGCCGCTGTGCGGTAGCGCTGGTGGGCGTATTTGAGGCTATGAATCACGCGTTTTCAAGTGCCCGACCCCTGCCATTTAAGTGCGCAGCACAATGGCCGAGACCCAGCCTGAGCGCGGCCCTCAGCGTGGCTAATGTGTTTGTTCGCCGTCAGTGGCGAACAAACACTAACGCACCAACATGATGGGGCAGAGGTAAGCTACCGTTCGGTAGGTTATCCAAGGATCAGGCAATGCGCGTCCTAGTCGCAGGCGCTACCGGGGCCATCGGTCCCTATGTGGTTCGACGTTTGGTCGCGGCTGGCCATTACGTCGCGGCGCTTACCCGCAATGAGAGCAAGGCCGCTGCTATTCGCAGCGCCGGCGCCGAACCCGTCCTGGCGGATGCGCTCAAGTCTGGCGAGGTTTACCCAGGCGTTGCCGCCGCGCGCCCGGACGTCATCGTCCATGAGATGACGTCGCTTCGCGACGCCGGTGATATTCGCCGGTTTGACAGAAATTTCGCGCTGACTAATCGGTTACGAACCGAAGGCCTGGACAACCTTCTCGAGGCCGCACGGCAGTGTGGGACGAGCCGGATCCTCGCTCAGAGCTTTTGCGGCTGGCCGTACGCTCGAAGTGGCGGCCCTGTAAAGACGGAGGATGATCCGCTTGACCCGGACCCACCGCGCGAGCGCCGGCGCACACTCGACGCTATCCGATACTTGGAGAACCGAGTGCTCAACACCAACAACCTGACAGGGCTTGTACTGCGGTATGGTGCTTTCTACGGTCCGCGCACTGGCATCCTCGAACCGAGTGTCATCGCACAAGTGCGGCAGCGTCGGCTTCCACTGATCGGCAGTGCCGCTGGGTCGTGGTCATTCGTTCATGTGGACGATGCTGCGGCGGCAACAGTGATCGCCGTCGAGCGTGGGCCGTCCGGTATCTACAACATCGTCGATGACGAGCCTTCGCCGGTCAGCGTGTGGCTGCCCGCGCTGGCGGCGATGATCGGAGCAGGTCCCCCTCGCCGCATTCCGACATGGTTGGGCCGTCTGCTCGCCGGCGAACACGTTGTGACGATGATGACGGAGGTGCGTGGAGGCTCCAACGCGAAGGCGCGGCAGGTGCTGGGCTGGGAACCTGTTTTCAGATCGTGGAGAGACGGCTTCGCCCAATGTCTTCGAAGTCAACCACCGACGCCCTGAGCAAGGGCGCTAGGCTGAGCCCCGCGCGCTGGGGAATTCCGGCGCGGGCTGTAGCGGCCAGCCCCTCGACCAAGGAAAGCCCCGAGGCGAAAGGGCACCGCGGACGGTAAACGATGGTAAACTATCCAGTACCCGCGCTGGCTCGCAAGCTCTTGATTTAATTGGCGCTCCCAACCGGATTCGAACCGGTGTACTAGCCTTGAGAGGGCTATGTCCTGGGCCTCTAGACGATGGGAGCGAAGAATGCGGGCTGTTGCCAGAGCGCGGTATTATAGGGAACTCAGTCGATTGCTCAAGCCGAAAGCTACTAATTGAACGCGTCTTCTGCGTCCGTAGTGACGCCTACCTCAACTCCGCGAATTATCACGCGATCTGAGCACATCGTTTCGCGCGCGCATATTTCTTCTAATGCGCTGCGCGTGCTCTACCGTCTGCGTGATGCGGGTTTCATGGCCTTTCTCGTGGGCGGATGCGTCCGCGACCTCCTCATTGGCATAGAGCCCAAGGACTTTGACGTCGCGACGGATGCCTTACCGGAGCAGGTGAGAAAACTGTTCCGGAATTGCCGGCTCGTTGGCCGACGCTTCCGCTTGGCGCATGTGTTTTTCGGCCGCGAGATTATCGAGGTCGCAACGTTCCGTGCCGCGAGTGCACCGGCACCTGGCGAGGAGCCGTTGCCTGAAGCCGATGCGGCGGACGGCGAAGACCGGGATCCGGAAGAGAGCCTGGATGCTGCCGCCTCGCAGATCGCAGCGCTGGACGATGGCGAGAGCTCGCTGGAAAGCAGTGCGTTGGATGAGGACGAAGAGGAAGACGAAGACGATGAGGACGACGACGACGAGGACGAACTAGGCGACGATGCCGGCCGTCCGCCACCATCGTCCGTACCGCGGCGCTCGAACCGATACCGCGAGCATCCCGCAGCCCCGAACGGTGACGAGAGTGCCGCCGATCTCGACGTGGACCCGAACGCCGAGCGGATGTTCGACGAAACGGGCCGGATTCTTCGCGATAACGTCTACGGCACCATCGATGCCGACGTTTGGCGTCGTGATCTCACCGCCAACGCCCTGTACTACAACATCGCTGACTTCTCCATCTGGGACTATGTTGGCGGGTTCGAGGACGTCGCCGCACGCAAGCTGAAGCTGATTGGCGATCCCGAGACTCGCTTTCGCGAAGACCCCGTGCGGATGCTGCGGGCAGCGCGCTTCGAAGCGAAACTCGGCTTTGAGATCGACCCCGCCACGGCTGAACCCATCGAACGGCTGAAAGGTTTGCTGGGCGGTGTGCCGCCGGCGCGGCTATTCGATGAGACGCTCAAGTTATTTCTGACCGGACATGGCCGCCGGAGCTTCGAGGTATTGCGTCAGCGCGGGTTGCTTGCGGCGCTGCTGCCCACGGTCGACGATTATTTCCGCAAGCACCCCGGCAGTCTCGTCGAGCAACTCGTGATTCGCGGGCTCGAGAATACGGATGCGCGTGTAATGGCGGACAAGCCGGTAACGCCGACTTTTCTGTTCGCACTGCTGCTGTATGGGCCGATTGCGGGCATCATCGAGTCGACGCCGCCAGAGCGTTGGCACGAGCTTGGGACGATTCTGGATGCCTGCGACCGCGCCGCCCGCCAGGTCCAGTCGCACATCAGTCTTCCCAAGCGCTTCTCGTTAGGCATGCGCGAGATGTTTGCGCTCCAACCGCGCCTCGAGCACCCGCGTGGACGGCGCGCATTGCGGGTCATCGAGCACCCGCGATTCCGGGCAGCCTACGACTTGTTGTTGCTACGGGTCCAGTACGGACTCGCCTCTGCCGAAATCGCTGAATGGTGGACTCGTATCCAGGAAGTATCGGTGGAAGAGCGCGGCCGTATGGCAGATGCGCTCACAGGCCAGATGCAGCGCACGGAAAGCCCTCCGCGTCGAGGTGGCCGCCGGCGACGCCGGCGTCGCGGACCTTCGAGTCCGGCCTGACGGCATGCCCATCCGCCTGCGTCGTCTATGACAACAGTTTCCACCGAACCCGCTCACAGGTTCGTCGTCGTAGAGGGGCCCATCGGCGTCGGTAAGACGAGCCTCGCTCGACGGCTCTGCGCCAGCTTAGGGGCCGAGGCAGTGCTGGAGCAGGCGGCCACAAATCCCTTTCTCGAGCGCTTCTACCGCAATCCGCGCGCGGGCGCATTGCCCACTCAGCTGTATTTTCTGTTCCAGCGCGCGCAGCAGCTCGCGGCTCTGAAGCAGCAGGATATGTTCGCCCCGGTGCGGGTCGCGGACTACCTGTTGGAGAAGGATCGCCTTTTTGCCCGGGTGACCCTCGATGATGCGGAGTACGGGTTGTATGAGCAGGTGTACGCCAAGCTCGATATTCAGCCCCCCAAGCCCGACCTGGTCGTGTATCTGCAGGCGCCGGTGGATGTGCTGCTCGAGCGGATCAGCAAGCGGGGCATCGATTACGAACAGCACATCGAGCGCGAGTACCTGGAGCGCCTGAATGAGGCGTACGCGCGCTTTTTCCATGAATTCGAGACCGGGCCGCTGCTGATCGTGAACGCGGCGGCCATCGATCCGATCAACAACCAGGCAGACTACGACGAGTTGCTGGCGGCGATCCAGCGTATGAAGCGCGGGCGTCTTTACTACAATCCGCTGCGCAGCCGCGGTATCTGAAGCTAGGGGGAAACATGTACACGCACCTGCAGCTACGCGGTTCCGACCGGCCGCCCGTCACCCTGAGCACGCTTGCGCGGATGAAAGCTGACGGGCAGAAAATCGTTAGCCTGACCTGCTATGACGCAAGTTTTGCTGTGCTGCTGGATACCGCGGATGTCGATGTCGTGTTGGTCGGTGATTCACTCGGCATGGTCATCCAAGGTCACGACACCACGGTGCCGGTCACCATGGACGATGTGGTGTATCACTGTCGAGCCGTGGCTCGCGGGCTGCATCGGCCGTTTTTGATGGCGGATCTGCCCTTCATGAGCTATCCCTCCAAGAACGAGGCGCTGACTAACTCCGTGCGCCTGATGCAGGAGGGTGGCGCGAAAATGATCAAGCTCGAAAGTGGCGGCACGCAGATCGAGATCGTCGAGTTCCTCGCGGCGCACGATATCGCAGTGTGCGCGCACCTCGGTTTGAAGCCGCAATCGGTGCACAAGACAGGCGGCTTCCGGGTGCAGGGACGCGAGGAAGACGCCGCGGAGCTCATGATTGATAATGCCAGGCGGCTCGAGTCCGCGGGCGCGGATGTCGTGCTGCTCGAGTGCATCCCTTCCGCCCTGGGCAAAGCGATCACGGCGGCTTTGCATGTCCCCGTCATTGGAATTGGCGCGGGGCCTCATACTGATGGGCAGATTCTGGTTCTGTACGACATTCTCGATGTCACGACCGGGCGCAAGCCGCGCTTCGTCCGCAACTTCATGGAAGGCGCGGGCACGAACCAACAGGCGCTCGTCAACTATGTCAAGGCGGTCAGAGAAGTGAGCTACCCCGCGCCCGAGCACGAGTTCTGAGCGGCACGCCATGGAAATCATTACGACCATTGCGGCGGTTCGTGAGCGGGTGCATGCCTGGCATCGCGAAGGTCTGCGGGTTGCCTTCGTGCCGACCATGGGCAACCTCCATCCCGGTCATGTCAGCCTGATAGAGGCGGCCCGCAGTCACGGCGAACGCTTCGTTGCCAGTATCTTCGTCAACCCCATGCAGTTCGGGCCCAACGAAGACTTCGCGCACTATCCGCGCACACCGACTCAGGATGAGCGGATGCTGGCGGACGCGGGCTGCAACCTCATGTTCATGCCGGATGTGGCCGAGATCTATCCCAATGGCGCGGAGCGGGCGACGCGCGTTGATGTTCCGGGTCTGTCGCGCATTCTGTGTGGCGAGTTCAGGCCGGGGCATTTCGAGGGTGTCGCCACGATCGTCGCCAAGTTGTTCCACATAGTGGACCCTGATGTGGCTGTGTTCGGGGAGAAGGATTTCCAACAGCTGACGGTGATCCGGCGGATGGTAGCCGATTTGTGCATGCCGGTGCGGATTGTGGGTGCGCCCACGGTACGCGACGCGGATGGGCTGGCCATGAGCTCGCGCAATCAATACCTGACACCCGAGCAGCGCAGTATCGCGCCGCGGATCTACGAGATTCTCACCGCGACCGCGCAGCGGCTGCGGGCGGGTGACAGTGAGTTTGCCAGCATGGAGCGAAGCGGTTGCCAGACGCTCGAGGCAGCGGGTTTCAAGCCCGACTATTTCGCGGTTCGGCAGGCGAGTGACTTGAGTACGCCGCGGCCGGATGCGGCCCACCTGGTCGTGCTCGCCGCAGTGCGCCTGGGCAAAGCGCGTTTGATTGATAACGTGCAGGTAAGGCGCTAACGTGGGTGGGGACCGCCTGCTACGCGCGCGTTGCGCGCTCACAGTCGGACCAGGGTGTGGCCTTACGGCCCCACCCGTGCGACGCATGCGTCGCACCCGTGCCGGGCGAGCGCCCACTCAACATGCTCCCTCACCAACGCCGACGCGTCGTCACGGCGGCGATGCAACGCTGCAAGCACCTCTGGTGAGCGCGGGGCATTCCCCAATGCCACCGCAATATTCCGCGACCAGCGCTCGTAGCCAATGCGGTAAATGGCCGAGCCCCGCATCCGCTCGTCAAACTCAGCCTCCGTCCACCCGAACAGAACCGTGAGCTGCGTTGCATCCAATGCGTTGCGGACCTTGAAGTCCGGGTGGCTGGCGGCCCGCGCGAACTTGTTCCACGGGCACACGAGCTGGCAGTCGTCGCATCCATAAATCCGGTTGCCGAGAGCCGCGCGTAACGGCACTGGAATGGCGCTCTTGTGCTCTATGGTCAGGTATGAAATGCAGCGCCGGGCATCCAACTGATACGGTGCGACGATGGCCCCTGTTGGACAGGCGGGGATGCAGGCCTGGCAGGTTCCGCAATGCGCCGTTGCCGGTGGATCCACGGGGAGCGGCAGGTCGGTGAGAATCTCACCGAGAAAGAACCATGAGCCGGCGTTGCGCGCGATCAGGTTGGTGTGTTTGCCAATCCACCCGAGACCGGCATTGCGCGCCAGCGCTTTCTCCAGCACGGGTGCGGTATCCACGCAAACGCGGTAGCCGAATGGCCCGACGCGCGCGCAGATGTCCTCTGCCAAGCGCGCAAGAGCGCGCCGCATTATCTTGTGATAATCACGTCCGGTCGCATACCGCGACACGTATCCGAGCGTCGAGTCAGCCAGCACCGCGTCCGCGTCCGCAACTTCGGCCGGCCAATAATCCATCCTTACGCTGAGGACCCGTACAGTGCCAGGGGCGAGCTCTTGTGGACGGCTGCGCAGCGATCCATGCCTTCGCATGTATTCCATTTCGCCCTGATAGCCCGCATCGAGCCACCGCAGCAGGTGCTGCTCGTCTTCGGGAATCTCCACGCTGGTGATGCCAAGCTCGCTAAAGCCCAGTGCCCGGGCGCCCGCAACGAGCGCCTGCTTTGTCGCGTAGAGGTTAAGAATTTCAAGCTCAGTCATGGAGAAGGCACCGGTGTCAGTATAATCACCGCATGGCTTTGCCGATCGCCCTGTATTCCACCGCGCAGGTACGCGCTCTTGATGCACACGCAATCGATGTGCAAGGCATTCCCGGCTATACGCTGATGAAGCGCGCTGGTGAAGCCGCGCTTCGCTATCTTCGTACGCGATGGCCGATGGCCCATCGAATCGTGATCGTATGCGGTGGGGGAAACAACGGCGGTGACGGCTACGTTCTGGCGCGCTTTGCGCAGGCAGCCGGGCTCACTGTGTCGGTGCTTGCGGCCGTCCCCACGGAAGCGCTGCGGAATGACGCGTGCCAGGCGTGTGACGACTTCAAGAACAGTGGCGGTCAGTTGCGAGCTTTTTCGCCCGATCTGCTGCGCGAGGGCGAAGTGGTCGTGGACGCGCTTCTGGGGACCGGACTCAAAGGTGGCGTGCGTCCCGAGCTGGAAAGGGTCATCGCCCATATCAACTCCGCCAGCCGGCCTATTTTCGCACTGGACATTCCATCGGGCCTGGACGGCGACACGGGTGTGCCACTCGGCGAGACCGTTCGTGCCGATTGCACGATCACGTTCGTTGGGCTCAAGACGGGTCTGTTCATCGGTGACGGGCCCGAGTACGCAGGGACGGTATTTTTCGACGATCTCGAAGTCATTGCGCCACAGGCCAAGGGTTTTGAGCCCAGGCTCGAGCGCATCATGGAGACGGAGATTCTGCGTGCGTTGCCGCGCAGGCGCCGGTCTTCCAACAAAGGCGACTTCGGTCGCGTGTTGATCGTTGGAAGCGGACCGAGCATGCCGGGCGCCACACGTCTCGCGGGCGAAGCCTGCCTCAGGGTGGGTGCGGGATTGGTAACGGTGGTGGTAGCTCCCGAGAACGTTGCTGCAATCTCGGCAGGTCGCCCCGAGCTGATCTGTTTGCCGCTCGTTAACGAGGGTGAGCTCGAAGAAGCGATAGAGCGTGCAAACGTCGTGGCGATCGGGCCGGGCCTCGGTAGGACAGAATGGGCGCGCAAGGCTCTCAATGTCGTATTGGATTCCCGCAAGCCCCTCGTGCTGGACGCGGACGCATTGAATCTTGTCGCGGAGGCTGGAACGCGTGCGCGCGACAACTGGATTTTGACACCACATCCAGGCGAAGCAGGTCGCCTGCTCGGCATCAAGACGGACGATGTTCAGAACGACCGTCTCGCGGCGCTGGAGCATCTGGTCGAGCGCTACCATGGAACGATCGTGCTGAAGGGTGCCGGGACTTTGGTGGGCACCGCAAATCGGATCCCCGGACTGTGCGAGAGAGGCAATCCAGGAATGGCCACCGCCGGAACGGGCGACGTGCTGACGGGCGCCGTGGCGGGAATTCTGGCGCAGTGCTCCGATACGTCGCTTGCTGCACGAGTCGGGGTACTCGTACATGCGATGGCTGGGGACGCCGCCGCCCGGGGCGGTGAGCGCGGCCTGCTCGCCAGCGATGTCGCTCGAGAACTCCATAACTGCGTCAACCGCTAGGCCCTACGCCAATGCGTTGGCTCGCAAAAACCGCTGACGATACGGAAGCGTTTGGCGGACGCCTTGCAACGGCGTGGCCAGGTGGTAACGCGCTTGCCACTGTTCACTTATTCGGGGATCTCGGCGCTGGAAAAACAACCCTCGCACGGGGGTTCCTGCGAGCGTGCGGCGTCGGCGGCCCAGTCCGAAGCCCCACCTACACGCTGGTGGAACTATATGAAACTCCAGTAGTTTCTGTCGTACACCTCGACCTGTATCGGCTGCAGGACGCTTCCGAGCTCGAGGCGCTGGGATTGCGTGAATGGGCGTGCCCGGGACATGTATGGCTGATCGAATGGCCCGAACGGGGACAGGGTCGGTTGCCGTTCCCGGACCTGTCCGTAACACTGACTGGAGGTATAGACGGTCACGAGATCAACGTGAGCGCCACATCTGCGTTAGGTAAGACGTGGCTGTCGCCAGTTGAAAACACTGCCGGCGCGCCGTAGATTACGGCACAGGTTGCTTACCGAACTCCATGATAAAGAAGGTCTTTGAGCTGGGACTCGTTGCCGTGCTGGTCGGCGGCGCAAATGTTGCGATGGCTGCGGGCGCCGAGCTGCGCGAAGCGACCCTCTCGGCAACCGGCACCTCCGCCCAGCTGACCTTGGACGTGGCCGGGACGACCACGCAAAAAATCTTTGCCCTCGACAAGCCGCGGCGGGTGGTCATAGATCTTACCCATACGGGCCTTGCGCGTGGGTTTCGCATTCCCGAGGGTTCGGGAGTCGTTTCCAACGTACGTACAGGCCACCAGCTCGGTGGAACGCTCCGCATCGTGGTTCAGCTGAGAGCACCGGCGCCCGCGCGCAGCACCTGGATGCCTGAGACGTCATCGGGCCGGCGCCAGCTCATCGTCAGTTTCGGTGATGCCGCTCCAGAAGCGGACACCACGCCCAGAGCGGTCCGGGCTCCTCACGCTCCGACCGATTCGGACCGCGATGTAGTCATCGCAGTCGATGCCGGGCACGGCGGACAGGATCCCGGTGCCACAGGGCCGCGCGGCACACATGAGAAGGACGTAGTTCTACCGATTGCGCGGCTGCTCGCCGAACGCATCAACGGCGAGCCCGGGATGCGGGCCGTGCTGACACGTAATCGCGATGAATTCCTCGTCCTGCGCGATCGGATCAGACGTGCGCGGGTCGCCAAGGCTGACATGTTCATCTCGGTACACGCGGATTCGATCGCGAATCATGATGTAACGGGCGCCTCCGTCTACATACTGTCGGAGCGGGGCGCTACGAACGAATCGGCCCGCTGGCTGGCGGAGCGGGAGAACGCTGCCGACCTCATGGGCGGAGTGACGCTCGACGACAAGGACAACACGCTGGCCTCCGTTCTGCTCGATCTGTCCCAGTCGGCCAACATCAGCGCCAGCAAGACGGCCGCGCAACGTGTGCTTGCCGCGCTCGACAACGTGGGCCAGGTGCGAAAGCCGCAGGTTCAGCAGGCCGGCTTCGTCGTGCTGAAGTCGCCCGACATCCCCTCGATGCTGGTGGAGACCGCCTACATCTCCAACGCCACCGAAGAGCGGCGCCTGAAAAATCCCCGCCAGCAGGCCAATCTCGCCGCTGCCATCTTTGCCGGGGTACGCAATTATTTCGAGCAGAACCCGCCCGCCGGCACCCGGTTCGCACAAGCACGCCGCGCAACCATCGCGAGCGTCGCAGCAACGTCGCCGCCGCCAAACTGAAGCGAAGGCCGGCACGCTGCTAAACTCCGTCGCCCCTGTTCAGTGGTCCACAGGCGGTGGTAATGCCTATTCGAGTTCTCCCTGGCGAGCTCGTCGATCAGATCGCCGCCGGCGAAGTGATCGAGCGGCCGGCATCGGTCGTCAAAGAGCTGGTAGAAAACAGCCTTGATGCGGGTGCGAGGCGCGTCGAGATCGATATCGAGCGCGGCGGCGTCGGGTTGATCAGGGTGCGCGATGATGGCGGTGGCATACCTGCCGATGAGCTGCCGATTGCGATCTCCCGTCACGCTACCAGCAAGATCGCTTCTCTCGAGGATCTGGAAGCCATCACCACGCTGGGTTTCCGCGGCGAGGCGCTGCCTTCGATCGGCTCCGTCTCGCGCCTGCGCGTCGCGTCCCATCCAACAGGTGCCGCTCACGGTTCGGAGATCAACGTAGATGGCGGGGCGGTCGTGCCCGTTCGTCCCTCCGCGCATCCGCCGGGTACTACCATCGAGGTACGCGACCTGTTCTTCAATGTACCCGCTCGCCGCAAGTTCGTACGAACGGACGCTACCGAGCTCGGGCATATCGCCCGGCTGGTCGAGCGGATGGCGCTTTCGCGTTTCGATGTGACAGTCCGCCTGCGAAGTGGCGAGCGGGTGCTGCTCGATGTGCAGGCGGCCAAAGATGGCGGCGAAGAAGGGCGGCTTGCGCAAATTCTCGGGAAAGATTTCGTCGTGCGCTCCGTGCCGGTGGAGCATCACGCCGGTCCGGTTGAAGTGACCGGCTGGGTAGGCCTGCCGACGGCTTCGCGCGCGCAACCGGATCAACAGTTCTGGTTTGTCAACGGCCGCGCAGTTCGCGACAAACTCCTGATGAATGCCGTCCGCGTCGCATACCGGGACGTGCTGTACGGCGGCCGGCATGCCGCGTATGTCCTGTACCTGACAATCGACCCGAAGCTGGTCGATGTGAATGCACATCCGTCAAAGCTCGAAGTGCGGTTTCGTGACAGCCGTCAGATTCACGAGTTCGTATTTCGTGCAATCGAGCGCGTGTTGGCGAACACCAAACCCGACGTGGCGGCAGCGCCTGCCGCTCTAGCGGAGTTCTCCAGCGCTTCTGGTGCTTCCGGCGCTTGGGGTGCTTCGAGTGCGTCGAGTGTGTCGCGGGCGGCGCCCTATATGGCGCCGTTGCCGTTCTATCAGCCGTCTCGAGATCCGTGGGCGGTCGCAGACGCCGTCCGTGAGTCAGGGCTGGCCGCGCGTCTCGGGGAGTCAGTTCGTGAGTCAGCCGCTGTCCCCGCTGGGGATTCCCTCCCCGCTGGGGATTCCCTCGCTGACCGCTCGGTCGTCGCTAGCCGCTCGGTCGACGCGCAGGCAGGTTTTTACAATGTGCCCCTCGCGGAGGCTCCCGCCGCCCACACGGAACAGCCCCTCGGTGTGGCCTTGGCTCAGCTCCACGGTATTTACATCCTTTCTCAAACGCGCGATGGATTAGTTGTCGTGGACATGCATGCCGCCCACGAGCGCGTGCTTTACGAAAGATTCAAGGCCGCGCATGGCGCGGCCGCGCCTGCCTCTCAGCAGCTCCTCGATCCGCTCGTCATAGAGCTGAAAGCGCACGAGCTGGAGGCCATTCTCGAGAGCCGCCCCGAGTGGGAGCAGGCCGGATTTGAGCTCGACGCGCTCGGCCCCAGCCGCCTGGCACTGCGCCGGATTCCCGCGTTGCTCATCGGGGAAAATGTCGGGGAGATCGTCGCCTCAGTGGTACGGGATCTGGAAACTGAGGCGAATGGCCACCACTTAGAGGGGGCGGCGGACAAGTTCCTCGGCACCCTGGCGTGCCGGACCGCTATCCACGCGCACCGCCGGCTGACCCTACCTGAGATGAACGCCTTATTACGGCAGATGGAATCGACCGATCGCGCGAACCAGTGCAACCACGGGCGGCCCACCTGGACCCGCCTGTCATTGCCCGAGCTGGACCAGCTTTTTCTGCGGGGCCGCTGAAATGAGTTCGATGCCCGCCGGCGGGGCGCCATCGGGCACCTTGCTGCCGGTCCTCGTGCTGACCGGACCCACTGGCGCGGGCAAGAGTAAATGGGGTGAACGGCTCGCGCAGGCCGCCCCCGTGGAGATCGTGAGCGTGGACTCTGCTCTCGTCTACCGGGGCCTGGATATCGGCAGCGCCAAGCCGGATCCGGGCCTGCGCCACCGCATCCCCCACCACCTGATCGACATCTGCGAGCCCACGGAAAACTATTCCGCCGGACGCTTCGTTGCGGACGCAATCCCCGTCATAAGACAAATCCACGCCCGGCGCAGGGTGCCCTTGCTCGTTGGCGGAACGATGCTCTATTTGCGGGCGCTCCTGCACGGTCTGGCTCCGTTGCCCCAAGCTTCACCGCAGGTGCGCCGCGAGATCGACGCACGGGCGGCACGCGACGGTTGGTCCGCCCTCCATGCCGAGCTCGCACGCCTTGATCCCGCCGCGGCTGCGCGCATCAACAGCGGCGATCCCCAAAGGATTCAACGCGCCCTGGAGGTTTGTTACATGACGGGGCAGCCGATCTCGCGGTTACAGCGTGACACCGTCAGCCCATTGGCGCACTACCGGGTACGCGCGTGGGCGCTGGCGCCAGCCAACCGGGCCGTGTTGCACCACCGGCTGGAGTTGCGGTTTCACAGCATGCTGGCAGCCGGATTCCTGGATGAAGTGCGCTCGTTGCGGCAACGAGGTGACTTGGACGCGACGCATTCCTCCATCCGTGCAGTCGGTTACCGACAACTGTGGGCCCATCTTTCCGGTGAATACGACCTTGCCGAAGCCACCTGGCGGGGCATTTCCGCAACGCGCCAGCTTGCCAAGCGTCAGCTCACATGGATGCGCTCCGAACACTCGTTTAAGCAGCTGGATCCGGACGCGCCGCTGTCACAGACGTCGTGGAATAGCGACTTAAGTCACGAGCTTAGAGAGCTTGGGCTTTGAAGAAGGCAGCATGTTAAGATGGCCTATCGGTCCCTCGCTGACCGCGAGGGCACGAAGCTTGCTGAATCGCGGGACAGGGAAGTTCGCTTGCGATTCTTTTTCGAACAACTAGAAGCTGTGTGTGGAAAACAAGGAGAACCCGATGGCCAAAGGCCAGTCGCTGCAAGACCCCTTTTTGAATGCATTACGCAAGGAGCGGGTCCCCGTTTCGATCTACCTCGTCAACGGAATCAAGTTGCAGGGCCAGATCGACTCGTTCGATCAATTCGTTGTTCTGTTGAAGAACAGCGTCAGTCAGATGGTCTACAAGCACGCCATTTCAACGGTCGTGCCGGCGCGCAACGTGCGGCTGGCTTCCGAGGAAGGTGGCGCCGTTCCGGAGACGACCCCCGCCGAATGAGTCTTGTCGACAATTCGGCCGGCAGCCCGTGAAGAGTTTCGAGCGCCCACGCACGGGTGAGCGCGCGGTGCTCGTGCGCCTCGGGCTGGGAGCACCGGTCGACTCAGAAGATCTCGAGGAATTCAGACAACTCGCGACCTCCGCTGGTGCGATCCCTGTTGCAACGGTAACGGGCCGCCGTGACCGGCCGGACCCGCGCTACTTCATGGGAAGCGGCAAGGCGGAGGAACTTCGTGCGGTTTGCGAGGCGAATGACGCGGAAGTCGCGCTCATCGATCACGCGTTGTCACCCAGCCAGGAGCGCAACCTCGAGAAGTTGGTCGGGCGGCGCGTGCTCGACCGCAATGGTCTGATTCTCGACATCTTTGCCCAGCGCGCCCGCAGCTTCGAAGGCAAGCTGCAGGTCGAACTTGCGCAGCTGAAGCACATCAGCACCCGGCTGGTGCGGGGCTGGACCCACCTCGAGCGGCAGAAGGGCGGTATCGGCCTGCGTGGCCCCGGTGAAACACAGCTGGAAACGGACCGCCGGTTGATCGGGCAGCGAGTGCGTGTGCTCACGAAACGTCTGACAAAGATCACCCAACAGCGCGAGACCGGGCGGCAGATGCGCGCCGAGATCCCGGTGCCGTCGCTGGCGCTCGTCGGCTATACGAACGCGGGCAAGTCGACGTTGTTTCGGGCCCTGACCGGCGCTGATGCCTACGTGGCGGACCAGTTGTTTGCGACGCTCGATCCAACGGTGCGGCGCATAACATTGCCCGGAGGAACGCTGGTCGTTGCCGCCGACACGGTGGGCTTCATTCGTGAGTTGCCGCACGAGCTGGTCGCGGCATTCCAATCAACTCTCACCGAGGCCCGTGAGGCGACGTTGCTGCTGCATGTGGTGGATGCGAGCGATCCGCGCCGCGATGAGCATATGACGCAGGTGGATGAGGTGCTCGCGCAAATCGGGGCAGACTCGATCCCGCAGATCATTCTGTACAACAAGATCGACCGGCTGGAGCTGCAGCCGCGTATCGACCGCAATGCCAACGGCCAAGCGGTGGCAGTATGGATTTCCGCCGAGAAGCGCCTCGGCCTCGAGCTGCTCGCGGACGCGGTCGCGGAGCGCCTGACGCGCTTCGCCCGCCGGGCACGAATTCGTATCGAGGCAAGCGCGGGCGCGGTGCGTTCACGCCTCTATGCCGCGAAGGCCGTGCGCGACGAGCATTCGGCGGATGATGGTTCCATCGAGCTGGGCGTGGAGCTGCCGGACGTGGAGCTACTCGTGCTTGCGCGGACCGCGGGTGTCCGGATCCTGCAGATGCAGGGCGAGGATTTGCCTTGTGCGCCCGAGACCACCTACCTACAATCGACCGCCGTTTCGGGCGGGCCGCACCGGCAATGATGAGCCAGACAGGCTCCTACCCGACATCTTAGAATTTCTCTATGGCGTGGAATCAACCGGGTCAGAACAATCCTTGGGGCCGCCGGCCGGGGCAGGGCGGCGGTCCAGACCTCGACGAGCGCGTGAAGAGCTGGCAGCGCCGGTTCGAGTCGCTGTTTCGTCCTGGCGGCGGACGCGGTAACGAGAGCCGTTCGCTGTTCATCCTGCTCGGCGTCGTGGTTCTGGCCGTCTTCATCCTGAGCGGATTCTTCCAGATCAAGGCGGCCGAGCAGGGCGTAATCCTGCGTTTCGGCAAGCTGGTGGATATCCGCCAGCAGGGTTGGGGCTGGCGTTGGCCGTGGGTCGAGACCGTGGTCAAGGTCAATGTCGGCAGCGTGAATTCGAGCGAGTACAAGTCGCGCGTGCTGACCTCTGATGTCAATCTCGTGGATCTGCGTTTCGCCGTGCAGTACCAGATCAGCGATCCGAAAAAATACCTGTTCGCCGTGAAGGATCCGGAGTCGACTCTCAGCGAGATCAGCGAGATGTCGATCCGCGAGGTCGTCGGGCGCAGCGAGCTCGACAACGTGCTGGTGGGCAAGACGCGCCCGGAGATCACACGCCGCGCCAAAGAGCTCATCCAGCACACGCTCAACAACTACAACACCGGCCTCACGATCACCACGGTGAACCTGACCGATGTGCAGGTTCCCGAGGCCGTGATTCCCTCCCAACGCGATGCCAACAAGGCGCTCGCGGACCAGGAGCGCTTCGTGAAGGAATCACAAGCTTACGCCAACAGCATCATTCCGGTTGCCCAGGGCGCCGCCGCTCGGATGCAACAGGATGCGGAGGCCTACAAGTCGCAGGTGACCGCCATCGCCGAGGGACAGACCTCGCGCTTCCTGCAACTCGAACAGGCGTATTCGCAGGCTCCGGAAGTCACTCGCCGGCGCCTGTACATGGACACGGTCGAGAACGTCCTGTCGCGGGCCCACAAGGTGTTGATCGATTCGAAGGCCGGCGGCAGCTCGGGCGGCAACATGTTCTACCTGCCGCTCGACAAGCTGCTGGAGAAGGCTAACGCGCGGGGTGACGAGGGCTCGGGCGTGGTCAGCGGGCGCGATGACGGCAATTCCACATCCGCCCAGAAGAACGAGCCTGATTCCGTGACCGTCGAGGCCCGTGGCCGGGGAGACCGCTGATGCCGAGCCGCGTTGCCCCCATCGCCGCCCTGGTCGTGGCCTTGATCATTGCCGTGACCTCGATGTTCACCATCACCGAGGCGGAGGTGGCCATCCGCACCGAATTCGGCGCCATCGTCGGTCTGGACTATACGCCTGGACTTCACTGGAAGTGGCCGTGGGACCAGGTGGTGAAGTTCGATCGCCGCGTGTTGTCGCTGTCGTACACGGGCGAGACGTTCCTGACCAACGACAATCGTGGACTCATCGTGGACTTCTACGTGAAGTGGAAGGTCAACAATGCCTCACGATACTTCCAGGCGACCGGCGGCCGCGAGGATCTCGCGGGCGAGCGCATTGCGGAGATCGTGAAGGATGGAATCAAGAGCGTGGTGGCACAGCGGACCCTGGAAGAGATCGTGTCGGCCGACCGCGCGGCCGTGACCGAAGACATGATCGGGCAGGCCGGCCGTAACGTGTCAAACCTTGGAATCAACCTCGTTGACGTGCGGGTTCAGCGGATCGATCTGCCGGATGATGTCAGCACGCGTGTCTACGAGAGCATGAAGCAGAACTTCGTGAAGATTGCGAGCAAGCTGCGGGCGGAAGGACAGAGCGCAAGTGTCCGCATCCGTGCCGCTGCGGAGCGCTCGCGTACCGAGATACTGGCGAATGCGGAGCGCGATGCCCTGCGGGTTCGCGGTGATGGCGATGCGCTCGCGACTCAGACCTATGCGAAGGCCTACTCGAAAGACCCCGAGTTTTATGCGTTCTACCGAAGCCTGCAGGCGTATGAGCGCTCGCTCGGCAAGGATGGCGACCTGCTCGTCGTGACGCCCGACGGAGAGTTCTTCAAGTACCTGAAGGATCCCAGCCCCGGCAAGCGCTGAAAGCCCCCTGGAAAACCTCGTGTCTTTGAATTTCACCGACCTGCTTGCGGCCCTGGCGCTATTCTTCGTTTTTGAGGGTATAGCCCCGTTTTTGCACCCGCGTGGCGTGAAGCGCGCGTTTGCCAGGCTCATGGACGTGACCGACCGCGAGTTGCGCATTGCGGGCCTGGGCAGCATGCTCGTCGGAGTGATCCTTCTCTTCCTGGTCCGCTAGAGGCAACAGCTTGGGTAAGTTCGTCGTCATCATCGGCACGCAGTGGGGCGATGAGGGCAAAGGCAAGGTCGTAGACCTCCTCACCGAGCGCGCTGCGGCTGTCGCGCGCTTCCAGGGTGGGCACAACGCGGGCCACACGTTGGTCATCGGCGGCCGCAAGACCATCCTTTCGCTGATTCCGTCCGGAATTCTTCATGAGCGGGTGCGTTGCTTCATCGGCAACGGGGTCGTGCTGTCGCTCGAAGCATTGATGACCGAGGCCAAGATGCTGATGGAGCAAGGGGTGCCGGTCTTCGAGCGCCTGCGCCTGTCACCCAACTGTCCCCTGATCCTGCCGTCACACGTCGAGCTCGACAAGGCGCGCGAGCGTGCCCGCGGCCTCAACGCCATCGGCACGACTGGCCGCGGAATCGGGCCGGCTTACGAGGACAAGGTGGCCCGGCGCGCCGTCCGTGTGGCCGATCTGTTTCAGCGGGACCGTTTCGCCGCACGCCTCGGCGAGGTCCTGGATTTCCACAACTTCGTGCTGCAGCATTATTTCCGTCTGCCCGCCGTGGATTTCCAGAAGACACTCGATCAACAACTCGCGCTGGCGGAAAAAATTGCGCCACTGGTCACCGATGTCACGCTGGCACTGCACTCATTGCGCAAGGAAGGCGCAAACGTGCTGTTCGAAGGCGCACAAGGCGCGATGTTGGACATCGATCTGGGAACGTATCCGTTCGTTACGTCTTCCAACACCACCGCGGGCTACGCGGGCACGGGAACCGGCCTCGGGCCGCGCGCCTTTGACGAAGTCATTGGCGTCGTAAAGGCGTACACGACGCGTGTGGGCGCGGGTCCATTTCCGACCGAGCTGTTCGATGAATACGGCGAGCACCTGTCGCGGGTGGGTCACGAGTTCGGCTCGGTGACGGGTCGCCGTCGCCGTTGCGGCTGGTTCGACTCGGTTGCTTTGCGGCGGGCCATCGTTCATTCGAGTGTGTCGAGCCTGTGCATCACCAAGCTCGATGTGCTCGACGGCCTCGACACGATCCGAGTGGCGGTCGGTTATCGCATCGAGGGTGAAGTCGTGGCCGAGCCGCCATTGAGTATCGACGGCTACGCCGGCGTGGAGCCTATATACGAGGAAGTGCCGGGTTGGAAGGAGTCGACAGTGGGTATCACTGATTACGACGGACTGCCGCTCAACGCCCGTAAGTACCTCGAGCGCCTGGCGAGCCTCGTGGACGTGCCCATCGGCATGATTTCCACCGGCCCCGACCGGGATCAGACCATCGTACTGCGTCATCCATTCGGCGCTTGATCCGCTGCCCGTCGATTGGAAAAACGTCCTGCGGCCGTTTTTCGGACATTACTCCGTCGATCGCCGGCAAAAAGCGTGGTTTTTGCCGGCTGCGCCGGCGTAGGGAGGGCGGATGCGCAAGTCCAACGGGCTGCTGGGTCTCATCCTCCTCATCTTAGTTGCGTCCCTGCTCGCCGCCAGTACCTGGCGGGTCTACGGGCACACGTGGGACGAGCCCGAGCATCTGGCCGCGGGGTTGGAGCTGCTGGATCGGGGCAAGTACGAATATGACACCGAGCATCCGCCGATTGCGCGCGTGCTCATCGCGCTCGGTCCATTTCTCTCCGGCGCGCACTCGTTCGGTACTCCACCTCCCGATGGGACCCAGGAGGGAATCGACATCCTGTATGACGGGGGGCGCTACGATCGAACCTTGATGCTCGCAAGGCTCGGTGCGTTGCCGTTCCTGACTGTGCTGCTGGTGGCGATGTGGCTGTGGGCGCGTCGTGTGACGGCATCCGCTGGGGAAGCACTGACCGCTGTGGCATTCCTTGCAACGGTCCCACCGGTCATCGGACACGCGGCGCTCGCTGCGCTGGATGTTCCGGGCACGGCGACCACTCTGCTGGCCTTGTATCTGTTGCAGCAATGGCTCGAGACCGGCTCGCGGCGACACGCCATCCTGTTTGGATTGGCGAGCGGAGTTGCCGTGGGCACCAAGCTGTCAGCCGTGCCGTTCATCGGCTTGGGTATGCTGGTTCTGTTTGTGTCGCGCGAATACGTGCTCGCGGTTCCGACGACTGCGAGCTGGGTACGGCGCGTGACCGGATTGCCGTTGATGCTGCTGTCTGCAACGCTGCCGATCGTGCTCGCCTATGGCCGCCGCTCCATTGACCTCACCGAGCTGCCAGCGCGATTCAACTGGGTACTCGATTATCTTTTTCCGGGTGGCAGCGCTGCTCACAGTCAGGCCTATGCGCTGATTGGGCGCCTGACCCTGCCGGAGGCGTTCTGGGATTTCGCCGAAGGTGTGATCGCCCTGAAAGCCCACAATGACACCGGGCATCTGTCCTTCCTGCTCGGGCACGTCAAGGCAGGCGGTTGGTGGTACTTTTATCTCGTGGCATTGGCGGTGAAGACCCCGCTACCCCTGCTGATCGCAGGGCCAATCGGCCTGGGTCTGCTCGTGCGTGATGCCTGGCGGGACTACAATCCGTGGCGGCTGGCGCCGCCGCTGTTATTTGTGACTCTACTGGCGTTTGCCAGCCTGTTCAGCCGTATCAACATCGGCATCCGCCACGTGTTGATTCTGTATCCGTTCATGGCGCTCGGAGCGGCTTACGCATTGGGCCTGCTGTGGAGATCGGGCTCCGTAGCTGCCCGGGCTGCCGCGCTCCTGTTGGTGATATGGCAGGTCAGCACCCTCGGCACAGCCTTTCCCGATTACTTCCCATACTTCAACGAGACCGTCAGCCACCCCGAGCACGTGCTGGTCGATTCGGACCTCGACTGGGGCCAGGATCTGAAGCGCCTGGAGCGCCGCTTACAGGAGCTCAAAGTCCCGAGCGTCAGTCTCGCGTATCAGGGTACGGCAGACCTTGCCAAGGAAGGGCTCCCACCGTACGTTCGATTGCCACCGCGGCAGCCGGCCACCGGCTGGGTTGCCATCACGGCGTTGACTCGTGAGCACGAGCCGGCGGGTTATACGTGGCTAAACGCGTATCGGCCGGTTGAGCGGATCGGAACGACCATCGATCTCTACTTCATTGCGCCGTAAGCGGGCAATTCGCTCGGTTGCAGGCGGATGCGAGTAGTAGAAGGCCGAATACAACCGGTCGGGCGTCAGCGTCGTCGCATTGTCCCGATATAACTTTACGAGCGCGTTCGCCAGATCCGCGGCGTGGGCATGCCGGGCCGCGAACGCGTCAGCCTCGAATTCGTGCCGCCGCGACCACAGCGATCCCAGCGGGGTGGCGAAAAAAGTAAACGCGGGCGCAACAAACATGAACAACAGCAACGCCGCATGCGACGAGGGCGCCTGCACCCCGAATGCCGAGTAGAAGGCGGGTTGCGCCGCCAGCCAGCCGAGCAGCGCCAGTGCGCCGAACGAGGCAACCAGCGTCGCCAGCAGCCGCTTGCGCACATGTTTTAACTTGAAGTGCCCGAGCTCATGAGCCAATACCGCCTCTATTTCCGCGTGCGTCAGCCTCGCGAGCAGGGTGTCGAAGAAGACGATGCGCTTGTGCCGGCCGAGACCGGTGAAATAGGCGTTCCCATGCGAAGAGCGGCGTGATCCATCAACGACGAACACGCCCTGTGAGGTGAAGCCGCAGCGCTGCAGCAATGACTCGATGCGCGCCTTCAGCGGCGCATCTTCCAAGGCGGTGAATTTGTTGAACAGGGGTGCAATGAAGGCGGGCCATGCCCACGTCATGAGCAGCATCAGGGCAAGCCATCCCGCCCAGGCCCACAGCCACCATAACTGTCCCGCCCGGTCCATCAGTGTCAGAGCCGCGAGCACGACCGGGCCGCCCAACACCAACGCGATGAGACAGCCCTTGCCCAGATCCGCGATGAACAATCCTGGAGTCGTTCGGTTGAAACCGAAGCGGGCCTCGATCCTGAAGGTGCGCCAGATGGAAAACGGGAGGTCGATGAGTGCGGTCAGACATACGACCGTCAAGACCACCATGGCGCCGCGCCACGGCAGAGCCCAACCACTGCGCTGCCAGAGAAGGTCGAGCGCACCGATCGCGCCCCCGACGGTCAGGCCGAGCGTCACGAGCGTGTCGAGGATGAGGGACCGCCTCCCCAGGCTGATAGTGGCGACGGTGTAATCGGCGGCCTTCTGATGGTCGGCGACCTCGATGCGGTCGGCAAAGGCCGCCGGCACCCGGTCCCTGTTGGCCTTGACGGTCTCGATCTGCCGGCCCGCCAGCCACAACCGCAGCGCGGTCCCCGCAAACAACGCGACGACCAGTGAATAGGCAAACAAATGAGATATCGAGGGCATTTTCATGCCCTCGATTATGCGCTGGACAGGGTACCGGGCGCTAAGTGCGCGGTACCCGCACGCTAAGCGCGGCGCAGGAAGGTGATGACCGCGAGGATCAGAAATACGAAGAACAATACTTTCGCAATGCCGGCCGCACCCGCGGCAATGCCGCCGAAGCCGAGAATCGCGGCCACGATCGCGATGATGAAAAATACGACTGCGTAGTGAAGCATTGGCTGTCTCCCGCCGCCCGCGATTTTTGCGTTGGCGTTGTGGCAAACATATTCCTATCGGCCTCGCTTGCCTGGCATCGGAGACGGCCCCGCTCCCATGTCAGACGGGTCCGACGTGTCCGTACAGTCGTTTTGTCGCTGCCGTTCATTTCGCGACATGCCTTCCTGTGTTGCGATTGTCCAACGTCGAGCTGGGGGTTGAGCGGATTGGATTCGAGCTCGGGGGCCATGAAGTTATTCTGTGGACCGATCCATTTAATCTAGCTTGAGGGGGACGGCGCGAACGTGAAAGTTTGGGGCCAGGGGGGTGCCGCCCGCCGAGAGCCTTGTTGCATGCGTGCGACGTTGCGCGCCTGAAACGGCTCCGGGGGTTCTTCCGAAGAATTATTAACGGGGAGAGCAGCTTGAAAGCGAACCGTAAGGTCTATTGCGCCGTCGCGGCCATTCTCGGGGCGCACGCCGCTGCCGCGAATGCCGCCACACCTGCCGAGGCAACGCCTGCCGAAGCAGAGTCAGGGCTGGCCTTGAGCGAGGTCGTCGTTACCGCCCAGCGGCGCGAAGAGACCATTCAGAATGTACCGATTCAAATCACGGCCCTCACATCCAACACGCTGACGCAGCTCAGCGTGACGACCTTCGAGGACTACCTCAAAATCCTGCCGAACGTCAGCGCCAGTACCCACGGGCCCGGTCAGGGTCAGATCTACATGCGCGGCCTTGCGACGACGGAGGACGGGAATCAGTCCACCGGCGCGACGGGAAGCTTCCCGAACGTCGCGGTGTACCTCGACGACCAATCCGCGCAGCTTCCGGGGCGCAACCTCGACATCTATGCCGCCGACCTCGAGCGGGTGGAGGTGCTGGAGGGACCGCAGGGCACCCTGTTCGGGGCTGGCGCCCAGGCCGGCGTGATCCGCTACATCACCAACAAGCCGAAGCTGAACACGACGGAGGCGAATTTCCACGCCGGATATGGAACCACCGCCCACGGCGAGCCGAACAGCAGGGTCGATGCGACCATCAACCTGCCGTTGATCCCTGACAAACTCGCGGTTCGCGCCGTGATCTACAACGAGACGCGCGGCGGTTACATCGACAACGTGCCGAGCACGTTCACCCGTTCGTCGATCGATCGCGGCATCATCGATTATTTCGGCGGGGTCGTGCCGCCGAGCACACCCATCAACAACGACAAAATTGTCGCGAACGACATCAACCCGGTTACGTACAAGGGTATGCGCGCGTCGGCTCTCTTTCAGATCAATGATGACTGGAACGTCTGGATCTCCCAGTCATATCAGAACATGCAGGCCGATGGCGTGTTCGCCGAGATGCCCAATGGTTCCGACGGACAGAAGCTCGAGCCGCTGCAGGTCACCCTCTACACGCCGAACGTGGACAAGGACAAATTCGAGAACACTGCCTGGACTCTCAACGGACGGATCGGCGCGCTCAAAGCTGTGTACACCGGCGGGTATCTCATTCGTACGGTGGACCAGGTTGCCGACTACACCAACTACGCGCGGGGCGTGTACGCAGACTACTACCAGTGCGTCATCCCCGGATCGGCTCAGGCCACGAAGCTCGGAGCTCAGTGCTTCTCGCCCATTTCGACCTTCAAGGTTCATGAGCGCAATCTGCACCAGAGTCACGAATTTCGCTTGAGCACACCCGATGACTGGCGGCTGCGTGCGATCGGCGGCCTCTACTGGGAACAGTTCATCATCCACAACGAGTCGGATTGGTACTACCGCGATACCCAGGCAGGCTTTGCGCCACTGCAGCCGGTCGCCGGTGCGAGCCCGAACAATCCGAATCTGCGTCCTATCGACGATGCGTTTTATGATGACGTCACGCGCGGGTACAACCAGAAGGCCGCGTTTGCGTCCGTCGATTTCGACATCATTCCCAAGAAGTTGATCCTGACCGGGGGCACGCGCTACTACCGGATGGATACGTACGAGACCGGAGTGGTCCAGGGCAGCTATGGCTGCCGGCCTGACGGACTATATGCAAGCCCTGACACACCGGCGACCTCGTCTGATCCGTGCGTCGGCGGCAAGAACCTCAACACTTTGGACGTACCCGTGGGCAACGAACCCTTTTCGGACACCTCCAAGGGGCTGAAGAAACGCTACTCGGGTTTCAAGAGCCGCGGCAATTTGAGCTGGCACGTGACGGATGACGCGCTCGTGTACTACACCTGGTCACAGGGTTTCCGTCCCGGCGGATTCAACCGCGCCTCGGGATTTGTGGCGCCCAAGACCTCGCCCCTCGTGGATATCTTCCAGACACCCATCGGTTTCAAGCCCGATACCCTGACCAACAACGAGATAGGTTGGAAGACCCAGTGGCTGGACCACCGCATCCAGTTCAACGGGGCGGCTTACATGGAGCAGTGGAAGGACGTGCAGATCGGGCTGTTCAATCCCGGCCTGCTCGGCAACCTGACGTTCACCACCAATGGCCCTGAATATCGGGTGCGCGGCATCGAGGCCGAGCTCACGGGCCGTGTGACGCAGGGGCTGACCGTGACCGCCTCGGCCGCCTGGAATCACAGTGAGCTGTGGAAGGAAGTCAGCTTCGTGGACAAGGCTGGCAAGCCGATCGACTTTCCGGCGCTCGGGCTTACGAATCCGTTCGGCGTGAAAGGCAGCCCGCTCGCGCAATCACCGCCATTCCAGATGAATATCCGGGCCCGCTACGACCTGCCGCTGATCAACGATTACCAGCCCTTCGTGCAGGTCTCGGCATCGCATCGCGCTCACTCGTTTTCGACGACCGATGCGTTGCAGACGGAGATCGACCAGGTGACACCGACGCGCTACGAGCAGCCGGGATTTACCACCTACGATGCGTCCGTCGGGGTGTCGAAGGATGCCTGGATGGTCCAGGTCTACGGCACGAACATCACGGATGTGCGCGGGGATTTGTTTTCCAGCTACAGCCAGTTCGTGAAGATGAATACGATCACACGGCCGCGGACCGTGAACCTGGAATTCAGCTACAAGTTCGAGGCTAAGTAGCCTGCCGGTATAAGCTGTGCCACCGGAACATACCGGTGGCACAGCCGGCGGGTCCGGCAAGCGAGAAAGCGCAGTGGCCCAGGCGGAACTCAATCCGCATTCACCTTCGGTCGAGTCAGAAGTCCTGCGCGCACGGGCTTTGCTCGAGCGGCGCCAATTCGCCGCGGCCCTGGAGGTGGCCCAGGCGCTGCTCAGCCGGGTTCCGGAAAACCGCGATGTGCTCTACCTCATCGCCGTCTGCCAGCGTTACCTGGGGCGCATACGCGACGCGCTCACGACGCTCGAGCACTTTGAGACACTGCATCCGACGTATGGTCGTCTGTTTCAGGAGCGCGGCCACTGCCTGCGTGCTGTCGGCGAAACCGGCGCCGCGCTTGCAGCCTACCAGCGAGCGGTCGCACTAAATGGAGCGTTACCCGCGAGCTGGAATGCGTTGGCACAACTGTGCCGGGCTGCCGGGAGGGTTGCCGAGGCGCAGGCAGCAGAGAAGTTCGCCCAGCACATGGCGACTCTGCCCACGGCCATAGTCACGGCTACGAGCCTGTTCGCTGAGGGTGAGACCTTCGCTGCGGAGAAGATGGTCAGGCAGTTCCTGCAGCAGCATGGTGATCACATCGAGGGCATGCGGCTGCTCGCCCAGATCGGCGTTGAGCTCGATGTTCTGGATGATGCGGAGTTCCTGCTGGAAAGCGTTCTGGTGTTCGCTCCCGACTACAACGCGGCGCGTTATGAATATGCCTCGGTCCTGTCGAAGCGCCATAAACATCAGCAGGCGTTGGAGCAGATCCGCAAGTTGCAGGCACTGGAGCCTGATAACCAGGCGTTCCGCACCATTGAGGGCAACGCCTGCGTCGGATTGGGCGATCACGCGCGCGCACTGCAGATTTTCCGGCAACTCGCCACAGCGGCACCTGACAAGGAAGATCTGCACCTCTCGATAGGGCACGCACTGAAGACCATGGGGCAGCAGGTCGAAGCGATCGCTGCATACCGTACTGCGGCGGCGATACGTCCGAATTACGGTGATGCGTATTGGAGCCTTGCCAATCTCAAGACGTATCGCTTCACCGAGGATGAGCTGCACAGAATGCGGGCGGAAGAAGCTGCGGCAGGGACGCCGCTGGTGGACCGCTACCATCTTTGCTTTGCCTTGGGTAAGGCACTGGAAGACGCGGCCGAGTATGCTGAATCCTTCCGCTACTACGAGCAGGGCAATCGCCTCAAGAAAGGGGAAGTTCGCTATCGTCCGGAGCTCATCGAGCGCAATACGAGCCTGCAGAAATCGACGTGCACGGCGGAATTTTTTCACGCCCGGCGCGGTTGGGGCAGCCCGGGGGGCAGGCCGCCCGGCGAGCCGGCTGACCAGCCTGATGGCGAGCCAAATGGCCAGCCCATCTTCATCGTGGGGCTGCCTAGGGCGGGCTCGACGCTGCTCGAGCAGATCCTCGCATCGCACTCCCAGGTGGAGGGTACGATGGAGCTCGCCAACATTCCGCGCCTGGTCCAACAGCTGCAACCCCGGGCGGACGATGCGGGCTCCCACTATTCGGCGGCGCTCACGCAGCTGAGTGCCGGGCAGGCGCGCCAGTTCGGCGACAAGTACCTGGCCGATACGCGGGTGTATCGCACGGGGAAACCGTTCTTCATCGACAAGATGCCGAACAACTTCCGCCACATCGGCCTGATCCACCTGATACTGCCGAATGCGAAGATCATCGATGCGCGACGCGAGCCGCTGGCCTGCTGTTTCAGCAACTTCAAGCAGCTGTTCGCCAACGGGCAGGAATTTACCTACAGCCTCCAGGACATCGGCCGGTATTACCGCACCTATGTCGAGCTGATGCAGCACTGGGACGAAGTGTTGCCGGGCAAGGTTCTTCGCGTGCAGCACGAGGAGGTCGTCGAGGATCTGCAGGGCAGTGTGTGCCGGCTGTTGCAGTTCTGTGGCTTGCAGTTCGAGCCGGCCTGTCTGGAGTTCTGGAAGACCGAGCGGCATGTGCGCACCGCCAGCTCCGAGCAGGTTCGCCAGCCGCTCTTCAAGGAGGGCCTGAATCAATGGCGTAACTTTGAGCCGTGGCTGGCACCGCTGCAGGAGGCTCTATCTTGATCAGTGGCTTGCGCCTGGCAGTTCTACCGGCGCTGCTATGCACTGCGGCCTTTGCCGCTGGACCTCCACCCCTCAGAATCAACCTCGACGAATTCGATGCCCTGAAGCAGGTGGTGCTGTTGCCAAACAACCAGCGCCTCGCCTACATCGACATGGGCAACCCCAAGGGCCCGCCCGTCGTTCTGATCCACGGCTACACGGACAACGCACGCGACTGGGTACCGTTGATTCCCTATCTGTCCCCGCGGTTTCGGCTCATCGTGGTCGATATTCGCGGCCACGGCCGCTCCGACAAGCCGGAGTGCTGCTACACCCGGATCGACTTTGCGTACGATATCAAGTTGTTGTTGGACGCTCTGCACATTGCCAGCGCGGACGTGGTAGGGCATTCCCTGGGCAGCATGATCACCCAGGTGTTGGCGGAAGAATGGCCGCAACGGGTGCGCAAGGTGGTGCTCGTGTCCTCCAGTGGCGGACCGCGGGCAGGCGCGCAGCGGAAAAAGCCTGAATTCGATTACGCCGCCGAGATCCGCAAGCTCAAGGAGCCGATCGATCCGGATTCGCCGTTCATGATTGCCTGGTGGGACTCACCCACGCCGGTGAATCCTGACTTCATCCGGCGGCAACGGCGCGACGCGGCTAACATCCCGCTGACTGTGTGGCTGGCGGTGCTCGAGCAGGGCGCGAATTCCGCGGACCTGCAGCGCAATCTGCCCAAACTGCGGGCTCCGGCGCTGCTGCTGTGGGGCAGCGACGATCCGATCATGGAGGAGGAGGTCCGCCAGACTCTGCGCGACGCGTTGCCGGCCGCCGCTGTAAAGGTGTTTGCGGGCCTTGGTCACAACCCGTTCTGGGAAGATCCGCAAACGGTGGCACAGGTCATCAACCAGTTTCTGGAAGGTCCCTGAACAGAGCGCCGCGTAGGCTTCCTGGTTGGCGGCCGGGGCCCGGCGCGGCGCGAAGTGGTGCACACGCCCTGGCGCGCCCTTAGCCGATCAGCGTCTTCGCAAGCCGGGCCTCGTCGATGTTATAGCCCATCCCGGGAGCATCGCTCAGGTTCAACCAGCCGTTACTGTCGGCCACGAGCGGCTCCGCCATCATGAAGTCGCGGCGATCCAGATCCCACTGGGGGGGATCGTAGGGAAACTCGATGAACGGCGCCTGGCCGAGACCGGCAACCAGCTGCGTGTTCGCCATGACACCCATGCCATTGGTCCACGTGTGCGGGGTGAACACGACGTTGTGTTCCTGCGCCATGAGTGCGGTGCGCCGCAGCCCCGTGATGCCACCAACCAGCGCTACGTCGGGTTGCAGAACATCCACGCATCCTCCCGTGACGAGCTCACGCAGCTCATGTGCCTGCCGGGTCATCTCGCCACCAGCAACACGCACATCGACGGATTCCCGCAGCGCACGCATGCCGGCGTAGTCGCCGCGATGCAGTGGCTCCTCCATCCAGTACACGCCCAATCGCTCGAGCTCGCGGGCGACCCTCACGGCATCCTTCAGGGCCCACGGCGCTTCGGTATCCCAGGGCTGACGCCAACCCTGATTGCAGTCCACCAGCAGCTCGAGCCGCTGCCCGACTCGCGCCCGGACAGCCTCGAGTGCTTTGACGTCGTCGCGCCAATCGCCGCGATGGAATCGCAGCTTCAGTGCTGGAAATCCCTGCGCGAGGTAGCGCTCAGCCGCCTCCGCCATAGCCCCCGGATCGCGAAGCGTTCCGGAGGAGGCGTAGGCGCGGACCCGATTGGAGAGTCCGCCGAGCAGCTTCCAGCACGGTTGGCCGGTGATTTTCCCTGCCAGGTCCCACAGAGCAAGATCCAGGGGCCAACACCGGCCATAGTGAAAGTCGATGTTCGACAGGACCCGGTAATGGCGCTCGACTGCCAGCGGATCCTGGCCGATGAACAGGCTCTCATGACCCTTGAAGCCCACCATCAGGTCACCCGAGCCGTAGCCCACGACTCCGGTGTCGGTAGCGACCCGTACGAGGGTCGCATCGAAGTGAACGCGGGGCTTGCTGTCCCAGCTGGCATTGAACGCCGGATCGAGCGGCAGCCGATGCTGGGTGATCCGGATGGAGGCAATCTTGTGGTCGGGCATGGCGCAGACTTCCATATCGTGCGGGGCGGACAAAGCCGAGAAATTGGCTACCCGCATCGAAAAAAGGCATCGGAGTCCATTGCCCTGGCGGCGCTGCGCGCACGTTAGAATCAGTCGCAGGGCCTCTTGAAGCGAGCGAGCCATGAGCAAGAAGAGCATCGATCGGCGCTGGCTGCCATTGAATGCCTTGCGCGCCTTCGAAGGTGTTGCGAAGCACGGCAGTTTCACCGCCGCTGCGAACGCACTGCTGATCTCCCAGAGCGCGTTGTCGCGCCACGTGATTGCGCTCGAGCGCCTGGTTGGGGTGCAACTCTTCGATCGTAAACCGCATGCGTTGTCGTTGACAAAGGCGGGTCAGCACTTGCTTCCCGCTGTCGTGAAGTCATTCGACCGACTCGAGTACGCACTCGATGACATTCGCACTGATGGCGTCCCGATTCAGCGCACGCTTCGAGTGCAGATGCCGCCGAGCTTCGCTGTCCAACTTGCGGTCCCCATACTGCGTGACTTCCGCAGCGCCAGCACGGATGTTGATATAGACCTCATCAGTCCGTACGGTGTTGGTCCGCCGTTGGGTGATGTCGACGTGGCCGTCGTCTACTCCAAGCCCGCCGTGACGGATCTCGTGACTGACCTGTTATGGTCCGAGAGTCCGAGCCTGCTGTGCCATCCGCGCATTGCGGCCCTGCATGCGGGCAAGGATCTTGCCGCTTTCATCGAGGCGAACGAGATTGTCCACGTGCGAATCGCCGACCTGCCGCGGCACCACTCCTGGTTGCAGTTCGTCCGCCAGAATGGGATTGCAACGGTCAACTGTGAGCGCGGGTTGGTATTCGACACGGCGGTGCTTGCTGTGCAGTACGCGCTCAGCGGGCAGGGCATCGCGCTCTGCGACACCCATCTGTTTGCCGACGAGATTCGCGCCGGCCGCCTGGTCAAGCCATTCGCCGCGGAGTTGGATGATGGGTTTGGTTACTATCTCATCACTCATCCGGAAGCCCTGGGCGACACGGCGATCGCCTTGTTCCGCTCGTGGTTGATCGAACGGTTCGGAACTCCTCCCAAAGCGGCGCAAGGCGCGGTCCACCTTGCTGTAGCAAACGAGTAATCGTGAGGAGGAACAGATGGCCACCAGCAAATCAGTCCGGAAATCGCCCCTGAAAGGGAGGCCCAAACCGCTCGCCAAGCCGGGCTCCCAGCCGTACAAGGAGCCCGGCCTCCTGCAGCGGCTCGCGGCGGGACCCGTGATTTGCGCGGAGGGTTACGTGTTTGAGCTGGAGCGGCGTGGCTACCTGCAGGCAGGCGCCTTCGTACCGACCGTACTCACCGAGCATCCCGAGGTCGTGGAACAGCTCCACATGGATTTCGTACATGCGGGCTCCGACGTCACGCAGGCACTGACCTACTATGTGCATCGTGAAAAATTGCGGGTGATCGGCCGGGAGAAGGACCTCGTGCCGATGAACCAGGCCGCGCTGCAGATCGCGAAAAAGGTCGCTCGCAAGACGCACACCCTGTTTGCCGGCGACCTCTGCAATACCAACATCTACGACCCCAACGACCGCAAATCGCTCAAGGAAGTGGCGCGGATTTTCGCGGAGCAGGTGGGCTGGACGGCCGCTGCCGGGGTGGACTATATCGTTGCCGAGACCTTCTCCTGGGGCCAGGAGGCGCTGATGGCGCTCGAGGCCATCCAGAAATATTCGAAAGTGCCCGCGGTGGTGACCGTGGCCATTAAGCGTGAGCTGTCGGTTCGGGAGGGGTGGAGCGCGGCGGAGACCTGTCAGCGGCTGGAAGCGGCGGGCGCGCAAGTGGTGGGTCTGAACTGTCACCGCGGACCCCGGACCATGATGCCAGCGCTCAAGGAGATCCGCGCAGCGGTGAAGTGCGACGTGGCGGCACTTCCCGTGCCCTACCGCACGACCGAAGAGCAGCCATCTTTCATGTCGCTCACCGACCCGTGCCGCGACAATGCGCGCGCGTTTCCGGTCGGGTTGGATCCGTTCGCCGCCACGCGTTCCGAAATGTTTGATTTCGGACGGGACGCCTATGCCATGGGCATCAAGTACCTGGGAATCTGCTGCGGAGCGGGTCCCCACCACATCCGCGCCCTGGCCGAAGGGCTGGGACGGCATCCCGAGGCCAGCAAGTACTCGGTGGACATGTCAAAGCACGCCTTCTTCGGTACCGACAAGCGCATCAGGGCGGTGCAGACGGAGTATCGTTCCAAACTGTAGTGGACCACTTGTCCCGATTGGTGGGAAATTTGGCGCGGTTCTCACGAGCCCTATCAGTAACGTACAATTAATTGAGGCTCACCCATATTTATCATCACTGAATGATCACTCTGCACATCAATGGCGAGGATCGCAGCGTCGATGCCCCGGGGGATATGCCTCTCCTGTGGGTACTGCGCGATCTCGTGGGCCTGACCGGAACCAAGTTTGGGTGTGGAATCGCCCAATGCGGTGCGTGTACCGTACATCTGGACGGTACACCCGTCCGATCATGTGTTTTACCGGTCAGTGCGGTTGGCGCCCGCTCCATTACGACTATCGAGGGAATCGGGACCACTCCGGTGGGCGCCCAGGTGCAGAAGGCCTGGCTGGAGCTGGAAGTCATACAGTGCGGCTACTGTCAGTCCGGACAGATCATGTCCGCGGCAGCGCTGTTGAGCGCCAAACCACAGCCCAGCGACGCTGACATCAATGCGGCAATGGCCGGAAACATTTGCCGCTGCGCGACCTACGTGCGCATCCGTGATGCCATCAAACGTGCATCCGGAGCCCAATCATGACCCGCTCGACGACCGCAGAGCCCATCGACCCCGCCGCGGAACGGGGCAAGCCTGCAGATCCCGCCCGGCGGGCGGTGCTGAAGGCCGGAGCGGCCGCGGGCGGTGCCCTTCTGGTCGGGTTCTATCTGCCCGTCGGACGAGGCGCAGCACGTCAATCTGCAGCCGCAGCCCAGGCCCAGCGCTTCGAGCCTAACGCCTTCATCCGGATAGACCGCCAGGGCGTGGTGACACTGGTCATGCCGCAGGTGGAGATGGGGCAGGGCATTTATACGGCAGTTGCCATGATACTGGCCGAGGAGCTCGACGCCGCATTCGAGCGGGTCGTGCTGGAACACGCGCCACCCAACGACAAGTTATATGCCAATCCGGTGTTCGGACTACAGGTGACCGGCAATTCCAATTCAGTGCGTGCGTTCTGGCTGCCGCTGCGTAAGGCAGGCGCCGGCGCGCGTGCCGTGTTGATTCAGGCTGCCGCAAAGGTCTGGAATACGAACGCGGCCGGCTGCAAGACCGAGCATGGCGAAGTTATCCACACCGCGAGCGGTAAGAAACTCAGCTACGCAGCGCTGGTCGATCACACGTCCGGCCTCACGCCGCCTCCGGATCCACCGCTGAAGGCTGTCACGGACTTCAAGCTGATCGGTCAGCCGCTGAAGCGTTTCGACACCCCCGACAAGGTCAACGGCAAGGCGCAGTACAGCATCGATGTAATGCCCGCCGGCGTGAAATTTGCCACGTTGGCCATCTGCCCCGAATTTGGCGGCAAGGTAGGCAGTGTCGATGACTCGAAGGCCAAGACCCTGCCGGGTGTCCGGCAGGTGATCGTCCTGGACGATTTTGTCGCGGTCGTCGGCGATCACATGTGGGCGGCGAAGCAGGGCGTGGCGGCACTCAAAATCACCTGGGCGTCCGGTCCGCACGCGACGGTGGACTCCAACGAAGTCTGGAAGCAGTTGCGCGCCGCTTCAGAGCAGGAAGGCGCCGTCGCGAAGTCTGTTGGCGATGCTGCCGGCGCTCTGGGCCAGGGCGATCGTTTCGAAGCGGATTACGAGTTGCCTTTCCTGGCGCACGCGACGATGGAGCCCTTGAATTGCACGGCGCATGTCCGCCCCGATAGCTGTGAGGTTTGGGTGGGCTCACAGGTGCTGGCGCGCGCGCATGCCATCGCTGTCAAGGTCACTGGCCTGCCGCCCGAGAAAGTCCTCGTGCACAACCACTTGATCGGCGGCGGCTTCGGACGCCGGCTCGAAGTGGACTACGTCGAAAAAGCTGTCCGCGTTGCCCAGAAGGTCGATGGCCCGGTGAAGTTGGTGTACACGCGCGAAGAGGACATGCAGCACGACGTCTACCGGCCGGTGTACCGGGACCGCCTCGCTGCAACGCTGTCCGGTGGAAAGATCGTCGGCTGGCGCCACCGGGTTGCCGGCTCTGCCATTCTTGCGCGTTGGCTTCCGCCCGCCTTTCAGAAAGGGATCGACATCGATGCGGTGGATAGCGCGGTGGATGTGCCCTACGACATTCCGAACCTGCGCATCGAGTACGTCCAGGCCGAGCCACCGGGTGTGCCGACCGGATTTTGGCGAGGCGTGGGTCCCAACAACAACGTGTTTGCCGTCGAGAGTTTCGTGGACGAGCTGGCCAAGAAAGCCGGCCAGGACCCGGTCGCTTTCCGGCGCGCTCTGCTCGGCAAGACGCCTCGGCTGAAGGCCGCTCTCGAGCGCGCTGCCAGCAAAGCCGGTTGGGGAGAGCCTGTCGCCGCGCGCCATGGTGGCAGGACTGGCCGCGGTGTAGGAGTGCAGGGGGCTTTTGGCAGTTACATTGCGACGGTCACGGAAGTGGAAGTGGGCGCGGCCGGCGAGGTCCACGTGCACCGGATCGTCGCGGCCGTAGATACGGGTATTGTCGTCAATCCCGATACGGTGATCGCGCAAATCCAGGGCGGTATTCTATTCGGGGTGACCGCTGCGCTGTACGGAGAGATTACGATCGACAAGGGGCGTGTGCGGCAGAGTAATTTTCACGACTACCGGATGCTGCGCATCGATCAGGCGCCGCCTGTCGAGGTATACCTCATTCCGAGTGGCGAGGCGCCCGGTGGAATTGGAGAGAGCGGCACGACTGCCGGACCTCCGGCTCTACGCAACGCGATCTTTGCGGCCACCGGCATTGCTCTGCGGCGGCTGCCCATTGATCGCGACGTGCTGGCGGGCAAGAAACCTGCTAGCGCTTGATGTCGGCGCGCGGGCGTCGTAGCCGCAACGACCTGACCGGAAGCAGACCAACGAGGAAGAACACAATGGCGCGATTTTCCGAACGTGGCGCTGCCGGGCGAGCGCTTCTCATTGGCATCGCCGTGGTGCTGCTCATTGCCGTGGGATTCGGTTTGTGGCTGGTCATGGCGCCCGGGCCGATGGATTTCGCCGGCGGCAAGCGTGCCACCGTGTCGAGTGCTTCCGGGGTGGGGCCCACGGGCGTGCCCACGGAGCTTCAGGGTGCGACTCTCATAGAACGGGGTCAGTATCTGACCCGCGCGGCTGATTGCGTTGCCTGCCACACCAAGGAGGGCGGGGAGCAGTTCACTGGCGGCAGGCCATTCGTACTGCCCTTCGGCACGCTCTATGCAACCAACATCACGCCTGACAGGCAAACCGGTATCGGCGAATACAGCGACGCGGAGTTCCTGCGCGCGGTGCGTAACGGGATTGCGCGTGATGGAACACGCCTCTATCCGGCGATGCCGTATGCATCGTATACGTACATGACCGATGCTGATGCGCTTGCAATCAAGGCGTATCTGTTCAGTTTGCAGCCGGTCGCCGCGCCGCGGCCCACCAACACGCTCTCGTTTCCGTTCAATCAGCGCTGGACGATGGGCATGTGGTCCGCGATGTTCAATCCGGACAAGCGGTTCCAGCCCAACAGCGAGCGCAGTGCGGAGTGGAACCGCGGGGCCTACCTGGCCGAGGCAATGGCCCATTGCGGTGAATGCCACACGCCGCGGAATGTTGGCTTTGCGCTCGACAACCGGCAGAAGTTTGCCGGCACCAAGCAGGCCGGCTGGATGGCGTACAACATCTCCTCCGACAAGGAAACCGGAATTGGCGACTGGAAGCCCGAGGAGATCGCGAGCTACCTCGGCAAGGGCCATGCCACGGGCCGCGGCACCGCCGATGGCCCCATGGGCGAGGCTGTGGAAAACAGCCTGCGATATCTGACTCCCGGTGATATTTCGGCGTTGGCCGCATACGTGAGCACGGTGCCTGCAGTCAAAGGCGGCGATCAACCGCCCGTGAAGAACGCGCCTGCTCCGGATGATCATAACATGGGGGTCGCCGCCGCGGTCGATCCGCGCGGTAAGGAGATATACGAAGGCGCCTGCGTGAGCTGCCACGGGTGGAGCGGTTTGAGCCCGGTACTCGACTATGCAAATCTGGCCGGCACGCGCGCGGTCAACGATCCAACAGCAACCAACGTGGTGCAGGTCGTGGTGGGTGGCACGACGCGCGATAGTGCGCACGGCAGTCTGTATATGCCGCAATTTGGAAGCGCTTATTCGGATACGGAAGTCGCGGCTGTGGCCAACTACATCACGGCACGGTTCGGCTCCTCTCCATCCAACATAACGGCCGCTAACGTGGCGGATTTGCGTAAGGAGACCGCTCAGTAGCTTCCGCGCGCCAGCGGATGCGGTAGTCCTCCCGGCCGGGCCGGCTGTGGCATACTTTCGTGATGGACGACTTCATCGTTATCGGCGGCGGCATTGCCGGTGCCTCGGTGGCTTATTGGCTCGCGCCGCATGCGCGGGTGGTGGTGTTGGAACGCGAGCCGCAGCCCGGTTACCACTCTACGGGACGCTCGGCTGCGCTGTTCATAGAGAGCTATGGTCCGGCGCAGGTCCGTGCGCTGACGCGCGCCAGCCGGCCTTTTTTTGCAAGCTCGGGCCACGGATTTACGGAACATCCTGTGCTCACGCCGCGGGGGACGCTGTTCGTCGCGTCTCATGAGCAGGAGCGGCAATTGGAGGAGTATTGGGAGGAGGTTCGCCCGTCGTCGACCGTGACTCGGCGGCTGGATAGGGCCGAGACCTGTTCGATGGTGCCGGTGCTGAGGGCGGACCGGGTAATCGGTTCGGTATACGAGCCGGAAGCCTGCGACATCGATGTGCACGCACTTCACCAGGGCTATCTGCGTGAGATGCGCCGCCGCGGCGGAATCTTGCAATGTGATGCGGAAGTGACGCGCATCGAGCGCCAGGGCTCGTACTGGCAGGTGCATGCGGGCGAGAAAACATATTCCGCTGCGGTGCTCGTGAATGCGGCCGGTGCGTGGGCTGACGCCATCGCGCACATGGCGGGAGTTGCTCCGATCGGAATCGAGCCGCGGCGCCGGTCGGCGTTCACTTTTCCACCCCCGCAGGGGATTGCTACCTCAGCCTGGCCGGCCGTGATGGGCGCGGAGGATGACTGGTATTTCAAACCCGAAGCGGGGATGTTGCTGGGATCGCCGGCCAACGCGGATCCCGTCGAGCCGCAGGACGTGCAGGCGGAGGAGTTGGATATTGCGCTGGCGATCGATCGGATCGAATCGATGACGACGCTCACGATCCCAAGGCCGGCGCGCGTCTGGGCGGGACTGCGGTCGTTCGTGGCCGACGGCAGTCTCGTCGGTGGGTTCGATCCGCACACCCCGGGTTTCTTCTGGGTTGCGGCCCAGGGCGGTTATGGAATTCAAACTTCGGCCGCCATGGGCGAGGCTTGCGCAGCGCTCGCGCGCGGACTGCCTTTTCCTGCGCACCTGGCCGATTTTGGGCTGAACGCGCCGATGTTATCGCCGCGGCGCCTCTCGGCAGCGGGCGCGCAGGTACCGGAGTAAACATGACTCTCACGCCATTTCACATTGCCGTGCAGGTGCGCGACATCGAGGAGGCGCGCCACTTCTACACGACCGTCCTGGGCTGCACTGAAGGCCGCAGTTCGGCGCAGTGGGTTGATTTCAATCTGTTCGGCCATCAGTTCGTGTGTCACCTGAATCCGGCCCTGGGGCGCGGCGGGCGTGTTGCCTCGCACTACAATCCGGTGGATGGCCATGGGGTGCCGGTGCCTCATTGCGGTGTGGTGTTGGAAATGGACGGATGGCAGGCGCTCGCGCGCAGGCTCGAGCAACATCAGGTCAAGTTCGTGATCGAGCCGTACATCCGCTTCAAGGATGAGCCGGGCGAGCAGGCGACGCTGTTCTTCCTGGATCCTTCCGGCAATGCCCTGGAGTTCAAGGCATTCAAGGATATCGACGCGCAGTTGTTCGCGACGTGAGCTGAGACGGCGCATCACGACGGCAGCGCACCCGCAAGGGCACCCGGCGCGTTAACATACCTGAGGGTTGTGTGCCCTCGCGGCAGCGGCGGGAAATAGAATGGAAGAGCGGGAACAGCAGTCGGCCACCGAGGACGCGGGACGGGACGCCGGTCCCATGGGCCCGACGAGTCTGGCCGACCGGGCTTTCCTGCCATTTCCCGTCGTCGGGATTGGTGCTTCGGCCGGCGGGGTCGAGGCGCTGGAAGCCTTTTTCGATGGGGCCAGTGCCGCCAGCGGAATGGCCTTTATTGTCGTTCAGCACCTCTCGCCCGAGCACCAGAGCCTGATGGCGGAGATCCTGGCCCGCCATACCTCCATGCCGGTCATCCAGGTCGAGAATGGGATGACCGTCGCTGCGAATCATGTGTACGTCATTGCGCCAGGCTTTACCCTGACAATACAGCAGGGGCGGCTGCTCCTGGGCGAGCCGGTCGAGAAGCGGGGCCACCGGAGACCCGTGGATGACTTCTTTCGCTCGCTGGCGGAAGAGCAGAGGGAGCGAGCGATCGCGGTCATTCTGTCCGGCACCGGCACCAACGGCACGGCGGGTTGTCAGGCCATCAAGGCCGCTGGCGGCATCTGCATAGCACAAGAGCCCGAAACTGCCGCGTTTCCGGGCATGCCGCGCAGCTTGATTCATGCCGGTTACGCGGACCAGGTCCTTGCACCCAAGGATATTCCTGCGGCCCTGCAGAAGTATGCGAGTCATCCATATGTTGGTTCGGAGTCGAGTCCGCGCGCGGAAGAGGAGGTGCTCGAACGCGACCGCGCGCACCTGCGCGAAGTGCTGGCGATTCTCAGAACCCGCACGCGCCATGACTTCAGCGGTTACCGCAAGCCAACGTTGCTGCGTCGGATTCAGCGGCGGATGGGCCTGAGCGAGGTAGCAAACATTGGCGAATACGCAGCGTTTTTGCGGGAGAGCCCTGAAGAGGTCGGCGCACTCGCGAATGACCTGATGATCAACGTAACGGGATTCTTCAGAGATCCGGAAGCCTGGGAGGCATTGCGTGCCGCCGTAATTGCCCCATTGGTGGCATCACGGGAGGAGGGTCAGCCCATACGCGCCTGGGTGACGGCTTGCGCCAGTGGTGAGGAGGCGTACAGCCTGGCCATGTTGATCGCCGAAGAGGCGCGCGCGCAGGGCAAGGACCGGGTAGAGGCCAAGATTTTTGCGACTGATACGGCCGACAAATCGCTCGCGCTGGCACGGGCCGGTGTCTACCCCGGCGGAATCGAGGGAGACATCGCGCCCGAGCGATTGGAACGTTTTTTCGACAAGGACGAGCACACCTACCGTGTCAAGAAGGACATCCGTGACATGGTGGTTTTTGCTCCGCAGGACGTGCTGCGCGATCCGCCGTTTTCGCGCGTGGATTTGTGCACCTGTCGCAATCTGCTCATTTACCTGGAGCCGGAGACGCAGCGGCGTGTGCTCGCCCTGCTGCATTTCTCGCTGCGGGATGGCGGCTACATGCTCCTCGGTAACACGGAGACTTATGGCGGCTCCGAGCATCTGTTCGAGTTGGTCAGCAAGAAATGGCGTATTTACCGCAGGGCGGGTACGGGCCAGCATCGTTTCGCGGAGCTTCCCAGTTTCAACGTGCGGCCTCATGAGGATGCCGTGCGAGCGTTTGAAGCTCCTACACTGGCTCCGGGCCGTCCGTCCGCGACGCTCATGCTGCAGAGGTCGCTGCTCGAACGATATGGACCGCCGACCGTAGTCGTCGACCGATCGGACCACATCACCTACTTTCACGGCGCCACGGATGCCTTCCTACAGCATCCCTCAGGCGAACCGACGCGCGACCTGCTTCAGCTCGTGCGGCCATCGCTGCGCATGGCTGTAAGGAGCGCTTTGCGCGCGGCGACCCGCGAGAACGGGCGCTCAAAGGCAACTGCGGAGATGGGCGACTCCCCGAGCACCTCGCGTACGGTCGAAGTGACCGCCGAGCCGGTCATTCAGGCCAGATCGCCCGAATACTTCATGATCAGCTTTCGCATTCTGTCCAGTTCTGGCGAGCAGGACGCAGCCTGCGACAGCGACGCTCCAACCGCTGCGCCGCAGGACGTGGAAGCGCAGACAGCGGCGGTGAGCCCGGGTGCCTACGCGGAGATTCGCGCACTGCGGCGGGAGTTGCAGAACACGATCGAAGCCTTCGAGGCAACCAGCGAGGAGCTCAAGGCTTCCAACGAGGAATCAATCTCGATCAACGAAGAGCTGCAGAGCAGCAATGAGGAGCTCGAGACCGGCAAGGAGGAGTTGCAGTCGGTCAATGAAGAGCTCACCACGGTCAACAACCAGTTGCAGACGAAGATCGCGCAGCTCGAGGCGACGACGAATGATCTGGCCAACCTGCTCAGCAGTACGGACATCGCGGTGCTGTTTCTCGACTCCGACTTTCGCGTGCGCCGCTTTACTTCTGCGATGAGCGATCTGCTGGAGCTCATCGAATCGGATGTTGGACGCCGCGTCACGGACCTTGCGCAGAAATTCACCGACGACAATCTCCTCGCGGATGCGCGCAGCGTTCTGCAGAGACTCGTTCCCGTGGAGCGGGAGGTTCGCAGTCACAGTGGGCGCTGGTACTTGCGGCGGACTCTTCCTTATCGGACTGCTGAGAACCGCATCGAAGGGGTGGTGATTACCTTTGTGGATGTCGGGCTGCGTAAGCGGGCAGAACAGGAGATCCTCGCGGCGCAGGAGCGCGTGCAGGCGGTGCTGGAGCAGATGCCGGTGGCTATCGTGATCCTGCAGGCACCCTCTGGGCGCCTGATGTTTGCGAACCACCGCGCGGAATCCCTGTTCCCAAATCTCGCCGAGCGGGCCGCTCAGCGGGGCAGTGACCTGCCGATTCTTCTGGGCGTGCAGGGCAGCCATGTCAGCGGCAGGGCGTATCGGGCCGACGAGTGGCCGCTTGCACGTTCGCTCGCGACGGGTGAAGTGATCACCGACGAAGAGATGGTAGTGACGAACTCGGCCGGCGAGGCGAGAGTGTGGTCGGTCAGTACATCCCCCGTACGTGATTCCACCGGAGCGACGGTCGCCGTCGTGGGGGCGTTCTCGGATGTTACGCAGCGAAAATCGGCGGCGAACGCGCTACGCGATGCCGAGGATCGCGTGCGGCTTTTCGTGGAGAAGGCAACGGACTTCGCGATCATCTTCATCGATTCTGAGCGTACGGTCCTGGTGTGGAACACCGGCGCAACGCTCATGTTCGGTTGGGCACAGGACGAAATCGTCGGCCGATCCATTGACATACTGTTCACTGCCGATGACCGGGCCCTTGGAATGCCGCGCATCGAATTACAAGAGGCCGCCCAGAGCGGGCGCGCTGCCGATGAAAGGTGGCATGTGCGCAAGGATGGTTCCCAATTCTGGGCAAGCGGTGTTCTCACCTCGCTGCAGACGGCGTCGGGCGGGCGCGGCGGCTTCGTAAAATTCATACGCGATGCAACCGCGCACAAGGCTGCCGAAGACCAACTTTATGCCGCCACGGCCGCGGCTAGAAGTGCGCAGGCCGAAGCCGTCAGCGCCAACAAGTCGAAGGATGAATTCATATCGACAGTGAGTCACGAGCTGCGCACGCCACTCAACACGATCCGCTTGTGGACGCGGATGCTACAGTCCGACACGCTGCCGCAGAGCGACAGGCTGGAGGGCGTCCGGATGATCGAACGCGCAGCCTTGGCACAACAGCAGTTGGTCGATGACCTTCTGGATGTATCGCGCATTGCTTCCGGCAAGCTGCGCCTCGCCTTGCGCGAGACGCGGCTTGCGGGATTGATCCAGGATGCGGTGGAAGCCGTGCGGCCGTTGAGTGACAACCGCGGAATCAACCTTAGTTCGCAGCTTTCGGACGAGATCGGCATCGTCCGCGCTGACCCGGACCGGATTCAACAGGTTGTGTGGAACCTCCTGAGCAACGCGGTCAAGTTCACGCCCTCGGGAGGGCGCGTCGAAATCATCGCGCGCCGCGATGGGGACAATGTCGAGATCATAGTTACTGACACGGGTATCGGGATCCGCAAGGAATTCCTGGCGCACGCATTCGACCGTTTCCGCCAGGCCGACGTGGGCACCGCGCGCAGCCATGGGGGCCTGGGACTCGGGCTTGCCATAGCCAAGCAACTGGTCGAGCTGCATCGCGGCAGCATCCGGATCTATAGCGAAGGTGAGGGTCATGGAACCACGTTCACCGTTCGCATGCCATTGCCCGCCAGGTCCGGAGTGGCGGAAGCTGCTGACTCAGGCGCGCGGCCCAGCGCCGACATGACAGATGCTGATGGCGTCGGAGTTGGCGGCACGCGCATTCTGCTGGTTGAGGACGAGGCGAGCGCGCGCGACACGACGCGCCGGCTGCTGCATGAATACGGCGCGGATGTCGTGGCTGTTGACTCGGCTGCTGCCGCGCACGAGGCCATTGCGAATAGAACTCCCGATGTCATCATCAGTGACATCGCCCTGCCAAGTGTTGACGGGTACCAGTTGCTGCGATCGATCCGGTCGCAGGCCAGTGACGAAGGGGGGCACGTACCCGCCATCGCACTAACGGCGTTCGCACGGCCGGAAGACCGGCAGATGGCTCTGGACGCGGGCTTTGACGAACACCTGTCCAAGCCTGTTGACCCCGACCGCCTGCTTGCAGTGATTGCGCGGCTGGTTCATAGAGGCTCCTGATGCTATGTACAAGCGCGATATTGTCCTGATCGGTGCCTCCGCGGGAGGTCTGAGCGCGCTGTCAAAACTGCTGCCGCGCTTGCCTCCTGACCTCGCCGCGGCAGTATTTGTGACCGTGCACTTGTCGCCTCACACGCCGACGCAGTTGCCCGATATTCTGCGGCGCGTCGCATCGTTAACCGTAGTAGCGGCAAGCGACGGTGCACCGATCAGGTCAGGTTCCGTGACGGTAGCCGTCGCCGATCATCACCTCCTCCTGGAACCGGATTGTGTTCGGCTGACACGCGGGCCGCGCGAGAGTCGCGCACGGCCATCGATCGATGCCATGTTTCGATCCGCGGCTTTGCACTTCGGGCCGCGCTGTATCGGCGTGGTCCTGACGGGAATGCTCGACGACGGTACGGCAGGGCTGTGGGCGGTCAAGGATCGCGGCGGTATCGCCGTCGTACAATCACCGCAGGAAGCCGAATATCCATCCATGCCCTCCAGCGCGATCCAACACGTGGAAGTTGATCACATCGTCAAGCTCGCCGACATCCCGGCGTTGCTGGCGTCGCTGACCCAACAGGCAGTCGATCCGGCCGCCGGGCGCCAGGCACGTCGCTCGCTCTCGATCGAGAGCAGCATTGCCGCCGGCGAGAACCCCCTTGCGGCCGGAATTACCTCCCTGGGCGTCCTCTCACCGAACACCTGCCCGCACTGTCACGGCGCCATGTTCCAGATTAAAGAGGGTAGCTTCACGCGCTATCGCTGCCACACCGGGCATGCGTTTGCGCCCAAGAGCCTGATGGCGGATCTCGATATCACGATCGATGAGGGATTGTGGAGTGTTTTGCGTGCGATAGATGAACGGCTGTTTCTGCTGCGCGAGCTGCAATCCGATGCGAACGCGCGTGGCGACACGCACGCCGCTCAGGAGTACGCGCGCCAGGCTGAGGACGCGCAGTTGCGAGCTAATGACATCCGCAGGCTGCTGTTGGATCCCGCCGCGCTGCCGCATCGCGTTGCTTGAGCGATCGCCTCAGGCGCTGTTGCGCTTGAGTACCGTGGGGACGCGGTTGGCCTCGCCATCCAGGTGCAGATAATTTGGGTGGAAGCCCGCAACACTCTGCAGCGCGTGCCGGTCGTGGATGATGAGCTGTCTGCCTTGGAAGGTCACGAGGTGAGCCCGGCGCATGTCCATCAATGTGCGGTTCACGTGGACGGCGGACAACGCCAATGTGTCCGCAAGCTCGGTCTGTGTGAGCGGTAGCTCGCAGCGGTTCTCATGGGTCAGGCCCACACTCTGCAGGCGCAGGAAGATCTCACAGAACAGGTGAGCCATTCGTTCAAAGGCCGTGCGGTGTCCGACGTTGACGAGCCATTCCCGTGATATCGCTTCTTCGACCAGTGTTGACCACCACAGCGCGCGCGTGAGCCGCGGATAACGTTCGGTTAACTCCTGCACGCTTTCCTGTGGGAGCAGGGCGGCCTCGACCGTACAGAGAGTGCCGATGGAGTGATCCATCCGCTTCAACAGGAAAAGCCGCAGATCACACATGTCCCCCGGTATGAAGTAGGCCACGATCTGCCGGCGGCCGTCGGGCAGCACTTTGTAGCGGCAAGCCATTCCGTCGAGAATGATCTTCACACCGTCCGTGGGTGCCCCCTCCTGGATCATGTCCTCGTGGGCCCCATAACGGCGAATGGTGGTGCTCGCATCCATCAGCGCGCTCTTCTCCTCTTCGGACAATGGCGCGAAGTTCTCGAGCTTGCGGATGAGCCGTGATACGCGAATCATGCTGGTTTGGTACCTGGGGGCTGCTCGCGAATGCAACGCAACAACGCGGTGGCATCCACCGGCTTCTGCAGACAGACCGTATGACGCAAGTGGTTCGGAACGAAAGAGGCGTCGTACCCGGTTGTGAAGACCGTTCGCAAACCGCGTGCCTGAAGCTCCTGGGCCAGGTCCAAGGCAAGCTCCCCATCAAGATTAATATCGAGGAGTACACAGTCCGGCTGCAGGGCGCTGGCCAAGCTGCGTGCGCTCGAGACGCTGGGGGCGGGGCCAAGCACCGTTGCGCCGTACTCCCGCAGCGTGGCGCATAGATCCTGTGCCACGAAATAGTCGTCTTCCACGACCAGCAGGCGATATCCCATGAGGTTCAACCTGGCGTCCGGTTGTAGTTGCTCCACGAAGTGACTCCTTTAGCCCCGGCAGCCCGTCAGAGCGGTTCCCGGCGTGTCCTACGCGGTCGAAACTCGATCACGCATGCAAGACCGCCCGGTGCGAACTCGACCGACGTGCGGGCGCCTAACTGGTAAGGCAGCGTGTGCTCCAGCAGTTCCACGCCGAACCCGTGATTCCGCGGCGCGGCGAGCAAGACGGGCACACCCGTCTCGCGCCACTCGAGCCGCACAAAACCATCGCGCTCATTCTCGTTCCAGGCCAGCGAGACGCGGCCGTGCGCCGCGCCGAGTGCCCCGAACCTGATTGCATTCGTGGTGAGCTCGTGAAGCGCCAGTGCAAGCGATCCAGCAACGGTGCCTGAGAGCGGCACCGGGGGTCCCGCCACGTCAATCCGCTCCTCCGGTACGCCCTGGGCGAGAAACTCGGCGGTCGCGACCTCCATCAGATCGGCTCCTGCATCCGGAACCCGCATCAACATATCCTGGACTCGGGCCAAGGCTCCGAGCCTTCCCTCGAGAAGAGCGGCATATTCCTCCACTGACTGCTCTGCACGCGCCGTGCGGCGCACGATGGCGCGGATCATCGCCAGCAGTCCGCGGATCTGGCGCCGATACTCAAAAAGATAGTACTGCTCACGGCGCTGACGCTCATCGCGCTCGTCGCCGGGAGTCGTCTCATCCGCGCCCGCGGCTGCTCTCTGCTTCACTGTATGTACCATAGGCAAGCACCCGCCCGAGTGACATTAACCTGCGTTAAGAGCAGAACAATAGCACCGTTGTTGTTTGGCCACGGATCCCAACTGTGACGGTCTGGGCAAAGGCACGGAAGGCCTTCACAGGTTGCCACTGCCTCGTTGGCGCGTAATGATGAGCGATGTTCCAGGAGAGCCACGCGTTAACGCAATTGCATGAGCTAAGAATCGCGCTTGCGGAGAAACAAGCGCAGTTGAACGCCGTTTTCGAGGCCGCGCGCATGGCGAGCTGGCGCCGGGATGCGGCGACCGGACAGACAATCGCATCGGAAACGATGGCAGATCTGTGGGGCCTGCTTCCAGGGCAGACGTTCGAACGCGACGCCCAGAATTACCAACTCGTGCATCCAGACGAGGTGACTCAACAGCGCAATCTGGTCAACAGTGTCCTGGCGCGAGGCGGCGCCTGGCAGAGCCAGTTCCGAGTTATCCGTCCGCGGGACGGCAAGACCGTGTGGCTCGAGGAACGCGGCCGGGTGCGGATCGATCCGGCGACGGGCCGCGTGACTATCGATGCCCTGGTCTGTGACATCACGGACCGCAAACTCGCCGAGTCGGTGCTGCGCGAAAGCGAAGCGCGCAAGACATTTCTGCTCCAGCTCGATGATGTGCTGCGGCCGCTCGCCGACCCTATCAGAATTCAATTCGAGGCCGCCCGCGTGCTGGGCCGCTACCTGGGCGCAGATCGGGCCTACTACGGCCGGCCGGAGAGGGAATTTGCAGTGACGAGCTCGACTGGAACACTGGGCGCTTTGCGCAAGGGACCGCCGGTCGTCATTACCGATACCGGTGTCTCTCATTCGCTCCGCGACGAGACACGCGATGCGTACGGGGCGCTGGGAATTCGCGCATACGCATCAGCCCCCGTAATCAAAGAAGGTGCGCTGGTCTGGACGCTGAATGTTATCGCCTCCAGCGCACGCGAGTGGACCGCGGATGAGATTGTTTTGATAAGGGAGGTAGCCGAACGAACCTGGGCGGCGGCGGAGCGTGCGAAGGCAGAGGCTGCGCTGAACGCGAGCGAGGAGCGGTTCCGCGAATTTGCCGCAGCCTCCTCCGACATCCTGTGGATCCGTGATGCCCACGCCATGCAGTTCAAATTTGTGAGCGCGGCTTTCAGCGCGGTGTACGGTGCGCCCATCGAGGAAGCGGTGGGTGGCAACGATCTGAAACGCTGGGCCAAATTGATCGACCCCGAGGACCGCGGAGCCGTCTTCGACGCTTTGCGGCGCGTGCGGGCAGGTGAGAGAGTGATGCACGAGTTTCGGATAAGGCGGCGCTCGGACGGACATGTCCGCTGGATACGCGACACGGCTTTTCCGCTGTTAGGTAGCGGTAACATCGTCGAATTCATCGGCGGTATCGCGCAAGACTTTACCGAGGAGAAGGCAGCATCCGACCGTCTGCAGGTGTTGGTAACCGAGTTGCAACATCGCACCCGGAACCAGATCGCGGTGGTACGCTCGTTGTCGGACAAGTCGCTCGCGGAAAGCCGATCGCTCGAGGATTACCGGGGACGTTATGGCGAGCGGCTTGCGGCATTGGCACGTGTCCAGCGGATGCTGTCGCGTAACTCGGAAGGCGAGCGGGTGATGTTCGATGAGCTGTTGCGGGCGGAATTGGCGGCGCATGGTGCGACCTCCGGCAGAGTATTCCTGCAGGGGCCGTCAGGCGTGCGGCTGCGCTCGAGCACTGTCCAGACATTGGCTCTCGCGCTGCACGAGCTCGCCACCAACGCCGTTAAATACGGAGCTATTGCCAGTCCTGCGGGGCGCCTGCACGTCGGTTGGCACGTCACGGAGAATGAAGACGGCACCAATCGGCGACTCAACATCGACTGGCGCGAGAGCGGCGTGGACATTCCCGATCCGGCCATTGCGGCGCAGAACAGCGGCTACGGCCGTGAGCTGATCGAGCGTGCGCTGCCTTACCAGTTGAATGCCAGGACTCGGTATGAAATCGGCCCGGCGGGGGTGCACTGCGCGATCGAAGTGCCCATCTCAGGGGCGCTTCGCGCTGAGCAGGGTTGATGCCGGCGCGCTGGGCCGGTAATGGGTGGATGCGACGCCGCTGCGATAGGTGTTGGCGAAAGTCACGACGTCTTCGGTACCAAACTCGCACCACTCGACCGCAAACCCGGCGGCGTTCTGACGGACCACCTGAGCTACGAAGGTGGAGCTGCCCAGGTGCATGATTTGGGTGGCGCGCCGCCCGAATCGAAAGCTCACCCTGACTTTTGACAGCGCAGCGACGGGCAGGGTGGTGGCAATGAAAGCCCCGCTGACGCTAAAGTTGACGACCAGGCCACTTCCAACAAGGCCATATGGGGCGCGAATACGGACCGGAACCGCTACTTCGAGGCGTTCACCCCATCTGTGCTCCATGAGCTGCTCTATGCATAATGTTGTGAAGGGATGGGAGTTATAGCCGTCCTGCGGACAAAAAGAGCTAACCTGAGTTAAACCGGAGGTGAATGTTGTGTG